>NZ_CP022684.1:2717500-3917500 GCF_002863865.1 Ketobacter alkanivorans | reverse complement strand
GCTCATGCCAAATAAAACTCCACCAATAACAGACATATTGCAACAAGGCCGCTGGTTCAATGCCATTCCTGAACCGTTGCAACGTGCCCTTATCAGTAATGGCAAAACCCAAACCATTGCCCGTGGCAATACGCTGTTCTCTCGCGGCGATCCAAACTGCGGCTTATATGCCGTGATTGAGGGCGCTTTGCGGATCAGCATGCTGAGTGAAGATGGTAAGGAGGCCATTCTCACGTTTATAGATCCTCCAAATTGGATCGGCGAGGTCTCCTTGTTCGATAGCCAACCCCGAACCCATGACGCTATCGCCGAAACCGACAGCATGTTATTGCATGTGTCGGAAGCAACACTGCAACAAATTCTGCAAGAGACGCCTGAATATTGGCGTTCTTTCGGCCAGCTGCTGACACAAAAACTGAGATTAACCTTCTACGCCATTGAAGATTTTGCCCTCTTACCGGCCCCACAGAGGCTTATCCGGCGATTGGCACTGATCGCTGAAGGCTACGGCAATCGCACGGCACACACACCTCCGACCATTCGTTTACACCAGGAGCAACTCGGACGCATGCTCTCCATCTCTCGCCAAACCACAAATCAGATCCTCAAAGATCTCGAAGCAAATGGCATTGTTAAACTGGTATACGGCGGCATTGAAATTTGCGATCTGAATGCGCTGCAGAAGCTCGGAAACCTGCCACCAATGTCAGCCAGATGACAGACTTAGCATCCCCCCTGCGGCTAGCATAAGCGTGATAATATATGCCCAGGCCAAAGCAGCAGAGGATCCAAGAATGAGAAGCTTGACTGAACAGCTCACACAGTACGCCAGCTACCACCGCGACAAGCGCAATATCATCACTCACTTTGTGGGTATACCTTTGATAGTGGTGGCAGTCGCAACCCTGCTGGCACGCCCGGAGCTCAATATCATGGGCATAGCGTTGACACCGGCACTGTTGGTTGTTGTTGCCGCCAGCACCTACTACATCAAGCTTGATTTACGTTTTGGCATGGCCATGGTGGCAGCGTTGATTATAAGCCTGTGGATCGGCAACGCCCTGGCGGCACTATCAACTGAGCTATGGTTGCTAAGTGGTATTGGTCTGTTTGTCGTAGGCTGGATTATTCAGTTCGTCGGTCACGTTTATGAGCGCCGCAAACCTGCTTTTATCGACGATATAATGGGTCTGGCCATCGGCCCTTTGTTTGTGGCGGCAGAAGTAGCCTTCATACTGGGCTTACGCAAGGAGTTGCAAGATGCCATTGAAGGCGTGACCGGCCCTGCGGTGATCAAAGAGGCGACAACCTCATCCTGAGCCCAACTCTGATACTATGGAGCAGTAGGCTGCTTACGCGCCTGCTCCTCCAGCACCAATTGATCAACCAATGCACGTTGCTGTTCAAATCGAAGGGGAACTGACTGACGCTGAACTTGATCAAACCAACTATAAGTAGCAACCTCCACCTTATCTAACGGCCCCCCCGAGCTACGCTGCTCGAGCTCACACGAATAAAGCTGGAAACCATTTCCGAACTCACGAATTTTATGACGCACCTGAACCCTGAAACCGGTTTCTTCGTAGGTTTCTCGCTGTGCAGAACAAACAGCGCGCTCCCCAGGCTCGGCTGTACCGCCAGGCAGAGCCCAAAGGCCACTGATTCTTTGCTGTATCATCAGTAGCTTGCCATCCTGAACAATCATACAGCCGGCATTACCAATCGTTTGATCATCCGGTAATTGGCCGCAATCCTCCGTGGTAACTGCACAAGCAGGCAGCACAGTACAAATCAAACAAAACAGAAGCCTAATGTTCATATTATTCTTTTTGGTCGGAAATTAAGGCCGCTCGCTCTTATCCAGCAATTGCCTGACAAGGTCCAGACGGTCGCGCGGGAATATTGCCCATTATGCCTTCTGCCTCCAATCGATCCAACCATTGCCCAGCCAAATCATTAGCACCGCCCACCAGTGTGGCGTTGGCAAATGCCTGAAAGGCTTTCTGAGGGCGATTTAATTTATACTCACTGATGCCTAACATCAGATTCGCACGCCCCACCATCAGAGGTGGTACAGCCTTACCGCAGAAATCCATCATGACATTATGCATCTGCTTCCAGTTCTGATTCTGCATCAACATCTGGGCCCAATAAAGATACAACTCAGCATCCCTGGTCAGGGTCGCTGCTTGTTGCAGCGCCTGGAGAGCACGCTTTTGCTCTTGGGCATGCAGCCAGTATTCAAACAGAACTCGGTAGTGTTCACCGGTAGCACTCACCACCCCTTGAGAGATTGCCTCAGACAACACCTCAGCACCTTTATAGGGGTTCCCTTGGGATGCATAAAGGCTGCCCAACAACAGAACATTCTGTTCACTGAACGCCATTCCCTGCAATTCAGCCAATGCAAGATAAGCCAGCGCTTGTTGCGCCTTATTTTGTTTCAGCAGCACCGCCACTAATTGAAACCAATAGTCGCTTTTACTCATGTCATAATTCAACTGCTGCTCTAACGCTGAGGCACACAGATCGTAATCCTGAATCTGATAGGCCAACGCGATCATTTGCTGATACAAAGCTTCTTGGTCCGGCGTTAGCAGTGAGAACAGTTGATCAAGGGTAGAAGCAACCTGCAAATAATCATTTAATGCATAATAGATATGAGCGTAGGTGAGCAGCGTTTGTGGATCCTTAAGCGGCGGCTGATGCCCCAAAGATGATAAGGTTTGCAGCGCAAGATCCGGACTGCCCATGGCAAGATAAACACCCGCCAGCTCTCGGTGCAGATCCCGGTTAACAACATCCGATAACCCCTGTGCAGCAAGTGCCTCCTTATAGTAGGCAACCGCCTTATCATAATTACGCTGCTCAACATAATGTCGCGCCAACTGAACACCGGCACTGGAGCGCGCATAATCCTGCCGAATATCGCCAAACTGTGCTTCCAACTGCTCGATGGAAACACTGGCAGCCTCATCCAGTGATTGACCTGGATTCAGCAGTAGCTTGCTTCGGTACTGTTCCGCCAGAGCCGACGGCGACACCGATTCCAAAAGTAGAATAACCAAGGTAAGGAGCACTGCATTGCTTGGAATACGCATTAAGTCATCCTAATCAAGGTATGGGGTGTTATCAGGATAATCACGCCAGAAAAGTTCAATTTTCTGGGTAAGAATAATATCGCCCTTGTGCTTGATACTCCTCATATCGTAAAGCCAGTCCTGAACAGCACGAATGACATTGTCTTCATAGACACCACCGGGCCGCGCATCCAGCACCCGAACATTGGCAGTACGACCATCTGGCTTCAAAGTAAATGCCACCAATACCCAGCCATCTATCTTATTTTCCCAAGCCACCTCAGGAATATTGGGACGCCGCGTGGCCAACGGTATAACTTCAACGAAACCTTTGCCTTTTTCGCCTGCTTGAAAAGCATCACCACTGAGCGGCGCGCTCCAACTGGACTTTGGTGCTGGCACATTAAAGGCGTTACTGCTCATTTTCGGCTGCGGTAATGCACTGGGTGCGGGTGCCGCTACCGTTTGCGGCAACGTTGCAACAGGCATCATGCTTTCCTCCGCGAAAGACGGTTCAGATGCAACTGCCTGCTCGGGAGTGGTTTGGGGCTCTGCTTCATCCGGTGGGGGCTCAACAAACTGCATGCGTGTTACCGCCTGATCGATGTTTTGCTGAATCGTTTCCCCACTCAGCAACCTGATCATAAAGATAAACAACAACACAGAAACAAGCACTGCAAGCAAACCGCTTACAAATAATCGCAATATCATGATCCTGCTCGCCGTGCGGCAACGGCAATTTGCTGAATTCCCGCCAAACGGATCTGATCCATGACTTTTACCAGCACACCGGTATCTGCTTTTTCATCAGACTGAACCACCACCGTTCCCTGCGGGTTTTCTGCATGCATACGGGCAACCTGTGCTTTCAGTGCGCGTACATCAATGGGCCTCCCATCGATCCAGATATCCCCGGATTCATGTATTGCTATCAGTATATTTGCGCTTTCCTGTCGCTGAGCCGTTTCAGCCTCTGGGGTATTTACGGCGATACCTGATTCCTTCACAAATGATGTTGTAACTATGAAAAAGATCAACATGATGAACACCACGTCCAACATGGGTGTTAAATCCAGTTCAGTCTCTTGATCTCCTGGTCGGTGTCTACGCACAGCCATGGCTCGCCTCCACTGCTTGATCATCGCTGCCAATGGGCAGGCTATCCGCAAACCTGGCTACCCTGTTGTCGGCCCAACGCTGTAACTGAGCCGACATATATAAACCACTGATGGATACCACCAGGCCGGCCATTGTAGGTAAAGTGGCTCGAAACACGCCACGAGCCATGGCTTGCGCATCGCTGGAACCTTCAACTGCGACTACATCAAACACGGTCACCATCCCGGTAACCGTACCCAACAATCCAAGAAGAGGGCAAAGCAAAACAAGGGCTTTAATAAGAGGCAAAAAAGTATGCAGTCGGATACTGACTTCGGCAATGAACGCATCCCGCACCCGGTGGGCACACCAGGACTGACGATCGATACGCTGTTGCCACTGAACTCTCAGCGCATCTGCATTGCCAGACACCCCAAACCAGAAATACCAAAGCCGCTCGATAATTAATGTCCAAAGCAGGCAACTCAGAATCAGCAACAACCAGATCACAGGCCCACCCTGCTCTGCAAACGCATTAATATCCTGCCAGGGATCAATCATTGCCAGACCTGCCACTGCCTGCCCTGACCTGTTCCAGGCGACGCACCAACAAGCCCGCGCTCTGCTCATCCAGACGCTGCACTAAGCTGCGTGAAAGAGACACTACAAAACTGTGACTAAACAGCAAAGGAATAGCCACAACCAACCCAAGCACCGTTGTCATCAAGGCCTGGGATATGCCGCCAGCCATTAGTTTTGGATCGCCATTACCAAATAAGCTGATGGACTGAAAGGTGAGGATCATGCCCGTTACCGTCCCAAGCAGCCCCAGCAAAGGTGCCACCGCAGCCAGCAACTTAATGAAATTTTGCCCTCTTTCTAACGCCGGCAATTCTGTAAGCACCGCCTCATCCAGTTTAAACTGATAGTTCTCATCATTATCCGTTGAAAACCCGCCAGCCTTTATTAAAACCCTGCCCAACGGATTTTTATCCGAAGGTGTCCCAACACTTTTAAGCTGAAGATTTACTTTCAAAGAAACCCAGCTCAGCCAACATACACGCCACAACGCCACTATGGCTCCTAGCCCTCCCAATGCCAGAATGATTACGCCGATCAAGCCAGCTTGCTCAACACGCTCTGCCACAGAGGGTGAGTGGCTGAGTTGATTGATCAACGCACCACGAGTTGGATCAATCACAGCGACATTCATGGCAGAAGCACTCGCTGACCAATTCGTTACTGCATCAAGATATCGGGCTGAAGGCTGCCTCGCGGGTAAAAGCAGTTCGTTACTCTCTGGTACATAACGAAGAAACCCGTCACGGCTGAATACGGTAAACAATCCTACCCTGGTCAGCTCCGCCGTTGTAATAGCACCACTGGCATCCACGTACTCGCCCCTATATTGGGCAATTTGTGCAGACTCCGTCATCTCATCCTGCATAGATAACCAAAGTAGCTCCAGATCACCTATTTCGGGCAAGGTTTGTAGCGCTGCAAGCCGAGCCAGGTCGGCATTTCGCTGCGGGCGTTCGGCCGACACCATGGATTGCTTCAGGGTGGCCGCTACTTCTCCAGCAATGCGATTGAAAGCGCCTTGCAAATCCCTGAGATTCTGGCTTTTCTCCTGCAGGTCTTTGCGCAAGGCGGCCAGCTCCTGGGTGCCCATTTCAAGCTCTCGCTGCAATGGCTGCAGCGTCCTTTCATGCTTGAGTTTTTCCGATCGGGCCTGATCCAGCAGAATTTTCTGCTGCTTCTGCGCCTGCTTGAAACGCTGTTCTCGCTGCAGCAGCTCGTTCTTTTCCTGCTGACGCTGCTGTTTAACCTGTTCCAATAACGCCTGCAGTGAGTCTGGTGCTGCATCCATTGGGCTCGCCACAACGGATGCGCTATTAAGTGGGGCAATAAAAGCCAAGCCACATATCAAGGAGAATGTGCATAGTTTTTTGTATAGACTCATGGCGCGACTCCGGCCATCACTGGCAACGTCAGTAATTTCGGTGCCTGCTGGCTTTTCGCAACAGCCACGCCCTCGCGTATTACCCGACTGTACTCGGATGACAGCGGCAGCCATTGCTTCTCTTGCCTGTTCCAATAACCAACCTCAGCGCCATCCTGGGTCATAAAATACAACGCCAATCTGCCTACTCGCAAACAGTCGACACTGCGCTTTTGCCCCTGCCAATCTATTTTTTCCCGATATGCTTCAAGGGTATGGCCGTATTCCAGCTCTACCTGGAATGCTTCCATAACCAGTTGAAATCGATCCACCAACGGCAGCTGTGAATTATGCAGTCGCTCACGGAGCAGTAATACAGCGTCAATACGCTCTTGCTGCTGGAACGGTAAATCCAGCACCACAAAGCGCTCCAGGGTTTGCACCATGCTCGCCAAAAGTGGAGCCAAGCGTTTTTCGGTCAGTTGGATTCGTTCAATCTGCAGCTGAAGGCTTTCTCGCTCCAATTGCTGCTGATGTAACTCCTGGGTAAGCTGATTCAAATACACCTGGTGATAATCGGCATCCAGCAACAAACGGCGATACTCTTCCAGCATGGCATTCGTGTCGTTAACTATCTTATTGATGCTCTGCTGTGACTGAACTGCCTGTTTCTGCAGATCTACAGTCAACTCTACACTGTCATTCAGGGATTGGCCTATTCCGGCACAGGCAAACGCCGCAAGCAGGCACCCTGCCATCATTTGGATCAAAGAATTCATTTGATTTCCTATAGTTACCCACTGACTACGTTATACTGCCCAAACAATAAAACAACAATAGTAGAGAAGGGTATTACTTAGCTATTCGCGGCCGAATCAACGTCTATATTGACCACATCAACTAGATTTCGAAGCATACTTTGGCGTACTAACTCAAGTTTAATAGGTTTGGACAGGTAATCATTCATACCCGCATCCAAACAGCGCTTACGATCCCCATCCATAGCATTAGCCGTCATAGCGACGATAGGTAAATGTGCCAGCTTATCAAATTTTCGAATTTGCCGGGTCGCATCAAATCCATCCATCACCGGCATTTGCACATCCATAAAAACAATATCCACCATAGCCCCCCTTAAGTATTGCAAGGCCTCCAACCCATTAGAGGCAAGATAAATATGTTGCACACCTAGCTTACTCAGGATTCCCTGAGCCACCTTTTGATTAACCTCATTGTCTTCAACTATCAGCACCCGATAAGAAGAGAAATCCACATCGTTTTGCTGGCGCTCTTCCTCTTCTATTTTGGCAACATCTGCATCATCGGCAATACAGCAAGGCAATGTAAAACTGAACTCACTGCCCTCTCCCGGCTCAGATGCGAGCCTCAATACACCTCCCATTAGTGTCACCAACTTACGGCTTATACTCAAGCCAAGCCCAGTACCTCCGTATTCCCTAGTGGTTGTACCATCCGCCTGTTGAAAGCTTTCGAAAATGGACTCCTGCTCACTATTGGCAATACCAATTCCGGTATCCACTACGGCAAAGCGCAGCCTCTGCCCTCCTTCGTAGACTGTGTCCAGTTTTATAATGACACCACCTCGCCGAGTAAATTTAATTGCATTGCTAATCAGATTCGTAAGCACCTGCCATAACCGTGTGCGATCCCCAACAATGTAATCTGGCACCGACGAATCCACCATAACCCGGATAGTCAGGTGCTTATTCTTAACCTGCTGACTGTAAAGACTGGAAAGATCCTGGATTAGCTCCCTCAAGCTGAATGCATTCTGTTCTAACACCAACTTGCCCGATTCAATCTTTGACAGGTCCAGAATCTCATTGATCAAAGCCAACAGCGTCTTGCCTGAGCGGCGCGCAATATCAATATAGTTTCGCTGCACAGAATCCAGTTCTGGGTTATCGATTAACTCGAGCATACCCAAAATGCCGTTCATCGGGGTGCGAATTTCATGACTCATATTGGCCAAGAACTTGGATCGCACCTGGAGCGCCTGCTCCAGCACCTTATTCACCTCACTGATTTCTTCAACATAGCGCTCACTGGCTTTGGTCTCGGCCAATGCCACCTCCTGCTCTCTTTGTATTTCAAAATGGCTTTTCTTAAGCTCACTAATACGGCCAGCCAGGCTCATGGAAAACAGCATGAGCTCCGCTGCTGAGCCTAGCTTAATGGCCATCGGCGCCAAAAAATAGAAGGGCACAAGATTGAGAGATGAGAGCGAGGTAAACATTACCGAGGATAGGAACATGCCCTGTCCAAACACAAAATAGGAGGCCGCCCGATAGCCTTTAATGTACTGAAAAAGCGCAACAGGAAACAGCAGAATAACGGTCACCATCACCAACATAACATTGATTTTTGCAGCAATGGTTGGATGCACTAACATCTCCGCCAGCAACGCCAGTGCAGGAACCAACATGTAATACCGATAAAATCGGTCCAGTCTCGGCAGTAACTCTTTGGTTTGCAGAAACGTCCGCGTAAATTGAATAAATGCCACCGCCATAGCAGTCGAGCAAAAATAGATGCCTTTATCGGTAATAAATGAATTCTGCGGGAAGAGCACACCCGCATATCCGTTAAGGGATGCGATAAAACCGATCTGGAATACAACACAGACTACATACTCAAGATAAATTCGCTCCCGCACCACAAGCATCAACAACAAGTTGTATACCATCATAGAGAGCGCAATGCCGTAATAGGCTCCATCCACCCACTCCGATTTGTTATTGAGTGCAACTAAACCGGTTTCAGTACTCAAATATATCGGTAAAGACAAAGAACTGGTGGACTGAACCCGAATATATACAGTTTGAATCTCTCCCGGGTTAAGGTGCAGGCGGTACAGATAATCCTTCACTGGATACTCACGCTGCTCTAGGCTTCGATGGTCTCCCGCCATCTGGTGGTTAATCACACCATCTTGATCAACATGATAGAAATCAACAAAGTCCAACAACGGGTAACGCACTTGCAGAGTAAGCGCAGAACTATGGAGAAGCCGATTGCGAATATCGATCCGTAACCAATATACCGATTGGCTGTATCCAAACTGCAAAGTATCCCGTGCTGTATATCCATATGCAGATTCCGGCTGCTTCAACACATCTTGAATTGTCCACTTGGCATCAGGGTCTTCAATAAAACCAACCGCACTAACCAAGCGTTGAGAAAAGTCTTTGTCTTGAATTTCCACGACGGGGCCATCCGCCCGCGCCAACGTCGCGGCACAGCCAAAAATCATACAGAGCAGTATCAACCTGGCAAGCAGGAAAAGACCGTACATTCGATCGGTAAACCTTCGTATCGAAAAGTAGCTTATATACGCTTAAGTTTAGCTGAGACTTACAGATGGGTGACTTAATGAAGGATGGCTTATAGACGATTTGCCAAGTGGAGGATCTAAAACGGCCGCTATTATAGCGAAAAGAAATAACAACATGAGCGAGCCGACGTACAACCCTGCTCGCTCATGCTGGAATGAATCCGATTAGGTTTGATATCGGTACCGGTTTAACGCAAATGAGGGCAGTTCAAAATCGCAAAGGTTTGCTTGCCTTCAGCGATCTTAGAAACGGCCATAATGGCATTGCCACCGGACTCAGCAGCAGTGTTGCGAGCCAGGGTAGCCAGCTCTTCACCCATTTTCTCCTCATTACGGCCGACAAACCAGATCTTATCCATAACCTGGCTGGTGGTGCGACGCATCTGCTCGCACTGCTTGGCCTGACTGGGCTTAAGAATCAGAACGTCTTCAGCAGCCGGGTTCAAGTCCACCCAACTGCAGGCCGATGCAATCACTGAAAGCGCCAAAATTGAACCTGTTTTTAATGTATTCATACCACTCCTGTTAATCACACGTTGGTTTCGGTGTGGGCTCTATCTTACTGTAAGCGTTATCAATCCGATACCGGTACACCAGCCCATATTGTGATACAAGCCCCCTGTCGCCCGATGCGAACCCCGTGCCATTTTTCAACATAATTGGGTATGAATTGCCCCTAATTGCTACCGAGAATCGCCCTGATTGCAGCGTTTAATAAACCCTGTAAGCCAACAACGTACTTCAGGAGATAACCATGACTAACTTCACCCTCAAATCCGCCATATTGCTGCTGTCTTCAACCCTATTAGCCACTGCGTGCAGCAGCCACAAGGTTCAGCCGACCGAGCCTGAAACCATGAATAATCATCTCAGCACCTCAGCATACGAACCAATCTCACCGGTTGACCCGAGTATTCAAGACGAACCGCAGGTTTCGATGGCTGAGCCCAACGCGCCCCTGCTAGACCTCACCTTAGAAGAGCCTATGGCCAGCATCGCCGCTGACACCAATGAGATGCCGGAGCAACCCTATCTTATTCCCGAGCTACCAGACGACGATACCAACACGCGCCCCGCCAAAACCCTATTTTTATTCGGGTTTGATCAGAAGCAGCTTGATCAAGACGCCGAAATCACCCTGAAGCAGCATGGAGCGTTCCTGGCAGCACACCCGGACTTGAAAATAAGCATTAATGGCCATGCTGATCCACAGGGTGATCCGACCTATAATCAGCATCTGGCTGAACAGCGTGCGCGCTATGTTGCCAAGCTGCTAACCCAACAAGGTGTGACTGCTGAACAAATTGAAGTTCTAAGCTGGGGAGCGGATGCTCCTGTGCCCTCCGCCACCCATCATCGAGATAATCGGCGTGTAGAGCTTATCTACAGCGAGGAATACCTGGTGAACTATGAAAGCCAATAGCCATCGTTTCTAACATCTGAACACAACAGGCTTGTTACTCAACCGAGTACACAAGCCTGACTGCTTTTGTGCTAAGGTGGAGGATTATTCGCACTTAACTGATCAGATCGCCTCAATGAAAAACGATTTCAGCGTTGAACAAATCAAATCCGGCTTCGCCCAATCCGGCTACATATGTAACGACAACATTGCGATGACAATGTTCCTGGCCCACCAGCTGGAAAAACCCGTATTGGTGGAAGGCCCACCCGGCGTGGGGAAAACCGAGCTAGCCAAAGCAACCGCGCAGTTTTTAAATTGGGATTTGATTCGTCTGCAATGCTATGAAGGCCTGGATGAAGCCAAAGCCCTGTATGAATGGAAATACGGCAAGCAGCTGCTGTATACACAAGTACTCAAAGATAAGCTCGGCGACCTACTAAAAGGTGCCCATGGCCTGGCAGAATCCATAGACCGTCTGCATGAGTTTGGCGATATCTTTTATTCAGAGCAGTTTCTGGAGCCCCGCCCCCTGCTGCAGGCGCTGCAAGCCGAGCAAGGCACGGTATTGCTGATCGACGAAATCGACAAAGCCGACAACGAATTTGAATCATTTCTGCTGGAGATGCTGTCGGATTACCAGATATCCATCCCCGAGATCGGCACCATCAAAGCGCGCCGCCATCCCATTGTTTTTCTAACCAGCAACAATACAAGAGAGCTAAGCGATGCACTTAAACGCCGCTGCCTGCACCTGTTCATTCCGTTTCCGGACGCGACATTAGAACGCAGCATTATTCAGTCTCGTGTGCCCGGCATCAATGACAAGTTACGGCAACAGTTGGTGGGTTTCGTACAGGAAGTTCGCAAACTGGATTTAAAGAAGCAGCCCGCTATCAGCGAAACCATCGACTGGGCCCGCACACTCTTATTACTGCATTCTGAAAGCCTGTCTCCTGAATTGGTAGAAACGACTTTGAACGTTCTGTTGAAACATGAAGAGGATATCAACAACGTTAAGGATGATATGCGCAGCCTGTTCAACAAACTCTTCAAAAGCTGACGGGCAATCTACAATGGATCGTATTTTAGTGGATTTCGTCAAAGCGCTACGGGGCAATGGGGTGCGTATATCCACCTCGGAAACCCTGGATGCCATCCACGCGGTGGACCTTGTGGGGTATGGACAAAGAAGCCAGTTGAAATCCGCTTTGAGCCTGACTTTGGCCAAAAGCGAAGAAGAGAAATCACGTTTTGATAGCTGCTTTGATCAGTTCTTTCACTTCAACAGTTTCGAACAGTTTGAACAACCCACACAGAAACCACCTCCGAAAAACCCACTTGAACGAATAATCTCACTCTCCTCCAGCAACCCTGCCGATAACCCGGCCGAGGCAGAATCTCCGCTGGGACAAATGCTGATGCAGGGCGACGGCCAAGCTTTGGCCAGCGCAATGGCAAACGCCGCCAGCGTCGCCAACGTGCGTGACATCAAAGTCATGACTCAGAAAGGTCTGTATGGTCGCCGCATGATGATGGCGATGGGGCTGGAAGCCATGGAGCAGGAAATGTGGGCAGCAGAGGCCTCTGATGATCTACAGGAGCAAGCCCTGGCAAGATCCCTGCGGGATGCCCGTGAGCGTCTGCGAGAGGAAGTAAAGCATTATGTAGAGCGCCAATACCTGCTGCAGGCCAGTGGAGAAAGTCGAGCCCTGCGTGAATCGGTAATGCGCGAGACCAGCCTGGAGAATCTTCGCGAATTCAAGGATGTCCAAAACCTGGTACGCAAACTGGCGAAAAAACTGGTTGCCACTCATTCCCGCCGCCGCAAAGTTTATCAACGTGGCAAACTGGATGTGCGTAACACCATCCGCCATAACATTCCATACAGCGGGGTGTTACTGGAAACCCACTGGAAAACCAAGCGTGTTGACAAGCCCAAGGTAATGGCGATCTGTGATGTAAGCGGATCTGTAAGCCAGTATTCCCGTTTTCTGCTGATGTTTTTGTACAGCCTGACAGAAGTGATCTCTAACGTGCGTGCCTTTGCTTTTTCTTCCGACTTGCAGGAAGTTACGCAATGGTTTGAGAATGAGAACATCGATACCGCCATCAACCTTACACTGGATCGCATCGGCGGCGGCTCTACGGACTATGGCCAATCGCTGCAAACCTTCAGCAACCTGTGTTTGAATCAGGTAGATCACCGTACAACCGTGATAATACTGGGTGATGCACGAAACAACTACGGTGATGCTCGCACCGAATTGCTGCAGGCCATTCAGTCTCGCGCCCGCCAATTGATCTGGCTCAACCCGGAAAGCCGGTTGCGCTGGGGCAGTGGCGACTCCGAAATGAAGCGTTACAAGCCTTACTGCAGTTGGGCCGAGCCTTGCCAGTCACTCAACCAGTTGGAACGCTTCATCGGCAATCTGCTACGCTATAACCAATAACACCAACACCGTCTACGAGAGATATCATGACAGAGCAACCTAAAACCCTGCCAATACCTCCGGAAGTTCAAAATACCGACGCGCACGAGCTGGTTCGGGTCTGGGATGTGGATGGCAAACAACACGTTTCCATCAGCAGTGGATTAGGTGGATCCCCCAAACAATTTGGCCAGTTACTGGCACAGATTGCCCTGTACAGCTCACAGATATATGAGAAAACTGAAAAGCTGGAACGGGCCGATTGTCTGCGCCAAATACTGATGGGATTTAAAGAGGAAGTTGCCAAAGAAGTTACTCGCGGCAGCTGACCCACATTGATTAGACGCATCAACTAAAGGCCATAGATCCGGCAAAAAAAAGGGGAGACCGTGGCCTCCCCTTATCACCGGGATAGATAGATACATGATCCATCTGCGGTTAGGATAATAAGATTCCCTCTCCCGTTCATTGAGTTACATCAATAAACCTGCCCGCTTTTGGATAGCCATAATTTTGCATAAATACTGCTTAATTACTGCAAAAAGGCACTGAACAAGCCAAGTAACAGAATTGCGTTGAACGCCCCCAGCACGGCGCCCATGAATACATCACTCGGGTAGTGCAAACCCAGCACCACCCGCGCCAAACCAGTAAGCACAGCGAACGGCAATAGAACAATGCCCAACACCGGTACGGCATAGGTCAAAAGTATCGTAAAGGCCACTGCATGCATCGTGTGGCCCGATGGAAAGCTAAACTGATCCAGAGTGCGTGCCCCCTGCCGAATACAGGAATGGCTTACAAACGGGCGTGGCCGCATGGATCGCTTTTTAATCTGTTTGTATAGATAAACGCCCCATGCTGCCATCAATATCATCAACGCTGTGATCACAAATCCCTGAGCGCCCATGAACAGAGGAAACAGCGCCATAAGACTGTACCAGAGCACTCCATCACCCAAGCGGCTAACCGTACTGAAGAAGCGATGAAGGTGAACATCGCGAATCAGTCGATTCAATCGCAAACAGTAAAACGTATCCACATGCCCCATTTTTGCTACGGCGGCTACCACCGATTTTTCCATATTCTACACCTCAGTTGGCTTGAGGAATGGCTTCCCATTCTTCTGACAATTCCGTTTCACGAATCAGCACTTCCCTGTGATCCGCCCAATGCATTAGTTCAAAAAGGCCCTGTTTTGTTTCAATCAATGCAGTGCAATGCTCAACCCAGTCACCGTCATTGCAGTACAAAACCCCATCAATCCTTCGCATACCACTTTGATGTATATGACCACAGATGAAGCCATCATACTTCAATTCGCGAGCCTGCCGAGCGGCTATTTTTTCAAAGCGACGAATGAACTCGTTGGCTTTGCCAATACGTTTTTTCAAATAACCCGCTAATGACCAATAAGGCAGCTTAAACATTCGTCGCAGACCGTTTAACAATGTATTCAACCGCAACAATAAAGTGTGCGAAAGATCACCAACCACATACCAGAACACTCCAGCATGCAGTGCGCTGTCAAACTCATCCCCATGACTCACAAAAAATCTGCGCCCATCTGCACAGTAATGCACCCGGTTACGATGGATCTCGATCCCAGCCACCATCTGGCCACAAAAGCGACGCATCAATGCATCGTGGTTGCCCGGTATGTAGATTACCCGTGTACCATTGCGAGCCAGCCACATCACCTTTTCCACCACCTGCTCATGCAGTGGCGTAAAATTCACTCGCTTGCGCATGTGCAACAGGTCAATGATGTCCCCCACCAGATACAAATACTCCATCTGGCAGTTGTCCAAGAAGTCCAGCAAATATTGTGCCTGACAAGCCGAAGTGCCCAAATGCACATCGGATATGAAAGCAGAGCGAACCGGGGTTGTAGTCATAGACAGCCTCCTGTTAGGGAGAAGACTAGTGTTTTTAGTAGGCGTTTTTCTGACAGCTTGATGAACAAATGATGACATCGCCACCAAGCCAGGCTCGACAATTGGAGCCACTGCGCCTACCATCCCGAGCATACTTGGAATGAAACGGCTGGAACCCAATGAACATTGCTATTCGATTGATTTTACTTTCTTTAGTGGCCTCACTCACTGCCTGTGCCACCACTCAAATAGAAGAATCCTGGACTCTGCCGGGCTACATGGCACCAGCCCCGGCTGAACGTAAAGTTCTGATCGTCACACTGGCGGCAGATGAGACCGTGCGCAAAGCCTTTGAAAACGACTTCGTACAGCAGCTGGATAAAAATGGCATTCTGGCAGTGGCATCCCACCAGTGGCTGGCAGATGGCACCAAGGTTAACCGTGAAACCTTACGCCCCATTGTTGCGCAGAATGGCATCACATCGGTGCTGGTGAGCAGCCTGCGCGGCATCGAGAAATCCCAAACTTACCAACCGCCTGAACAGATTGGCCCGGGAGACAACCTCTACCGTAACTTTGACACCTATATGGTATACAGCAGCAGCGGACAAAACGAACCCGGAACCTATGTGGAAATGACAGAGTATCTGCTGGAAACCAACTTGTTTAATGTTAAGACTGAAAAGCTGAGCTGGTCGGTTAAAACCCGAACAACAGAACAAGCGACATTGAGAAAGGGTGTTGAGAGCATAGTTAATGCTGTGATGAAACAAGCGGCTAAAGACAAAGTGCTATAGCCTTCACACGGCTCTGGCACAGAGGCATAGGCAGACACAAAAAAAGGTGCTTAATCAGCACCTTTTTTTGTGTTCAGTGTCGAGCGATACCGTTTAGAACATTCCAGACAGCGCCATGTGACAGGCAATACTGGCTATATAGCCCAAGGCGATGGCCCAGCTCCACTTCAGATGGCTGAAGAAGGTATAAAGCCCCTTGGACTGGCCCATCAGCGCCACACCGGCGGCCGAGCCCACAGACAGTAAGCTACCACCCACACCGGCGGTTAAGGTCACCAACAACCACTGATTCAAGTCCATTTCAGGGCTCATGGTTAACACCGCAAACATCACCGGAATGTTATCCACCAAGGCGGACAGAACCCCTACAATGATGTTCGCCGTAGTGGCGCCCCAGCCCTCATACATAATGATCGACACTTCTGCCAGATAACCCAAGGTACCCAAACCACCAACACAGAAGATTACGCCGAAGAAGAACAGCAAGGTATCCCATTCCGCACGCGCCACCTTGTTGAAAATATTGAACTCAGCGGGGCCTTCTTCGGAATACTGGGTGATTTTGATGTAATAGGAGAACAGCAGCAGATAGCTAAGGCCGGTCATCATCCCCAAGAATGGGGGCAGATGCAGGAATTGCTCAAAGCACACGGCAGTGGCGATGGTGCAGAGGAACAATACGCAAATACGGCGAGCCCCTCTTCTCATGCTGACTTCTTCTTCAATAGGGGCCGGTGTCACTTTCGGCACAGCAAAGTTCATGATAAAGGCGGGCACCACGAAATTCACCACCGCAGGCAGGAAGAGACTGAAGAAATCAAAGAACTCCGCCTTATCACTTTGCCATACCATCAAGGTGGTAATATCCCCGAAGGGGCTGAAGGCACCGCCCGCATTGGCAGCGATGACGATATTGACGAATGACAGGGAGACGAAACGCGGGTTATCAGCACCGACTGCCAGCACCACTGCCCCCATCAACAGGGCGGTAGTCAGGTTATCCGCTACCGGAGAGATAAAAAACGCCAACCAGCCGGTTATCCAGAACAGCGCACGAAAACTGAAGCCTTTCTTCACCAGGACGGAGCGTAATTTTTCAAAGACGTTCCGTTCTGTCAAGGCATTGATATAAATCATGGCCGTCAGCAGGAATAGAAATAATGCAGCGTATTCGTTTACATTGTGATCCACCGCGTGATCCAGCATTTCGCGGCCGCCTTCTACCTCACCCGCTACAATGGCCACCAACACCCAGATGATGCCTGCCCCCAGGATCACCGGTTTGGATTTGCGCATATGGATGAATTCTTCTGCAATGACGAAACCGTAGGCAACAACAAACAGTACCACTGCGGTGATGGCCAACGGATGAGAGATCATATGCAAATTGTCTGAAGCCAGCGCAGGCCCAGCCCCGAACAGTGCCAACAGCACCACCCATAACCGATTTAAATTCATGTATCTAGTCTCCTTTTAGCGTCGCGCGCTATTGTACCGGCTTGAGCACAAAAAACAGTATCTGTACGGAACGAATTTCCACCTCAATCTGAGGAAGTGTAGACAATAGCCACGATGCACACTAATTGCACGAATTCAAAAGGGGTATTGCCCTAAAAAGGCCCTGATCCGAAGGCCTCTACCCGCTTTTTGGCTGCTTTCAGGGCTTGCGTGCGCTGCTCTGGGGTGAAGGCTGTCCAATGGCGAATGTCTTCCAGGGTACGACCGCAGCCCACGCACACGTCATCGCCATTAAGGCAACAGTTGCGCACGCAGGGTGACTGCGTGGGGTTGGATTTGAAAGGATCTGGACGCAGCGGCATGGGCATACCTTGCAGAGTAAGATTACTTTACAGTATAGCCCGGACTTACTGAATCCAAACCTCTACACGCCGATTACGATCGGCATTCAGGCTGTCGGGGTCAGATACCGTTACAGCACTACCAGCCAAGGCTGACAATTTGTTGCGAATATTCTTATTACGCAACGCCCAGCGCACATTCTGCGCCCGTAAACGGGAAATGCTGGACTGACTGGCGCCACCGGTGACGGGGTTGGAAAAGCCCACCAGGGTAACTTTGCGCTTGTCATTGCCGCTTTTTGACAGATATTCAGCCAAACGCTGCACGTCAAGCTCCGACTTGTTATCCAGTGTAGAGGAGCCATCTTCAAACCGAATATTCAGGTTCATGCGCTGCCAACCGGCCAGTCGGCCATCCTCAGGTTCTATCGCCATAGCAAACAGCGCCTGCGCCACGTAGCCGGTCTGAGCCACTATGGATTGACCCGCATTACCGCGAACATAGGCCAGAAAATCGCTGACCACCGGTTTCCGCCCCTGTGGGTTCGAAGAGTAAAAATACAAGCGACGTGACAAAGGATAGTCCTCTGTGGCAACCGTCAGATCGGATGGCAACAGCGGCTTGGCTACACCATCCGATACCGCCAGCGCTTTGGTGCCGCCAATACTGGGTAATGCGACAAAGCCAATGGCGTTGACATCCTGCTGTACCGCCTTCGACAGATCATCATTGGATTCGTAACGTTTGGCTTTTGAGGTTAGGTTATCCTTATTCAACACCAATCGCTGGAAGGTATCGAATGTACCGGATCTATCGTCGCGGGCATGGACATTAATGGCACCCGCTCTGCCACCCAATTGGGACCAATTGGATACTTTGCCGGTGAAGATGCTGTTAACCGTTTGCAGTGGCAATTTAGTGATCGGGTTGTCAGGATGAATGACAATAGCCAAGCCATCAATCGCGACAATATGTTCATTATCAATACCAAGCATATTGCCCATAAAGGCCAAGTCAGCTTGTTCATCGACTTTAATCGGACGAGAAGAAGCCGCCAGATCTGCAGTGCGATCCTTTAACGCCTTGAATCCAGTGCTCGATCCTTGGGCAGCAACAGGCACGGCGATGACAACGAACCGATCACCTGCGCGCATACGGGCGACGACTTTCTGCTTGTGCT
This sequence comes from Ketobacter alkanivorans, assembly GCF_002863865.1. Taxonomy (NCBI): domain Bacteria; kingdom Pseudomonadati; phylum Pseudomonadota; class Gammaproteobacteria; order Pseudomonadales; family Ketobacteraceae; genus Ketobacter; species Ketobacter alkanivorans. The sequence continues at coordinate 3,898,537 of NZ_CP022684.1, read as the reverse complement.
CTGCCCCATTTGCGACGATTGCTATATTTTCAAACCCCTGCTCCCGTAGAAATCCACTAACCAGTGCGGGAGCCAGCTTCTCACCGACGGTGTTGGAGCCAACGATAGAGAACAGCTCTATTTCTGCTGCAGTAGAGGATGTTTTCTCCAGGGCCTGCTTCCAAAGCTTCGGCGATGGTGACTCAACTGACTGAGACCAGCACCAGGAACTGAACATACTTACAAAAAGAAAAACACTAAACAGAAAGGCAGATCCATTGCCGTAACGATACTTCACCATAACAACCTCTCGAGCAGCACGCACCAATACCCATATCCAGGGCCGGCAGCGAAAAACGCGGATTATAGAGATCGGGCTTCCATCTGGCGAGCAACCGCAATGAAAGTCATACAATATTCTTATTTTTGCTGCGCGAGAATGAGAAAGTCATCGGCGTAACTGCGGAGCTTATCCACCATATGTTTACGCTGCGACGGAGACAGTGTCTTATCCAACGCCAGATACAACTGGAGCACCTGTTCGCTGTTGTGTTCGAGCTTTTCTTGTAATTTTGCGCTGCGCCCGAACTTTGGATTACGTATCAGTTCACGAAATGCGGCATCGTATGCGGCGCGATCTTCACGCAACATTAGAATGCGTTTGAATTCCTGTTGCCATGCTAAACGCGCTTGTTCGATTTCCGGGCCCATAAGTTCAAATTGCTCGGCCCAGGTGCTGATCGCGAGCACCTGATCGTCGGACAATCGGCCTGTCCAACGCTCCGCATACTTAATGACTTCTTTAAGACGTGCCTTGCGCTGTTTTGCCGGGCTGACATCAATATATTCTTTGCGATAGGTTTCGTTATCCTGCTTCAGGCGCTTGAACAGTTGCTCAATCTGTTTATCGCTGGCAGTGGCCAGTAAGTCGATCAGATCCGTCAGCATTCGATCCATCAGGGTCTGAGCAAAGTCTTCGGTTTGCAGTTCGATTTGTGCAATGTCCTGAACCGTAAGCCCGGTTTCTGCTTTATCCGCGATCTGATGCAGAAATGCTGCGTACTTCGGCAATTGATCGTCACGGTGCCAATCAAGATAGGATGCAAGGCGAGACTCAAACAAAGCCTCCTGTTCGCTTTCCAGTTCGATGTAATCGTCGAGGTACCAGGGAATCAACCAGTCCAGTTGATTGTAGACAAAGCGAACGCCACAACCGGTTAGCGCCACACTCATCAACAGTACCAGACTGATACGCACAAGCCGCTGCATTATATTATTGGTTCCCTGTATCCATATGATTAAGCACGCCGTTTAATTGATGGAGGCACCAACGCCACGGCTAAACGGATTGCCTTTTACATAGGCCATCAGTTCCATGACGGCGGTGTCATGCTCACGTTCCAACGCCAGCATTTCCTGCTCGAATTTGCGTTGCTGTTTCCGCCCCAAGGCCTTCCAGCTGCTGTGGGTCGGGATATGTCGAGTTGCATTGTATACCTCGAATACGACAGAAAAACGGTGCTTGGTGTCGCAATCCAATGGCAGGTTATCCAGCAGCACTGCCATTCGGATACAGCCTTCGGTCACGGGGCATTGCTTGTCGAGTACCGCGCACGCAATCACATTCAGGCTTTCGTGAATGTAGTCGATACGGTTCTGCTCCGTTTGGGCCTGTTGTTGCTGCAATTGGCCTTGCATTTGCTGTTCTTGTTGTGTGTTCCGCCACACTTTGTACCACAGCCAGGCGGCCACTCCGGCAAGCACCAGCACCACAGCAGACAGCGCTGCAAACAACAGTATCATAGCTTGATTAACCTATTTAGATTGAAGGCGAAGAGGGATTATACCAGAGGAATCAGGCTTGCGGCCGCGCTTGGGAACGCTGTCCAGCCTTGAGAAAGGCTTCGGTGTCGGTAAAGGTCATCGGTATCTGCAGAAAAAAACCTTGCAAGGCATTACACCCCATGGATACCAGCTGTTGTTGCTGTTCTAGGGTTTCCACCCCCTCTGCCACCACCTGCATGGACAGGGACTGCCCCATGGTGATGATGGTCTGCACAATGGCCAGGGCAGCCGGGTTGCTGTGCATATTCCAAATAAAGCTACGATCAATCTTAAGCTGATCCACCGGCAGCTGCTGCAGATATGACATCGAGGAGTAACCGATACCGAAATCGTCCAACGACACCCGAATTCCACAGTCACGTAGCCGGGCCAGCTGCACGCTGGTGCGATCCACATTGGCAATAAGGGCATTTTCTGTGATTTCGATCTTGAGTAAATCACAACGTAGCCCCAATTCATCCAGCCGCTTGAGCAAATGCACCGAGAAACGCTCCTGCAACAATTGATAGGGGCTGATATTGATGGCGACACCCTCAAAGCTGTTTGGCAGCCCCAGCTGCTGCCAACGCCGTAGATGGCCAGCAACGGTACTGATGACCCAGTCCCCCAGCTCATGAATCAAGCCGCACTCCTCCGCCACACTGATAAACAGATCAGGCGGTATCATCTCACCGTTATGGCGCCAGCGGGACAGGGCCTCCAAGCTCAGCAACTGTCCATTGGGGTCGAATATTGGTTGGTAGTAAATCTCCAGCTTCTGCTGGCGCACTGCATGACGGAGGGCATTCTGCAAAGTGAACCGCTGCTCTGCCTGGCGCTGCATCTCGCGGGAAAAGAACGATACCCTGCTGCTGGATTCCTGCCGGGCCTGCTCAAATGCGCTTTCACCCTGACGCAGCACATCCACGCTGGAGGTCTGATGCAATGGAAACAGCACCATACCCACAGTGGCTTCGCTGTGCACCAGCTTGCCATCAATTTCAAAGGGCCGAGCCATGGCACGCTGGATCTGATCCGCAACACCACGGCAATAATCCGCCGCGACCTGACGATCTTCCGACAACTCCGACAGCACCATGGCAAAATCATCGCCGCCCAACGACGCCAAGCTGTCCTCGCGACGCTTGATACGGCTCAAACGCTGGGCCACCATACGCAACAGCTGATCACCCACACTGTGCCCCATGGTGTCGTTGATGGCTCGAAAACTGTTGAGATCGACATATAGCAACGCACTGAAATAATTATGCTTTATCGCACGAGCCATTTCCTGTTCAAGAATTTGCAACAGCATCTTGCGATTGGGTAAATCGGTGGTGGCATCCAGATACTCAAATCGATGCAAGGTTTTGGCCTGCTCAAGCCGCACCTGCTCTAACAGCCGCTTCTGGCCGATAAGGCCTCGTATGCGCGCAATTAATTCATCCTGCAGTACCGGTTTGCACACATAATCGTTGGCACCGCGATTCAGCAACTCGATACGCCGGGACGGTTCATCGTATGCGCTGACCGCCAAAATAGGGGTATCGCCAGCATCACCACACAAGCGGCGGACGTTATTCACCAACCGGATGCCGCTCATGTCGCCGGTAAGAACAACATCCACGATAAGCAGGTCGTAACTGTTCTGTTGAAACAGCTCCCAGGCCTCCTCGGCGCTGGTGACACACATCACGTCCAGCCCCACATTGCGTAAAATCAGGGAAACGGCCTGCTGCTGAACCAGAGAATCCTCCACATACATAACGCTGCCTGCGAGGGGCTCGTAACGGCCAAGATAACGGCGCACAAAGGTGATCAGTGTTTCCAGATCCTGGCGATGAAACACCTCCGTGGCACCGGCTTTCAGCACGTCTGTCAGAACCTGTTCGTCGTACTGAGAGGTAAACAGCACAACGGGTGTGTGCACATAGCAGGGGATTTTTCGCAGTTCTTCAATAAAGTGGGTGGCCTGCATGTCATCCGGGAACATGGACACACAGACAAAATCGAATGCGATCTGGCGGGCCGCTGACAATCCTTCGGCACCGTTGGCCAGAAAGCGGCAACTCAGCCCTTCCATGGTCAACTGCTTTTCGAGAATGGAGCGAAACGTTTTGTTTCCTTCCACACACAGAATGCGCATTTAATCCCTCGACGCAACGCCGTGGCAGGATCCTCCCGCCGCGCTATTGGGAAACCGCTATATGGCCGAGGCCGTTAACGGAATTCAGAGTTTGTCTCTTGCAGCTTAGTTGCCCGCTTGCGCTTGTGCCACTACCCGGCAGGATATTTTAGCACTTGCGCACAAAATGCACGCCCCTCAGGACTAACGAGAGGGGAAAGCGGCCATTCACTGTCCATAAAGTAGATCTACGACCACCGCTGCCGCTGCGATCAGGGCAATAATCGCCAGCATGGCGCCAACAAATCGCTTCAGTTCCACTGGAATTCGGGGCTTTTTTTCCATTTCCTGCATGATCCTCAAAAATACTGGCATTTTTACGCAATCTAAAACTCCACTGTGCAATTTTCAGTGCGCTCGATTGCCCTTAAACTTACTTATGAATTGACCCCAACTCTATCACGCTATTTCGGACTGATTATGAAAAAAGTCAATCTGTTCTCATCCATCAGCCATTACCGGTTGGACAACCAGCCCCACATACAGGTTCTGTTACAAGGCCACCCAACCGGACGCCATCTGAAAGGCCGTCAGCTGGTGGACCAGTATGCATCAGGGCAACGCTATGTGTTGATCACCAGTGATGACAACCCTTTCGACGAGGTGTTGCATATTTATCTGCTGGATCTTGAGTTACACATTCTGGATGAAATGGATCTGGCCCAGCCCTACACCAGCGGCATCTATCGGGCGCAGCATCATTATGGCAAACGCTTGGAATTTACCTTTTTCCCGGAAGGGTTATGGTGTTTGGAGGTGCGAGAGCAACCGAAAAGCAAGCCGCTTAACTACGATCATTACCCCGTGCGCCGACCGATTAAACTGTGGGGACAGCAGTACCTGCATCTGCATCAGGAACACGTTCAGGTAGCCTGAGTTACGCCAGCAAGCGGTTATAGAGATCCGCCATAGACTGATCGAAACAGGCAAAAATGACTCGTTTGAACATGAGGTAAGTTTCCAGGCACCGCTCTACTTCATCCACTGCAATGGCCACCGCCTGCTCTTTAGGATAACCATACACACCACAACTTATCGCTGGGAATGCAATGCAACGAAAGCCCTCCCGTACGGCCATGGTCATGCTCTCGCTGTAACAGGAACGCAATAAAGTAGCTTCGTTATTCTGACCACCGGACCAAACAGGGCCAACGGTATGAATGATGGCTTTAGCGGGTAAGTCAAAGCCGGGGGTAATCACCGCCTGACCGGTTGCACACCCCCCGATCATGCGACAGGCAGCCTGCAACTGCTCGGCTCCGGCGGCTCGATGAATTGCTCCATCTACCCCGCCGCCACCGGCCAACTGGCTATTGGCCGCATTGACGATGGCATCGACTTTCAGGGTGGTTATATCGCCCACCCACACTTGCATTCGGTCATCCATGACACCAGGCTCACATCATTGAAGTCAGTAAAAAACCCATCACTCCCAACACTACCACCGTTACCCCCACCATCATATATGGCAACCAGTTCACCGCCGTGGGCGGAGCCTTGTTTGCCACCGGGGCCTTGTCCAACAGCTCGACCGGTTCATCCGGGATGGCGCTAAGATCCTGATCCACGCATTGCAGCAGAATGTCCTGCCTGCGGCGACGGTATTCGATTTTGTTGAAAGCCCCGTCACAATACTGGCGGGCAATCAGACGCATCTCGGCGGCCAGCCGTTGTTCTTTTTCTGGCGTCATCATTGCACTTTCACCGCTATGACCGTGACGTTGTCCCGGGCCCCGGCTTGCAACGAACGCTCTATCAACGCCTGGGTGGCGGCTTCTACATCACCGCTGGCCAACAGACTGGCGATCTCTGCCTCTTCGAGCGCGCCGTAAAGGCCATCGCTGCACAGCAGATACACATCATTGGGTTTCAGTTCTACCAGGGTCACGTCGATATAAAGCGTTTCACTGGCACCTACTGCACGCGTGATGACGTTGGAGGCCGGATGATTGATCGCTTCCTGCGGGGTAATCATGCCTCGGGCCAACATTTCGTTGACCTGACTGTGATCATCGGACACCTGCTGCAGGGCTTGATCACGATAACGATAAAGGCGGGAATCGCCAGCCCACAGGCAAACGCCTACAGACTCGCGCATAAAAAATGACACCACCGTGCTGCCCATGGTGCGGCCTTCACAGTGGGTACGGGAGTAAGTACGGATTTTGTGATGCACTTCCAGCAGCGTATCTTCAATGGCATCCACCACCTCCGAAAGCGGCTGAGCCACGTCCACCCGCCCGATGGAAGCCGTAATCATCTGACTGGCTACCTCACCGGCTTCGTGTCCGCCCATTCCGTCTGCGACTACCCACAAACCATCGTTGTTGCGGTTGAGGAAGGCATCCTCATTCATGTTTCGAACTGCGCCACAATGAGTTGCCGCGCTGCTAAGCCAATGGGTCTGCACCATGCAGTTTCTTACTCGTTCTGAATGTCGTGTGTATTGTTACAGTTGTTGCTGCAAAAGGCCAATGGTGTGATCACATCCAGCGGGGTATTCCACCCCTGTTGTGCCCAGTCCCCTGCTAATAATGAAGTGTAGCATTGTGGAGACGGTAGATAACCACTGATGAGATGGGCGGGGGCAACACGCTCAGATCCGGCGCTGCTCCACAGACTGTAAGCAGGAAACCGCTGGCGCAGCAGTTCGTGCAGCAGATGGGGGTAGGTATGCAGAGGGTTCAGATCCTGTTGCTGGAACAGGGCAAGAGGGCGGCCCACTTCCCACTTGCCCTGACTGACCCGGTGCTCACTTTGCAGTGCTGGTATCAGGCCCAGCTGATGTTCCAGCTCACTCACCGGCAGATTATCCTGCAAGGTGCGAACCGCCAGCTCCTCCAGCGCCATAAACCAATCCGCCGACGTAATCAGTGGCGCCGTGGGCAAGGCATCGGCTGCCAACGGTTGCGCCAGCAGCAGTGGATAATAACGCCCTACTTTATCCACACTGGGCACCATCACGCCAGCCCATGCCTGCTGATCAAACACCCCGGCACTGAGCACAAACCGCCAAACGGGGCTAGTAAGATAGATCTCAAGCCATTGATTGCCGAGAATCTCCTGAGAGGCCAGCAGGCTGCGCTGCATCCAGTCATCCCAGCCGCTGGTGAACGCCATTGGCAATGTGCGGCTGATAAAATCCGCCTGTTGTGGCAACTTGCCGTGCAAGCCCGCTGAATTCCCGTCACTCATGGGATACCATTCCTCTTCGCCTAAACTCTGAATCTAGCTCTAACCTGACTTTAAATAGACATGGCTGTAACAAAGAATGCAGATAAAGTGATCAAGACAGCACAGTCCATGCTGATGATCGTGGCCATCCTCGGCTTGGGGCTGCTCACGGCGTGCAGCTCCTACCAGCACATTATCGACCATCAGCAATTCAGCAACGAGGTGCAGGATGGGGTCACTTTCCGTCACCGAATTCTGATGAACCCAGCAGCGCAGCAGGCCAACGCCCCTCAACCGAGGCCTCTGCACTGGCACGTGTACATCGAGGGAGACGGCCGCGCGGTGGATGCCCGAGGCCGCCCCAGCCTGGACCCTACACCCCGCACCCCCATGTTGTTAGAGATGATGAGCAAGGATACATCGCCTGCACTCTATCTGGGGCGACCCTGCTACTATCATACGCAAGATCCGGCCTGCAGCCCGGTGAGCTGGACTCTGGCCCGCTACAGCGAAGCAACCGTGGCCAGCATGGCAAGCGCGCTGCAACGCAGCCTTCCCGGCAATAACCCCATCACCTTGATTGGGCACAGCGGCGGCGGTACCCTGGCGGTATTACTGGCCCCCAGGCTGCCCAATGTTACCGGCGTGGTGACCCTGGCGGGCAACCTGCAGGTGGCAGAGTGGGTTCAGCACCACGGCTACAGCCCCCTCAGCCTGTCGCTGGACCCTGCAACCCAGCCTCCACTGCCGGAATGCATCCAGCAAGCCCACATGGCGGGCGCTCTGGATAAGGAGATTCTGCCGCGCTGGATCGAGGCATTCAGCCAGGCTCAGCCCAACGCCCGCTATCTGTCCATCGAGCGGGCCGATCATCGATCAGGCTGGCCCTTCTGGTGGACGCTGATCAATCTAGATACAACTATTGATAGTATGTGTGACAAAGTAACGAGGTAGACTCGAGCCCCTGAGGGTATACTTAACCCCATAATGGATTGAATTGAGGTGAACAATGCGTGCTCCCAAACGTTTTCAGGTAACCGGAACCGGTTTCTGCATCGGCTTTCTTAGCGTCATTCTCAGTGCCTGTGCATCGGCACCTGCGACCCAGCCCGGCGCGTCTGCCGCCGCCAGCGAAGCCAAAAACGCTGATGACCTCATGATCATCGATTGTCTGCTGCCAGGCCAGGTCAAAAGGCTGGGCACCCAGACCACATTCTTAACCGCTCGCCGCCCCGTCAAAACCACCGCCAGCGATTGTGAGATACGCGGCGGCGAGTACGTTGCGTTTGACCGGGCCGACTACGCCACTGCGCTGAAGATCTGGCTGCCTGTGGCGCAGTCCGGCGATGCTGAAGCCCAGACCTACGTAGGTGAGATTTATGAAAAGGGCCTGGGCCTGAAACCTGATTATCAGGCGGCCTCGATCTGGTACGAAAAAGCCGCCAAGCAGAACTTTTCCCGTGCCCAGATCAACCTCGGCAACCTGTATGAAAAAGGCCTGGGAGTGGCCCAGGATAAGGCCATGGCGCTGAACCTGTACCGCAGTGCCGCCGGTCTGGAAAGCGACGACCTGCTCTACTCCTCTACCGTGGAAGTTCGCGCTGTCGACCAGAAGGAGCTGACCCGCCTGAAAGATGAAGTCGCTTACAAGAGCCAGCAGTTAGCCGCTGCCGAAGGCCAACTGGCTAACGTGCAATCAGAACTGGCCCAGCGCAAACAAGCATTGGCTGCCGCCGAACAAACCCAGAAATCCGCCGAGCTGGCGTTGTTCGCCCAAGAGTCCAAGGATATTCATCAACAGAGCCAGGAGCTGATCAAGCAACTGCGCTCAGAGCTGCAATCAGCCCAACTTGAAGTCAGCACCCAGCAGAAGCAGCTGGCCGATGCCAGCCAGCAACTGCAGCAAATCAGCAATCAAATGGCGTCCACCAACACCAGCCTGCTGGAATCTGAAACGCTGATCGCCAGCGCAGACAGCATGCCGGTTATCGAAATCATTGACCCCCCCATGACCCTGATGCGCGGGCTGCCCACTATCCCCGTGAAATCCAACCTGACAGAAAAAGAAATCGTTGGCAAAATCAAGGCACCCCGCGGCTTGAAGAGCTTTGTGGTCAACGGCAAAGAGCAGACGGTTGATGAATACAACCTGTTCTGGGTGAACGTTCCCATCGACGGCAGCCGCAAAACCGTGAAAATGGAGGCCATCGACGATCAGGGCAACAAGGTTTCCTTTAACTTCAGCCTTGTACCGGATCAAACCTCAACCGTGGCCGCCGCAGCGCAGCCTACCGAACAGAAAGGCCTGGCGGTCAAGTCTGGCATCAACCTGGGCAACTACCATGCCCTGGTAATCGGTAACAACGAATATCGCGAGTATCCTGCACTGAAAACGGCCGTTAACGATGCCACCGAAACCGCACAATTACTGGAATCTAAATTCGGGTTTAAAACCACCATACTGAAAAACGCCACCCGTTATGAGATCCTCGCGGCGCTGAACGAACTGCGAGAAACCCTGACCGATCAGGATAACCTGCTGATCTATTACGCAGGCCACGGTGAAATAGACAACAAAACCGAAAAGGGCTTCTGGCTGCCAGTGGATGCCGAACAAGGCAATCCGCGTAATTGGATTTCCAACAGCGCCATATCAGACATCCTCAACACACTAAAAGCCAAACACGTGATGGTAGTGGCTGATTCCTGCTATGCGGGCACCCTGTCCGTAGCGGCCATGCCCCGCGTGGATGAATCCATGCCCGAAGAGCTGCAGAAAGAATGGATAATGGCCATGTCTCAGGCCCGCGCGCGCACCGTTCTGACCTCCGGTGGTGTTGCCCCGGTGCTGGATGGCGGCGGTGACGGACACTCGGTGTTCTCCCGCGCGTTCTTGGAAACTTTGAACAGCAGCAACGGCATCATAGAAGGCCACTCGATTTACCGCGAAGTACTGAGCAAGGTAAAGAGCAAAGCGCGTAGTCTGAACGTACAACAGGTTCCCGAATACGCACCGGCCCGCTATGCAGGCCACGAGGCCGGAGAGTTCTTCTTCAATCCTGGCACCACCATTTAACTCTGCAGAGGCAGCAAAGACAGGATGTCGAGCCGCGTTCTTTCCGCTTACTTTGATGATTTTCGCAAAGGCAAAAAACAACGGGAAGAGCTGCGGCGTTTTATGGAGGACGCCATCGGCAAAGAGCCCATGCGGCGTGGCCATTTCATGGGCTGGCTGGATCAGGCACAATACGAACACCCGATTCCAGTCACCGAATTTCTGCTGCTGAGAAAAGAGATAGAAGCCACCTTGGATAACGACGACCAAACGCGCATCGATCAACCGGTGGAGCCGATCATAACCAGCCCCGACGCCGACACCCTGGTTGCAGGGGACGAAGAAGCCACCATCGTGGCCCCCAGCATGCATGCCCACCAGGATGACGCCACCGAAGTGTCACTGGGTAGCCAACCCAGCGACATGGCGCGCCTGCACGATGTGCCTACCTTGATAGGCACAACCGCTGTGGATGATTCTGCCGAATTTTCTGCCGAGCCTGCTGATCATCCGTCTGACAGCGCGGCCGCCGAGGAGCATGATGCGACCATGATCACCAGCGCGGAAGAAGTCCGTGCCATGACCATGCCATCGGTGGTCACCTCGATCAATCAGGATCAGCAACCCACGCCACACCGCCCCTCAACAGCATCCAACAGAATGGATCACAAGCCGTCGCGCTCATTCAACCCGCCCAACTGGATGTGGTTGGCAGGCGCCTTGATACTGGGGGCCATGGTGCTGGGGTACTGGGGCACACGCCCGATGGCCACCGTCATCACAGAAGACAACAACCCCGCCAGTAACGAACCGACACAACAATCCATAACCCCCGAGCCCGCGCCTAACCCCGAGCCAGTGTTTAGTGAATCCGCCGTTAATGAAACAGAATTCAACGCGCCGACCGTCGAAGCGGAGCCGGCACCGCAAGCGCCTGCCACTACCGAGCCGGAAGCCGCATCGCAGCCCTCCCCCCTGACGGCAGACCTGAGCGCTGCCGACGCACTGACATTGTTAAAAGAACGAGCCGATCAAGGGCTGCTGCTGCCACTGGAAGACCCTGGCAACGCCCATGAAGTATTGCGTTTTATGCAGGCTGAATACCCTCTCGAGCCGGAACTGTCGGAAGCGAGGGTGTATCTGAAGGACATCTACGTCGCGGCCAGTAAGAAAGCGCAGGGACGGGCCGAATGGGATGATTCGCAACTGCTGCTGGACGCCGCCTTTGAGGTGCTCAGCCCAGCTTCACGCTAAGCATCTGCTGCTTGCAACCACCTCTGTCTGCAACCTTATTGCTCGTTAGCCCGATTGCGCAGCAGCATAATGCGATCATCATTGGGGAACAGCCGCTCTGCCAGCTCAAGATGTTTCTGCACATCTTCACGCCGCCCCTCCAATGCCAGTAACTGGGCACGTTTGAAGAACCGGTTCTTAACCCGGTTAATTCCTTCCAACGCGTCACTGTCCTGAGGGTCCACTTGCAACACCAGCTGATAGGCCTCAAACGCATTGCTGCCCTGAGGCGACACCAGCCGCCCCACTTTGAAATGGGCCTCCGCCACGGCCATGAGGCGATCGACCTTGGCCTGTTCTTTGGCAGACAACACGCCACTTTGAACGACATCCACCCCAGGCTGAACGATCTTGTGGTCGCGCTGGGTTTTGAACCACATGCCACCGGCAACCGCCAGAGCCAACACCACCCCGGCAGCCAGAGAAATCACCAGTTTATTGCTGCCTTTACTGGCCGCAGGCTGCACCGCTTTTTGTAAGTCATCCCGAAACGCAGCCGCTGTCTGATAGCGCTGCTGTACATCTTTGGCCAGCGCTTTTTTGATGATCCCATCGAAGGCCTTGGGCACCGACTGATCTTTGTGAGTGGGCCGATCCGGCTCTGCCGACAACACGCTGTGCATAATGGCGTGGGTGTTATCCCCGGCGAAGGGCTTTCTGCCCACCAACAGTTCGTACAATACGACGCCGGTGGAAAACAGATCACTGCGGGCATCCACTGGCAAGCCTTTGCACTGCTCCGGCGACATATACGAAGGCGTTCCCAGCACGCTGCCCATCTGGGTCAGTTCGGCATTGTCGACCCTGGCGATACCAAAGTCGGCCAGTTTGATCTGACCATTGTGGGTAATGAACACGTTGGCAGGCTTGATATCCCGATGCACAATGCCCAGTTTATGGGTGTAATCCAACGCACTCAAAATGGCGCTGATGATGTGCACGGTTTCCGATGGGCTGTACTTGCGACCCTCTTTAATCAGGGTTTTCAGATCGTGACCTTCAACGTACTCCATGACGAAATAGGGAGTGCCGCGATCCTGGTCGAATTCGTAAATAGATACGATGTTGGCGTGATTGAGACGCCCTACCGCCTGGGCCTCATTACGAAAACGATCCAGCAACTCGCGCCCCATCTCGGTGTCCAGCAACGAGGCGTGGATGGTCTTAATGGCTACTGCACGGGCAATATTCGGGTCAAAGCCTTTATACACCACCCCCATCGCACCTTTGCCAAGCAATCCCTGAATTTGGTATTTGCCGAGTGTCTGGGGTTGGCTCATGGGGTGGCGTCCTGACCTATTAAGTGATGAATACGTTAGTAAAGCTTAGCAAGGGTAACAAACAAAGGGGCCAGATCTGGCCCCTTTTGTGCTGATTATGAGTGGAGTATATCGCCTCAGGCCAACAATTCGTAGACGTGATAAGCCTCAGGCAGGTATTGATCAATGGTGGAACCCAGATAGCTGGCATTGTTAGGGATACCGTCACCGGTCAGGAACACGCGGAACTGACGGGGCGACTTGGGTGCAGTCATGTCAGCAGGCACTTCCGCCCACATATAGATTGTGCGCCGGGGCATCAGATATTCCACGTGAACGATAGTGGCCTTTTCAGGCAAATCGATGGTCTGGGTTTCTTTGGAAATCGGGACTTCAAACTTGTGGATGGTTCTCATGTAATACTCTCGGTCAGAACTCGTACGGATGGCCAAAGGCACAATAGTCATGCGCTTCTATGATAGGCCCAATGATTGCCAATACGATGATCGACGTCAAACGATTTTGAAAAGTCGCAATTAGGCCTAATGCTTAGGCCAACAAACCGTAAAGCGAGTAGAGTATTAACCAGGAGACCACACCCATTAACAGACAGGGCCCCAGGTTGGTTTCAATGGTCGATGCATCCTTCAAATCACCACGCAGCAGATCCTTTCTCACACCAGTACTTCCTTTTGTTATACGGCCATACACGTCAGTCATAAAAGTAGTAGAAGGATCGTCATTTCGCACGATGTGTATCCTGTTTTTACATGGAATTTCTGATTTAATCTTTTATCAGAGCCGGATAACAAAAATATGACAGTTAATTGATGGGGATGCGTCATGACCGCGTGGAAAGGCAGGGTGGAAAAGGGGTTCGGAGCGCTTGCGCATAATTTGTACGATCACCCGCTTCGCGCGCTGCTACTGCTACTGCTGGTGATCGGCGTTATGGCCACGCAACTGCGCCACATCTACTTTGATACCTCCACCGAAGGGTTTCTGTCGCCGCAACATCCTGCGATCCAGGCCTATGACCAGTTCCGTGAGGAGTTTGGCCGCGATGAACTGGTGATTGTGGGGGCGGTAACAGATGACGTGCTCACCCCCGCCTTCGCCAACCGTTTCAAAGCTCTGTTCGAGGCGGTAGATAAGGGGCTGCCCGCCACGGAATCCGTGGATTCACTGCTCAACGCCCGCTATGTTCACGGTGCCGACGATGAACTGATGGTGGAAGACCTGTTCGAGCCCTGGCCCAAAAGTGAGGACGATTTCCAGGAAATCCTGCGCCGCATCAACAGTAATAATCTCTACCGGGGCCTGTTTATAAGCCGCGACCAGACCATGGCCACCATCGTCGTTCGCTTGCATTATATTCAACCGGACGAAACCCTTGATCCACGCAAGGCGCAGGCGTTGGCGGACGCCCAAACCGCGGCATTTCTGCAAACGCTGAACGCGATACTGGATCAACATCGCAGTGATGATATGCTGCTTTATGTGGCAGGCTCGCCAGTGGTAACCGACCTGCTGCGCACCAGCATGATGAGCGATATGCGCACCTTCTCTTTGTGGGTGATTGCCGCTATCGCCGTGTTATTGTTCGTTCTGTTCCGCCGCATCTTTGCCGTGGTGTTTCCCCTGATCGTGGTGATCTTGAGTGATCTGCTTACCGTCAGCCTGATGGGGCTGTTTCACCAGCCGCTACAACTCCCCACCGCCATGCTGCCTTCGTTTCTGATGGTGGTGGGCATTGGTGACTCCATCCATTTTCTGAGCCTGTTTTTTTCGGAGTTCAACCGTACAGGAGACAAGCGCAGCGCCATCGTACACGCCCTTGAACACAGTGGGTTGGCGATGTTTTTGACCAGCCTGACCACCGCTGCCGGGATGGCGTCTTTTTCCAATGCCGACCTGCTGCCTATCTCCAACCTGGGTGTTTTCACTGCAGCAGGGGTTATGTTTGCGTTCCTCATCAGCATCATCGTGTTACCTACCGCCCTGCGCCTGCTGCCCATTAAGCCAAAACCCTTGGGAACATCACCCCACACCGCTCCCCTTATGAATCGGTTGATCGATGGCGCTACCCACATCAGCTTCCATTATCCAAAATCCGTAGTATTCAGTTGCATCACCCTGTTTGCCGCCTCTGCCATATTGGTCTCCCAGATGGAGTTCAGCCACAACCCACTGAAATGGCTACCCGACGACATGCCCGCCAAGCAGAGCATACAAACCATCGATCGCGAGCTGGGGGGCAGCATCTCGCTGGAAATAGTGGTGGATACCGGGCAAGAAACCGGCATCTATGATCCTGGCTTTCTGCGCAAACTGGAGCAACTGTGTGCAGAGCTGGGCGCAGTCTCCACTCCGGAATTCGAGGTTAACAAAGTACTTTCGATCACCGATCTGATCAAAGAAAGCAACCGCGCCCTGCACGACAACGATGAAGCTTACTACCGCATCCCAGACGACCGGGCGTTGGTGGCCCAAGAGCTATTTTTATTGGAGCTAAGTGGTTCAGAAGATCTGTTCCGACTGGTAAACCGGGAATACAGCAAAGCCCGCATTACCCTCACGCTGCCCTGGATCAACGCGCTGCTATATGCCCCGTTGATGGATACACTGGAACAGCGCTTCCACGACCATCTGGGGCCCGGCTACAGCGTTACCATCACCGGTTTGATTCCCCTGCTGGGCAGCACCCTGAACTCGGTTATTCATTCCGCCGCGCAAGCCTATGTCATCGCCATTATTGTGATCAGCCTGATTATGATTGTGCTGCTGGGCAACTTTAAACTGGGTCTGATCAGCATGTTCCCCAACATCCTGCCCATCGCCATGGTGATCGCATTGATGCAACTGAATGGTGTGCCATTTGATATGTTCACCATCCTGATCGGCTCCATCGCCATCGGCCTCTGTGTGGACGATACCGTCCACTTCATGCACCACTTTGGTCGCTACCGGGAACGGGGCTGCGATACCAAAGAAGCCATTAGCCGCACCCTGCATACCGCTGGCCGCGCCATGCTGGTGACCAGTATCGTGCTGTGCAGCGGCTTTCTGGTACTGACCCTGTCCGAACTGAACAATTTCACCCATTTTGGTGTGTATTCCGCCCTCTGCATCATGCTGGCACTACTGGCGGATTTTCTGCTGGCTCCGGCCCTGATGACTCTGTTAAACCCGGTCCGCCTGCAGAGCACACCTGATGCTCCATCAGATGACTCACCAACTGCTACACTTAACCGAAATAATTAAACGGATTCCCTTGCCATGCGGGCAATGATCGTCGACATATCCAAATCCCTTTCCGTTCTGCTGAGCCAGCACATGGCCTCCCAGCAAATCAAACCTCTGGCCCTGACCCAAGGCCATGAAGCGCTGGAAATGCTGAAGCGAGCCCGCTGTGATCTGGTGTGCGTCGCCATGCACCTGGAGGACATGGACGGCATCGAATTCGTAAAAGCCGTGCGCAGCCTGAAGAATCAACAGGACACCCACGTGGTGATGCTCACCACCAACGAAAACCGCGACACCCTGAGCAAAGCCATGAAAGCCGGGGTAAATGAGCTATTCCGCAAAGACCAACTCAATAAGTTACTGGAACACATCACCAGCTGGGCCCAAAAAATCAAGCTGGAACACATCCACGGCAACATCCTCTATGTAGAAGACAACAAAGCGACCGCATTGGTTGTAAGCGAACAGTTGAAGCACAGCGGCTACACCGTGCAACAGGTCACCAGCGGCACTGCGGCACTGGATCTGTTGGACACCCAAAAGTTTGACCTGTTGATGGTGGATTATATTCTGGAAGGCAGCATGACCGGACTGGAGCTGGTGCAGGAGGTGCGCCTTAACCAGAGCCAACCTTTTGAACACCCGATTTTGGTGCTCTCCGGCCAGGAGGACGACAACAAGAAAGTGGAAATCCTCCGCTCCGGTGCCAACGACTATTTAGACAAGCGCGCCAGCTACGATGAAATGATGGTGCGAGTAAACAACCTGATCCGCACCAAGCGTCTCTTTGAACAAGTGCAGTACCAGCAGGAAAAACTACAGCACCTAGCCATGACCGATCAGCTCACCAGCCTGCACAATCGCCACTACCTGTTTGAGGCGGCCCCGCAAAAGCTCAGCGAGGCCCAGCGCCACCAATTCCCCGTTGCCTTAATCATCGCCGACCTGGATAAATTCAAAAGCATTAACGATTCCCACGGCCACGCCACCGGCGATCAGGTATTGAAAGAAACCGGCGTGCTGCTGCGTAAACTGTGCCGCAAAGAGGACATCGTGGCCCGCTTTGGCGGCGAAGAGTTTGTCATCCTGCTGAGCCACTGCAACCAAGCCCAGGCGCTGGACAAAGCAGAGTCCATTCGTGCCGCTCTGCTGGAATTGAAACCAGCTCAACTGCGGGTATCCGCCAGCTTTGGTGTGGCATGCCTGGAAGGGGGCAACCAGCAAAATTTCAACGACCTGTTCAGCGACGCAGACACAGCGGTGTACCTGGCTAAAAACAATGGGCGCAATCGGGTTGAGCTGCATAAAAATTAAGCTCTACTGACGCAGCCCATGGTGGAACACAGCTACCAGAACAGGCAAAAAAGCCAATTTGACCCGCCTCCCCACGGGAAATTTCCCCAAGCCTGTCTATTATTATCTAGACATTACTTTGGGGAATGGATCATGAAGTGGATCGCACATATTCTGCTACTCGCTTTTACGCTGCTTGCTGCCAATGTCCAGGCGGAGGAAGAAGGCGAAGGCGCACCGAAAGAGGAAGTCATTTACGTTGAGTTGACGCCCGCCTTCGTGACTAATTATCAATCACGCAAAATGGGCTACTTGAAAGCCGATGTGACTCTTAAAGTAAAAGGCGGACAAACCGCCGAAGCAGTGGATCGCCATCAACAGGCCATTCGCCACCATCTGGTCATGCTGTTCAGCGCTCAGACAGAAGAAGGCCTCAGCTCCATGGAGGGCAAACAGCTGCTGAAAGAAAACGCGCTTACCGAAGTGGTAAACGCCCTGCAAAACGAAGGGGAGCCCGCTGACGTTCAGGACATATTGTTCACCAGCTTCATAGTTGATTAACCCATCACCACCACAGGTGAAGTACTCAGTGGGCTATGACATAATCAGCGCCCTCGCGTAATTATGTGATCTTCATGTCCAGGCACCGCCAAAAAGACCTGCTTAACGCGCCCATCGTACCCACGCTAAGCAGCATGACGATTCCCACCATATTCGGAATCGTCGCCATACTCCTGTTCAATTTAGTGGATACTTACTTCATCGGCCTGATGGGTGCACAGGAACTGGCAGCGGTCAGTTTTACGTTTCCGGTATCCAACGTGCTGATGAATATCTCCATGGGTATAGGCATCGGCACGGCCATTCACATTGCCTCCCGCATTGGTCGCGGCGATCTGGCGGAGGCACGGGCCACCGCCGCCCACGCCCTGACGTTAGCGCTCACTATCGCTATGCCTATTGGGATACTGGGCAACCTGACCATCACACCCCTGTTCGAACTGCTAGGGGCCGCCCCCGACACCATCCATCTGATCAGGGAATACATGACCTTGTGGTATGGCGGCTTCTTTCTGCTGGTGATCCCCATGGTGGGCAACAGCGTGATCCGCGCCACCGGCGATACCCGCACACCAAGCATCGTTATGGCCATCGCAGGCCTGGTGAATGGCATCCTTGACCCGCTCTTGATCTTTGGCATTGGCCCGTTTCCCGAACTGGGTATACGGGGAGCCGCCATCGCCACCGTGATTGCCTGGGGCTTCTCGGCGGTAGCCGTGCTGGTTGTATTGGTGAATCGACGCAAGCTGATGAGGTTCGCGGATGCTCTGGAGCCAAAGCGGGAACATTGGGCCTCTATTCTACGGGTAGCACTACCGGCTACCGCCACCAATATGATGTCACCGGTAGCGGCTGCCGTGCTCACCGCCATGGCAGCCCGCCACGGCCATTATGCTGTGGCCGGGCTGGGCGTTGGCACCCGTATCGAGGCTTTGGCGCTGGTGGTGATCATCGCACTGTCCTCCGCCCTGACACCCTTTGTGGGGCAGAATTTCGGTGCCCGCAACAGCCTGCGCATCCGCGAAGCCGTGCGCATCGTGCTGACTTTTGCCTTCTTCTGGGAGCTGGGCATCGCCGCACTGCTCTATCTGGGAGGGGGCTGGGTGGCCACACTGTTTACCGATGACACAGCAACCCGGCAGGCCATCATCTGGTATCTGCTGCTGGTACCCATCTCTTATGCCTGCCAAAGCCTGGTGATTCTAAGCTGCTCTACCCTCAACGCCCTGCACATGCCGCTCTATGGCACCTTGATCAGCGTGCTGCGGCTATTTTTGCTGACCATCCCCCTGGCATGGCTGGGAACCTGGCTATTCGACCTGAAGGGCTTGTACGGCGGCATCGCAGTGGCCAACATCATCGCCGGGATCGGCACCGTGGTGTGGTTATCCTATAAACTGCCGAAGCTGTCCTATTAATGGCCTCCCGGCTTCTTTACACTAGCCCTATTCCGATGCAATCAGGTTTCAACCATGTCGAAAGAAGCACGCCGCCGCCCGATACTGCGCGCCAGCAACACGGCCCATGGCTTTTTCACTACATTATTTGATTTTTCGTTTACCAAGTTCATCACCGTGCAGATGTTTCCGGTGCTGTATGGCGTGATCCTGGCCTCTACCCTGATTGGCGTAGTCTACTTTATCGTTGAGGCCTTTCTGACCTCCTGGTGGCGAGGCTTGTTCTATCTATTTGTGGCAGGGCCTGTGAGCTTCATCACCATAGCCACCATCACCCGGGCGTTGATGGAATTCTATCTGGTGGTATTTCACATCTACGAGGATATGGACGAGATCAGGACAATATCAAAGCGCTTTTCCGGACTGTCGGAAAGCGTGGAATCGGTGCGCGGCATCACCCGTAAATTTCCGTTTTTGAACGGTGCCATCGGCAAGGCGAAAGACGAAGATCCAGACGACTCAACCCGCAACCGCAAGCGACGGACGCGGGTCGAACCCTAGCAGGTGACACAACTACGACCATGATGAAGCTCCGCAAAGTGCATGCCACGCTCACCAGTACTTCACCCGGAACCTTGCGTTATCATGAATCTCACTGAGCACACAGACATTCGCCTCCGCTTCGATCATCTGTAACGTAACCGGGTTGCTACTGTAGGCAGCATCATTCCACCAAACTATTTCCGCATCACTGAACAAGCTCATATCATGCAGGTGCTGTCCGGTAGTGGTGACGTACCGGCATCAAGGTCAAGCTCGGTGCTGGCTTCGTGCTGCCATCAACACCCCGGCGCAAAACATGACACACTTTATAAACATAGTTTTTCTATCCCTGAATATGATTGATATATGGTTGTTAACCAAAGAAATTATATCGATTCGTTTCAGAGATAATATGTGGCAAATTGTCGCAGACTTACGCGGGCGTTACTGATTGACGCCCGCCCAACAGAATGCGCACCGCGTTACAGGCATCTTCCAGCTGATCCAGATCCGGTTCCTGCCCCAGTATCATTTCGCTGAAAATACAGGATTCACCGATACGACACATAAAATAAGACAGGCTGTCGATGTTCATGCTGGGATGCATGAGCCCTTTGTCGGTTTCCTGCTTGAGCAGTTCGGTGTTCAGCTCAACCATGCGGGAATGGAAAGCACAGCTTTTAGACGAGAGAATGCTGATCGCATACTGGCTGTCGGCGTGCAACCAGTTGCGCATGGCCGTCATGTTAATGATCGCAGTGTTAACCTGACGAAACACGTTCACAACGTACTCGACGCCTTCGCCAGCGCAATCCCGGCGCGCATCGTAAACCGTGGGCTTGTAGATAGACCACATGATTTCGCCCATCAACAGATCTTTATTGCCAATCCAGCGAAACAGCGTGGCACGGCTCACCCCCAGCTCTTCAGCCAGTTCACCCAGGTTCAGTTTCTGAGTGTTAAGCCAATGCTTCTTTGCCAACTGAAAGGCATCCATTGGCGTGGCTCGGGGGCGAACTACGTCCTCTGCCAACGCCTTGGACAAGGGGGTCTTATTCTTTGGCACGTTTACCTCACTGTTCAAATCGATACGTACTATCGAACCTGTTTTTGCATCTTTCCGTTGTCGATTTGATCCAGTAAGAAAAACGTCCCTCAGGCACTGGCCTGATTCTGGGAGTACTCCTGTAATTCGCGTTGCTCCTCGACCTTGAGGACCCCCACGCACTGATCAATGGTACGGCTGATCGTGGTGGCGTTGCGAATCATCTCCAATTTAGGCCAGGTACTGGTTTCGCCGCTGCGAATATACCGGGCCACATCCTCAGGAGACGCATTAGACAATATACGGAACGCATTCATGGGCTGACGAGCCGGGACGATATTGATGTCGCCCTGATAACGCTGGGACACAATAGAGTGCGCCTTGTCCACCAGCAGAGCCAAACCACGATTACTGATACGGTTCTTGGTAAAATCCAGTACCTGATTCACATTGTATCGAGCATTGCTGATCACCATATCCTTCAGGTATGAGCCGACGGTTTTATGGGACGCCTCTGCGCGAGACAGGAATGGCAGTACATGGGGGTTGGTCTGACTGACGATGGAGTGATTCACCCCATAGATACGAGCCAGACGCTGAATCGGCAAATCGTTCTTAATAGAACCATCCACCCATTGACGAGAAGGAATATAAGGCACCTTTTCGCCATTAATATTTTTGGCCCACAACATTACGGGTGGGTACACGTAAGGGATTGCGCAGGATGCCAGAGAAGCTTTGCGGATCAGCACGTGAGGCGAGGTCACCGCATTCAGCAGGCGCGACTCCTGGTGAGGGTCTGCAGGGGAAACCGTAATATTGATGCGACGCCCCGTGCGCTTGAAAGCCTCTTCGAAGGTGAGATCCTGAACGTTACGCTCCAGACACAGCTCCAACTGAGCAGGATCAAGCAGCCCCTTACCACGCAAAGTGCCACGCCAGCCCACCATGCGGAACGCTTCCGCGTAGATGTACTCAGCATCCAGCATCACTTTCAATTCATCATCGGTATGGGTTGCCACCACCGACGCCATAATGGAACCCGCGCTGGAGCCAGAAATGATGCTGGAGAGTAGATCGTTCTCCCACATGGCTTTGAGCACGCCCAGATGGAACAGCCCCAGAGCGGCACCGCCACTCAGCATCAGGGCTGATTCGCCGAATGCCTGATGGGTACGCTCAAAAAAATCCAGTTTCTGAACCAGTGAAAAATTGGGAAAATCTGTTTCACAGATCCATTTCAGACTGATACAGACTTCTTCGAGATAATCGCTGATCAGCTTTTTGGTGCCAAAATAGCACTGCTGATACAGCATGGGGTTAGCGATTCGGCCCAGGTTTCCGTGCAGGCCTTCGTTTATGTAGAACACCAGCTGATTGACATCACCACGCTGTCGGGCGGTGCGCAGCTCGTTATAACGCAGGCGGATCATTTTATAGTCGTAATGGGGGGAAGCATCCTCTTCGCGCCACTCATCATTGCCGGACAGACGATCGTATTCCCGGGCCGCATCGGACCAGGCTTGGTAGTCTTCAGCATGATCCATTGCTTCCAGACAGGCTTTCAAAGCTCGCTTCATAACTTCTACCTTCCCCCGTACTACAAAACTTTTGTGAAAATCAGGTGGTTACGCTCTTTTAATTGTTCTCTATGTGTAACATTGATCCTGCTTGGTTTCACCAAATGTTTCATGACAATTTATGCAAGATTTGCAGCTTTTTGTAAACCACCGAAAAACCGGGAACATAGGCAGGCGACCTGACTTATCAAACAATAAAATCAAGTTTAGCCTATTTGAAGGAATTTTAAATTCTGATGAAAAAACAGTAAGTTAGACTTTAGTCTAAGCCCAGAACCTTGTGTACATACGGGCAGGATGCTTTGATCGTCAGGCCTTGTTCGCGTGCCCACTCAGCTGCTGTATTTACAAGTTTGGCCGCTATTCCGCTGCCCCTGGCCGCTCTGGGTACATAGGTGTGATTAAAATCCACCTGACGATCCGCCAATAACCGATAGGTAAGCAACGCTTGAGCACCGTCGCAGTCTGCCACAAAGCTACATTGCTCCGGTTTGTGGACGACTTGGTAAGTGCTCACTAGCAGATCCTCATGGTCAGAAGCTCACTGATCCGATTCCAGCAGATGATCTGCCAGGCGCTTTTTCACATCGGCGGGAATCGGCACAGATTTACGGGTGTGCTTGTCGAAATTCACCATGGTGGCGGTTCCGGTGGCCTTGAGCATGCCCTCCTGCCAGGCTTCCTGCCCCACCAGCACCGACGAGGTACCGATGCGCAATACATAAGTACGGATTTCCACCTGCTTGCCGAAAAAGGTCTCTTCCAGATATTCGATTTCGATCTTGGCCAGCACCAGGCTGACTTCTTCTGTGGACAGATTTGGATTAAAAATCCGCAGAATGGATTCTCTCCCCTCTAAAAACCATACCGGAAGTACGGTGTTGTTGATGTGGCCCATGGCATCGGTATCGCAAAACCGAGGGTTAATCATCAACGAAAACATGGCGTCTGGCTTATTCATTTCTTATATTGTGTCCTTTGCGCTACCACCGATCAAAAACTAGCCTGATCAAAATTTGCCGCTGAATTATACACCCAGATTGGCTTCCGTTCCTCCTTACCGTGCAAAATCTGCCATCTGGTTCTATAAACCACCCCCTTTAAAGCGCCCCGGCCTTCCCCCCACGCGGGCAGGTGAAGTGGGGCGGGTTCCGCGCTATAGTGCTGTAAATACAGCGCTTCGGCATTCATTCAGATTGGTGGTAAGGCCCTATGAACTACGCTCCCGTACCCATCGTTATGGTTTTTGCTGGCCACGACCCCTGCGGTGGCGCAGGCATTCAGGCCGACATCGAAACCCTTACCAGTCTGGGCTGTCATCCCTGCACGATCATCACCGCCCTCACCGCCCAGGACACCAGCACCGTTAAGGATTTCATCCCGGCGGATGCCACGTTTCTGGTGGAGCAGGCTCGAGCCGTGCTGGAGGACATGCCCGTAGCGGCCTTCAAAATAGGCATGACCGCCAGCGTAGAGATCATCGAGGCCATCCATACCCTGCTGCAGGATTACCCGGAGGTGCCGGTGGTATTCGACCCGGTGATGGCTGCCGGCGGTGGCGGCACCCTTGCCCGCGAAAACCTCATTGATGCCTTCCATGATCTGTTAATGCCCTGTACCAGCGTTGTCACGCCAAACACATTGGAAGCCAAAGCCCTGTGCAGTGATGCGGATTCACTGGATGCCTGCGCCCAGCAACTGATGGCTCAGGGCACAGAATATGTTTTAATCACCGGCGGCCACGAAGGCAGCCCTAATATTGTCAATCGCCTGTGGGGACACCGCCAGTTTCTGGAGGAATACCAACAGAAACGACTGCCCGGCGAGTTCCATGGTACCGGCTGCACCCTGGCCTCATCCATCGCGGGCTATCTGGCCCACGGCGCCTCCATGGCCAGTGCCGTAAGAGATGCCCAGGCCTACACAGCCAAAGCCGTTGCCCACGCTCGACGCCTGGGGATGGGGCAGCTGATTCCGGATCGCTTGTCCTGGTCTGCCAACTGCCGCTAACCCCCAGCTGAAACCCGCTCGCTGAGCACCCCTGCCTTTAGGAGCCCGCCATGTTACGTGGCCTGTACGCCATTACCGATCCGCTGCTTACCCCCACCCACAGTCTGCTGCATCAGGTGCAGCAAGCTCTGCTTGGTGGTGCCCGAATCATTCAATACCGCGATAAAACCAGCCCTGTCTCACAACGGCTGCAATCGGCCGGGCAATTACGGGAGCTGACCCGCGCCCACGGTGCTCTGCTGATCATCAATGACGACCTGGACCTGTGCCTGGAGGTAAATGCCGATGGTGTGCATTTGGGTCAGGAGGACACATCCTTGATACAGGCACGCCAGCAATTGGGTCGTAACAAAATCATCGGTGCCACCTGCCATGGATCAGAAGAACTGGCACGCAAAGCACTGGACGAAGGCGCAAACTATCTGGCCTTCGGGCGGTTTTTCCCCTCTCGCACCAAACCCGATGCGCTGCCTGCAGACCTGAACAGCCTGCGCCCATTTCTGACCCGCTGCCCGGTGCCCACCGTTGCCATCGGCGGCATAACCCTGAATAATGCGCCTCAATTGGTGGATGCAGGCTTTTCCATGCTGGCGGTCATCAACGATCTGTTTGATCGCAACGACACCGAGCACCATTGCCAGCAGTACGCCGCTCTGTTTTCATAACCATTCCAATGACCACCGCTATTCATCAGGAACCTACCATGAGCCGATCCGAAACCCTGTTTGCTGCCGCCAAGAACCACATACCCGGAGGCGTTAACAGCCCCGTTCGCGCATTCAAGGGCGTGGGTGGTGACCCCATCTTCTTCAAGTCCGGCAAAGGCGCCTACCTGATAGATGAAGACGATCGCCAATACATCGATTACGTTGGCTCCTGGGGCCCCATGATTTTGGGCCACGGCAACCCCGCCATCATCCGCGCCGTACAGGAAGCGGCTGAACGGGGCTTAAGTTTCGGTGCCCCCACGGCCATCGAAGTCGAGATGGCATACAAAGTCTGCGATATATTCCCCGGCATGGATATGGTGCGCATGGTCAGCTCCGGCACAGAAGCCACCATGTCCGCCATTCGTCTGGCCCGTGGTTACACAGGACGCGACAAAATTGTGAAGTTCGAAGGCTGCTATCACGGCCACGCCGACTCCCTGCTGGTTAAAGCAGGCTCCGGAGCGTTGACGCTGGGAGTGCCCAACTCCCCCGGCGTACCGGCCAGCGTGGCTGAACACACCCTGACATTGGAATACAACAACAGCGATCAGGTGCGCGAACTGTTCAACACCATCGGTGGCGAGATCGCCTGCATCATCGTTGAGCCGGTGGCCGGCAACATGAACTGCATTCCGCCGGTGCCCGGGTTTCTGGAATGCCTGCGGGAGGTGTGTGATCAAAGTGGTGCGGTGCTGATTCTGGATGAGGTGATGACCGGCTTCCGCGTGTCGTTAAGCGGAGCCCAGGGCTACTACGGCATAGAACCGGATCTGACCACCTTGGGCAAAGTCATCGGCGGCGGCATGCCGGTTGGTGCCTTTGGCGGCAAGAAAGTGATCATGGATTGCATCGCCCCCACCGGCCCGGTGTATCAAGCAGGCACCTTGTCTGGCAACCCCGTGGCCATGGCAGCGGGTCTGGCAATGATCGACGGCGTATCCACTGCAGGCTTCTACGAATCGCTAAGCCAAAAAGCCGCCAGCCTGATGCAGGGGCTGCAAGGCGCGGCAGACGCAGCAGGCATCCCGTTCACCACCAACCAGGTGGGTGGCATGTTCGGATTCTTTTTCAGCGATGAAAAAGCAATCAATCGCTTTGAGCAAGTCACCCGTTGCAACCTCGAGCGTTTCCAAAAGTTTTATCATTTGATGCTGGATAACGGCGTGTATCTCGCCCCCAGCGCTTATGAAGCCGGTTTCGTATCCTCCGCCCACAGGGACACAGAACTGGAGCAAACCATCAACATCGCCCACAAGGTCATGCAGCAACTCTAGCCACAGCTCTGATCATAACCTGTGCACATTCCTGGCTGCCGGAAACTCATCCGGCAGCCTCTGCTTCTTTTTACATACCTACATCGAGCCCACCTCATACCCACTCAGCACCCCTGAATAGGTACACGCTCTAACTTATTGATCTCAATCAAGCTGACCTATACTTCTTCGCCTACACTCTTAGTCAAAGAAGGAGCACCGCGCCATGAATTCCCTCGATCAAACCAAAGTTGAAAAGAAAAGCGAACTGATGCTGTTTTTGTTTCTGACTATAGTGGCGGCACCCGCGATCGCCATTTCCGCCATCGCAGGCTATGGCCTGTTTATCTGGGTATCACAGATGTTGTCTTAAGCAATGGATGCTTCAAGACGCCATTTTTTGCGGGGCCATTTTTCAACAGGCACGCCAGCAGCACCGATTAACAACGGCCAGGCCCCCATTCGCTTGCCATGGGTGATCAGCGAAAGCGTGTTTCTGGATGGCTGCACTCGTTGCGGAGACTGCATCAGCGCCTGTCCACAACACATCGTAGTGAAGGGTGACGGTGGTTTTCCACAGCTGGATTTTACTAACCAGGAATGCACCTTTTGCGGAGATTGCGTTCAATCATGTCAGCAAGCATTGTTCGACCTGACCGAAAAACCCTGGCTGCAGGTTGCCAGCATCGGTCAAAACTGCCTCACCTTCGACGGCATAGTGTGCCAAAACTGCAAGGATGCCTGCGAACCTCGAGCCATCCGTTTTCGATTTGGTGCGGGCGGTTTATCACGGCCCGAAATCAATAATGAAGCCTGCACCGGCTGCGGTGCCTGCATAGCACCCTGCCCCAACGGCAGCATCAGCATGCACTCACAGCAAGCCCAAAAGGAAGCGAACCTGTAACCATGAACAGCGAATTTCACATCAGCAGCTTTATCGTCCAGGCCAAACCTGAGCACCTCGAAGCACTGCTGGAAACATTAAAGACCCTGACCGGCGTGGAAATCCATCAAACCAGCCCGGAAGGAAAAATAGTCCTCACCCTGGAATGCAACAACACAGGCGAAATCAGCGACATCACCACGGCCATCGGCCAGATGAAGGGTGTGCTGTCCTGCAACATGGTGTTTCACCAAATAGAGCAGGAACCCGCCAACGAACATCACAACACGAACTCACTAACACTGGAGAGAGGTTAGCCATGGCTACCGACCGTCGTACCTTCCTGAAAGTCCAGGCTGCAGCCACAGCCGCCGCTGCAGCAGGGCTAAGCACCGGAGTCAATGCCAGCAACCTGGTATCTGACAGC
This sequence comes from Ketobacter alkanivorans, assembly GCF_002863865.1. Classification (NCBI taxonomy): domain Bacteria; kingdom Pseudomonadati; phylum Pseudomonadota; class Gammaproteobacteria; order Pseudomonadales; family Ketobacteraceae; genus Ketobacter; species Ketobacter alkanivorans. Next base: position 3,870,820 of record NZ_CP022684.1, on the reverse strand, counting down.
AGCAAAACCGAGCTGAACTGGAACAAAGCACCCTGCCGATTCTGCGGTACAGGCTGCAGCGTAAACGTAGCCACCAAAGAAGGCAGAGTCGTTGCTACTCACGGCGACATAACCTGCGAAGTGAACCGCGGCCTGAGCTGCGTGAAAGGATACTTCCTGTCGAAAATCATGTATGGCAAGGATCGCCTGACCCAGCCACTGCTGCGCATGAAAAATGGCAAATTCGACAAGAACGGAGAGTTCACCCCCATCAGTTGGGATCAAGCCTTCGACATCATGGAAGAAAAGTACAAAGCCACCCTCAAAGCCAAAGGCCCGGACGCCATCGGCATGTTCGGTTCAGGCCAATGGACAGTGTGGGAAGGTTACTCAGCCGTTAAGCTGATGAAGGCAGGGTTCCTGTCCAACAACATCGACCCTAACGCACGCCATTGTATGGCCTCCGCCGTGGGTGGATTCATGCGTACCTTTGGTATTGATGAACCCATGGGCTGCTACGATGACATCGAAGCCACCGATGCCTTCGTGCTGTGGGGCTCCAACATGGCAGAGATGCACCCCATCCTTTGGACCCGTTTGACCGATCGCCGCCTCAGCGCACCCCATGTAAAAGTGGCGGTATTGTCCACCTACGAGCACCGCTGCTTTGATCTGGCCGACCTGCCCATGGTGTTCACGCCACAAACGGATCTGGCGATTCTGAACTACATCGCCAACTACATCATCACCCACGGCAAAGTGAACCAGGATTTCGTCAGCAAGCACACCAACTTCCGTCGCGGCATGACCGACATCGGTTACGGCTTGCGCCCCGAACACCCCTTGGAAGCCAAAGCGAAAAACGCCGACAAAGCTGGCGCCTCTGACCCGATGACTTTTGAAGAATACAAAGCCTTCGTGTCCGACTATACCGCAGAGAAAGTCAGCAAACTGTCTGGCCTGTCCGAAAAACAACTCAATGACCTGGCAGAACTGTACGCCAATCCAAAAACCAAAGTCGTATCGTTCTGGACCATGGGTTTCAACCAACATACCCGCGGCGTCTGGGCCAACAACCTGATCTACAACATCCACCTGCTCACCGGGAAAATCTCCACCCCCGGCAACAGCCCGTTCTCCCTCACAGGCCAGCCATCGGCCTGCGGAACCGCTCGCGAAGTGGGCACCTTCAGCCATCGCCTGCCTGCAGACATGGTGGTTGCAAACCCAGAGCACCGCGCCATTTCAGAGAAAAACTGGCAATTGCCGGAAGGCATACTGAACGCCAAACCCGGCCTGCACGCGGTGGCACAAAGCCGCGCGCTGAAAGACAGCAAAATCAACGTGTACTGGATTCAGGTCAACAACAACCTGCAAGCTGCAGCCAACATGAACGAAGAAACGTATCCGGGGTATCGCAACCCGGATAACTTCATCATCGTGTCCGATGCCTATCCAACCGTAACAGCCCAGGCAGCTGACCTGATTCTGCCGACCGCCATGTGGGTTGAAAAAGAAGGTGCCTACGGCAACGCAGAGCGACGCACCCAGTTCTGGCATCAGATGATCAAGGCTCCGGGCGAGGCCCGTTCCGATCTGTGGCAATTGGTGGAGTTCTCCAAACGCTTCAAAACCGACGAAGTCTGGCCCAAAGAAGTCCTCGACAAAAACCCCAAGTACAAAGGCAAAACCTTATTTGAGGTGCTCTTTGCCAACGGCGCGGTAAACAAGTTCCCGGTATCCGACATCAAAGAAGGCCACAGCAATGATGAATCCGAACACTTCGGTTTCTACCTGCAAAAAGGCCTGTTTGAAGAATACGCCAAGTTCGGTCGCGGCCATGGCCACGATCTGGCTGACTTTGACGTGTATCACGAAGTACGAGGCCTGCGCTGGCCAGTGGTGAACGGAAAAGAGACCAAATGGCGTTTCCGTGAAGGCTCCGATCCCTACGTTAAACCCGGCAAAGGCTTTGAGTTCTACGGCAAACCCGATGGCCGTGCCGTTATCTTCGCCCTGCCCTACGAGCCACCGGCAGAATCCCCGGATGACGAATACAACCTGTGGCTGTCCACCGGACGCGTACTGGAACACTGGCACTCAGGCTCCATGACACAGCGCGTACCGGAACTCTACAAAGCGTTCCCGGATGCCATGTGTTTTATGCACCCGGATGATGCTGAAGAGCGAGGCCTGCGTCGTGGCGACGAAGTCAAAGTGGTGTCACGTCGAGGTGAAATTCGCACTCGAGTAGAAACCCGTGGCCGCAACAAGCCACCCAAAGGCTTGGTGTTTGTACCTTGGTTCGATGCCAGCCAGCTGATCAACAAAGTCACCCTGGATGCGACAGACCCAATATCCAAACAGACTGACTTTAAGAAATGCGCCGTGAAAATAGTGAAGGCCTGAGGGGGAACATGACCATGAACCGATTAATAGCATTTGCCATCATCGCCCTGTGCTCCCTCGCAACGCCCTTATCAGGCGTTGCGGAAGAAAACATCGCTACTTTGCGGGGTAACGCGGCGTTAAACCAACAGGGAGAAGCCCCCGTCACCGCCAAACCCATGAAAGATGATGTAAAGCGGCACCGGAACTATCCCATGCAGCCCCCCGTGATCCCTCACAACATCCAGGGATACCAGGTGGATCTGAAAGTGAACAAGTGTCTGTCCTGCCACGCCCGCAAGCGTGCAGAAGATGCACAGGCACCGATGATCAGCGTCACCCATTACATGGATCGTGATGGTAACTTCCTGGCAGACGTATCGCCACGCCGTTACTTCTGCAATCAGTGCCATGTTCAACAAAGCGACGCCCGCCCTCTGGTGGAAAATCAATTCAAGGATATCGATCAGATCCTGAAAGAATCCGGCAAGTAACGGGAGCCTGACATGATAGATTGGATAAAAGGTTACTGGCGCATTCTGTGGCGCCCAAGTAAGCACTTCAGCCTTGCGTTCCTGACTGCAGGTGGCTTCATTGCCGGTATCATGTTCTGGGGTGGTTTTAACACCGGCCTGGAACTGACCAACACCGAAGAGTTCTGCATTTCCTGCCACGAAATGCGCAACAACGTGTACCAGGAACTAAGGGGCACCATCCACTTTAATAACCGATCCGGTGTACGTGCAACCTGTCCTGATTGCCATGTACCCCACGAGTGGACAGACAAGATCGCTCGCAAAATGCAGGCATCCAAAGAGGTATGGGGCAAAATCTTTGGCACCATTAACACCCGTGAAAAATTCGAAGACAAGCGCCGTGAGCTGGCCGAACATGAGTGGGAACGCTTCAAAGCCAACGACTCACTGGAATGCCGTAACTGCCACAACTTCGAATACATGGATTTCACCAAGCAAGGCAAACGGGCAGTAAATCAACACTCCACCGCACTGGCCAGCGGAGAGAAAACCTGCATCGACTGTCACAAAGGCATCGCCCACGAACTGCCAGACATGGCAGGGGTAGAAGGCTGGTAAACTGAACACCGCTGGCATCGAAAGGTGCCAGCGCTCCTGCCCACTGCCTTCCCTCTAAGGCACCAAAACATTCAATTTTACCGAAATTTAACCCCAACTTTCCCCGTTAAGCCACTGCTCATAGGCGGTTGGCTTGAAATTGCCCTACTGACTGGTTAGGGTTTGCAAAATCGAAGTTCTTTGGGGAGAACAAACATGTTGAAGCGTTTAACCATTCTAATACTCTTGAGCAGCGCCGTTATGGCCGCAAACCAAAGCCTTGCCCAAACGATGCAAGTGCCAGAAGTGGGGGCATTTCTGCCGTCAATTGTAGACGTTAAACCGGGTGAAACACTGCCAATAGACGGGCTTTGGTCCATATCCAGCCTGGACAAAGTGGTGCGCATTGACCGAGGGCGAATTTATGCCATCGAAGGCTGGAACCACTTGGTTATTTTTAAAATAAAACCCGGCATGGTGGTCATCAAACAATTTAAACAGGAGGCACCTGGCATTTACACAGGCCAGGACCTACCCCTGCAAGGCCCCCTGAAGGCAACACTGACCGGAGATCGCATTCTGGACGTAAACGTTGCCGGTGCCATGGGCGAAGTACGTTACCAGTTGATCCCACAGCAACTGGATGATCAAAGCGCTTTCAATGAACTGATCAAAGAGATTCGTGGCGGGTAATAGCGTTGACCTCAGCCACGGCTGGTGGCTGCATCTGACGGAGAAGCAATCTCACACTCATACCCATGACCCTCTAACGCACAGCCACTCCCACACTCATGATGAATACCATCAACATTCCCATGATTTTGCGTGGGATGGCGCTGAACCTCACACTCATGAACACCACCACTCTCCACTCACCCACAAGCATCCTCATTACCCGGATATCCATCATCGGCACGAACATAGTTGAAACATTAGATTAGGGGTGACATTTCTAACTTGCTCCAACATTTGCTTCCCACCGAAACCTTCAAGATCTGCCTGTCATTACCAGGTAATTCAATCAGTCATCCATTGTTCCAACAATCGAATCTAACACCCTGTTCGGGAGAAGTGAGCGTGCCGGGCTCGGTGATCATGAGGCCAGCACGTTAAATTCGTTCACTTATAGGTGACGGGGCATTGGCAGATCGGGGGCGTAAGTACCCGCGCCATATGCCTCGCAGAACGCTGCTTCGTCGCCCCCAAAGTCATCGTTGATTGCAGTAAGAGCAGGGCGAACCGCCTTCCAAAGTTCAGCCATACCATGAAAATCTGGATTGTTGGGATCGGGGTTAAAGTGACGCGCAACAATGACCATATCGAGACCAGGATGCATCACAATGTACTGTCCGTTCAGGCCTTGCGCAGCGAACACACCCACATCCTTGTCATCGTCCTGTGCGCAGGCGGCCACCATACACTCCGCCGGGTACAAATCATCTTCACAGTACGCGTTGCAGTTGTTCGCCTCCGAAAGGCCGTGCGGGAAAGAGCTGGCAGGCCATACGGCTGCTGGCGCGCAGGAATCGCCCTTGTACTTTCGGATATCTTCTCCCGCATCGGGATCATCGCCGGTGCCGCCGGTGCCATCTGAATTGCCTCGGTGGTTCAACCATGTGAGGTGACCGTAACCAGTATTGGCGTTTTCAAAGGCGGGGTGTGACATGCGATAGACCCACTCCCGCGACAGCAGGCGCTTACCGCCGTACCAGCCGTCGTGCAACAGCAGTGTGCCGAGCTTGCCCATGTCGTGTAGATCCGACCACCAGCCGCTGGCGAGCCCTGTTGGTACAGCGTCAAAGTTAGAATCGTCCATACCCATCTCATCGAAGATCTCGTCCTCAACAAATGACCACGGATCGGCGCGCCACCAGCGCGTCTGCCTCACGGCCTGGTAGGTCACGTCGAGCAGTTCGTTTATCTGCACCGCGCCGACAGTGTCGTAGTCCCAATCGCCGTAGTTCATAACAAGGTTGTCGCTGACTGGTTCAGGGGGCTGCGCAAAACGGTTTTCATCATGGGCCACCATCGACATCACGTGCGAAAGGGTGGCATCCGGGTGAAAGCTGACATGATCGAGCCAATCAAGGGCCCGGTCGTCGTGGGAGATGGTACCCGTAGCGTGGCCAGTGCGTGGAATGTTGCGCGTAAGGTAGGCGGCCCGACCAAGCATCACCGCTCCGAGTGTCTTGGTGCCGGAAAACATTGGTCCGCCGAAGTTGTTGCCCTTCTGATAGCAAAGTTTGCCATGCCGGAAGATCGCATACTTGTCGATATCATCATCTTGTAGTTTGCTGAGGTCGAGGCCGCAGTATGCCTCGCTGCCTTGCTCCCAGTTGCCCTGACCGGGGTCTAAGTAAAGCTCGGTGCCAGGCTCGGTCTCTTGCGCGTCAGCTATGGTGGGTAGAATAATTGAGGTCGTTAATACGGTAGATGCAAAAATCGTTAGTACTGCTCTGATGGATACAGTCATGTGACTCCCGAGGCCTATAAGGGGCTCGATTAGTTGAGTGAGGAGAAATATGGGAGGTCTAGGAGAAGTAATATGAGCGGCTACAATATTGATAACAGCCGATGATATATACGCCAACAGCAGAGTGCCCAAAAAATTTAACAATTCTCAGTGCGAAACCATTGGCCTTAATAAAGAAAAACAAACTAGAAAAGCGCAAAGTAAATTGAGTGTAACGGCAAAGCCAAGGAATGTCATTAATACGGTGCGGCGCTTGATTTGGTTTATATTTTTATAAAGCAACGCGCTTTGATGGTCCAGGGTTAGGAGTGACACAAAAAACAACCTGGCCTAAGGAGCGCAGCAGCTGAGGAGGGTTAGCTTTATTATGCAACTTAGTTCTCTGTTGAAACAACAACGCTCAAAGCACCGCTGTTGTCACCAAAGAATGGTGCAGCCTCGTTTACCATAAAGTACAACGGGCCATCCAGTGGCGCAGTAAACTCAAACTCCGGCCCCACATAAAAAGCCAACGCGTTCTTGCCCACTTTGGCGATCAGTGCTCCGTGAGGATAACCTGCCACGGTCTGGCCGCCACCATCCCAACACGCTAAGGTATACATGCCCTGCCCGGTGGCATCGGTGGCTTTGCATAACGCGCCCAGCTGCCATTGCCCATTCGCCACAATACGATATTGCCTGCCACGCTCAACCATCACCCCGGCACTGGTCCAGCGCTTATCAGATGCCGCCACATTCACGCTCACCTGACTCTGTAGCGGCTTGGCTTGGGGCCATTCGGCAAAAGGGTACACATCCTGTTTTTGCGCCTGCCGCTGCGCTATGGCGGCGGCTGAAGTTTCAATGCTGCGCTCGATTTCTTTTTGCTTTTCTTGCTGCAGTTTTTCTTGCTGCTGCTTCAATGCCCGTGCCCTGGCTTGCTCTTCCTGCCGCGCCAACTCCTGCTTTATCCGTATTGCTTCTGCTTGGCGCTCTTGCTCCTCCTGGCGCTTACGTTCCATTTCTTGTTGCTCACGCTGCTGCAGCTCTGCTTGATGTTGCGCCAACATTGTCTCGGTTGACTCTGCCTTAGGCGCAGGGGATGGCGAGGGTGAAATTGCATTGGTATCCGCCGTAACCGGTTGCTTATGCGACACCACCGGCACCGAGTTCAGCGTCATCCAGCCATACCCAAGCAGCACGGTGCTTAATAGGGCCAAAGCGCCCAACCATAGTAACGGGTGCCTTTTATTGCTGCCGGGGCTTGGGGTAATCTCTGCTTGCACCTTGTTGCTGCGGGGCACCACCACGGTCGCATCCCCTGAGTGCAGCTCCTGCCGCCACTGGGCAATGGTTTGGGGGCGATCATTGGGTTGAAAGCACAATGCGTGATTCACCGCGGCCAGTAGTGCAGGCGAATATCCCTCGTGTGCGGCCGGCCTCAGCACCGGCAGCGGATCTGGTTTGCCTCCCAGCAAAGCATGACTGCGGGTTACCGCATCCACCGGGTTCACGCCGCTAATAGCTCTAAACAGCGTTGCCCCAAGGCTGTAGATGTCGGTCCAAGGGCCCTGATCCTCGCCCTTGGGGTGATATTGTTCAAAAGGCGCGTACCCCGGGGACACCATCGTAGTCAGCGTACGGCTTTCACCGGGCACCGACTGTCGGGCAGAACCGAAATCCAGCAATACGGGCGAGCCATCGTCTCGCACATAAATATTGTCCGGCTTGATATCACGATGGATAAACTGCTTTTGATGAACCTGCTCCAACCCCTCAAGCACAGGCAACAGCAACCCCAGCAATGTGCTTTCATCCAAAGTCGAGCGCTCATTCAACAGTGCCTTAAGGCTGCGCCCCTCTTCATAAGCCATCACCATATAACCGGTGTTATTCTCTTCGAATACCGTATGAACACGCACGATGTTAGGGTGTTCAAAGCGGGACAGCAGGCGAGCCTCTTCGATAAACCGGTTCAGCCCCCAGCGATACAACTCCTCATGCTGCGCTGAATCGGGATGCACCGAATGGTCGGCATCACGGGTGGCAAATTCCGTTGGCAAGAACTCCTTGATCGCTGCGGGCCGGTCCAGATTTGTATCCTGCGCCAGGTAGGTGATCCCAAACCCACCCTTCCCCAGCACCCCCCGAATACGATACCAATGCAGCTCTGTGCCTTCCGGCAATGCAAGTCGATGCTGTGCTTGATTCAACTAACCGCCCCAATAACGAGTAAAGGCCTATTGTTGTCAATCCCTTGAATCGACACAACCCCTTGATTTACATAGCCTGCCCTTGACTGCCGTTGTGGCAGCTATAAATCACCGAAGTTACTGATTATTGGGTTAATTTAACACTTAACCAGCACTAACTGACGCAACTTTGCACAGAATTCATTTCAGTTCCTTGATCAATGCGCGTATAATCGCGCCCTCTTTGAATTCTGCTACATCCCTTCTATATAGTTAATAGTAAGTAGCTCACACACAGGCCGCGCCCCATGTCCGACACCGAACAAACCACCAGCTTTGAACAGCTGGGTATGCCCGATTTCGTTTTGAAAACCCTGAGCGAGCTGGGTTACGAATCGCCTTCGCCTATCCAGGCAGCCAGTATCCCGGTGTTCATGAGCGGTGCGGACTTTATTGGGCAGGCGCAAACCGGCACCGGTAAAACAGCGGCCTTTGCTCTGCCGCTGCTGGCCAAACTCGATGACGACAGCAAAAAGCCGCAAGCGCTGATCATGACGCCTACCCGTGAGCTGGCTATTCAAGTGGCAGAAGCCTTTCAGCGCTATGCCCGCTATCGCAAAGGTTTCCGTATTGCCCCGATCTACGGCGGCCAGGATTTCCGTCCTCAGCTCAACTTGTTAAAGCAAGGGGTGCAAGTAGTCGTTGGCACACCCGGACGTCTGCTGGATCACCTGCGTCGCGGCACCCTGGATATCAGTGAAGTAAAAACACTGGTGCTGGACGAAGCCGACGAAATGCTGCGCATGGGCTTTATCGACGACGTAGAAGACATTTTGAGCCATTGCTCTGGTGAGCAGCAGACCGCCCTGTTTTCTGCCACCATGCCTGCCCCCATCAAACGTATTGCTGATAAGTACCTGAAAAATCCTCAGCATGTGAACATCAAAGCCAAAACCGCCACGGTTGAGCGCATTGACCAAAGCTACTGGCTGGTGGATGGCCGCCAAAAGCCGGAGGCCCTGCGCCGTTACCTGGAAACCCGTGAAGTGGACGCGGTGATTGTGTTTACACGCACCCGTGAAGGTGCCAGCGAAGTAGCCGAAAAAGTGAACGCCTGGGGCTACCGCGCCGAAGCCATTCACGGTGCCATCAGCCAGAGCCAGCGAGAAAAAACCATCATTGGCCTGAAAAAGAACCGTTTCGACATTCTGGTGGCAACCGATGTGGCGGCTCGAGGCCTGGATGTGGATCGCTTCAGTCACGTGGTGAACTACGACATCCCCCACGACAGCGAATCCTACGTACACCGCATTGGCCGAACTGGCCGTGCCGGACGCAGCGGTGAAGCCGTATTGTTTGTAACCCATCGCGAAAACCGCTTGCTGCAAACCATTGAGCGCCACACCAAACAGAAGATCACCCGTGCCCAGATCCCCAACAACGATGTTGTGTTGCAACAGCGGGTTGAGCGATTCAAGCAGCAGGTGGCTCAAGAGGCCGCCAAGACACCATCAGCCCTGATTCAATCGGTGGTAGAGCAATGCTGCCACGACTTGGAAATAGAGCCAGAACTGCTGGCCGCCGCGCTTATCAACATGCTGCACAACGATCATCCTCTGGAGCCCAAAGAAGAGATCAAGCAAGCCCGCGAAAGCAAACGCGAGCGCAACGATGGAGAAAGGGGAGAAAGAGGCCAAAGTCGGCGCGGCGAACTGCGTGAAGATGAATCGCCTATCGACATCACCCCCAGCCAACTGCAAGAGTTCCCGGATGTGGAAATGGAACGTTTCCGTATTGAAGTGGGCCGCAGTGGCGGTGTTACCCCACGGGATATCGTGGGCGCTATCGCCAACGAAGCGGGCATCGAAAGCAACTACATCGGCGACATCATCCTGCGCAATGAATTCTCTACGGTGGACTTGCCCTCCGGCATGCCGAAAGAGCTGTTCAGCCAGATGAAGAAAATCCGTGTACGTGGCACCCCCATTCGCATTACGCGCTTTGGCAAAGAAAGCCCTGACGCCGCCCCAGCCAGCAGCCGACCACGAAGAGATTCAGGTAAGCCTTCTTCCAAAAGTGGTGGCAAGGGTAAGTTCGGTGACAAACCGGCTTTTGGCGACAAAAAGAAATTCGGCGACAAGAAGAAGTTTGGCGATAAAAAATCCTTTGGCGACAAGAAGCCGTTTGCGGACAAAGCTCGCTCCGGCGATCAACCTCCTGCGAAAAAAGGCGGATACAAGAAGAAGCCTAAGGCTTAACGGCTCACCAAACCGCCTGCGCACTTGCGCGGGCGCGTTCCGCTCCATCAAAATCACCTTGTTTTTCGCGCGCCTGCGCAATGACGATCCACGCCTCCGCTTTGGCAGTTTGCTCAGCACCTCGGGGTTTGGCGGGCAGCAATGAAACCGTGCGCTGGGCCATTTGTGTCGCACTGCCATATTGCCCCATCGCCAGCCGAGTTTTGGCCAGCGCAAGATAGAGTGAAGGCGAACGGGGTGCCATACGAATGCCACGCTCAAGATGATTCACTGCAGCCGAGTAATCTCCAGCCCGGCGCGCATCTTCTGCTTGATTCAATAAATCATCGGCAGCCGGGACACCTGTGCGCAGGCTGGATTCACTTTCAATAAGATCAATGTCACTGATGTCGGTGGACACTGTCCGCACCGTACAGGCAGCCAGGGCCAATACCAACATGCACAATATGATTCTTGGTATGATCATGTTCATCGCTCTAGACACTCTCGTTGCTTTAACTGCACTTATCGCATTAATCGCTTAAACCAGTTCAACACGCGGCCACCGGTGCCGCAGGTCACACGTTGGTCTGGCACGGTATCCTGCCGCAATGGTAAATACAAGGCGTTGCTGCAGTGGGCCGAGGTCTGAGCCTGTTGCACAGGATCAATCCAATACCAATCGACATCGGCCGGTAGCGGCGTCTCCAGGGCGATCTGGGGCAAAGATGCCATGGTATTGGCCCATACCGGCAGGGCTCCTGTGGCCCCAGTCAGAGGCGTAGGCTTATTGTCATCGATACCCATCCACACCACACCCAGGTAATTACCGCTAAAACCGGCAAACCAACTGTCACGCTGATCATCGCTGGTTCCGGTTTTGCCCGCCAACTTCAGATCGGGTGAGAGCCAACGGCTAACGGATTTACCAGTGCCGGATCGCATGGTTTCCTGCATGGCGTAGGTGAGCAGATAGGTATCGGCACTGGAAAAACGCTGTTCCACTTCCAACTCATAACGTTGCAGCGGTTGCCCATCTGCTGTCAGTACAGAACGGATGGTGCGCAGGGGCGTTGCAAATCCCTCGGTGGCGATGGTCTGATACATTTGGGTGATTTCATAGGGCGACAGGCTAACCGCCCCCAGCGATAAGGATGGCAGTTCCGGCAGCTTTTTATTCACGCCCAGCCGATGCATTACATCCACCACACGATGAATGCCGACATCCAATGCCAAACGTGCAGAGGCTTGGTTATAGGAATGCGCTAACGCCAGCACCAACGGCACTTCACCGTGGCTTTCCTTTTCGAAGTTCTGCGGTGACCAAACGCTGCCGTTAGGCAGAACATGCTCCAGCGGTTCATCCTGCAATAATTGGCCAAGGTGATAGCCCTGCTCCAGCGCCGCCAGATACACCGCAGGCTTGGCCAATGAGCCAATTGGCCGGTACGCGTCCAGCGCACGGTTAAAACCTTCATAGCGCACTGCCTGCCCACCGATAACGGCCACCACCTCACCGGTATTGCTGGCGGTAAACAGCCCTGCCACCTGCAGCTCCTGCAGTGATTTTCCGTAGCCATTTTGCAGGTGCTTAATCTGTTGTTGCGCGGCCTGCTCAAGGCTTTCCTGTACCCATGGATCTAATGTTGTGAAGATACGCAAACCTTCGGTGCGTAAATCTTCGTCGCGGTAATCCTGCCTTAACTGACGCTTCATCAAATCCAGAAACGCAGGATAACGTGCATCTTCATACAGAGGCTTTTTAATGACACCTAACGGTTTATTGACCACTTGATCGTAAGCGCGCTGATCCAGCACACCTTGCTGCAGCATAATTTGCAGTACTTGATTACGGCGTTCCAGTGCCCGCTGTGGATTACGTCGCGGGTCATACCAGCTAGGGCCCTTAATCACCCCCACCAACAGCGCGATCTGCTCGGTATTGAGCTCCCGCAGAGGCACCCCGAAGTAATAAAGGCTGGCCAATCCAACCCCGTGTACCGCCCGCTTACCCGCCTGCCCCAAATACACCTCGTTCAAATAGGCTTCAAGAATATCCACTTTCTCGTAATGCAGATCCAGCAACACGGCCATCACCGCCTCGGTGGCTTTGCGACTGAGGGAGCGCTCACTGGTAAGATAGAAGTTCTTCACTAGCTGTTGAGTCAGTGTACTACCACCCTGCCGCACTTCTCCCGACGCCAGGTTGGTATAGAGGGCTCGGGCAATACCCTTGAACGAGATACCAAAATGCTCAAAGAACTCACGATCTTCCACCGCCAGTAATGCCTGCAACAACTGCTTGGGCACTTGATCCAGCTTCACAAGTACACGGTCTTCGTTATGAGCAGGGTAGATGCCACCAATCAGCGCAGGCTCCATCCTCACAATACCACCGCTCTGCCCCGCCACTTTCAATCCACTGACACGCCCCTGGCGAATACTGAACGTTACACGCCGGGCAGGCTCCGCCCCCTCCCAAAAATCAAATCCACGAGTGGCAATTTCGTAACGATTATTACCACTGGAAAAACTGCCAGGGCCGGGGCTTTCAAAGACATGGCGATAGTTCAGCAGGCTCAGTTCAAAGGCGAGCTGAACATCGGTAAGGGGCATGCCATCGTATAATTCCAGTGGGCGGCCATACACCTTGGCAGGAATCGACCAGCGCTTACCCTCGAAATGATCAGTAATCACCGCATCCAGATAAATAACCCCCATGGCCAGCAGCAAAGCACCGACCAAAGCGAACTTCCACAGCAGCGGCCACACACGCCGCATGATGGATACCGGCTGCTTGCGCTTAGGGGCTGCCTTCTTGTTAGAAGGCTTCCTAGTCGACGACGGTTTTTTAGCACCACCGGCAGGCTTTTTTGCAGCCTTACCAGCGGGTCGCTTTTTGGGTTTATTCGTTGACGGGGGTTGACTACGTTTACCTGACACCGGTCACTTACCTCGGAATACTGATCGAACGGTTTTTGCAAACCTGATTTTTAACGAAAAGGCCGGTAGTATACGCCCTAAGTAATTGAAGCCCCAGATAACAGGTAGCCATTCCCATGAATAAATACAACGTCTACGCCATTGGTAATGCTCTGGTCGATATGGAATTCGCCATCGACGACGAGTTTCTGAACAAAATGAACATCGACAAAGGGGTGATGACTCTTGTAGATAAAGATCAGCAACAGGCCCTGTACGAAGCCCTGGCAGGTCACAGCGGAAAAATGGCCAGCGGCGGTTCGGCAGCAAACACCATCATTGCGGTCAGTCACTTTGGTGGCAATGCTTTCTACTCATGCAAAGTAGCCAATGATCCCGCCGGTGACTTCTACGTACAAGATCTGGTAGCCGCTGGGGTAGACACCAACCTGCACCATGAGCGAGAAGCCGGCGTGAGCGGCAAATGTATCGTTATGATTACCCCCGATGCAGAGCGCACCATGCACACCCACCTGGGCATCTCTGAAACCGTATCCACGGCAGAGCTGCATGAAGAGGCGATCAAAACCTCGGATTACGTATACCTGGAAGGCTATCTGGTCACCTCCCCCAGTGGTCGCGCTGCCGCCATCAAGGCCCGACAGATCGCAGAACAGGCAGGCATCAAAACCGCCCTCACCTTCTCCGATCCCAATATGGTCAATTTCTTTAAAGACGGCCTGGCAGAAATGCTGGGGAATGGCGTCGACCTGCTGTTCTGCAACCGGGAAGAAGCCCTCACCTGGGCTGGTACCGATACCATAGAAGCGGCCGCCGAAGCCCTCAAATCGATCGCCAAAAGCTTCGCCATCACCCTGGGCAGCGAGGGTGCCCTGCTATTTGATGGCAACAACACCCTGAAAGTGCCTGCCACCGCAGTGCAAGCGGTTGATAGCAATGGCGCTGGCGACATGTTCGCCGGGGCCTTCCTCTACGGCCTGACCCACGGCCTGGGCTACCAACAGGCAGGCCAGCTGGCCACCCGCGCCGCAGCTCAACTGGTCACCCAGTTTGGCCCCCGCCTCAAGCCGGAGCAGCATAAACCCTTGCTGTAATAAGGATTTGGGTGAGCAGATACAGAAATCTCTCACCCTCCCCCATCTTTGGCTACACTTTAATGAGCGATTCAGTCCAAGCTGGCAACCCCGGCCCATGCTGAAAATTAGAAACAGTCGAGCGTTCGCCACCCTGATTCACCACATAATCAATAGACTGGCGTAACCATGACTGACGGTTACTGATTCAACCTGTTGACACAAGCGGGCACATACATGTTTCTAGAGTCCAACTTCACCGAGCTGTTTGAAAAGACGGACAACCACTGCAAAGAGCTGCTTAGCACGGCTCTGGAAGGCATCCCCTCATTGGGCGACCAGCTCACCTACGAAACATTCGATGACTTGTTCGCTGAAGGCAGCAACCAGAACCGGGCTTTCGTCATCGAACAGGGCGCGGTCGGGCACGAACAGGAAGGCAAAACCCTCTTTCACTACGATGAAGGGGATATCATCGGCCTGGAAATCGTAGAAGGCATGCCCCGCGCCAAGTTTTACGCAGAATCCCCGGTGATTCTGCGCCCCTTCGATCGAGAAGCCCTGTGGCAGGCCGCGATGGAAAACACCACCAAAGCACGCCAGTGGGGTGATTATCTGCTGGCCGAGTGCGCACGCCATTCCGCGGTCATTGCCTCGCTGGATACCCCTACCGATAAAGCCTCCCTGGGCTTTCAAACCTATGCCGCAGGGGAAACCATCATTAAAGAAGGCACCGAATCCGACACGGTGTACTCCATTGTGGAAGGCCATGCCGAAGTATTCGTAAAAGGCATCAAAGTAGGCGAAGTGCTAGAGGATGAAATTTTCGGAGCCATGTCCCTGCTCACCAACAGCCCCCGCACTGCCAGCGTGGTTGCCGACAGCCGGTGCCTGGTGATGGTAGTGCCTCGCAACCAATTTGAAACCATGATCAAAACCCATCCGCGCATCTGTTTGAGCCTGATGGAAAACATGGCGCGTCAGATAGTCGCGCTTAATCACAAGGTCACGGCAGCACACGATTCATAACGGATCACTCACCGCAGGTCACCCACACCAAACGGTGACCTTGTTTGGCTATTTCAGGAAGTAGGTCAACATGAACGCAGAAGTAAAAGCACTGGCAAAAGCCTCGAGCTTCACACCACCTCCACTGCGAACCGTAAAAGCAGCCAATCGCTTGACGCGTTTTTACTTCAACCCTCAATTTCAGGGACTGGACCATGTTGATCCACTGAAACCGGCACTGTACGTGTGCAATCACACCTTATATGGCATGCTGGACGGCCCCCTGCTGTACGAGAAAATGTACGAAGAAAAAGGCATCGTACTGCGAGCGTTAGGGGATCACTTTCATTTCAAAATTCCACTTTGGGGCAAGATGCTGAAACGTGGCGGCAGCGTTGCCGGTACGCGGGAAAACTGCGCCCAACTGATGGAACAGGGCGAGCACATACTTGTCTACCCCGGCGGAGGCCGCGAAGTGGCCAAACGCAGGGGAGAAAAGCACAAACTCACCTGGAAAACCCGCACTGGGTTCGCCCATATGGCCATGAAATACCAATACCCCATCATTCCAGTGGCAGCCCTGGGTGCCGATGACGCACTGGACATCGTAGTAGATGCCTACGATGTTATGCAGAACCCCTTGGGGCGCTGGCTGCTCAAGCATGATAAAAACGACATCCTGCGGGGCGGCGACATGATCATGCCACTGTGCAAAGGCATAGGCCCCACCATCCTGCCACGGCCAGAGAAATTCTATTTCTCATTCGGTAAGCCAATAGACAGCAGCGCATTTTTAGGCATGGAGAACGATAAAGAAATGCAGTGGCAGTTGCGCTACAAAACCATGCAAGCCATTGAAGCCGAACTGAGCAAACTGAGGGAAGTGCGCAAGCGGGATAAAGACAACAGCCTGATAAGACGCCTGCTGACCCAGCGTTAACTGACCACCAAGGGGCATCCGTACAGCGGATGCTCTATAACCTGGGTTTTCACGTTAAACACACATTCAATAAGATCCGGCCGCATCACCTCCTGCGGGGTGCCCAGCGCCACAGCTGCACCGTTATGCAACATCATCACGCGATCAGCAAACCGCGCGGCAAGATTCAAATCGTGCACGATCACCAACACAGTAACCGCCTTACCACAGACATCCCGCACCAGCTGCATCAAATCCAGTTGATGGGAAAGATCCAGTGCCGAAGTAGGCTCATCCAGCAGCAGCAAACGCTGTCCCAGATCCACCGGCTGCCAGATCTGCGCCAGCACCCTGGCTAACTGTACCCGCTGCCGCTCGCCACCAGACAAGTCGGTATAATGGCGATGAGCCAGACGCTGCACATCACACACCTCCATGACCTCATCTACAATGGCCTCATCCTGTGCGCGACCACTGTCATGAGGCATACGCCCCATCATAATCACATCCCGCACCAGAAAGGGAAAACTAAGAGAAGAGGACTGAGGCATCACCGACCGCACCCGGGCCAACTGATCCAGCGACCATTGCCGCAGAGGAGCACCATTAAACAGAATATGGCCGCTGTGGGGTGCCCACTCACCGGACAACAAACGAAACAAGGTACTCTTACCCGCCCCGTTCGGCCCCACCACCGCCACGCATTCACCGTTACTGATTTGCATATGGATATCACGCAACAGCTCACGCTTACCCACAGAATAGCCCAGCGACTCCATGGCCAATACAATGTCAGAGCCCATACAACTGCCCTCGCCGACGCTGCACCACCAAAAACAAGAAAAACGGAGCACCCAGCACCGCCGTCAGCACACCTACCGGCAACTCCAGCGGTTCCACCACCGTGCGCGCTGCCAGGTCCGCCAGGCTCAACAGAGTGGCCCCCAGCAACGCAGCCCCTGGTAATAGCCAGCGGTGATCAGGGCCCAACATCAAGCGCACGATATGGGGCACCACCAATCCAACAAATCCAATAACCCCTACCGCCGCCACCGACACTCCCACTGCCAATGCAGCCAGCAGAATCACCCACAGCCGCAGACGTTTAACCACCACCCCCAAATGACGCGCCTCCGATTCACCTAACAACAGGGCATTCAGGCCTTTCCAGAGTTTAGGAATCATCAACAAAGACAACAGCGTGAACGGCGCCACCCACAGCACCTTCTCCCAGGAGGCCACATTAAAACTGCCCATCAGCCAATACACCAGATTGCGCAGCCTGACATCTTCAGCCGTGGTGGCCAGATAACTGATACAGGCACTGGTCATGGCATTAATCGCTACACCGGCCAACAACATAGTGGCCACCGAGGTTCCCATTGGCCCAACCCCAAGACGATAAACCAATGCCGTCACCAGGGTTCCCCCCAGAAAAGCAAAGACAGGCAGATTCCAACTGGCAGCGAACGGAGAAAAACTGGCGCCCAACACGATAGCCAAAGCGGCCCCCACTGCAGCACCACCAGACACACCAATCAAGCTGGGATCGGCCAGCGGGTTTCGGAACAACCCTTGCACCATGGCACCCGACAACGCCAGACACACCCCCACCAGCACACTGAGGCACACACGGGGCATGCGAATCTGCCAAATCACAAGATCAGCCGTGCTCTGTTCTGGGTTACCGGCCAGTCGGTTCATGATTACCTGCACCAACTCCCCGAGAGGCACCTCAACGGAGCCCAGGCTAAGGGAAAGCAGAATACTGAGCAGCAACAGGCCAAACAGCAACAACAGGAAGGCCACAGGCCTGGTGTGGAACATGATTGGAATCGCAGCAAAAAGTGAGCTGGCTATTATAAGGAGGCCGCTTACACAGGGCTATGAAAACTATGCCGAAAAACGAAGGCAATAAAAAACCGGGGGGTTTCCCCCCCGGTAATCGCACCACGAATTGTGCGTGTTAAATGTGCAGGCTCATAATCCAGTGCCATACAGGTGTAGAGAGGAGAGAGGGGCCATGACACAGCACCGAACTACTTAATCCCAACACATTCTTCACAACACGGAACAAATGATAATAGTTATCATTTGCGAATGCAAGTCCTTCCATTCACTTTTTTTGTATACGCGGGGTTTACTCCCATAGGGCTATCGTTCTACCCTTTTTGCCAGCGTCCCAGACCAACAGTGCAGAGAGGAAACCGAATGACAGTCCTGTGCAAAGTTAGCGAAATCGAAGAAGAGAGCGCACGCGGTTTTGATATCGACGGCCAATCCGTGTTTGCCGTAAAAAAAGACGGCCAGCTCTTCGTTTACATCAACTCCTGTCCTCATATCGGCATACCTCTGGAGTTTCAACCAGACGAGTTTCTTGATATGGAGAAACGCTTTATTCAATGCGCCAACCACGGTGCGCTGTTTGAGATCGAAACCGGCGACTGCATTGCCGGCCCATGTGCAGGCCAAGCGCTTAAAGCTGTACCGTTTAATATTGAAGACGAGCACATTCGCCTGATCTGATCTCTGCCTTGCAAACAACATTAGGTTCCAGGGGGAACTATGGATTCTACCGGTATCAGTTTTACAGCCCTCTTCACCGGACACGTCTGGTATGAAAACGGCATGTCCGCCCATTTCTTTACCTCGCCTAAAGCACGCCTGCTGTATAGCGCCGCTCAACCAGCAGAAAAACTGAGCCAGTCCCTGCTGGGATTGACTGTCCACGACATGCTGCTGCAAAGACACCATATCATTGATCATCGGATTGACTGGCTGATCAAGCACGAGGGGGTAACCCAGATACTGGAAATCGCCTGCGGCTATTCTCCCAGAGGTTACAAGCTGTCACGTAAGTACCCGAACCTGAAATACGTAGAAGCAGACCTGCCCCACATGGCAGAGCGTAAAAAAGCCTTGTTGCAACAGCATCAAGGCTTTGGGCCGGATCACCATGTTGTAGGGTGCGACGTGTTTGAGTCTGGCGCTCCCCACGGGCTGGACTACATCATGAGCGAAGTGCTGGACCCAACTCGCCCCACCATTATCATCACCGAAGGCCTGGTAAACTATTTTCGCCTAAGTGACATCAGTCAGGTATGGCGCAAGCTGGCACAACTGGGTAAGAGCTTCCCCAAAGCTTGGTACATTACCGATCTGGTGCCCAAACCCAAACAGAACTGGCTGCCACTGATTGAGGTAGGTGCCGGTATGCTTTCGTTAGCAACCCGCGCCCATGTCAATCTGCACTTTAAAGGTAAAGCCCAAATCGAACAGGGATTCAAAGACTGCGGCTTCAGCCAGGTGACCGTGCACCATCCTGAACAGTTCCGAGAACAGTTGGCCATCCCCCGATTTTCACCCGTCGGCAGAAAACCCTCGGCAAAGAGCATGGTTCGGGTAGTAGAGTGCCAAATCCACCCCTAATGGGGCAGCTTGGAACCATATCAGAGCACAAATGAAAAAATGGGCCAATTTATGGCCCATTTTTGTTTCACCATTTCACCAACACCCAAAGCCATCAAGCATTAGTTCGGTGCACACCTGAATTTTTCTGCTTCAAATTAAAACAAAAACTGCGTTTAACCGCAGTCATCCCTCCATTTTTATTATTTCTGCAACTTGGCACGCAAGTTGAAACACCTCTTGCCAGGAGCTTCGGTACTTGTTGATTCGAACCACGTTCATAATTTGGAGTTAAAGATGAAAGAGTCCAGAAAGAAATGGCGCAAAGTGTTCTCCCTGAAAAACTTAGCCAAAAGCTTACTGATTGGCGCAGCGGCCAGCGGCATGATGGTAACGCCAGCGCAAGCAGAAGAACTTGAGTTAGAAAAAGAAGATCTCAAATTTGGTTTCATCAAGCTCACCGATATGGCCCCTCTGGCAATCGCCTACGAAAAGCGTTTCTTTGAAGACGAAGGCCTGTTTGTCACACTGGAAGCCCAAGCCAATTGGAAAATTCTACTGGATCGCGTGATTACCGGCGAGCTTGATGGCGCACACATGCTGGCCGGCCAGCCTCTGGGCGCAACCATCGGCTTTGGTACCCAAGCGCATATTATTACTGCCTTCAGCATGGATCTAAACGGCAACGGTATCACCGTTTCGAATGCTGTGTGGGAAGAAATGAAAAAGAACATCCCCCACGAAAATGGCAAACCGGTTCACCCGATTAAAGCTGATTACCTGAAACCTGTCGTTGATAAATACAAAGCCGATGGCAAGCCGTTTAATATGGGCATGGTATTCCCGGTTTCAACTCACAACTACGAATTACGTTACTGGCTGGCTGCGGGCGGCATTCATCCGGGCTTTTATGCTCCACACAAAGGTGACATCTCAGGTCAGCTACAAGCCGATGCATTGCTGTCAGTTACACCGCCACCACAAATGCCTGCCACCCTTGAAGCTGGCACTATCTACGGTTATTGCGTAGGCGAACCCTGGAACCAGCAAGCTGTATTTAAAGGCATCGGCGTGCCGGTCATTACCGACTACGAAATTTGGAAAGACAACCCCGAGAAGGTATTCGGCGTCAGCAAAAAATGGGCTGACGAAAACCCAAACACACACCTTGCTGTAGTAAAAGCCATGATTCGCGCAGCAAAATGGCTGGATGAAGACAACAACAAAAACCGCAAAGAAGCGGTGAAAATTCTGTCTCAATCAAACTACGTAGGAGCAGACTACGACGTTATCGCCAACAGCATGACCGGCACCTTCGAATACGAAAAGGGCGACAAGCGCTCGCTGCCTGATTTCAACGTATTCTTCCGCTACAACGCAACTTACCCCTACTACAGCGACGCGATCTGGTATCTGACGCAAATGCGCCGCTGGGGCCAGATCGCCGATCACAAACCGGATAGCTGGTACATGGAAACCGCCAAGAAAGTTTATCGCCCGGACATTTATATGAAAGCGGCCAACCTGCTGATCGCTGAAGGTAAAATGTCGGCAGCCGACTTCCCTGCGGCGGACGAAGACGGCTTCCGTCCTCCACAGAAAGAGTTCATCGATGGTGTTACTTACGACGGCACCAAACCTAACGAATATATCTCCAAGTTTAAAATTGGCTTGAAAGAAGCCGACAAGATCTAAGTACAACATGACCGGGGCGAGCACTATGCCGCCCCGGCAACTTTACCAAAGGAGGCTTTCGCAATGGCTGCACGGGTAATGAATCTGTTTGAATCAATCGGTTTTTCCTGGCTGGTGTCTATAATGAAGTTATTCACGTTGCAAAATCCAAAAGAACAGTTCGAAAACCTGATCCGCAATCTGGGTGTACCACTGTTTGCTTTCGCTGTTTTTCTTGGCGTATGGCATATGGCTGCATCACAGATCGAAACCAGCCTGGGCAAAGTGCCAGGCCCTGCTGCCGTATGGGAGCAATCCGTAGGTCTGTGGCAAGAACATAAAGCAGAACGAGTAAAAGAAGTCGCGTTCTACGAAAGACAAGATGAGCGTAACGCCAAGAAACTGGCCAAAAACCCGAATGCTGTAATAAAGCACCGTGATTACACCGGTAAGCCAACCTATTTCGACCAGATCTTTACCAGCCTGAAGACCGTATTCGCGGGGTTCCTGCTGGCCAGCCTGATTGCAATACCTTTGGGCATTCTGTGCGGACTAAGCCCAATCATCTACACCGCAATGAATCCACTGATTCAACTGTTTAAACCCGTCTCGCCCCTGGCATGGCTACCTATCGTAACCCTGGTGGTAAGCGCAGTTTATTCATCCGAAGATCCAGCGTTTTCCAAATCATTCGTCAACTCAGCTATCACCGTTACCCTGTGTTGCCTATGGCCCACGCTGATCAACACCATCGTAGGCGTGTCCTCATTGAGCAGTGATCTGGTGAATGTTTCGAAAGTATTGCGCCTGAACTGGTACACCCAAATCATCAAAATTGTACTGCCCTCTTCAATCCCCATGATCTTTACAGGCCTGCGCCTGTCACTGGGTGTGGGCTGGATGGTGCTGATCGCCGCCGAGATGCTGGCGCAAAACCCAGGCCTGGGCAAATTTGTATGGGATGAATTTCAGAACGGCAGCTCACAATCACTGGGCCGCATTATGGTGGCGGTGTTCACTATCGGATTTATCGGCTTCATTCTGGATCGTCTGATGTTGTCACTGCAGAAATCATTCTCTTGGGATAAAGACGCCATAGTCCGCTAGCCAACATCCATTAGCCAATGCGCAAACGAATTACGAGGAAAGAGTCATGCGAGGATATCTCACCATCGAACAGGTGCACATGGATTTCGACACTCCCAAAGGCACGTTCAAAGCACTGGATGACGTAACACTCAACATAGACAAAGGTGAGTTCGTCTCCCTGATCGGGCACTCCGGTTGCGGCAAATCCACTGTTCTAAATATTGTGGCAGGCTTACTGGTATCGACCAGAGGCAGCGTGCTACTGGATGGAGCGGAGGTAAACGAGCCTGGCCCCGAGCGTGCTGTTGTGTTCCAGAATCACTCTCTGCTGCCTTGGCTGACCGCCTATCAAAATGTGGAGCTGGCCGTAAAGCAGGTGTTTAAAAAGTCCATGAGTAAAAAAGAGATGGACGAATGGATTAAGCACAACCTCCACCTTGTGCATATGGATCACGCAATGCACAAACGCCCAGGAGAGATCTCAGGCGGCATGAAGCAACGGGTAGGTATTGCCCGCGCTCTGGCCATGAAACCAAAAGTATTACTGATGGACGAACCATTCGGTGCGCTGGATGCGCTAACCCGGGCTCATCTACAGGATTCCGTTATGGAAATACAAGCAGAGCTGAACAACACCGTGATCATGATTACCCATGATGTAGATGAGGCCGTGTTACTTTCAGATCGCATTGTAATGATGACCAACGGCCCGGCAGCCACCGTGGGAGAGATTCTGGAAATAGATTTACCTCGACCCCGCCATCGCCTGGAGCTGGCCGACAACGCGCAGTACAATCACTACCGTGCAGAGGTATTACGCTTCCTGCATGAACGCCATTCCAAACCGGACGCAGCATAAACCTGCCTTTAGGTAATGTTGCGTTTGCCCCGTCTACGATAACGCCCAAACCAGGCAAATAACCCGCTGCACGCCAGTATCAACATGGCCACTGCAGCGGCATCAACTATCCACACCCCAACCTTCCCCAGAATACGCCCGCTATGAAGATCCAGTAGCACACGCTCCCGAGTCAAACCCGCAATCGGGGCCTGACTGTTAATCCTATCTGCAAGCTGCTCTGGCAAGGGTGCTTGCTGCAGCCAATTAATGTTCGGCACCGGACGCTGGTCAATCCAGCTACCACTGAGTTCATCAAATTGCGCTAAACCGGCCGCTGTAGTGACAAAAATATTGGTTAGATCGCCTTCGTGGATTACACCCATTCGCCGCGCATCAAATGGTACGCCACGAATCTGTTCCACCAATTCGCCATCCAGTTCAAACAGCCACATTGAATCAGCACACACCACGGCAACCCAACCTTTAAGCTGCATGGCACCCAGCATGGGTCTATCGCAACGCACTAATTCGGATTCATCTAAGTACAGGGTGCCATTCAACTCAGACACCCAAGCCTCACCGACAGGAAAGCCCTGACTGACGCGGCTTGGGGGAATGCCATATAAACGGGCCAGCCAATGGGCGTAAACTGGCTCATGGTGCCACCCCAACGACTGACTGTGATTGATCAGAATTCCTGAAACCGTCAGCATGAAAATAAGGATCACAACCGCCAAACCCAACCTGCGATGCCATTTCAGCCACCATGTCATTTTCTGTATCACGGATTGATCGCCAACTGAGTGTGCACCGAATGGTGCAACATCAACGCCAGCGCTGCTACACGGGTTACCGCATCCACCGACAAGGTTGCACCGGTGATGCCATCGATGTGCCGGGAGATTCCATCGTTCTGTCGCTGAGCGTTAATGAACTGGCGAGTAAAGAATTCCTGGTGCACTTCTCCTCCCCGCTCTTCCCGATATACCAGAATTTTCAGCTGCACAATTCGATCGTGCTCCACCACCACCCCGATTGTTATGGGCTGCTCCTTACCAATCTCATCAATGATCCACGCCGTGCGTTGATCTTTATGCCAATAACGAATCCGACTGGCAGGGTAGCGGTGGGTGAGAATGGCTTGTACCCGTTGTTTCAGTTCACGATTAAGCCGCAGCATCTTCCAGCCCGGCTCACCGCCACTGAATGCGCTCGACAAAAAATCGTCTTTGCTAAGATGCTGAATCTGCGGGATACCCAATGCCATCCCCTGCGCTACAACCGCAAGGTTCAAGATCAGCCCAAACAGAATGACGCCAACAAACTGCCTCACACTAATTCACCAATCGCTCCACGCCCGCGGCTTTGATCAGGCTCTGCTGATACCAACCCACTCTTTCTCCTTTTAGGCGTGCCTGTGCTTCGTGGTAAACCGGGTTGTAACCCATGCCTTTCGGTAGCACCCAGTTATACACTTTGGCCGCTGGCAAAATCCACGCGTAGTTTATACGCTCCCACAGGCCATAATCCATTTCATATCCTTCACGAATGCTCGGTGGTAGGTTCGCTGCCGTCACCACCTCCTGCACCCACAGCGGAAACGCCAGGAATATTGAACCTGGGTTGAATAAATCTTCCTTCAGGATGCGGGCGTTATCGGTAACGGTGAGTTGCGGGCTTAACCACATGGTTTCGTTATAATCTGCAAATTCTTTCCAGTTACGGGGCATCGCTTCTTCTGGAATACCGAACAGCATATTAAATAGTTTGGCCTCCTCATAAAGTTGCTCTTTCTCGGCATAGGTCAGTGGCTCTTCTATCTCTTCATACATGCGAACCAGGGTATCCCACAAGGTAGCCGAAACCCATACCATGGCGGCCACCTCATTAGCCCGATACTCAGAACTCTTGTGGAATGACCCCGCATCGTAAGGCATCTTGCCCTTGATCTCTTTGTGAATACCGTGCACCAAATTAGCCGAAGCCATCACCTGGGGCATGCTGCCGTACACCATAGTCGATATATGTATGAAGGTTCGGCGGGCACGTTCCAGCGGGTCGTAGCGAACAATAGAGTGCTCATCAATACCTGCAGTGATCCAAGGGTGAGCTGTTTGCAACAGCAATGCACGCCCTGCCCCCATACCGGCCGGTGTGAGCGGCCCCGTAATGCGCCACATCATTGAATCCGGGCCATACAGACCGATACGAGGATCAGGGATGCGCCCATGAACCTTGAAGAGCTGCGTGCAGAAGTCCAGATCATCGATCCAGCGAGGCAAAGGAGCTTGGCCTGATCGGGGCACCAATTCACTCACCGCCGCGCCATAAGGACGAGTATCCGCGTGGGCGACGGCATAGGCTGAGGTCAGCGCCGGGGTTGCTCCCTGTTTGCTTGCCTCAATGTCAAAGTCTGCCGGGCAGGGGCTGCTGAGAAAGCCTGTCTCCGCGCGAACCAGCGCCATCTCGACGCTGGTTTTCTTTTTCTGCAGGGAGATTTGATCAGGCAAGCGATAGTTACTCACCTGCATGTAGTTATCGTATTCTATCGACCAGCCGGACTCCTGTATCTCGCTGACGATGTCATCATCCTGGGTCAGCTCGGCCCGATCTGTAGCAGGCAATGCCCGCAGCCAGAAGCCCATGCTGTCCATCGGCAGGGATTCCTGAACGGCCTGGGCCAGTTCTCGTGCTTCGGGGTCAATCACCTCAAGGCTGGCCTCAGCCTCACCCTCATAGCCAGAAATAACCGCCTTGGTCTTGCCTACCGGCGATTCTGGGCGTAGTGACATCTGGTATCCACCATCGATCTGACGATACTCAAAATACGCTTTTTGCCTGCCAGACGCGTTTTTGATGGTGACTTGACCTTCCACCATCCATTCATTGAGGCTCTCGGGGTCGGCGGCCACAAAATCCGGTTCCGGCAGCATCGAAGAGCAGCCTTGCAGAGCCAGGCCCCCACTCAGACAAGCCAACAAGCACAACGACCGAAGTACAGACATAGGAATAACCTCTTTTCGATTTCTAATTGTTATATGTAGTGACTGCCAATTGCGTATAAGCCATTACGCCTTGAGACAATATGACACATCTGTATCAGATACTAAAGTACCTCCTTTTATAGTCCAGAGCCCAAAAGCTCACAAAAATTGATCAGATTTGCCAATAAGCACTGCGTACAATCTGCCCAAATAAAAAAAGGCCGGTAA
Organism: Ketobacter alkanivorans; assembly: GCF_002863865.1. Lineage (NCBI taxonomy): Bacteria > Pseudomonadati > Pseudomonadota > Gammaproteobacteria > Pseudomonadales > Ketobacteraceae > Ketobacter > Ketobacter alkanivorans. Next base: position 3,844,332 of record NZ_CP022684.1, on the reverse strand, counting down.
CGCTGTACCGGCCTTTTCCTCTATATGTCTTACGTTATCAATGCATTACGTCATCACACCGCCAACAATGCCCGGCAGAGTCTGGAATACTGTGAGCCCGTCGCGGGCACTGCTGCCACCCAACCCATGCCCTGGGAATGCTGTACTAAAACTGCTCTGTTGCCCGTGCAGAGCCATGTAATTCAGCACCACAGTCTCAACCAGCAAGTTAGGGTTGTTGGCCGCAGGGCTGGACGCGGTTTCTACCGAACCGTCACCCCGGAACCAACCGATCTGGCGGCCAGGGAGCGCGCCGGTCATGCTTGCACGTCCATTGGGGCTGTATACCAGAAAGAACGAAGCAGCGGTGGACGAGTTATCTCCGGTCCAGACGCCTTTGCCACGCCCGTCGACAGAATCATCAATCATGCCGTTACTCGCGACCGAACCATCGCTGAACACGTACAGAAACAGCGGCACGCCGACTCTGTGAGCGTACTCAATGCATGCCCCCATACAACGGCCAGCACGCAAGTCGCGGTTCTCACCGGTTGAGCGATCACCCGTATGGTAGTCGAAGCCGCCCATGGTAACGGTGCCTGCGCCTGCAAACCCGTTCACCACCAGTTTCATCACTGAGGCGGTTTTACGGAACTCGCCATCGCTGAATTCACCCGACGAGAAAATGCCCGCCGGGCCGACAATATCAGGATCACCTTCGGGATTCAGTGTCGCAGGATTGCCGTAACGATCCGCCAGATCGGCACTTTTCACATAACCACAGCGGATCAAATCACGAATGACTTCCTCCCGGGTTACCGTTGTATTAATGGCCTGGGCCGCCATTTTCTGCTCACTGATGCGGGAAATGGACTCCATAACGCTCACCACGTCCGCCTGATCCAGCATACCCACAAGTTTACCGGTGTCCACCAGCCCGGTTACATCGCTTGGGCGATCCACTTTGGTCGGGCGAACACTGGAGTCAATCATCATGGCCGGTGCCATGGAGTTACCACCAGAATCAGAGCTGCGTGAGCCAATCAGGGTCAACAGCTCGCCATCGGCACCTGCACGCCAGATACCGTACATGGGGTTGTGAGGGTTGTTACCTGTATCATTTTCGGAGCGGGCAGGAATCACAGCTCCGTCCACATTGGCCAGTGCGCCAACGGAGGCTTTCTCGCGAATACCGCGGGCAAACGCGCTGTCGGAATGAAACAGCAGACCCATGGTGGTGTCGATAAAATCGCTGAGACTGGTATCCGGGTTCATGATGCTGGGCACCATATCTCCGGGCAGGCCCATTTTGTTGTAACCCGCTGTGCTGATGAAATCTTCTTGCCCACCCTGCTGACCCACCAAGACATTGGAGCCCGCAATATTGGCACCGCCGGCCAGATCAAAGCAGATAAACGGAATCTTTCCGGCACCCTGCACTGAAATGCCGCAACCATCGCGGATCGTGGCAATATCCCCCGACAGGGCAGCGTAGGCCGCATTGGGATTGGCAAACATCCCCATAATGCCTGGCCCCAGCACACTGGCCGCGCCAGTCATCATCCCCTGACGAATAAAGTCACGTCGGGACTTGGGGCGTTGGTGATCTGGATAAACCAGCGGGGTATCAGGATTCAACGTGTTTGGTTTCTTCTTCATATTGCTACCCTCACTGTACCAGTACGGCGGCCGAGCCTAACGCGGCGGCACAGGTTGCTTTGACAATCTTTTGTGTTTCAACGGAAGTTTCTCCGGCGTGGCGTGTGGCCAACAACACAATCAGATCATCCAATTCAGTTTTCATATCATTCTCATTCGGCTGCGATGACAGCGCGCTGCCCACCACACGGGTGTAAAGCGGATCAATAACGGCATCGCGCTCCAGTGTGGTATCGAAGGCGGCGGTTACACCCATGCCAAAATTACTGACAAAACCAGGGAAGAAGGCATTTCGCATGGCAGTGTCATCGATCATTTCACTGCAATACTCTATTGCCATCTGAGCCACACCCATCTGCTGAGCCGACAGGAACGACTCGGCAGAAGTAGACGTTGGCAATTGCTGTTTTACAGTGGTGTAGGTGGACACCACATTGCTGTTGGTTACCGGCACCCCGGTGATCTTGGACATAGAGGCGTTGATCTCGGCAAAGTTGCGCAAGCCGACATCGGGCTCCTGCTCGGACACCGCCGGAGCAACAGGCGACACTGCAGCTTCCACCCTCACATCAGAATAGCTGCCGATGCGTTCAAAGGTCAGGAAGAACTCATCGGAATTAGAGCCTGATTCCAAAGGTAGAATGGTACCGATACTGGACAACACCTGACCACCTTCTGCTGTATACAAGCTGGATTCCAGCGTGGTGGACAATTTGGCAAACGCCTGACCAACCGCAGGCTCCTTACCGTTAATGCCAACGCGCATACCACCCAGCACAACGCCGCTATAACTGGAAGGCTCTGCATCCGACGCCGTGCCGCTGGCGCGCAGGCGATACAGGTAAGGCTCACTGAACAGGTAACTGTAACTGTCGAACACCGCAGCCTCAAATACCACGTAGCTGTCAAAGCCGTCATCAATACCGGTCAGGTCCACACAGGTTGCTGAATCATCCGGGTCGGAGCAGTGCTCGAGCTTGAACAGCAGGAAGTACTTTTCACCAACACCGGCATCAAAGTTGGTGGTGATCTCTTCCTGGCTGAGAGCCCGATCGTATACCGCAGCGAAGCGAACAATACCTTCCCACTGGTGATCACCGGAGGCTTCGTTGCCCAGGATAAACACAAAGCTGTCATCCCAACCGCTGAGGCTGCCGGGATCAGAAGAATCTTCATCACCGGTAAAGACGCCATTCACGTAGATGCGACGCCCGTTTACTGGATCAAAGGTCAGTACCACGTGCTGCAGGGTGGCCTGTAAACGCTCATCGGCATCGGCTGTAGACAGCGCGGGCTCACCGTTGCCATCGGTGGTGGTGCTGCGATGCAGAAAATCGTAATTGTAGAGTGTCTGACCCAGGGTGAAGTTACGGCTGGAATTGCCATCAGAATAGGTCATGATGCGGGCTGGCCCCTCTTGCGTTACATTGGCCGGAGCCACCCAGGCCTCCAACGAGTACGCACTATTAGCCTTGATTCGCGTTGCCAGCTTACGACTGGCAGTGGTTGTGGCCTGCGCCTTACCGCCCGGCAGGAACTGAATACCATTACCACCAACCCAGTTGTAATCACCGTACAGATCCAGATTCATGGCAGGGGTGACATCGCTCTTATCCAGCACCAGCGCTCCGCCCCCTTCAGAAAACTCCCATACTGCAATGGCACCGGTGTCAACACGGCCACCACCGCTGGCTAGGATACCATCGCGTTCCAATATCAGGGCGCGACTGGTAACCCAGCTATCCGGGACTTCATTGGGCGCAGGGATCTGCGCTTCAAACAATTTGATGGCGTTCAACATTTCCTGCGCATTGGCCATGCAGTCTTCGCCACAGTTGTGGAACTCGCTGCGCTGACGCACAACAAAACGGGACAATGCGTCGGCCAGGGCACGATCCTGCAAGCCGTCCTCGATGTCTATCTTGCTGCGGGAAAGATCATAGGCTTCATAAATATCATCGCTGGCAAAATAAGGCTGCTGCGCAGTGCGGGAATCCGCACGGTGACAGCCATCACAACTGTAATCTGCAAACAATGGATAGATGTAGGTAGAAAAGGCCGTTACTGCTGTTTCGTAGTTATCGGCACCGGCGGCAGGCAGCTGCTTTGTAACCGTAATGCTGTGTTCCACCGGAGCGGTCAATTGGATCTCGGTATTGCTGGAGTTCACTCCATTCAGCCAACGATCAATGTAATCGGTCATCTCGGAGGCGCAGGCGGGGTCGCTGTCTAACCAGCAGTTGTGGCCGCTGGCTACTTTGGTGACAAATTCCGATGCAGAAGGATTGGTACGATTGATAAAGCTGCGAGCGGAGTTATAGGCTGTGTCCACGTTTCCCGACACCAGGAACAAGGGTGCCTGGCTGGAGTTGTGGCAACCACCGCAGGTTTTAACACGCAGCTCGTCATAGAAATATTGCTTGAAACGACAGACCTCCGCCTGTGTATCCGGATCACCGGCATAGCTGGAACCACAAACCGGCCCGTTATAGGGATTGCTGTCCACAGACACCTGCTCCCCGCCGCCGCCCAGGCCATTATTATATTGGGCATTGGTTTCTGTTGAGGCACCACCACCACAACCGGTCAGCACCATCACAATGCTCAGTAGCATCGAGCTGAGCCAGGTTTTCATATTCAGTTCAGTTAACTTAGTCATTTTAATTCTCCACAGTATCCTGTCAGGCCATCACAACGTTCTGGGCTTAATCACCACGGCAGTAAACTGCGGCATCCGTAAACACAGTCTGCATGTTGTAATTGCTGGCTTCAAAGTTGGTCACCATGGACGACACTTGCGAGTGATCCGCACTGGTAGTGGGCTCGTGCAAGCAAACTGTTTGGAATACCTTTTTAACCTGGCATTCCGCAAAAGCGTCAGAGTGGGCTAGCTCCATCCCCATTGATTTGGCACCGGAGCCTGAGCCCGGCAGGCCGGAATCCCAACCCAGCGCCGAGTTAGGGCCTTCGCGCCAATAGTTATCCCACTGATCGTTGGGTGTGGAATAACCGTAGCGGAAGTTATCTGCGTTGATATGGTACTTGGCTTGCACCTGGTTAGCGGTGTAGATCAGCTGGCCATCTTCGGTGCCTTCTTCACCACTCCACTCATAATATGCAAAGGCCTGGGCCAATGGATCCATGCCAGCGTGACAACCGATGCAACGGTTAAGAAAGATTCGGCTATCGCCACCGGGGCTACGTGACACATCCTGGCGAATACGATCAGGCGTACGCGTAGTATCCTGCACTTGCTCCAGATCGCGACACATGAAGTTCATCAACGTAAAACGGAACATGGCCCGGTTGGTACCGGCCACGAAAAAGGCCTTGGCTGCTGCTCTGGTGGTGAGCACACCTGCAGTAGCGGATGACTGCAAACCGGTGACGCTGGACTGGCTGCGGCGCTCCAGCACATTGGTGTCGCCCATGTCGGCACCGCTGGCTTCCAGATCCACATAATGTTGATTACTTCCGTTGGAGTAGGCAGCCAGGCTACCGCTGGCACCGACATAGATCACATCGTCGTACAATACTTTGCGATAATCGTCGCCATCCCGCACTAAGCCGATCACCGTGGCGGTGAAATCGTTCAGATCGGCAAACATGGTTTGCTCTTCGTTTGTCCAGGGCGTCACCATGTTCTTGAGGGTAACGTTATAGAAACCGGATGAATCCAGTGCCAACTCAGCGGCTGCTTTGGCGTCAGCATCGCTGTCGGTGATGTTATCATCGTTGGCATCCATGATCGCGAGCATGGCATCCAGCTCTGCATCCGTGGCGGGTACACCCGCGATCCGATCATACATGCGCTTGGCCTGCTCTCGTGCCCCGGCCTCAGCCAAGGTGGCAGTCATCGCCATGGTCACCGCCAAAAGGGCGGCTCCGGCTCTTGCTGCACGTTTTAGACTTTTGTTCTTCAACATGGTGCTACACCTTTAATCCTGGCTAATCCAACACTGCGGCAACGCAAATAGATCACTCTTCAAGCATAATCATTGTTTTGTATATCTGGTTGAACTTTAGACAAACGGGCTATTCCAAAGAACTAGCGTTGTTGTGCCACCGCTTGCCATCAACCATTATTAGATCCAGTGACGCAGATTTACGGATAATACAGTTCCAGTTTAAACACCACCGGAGTGAGTAATGCGTGACCGGTATCGCAAACTGACAATTCATAAATAAAGGATTGGCAACAGTGTGATTCAGTCCAAATTTCAGGCAGTGAAGAACGTGCCACACTTTGGGTACAGGCAGAATATTTTCTATATGCATGCAATGTGGCAGATCCTATTGCGGCATTTTACGGAATAAAAAAATGAGTATTTATTTCCTAAACACCACAAACCGGCTCAATTTAACGGTAGACGTTATAACAAAGCCACTTTTAATTCTGTTAACAGCGATGCTGGCGCTTCACGGCTGCGGCAGCGATGACAAGCTCCCCGGTGGCAGCAATCCAGGGGATCAGGATCCGCTGGCCTCGGGTACGCCCTTATTTTATATCGAGCGCAGGATCACCGCGGATGAAGACGAGCTGAGCGACCCGCTGCGTTTTATTGGCGGCGGCAGGCTGATCATGAAAGCCCGCGCCGATCAAAGTGCGCCCGAAACGGTACTGTCCAGCCGCATCTGCTCCGGTAACTGCGATTTCCGCGATCTGGAGGTGTCCTACGAAGGGGACTATCTGCTGTTTTCCATGCGCCAGGAAGATCCCGACGACAACGACAACATTGAATACACCTGGGATATATGGGAGTACGACATCGCGGGGGATTCCTTCCGAAAAGTAATCGCCACTGACGACAGTTCCAAGGTCAACCATGAAATCACACCGCGTTACCTGCCATCGGGGGACATCGTATTTGCTTCCACCCGGCAGAAGTACACTCGATCAATCAATCAAGACACCGGCAAACCCGGCTATTCCGGGCTGGAAGAGGATCGTCAGCAACGTGCGCTTAACCTGCATGTGATGGCCTCATCAGGAGACCTCGGCAGCATCCGCCAGATCACGTTTAACATGAGCCACGACGCCTACCCCGCCATATTGCCCGATGGCAGCATCCTGTATACCCGCTGGGATAACTTCAATCGCAATGCCATGAACCTGTATCGCGTCAACCCCGATGGCACCGGCAACCAAATCATGTACGGCATGCACAGTCACACCACCGGTAGCGGCGCTTCTGACTTCCAATTTATAAAATCCAACATTCTGCCCAGTGGTGAGTTATTTGTGCTGGCTCGCCCGATGGACAGCGCAGCCTATGGCGGCGATTTTATTACCATCGATATCGACAATTACGTCGACAATACCACCCCGACGGCAACCACCAATGGCAGTGGCCCGGCCCAGCAAAGCATCACCGATACCAGCGTTGCCACCGGTAGCACATACTCAACAGGTGGCTATTATGCAGACTTTCATCCCCTGTGGGATGGCACCAATCGAGCGCTGGCCAGCTGGAGCCTGTGCCGGGTAAGAAATGGTGGCACGGTTTTGCCCTGCAATAGCAGCAGCATGAGCGCACCAGGAGCGACCCCGGCAACACCTGCTTATGGTATCTGGATGCTGGACTACGCAGAAAACACTCAAGTGCCCGTGATCACAGCCCGCACCGGCATAGTTATAACCGATATCGCTTTAGGCTACGAACGCACCGCTCCCCTGACGTTTTCCGATGAGCAACCCTTTGAGGCGGAAAACTGCACCACCGCCAATTTCAAATTGGCGGCTGCCACCATCAACGATCTGTGTCAAAGCTACGAAGGCGTGCTGCACATTCGCAACATCTATGAAACCGATGGCGCATTAAATTTCGGCGGTAGTGATGTGAGCGCGACCTACCCCACCTGGTCTAACCCCACTCTAACCCCTGCAAACAACCGACCTGCCCGCTTCCTGCGGATTATAAAAGGCTACCCGGAACCGGATCGCGATATACAGCAACCGGATAACGATGCCTTTGGCCGCGCAGGCGCCCAACGCATGAAACAGATTTTGGGTTACGCCCCCATCGAACCCGATGGCTCGGTGAAAGTGCGCATACCGGCCAACGTGCCCTTGATGCTCAGCATCACCGATGCCAGCGGCAAACGGCTCACCCGCCGCCACCAAAACTGGCTGAGCGTGCGCCCTGGCGAAGTGCTGGAATGCAAAGGCTGTCACACCAACGCCAGCACCGAGCCCCACGGCCGCTTTTATGCACAACCAGCCACCACCAACACTGGTGAAACGGCTGGCACAACCTACACCGGCGCCACCACCGAGATCACTTCACCCTTTTCTTATACTGTGAGCGCAGAAGTACTGAACGCCACCATGGCAGAAGCCAAGTTCAGCTTCATCGAAACCACCCTGAGCGCCACCGCGGGCCAAATGCTGAACCTGAATCAGGATCCTCGCTTCACCTTTGACTGGCTGGATGATGGCGATGCATTGACCGACCTCACCGCCGCAGATCTGGAAATGGAAGACCCCAGCGACCCGCTGCTGCCCTGGTACGAAAACATTCCAGCCTACATTGACGACCCCGATACCTACACCTTGCCCACTAACCAGTTCTGCGCCAACTGGAGCTACCGTTGCCGTATCGAGATCAATTACCCGAACCACATTCAACCATTCTGGGAATACGCGCGCACCAACCTTGCCTCCGACATGCAACCGGCGGTGTGTACCCGCTGCCACAGCCGAGTGGACGACATGGCAGCCCCTCAAGTGCCCGCAGGCCAGCTGGAACTCACCAGCCAGGTGGATACCGGCATCCGCATGCGCTCCTACGAGGAGCTGTTCTTTGCTGATGTCGAACAGGAAATCAACGACGAAGGCTCCCTCCAGGACATAGTGTGCACCGAGCCTCAGGAACAACCCGTACTGGATATAGATGGCAACCCAACCTTTGACATCGACGGCAACCCCATCACCGAAATAGTCCAAGTGCCCGTTCAATGCCCAGCCACCGAAGGGCCCTATATGTCATCCGCAGGGGCGATCAGCAGTAGCCGCTTCTTCGATATTTTTGAGCCCGGAGCCAGCCATGAGGACTACCTGACCCCGGCCGAGCTACGAGTAATAGCAGAATGGCTGGATATCGGGGGGCAATACTACAACGATCTGTTTGCCGCCCCCGAAGCCAATTGATGAAACGCTGCGGTGGGTAGCTGCGCCCACCGCAATGCTATAGAATGGCTTGAAAACAAGACCTTATATCGACCTAACAAGAACCCCAACACGAAAGAAGGCACCCTACCCCCAACATGATCGTCCGGATTCTATTAAGCATTTTAATCCTCTGTTGCGCGGGCATTGGTCACGTTCAGGCGACCGAATACCCTTCTGTGAAAGTGGCCGAGGCCTTTCTGGATCTGCACACAGGGCCGGGGCGTGGCTACCCTAAAACCCAGATTGTGGAACGGGGCGACTGGGTGGAAGTCATGGTACGCCGCACGGACTGGATAAAAGTTCGCACCAAAAAGGGCTTTATCGGCTGGGCTCACCAGGATGACATGGCCAAAACCCTGGATCCAGATGGCGAACCGACGCAGATTGCCACAGTAGGCGAAGGCGAATTCGTTCATCGCCGCTGGGAGACTGGATTCAAACTGGGCACCTTCTCTGGCGCGCGTACAATCGACGCTTATCTTGGTTATTACTTCACCGACAATCTTTCCCTGGAGGCCACCATTGGCGAAGCCTTCGGCACCAGCGTGGATTTTCAGTTTCTCAATTTGAGCGTTACCCACCAACCTTGGCCGCAGTGGCGCTACTCCCCCTATATAACCCTGGGGGGCGGTGCCAAAGCCACCCGCTATTCCAGCACAGAAGTCCAGCTCAGCAGCCGTACAGACCAAACACTTCATGCCGGGCTGGGCATCCGTGTTTATCTAACACGACAGCTAATGGCCCGGGCAGAGTATCGCAACACCGTGATCCTCACTGACCAAGAACAGAACGAAGAGAGTGACGAATGGACAATCGGTTTATCCGCCTTTTTCTAAGCGCCCTGACCCTGACGCTGCTGACCACCGGGGCAACTCGCGCAGAAGAAAGCATTCTGCAGGAACCCCCCGTGATTGACCCGAACGTGGTGCGATTAGGGCTTAAAGACGCTGAAATAGACGATGAAAATTTCGAAGTCGGAGCCTTTTTTGGTTTCATGAGCGTTGAGCACTTCGGCACCCATGAAGTCTACGGCGTACGCGGTGCCTGGCATGTCAACGAAGACCTGTTCTTTGAAGCCAACTACGGCATGGCCACGGTGGGCAAAACCCCGGCAGAGTACGTGAGCAGCCCCATCAGCCTGAAAACAGACGATGACCGCGATTTCACCTACTACAATCTATCTATGGGCTTTAATCTACTGCCCGGCGAAGTATTTGTCACCCGTGACTGGGCCTTCAACACCTCCATTTATGTGCTGGCCGGTGGCGGAACCGTAGATTTTTTCGGTGAACAAGAGTTCGCCATTAACCTGGGCATGGGGCTGCGCTTGATTGCCACGGATTCATTGGCAATCCATGTGACCTTTCAGGACATCATGACCGATAAAGTGAAAGAACTCAGCGATGGCAGTGATGGCTCTGCGCACAATATGCAGTACACCACCAGCCTGACTTACTTCTTCTGACCATGTAGTGAGGCAAACCATTATGACGAAACGAAACCTGATCCGTTGGATGGCAGCTGCCCTGTTTGTGCCTGGCCTGCTCATTGGTTCTGCGACGTTCGCCAAAACCGAAACACTAAACGGCCCTGCACCTGACTTTAAACTACCCATGGCCGGTAAAAAGGTATTGAAACTATCTGACCTGAAAGGCGATGTGGTCATGATTAACTTCTGGGCATCCTGGTGCGGCCCTTGTCGTGAAGAAATGCCATTGATTGAAGGCATCTACCAAAAGTATAAAAAGCTCGGCTTTACTGTCTATGGCGTGAACGTAGATGCCAACCCCAAAGACGCTCAGCAATTGCTGAAAGAAACCGGTGTCAGCTTCCCCGTTGGCTACGACACAAAAAACAAAGTGAGCGAGCTGTATAAAGTAGATTCCATGCCTTCCACCGTAATGGTGGATCGCAAGGGTAATATGCGTTTTCTGCACCGTGGCTACAAACCCGGCTATGAGCAGGATTACGAAAAACAAATTCGACAATTGATTCGCGAATGATGCATACCATTACCATGCCCTTATTGTTGCTGGCACTGCTGATCAGCAGCGGCTGCAGCCCGATTACGCCCTGGGTAAAGCCCTATGAGCGCAACAACCTGGCAGATCCAATCATGAGTTTCAGCCCTGATCCAGTGGAGGCCGGGTATATGCACCACGTGTATCAGGCCCGAGAAGGTGCCCGTGGTGCCGAAGGCGGCGGCGGAGGCGGTTGTGGCTGTAATTGATCTGCGCACCGTGAAGACATTACTACGCAGCAGCGCTGGCCTGCTCGCCCTTGTAGCCTATGGCGTGAGCGTGGCTGCCGTGCTGCCCGAAGATCGCGCCGACGTGATGTATCACAGTTACGATGGTGGTGGCGTCAAGATTGATGGCCCCGCCGTACTGGTGCGCAAAAGCGTGACTGACGATGTTTCGGTGAGTGCGCAGTATTATGTGGATCAAATATCAGGTGCCTCCATCGACGTTCAGGTGCTGGCCAGCGAATACGCAGAAGAGCGCACCCAATACGACATTGGTGCAGACTACCTGCTGAACAAAACCATCATCAATGTAGGTTACTCCAACAGTACAGAAAACGACTACGAAGCTGACACCTACAGCCTGGGCATCAGCCAGGATTTTTTTGGCGATTTAAGCACTCTGAGCTTGAGCTTCGCCTACGGTTCCGATGTGGTTAAAAAAACCGGTGATCCCACCTTCAAGGAGGAGATAGAACGGCAGGGCTACCAGTTCAGCTGGACTCAGGTAGTCACCAAAAACCTGTTGATGAACTTCATCTATCATGTGGTTACCGATGAGGGCTACCTGAACAACCCCTATCGTTCATTCCGCTATTTAAATGATGCTGATGATCCCAGCGGCGGTTACAGCTGGCTGACCGAAATATACCCCGAAACCCGAACCAGTCACGCCTACGCTGTGCGGGGCAAGTATTTTATGCCTTATCGTGCAGCCTTCTCCTTCGAATATCGCCGTTTTAACGACACCTGGGGCATCAATGCCTACAACATGGATCTGGGTTACGTACACCCCTTTAACGAGCAGTGGATACTGGATGTACACTATCGCTATTACTCCCAAGGGGATGCCGACTTCTACTCTGACTTGTTTCCCAGAGCGGATTTCCAGAACTACATGGGTAGAGACAAAGAGCTTAGCGCCTTCACCACCAACACCTTTGGTGTAAAAGTGTCCTATGAAATCGACACCGGCTGGAGCAATGACTGGCTGGAAAAAGCCTCGGTCACTTTGGCCTGGGATATCATCAGCCTGGATTACGAAAACTTCCTCGATGCCCGCGAAGAAGGCGTACCGGCCGGCAGTGAATCCGCTTATAGCTTCGACGCCGACGTCATCCGATTCTTCATATCAGCCTGGTTCTAAATACCAATCCGTAATATAGGGCAGTAATTCTGCCCTTCAGCCTGACAGTTAGCCTCCGCCAGCATACACTTACAGTGTGTATGCCAATTACAGCACCGCGCGGTAGAGCAGGACGCATTACAGCAGGCAGGCAACGATGGATAAGATTGTACTTCTCTGTGACCCTGATAGTCAGTTGGTCGACATCTATAATGATGCACTAAAGGGCGAATCCACTCAGGTTATCGGTTGTAACGACACAAGCAAGTTGCGCACACTGGCGCTTAACCTGAGCCCCGATCTTATTTTGATCAATATAGATTTTGGCTCCAGCAACGGCTATAAATTGTGCAAGCAATTGAAGCAGAATCGACTCACCCTGATGCTGCCGGTTATTTTGCTATCCAACGCCCCGGCAATGGAAGAGCGACAACGAGCGCTTGAAGCCGGTGCCCTTGATCTGATTCAGCGGGTCAGCTCCCCTTATTTTATTCGAGAACGAATCCTCAGCCTGCTCCATGGCAGCCAACGCTACTCAATGGCCACCCGAATGACCGATTATCAATATCGAGTGCTGGTCGCAGAAGACAGCCCTTCCCTACAACAATTCTATGAAGCCGTATTGCCCGCCGAAAACTGCATTGTCACGCTTTGCGATAATGGCAAGCAGGCTTGGGACCTCTTGAAGTGCAACGCCGACTTTGACCTTATCATCACCGATCTGTTCATGCCGGTGATGGACGGTAAAGAGCTGTGCAATTTGATTCGCTCGCATCACGAATTCGATCAGATACCGATTGTAGTGATCACAACCGAACAGGAAAAACCCGTCCTGTATGACCTGCTCAGCCTGGGCGTGAGTGACTTCATCCAAAAACCATTCCGCGAATTGGAATTGCGCAGCCGGGTGCAAGCGCACCTGCGCAACCGGGTACTGGTGCAAGAACAATTTCGCCTGAACCAGGAGCTGATCGAATTCAGTGCCCTGCTGGAAGAAAAAATATCCGAGCGCACCCGAGAAATCTTTGAAACCAATATAGAGACCATATACAAGCTGGCCACAGCCTGTGATCTTAAGGATGTGGACACCGCCAACCACATTGCTCGGGTGAAAGATTACGTAGAAGCGTTTTCACTGCATCTGGGCATCGACAAACGCACAGCAAAAGAATACGGCTATTCCAGCATGATGCACGATGTTGGCAAGCTGGGCATCCCGGACTCGATACTGCGCAAGCCTGGCCCGCTCAATGACGCCGAATGGGAGATCATGCGCACGCACCCCATCAAAGGCAAAGAGCTGCTGGGCAACCGCCCCTTTTACCAGCACGCAGCCGACATTGCAGTGGCCCATCACGAGCGCTTTGATGGCAGTGGCTACCCCTATGGCATTCAAGGCAAAGACATCCCCCTCAGTGCTCGCATAGTCTCTATTGTGGATATCTACGACGCCCTCACCAGCCGCCGCCCCTATAAAGAAGCCTGGAGCGTGGAGACCGCCTTTCAGGAGCTGCAATCCCTGTCCGGCCATCATCTGGATCCGTTTCTGGTGGCTGAATTTCTGAAATTGGGCCAGAGCGGCGAGCTTACCCGCATCAGTGGACGCTATTCACTGACGTCCTGATCGGCGCCCGCATAGCAGTGATGCTGGTTTAGCGGTATAATCCCGCTCTTGTTCCCAACCAATCAGTAAACAAGGTTACCATTCCCATGGATGTAAAAGCCTATATGACCCAATTGGGTCAACAGGCCCGTGCTGCGTCGCGCCAAATGGCGAAAGCCAACACCGGTGTAAAAAACGCTGCGCTTATCGCCATCGCAGAAGCCATCGAGGCTCAGCGCGAAGCACTGACAGCGGCGAACCAGATCGATCTGGACAACGGCCGTAACAATGGACTGGAGCCAGCTATGCTGGATCGTCTGGAGCTGACCCCCGCACGCATCGACACCATGATCGAAGGCTTACAGCAAGTAGCCGCCCTGCCCGACCCCGTCGGCGAAATCAGTGATATGAATTATCGCCCCAGCGGCATACAGGTAGGCAAAATGCGCGTACCTCTGGGTGTGATTGGCATCATCTACGAATCGCGCCCAAACGTTACGGTGGAAGCCGCAAGCCTCTGCCTGAAATCGGGCAATGCCACCATTTTGCGGGGCGGCTCTGAATCCATCAACAGCAATCAAGCCATCGCCCGCTGCATCGCTCAGGGCCTGGAGCAGGCAGGTCTGCCTCATAGCGCTGTGCAGGTCGTGGAAACCACCGACCGTGCTGCCGTTGGCGAACTGATCACCATGCCCGCCTACGTGGACGTAATTGTTCCCCGTGGCGGCAAAGGCCTGATTGAGCGCATCAGCAACGATGCCCGCGTGCCGGTTATCAAGCATCTGGACGGCATCTGCCATGTCTATATTGATGCCGAGGCCGATCCACAAAAAGCCATCGACATTGCCATCAATGCCAAAACCCATCGCTATGGCGTGTGTAACGCCATGGAAACCTTGCTGGTACACAGCGCCGTAGCGGATTTGATTCTGCCCAAGCTGGCGCAGTTATATGCTGAAAAAGGCGTGGAGCTGCGTGGCTGCGAGCAAACCCGCGCCATTATTGATTGCGTCAGCGCCACCGAGGCCGACTGGCAAACCGAATACCTGGCCCCCATTCTGGCGATCCGGGTAGTGGATGATCTGGATGCGGCAATCGATCACATCAACCAGTACAGCTCGCAGCACACCGAAAGCATTATCACCGAAAACTACACGCTGGCCCGCCGCTTCCTCGCCGAAGTAGACTCCAGCTCGGTGATGGTCAACGCATCCACCCGCTTTGCCGACGGTTTTGAATACGGATTGGGTGCCGAAATTGGCATTTCCACCGACAAAATCCACGCTCGCGGCCCGGTTGGGCTGGAAGGGCTCACCTCACAGAAATACATAGTGCTGGGCGATGGACAAATCCGCGTCTAACGCCACCGGCGTTCTGGGCGGCACCTTCGACCCGATTCACACCGGCCATCTGCGCCTGGCGTGGGAGGCTAAGTCGAGACTGTCACTGGACTTTGTACGTCTGGTGCCTTGTCACGTGCCGACTCATCGGGAATCGCCGGACACCACCGCCAAACATCGCCTCACCATGGCGGAGCTGGCCTGCATCGG
This sequence comes from Ketobacter alkanivorans, assembly GCF_002863865.1. NCBI lineage: Bacteria > Pseudomonadati > Pseudomonadota > Gammaproteobacteria > Pseudomonadales > Ketobacteraceae > Ketobacter > Ketobacter alkanivorans. The sequence goes on along the minus strand of NZ_CP022684.1, from coordinate 3,829,002 downwards.
CGTGCCCGGGTTTGAAGTGGATAACTGGGAAATCACCCGTAATGACCCCTCGTACAGCGTCAGCACTTTGCTGCACGTAAGGGAGCAGATCGGCGATGCTGCACAGCTGGTGTTTATTATGGGGATGGATGCCTTCAACCAGTTCAGTAACTGGCATGAATGGCAAACGATTCTCACCGTGGCACACCTGTGGGTAGCCCATCGCCCAGGCAACAAGCTGCCCGAAGACGACACCACCGAATACCAGTTGCTGCAACAACTGCAATGCCCGGCCGATGAGCTGAAAACCTGCCCGGCCGGCAAGATCCACGTACACGAAACCACCGCACTGGATATCTCCGCCACCAAGCTACGGCAACAGATTGCAGAGGGCATCACGCCCCGTTTTCTGTTACCAGACGCCGTTTGGGCCTATATTCAACAAAACAAACTTTACGGTTACAGGAACGAAAACAGATCCAATGACTGACCTTCAAACTCTGAAAGACATCACCATGAACGCTTTGGAAGACATGAAAGCCAAAGACATCGTGGTATTGGATGTCAAACCCCTCACCAGCGTTGCGGATCTGATGATCGTGGCCAGTGGAACCTCCAACCGCCACGTCAAATCCATTGCCGACAACGTTCGCGAGCAAGTCAAAAAGAACGGCATGATGCCTTTGGGCGTAGAAGGCGAGGATGTGGCGGAATGGGTGCTGGTGGATCTGGGCGACATCATCGTTCACGTCATGCTGCCGGACACCCGCCGCTTTTACGATCTTGAAAAGCTCTGGAGCATGTCTCCGGATCGCCAGGACTAAGCCTTTATCACCAAGGCCAAGCAGACAAGACCGATATGCGCGTTCGCCTGATTGCAGTGGGCACCAAAATGCCCGCCTGGGTCACCCAGGGCTATGAGGAATACAGTAAACGCCTGAACCAGGATATCACCCTGGAGCTGGTGGAGATCCCGGCTGGCAAACGGGGCAAGAACGCCGACGTAGACCGCATCACCGACAAGGAAGGCGAACTGATGCTGGCGGCAATTCATGGCGGCGACCACGTCATTACACTGGATGTGCCCGGCAAACGCATCAGCACAGAAAAGCTGGCCGACCGCCTTGCGCAGTTACTGCAGGGTGGTCAGCATGTGTCGATCCTGATCGGCGGCCCTGAAGGGCTGGCTCCCCAATGCAAGCAAAAAGCACAGGAAAGCTGGTCTCTGTCGGATCTGACGCTGCCTCACCCCCTGGTTCGTGTTTTAATTGCGGAACAAATCTATCGTGCGTGGTCTATTTTAAAGGGCCATCCCTATCACAGGTAACGCTTACATCGCGATCATCCAGACAACGAACAGAGGCAGTCGGCGCTCAGCATGCCAAAACCCATAACCCTGAAAGACCACTACCGAGAAACCCGGGTGTTTGCGCGCCGGGCTGTGGTGTCTGTTTTCATGGTCATCCTGCTGATTCTGGCTCTGATTTCGCGGATGGTGTATTTGCAGATACTGCAATATGAGAAATACAGCAACCTGTCTGATGAAAACCGGGTCAGCGTCGAGCCCATTGCTCCGACCCGAGGGCTGATTGTTGACCGCAACGGGCAATTGCTGGCGGACAATCGACCCAACTACTCCGTCAGTATCACCAAAGAGCTATGCCCTGATATTGATGACACACTGCAGAAACTGTCCCGTCTGGTGGACATCTCCGACAGCCGTCAGGATGAGTTCAAAAAACGGCTGTCCCAACGTCGACGCCCATTCACCCCGGTCGCGGTAAAATTCAAACTCAGCGAAACAGAAATCGCCATCATTGCGGTGAATCAGCACTTGCTGCCCGGTGTCAGCCTGGATGCCAACCTGGTGCGCCACTATCCAAAAGCGGAGGCGTTGTCACACGCCATCGGCTATGTAGGGCGCATTAACGAAGCCGAACTGAAAAAACTCGACGCAACCAATTACAGCGCCACAGAACACATCGGCAAAACCGGTATAGAAGCTTTTTACGAAGATCGCCTGCACGGTCAGGTTGGCTTCCAGACTATCGAAACCGACGCCCGTGGTCGCATCACCAAAGTATTGGAACGCACCGCGCCAACCCCCGGTGAAAACCTGCAACTGTTTATGGATTTGCCCACGCAGATGGCCGCAGTGGCCGCACTGGAAGGAAGGCGCGGCGCGGTGGTGGCAATCGAACCAGAAACCGGCGGCATTCTCGCCTTTGTCAGCGTGCCGGGCTTCAACTCCAACCTGTTCGTAACCGGGATCGACCACGCCAGTTACGATGCCCTGCAGAACTCCAGGGCACGCCCCCTGTTCAACCGGGCGCTGCAGGGGCGCTACCCGCCAGGATCCACCATCAAGCCCATCGTGGGTCTGGGGGGCATCAACACCGGTGCCACCACCTGGGACTATTCCATCTACGACCCTGGCTTCTACAAGCTGGAAAACGACGATCGTTTTTATCGTGACTGGAAAAAGTGGGGGCACGGTGTGGTTAATTTACACGACGCCATTGTGCAATCCTGCGACACCTACTTCTATGAGCTGGCCTTCAAAATGGGCATTGATGATATTCATGACTTCATGGAGCCATTCGGCTTTGGCAGCAAAACCAACGTGGATCTGGTGAATGAAAAAGGCGGCCTGCTCCCCTCCCGCTTCTGGAAAAAAGCCAATCGCAATATGGCCTGGTTTCCCGGCGAAACCCTGATCACCGGTATCGGCCAGGGCTATATGCTGGCCACACCACTGCAGCTGTCCCTGTCGACAGCCATTCTGGCCAATCGTGGTGAAAAAGTGCAGCCCCGCATGGTAAAAGCCATCGGCGGTATACCGCTGTCTACACCGGATGCCGGAGCCCCCATCACCCTTAAGAATCAAGCAAACTGGGAGCGTATTACCGACTCGATGCGCGATGTCGTGCACAGCGCCAAAGGCACCGCCCGCGGTATTGCCAAAGGCCTTGAGGGTTACGACATCGCAGGCAAAACCGGAACCGCTCAGGTGCTGGGCATCAAACAGGATGAAGAATACGATGCTGAAAAGATCGCAGAGTGGCATCGGGATCACGCCCTGTTTGTGGGCTTTGCCCCGGTAGATAAGCCTAAAATTGCGATCGCAGTATTGGTGGAAAACGGCGGCGGCGGTGGATCAGCGGCCGCGCCCGTGGCCCGCCAGGTATTGGATGCCTATTTCCAGTCACTGCAACAGGATGCGGACGTCCCCACCACACAGGCAGTGCAGACACCATGAGCCGATACGACTATCAACATCAGCTGGGCAGTGGTCACTCCCCTGTCACCAAGCGCATCAGCATAATGCAAGCCATTCACCTGGACGCTCCCCTTATGGGCGGGCTGTTGGTTCTGGTCAGTGTGGGATTGTTTGTACTCTACAGTGCCAGCGGCCAAAGCATGGACACCTTGATGCGGCAATTAGTCCGCATCGTAGCAGGCTTTGCGGCCATGATGATAATGGCCTTCATTTCACCCCGCACCTATAAACGCTGGACGCCCTGGCTATTTGGCCTGGGCCTTCTGTTTTTGATTGGCGTGCTGGTTACCGGCACCGAAGCCAAAGGGGCTCAGCGCTGGCTGGCGATCCCCGGTACCGGCGTGCGCTTTCAACCCTCCGAGATCATGAAGGTCATCGTGCCCATGATGCTGGCCTGGTATCTGTCCGAACGGGCTCTGCCTCCGGGGTGGAAGCCGGTGCTGCTGTCGGCCATTCTGATTCTGGTGCCGACACTATTGATTGCCAAACAACCGGATCTGGGCACCTCGCTGCTGATCGCCAGCTCCGGCTTTTTGGTGCTGTTTCTATCTGGCCTCAGCTGGAAATACATCGCTGGCCTGGCCGCTGCGGCAATACCCGCTGCGGGCGGTATATGGATGGTCATGCATGATTATCAGCGCCAGCGGGTGCTGACCTTCCTGGATCCTGAGCGGGATCGCTGGGGCGCTGGCTGGAATATCACCCAATCTAAAACCGCCATCGGCTCGGGAGGCTGGGAGGGCAAAGGCTGGCTCCACGGCACCCAGGCGCATCTGGATTTCCTGCCGGAAAGCTCTACCGATTTCATCATCGCCGTGCTGGCTGAAGAATTTGGCCTGCTGGGTGTCTGCGCTCTGTTAATGATCTACTTCGCCATCGTCGCCCGCGGCATGTACATTGCCATGAACGCACAGGACACCTATTCACGGCTGCTGGCAGGCTCACTGACCATGACATTCTTCGTGTATGTATTCGTTAACATCGGCATGGTCAGCGGCATTTTACCCGTTGTTGGCGTGCCGCTGCCCATGGTGAGCTACGGCGGCACCTCGATCGTAACCCTGATGGCCAGTTTCGGTATCCTGATGTCGATTCATACCCATCGTAAACTGGTCTCCACCTAACAGCATGAACATTTCAGGTAAACTGATGAGCCAATCTGAAACCAACAGAACACCGAAGTCTTTGAGCAAACCACTGCGCCGCATGACGCTGCTACTGACGCTCGGCATCTTCAGCCAAGTCGCTGCAGCCTCACCAGCGCCTGCCTCAACCACCGCACCTGGTTATCTGAGCCATCCAGAAGCAAAAAAACTGGTGGCAGAGATTGAAGCAGAAAAAAGCTACCCGATGGATAAGCTCAACACCCTGCTGGGCAGCGCCGAAAAATCACAATCCATTCTCGATGCCATCGCCCGCCCAGCAGAAAAAACCAAAACCTGGGCAGAGTATCGGCCCATATTTCTAACCCAGGATCGCGTCGACAAAGGCGTTGAGTTCTATCAAGCGCACAAAGACACATTTCTGCGCGCAGAAAAGGAATTTGGCGTCTCCCGTTATGTGATCCTGGCCATCATTGGTGTCGAAACCCGCTACGGCAAACACAAAGGCAACTATCGGGTGATTGATGCACTGGCCACACTTGCCTTTGACTATCCACCTCGCGCCCCATTTTTTCGCAGCGAGTTGAAGCATTTCCTACAGTTGGAACAAGAAGCAGGCATCGACCTGATGAGCGCCAAAGGCTCCTACGCCGGAGCCATGGGTTTCGGGCAGTTTATCTCCAGCAGTTACCGCCATTACGCCGTTGATTTTGACGGCGACGGTCATCGGGATCTGATCAACAACCCGGTGGACGCTATTGGCAGCGTCGCCAACTACTTCAAACAGCATGGCTGGAAAAGCGGCGAACCGGTGGCCAGCGTTGCCCGCAGCCTGACGGATAACGACAACCCGGCGCTGGATGCCGTCATCAGCCAAGGCCCAAAACCACAAAAACCGCAATTGACTATACTTGACATCAAACAGGCTGGCCTACTGGCAGACGCGGACTATCGCGACGATGAAAAAGCCACGGCCATGCGCTTTGCCGGGGCAGAAGGTACGGAATACTGGATTGGTTTGCAGAATTTCTACGTGATTACCCGTTACAATCACAGTCCGCTGTACGCCATGGCGGTGTATCAACTGAGTGAAGAGCTGAAACAACGATTATCATGATTGGACTCAACCGTCGCAGCCAACTGCGTTTTCAGACCCTGCTGGTTTCCCTGTTGCTATTGAGTGCCTGCAGCAGTCATAGCCCCTACACAGCGGGCCCGTTTGAAGAAAAAGACAGCGCGCCCGGCGAAGTGCGCGACTGGCACAACATTCCAGACGCCCAACCCAAACATGAACCCCGCGCCCGCTACGGAAACCACTCCCCCTATGAAGTGTTTGGCAAAACCTACTACGTAATGCCCAGCGCCCACGGCTATCGGGAAACCGGTATCGGCAGCTGGTATGGCAAAAAGTTTTCTGGCCGCCCCACTTCCAGCCAGGAGCCCTATGATCCCTACGCCATGACCGCAGCCCACAAAACCCTGCCGTTACCCAGTTACGTGCGCGTCACCAACCTGGATAACAACAAACAGATCATTGTACGGGTCAACGACCGCGGCCCCTTTCACGGTGGGCGCATCATTGATTTATCCTACGCTGCTGCCCACAAAATCGGCTACGCCAACCAGGGTACTGCCCGGGTGCTGGTGGAAGCCATTACGGTAAATGATGGCGCTATGCCCGCCAGCAACAAACAATCAGAAGCCACCGCCGTGCCCTATGCACCGCCTAAAAACTCGGCTCCGGCTGCCGAAAAATACTACATTCAAGTGGGCGCCTACCGCGATCTTTCCACCGCAAAATCCATGCAACAGCAATTGATCACCGTCACCAACGCGCCCGTGGGTATTCACTCCTCCCCCGAACCGGGCAGCAGTGGCGTACATCGCGTAAGGGTCGGGCCGTTTTTAACCGAACAGGCCGCCATGACCGTACAGAACCAACTGCACGGTACAGTGTCAGACCCCTTATTGATCAGGCGATAAAAAAACGAGTGTGTTACCATCGGCTCTGCCTGATTTAAAGACCCTGATTAAACGATCCTGATTTCAAAATGACCGTCGGCAACGACTACTCAATAAACGTTCGAACAGAAACTGTATAGCGCGACTATGACTTTCACACTTGTAAAACACCGTGGGCTTCTGGCCCTGATCGCCACCCTGATTATCTCCCAGTTTGCTGCCATGAATCTGTGGGCCGCCGCCCCGATGATTCCGGCTCCGCCCAGCCTGGCCGCCAAGTCCTGGATTCTATTGGATGCCAAAACCGGACACATCATCACCGAGTACAACCCGGATCAGAAACTGCCTCCCGCCAGCCTGACCAAGATGATGACCACCTACATTGCCTCCGAGCAATTAGCCAGCGGCAACATTCGCTACGAAGACATGGTGCGCATCAGCGAGAAAGCCTGGCGCAAGGGCGGCTCCAAGATGTACATCCGCGAAGGCACTGAAGTTAAACTCGAAGACCTGCTGCGGGGCATCATCATCCAGTCAGGCAACGATGCCAGCATCGCCATGGCTGAGTACATCGCCGGCAGCGAAGACGCCTTTGCCGACTTGATGAACCAAACCGCCTTCAGCCTCGGCATGACCAACTCCCACTTCAAGAACGCCACCGGCTGGCCCGCGCAAGATCACTACACCACCGCCCGCGATCTATCCTTGCTGGCCCGCGCCATCATCAACGATCACCCCGAAGACTATTCCATTTACTCCGAAAAAGAATTCACCTACAACAACATCCGCCAGCCCAATCGCAACTCGCTGTTATGGCAGGATGACGCCGTGGATGGCATCAAAACCGGACACACCGAGGAAGCAGGCTATTGTCTGGTTTCATCGGCCGTAAAAGATGACATGCGCCTGATCTCGGTAGTCATGGGCACCCGCTCAGAGAAAGAGCGCGCCGCCGAGAGCCAAAAGCTGATCACCTATGGTTTCCGCTTCTACGAAACCGTCAAAAGCTACGATGCGCAACAGGAACTGCTGCAATCCGAAATATGGAAAGGCAAATCCAACACCTTGAAGCTGGGCACAGAAGAAGCCATCTGGCTGACCATTCCACGGGGCACCGCCGGTGACATCAACGCTGAGCTGGAGGTACCCGAATTATTGCAGGCACCGATCACAGCAGGCGAAAAGATCGGCACGCTCAAACTGACACTGAATGGCGAAACCATTGCCACCAAGCCTCTGATCGCCCTGGATAGTGTCGAAGAAGGCGGCCTGTTCAAGCGCCTCTGGCATTGGATTCTGTTGATGGTAAAAGGCCTGTTTAGCTAGGCCTCTGCTCCAGCTGCTCCGGCCCAAGGCCGGGGCACTGCCTGATACCTAACTTATCTAGCCCCCAATTCAAGACAGCTTTGCCACAGACGTTCTCAGGATGGTTTGCAGACAAAGCCTGTCATACAATAGAGACTTATTAAGTTCGAAGGTAATGACAATGGGCATTCAGGAGCACCTATGGGAATTTCCCTGTGTTCATAAATTGAAAATCATGGGCCTGTCCACACACCCCATGGTGGACATCGTCACCGAAATCGTCGGCAAACACGCCCATGATTTCGATCGCGACAGCATTTCATTGCGGGAAAGTGGCAGCGGCAAATACGTTTCCGTTACCATCGCCGTGCATTTCACCCAAAAAGAACAGGTGGAAGCCGTGTTTCTTGAACTGCATGAGCGCGAAGAAATCGCGATGACCCTCTAGGTATGAGTGACCTCAAAGGCGAAGCGGGCGAGACTCTGATCCTGCGGGATCTGGGCACGGTGGACTACACCGACACCTGGCACGCCATGAAAGACTTCACCGAGCAACGCAACGAACAGACCCCCGACGAGATCTGGCTGCTGCAGCACCCCCGTGTATTCACCCAGGGTCAGGCAGGCAAAGCCGAGCACGTACTGGCCCCCGGCGACATCCCGGTCATTCAAGTGGATCGTGGCGGTCAAGTCACCTACCACGGGCCCGGCCAGCTGGTGGGGTATTTGATGATTGATCTGCGCCGTATGGGCATCGGAGCCAGGGATCTGGTATCCCGAATCGAAAACGCCATCGTGGCCACCCTCGCCGAGCTGAATATTGAGTCTGCGCCGCGCCCGGATGCCCCCGGAGTCTACAGTGGTGGCAAAAAAATCGCCTCGCTTGGCTTGCGCATTCGCCACGGCCGCTCATTCCACGGGCTGGCCCTCAATATCGACATGGATCTGGAGCCCTTCCAGCGCATTAACCCCTGCGGCTATCAGGGTATGGAGATGACCCAGGTGCGCAACTTCGCCGATCAGCCCGATTTCAGACACATCAGCTCACGAATGGCCCATCATTTACAGCAGCAGCTGGGATATACTAGCTGCCATCACGCCACAGGATTCGAAACCGCAGTATGAGCCAGCATACCCCCACCACCCCAGACAGCAAGCCGGACAACCCTACTCGCAAAAAAGTCGTTCAGGGCGAAAAACTGCGCGGCGCAGATAAAGTTGCCCGTATCCCGGTGAAGGTGATCCCCACCACCGATCTTCCCCGGAAACCGGACTGGATTCGAGTGCGGGTGCCCGCCAATGGCGAGGTGCAGCGTATCAAAACCCTGCTGCGCAAACAGAAGCTGCATACCGTATGCGAAGAGGCATCCTGCCCCAACCTGCCAGAGTGCTTTGGCGGCGGCACCGCCACCTTTATGATCATGGGCGACATCTGCACCCGCCGCTGCCCCTTCTGCGACGTTGCCCACGGCCGCCCCAACGCGCTGGACCCAGAAGAACCGGCCCATCTGGCGGAATCCGTTGCCGCCCTCAACCTTAAATACGTCGTGGTGACCTCGGTGGACCGTGATGATTTGCGCGATGGTGGTGCCGGCCATTTCGGTGAGTGCATACGAGCCATTCGCGAAAGCTCGCCCAGCACCAAAATCGAAGTGCTGGTACCTGATTTTCGTGGCCGCATGGAAATCGCACTGGATCTGATGGCAGCCGATCCGCCTGATGTGTTCAACCACAACCTGGAGAACGTGCCGCGCCTGTACAAGGCCATACGCCCTGGCTCCGATTACCAGTGGTCACTGGATCTGCTCAAGCTCTATAAAGAGCGCATGCCCCATGTCGCCACCAAATCAGGCCTGATGGTGGGCCTGGGGGAGACCGATGCAGAGGTCAAACAAGTGATGCAGGATCTGCGGGAGCACAAGGTGGATATGGTGACCATCGGCCAATACCTGCAACCCAGCAAACAACACGCCCCAGTCGACCGCTTTGTACACCCTGATGTATTTGAAGAGTTTCGTCTGTTCGGTGAGGCACTTGGCTTCGCGAACGTAGCCAGCGGCCCCTTGGTGCGCTCATCCTATCATGCTGATTTACAACACAAAGGTGAAGACGTTAACGCCGTACACAAAGCCAGCCTAAAGCTTGAACCCAGAGACTGACCACGGCCGTGGAAGTGGCATTTGAGTCTCTCACCCAATGGCTGAGCCAGCACCAGGAATGGATTCTGATCGCGATCGCTGCGATGGCGTTTCTGGAGTCCCTGGCGGTGGTTGGCATTGTGGTACCTGGCGTGGCACTGCTGTTTGCGGCGGGTACCGCAGCGGGCAGCGCCGAAGTAGAGGTGATTTGGGTGCTGCTGGCAGCCTTCTGCGGTGCGGTGGCAGGTGATGGTATCAGCTTTCTGCTGGGCTACCGCTACCACGAAGTGATACGCCGGGTGCCTCCGTTTAAAAGCCACCCTGAATGGATCGAAAAAGGCGAAGTCTTCTTCCGCAAATACGGTTTGATGGGGATCGTGATTGGCCGTTTTGTAGGCCCCATCCGCCCGGTCATGCCCCTGGTGGCAGGCCTAATGCAAATGAAGCCCACCAGCTTTCTCGGCGTCAACATGCTGTCCGCCATCGCCTGGGCACCGTTCTACTTAATGCCCGGCTACCTGATTGGTGCCAGTCTGGAAGCGGAAAACGCCCTTTCGGGGCGTCATATGGGCTTTCTGATCGGCATGATTTTCAGCGGCTGGTTGCTGGCTCAGGCCCTGTGGTGGTGTCACGATCACATTCGCCAGCGCCGTAACAAACTGCAACTGGCGTTGATTACGGGCTGCAGCTGCTTGGGCCTGTTTATTATGGTATCCCAGGTCATGCAGCTGGATCAGTTGGTGGATCTCAATCACCGCTTTAGCCTGTGGGCCCTGAGCCTGCGCCATCACTGGCTGGATGGATTTTTTATCGGCCTCACCGAACTGGGTTATCGCAATGCCATGACCCTGTGGGGCGTGCTGGTAACCATCGCCATATTGGCCCAGCGCAATGTGTATGGCGCCACACTCTGGGTGGGCACCATCCTGCTGGGGCAAACACTGCTGTTTGGGCTTAAAGACGGGTTTGCCTGGCCACGACCGGCACTGGTGGCCATGCCGCCGGAATCCTATGCCTTTCCCAGTGGCCACACCACCATGAACCTGGTGTTTTTCGGAGCCCTCGCCATCCTCTGCCTGCCGGGCGTACCGGGCAAGCGCCAGAAAGCCATCCTCAGCGGACTGTGCATACTGGTCGCCACCGTCGCGGCATCTCGACTTTACCTGACCGTACACTGGCCCACCGACATCCTCGGCGGCCTGCTACTGGGCGGCATGATCCTGGCCACCCTCTACTGCATTGTATTAAAGCGTCCGTTCCGTACAATACGCCCCCTGCCAGTGATCGTGGCCACCCTGATAGCCTGGGGCGTCAGCCTGGCCCTGTGGGTAATTCCCCGCTTTCAGGCATTATCAGACAGCTACCTGCCGGTAAGCCTGATCTAACCTCAGCCCACAAAATCCAAGTCCATCAGCGAGCATTCCGTGGAAGACAAACGCAAAGGCCTGTTGTTTCTGCACAGCGCCATTCTTATATTCGGCGGCACCGCCCTGTTCGCCAAACTGATATCGCTGCCCGCCAGCGACATCACCGTCTGGCGCAGCTTTATTGCGGTGACGGTGATTCTGATTCTACTGTTGATACAACGCCGCCCCCTTCGGCTCCAGCGCCCCAGGGACGGCCTGATCATGTTGGCTGGCGGAGCCCTGTTGGGGCTGCACTGGGCCACCTACTTCCAGGCCATGCAGGTAGCCGGCATCGCCGTGGGCATGGTGGCCATGTACACCTACCCCATTCTGATTGTGTTTCTGGAGCCATTATTTAAGGGCCACAGACCTCACATCTCCGATGTGATCTGCGCATTTGTCATGCTGTTTGGCGTCACCCTGCTGGTACCCGAATTCGACCTCGAGAACAGCGTCACCCAAGGGGTGTGCTGGGGAGTACTGTCGGCTGCGCTATTTGCTCTGCGCAACGTAATGCAGGGTCATTACCTCAAGGGCTACACTGGCGAAACCAGCATCCTGTATCAGGGCGTGGTAGCGGGAGCGGTGGTCATACCCTTTATGACCACCCACCCGTTGGATGTGGAAAATACGGATCTGATCAAGCTACTGCTGCTGGGCGCCCTGTTCACCGCGCTGCCCCACAGTTTTTTTGCCAACAGCCTGCGCTACCTGAAAGCCAAAACCGTGGGCCTGATCGGATGCCTGCAACCGGTCTATGGCGCGCTACTGGCGTATCTGGTGCTGGCAGAAGAACCTGGCTGGATGACCATCCTCGGCGGCACCGTTATTATTGGCACCGCTGCCTTTGAAACTTATCGATCTTAGTGACTTGTAAATGTAACAGTTTGTATTTATTATGCGCGCACTCTCTCGGATCAGCCCAGACCAAAACTATTCATTAGAAAGTGTGTGGGCTGATGTGAGAGAGACCAAATCCCCCCCTCACGCCCGCTGACAGCGACTTCGCGCCCCAAACCGATGGATACAAACGCACCGCAATGTCTCTATAGACCGATTAAATCGTTAGGTTGGTTACATAATTCAACACGAAAGGCCGAGAACTGCTTTGCATTTTTTGTAACCAGAGGATTACAATTCATTAAAATTATATAATAAACACACGTTCTACCTTTTATATAGCAGACGCTCGCAAATGGCAGTCAGAACCCAAAAACTCATAGCAGATGAATTGCAGATAGGCATGTTCGTCTCGGGCATTGATCGCCCGTGGCGCGAAACGCCGTTTCCGATTCAAGGGTTCCATATCGAAAGCCGCGAACAGCTGGAAAGAATGCAGCACCTCTGCAAGTGGGCGTATGTAGATGTACAAAAATCACGCGCCCAGGTTACTGTTGCCCCGGCTCAGGATTTCAGTTTCGTCTCCAATTACTTCGAAGAGAAACAACGTAGAAACGGCCGAGAGCTACTGAATCTGCGCATTCGCAGCATTCAGAACGACCGCCCCTACAAGCGCCTGACTAACCTGAACACCGAAATGCGCCAGGCCCGCAAGGTACACAAGCGCATTCGTGATCGAATTAAACGTACATTACGTGCACTGGCTGGTGATGGCCGCCTGAGCATCGAAGACCTGCGGGATGTATCCAATCAACTGGTGAACAGCGTCATCCGTAACCCGGACGCCTTCGCCTATCTATCCCGTATTGATTCCCACAGTGAAGATCTGCTGAATTACAGCATTCGTGTGGCATCCTGGGCAGTGCTGACTGGGCGTCATCTGGATCTGACCCGCGAAGCCATGTCGGATCTTGCTCTGGCCTCGCTGCTGTGCAAAATCGGCTACACCACCATCCCCCAAGAGATTCTGCGCATCAAGGGCACACCCACGCCCCATGTGAACGAGATGTTAAAATGGTCTTTGGTACGCGGTGTGAAATTACTGCGTGCCAGCGATCAGTTCACCAGCCGCATCGTGAAACTGGTATCTCACCACCTGGAACGTCACGATGGCAGCGGTTTCCCCCGTGGCGTCAGTGGCAGACATATTCCCTTCCTGTCACAAATCATTGGTCTGTCGGATTACTATGAATCCCTGGTCAGTTACGATTACCGTGACGAGCCCCTCTCATCCGCCGATGCGGTACGAGAGCTGTTCAGCCAACGGGATGTGCTCTTTGATTCCTATCTGGTGGAAGAATTCATCCAGGCTATCGGGCTCTATCCAACCGGCTCGGTTGTGACTCTGAATGACGACCGCCTGGCAGTGGTCATCGGCCAGAACAAGGCACGCCTCAAGCCCAAACTACTGATACTGGAAGACGGCCGCAAACCCTGGCAATTTTTCAAGCGCCGGATCGTGGATCTCAACAATCCTGCCAACGACGACTTCATCGTCGCCAGCCAACCCGCGCTGGCACCGGACAGCGAACACCGCCACAGCCATTACTTCCGTCACGCATCTTCGTTCTGATTATTTTCTGCCCGGCCTTCCGTCGGCAGAACCGGCGATAAAGCAGGCAGTTAACGCAGTTATCTGCTAAACCTAATAAGAAAGCCACCCAGCTCAGAGAACAACAATAACCCCGTATCCATGTCCAATCTTATTATCCGCACAGATAATCTGCTCATTACCGATCCAGCCTTAAAGCATGAGATCGAGGACGTGCTGGCCTCGGGTTTCCGACTGCTGCGTTTCCCTGACTTTCTGGAACAGTTTTTCGCCCACTCCTATCGCAAACTCGCACTGAAAAACATGCTGTCCAATGCCGTATATCTGGTTGGGCTGTATGTGATCATGGGCATCGTGGTATTCGTACAGTTCGCCGGTCAAGACAAGGGGATGTTCACCTGGGCCTACGTGATTACTGGCTTCGGGCTGCTGTTCATCAATGTCTGCGCACGCCTGCCCAATATGGACAAAGCCTTCCACTGGTATACCGGCGTCACCTCAATGGTGATCCTGACGGCCATTATGGTGAGTGCCACCACCATTACCGACCCCATCGGCCTGGCCGGGCTGCACGCCATCAACATTTATGTAGTGATCATTATTTATGCTATGTCCAAGATGCGATTCTTCAACACCGTCATCTGGTGTCATCTGGCAGGGCTGGCCACACTGCTGATCAGCCGAACTTTTGATCTTCACTTCACCCAATTCGAATTTCAGACCTTCTTTATCTTCGCCAACGTCATCGGCATGGGCATCGCCTACATCATTGAGCACCGGGAGCGCGCTATGTTCCTGCAGGGGCTGCTGCTGGACATCGACAAAGCCGAGAAAGATCTGCTGAATCAGTATTTGGAGAAACTGTCACGGGAGGACTCGCTCACCGGACTGGCCAACCGACGTTACTTTGATGAACGCCTGAAAATGGAATGGCACCGTTGCCTGCGGGAGAAAAAACCCCTGTCGGTGATTCTGTTGGATATTGATTACTTCAAACAATACAACGACCACTATGGACACATGGCCGGGGATCACTGTCTGACCCAGATATCACGAGCCCTTAAGAAAGAAGCCAGCCGCCCTGCTGAACTGGTGGGTCGCTACGGCGGAGAAGAGTTTATTCTGCTGTACCCCAACATCGATGCCACCCAGATCAAAAACACCCTGATACGGATTCAACAACGAATACTGGAATTAAACATTCCCCACGAAGGCTCCCACGTGAAAAAAGTCGTGACCGCCAGCTTGGGCGCGGCCACGGTGTTTCCGGTGAAAAGCCTCGATCCAGAAAAGCTGGTGAGTGCGGCCGATCAAATGCTCTACAAGTCCAAAGAGAACGGCCGCAACGGCTGGTCCAACACTCAGATATCCCATTGCGAACCGGAGCAACAAACCCTGATCAACCTGGTTTAGCAACCACACCCACAGGGCTTGGTCACCGCCCGTCCCCATAGTAAGCTTGGCATCCACAATAAAAACAAATTCGAGGAACACCATGAAGTGGTCTCTGTCCATAGCAGCTTGCATTACGCTGTTGATTCTGGCGCTAATGTTCTGGAACACCTCCCCTGAGCAAGCCTCACCCCCGGTGCATACCGCTACCACCAGCGCCCACGCCGATGACCTGGATACAGCCCCACCCGCCAGCATCAATCCAAACCGCCCTAAAACTGCCCGCAGCGTGCACCTCCAGGGCCTTGATCAGACACTGGATATTGATAGCAAAGGTAACCTGATTACCGGCCCGGAAGTTCGCGAGCTGTTCGATGCCATCGCCCGTCAACAGGGCGCAATAGCGGCCGATGAATGGAAACAGTCGATCCTGGATCAATACGCCAATCAGCTCGGCCCCCGCGCTCATCAGCAGCTGCAAACTTTGCTGAATCGCTATATCGAATTCAACCTCGCCCTACAGTTACTGCCCATGGAGGGTGTCGCCAGCCTCAACGATGCTCTGCAGCGAGTGCAGCAGATTCGTGATGACTATCTGGGGCCGGACAGCGCCAACCTGTTCAGCGACTGGCAAGAGATGGAAACCTTCACCAGCCAATTCGTTCAACAAATGGTAAACACCCAGGATCCGGTCCAGCTCAAGCAATCCCTGCAGGAGCAAATCTATAGCCTACCCGTTACCGTGCAGCCCCAGGCGCAGAAAATACTGCAGCACAGCGAGGATCTATTCACGGCGCTGGCCACATCACGCCCCGATCCGGCAACCCTGAAAAGCGTGGCCGAGCAGATGGCAGCGCGGGCTTTGGTGCAGCCGGATTTCGTCTTCGGCGAACCCAGTCCGGCCTTCATGAATCAATATCAGCAGTACAGCCGAGCCAGGCAAACCTTAATGCAGCAAGGTGGTGTGACATCAGAGGATGATCCGCAGCTGAATCAACTGCGGCAGCAGTACTTCTCCGGCAGTGAGGTACTGAGGGTGAAAACACTGGATCGTGCCGAAATGTACTGAACGGGTTTAAAACCAGGTCGAGACTAATTCGGCACCAGCTCCAACAGGTTCAAGACAAAGCGCTGCATGTCAAAATCACCGGGCTGGGCGCTGAAACCTACACGCACCACCACCACATCATGGGCGGGCAGAGCCACCACAAAACGGTCATAAGAACCGGCAAAGGCAAAGGTGTCGGCGGGTAAATCAGGAAACAGGTTCTGGCTCCGATTAAGCCAAATGCCCGCACCATAGTCAGAATTGGTAGCGCTGGACGCAAGCGTGTATGCCACCCATTCCGGGGACAGAATCTGCGCATCCCCCAGGCGACCAGCGTTCATGTACAGGGTCGCCATCTCGGCCCAACCGCGGGTGGTGAGATACACACCCTCCCCCAGCAACGGATATTGTCCATCCGGTGAATACTCCAGGGCGAACGCACCACCAAGATCCCAGCCAGGATCAAACCAGCCCTCATGCTGAACCAGCGCTGTGGCCAGGTTCATAAAATCGCCACTGGAATAATTAAAACGGGTATTGGGCTCGACACTGTAAGGCTTGGTCGCAGCATAGCCACTGGGATCCACGCTGTTGTAAAACATCTGGCCCTGATCATTATTCTCCCCCAGCGCCGCCTCATGCCATTGCAGCCCTGAACTCATACGCAGGCTGTGATCCCAGCTGATGGCTGCACGTTGATCCAGCTCCCACCCCGGCAGCAGCATGGCATCGCTCACCGCAACAGCCCCGCTATCCACCAAACGCCCCACCAGCAGATTGGCAAAGCTCTTCGACATAGAAAAGCCCTTCAAAGGGGCATCCGGCCCCAGACCATCACGATAGGCTTCTGCAATCACCCGGTTGCCCTTCAGCACCAACAAGGCAGTAGTGTGCTCAGGAGCACCAACCGTAATCATGGCATCCAGATAGCCCTGCAGGGCAGAACCTGGGGTGAGATCTGTCACCAGAGAAGAACCGGGTTCAAGGGGAGCCGCTAACTCAGCAGAGGGAAGAACCGTGCCATAGTCGTTACGGCAATCAGACAAGGGCTGACTCGAGGTAGGAGCAGCGTATTTGGGAGCAAGCCAGGGGAACCAGAAATTGTTCACCGCAACCCGGCCGCGCTCATCCAGCCGCACATTCCAGCTGGGCTGGATCAAGGTTGCAATATTGGTGACGTACTGAATCGCGGCAGCGTCATCGTAGCCTTCCAGCCACACAGATGCGCATACATTCTTTGCCACATAACGCCCCAGAAGCGGCAGATCCTTTGTGTTATCACAGCCGGCCAGCCCCCAGACCAGCAGCAAGGCAATCCCTGATTTCCCCATCATGACATCCCCGTTGTCATTACCCCGGATAAGAACGCCCTCACTTTAATTACATTAAGCGGGCTAAACAAGCTGATAATCCAAATTCGGTACAATCGTCCTAATTAGACATGCGTAGCAGCCTACATCCTAATCGCTTACACAAATTGTACGTTTTAATTATTCTAAAACGATCTTCTAAGGAGTAGATTTTCACCACAAACGAAAAATAATGAAAACAAACTAGGGGAACTTCGTGGCTCAAGTACCACTACGCGACGGTGAAACAATGAATGTGATCCGGGTTGGCCGAGGCAAACCCGTCTTACTGCTGCACGGATTTGGCTCCCGAGGCGCTCACTGGCTACACAATGTATTGCCCTATAGCCGTCAATTTGAATTCTTTCTGCCAGACCTGCGGGGGTTCGGGCGCTCCCACCATGCGAACCTGGAGGGGCTGGATGTATTCGAAACCTATGCCAATGACGTACAGGATCTGCTCAATCATTTCCAATTAGACGACGTGATTCTGGGGGGCGTCTCCACCGGAGCCTATACCTGCCTCACCTACAACCAAATTCACGGTTTCGAGCGCATCGGCAAATACCTGAATATCGAACACGGAGCAAACAGCACCCACTGCCCCGGCAAAATAAACGGCATATTCGGAGCACAGCAGGAAGACCTGTTTCGTACTTTTTCGGAGCTGTTGGCGATTGCAAAAAATGCCGGAGATCAAACTGGCTACTGGCAGCTACCCAAAGAAACTCGCATCCAATTTCGAGACACCGTTGCACAGATCTATCGCATAGCCATGTATCGAGGCCTGTCCCAACGCATAATTGATCTGGCCGCCCGCTATGCAGAGCCTCTGCTGACCCGCTACATGATGCCGGTAGAAAAATGGCAGACCTATCTGAATGTCATGCAGGCATTCATGAACGGACGCGACACCAGAGATGCTCTGGCCAATATACAGGTGCCCACCACTTTAATGATGGGCCGCCAGTCCCGCTACTTCAGCCTGGAAGCCCAACACGAAATCGCCCACCACATCCCTCACGCCAAGGTTGTCATCTTCGATCGTGCAGGCCACGCACCGATGGTGGACCAACCTATCCAGTTCCAACGTGAGTTCGGCCGTTTCCTAAGGGAATAGCGATTAAAACCCACATTCTTAGAATCATTCGTTGCTATAAATACAGCCCAAGCCCTGATGCTCGTCAAAACTTGGCGAAATCAGGCGCTTTTTAGCGCCGCCTACCCTTTTGTACTTTCTTCCACCCAATCCTTTTCTACACTGAATTAAGTGCCCTTGAATTTCAGGCTTCACCAGGACAAACACAAAAGGACTGATCATGCGCGTCAATATGCCGGTGACTCAAAAAGAGGTTAAGCTGGCCCCAGGCCAAACCATCGTATCCAAAACCAACCCCAAAGGTGTGATCACCTACATCAATCGGGACTTTATCGAAATCAGTGGCTTCACCGAAACCGAGCTGATAGGGCAAGCACACAACCTGATTCGACACCCGGATATGCCGCAGGCAGCGTTCAAGGATCTATGGGAAACCGTACAGGCAGGCAAGCCCTGGCGCGGCATGGTCAAAAACCGCTGCAAGAACGGCGATCATTACTGGGTGGAAGCCAACGTCACCCCAATTTGGTCCGATGGCAAAATAACCGAATATATGTCGGTGCGCCACGCACCAAGTGCGCAACAGGTACAGGAGGCTGAGACCCTCTATGCCCGCCTCAACGCCGGCGAAAACGTACAACCCAGCGCCCTGGAAAAAATCACCAACTACTTTCAACAACAATCGCTAAAAGCCAAATTGAACTGGATCATCGCGGCCTTTGCCGCAGTCATGTGTGGTGATTTCATCGTCAGTGGCCAAGCCCTGCCTTGGGCCTATCTGGTCACCCTGGTATTAGGCGTAGTCGCACTGCAGCAATTCATGCAACGGTGTGTGATCGAGCCAATGGAAACCGCCACTGGCTCGCTCATGCAATTCAGCAGCGGCAACTTCGATAGTAACCTGCCTATTCACATAAACGATGAGCCAGGGCGTGTTCTGCAAGGTATGCAGTGCATGAAAATAAAACTGAACTTTGAGCTTGAGAACACGCGCCTCATTGCCAACGAGGCCTTGCGGGTCAAAAATGCACTGGACGTGTGTAATACCAACGTGATGCTGGCGGACAAAGACTACAACATCATCTACATGAATGAATCTCTGAATAAGATGATGAAAACCGCCGAGCCCGATCTTAAAACCGTCCTGACGCATTTCGAAGCCGACAAACTGATGGGCTGCAATATGGATATATTCCATAAAGATCCATCTCATCAGCGAAAAATTCTGGATGCCGCCAAAACCACCCACAGCCAGGAAGTACTGGTTGCAGGTCGCACCATTGTCATCACCGCAACGCCAGTGTTTGATGAACAGAAACATCGCCTGGGTACCGTTATCGAATGGTTGGATCGCACCGAAGAGCTGCGCAAGCACAACGAGCTGCAACGCATAGAACAGCTTAGAATCGATGAAGAACGACGTATCGCGAACGACAATGCCCGCATCAAGCAGGCACTGGATTCCGTTTCTGCCAACGTTATGGTGGCCGATACCGACCTGAACATTGTATACACCAATAAAGCCGTGCTCGAAATGATGAGCCATGCAGAAGATGACATCAAGAAAGAGCTGCCACGCTTTAGTGTCGCGAATCTGATGGGTGCCAATATCGACATCTATCACAAAGACCCAAGCCATCAACGCAGACTTCTGGGCAATCTGAAAGAACCGGTCAGCTCAACCTTTTTGTTAGGCGGCCGTACCCTGACTGTATTTGCCAGCCCGGTGTTTGATGATGAAGGCAACTCCATTGGCACGGTAGTGGAATGGTCTGATCGCACCGAAGAAGTCGCCATCGAAAAAGAACTGGACCACATGATCCGTTCGGCCGCCATAGGCAACCTGTCCCATCGCGCCACCACTGAAGGTCGCAGCGGTTTCTTCCTTGCCATGAGCCAGGGCATCAATCAGGTACTGGATATCTGCGAGGATGTAGTGGGCGAGATGGTCAGCATCATGGAAAAAATGGCCGACGGGGATCTACGCCACACCGTGGAAAAAGACTATCAAGGTGAATTTGGTCGCTTGAAAGACAACGTCAACAACACCATTCAACGCCTGGTGTCTATTGTCAGCGAGATCAATATTGCCACCACCTCCGTATTACAGGGCGCCAACGAAATTGCTCACGGAAACGCCGATCTAAGTCAGCGCACAGAGGAGCAGGCCTCCTCACTGGAAGAGACCGCTTCCAGCATGGAGGAAATGACCAGTGTCGTTAAGCAGAGCGCAGACAACACCATGCGCGTAGAGGAACTCACCAATAGCACCCGCAAGAACGCAGAGCGCAGCGGTACCGTGGCACAACGGGCGGTAGAAGCCATTAATGCCGTAAACGAAAGCAGTAAGAAAATTGCCGACATTATCGGCGTCATTGATGAGATCGCATTCCAAACCAATCTGCTGGCCCTAAATGCTGCAGTAGAAGCCGCCCGCGCCGGAGAGCAAGGCCGCGGGTTTGCAGTGGTGGCCGGTGAGGTCCGCAATTTGGCACAACGTTCCGCCAATGCGGCGAGGGAAATCAAAGAGCTGATCAATCTAAGTGTGACCCAAGTTGAAAACGGCACCACACAGGTTCAGGAATCAGGTCGTATGCTGAATGAAATCATCGGCTCCATCAATGATGTTGGCAAACTGGTGTCCGAGCTTGCTTTGTCTGCCAAAGAGCAGACCTCAGGCATCGAGCAAGTTAATGTCGCGGTCAGCCAAATGGATGAGATGACGCAGCAGAACGCAGCACTGGTTGAAGAGGCCTCCGCAGCCAGCGAAGCCATGGCAGAGCAGGCTCGCAGGCTGGGAGACCAAATTGCATTCTTCCAGATCAATAATTAGTTACGTGGCGTTTCCACATTAAAGGTCACACTGATGGGCGTGGTTCCGTTACGGAGCACGCCCTGCACTTCCCCTTCAATCCAAACATTGCCACGAGAAGTGATGGTTAAGGTACCATCGGATATTTCATCGTAACCGGTAAGGGTCGTATTGGCCCAATGGGAACCTGAAAAAATCACCATTGCATCCTGATTGCCATAAGGTTCAACGCCGTAACTACCCTCGCTCAAACCACCATCAGCCGTAATCGTCACCAATAGCGGATGCCCTAACACCTGCGTTGTCAACACCAGCACTTCACCTTGATCGGTTTCCGAGAACTGTACGCACACTAAATTGGAAGCAACAACATCGGGCAACAACGGCGAACTGACTCGGAACTCCCCCATATTGAACTGGGGGTTGGTGTCCATTTTTTCAAACTGGCGCGACTGATTGGTATAGGCCCATCGCATGGTGTCGTTATTGAGAACCTGCAATGGTGCCAAGTCATGATTGTATCCACTGTATTGGTTACCGCTTAGCGTCATGGAATCCACTTCGAACGCACGGCTGCAATCATTCATGGTCACAGAGTTGCCCGTGCCCCGCACCAACACTGTAGAATAGAACGTCTCACCGTCAAACTCTTCAATCATTCGCCACAACCCCTGCTTATTGGGGCTGCCCGAAGTTTTGCGCACCACATCATCCTGAGGCTGCTGCTCGCCTCCACAGCCAGGCAACACCAACAAAGATGACACCATCACGGCAGGTAACGCGGCTTTTAAAATAAATTGCATAGACATATCGTTAAACCTTGCTTGTTATTGTTGTTGTGATGCATCAAAAATCATTGTTGAGGATGTTTTCGATGTTGCGCTCTGCCAATGCGGAAATGGTCAGGGAGGGATTCACCGCTCCGGTACTGCCATTGATCATAGCGCCATCCATCACGTACAGGCGGTTATACCCGTGCAGACGGCCATGAGCGTCAGCTGCTTGCCCAAGAATCGCACCACCTAATGGATGTGCGGTAAAGGAATCATTGACGTCTGGCACGATACCCAACAGCCCAGGCAGGGTCAGACTGGCATCACAGATACGGTTGTTCATCTCACGGGTAGCAGCAACCACATCAGCGTTCCCATCTCTTGGCCACAGCAAGGTTGTTGAATCGGTTGCAGCGTCGTACTGGAATCGACAGCGATTGGTCATATCGAAGCCCATACCCAAAGAACCAATGGCAGTGAGGTTGACCGGCACATGCAAGGCGTACCAGTTTTCCATGGTGATCGGCGTACCAAAATTAGCATCATGAATAATGCTGGCAGAGGGTGAGGCCTGGTAAAGGCCCTGGAACTCACTGACCGTACGCACCACCGCCGTATCGCCATTGGTACCCCAACCTTCACCAATGTATTCATTAAGATCCGGCAATTCACCCAACTCTCTGGCCTTCAGCAGCAACTCAGTGGTGCCGATGGAGCCCGCCGCCATAAACAAGTAATCACAACTGATGGTGTACTCGTCAATGATTTCGCCCATAGGGTCGATCTGCTGAATCTGTACCAGATAGCGGCCAGAGGTATCTTGCCCCAGGCTCTTAACCTGCATACCAGGGTAGATCGTGGTGTAACCGGTTTCTTCCGCATACTTTAGGTAGTTCTGGGTTAAATCGAATTTGGCACCATTGCTGTTGCCATGATTGCTTTCCCCAATTGATGCCGAAGGCCTGCTGCGATAATGGAACTCCTTGCGCACAACATCCCAGTTCCAGATGCCATCAATGGGCTGCGGATCATAGCCCGCCAACCGAACCTGCTTATCCCAAACCCGCGAATGGCCAAAGGAGGGTTTGTAATAAAGATCCGTTGGCAATGAGCTGAGTCGCAACATCTCCCGTACGCGCGGGTAATATACGCGATGCATTTCATCGTAATTCACAACATCACCGAATATTGCGTCAAAATATTCCTGCGCTGGCTCAATCATCACGCCGGTAAATACTTTAGAACCACCACCCACACAGGCGCCGCGCCATACATCTATATTTTCATACTCGGTAACATCCAGAATGCCACCAAAGTCATCGAAAGAAACATTCAAACCCGTCAGTTGACGTGCACTGGTGCGATGCCAATAGGCTCGGCCATCAGGATAGAAATCATTAGGATGGATTTTGCGCCAGGGATCGATTGGCCAACGGCATCCACGTTCCAGTACGGTCGTCTGTATGCCCGCCTGGGATAGCCGCAGCGCGGAAATAGCGCCACCAAAACCGGAGCCGATCACAATGGCTGGCGTATAGGCAGGTGGCCTGGATACAGGAGCAAACAGTTCTGGAACCTGTAAACGGTATTTTTCTTCAGGAGTCATTGCCGCTGAAGCGAGTTGGGGAGCGGAAGCCATAGCACCGGCCGCGCCAACAGCCGCACCGGCTTTAAAAAAATCACGACGTTTCATTATTGTTATTGTCCGTTAGTAGCGGTGTGTGTTCGCTGCATGCACAACCGAGCACTCAAACAGCGATGGACAGGCGTAAGACACCTGCATTAATCCCAATACTACTCGAGCAAAAAGAAAATCAATTGTTTATAAGTGGGTATTATCGAAGCGCACTGGCCCAATAAAACCAAAGCCAGTGCAATTTTGTAAGTAATGAGAGACAGGTTATTCTGCCTCTCATTAATTGGAGAATAGTTTTATTGAGTTAAAAAGCTATGCGCTTACTACAAACATTGCCACAACACAGGCCAGTGCCAACACCCAGCAAATGGAGCGTACGGTTGCTTTGTCTGCTATATAGAAATAACCGTAAGCAATGCGCAAAGCGACAAAGTTTACCGCTAATAGATCAATCCAAAACTGCGGGCCACCCGCCAGATGCGCAATAATAACCGCCGCGATGAAACCCGGTAACGCTTCAAAGGTGTTGAGTTGCGCCCAATTGGCTCGCGCCCCTCGGCCTTCGAGTTCTGCCAGCCAGCTCCGCGGCTTGTTGTTATCAAATCCCCGTTTACTGCCCTTGGCTATCCAGGAAAAAGGATACGGCAAACATATAGCCACCAGTACACACCAATATGCGATCGTCATGTTTTCCTCATTACTCTTATTAGTCAGTCAGTCGTTTTAAGAAGCCACTAAGATAAATCCACGGGCAGCGCTCTGGCAATGGTGATTTCTGCCTCACTCAAGTCACACTGCCACGCCATTACCTCAACCCCGGCAGCGTGGGCCTGTCGTAATGCCTGTCCGTATTTCGGATCGATATGATCAGCAGGCTTGGCCATTTTCACCCCGCTGTGCTGCACGCAAAAAAACAACACCGCACGATGGCCCTGCCCAACCATCGCTTCCAGCTCGCGCAGATGTTTGCGGCCACGCTCGGTTACAGCATCAGGGAAGTAACCCACCTCACCCTCTCCCAAAGTCAGGCTCTTCACTTCCACGTAACATTGCTCGCCTGCTCTCTCCAGCAACAGATCAATACGACTGTTTTCGTCTCCGTATTTCACTTCGCTGCGAAGATTGTCATAACCAGCCAGCTCTGCAATGCGCCCAGATAAGATCGCTTCCTTAACCAGCCCATTGGCTCTGCCAGTATTGATGCCTGCAACGGCGCCATCACCCACCGAGACCATTTCCCAGGTGTGGCGATATTTTCGTTTCGGGTTTCCACTATCGCTAAGCCAAACAGCGCTCCCCGGCTCAGCGCAATTTTTCATTGAGCCAGTATTGGGGCAGTGCACAGTCAGTTCGCTGCCGTCTGCCAGGGTAATGTCTGCCAGAAAGCGCTTGTAGCGCTTGATCAGCACGCCCTGGATTAAAGGTGCATCAAATTTCATAGTCTGTTCTCGATGTATTATTGACCCACAAACTGCGCGATCCGATGCACTGCTTCCTGCAATCTATCCAAGCTGGCACTGTAGGCGATTCGAATATGCTGTTCGGCTTTATGGGTGCCAAAATCTATACCCGGGGTGACCGCCACACCACACCCGGTAATAAGTTGTTGGCAAAAATCAAAACTGTTATCGGTAATAGCCGATACATCGCAATACAGATAGAACGCTCCCTGAGGCACACAGGGAATACGAATACCCAACGTGGGCAAATGCTCCAACAGATAATCCCTGCGTTGCGCCATGATGCCCCTGCGCTCTTCGTACAGCGCCATGGATTCGTCACTGAACGCCTCCAGCGCCGCATGCTGGGCCACGGTGGGGGCTGCCAGGTAAAAGTTCTGGGCCAGCTTCTCCAGTGCTGCCACGTGCTGTTGCGGTGCCACCAGCCAGCCCAACCGCCACCCGGTCATATTGAAGTATTTAGAAAAACTATTAATCACAAACAGGCTGTCCTGCTCATCTGGCAGTGCCAACGCCGTTGCAGGTGCCTGCTCATAAGAAAGGCAGTGATAGATTTCATCCACCATTAATGCCCCATCGCGAGCATCGACCTCCTGCTTGATGGCGGCCATTTCAGTCATGGGTATCAACGTACCCGTAGGATTGGAAGGGGATGCCACCCACGCAGCTCGCGTAGACGGTTGCCAATGTTTTTTAACCAGGCTGGCGGAAAGCTGATAACCGGAATCCTCACCCACCGCGATACGCTGGGGTTGCGCACCCACAAGATGAAGGAAGTTGTCATTGCAAGGGTAGCCCGGATCGGTCAGCAACACCCCGTCCCCCGCGTTAAACAGCAACCCGCTGAACAGGCCGAGCCCCCCTGACGCGCCTGGTGTGATCAAAATGCGACTGGCTGGCACCTCCACCCCAAAACGAGTTTGGTAGAACCTTGCTATAGCCTCACGCAGCGCGGGCAACCCCAACGCGGTGGTGTAGCGGGTCTTGCCGGATTCCATGGCGCGCACCCCTGCTGCCACCACATTCTGCGGTGTAGGAAAATCGGGCTCACCCACCTCCAGATGAATAATATCCTTGCCCTGCTGCTCCAATTGTTGGGCCTGCTCCATCAGCGCCATCACGTGGAATGAGGTGATCTGCCCCACCCTGTCTGCAAGTTTTCGCAAAGCTGCCATCCTCTTGTCATCGTTTTTTCATAAAACTGGTAAAAGATCACACCCCATTAGTATTCCATACCCTGCCAATTGGGGTTATGATCGGGCGCTTGCTTTCAAACCCAGGGCGACTATGCTCGATATAACAAGCTGTTATATCAGGCTCGCCATGCTGATAATAGTCAGTATTAATAGAAGATGAGAGTACTGTAACGGATTGGCCCAGGCACCCACTGGATGAGAAGCCTAATGTGGAATACCGCAAGGTCAAGCAATATCAAGGATTTGCCAATCTTGGGATTTGCTGATATAGATTAAAGATTGAGCAGTTGCGAGGATTACGCTTATGGCAACAAGAAAAAAGAAAAACGTCGTAGAGCTTTCACGCTCTCACTTTGAACCTTATGAGCCCGCCAAAAACGAAGACTACATGAGCAAGGGTCAGCTTGAGCACTTCAAGAAGATCCTGCTTAACTGGCGTCAGGAGCTTATGGAAGAAGTGGATCGCACTGTGCACCACATGAAAGATGAGTCCGTCAACCTGCCGGACGCAGCCGACCGCGCCACCCAGGAAGAAGAATTCAGCCTGGAACTGCGCACTCGCGATCGTGAACGCAAACTGATTCGCAAAATCAACCAGGCCCTAGGCGCTATCGAGAAAGAAGAATATGGTTGGTGCGAGGCCTGCGGCATAGAAATTGGTATTCGCCGCCTGGAAGCTCGCCCCACTGCAACTCTGTGCATCGACTGCAAGACGCTGCAAGAGATCAAAGAAAAGCAATGGGGCACCTGATCGCACCCATTGCTTAACCAAGACAGGCACGGTCTTAACACCGTGCCTTTTTTGTTTTGCCCAGTTTGCTAACCGCCTATCATGACCGCTGACTACATCGGGCGATTTGCCCCCTCCCCTACGGGCCCGCTGCACATCGGGTCGCTTTTGACTGCGGTTGCCAGTTATGCTGATGCCAAAGCCAACCAAGGCACCTGGCTGGTGCGAATGGAGGATATCGACCCACCTCGGGAAATGTCCGGCGCTGCCGACAGCATCCTCGACACCCTGCAACACTACGGCCTGCACTGGGATGGTGAAGTGTATTACCAAAGCCAGCGCCAACAACATTATGAAGACGCCGTACGGCAACTGATCGACACGCACCAAGCTTTTTATTGCACCTGCTCACGCACTCAGATTCTGGCCGCTTCGGGCTCAACCACCTATCCCGGCACCTGCCGTCAGTGCCATACCACCCCCTCATCACCCTACGCAGTCCGCCTGCAAGTAATCGACCGCAACATCCGTTTTCACGACACACTTCAAGGCTCCATGGTGTGCAACCTGAAACAGCACGGGGGGGATTTCGTCATCAAGCGCAAGGAAGGGTTATACGCCTACCACCTGGCCGTAGTGCTGGACGATGCGGAGCAAGGCATAACTCACGTTGTGCGTGGCAGCGATTTACTGGAATCCACCTTCAGCCACTGGCACCTGCAAACGGTGATGGGGCTACCGCACCCCCATTACAGCCACCTGCCCGTTATCGTCAACCATGCCGGTCAGAAGCTGTCGAAGCAGACGTACGCAGAACCGATTCCCCACACCAACCCTGCACCCTATCTGCTCTATTGCCTGCATGCTCTGGGGCAGCATCCGCCACAGTCTCTTAAAGGTGCCAGCGCAGCAACGATTCTGCTGTGGGCTACCGAACACTGGTGCCTGCAATCAGTGCCCCACCAACGCACCATTCGCGAACAGTCTTTGCAACACCCAGCGTCCTAACGTACCATCTGTAGATGTCATACTCTGGTTGTTGTCATGTACATTGATCGGCTGGTTCTTATATTCATCGCAGGCGCTTATGTGCTGTCGCCCTCACTGATGCAGTGGTGGGCCGAGAGCGGCACAGCCTGGTGGCGACCCTTTATTGTGTGGGGGCTGCTGATTGCGGTGACGTTCTGGATTGCTCGGAGTCGGGATCTGGATGGATTTTAGTGTTGCCCAGCTGTTTGGTATCGGTGTCGGATATCTGCTGCTGTTTTTTCTGGTGGCCTACCTCACCGAACAAGGCTACATTCCTGCCCGCATCGTTCGCCACCCAGCCACTTATGTGCTGTCACTGGGTGTGTTTGCCAGTGCCTGGGCCATTTACGGTGCCGTAGGCTTCGCCCACGATTTCGGCTACAACTTTCTGGCCTATTATCTGGGCATTTCCGGGGCCTTTATGCTGGCCCCCATCATCCTCGCCCCCATTCTCAAGTTAACCCAAACCTATCAGCTGGGCTCGCTGGCAGATCTGCTGTCGTTTCGCTATCGCAGCCCGGTCGTAGGTGCGGTGGTCACCATTACTATGCTGGTGGGCATCATGCCGCTGCTGGCGCTGCAGATTCAAGCCGTGGCCGACGCAATCCACATCCTCAACGAAGACACCTCACCCGAAATGCTGGCATTCGCTTTTGTGGTGTTGATTATCATGTTCGCTATCCTGTTTGGTGCCCGCCATATCAGCACTCGTGAGAAACACGAAGGCCTGGTAGTGGCCATCGCCTTCGAGTCACTGGTAAAACTGGTGGGCTTTCTGCTGGTGGGCGGTATCATTCTGTTCGATGTTTTTGGAGGCCCCAGCGGCCTGAACAATTGGCTGGAGGATCACCCGGAGCAACTGGTGTCCCTTTACCAGCCGCTTGAGGAAGGCCCTTGGCGAGCACTGGTGGCAGCGTTCTTTGTGGCATCGGTGGCCATGCCCCACATGTTCCATATGGCATTCACCGAGAACCTCAACCCGCGCGCCATCCTGACCGCCAGCTGGGGGTTGCCGCTCTACCTGTTCCTGATTGCCCTGCCGGTGCTGATCATTGTGTGGGCTGCGGCCAAACTCAACATATTCAGCAACCCCGAATATTTCACTCTGCTGGTACCGCAGGCGATGGAATCCAAATGGCTGGCAATCCTGGGTTTTGCGGCGGGCCTGTCTGCCGCCAGTGGCGTAATCATTGTCTGCACCCTGTCGCTGTCGGCCATGTTCCTCAACCATCTGGTGCTGCCTATGGCACCATTCTACCGCCGCACCAACCTGTACTCGTGGCTACTGTGGATGCGGCGCTTACTGATTACCGCGATCGTGCTGGTGAGTTACCTGTTTTACGTGGTCATGCAAAACAAGCACACCCTCTCTGAACTGGGATTTCTGGCGTTCGTTGCAACCATGCAATTTGTGCCAGGGCTGTTTGGCGTGCTGTTGTGGCCCAAGGCGAACAAAGATGGATTCCTGGCGGGTCTGGCGGCGGGCATCAGCGTGTGGCTGTTCGGGCTGTTGCTGCCAGTACTGCTGGGTATACAAATTCACATCTCTGCACCGCTGTTAATTAACGACCTGTTCCCCACCCCCAACAACAGCTATATGGTGGCCACCTTTGCCATCTTCATTAACTCCACCATTTTCGGCATCGTCTCCATGCTGACGGAATCCTCCCCTGCCGAAAAACAGGCCGCAGAGACCTGCAACGTAGACAACTTGCGCCGCCCCCAGCGCTGGGAGCTGTCCATTTCCTCGGCCCGCGAATTTGTTGGCCGCCTTGCCAAACCGCTGGGGGCCAGCACCGCCCGGCGCGAAGTCGAACTGGCCTTGAACGATCTCGCCATGAGCCTGGACGAAACCCGCCCCTACGCCCTGCGCCGCTTACGGGATCAGCTGGAAAGCAACCTGTCCGGTTTGCTGGGGCCATCGGTGGCTCATGAGATCATGAACACCTCTGTGCCCTACGTCATCCACACCAACGACACCAGCGGCCAGGACATCCACTTCATCGAAAGCCGACTGGAAGAGTACCACGACAAACTCACAGGCCTTGCAGGTGAACTGGACAGCCTGCGACGCTTTCACCGTCAAACCCTGCAAGATCTACCGGTGGGGGTTTGCTCGCTGGGTAGCGATGGCGAGGTGCTGGGCTGGAACAGCGCACTGGAAACCATTACCCGCATCTCTCCAGACCAAATCCTCGGCTCTCAGATCAGCCATCTGCCCCAACCCTGGAACCAAGTGTTCAGCCAATTCATTGATGTCGACTCCCGCAACCAGCAGATCGAAGTGGAGCTGGATGGCGTACAACGCTGGATCAGCCTGCACAAAGCGGCCATTGGCTTGGGCAAATCCAAACAAGCCCACAGCGGTCAAGTGGTTGTGGTAGAAGACACCACCGAAATCAAAATGCTGGAACACCATGTGGCTCACAACGAACGCCTGGCCTCTGTGGGCAAACTGGCCGCCGGGGTGGCGCATGAAATTGGCAACCCCATTACCGGCATCGCCTGCCTGGCACAAAATCTGCGATACGACAGCGAAGCACCCGCCATCCTGGAAAGCGCCGACCAAATCCTGGATCAGACCAAGCGCATTACTCGTATCGTGCAATCTCTGGTGAGCTTCAGCCACAGCGGCACCACCGAAGTCGCCATGGAGCCCGTATACGTACACGAATGCGTCCAAGAAGCCATTGACCTGCTGAGCCTGAATAAAGAGGTGACGCAGGTTGCGTTTACCAACCTGGCCGACGCCTCGCACTGCGTTAAAGGCGATCAGCAACGCCTCACGCAAGTGTTCATCAACCTGCTCAGCAATGCGCGGGATGCCATGAACATCGACGGGGAAGTTAAAATATTAAGCCATGAGAAAGACCACACCATCGTAATAGAGGTGGAGGATAACGGCAGCGGCATCCCACCGGATGTACTCAAGCGAATTTACGAACCCTTCGTAACCACCAAAGACCCTGGCAAGGGAACGGGCCTGGGTATGTCTTTGGTATACAGCATCATCGAAGAGCACTACGGCCAAATTACGATACAGAGCCCGCTGGATTCCGAAAATGGCGGAACCCGTGTTACCATTACTCTGCCTCGCTATACACTGTTATCCGAAGGCAACACCACTGTCGACCATGAGGAACAGCATGAGCCACATCCTGATCGTTGAAGACGAAGCAGTTATACGCAACGCATTGCGTCGTCTTTTGGAGCGCAACGGCTACCAGATAAGCGAAGCCGGTGCAGTGCAGGATGCTGTAGACACCTTCAAGCTCACAGACTTCGACCTGATCATTACCGACCTGCGCCTGCCGGGTGCTCCGGGTACAGACATCATTCCACAAGCCGAAGGCGTCCCCGTACTGGTGATGACCAGTTACGCCAGCCTCAAATCCGCTGTTGAATCCATGAAAATGGGCGCTGTGGACTACATCTCCAAACCCTTCGACCACGACGAAATGCTGATGTCCGTGGAGCGCATCCTCAAAGAGAAAGCGCTGGAACGGGAAAACCAGGCCCTGAAATCACAAATCAGCAGAGATTTCCCCCTCACCGGCATGATCGGTGCCTGCGAAGCCATGCAGGCATTGTTTAAAAACATCCAGAAAGTCGCCCCCACAGACTCCACCGTACTGGTACTGGGTGAGTCCGGCACCGGTAAAGAACTGGTGGCACGGGCGGTTCACGACCAAAGCCATCGTCACGGCGGCCCCCTGATCTCGGTAAACTGCGCCGCCATCCCAGAGACATTGATCGAATCAGAACTGTTTGGTCACGAGAAAGGCGCATTTACAGGGGCCAACGCCAATCGCAAAGGCCTGGTAGAGGCTGCCGATGGCGGCACCCTGTTTCTGGACGAAATAGGTGAACTGCCCCTGGAAGCTCAAGCCCGCCTGTTGCGACTGCTGCAGGAAAAAGAAGTGCGCCGGGTTGGTTCCGTGCAATCCAAAACCGTGGATGTACGGCTAGTGGCCGCCACCCACCGTAACCTGAAAAGCCTGGCAAAAGAGGGGCGCTTTCGGGAGGATCTGTATTATCGCCTGCACGTAGTGGAGCTGAAGCTGCCCCCCTTGCGGGATCGGGGTGATGACATTGAAAAACTCGCCCGCGAACTCCTGATCCGCACCGCCCGCCGCATGGCCAAGCAAGAGATGAGCTTTTCCAAGGAAGCCCTCGACGCCATTAACCTGTATCGATGGCCGGGCAACGTTCGGGAGCTGGAAAACGCGATCGAGCGCGCCGTAATCCTGTGTGATGGCCAAATAATCGCCCCAGACCTGATGGCGCTGGACATGCACCCCGAGTCCGAGTACGAGCTGGACGACGACATCACACTACCCACACCCCGCACAAGCCTCACCAAGCACGAAGAAGTGCCAGATCCTGCAGAAGACCTCTCGCTGGAAGACTATTTCCAACGCTTCGTAATGGAACACCAGGAGCAAATGACGGAAACCGAGCTGGCACAAAAGCTGGGAATCAGCCGTAAGTGCCTGTGGGAGCGACGTCAAAGACTTGGCATCCCCCGCAAAAAGCCTGCTGCACGCTAAAGACGGAATACCGTCACTTTTCTACCGGTAACAACTGTCTATTTTTTGACCTTATGTTACGGAATGTTACCGTACAAAACACCCATTCGATGAAAATAACGCCTTGCCCCTAAGGGCATCGAGCTTTACCGCCCTCAAAACCTTGAATTGTTAACAAATTTTACCAAGCGTAACGTGCGTGTTACCGACGGTACTCCACACACAAGTGTTACCGCTCTACACACAAAAGGAAACACATACACAGTTTTCAGGTAACAGAATATTGACTTTTCACCCCACTTACAGACGGTAACAATCATAACCTACTGTTATTTAACAAATAATTTATTTTCGGCCGAGTTGGCACGCGCCCTGCTATATATCTAGCGTACCAACAAGGATCAGCCAGACATAACTAATAACAATAATAAATGGCCCCCTTGAACAGTCGAGAGCGATAACAACAATAATAATAAAGCTCGGTGGTCACTTTTTGAGTGGCATACAGAAAGAGGACAACCCCAGGGTTGTGAGCCATATAAACAATAATAATAAATGGCTTAGATTGAAAGATCCCTCTTACTGCCGCAACCACCAATAAAAAAGTAAAACAATAAAAATAAGAAACGCGATAATAAAAACAAAAACAGATCGCAAAAAAACAACAATAAGAGTCGGCACAAGACTGGGCCTTCGGGCCCAGTCAGAAAAGAATAGAGCTTCTATAAAAACTATTATAAGCATGAAGCGTAAGGGAAAGTCGAAAGGCTTTCCCTTTTTGCTTTTTAGCCACATGCTATTGAATAGAGTGTATTCCTTTACGTACTCAGTGTTAGAATCTCTGCGCGAACGATCCCAAATTCAACTAACACGGATAGCCAACCCGTAGTATGCCCAAAAGGCTTATCAAAAAAATCAAAGGCTTAATCTCCGGTAACGCAGGTAAAACCAGCGTCCGGGTGATCCCCCGTGGCCAGCACCATTTCCCCGAAGAAGATATTGGCCGCAGTGTATACAGCGTGCTCGATGGGTTGACTGATGCCGGTTACGAAGCCTATCTGGTAGGCGGCTCCATCCGTGATGGCCTGATTGGCATGCACCCTAAAGACTTTGATATTGCCACCAGCGCCACTCCAGAGCAGATCAAGGCCGTATTTTCCCGCAACTGCCGCTTGATAGGTAGACGATTCCGCCTGGCCCACGTGCGCTTTGGCCGCGAAATCATAGAAGTCGCCACGTTTCGGGCCAGCCACGGCAAAGCCGAAGAGAACGCAAACCACTCATCTCAGTCCGAAGAGGGCATGCTGCTACGGGACAACGTATTCGGCACCCTGGATGAAGACGCCATAAGGCGTGACTTTACCGCCAACGCCCTCTATTACCGCCACACCGATGGTGCGGTATTGGATTTTGTAAACGGGTACGAAGATATCCAACACCAGACCCTGCGCCTGATCGGTGATCCCGAGCAACGCTATCGCGAAGACCCGGTACGGATGTTACGGGCCGTGCGGTTTGCCGCCAAACTTGATTTTACCATCGAACCTCGCACCGCAGCCCCCATCATCCAATTGTCTGAACTGCTGGGGTTAATCCCCGCCGCCCGACTGTTTGAGGAAGTATTAAAACTGTTCTTAAGCGGCCACGCCCAAGCGGTCTGGCCTTTGCTGGTGCAATACGACCTCGCCCGCTGGCTTTTCCCCCTCTCATCACCCGACAGTAACGATGAACCCGGCATGCAGCGCATGATCGAAATTGCTCTGCGCAATACCGATAACCGGCTTGCAGAAGGTAAACCGGTAACACCTGCATTTTTATTAGCCGTGTTACTGTGGGGGCCACTGCAGAAAGAGTGGCGTAAAGCTCAGGAAGACGGAATGCATGCAGCCCCGGCACTGCAAAAAGCCATTCAAAAAGTCATCAACAAGCAAGCACAGCACACCTCGATCCCCAAACGCTTTGGTCTGCCCATGCGCGAGATCTGGGAACTACAAGGGCGCCTCGCCATGCGCTCAGTCAAACGCTGTGAAGGCTTAATTCAGAACCCTCGCTTCCGCGCTGCCTACGACATGCTGTTACTGCGTGAAGAAGCAGGCGAAACCGAAGCTGGTCTGGGCGAATGGTGGACACAATACCAGGAAGCGGATCAAAGCGAACGCACCAAGATGTGCCAATCCCTTGGTGGAGGCAAAAAGCCCCGTCGCCGTCGCTACAACAAATCTCGCCGTAACAACACACCAAACGCGTAATGAACAAGGTCTACATCGGCCTGGGCAGCAACCTTAAAACCCCCGCCCAGCAGCTGCGACAAGCCATTGCCAGCATCCGCCTTATTCCAAACATGCAACTGATTGCGGTTTCTCCCTTTTATGGCAGCAGCGCGGTTGGCCCTGGCCAACAGCCAGACTACGTGAATGCCGCAGCCCTGCTCCACACCACACTGGATGCCCACAGCGTACTGGACGAATTGCAGGCCATAGAACAAGGCCAGGGGCGCATTCGCGGCCCAGAACAATGGGTACCCCGAACACTGGATCTGGATATCCTTCTGTTCAACAATGATGTCATCAGCACACAGCGCTTACAAGTGCCTCATCCCCGCGCCCGGGAGCGCAACTTTGTACTGCAGCCGCTGCTGGACCTGAATGCCGCACTGCTATTGCCTGATGGCACCAGCGTGGCAGCACTGCTGGCCGCAACAAGCAAGCAGGGGCTGTGGCCCCTGCCGGACGACACAACCGAGGCTTGAGCATGAAGTTTATTGTGGTAGAAGGCCCCATCGGCGTAGGCAAAACCACATTGACCCGCAAACTGGCCAACACCTTCGGCTACGACCTGTTGCTGGAAGGTGCCAGCGAGAACCCTTTTTTGGAGCGCTTCTACAGCAACCCCAAACAGTGGGCGATGCAAACCCAGCTTTACTTTCTGCTACAGCGCTCAGAGCAACTGAACGAATTGCGACAGAACGACCTTTTCCAGCCAGTCAGGGTAGCGGACTTTCTGATCCACAAAGATCGCCTGTTTGCCAGCCTGACCCTGGACAACGACGAATTCAGCCTCTACGAAAAAGTCTATCAGCATGTCATTTCCGACATCCCCAAGCCCGATTTGGTGATTTATCTGCAAGCCCCCGTCGATATTCTGCAACAGCGGATCACCCGGCGCGGCATCCCTTGCGAGCAGGAGATTACAGACGAATACCTCAACCGGCTCAGCGAAGCCTACATCGATTTTTTTCTGCGCTACAACGAATCACCTTTACTGATGGTCAATACCGCCCACATCAACTTGGCGGAAAGCACCCGTGACTATGAAAATCTGGTGGAGTATATTCAGTCCATTCGCAGTGGCCGACATTACTTCAATCCAGCCACTAACCTGCCGTGAACACAGAGGTAGCCTCGCTGCCACGTCCACGCGCAAAGCAACACAGAGGGAGCATCACTCATCATGGCAATCACCCTGTCCACACTCAACAAGCTCAAGCAGGAAGGCACCAAATTCACCTGCCTGACCGCCTACGACAGCACCTTTTCCAACCTGGCCAGCAGCGCAGGAGTGGAAGTACTGTTAGTGGGTGATTCCCTGGGTAACGTCTTGCAGGGTCATGACAGCACGGTGCCCGTCACCCTGCAGGACATGATTTATCACACCCAGTGCGTACGCCGAGGCAATCAGGGCGCGCTGATCATGGCCGACCTGCCATTCATGACCTACGCCACCGAAGAGCAGACCTTCGACAGCTGTGCCGCGCTGATGCGAGCCGGTGCTCATGTCGTAAAACTCGAAGGCGGCGCCTGGCTGAAAGACAGCGTAAAAAAACTCTCTGAGCGTGGTGTTCCTGTCTGCATTCATCTTGGTCTTACCCCTCAATCCGTTAACAAATTCGGCGGCTACAAAGTACAAGGCAGAGACCCGGCAGAACGGGATGCCCTGATCCGTGATTCCATCGCTGCCGAAGAAGCCGGGGCAGCCATTCTTCTGTATGAATGCATCCCCTCGGATCTGATGGAACTGATCATGACCAAAGTATCCATCCCCGTCATCGGCATCGGAGCGGGCCCCTCCTCGGACGCGCAAGTTCTAGTGCTGCACGATATGCTTGGCGCCACCACACGCAAGCCTGCCAAATTCGTAAAGAATTTCATGCCAGAAGGCGATGGCAGCATTCAAGGTGCCATCGCAGCCTACGTCGCCGCGGTTAAAAGCGGTACTTTCCCCGGCCCTGAGCACGGATTCGCCTGATGAAAACTGTCCACACCATTCAAGAGCTACGCAACGAAGTACACCGTCAGCGCATGGCGGGCAAACGTATCGGCTTCGTGCCCACCATGGGCAACTTGCACGCAGGTCACATCTCCCTGATCACTGAAGGGCTAAAGCAGGCGGACATCATGGTGTCCAGCGTCTTTGTGAACCCCACCCAGTTTGGCCCCGGCGAGGACTTCGACAGCTATCCACGCACATTGGAAGCGGATGCCGCCAAGCTGGAAGCCGCGGGATGCCATCTGCTGTTTGCTCCGCCAGTGACTGAAATGTACCCCGGCGATCAGGATAAGTGGGCCAAGGTCGTGGTCACGGAAATTACTGACCGCCATTGCGGTGCCGCCCGCCCCGGTCATTTCGACGGCGTCTCCACCGTGGTCAGCAAACTATTTAACATCGTGCTGCCGGATGTAGCTCTGTTCGGCAAGAAGGATTTCCAGCAACTGGCGGTGATCCGTCGCATGACCACCGCACTGTGTTTTGGCATTGAGATCATCGGGGTGGAAACCGTACGCGAAGCCAATGGCTTGGCCATGAGTTCCCGTAATGGCTATCTAACTGACGACGAAAAGCAGCGAGGAGCCACCCTGTATCAGTGCCTGCAAGCGGCCAAAGAACAAATCTGTAATGGCGCAAGGGATTACGACGCCATAAGCCAACAAGCCAATGCAAAACTGGCTGCAGCGGGGTTTGAACCCGAGTACTTCAGCGTCTGCCGGGCCGACACCCTGGAGCCCGCCACCCCCGACAATAAAGATCTTGTGATTCTTGCTGTCGCTCGCATGGGAAAGGCCCGACTGATTGATAATATCGACTTTAAGCTGTGAACTCGGGCTAACCCCGTATTGGATTAGCCCTCGGCTCACTCATCTAAGAGCAAGCAGTAATCAACATTCAATTCATTGGCTGAACGGTAATGGGTGCCTTGCTTAGGAATACCGGTACCCTTTTGGTTCACGTCAACAAAAGTCGGTGGCTGCCCGTCCAACGTCGAGATACCTATATGCAAATGAGGCAAAACACTGATGCCAACGTTACCTGATAGTGCTATGGCATCACCTTGCTCCACTGTTTGACCCGGCATCACACAAGCACCATCTTGCTTGATGTGAAGATAGTCAGCATACGTTCCATCCAAATGATCAACGCTAATGTAGTTATTGGCACAATTTTTCTGTATTGGGCAACTCCCATTATTAGAGTCATTCACCCTCATCACCACACCTGAACGAGCAGCCAACACCAAGGAACCGACCGGCATGACAAAATCTAACTCATAACCATAATGCCCAAAAGGACCATCGTAACCCTGAATAACAAACCGGCTTTCATCCCATTGATATGGCAACTTATATAAGCGGCTCTCATCATAAAAAACAGGCTCAGCGCTGTCCTGGCCACAAGCCGATAGCAGGAGGGCTCCCAACATCAGAATTCCTAGCCTGCTTTTTATTACTTTTGTCATCTGCATTCGTTTCTACTCCATTAGTTATTATCTTGAACCGACTGAACTCAAATCGCCTCCATGGCGGGGCAAGCCCAACGACAGCAACATCGCCACCAATACAAACCCACTAGAGGCAAGCAAACATACCTCAAGCCCATAGGCCTGAAACAGCCACCCGGAAAGCAGCGTACCCAGCAAGCGCCCCATGGCATTCGCCATGTAGTAAAACCCTACATCCAGCGAAACCCCATCCTCGTCCGCGTAACTGACAATCAGATAACTGTGCAGCGATGAATTAATGGCAAACGCAACGCCAAACAGCAACAGCCCCCCAACCACACTCACCTGAGGCTGCCATTGATAGAACAGCAACAGCGCGATCGCCCCCGGTATCACCGACAACCCCAACGCCCAAACTACAGCCGCCTTGCCATCGGGAAGACGCCCCTGGGCGTTACCGGTGAGACGAGGGGCCTGAGTCTGTACCACGCCATAACCAATGATCCAGAGCGCCAAAAAGCCGCCTACCTGCCAGAAGCTCCAATTAAATGATACCGACAGATATACCGGCAACGCCACGACAAACCATATGTCTCTGGCGCCAAACAGAAACAGGCGCGCTGCCGATAGTGTATTAACCGCCCGGCTTTTGGAGAAGATCTGGGTAAACTTAGGTTTGCTTTTGGCTTTACCCAGGTCGCGGCGCAGAAACAACATGCTCAGTACCCAGATCAGTGCCAACACGCCCGCCATAACGGCAACAGCCCATTGAAAGCCCAACACCATGAGCAGGGCTCCCCCCATGAAGAAACCCACGCCTTTCAACGCGTTTTTCGAACCGGTAAGAATCGCCACCCACTTATACAGCGTACCCTGCGCCTCTGCAGGCACCAGCATCTTGATAGCGCTCTTGGCACTCATCTTGTTCAGATCTTTAGCAATACCGGACAACGCCTGCGCAGCCATGACCCAAGGCACCGTCAGCATGGTTGCTGGCACCAGCAACATTACCAGCGCAATCACCTGTAAAAACAAACCCAGGTTCATGGTGCGATTCAGCCCTAAGCGCGCCCCCAGCCAGCCCCCGGTCAAATTGGTGACCACACCAAAAAACTCGTAGAACAGGAACAGAAGCGCGATCTCCAGCGGCTGGTAGCCCAACTCGTGAAAGTGCAGCACCACCAACATACGCAGGGCACCGTCTGTGAGGGTAAATGCCCAATAATTACCAGTCACCAGCATGTACTGGCGGATCTCAGGCGCCAAGCGCGACCACCACTGCATCGCTTACACCCGATCCATCTGCGCTACTTTCAGCGCCAGCTCGACGGTGCGGTTGGCGTACCCCCACTCATTGTCGTACCACGCATACAGTTTCACCTGCGTACCATTCACCACCATAGTGGACAGCGCATCAATAATACTGGAACGCGGGTCAGTCCTGTAATCGATGGACACCAGTGGGCGCTCCTCATAACCGAGGATATCTTTTAATTCATTCTCGGCGGCCTGTTTTAAAAGCCCGTTCACTTCTTCTTCCGTGGTTGCACGCTTTACTTCGAACACACAATCCGTCAGAGAAGCATTGGCCAGTGGCACCCGTACCGCATGACCATTCAATTTCCCTTTAAGCTCAGGAAAAATGTGAGTAATAGCGGTAGCCGAACCGGTGCTGGTGGGAATCAGACTCATACCGCAGGCTCGAGCCCGACGCAAATCTTTATGGGGCGCATCCAGAATAGTCTGGGTGTTGGTGATGCTATGGATGGTCGTCATGGAGCCATGCACAATGCCGAGCTGTTCATGAATCACTTTCACCACCGGTGCCAAACAATTGGTGGTGCAGGAAGCTGCCGTCACAATGGAGTGCTGCTTAGGATCGTATAACTGATCATTCACCCCCATCACCACATTGAGCACACCGTCTTCTTTCACCGGTGCCGTCACCACCACCCGCTTTACGCCCTGATCCAGATAGCCCTGCAGCACCGCTTTGGTTTTCATCTTGCCCGAGGCTTCGATCACCACATCACAATCCGACCAGTCTGTGGCGCTGATCTCTTTATTGCGGCTGCAGGGGATGCTGTGGCCCTGAATGATCATGGCCTGCGCACTGTAAGTTGCCTCGTGCTGCCAACGACCGTGCACGGAATCAAAATTCAACAGGTGGGCCAGGGTCGCTGCATCCCCCGCCGGATCGTTGATGCGCTGGATAATCACATCAGCCTTTTCAAACAACGCTCGCAGTGTTAACCGACCCATCCGGCCAAATCCATTGATACCAATTCTTATCGTCATGTTGCTACATCCTAACGTGTATGGCTCACCGCTTACGCAGTTAGCCAGGATTCAATCTCGGCCCGATGAGGAATCGAACCACTGTGCACCAGCACCTCATCCACAACCACCGCCGGTGTGGACATCACTCCATAGCCCATAATGACTTCCGGACGAGTCTCTTTGATGACCGTGACCGCCACTTCCAGCTCTGAGGCAATGTGTTCGATACTGTCTGCGGTCTTAGTGCACTTACTGCACCCACTGCCCAGCACTTTGATGTTTTTCATCAGGTTCTCCTAGATAGAAAAATGTAACCCGTTAAAGACCCAACCCACCACCGTAAACGCCACCAGCAACATCACAAACAGCATCGCCAGCAAACGCCACTGCATGACTTGCTTCAGTAGTATGAATTCAGGAAAACTGGCAGCTACGGTGCTCATGCAGAATGCCAAGGTCGTACCCACCGGCAGCCCCTTCACCAACAACCCTTCCATCACCGGAATTACACCGGTGGCATTGGAATACAACGGAATGCCCAGCAATACGGCAGCAGGCACCGACCACCACTGACCATCCCCCAGATGGGATTCCAGCCAACCGGCCGGCACAAAACCGTGCAGCGCCGCGCCCAGCCCCACCCCCACAATCACCCATTTCCATACCCGGGTGAAAATATCCAGAGTTTCCGTTTTAGCGAATGCATGACGCTGCGACAGGGTCAGCGTTTGCGTGGGTATTGCACCCACAACCGCCTGACCGGTTCTAGCATGGTGTAAGGCTTGTGCTGCAAACGGCTGCAACCAGCGCTCGGCCTTAATCAGATCCAGAAAGATCCCCCCAACGATACCCACAGCCATACCCACCAGCACATATAACACCGTAAACTGCCAGCCCAGCAAACTCATCAGCAGCAACACCGCCACCTCGTTGATCAGTGGAGAGGTCAACAGAAACGCCATGGTGATCCCGACGGGGATGCCTGCGGAAGTAAACCCCAAAAACACCGGAATGCTGGAACAGGAGCAAAACGGGGTGATGGCCCCGAATGCCGACCCCAGCACATAGCCCACGCCACGGTGCCTGCCCGCCAGAAAGTCCCTCACCTTTTCCACGCGCAATGAGGCCCGCAGCAGAGCAATGAAATAGATCATCACCAGCAACAACGCGAAGATTTTGGTGGTGTCTTCGATAAAGAAATGCAGGCTGTCGGCTAGCTTGGTGCCTTGGGGCAACTGCAATAGATCGTAAACAATAACAGACGCGAAACTTTTGAATATTTCGAACATGATTCAGTCTCTAGCAACAGGTTTGGGCCCGTTCTGGCCGCCCCCCCATGGAGCAGAGATTGCGAACATTGGATTTAATGAACGCTGTATTGGCCTGGGTGGTTTGCGCCAACACCTGCTGCGCCCATTCAGGCATGGAAGGGTTGATTCGATAGAACACCCATTGACCCTGCCTGCGATCCTGTAACAAGTTACATTTTCTCAGCTGAGCCAAATGGCGAGAGATCTTGGGCTGAATCTCATCCAACGCGGCCATCAATTCGCACACACACAGCTCGCCCTCCTGCTCAATCAGCATCAGGCAGCGCAGTCGGGTTTCATCCGCCAGACATTTATAAAACGATAATGGGTCCAAAATGACGCCTCCATATCAGTAACCCAAGCGGGCCACAGGCACGTCGCAATCATATATATTCTCATATATATGTCAAATCATATATATGGGCAGGCTGGCCACCAACTTAACGATCAACAATCAATGGGGATTGGGAAGCTGCCACAAAAAAGGCCTCAGGGCAGCAATGCCACCTTGAGGCCTCAACAAATACGCGCGGTAAAACTGAACCTAGAACACCTTACTGGTGAATCAAACGCCCCAATCCACCCTGCAGTTGTGATTGGGCTTTCTCGGTTATATCCCAGGTACAATTAATATAGTCAGGGCACATATTGACATTGAACGTGGCAAAAACATCACCATTGGGAGCGTAACGCACCTGTACAATTTCATTCAGATCCCCACCAACAAACATACCCAAATACCCAGGATCAAACCCGATCGGATACACTGGATCATTTACATTATTCACGATGGCTCCCCTGAAAACCGGGTTAGCATCAAAGGCATTGAGAGATTCCGCCATCATCGCATGATAGGGTGCTTTTCCGATGTTGCCATAGTAGGCGATGGCAACCGTACCCGGCGTTTTAACCGTAAGCGAGCCATAACGCACACTGCGCACATTCGGGGCGGACACCACCACAGGAGCGGACCAGCTTTGGCCACCATCACGGCTAATGGTCATACGCAGAACATCATCCACATCAGGATAAACTGCGTAGAGATTGCCATCGCTGTCGATAGAAAGCGGCTCACCCATCACGTAGTTTCCATTTACCAACCCCACATCCAAAACGGTGTAGTAGTTAATCAAGTTAGTGTTAGGAATGTCCTGCACCTGCCAGGTGACGCCTTCATCATGACTGATACCGATACCCAATCGGTTGCAACGCCGGAACCCGA
This sequence comes from Ketobacter alkanivorans, assembly GCF_002863865.1. Taxonomy (NCBI): domain Bacteria; kingdom Pseudomonadati; phylum Pseudomonadota; class Gammaproteobacteria; order Pseudomonadales; family Ketobacteraceae; genus Ketobacter; species Ketobacter alkanivorans. Next base: position 3,785,799 of record NZ_CP022684.1, on the reverse strand, counting down.
TATACACGGTGCCGTCGTTCGGATCGACAACCCCTGCGCCCATGATGACCCATTCCAGAAAATGACAATCGTTATCCGATGGTTTTAAACTCAAGAACCCCACCTCATCCCAACTTTCACCATTATCCAGTGAGCGCATAACCTGCTGCTTCTGCGGCGAAACAATCACAGCCGGCGTTGAAATCGGCGTAGGTGCGGACAAATACAACACGTTGGATGTGCCTGTGGGTTCGCTGTAAACCGGTGGCCCCGCGTAAACCTTGCCCCAGTCGAATGCGGCCATCTCAACATTGGTATACCCCCAGGTGGCACCGTCATCGTCACTCCAGCTCATATTAAAACCAAAGCCAAAATCCAGTTCGTCGAGGCCACCTGTGTTAAGTTTTGAGGAATGAAAAAACACGCGTTCAGTGACTGGCTCCATACCCAAAAACGGCTGTACTCTGCTGTGATCTTCACCATTGGGTAAGGTGATCGGAAGAAAATCCCAACTGACGCCGTTATCACGTGAACGGATGATGCCATTACCTTCATTGGTAAAGGCCGGCCCATAAAAAATACTGCCATCGTTTTTAATAGCCATGGTGGGCTCTGCCGAACCGAAGCCGGTTTTTGATAAACAGGGCACGATAGAATCGGTACTACTTATTGATTCGGCTACCGCGCCTATGGGTGTAGCGCGATAACCGGTTGCAGCCTGTTCGGGATAACATTCCTGGCCTTCAAATGCGTATGGATTGTCTTTTATCTTGCAACCTTGCAAGCCCACCGAAAACAGTGCGGCCAGCGCCAACACTGCACTCTTGTTCTTCATCATATTGTGAATCCTTTTTTATTGTATTGAATGACACATGAGCAACGACTTGCCATTGCAAAGATCGATAAGCCTGCTGAATTATTCGAGGCGTTCGCTGTGAATTCAAAGACAACATGATGAAAGGTGATCCAGATCGTACGTATTCTGCACGGAAGGTAAAATTGGCATAAACGTTGGCAGAATAAGTATCTGCGATGAGTTTGATCAGTCGGAAAGGTAATACTCTACCGTTGACACTACTCTGACTTTCTTGATGTGGGGATTATTCTTGTCCCTTGGCGCTATGCTGAATTGACCCTGGGTAGCTTGCTTGATCTTACCCAGACTGCTTTGCGAATCATTAGCAAACTTGATCGCCACTTCCCGAGCCTGCTTGGTGGCCTCTTCGATCATCTCGGGTTTGACCTCATTCAAACGGGTAAACAGGTATTCTGTTTGCGCCTGATAATCACCACGGGTAATAACAATGCCCTGCTTGCCCAACTCCGAAAGCTTGCTCATTACAGCACGTACAGCGGCGATATCTTTGGAATACACCGTCACCGTCTGCTGAGCAGTATAACGAAACTCCACTGTGCCATTATTTCCATATTGCTGAGCGGATTTATCCGTTATCGCTGGCGCAGAAGCCGTAATGTCCTTCACTGCGATGCCGTTTCCCTTCAAAAACGTTTTGATCTTTGCTGTGCTGTTGTCCAGCGCACTGTATAGCGCACCCAGCTCATTGCTTGCCTCGGTAAACTGAATCGGCCAGATAACGATGTCCGCATCGTACTCCCGTTCGGACAGCCCCTTCACCGTTACCGTGCGCTCATACTCTTTGAACTTAATCGCAGAGCTGCCCAACACATAACCTAAACCTATTAACCCAATACAAACAAACACCCCCAACAAGACAGCAGCAAGCGTATTTTTACTGGTCATAGAAATCTCCTTATAAGGTCACGTTATGCGCAAGGGTCAGGATTTGGCCTGAGCCAGTATTCGATCAAGATGATTAGCAAAGGACTGTCTGTCATTTTGACTCAGCGGCGGCGGGCCGCCTGTGTCCAAGCCACTGGAACGCATGGTATCGAGAAAGTCACGCATATTAAGCCGCGCTCCAATGTTTTCTTTGGTATGCAACTCGCCGCGAGGGCTGAGCGCAACCGCGCCCTTTTCAATGGCCTCTGCAGCCAATGGAATATCGCTGGTGATCACCAAGTCACCGGCCTCGACGCGTCGCACGATCTCATTATCGGCAATATCAAAACCGGACTCTACTTGCACAAAATGAATATATTGTGATTTGGGTACCCGCAGGAACTGGTTGGCCACCAAGGTTGTGGTGATCCCTGCGCGCTCTGCTGCCCGAAACAGAATGTCTTTAATAACCACGGGGCAAGCATCCGCATCCACCCATATTTTAAGCATCTGGCATTCCTGACTTTATATAATGCGTTGAATTCTAACTTAAATACCAGCACCCATCATACTGTCATGGCGAATCTCATCGGCAGGGGGAATACCGTCAAATATAGAGGGCCGCAACCAGCGTGAGATATTTTTGGTGAGCGCAGATTGCCCCACCAGCAGGAGTCGCTTGTCCGCTATGGCCTGCTTGTAACTGATGTCCCCCATCCAGGCTTGAATCATGGTACGCAAATCCGTAGTGAAATACACATCCACATCTTTACCGGGATCATGTACACAGGTATCCACCTGCTCATTCTTCACCACCACCCACCAATCCTTAAATTCCTCCAGATCAGTGAATTTAAAACGAATTACCGTCTCGTTTCCCACCAGCTGCCGCGGATCTACGCTGCGCTCCATATACAGCATCAACAGCTCAACATCCAAATCGGCATCAGGCATACCCTCTCGAGCCCAACGCATCCCCCAGACCCCCAGGGCTTTCAGCACAGGCACCAACTCTTGACCGGACTGAGTTAAAAAATATTCGTACCCTTTCTGGCCGGGTATTTTCTTTTTCAGCACAATGCCGGCAATACAAAGCTCATTGAGTCGCTTGGTTAGCATGGTGGGTGAAATGGAGCTTAATCCGCGCAACAGATTATTGAAGCGCGAAGCCCCCATTAGCAGCTCACGCACAATAAGAAGAGACCATTTATCACCCAGAACTTCAGCGGCCTTGGATATTGGGCAGAATTGTCCGTATTGCATTGCATAACCCTTCTTTTTAGGGGTGGTTATAGTGCACCCGCAAAATGTGAGATTTCTCACCCAAATTTCAGTCAGTAATGCAGTCAATCCGCTAACTACGGAATCAGGAGTGGGTTACTACAGTTTACGTAGTTAGTTACTACAGATCTGAAAGTATAGTTGCCGCCCCGTCTAACCTAGCATGAACCTGTCGAATCACTACAACACGGCCTCTTTTACTCAACGGTAGAAGAACGCCTTAACAATCTTGGCAGCCAGCCTAGCGACAGGGCTTTTGATTTTGACAGCAAATCACAGTTTGTACAAAAAAATCACGACAACCTGAACAGGCCCGCCATCTGTACACAAACAAACTTAATCTAAACAGGAGCCACACCATGACCGTATACCAACACACCAACCACATGAACCCTGCTAACGGAGTTCTGGGCAGCAGCCAAAAAGCGGCTCTGATTCTGTACAGTACCATTTCCTACCTGATCGGTTTTTCTGGGTTGATGGCTGTTATTTTGTCCATGGCCGGAATCATCCCCATGGCGAGCTGGGTAACATTAACCACCCACTCCACCGCTGCTGTGATCATCAATGGGTTGCTGGTCTGCCTGTTTGGTCTGCAGCATTCCATAATGGCGCGGCCTTTCTTTAAACGTGCCTTTAACGCCTGGTTCACCCCTGCCAGTGAACGCAGCACCTACGTTTGGAGCAGCGGCGTAACCCTGATGATCATCCTGGCACTATGGCAACCGGTTGAAGGAACGCTTTGGCAAGCACAAAGCCTGCTCTCACAGGTCGCCTTATGGTCATTGTTTGCGCTAGGTTGGGGCTATCTGTTTGCCGCGACGTTCTCCATTAATCATTGGGATCTGTTTGGTCTGCGCCAAATGTGGTTTGCCATCAATGATCGTGAATATGTGTCGCCCGAGTTCAAAGAAAACTGGATGTATCGCTACAGCCGCCACCCCATCATGCTGGGCGCACTGATCGGCATGTGGTGTGTACCGGAAATGACTGCCAGCAAGTTTGTACTCACTGCTTTTCTAACCCTGTACGTATTCGTTGGTGTCAGTTTCGAAGAGAAAGACCTGATCCGGGAGTTTGGCCAACGCTATCTGGAATACAAACAGCGCGTAGGCATGTTCTTTACCTTTCGATAGATAGCTGATCGACAAAACAAAGGCCATACAATGTCATAAGCATTGGGAGGCAGTGACAAAATGGGGGGCTTGCGACTTTTCAGACTAAATACGAGACAGCATATCCATTGTTTTTAAAGGGACATATAACGCAAAAGGCCACAGTTTTCACCGTGGCCTTTTGCGTAGGATTCAGCAGCTATCCATCAGCCGCACTTGGAATCCCCGCAGTTCAAGCAGGTCATGCAGCCATCCATGTAGATGACGGCCTTGGTACTACACTTGCCGCACAGGCTGGCTCCGGCTGGAAAGGAGCTCTCTTCCTCGTGCGACGCTTCAGGCTTTTTTGCCTGGGCTGTGATCTCCTGCTTTTTCTTCTCAATAAAGGCTTTCTGGTGCTCGTCCAGATCGCTCTTAATCATACCGATCATGCGCATGTGGTTCTCAATGGCTTCGCCGATTTCAGCCACCAGCGAGGGCATGAACTTTCCACCACGCTTGAAGTAACCCCCTTTAGGATCGAATACTGCTTTCAGCTCTTCCACCAGGAAGGTGCAATCACCCCCCTTACGGAATACAGCAGAAATTACCCGAGTCAGCGCCAGTACCCACTGGAAGTTTTCCATGTTCTTTGAGTTGATGAAAATCTCAAAGGGGCGACGCTGCTCGTGCTCAGTATCTTCGTTAAGGATGATGTCGTTGATGGTGATGTACAACGCATGATCGGATAACGGCGTTTTGATTTTGTAGGTAGAGCCCAACAGCATCTCGGGGCGCTCCACACTTTCGTGCATATGCACGACGTTGCTTTCGGGCTTTACCGGCTCAGCTTGAGGCTGATCGGCTTTAACCACTTCGTAGCCAACGATTTTTGATTTGATTTCTTTAGCCATGGTTTATTACCTGAATTCTCGTCTTCCTGTTACGTAATAGAGTTTGCACGCAATTTAGAGCTTGCCGTAGTAGCCTTCTTTCAAGGCATCGTACAGGTTGGCGGCGGAATGCACTTCCCCATCGTACAGTATCTCTTCGTTACCTTTGACTTCCAGTACGGTGCCGTCTTCCAGGGTAAAGCGATACAGGGTTGCCTCTATATCCTTTTCTTTCACCAGCACGCCCTGGAAGGCTTCCGGGTTAAAGCGGAAGGTAGTACAGCCTTTCAGACCTTTACGGAAAGCGTACAGGTAGATGTCTTTAAACTTATCGTATTCAAAGTCCGTGGGCACGTTGATGGTTTTGGAAATGGAGGAATCCACCCATTTCTGCGCCGCTGCCTGGATGTCCACATGCTGTTCCGGTGAGACATTATCCGTCGCCGTGAAGTACTCTGGCAACTGTTTGTCTGCCTCGTCGGTAAAGGGCAGGGCATCACTGTTCACCAGTTCACGATAGGCCAGCAGTTCGTAAGAGAACACGTCGACCTTCTCTTTGGATTTGCGACCTTCACGGATGATGTTGCGCGAATAGTGGTGCGCAAAGCTGGGCTCAATACCGTTACTGGCGTTGTTGGCGATGGACAGAGAGATGGTTCCCGTCGGCGCGATGGAGGAATGGTGGGTAAAACGAGATCCCACCTGAGACAGCTTTTCAACCAGCTCAGGCTCTGCTTCGGCAACCCGTTGCATATAACGGCTGTATTTTGCGTGCAGCACCTTGCCTTTGATCTTGTCGCCGACTTTGTAGCCATCCTTTTTCATTTCAGGGCGTTTGCGCAGCATCGCGCCATCCACCTTGAACTCCTGCTCCATGATGGGCGCTGGGCCTTTCTCTTCTGAAAGCGCCAGGCCGGTTTTCCAACCGGTAACGGCCATTTCTTTGGATACCTGCTCGGTGAACTCCACGGAATCAGGCGATCCATATTTCATGCGCAGCATCGTGAGGGTTGAGCCCAACCCCAGAAAACCCATGCCATGACGACGCTTGTGAGTGATCTCGTGGCGTTGGCGCTCCAGCGGCAAGCCGTTGATTTCCACTACGTTATCCAGCATGCGCGTGAAGGTGGACACTACTTTGCGGTATTCATCCCAATCGAAAAAGGCCTTTTCGGTGAACGGATTACGCACAAAACGGGTCAGGTTCACTGAACCCAGCAGGCAGCTGCCATACTCAGGCAGAGGCTGCTCGCCACAGGGGTTGGTGGCCCGGATGTTTTCGCAGAACCAGTTGTTGTTCATCTCATTCACCTTGTCGATGAGGATGAAACCAGGCTCGGCAAAATCATAAGTAGAGGACATGATGGCGTGCCAGATCTTGCGGGCTTTTTCGTAACCGTAGATTTTGCAGGCAACCAGGCCTTTATCATTGACGATGTAGCCGTCATTGGCAGGCCACTCGCGCCACACTACCTTGGTCTTGTCTTTCAGATCCATTTTGTTGGCATCAGGGCTGTTGGCCTTGATGGGGAACACCAGCGGCCATTCTTCATCCTTCACCACACAATCGATGAACTCTTCTCCGATCAGCAGAGACAGGTTGAACTGACGCAGCCGACCGTCTTCACGCTTGGCCTTGATAAATTCCAATACGTCCGGATGGGACACGTCGAATGTCGCCATTTGGGCACCACGACGACCACCGGCAGAGGACACGGTGAAGCAGGTGCGGTCAAAGATATCCATAAAGGACAGTGGGCCGGAGGTTTTGGCACCCGCGCCGGACACGTAGGCTCCGCGCGGACGCAGGGTCGAGAACTCGTAGCCGATACCGCAACCGGCTTTCAGGGTCAGGCCTGCTTCGTAGTTCTTTTCCAGAATACCGGACATGGTGTCATTAACTGTACCGGACACGGTGCAGTTAATGGTTGAGGTGTCGGCTTTATAAGCCTGGGCACCGGCATTGGACAGGATACGGCCCGCCGGGATGGCACCGTGGCGCAAAGCCCACAGAAATTTGTCATACCATTCGGCTTTCTTGGCGTCGTCGACTTCTACGTCTGCCAGGGCTCGGGCCACTCGCTGAAAGGAGTGATCAATGGACGCGTCCACAGGATTACCTTCACTGTCCTGCAGGCAGTATTTCTGCCGCCAGATGTCCTGGGATGCCTCCTGCAGGGGAATTTCCTTTTCAGCTTGCTTCTCTACTGGTTGATAAGATACAGCGCTCATTGCCACCTTCTTATAATTTCAAACAAAATGATTCCTGCGCAGCCTTGTGGGCTACGGGCGTGAATTAGTGAACTACTAGATGTTGTGTTGTCAGTGCCGGAACGGCCCTGGCGAATCAGTTATGCGATTACAGGATTTACTCAAATTTACCCGGCTTTCCACATGGCTCTGGCCATGATGTGTCGAAAAGCTCGGAGCAATAAACAGACAGGACTGTTGTCTCATAATGCACCACCCAGCGTGACAATCGATCGCTTTTGTTATGATGAGCCATGCTTACTGCCCCTGCACGGTACGGTTCGGCCTGCTCCTAACGACAATTTCCGGTTGACATCCTGCATTAACCGAAAACTAGGCAAACACGCTATATCCGCTTTCCTCATGTCACCAACCACTATATCTTGTGGTTTCGAAATCATTCTAGTCAGCTTTAAAAGTTTAACAACCATTAATTTTGTGTTTTTTTACAAAATGTAACAGGCCAAAAAGGTATACGACGCATACCCCCCGCAACCGATAAGGCCTTAAAAGTTAGTGCCCCCTTATTTGGTTAATATTCCATCTGCCAAAAAAAATTGGCGGCGCCAGAGGTTACGCGTTGGACTAAAGGATAATTGCCATTTAAATGGCACAGGGGTAACGTTGCCCACTACATCTTGTGTTAAGCACAAGCAGCTATACGGAATACTACGATCAAGAAAACAGGAGCTTCGCTACCATGTACGAAATCAAGAATCATCCGGTGGATCCCGCCTACGCCAAAGATGCCAATCTCACGCTGGAGCAGTATCAGGCCTGGTATAAGGAATCCCTCGAGCAACCGGATCAGTTCTGGGCTGCCCGTGCAGAGCAGTTTCTCACTTGGTCCAAGCCTTGGAGCAAAGTGAACGAATACGATTTCAGCAAGGGCGAGGCCACGTGGTTCAAAGATGGCAAACTCAACGCCAGCTATAACTGCATCGATCGCCACCTGGCTACACGGGGCGATCAGGTTGCCATTATCTGGGAAGGCGACGATCCGAACGACGACGCCAAGATCACCTATAAAGAGCTTCATGAACAGGTCTGCCGTTTAAGCAACGCCCTGAAACAACGTGGCGTGAAGAAAGGCGACCGAGTCTGCATCTATATGCCCATGATCCCGGAAGCCGCCTACGCCATGCTGGCCTGCACCCGCGTCGGTGCGGTGCATTCTGTGGTGTTTGGTGGGTTTTCTCCCGAATCATTGAAAGACCGTATTCTGGATTCGGACTGTCAGGTGTTGATTACGGCGGATGAGGGAGTACGGGGCGGCCGCCACATCCCTCTTAAGGAGAACGCCGACAAAGCGCTGGAGCATTGCCCCGATGTCCATACCTGCCTGGTGGTAAAACGCACCGGCGGTGACATTGCCTGGCACGATAACCGCGATATCTGGTATCACGAGCTGATCGCCCAGATGAGCAGCGATTGCCCGGCGCAGGAAATGGATTCGGAGGATCCGATGTTCATTCTTTACACCTCCGGCTCCACCGGCAAACCCAAGGGCGTGATGCACACCACAGCAGGCTATATGCTCGGCTCTGCCATGACCCACAAGTACATTCTGGATTATCGTGAAGGGGATATTTTCTGGTGTACCGCTGATGTGGGCTGGATCACCGGGCATTCGTATATCATCTACGGCCCGCTGGCCAACGGTGCCACTACAGTGATGTTCGAAGGGGTTCCGACTTATCCGGATGCGTCCCGCTGCTGGCAAGTGGTGGATAAACATAAGGTCAATACCTTCTACACCGCCCCCACTGCCATCCGCGCACTGATGAGCCAAGGGGAAGGCCCGGTCAAACAATGCAGCCGCGCCAGCATCCGCCTGCTGGGCACCGTGGGTGAGCCCATCAACCCGGAAGCCTGGGAATGGTATTACAACGTGGTAGGCGAGGCTCGCTGCCCCATCGTGGATACCTGGTGGCAAACGGAAACCGGCTCGGTGATGATCGCGCCCCTGCCCGGCGCATTCACGCTCAAACCCGGCTCCGCCACCTTGCCCTTTTTCGGCATCGAACCGGCACTGGTGGATGGCGAAGGCAACGAACTGGAAGGTGCCACCGAAGGCAACCTGATCATCAAGCGCAGCTGGCCCAGCCAGATTCGCAGCGTGTACGGCGACCATCAACGCTGCATCGACACTTACTTCTCCACCTACCCTGGCAGCTACTTTACCGGAGACGGAGCCCGTCGTGATGAAGACGGCTACTATTGGATCACCGGCCGGGTAGATGACGTATTAAACGTATCCGGCCACCGCATGGGCACCGCCGAGATCGAAAGCGCGCTGGTGCTGCACAAAGCCGTAGCAGAGGCCGCCGTGGTGGGCTACCCTCACGACATTAAGGGTCAGGGCGTGTATGCCTATGTCACCCTGATGTCGGGCATTCAACCCTCGGAAGCGCTGCGCAAAGAGTTGCTGGATGTAGTGTCCAAGGAAATCGGAGCCATCGCCAAGCCGGATCTGATCCAGTGGGCGCCGGGGCTGCCTAAAACCCGCTCGGGCAAGATCATGCGCCGTATTCTTCGCAAGATCGCCGCCAACGAGCTGGATACCCTGGGGGATACCTCAACCCTGGCCGACCCATCTGTGGTAAATGACCTGATTGACAATCGCGCCAATCAGTAGCAACTTCCCCCTAAAGCTTGCCTGCCGTAGAGCCCCCCACACAACGGGATAACCTCTACGGCAGCACTCCATCCACTGCCGCCAAAAACGCCCCTTCGGCCGTCTACATAGGCTATATTTCTACATTAAGAGATCTATTCCGGAAACAGATTATGCAGTGTTCGCCTTGGACGCCGCCAACCAACGACGGCAAGGCCCCTTATTCGACGCTATTTCTGATGCTGTTGATGCTGTTGATGCTGTGCGGCCTCAGCACTCAAGCTTATTGCCAAATCACAATCCATAACCAATTCACCAGCCAGCCTGCGGGCCTGCACGCACAACTGTTCCTTGATCGCGAACACAGCATTCAACTCTACGATGCCATGACCCTGCCAGATGAGCTGTGGATCACCCCCCAGACTGAAACAACCTCGTTTGGGTTCAGCCCTGACCGGCTCTGGCTGAAACTGCCCATTGCCAACAACTCCGACCATACCCAGCGACTGGGCCTGGAAATCGCCTACCCGGTTCTGGATTTGATCAACGCCTACGTTACCCAGGATGGCTTCGTACAGGCCCAGTATTCCATGGGGGACACGTTCTATTTTGAGCAACGCCCGGTGGACTTCCGCAATTTCATCGTGCCTTTTCAACTGCCACCGGGCGAGACCATCACCCTCTATCTGAGTATCGACACAGAAGGGACTTTACAAGCCCCCATCACTCTATGGGATATGGATCATTTCTTTGAGAAACAACAACCCGCACTGGTGGCCCATGGGCTGTACTTTGGCATCATGCTGGTGATGATTCTGTACAACCTGTTTATCTACATCAGTATCCGCCACATTACCTACCTCTATTACACCGTTGCGGCACTCGCCTGTGCCACCATTAATGCCTCTATGCAGGGACTGGGCTTTCAATTTGTATGGGCATCCTGGCCGGAGCTGAATGCTGTATCCATACCTGCCAGCATCGCCGTGTTTGGTATCAGTTCTAAACTGTTCTCCATCACTTTGCTGAATATGCCCACCACCGCACCCACCCTGTACAAGCTCAAACTGGGCATTATTGTCGGTTATAGTCTGACGCTGATCAGCCTGTTCTTCATGCCATATCACAGCACCATTCGCATTGTGATGCTGGTGGGAGTGTGCAGCATCCTGTTGGGCACCTATACCGGCCTGTATCTCTTTCTTAAAGGTCATCGTATTGCCCGTTTTTATCTGCTGGCCTGGTCATGCCTGTTTGGGGCTTTGTTCCTCACTGCCCTCAGTAAAGCCGGCGTGATTCCCAGTTCTCATTTTATCGAACACTCGCTGCAATACGGCTCGGCGCTGGAAGTGATCCTGTTGTCCTTTGCGATGGCTGATCGCATTAATCAGGAGCGCACCGCCAAACGCAAAGCCGAACAGCTCGCCATAATAAGTGAGAAGCGCGCCAGCGATGAAGCCAGCCGCTACCTGGAATTGAAATATCAGAAAGAATTGGATGAACTGAAAACCCGCCAGGAAATCATTCAGGCCCAGGCAGAAAGCAAGGCCAAAAGTGAGTTTTTGGCCACCATGAGCCACGAAATTCGCACCCCCATGAACGGCGTGCTGGGTATGACTGAACTGCTCAGGGAAACGCACCTTGATCCAAACCAGCGCCATTATTTGAACGTCGTCTCCAGCTCTGGCAAGGCGCTGCTTAATATCATCAATGACATCCTGGATTACTCCAAAATCACTGCAGGCAAGATGGAGATCGAGCAAATCGATTTCGATCTGGATCAGCTGTGCCTGGAATGCGCCTCGGTTTTCTCCCTCACTGCCGAACGTAAGCACCTGGAGCTGGTGTCCTCACTGGAACCGGGCACCCCTGCGCTCATAAAATCAGATCCATCCAGACTGCGCCAAATCATCATCAACCTACTGGGCAACGCATTTAAATTCACCAATACCGGCCACGTCAGTCTGCGCGTCATGCAGCAGGATCCCCTCTGCGAAGGTCAACTCACCCTGCGTTTTGAAGTGCGCGACACCGGCGTGGGCATCGCGCCGGAAAAACAACAAATGCTGTTCAGCGCCTTCAACCAGTTAGGCAACAGTGTTTCCCGTGAATACGGGGGCACAGGGCTGGGGTTAAGCATATCAAAGCGTCTGGCCCATTTGATGGGCGGCCAAATTGGGGTTGAGAGCCGCCAGGGTGAGGGCAGCTGTTTTTGGTTCACCATACAGTGCCAACCGGCGGATGCTCAGTTCAGCAGGCAGCATATTGTCCCCCTGACATCGCTGGGAGCCTTAAAGTTACTGATTGTGGATGATTCGCCGGAGTTTACCCATGTGCTTCAGGAGCAAACCGCAGCCTGGGGTGCTCACCCGGAAGTGGCGCACTATGGCGAGCAGGCGCTGGAAAAACTGAAAGCCGCCACTGCGGCCGGAGCGCCGTTCAACGTTATCACTATGGACATGAACATGTCGGGCATGAACGGCCTTGAATGCGCCCGCCAAATTCACGCCGCCGGTGACATTGCCAACTGTTATTGCATACTGCTCACGGCCATGAATTCCACCCCGTCTCAACCGGAACTGGAGGCAGCCGGCATCGATATCGCCATGAAAAAGCCAGCCTCTGCCCACGCCCTGCGCCAAGCGATACTGAACCTGCTGCAAGGCCGCACCGAGCCGCAGGCCACCAATGGGCAGCTACTGAGCACTGCTTTCAATGGCAAAACCGTACTGGTAGCCGAAGACAACAGCGTAAATCAGCTGGTGATTGTGGGGATGCTGAAAAAACTGGGGCTGAAGTGTGAAGTGGCAGACAACGGAGAGCAGGCGCTGACGCTGTTTACACAACGGGCCAACCACTTCGACCTGGTATTTATGGATTGCGAAATGCCGGTGATGGACGGCTACAGCACCTGCCGTAAGATTCGAGAGCATGAAGCAAAACTGAACCTACCGCCCACTCCGGTCATTGCGCTGACCGCTCACGCCATGCCAGAACATAAGACCCGAGCCTTGGAGGCCGGTATGGATGCTCACATCCCCAAGCCTGTCGAACTGCTCACCGTCCAGGAAACATTGATCGAGTTTCTGATCTCAGACGACCCCGCCAGCCGCAGCGCCTGAAAAATCCAGCCAATTTCAATGCTCTAAGCCAAGCCTTAACGGCCTCGTAAATGGCGTTCGCGGTTGGCTTGCTTTTGCTCCTCATTCTTACGCAGCAAAATATAAACAGCCCCTGCGCCGCCATGCTGACGCTGAGCACTATGGAAGGCCATAACCTGTGGCAGGTTCGGCAACCACTTATTGACGTAGCTCTTTAGCAACGCCGGTTGCTGACTGCGATCCCCCTTGCCATGCAGGATCATCACGGTGCGCAACCCCAAGCGTGTGCAGTCCTTAATAAAACCAAATACCTCCTGACGAGACTGCTCCACCGTCTTACGGTGCAGATCCAGCACGGCGTCCACGCTGTACTTACCCAACCGGAGCTTGCGATAAACCCCCTCCTGAACGCCATCTCGCTTGTATTCCAGAATATCGTGAGGCCCCACCATCTCCACATATTCAGTGGTGAGTAGATTTTCATCCCGCTTCAACTCACTGGCCGCCGCCTCCCGACGGGCCAATTGGGCCTCCGTTGGGCCTGCGCTGGCCGGGCCTTGGCCAGAAGCTCGAGTGGACACCCGGTTCTGCACCAGCGGCTTAACACCCTCAAGCTCCTGCTTGAACAGAGCATCATCATCCAAATCCGCCATGACTATCGCCACCTGTTACTTCGATACGACTCACAATAATACTGTGACAAACCGCTCCCGGTAACCCATTTTGCACACACAACAGGGCAAAACAGGCCAAATCCTAATCAATTTTTGTGTCGGACAATTTTACATCACTTTCGAACCGAGCAGTCGATAACCAGCCTAAGCGCCTGTTTTCTGGGCTCTATTCATAGTTGGCCCGGTTTCTGCTTACTAATCCAGCAGTAGAACGGTCAGCTGAAGTAATTCGATGACCTGCCTGAATTCTGAAAATTGAAACGATTGACTTGGAGTTTACCCATGAACAAATTACTCGGTTCCATCGCCCTTAGCTCGGCTCTGCTGTCAGCTAGCGCGTTTGCTACCCCCCAATATACTGGCGTAACCTCCGCTAGCCTGACCAACAGTGACCTGACCACTGCCGGTTACTACATCTGGAGCGACGCTGGCAGCGCCGCCACCAGCTGGCACATCCGCTGGACCGGTATTGGCGTACCGCAGAACCCGGTTTCCTGGTACGGCTCCATCATTTTCGCCAACAGCGACCTGGGTGATGCCACTGAATATCAATTCGAAACTGGCGGCGTTTATGGCGACAGCCTGTACGAAACTTACAACAACCCATTCCTGGGTTTTGGTGACGGCGTGAGCTTCACTGCTGCGACCAACAACACTGGCGGCATCGACGGTATCGATTTCTACCTGAGCGACGAATTCGACCTGATGGGCTTCTCTCTGGGTTCCAGCGCATTCACTCTGACTGCTGATGACATCAACTACCTGGATGAAGCAGCTGAAGCCGCTACTGGCATCTTCATCGGTGGGGATTTCAACAACCCTGATGCTCTGGTTACCTACAACCCATTCGAAGGTGGCTACCGTTATCAGTTCGAAATTGCTGCAGTGCCTGAGCCTACTTCAATCGCTCTGCTGGGCCTGGGTCTGATCGGTCTGGGCGCTGCCCGCCGCAAGTCCAAAAAAGCCTAATAACATGCAGTAATAAAAAAGCCGACTCTCACGTCGGCTTTTTTTACATCCCACAAAAAAGCCTAACCAAATTTGGCTCGCAACCCTGTTAGCAGCTTCTGGTGTATTCCACCAAAACCGCCATTACTCATAATCACCACATGATCGCCTGCCTGGCAATCCTGCACCAACGCCTCCACAATCAAATCGACATCTTCCATAACCCTCGCAGGTACAGGGCTGGCATGCACCACCGGCTCCAGATCCCAGTTCATCCCTGAAGGCTGATACCAGATCACCTCATCCGCCGGGGCCGTAGCGGGTGCCAGATGGGGCTTGTGTACACCAAGACGCATGGTGTTCGAGCGAGGTTCAATCACCGCTATGATGCGGCCACTACCCACCTGCTTGCGCAACCCATCCAGGGTGCTTTTTATCGCCGTCGGGTGATGGGCAAAATCATCGTAAACCGTGATGCCCCCTACCTGCCCAAGCCGCTCCATACGGCGCTTCACACCGCCAAATTCACACAGAGCCTCCACGCCCTGCTCCGCCGTGACCCCCGCATGACGCGCCGCAGCCAGGGCTGCCAAACCATTGTTCACATTGTGCAGGCCGGTAAGCCCCCAGTTCACCGTGCCAAAGGCTTTACCTTCAAAAGACACCGCAAAGCTGGAGCCATCCTCTTTCAGGAGGTGGGCCTGCCAGCCCCGCTCACCAATCACCTGAACCGGCGTCCAGCAGCCACTGGCCAGCACCTCTGCCAGATACACATCCGACTGGGGATGTATTACCAGCCCGTTGCCCGGCACCGTGCGCACCACATGATGGAACTGCTTCTGGATCGCCTTAATGTCCTCAAAAATATCCGCGTGATCGTATTCCAGATTGTTAAGCACCAGAGTTCGCGGCAAATAGTGAACAAACTTGGAACGTTTATCGAAAAAGGCCGAGTCGTACTCATCCGCCTCAATCACAAAAAAAGGCTCTTTACCCAAACGGGCCGACACCTCAAAGTTCATGGGAACCCCACCAATCAGATAACCAGGCTCCAACCCTGCGTGCTCCAGAATCCAGGTCACCATAGACGAAGTAGTGGTTTTGCCATGAGTGCCGGCCACCGCGATCACCCAGCGCCCCTGTAGCACATGATCCCGCAGCCACTGGGGGCCGGAGGTATAAGGCAGCCCTCGATCCAGCACATATTCCACCGCCGGGTTGCCACGGGACATGGCATTACCGATGATCACCAGATCAGGGCTCGGCTCTAGCTGTGCAGGGTCATAGCCTTCGATCAGCTCAATGCCCTGCTCCTGCAGTTGTGTGCTCATGGGTGGATAAACATTGGCGTCAGAGCCCGTCACCCGGTGCCCTTGCGCCTTGGCCAGCAGCGCCAGGCTACCCATAAACGTGCCACAGATTCCCAGAAAATGAAGATGCATAGTTAACCCTGATTCGACGTATACGCTAGCAATTCAGCGCTTAATTAGATGTGTTATGTTGGCGCTCGGAATAAGCCTGATCCACCCCGGCACTGGACTGCTGCTCTGCCTGCTGCATGACTTCCGGCGGCAGAAACGAAAAGTTCAGTAAAAACACCAATAGCCAGATGCTGATGGACAACAGGTTTCCCTGCAAGCGCCCCAACCCCATAGATACGCTGTAAATTCTAGCCTTGATCAAAATATCCCAAATCAGCACCAACAGCATCACCAAGCGCCATATCGATCCCTCACCCTCCACTGGCGGATTGGTCACAATAAACACCTGAAGCGGTAAAACCAGGCAGCTCATCAACAGGTCCGTACCCAGACAAGCTGTCCAGGTTTGTACAAAACGCGCTTTCTGGCCCTTAAACCCTAAAATACCCCATATCATGGCCATCCACACGGCCAGCGCCAGCAGCATCCCCATGGCCTGCTCAACCAAATAATCCGCACTCAGCACCAGCATGCTGCCCAGCCCCAACGATACATTGGCCAACAGCAAAACCACCATCAGCGCCTGGGAATACGGCACATCCTGCGGCCCTTTCTGGAAACGACACAGCTGCCAGAACAGCACAAACAACGGCTTCAAATTGACTCCTAAGCCCGACGGGCAAGAACGGTGGGCAAACAAACAGTGGTGCATTGTGCCAAAAGCCGTGATGACTCAGCAACACAACATGAAAACAGCTTCCATTTCCTATATCATGCCGCGTTTATTGCAGGCCTGAAAGGCCACAGGTCTCAAACAAAAAAGGTTAGCTTGGGAGAATTCATGGCGACGAAAAACGCATTCTATGCTCAGTCCGGTGGCGTCACTGCCGTGATCAATGCCAGCGCCTGCGGGGTAATTGAAGCCGCACGCAAGCATCCGGACAAAATCGGCAAGGTCTATGCCGGTCATAATGGCATCATCGGCGCCCTGACTGAAGACCTGATCGACACCAGCCATGAAAGCGATGACACCATCGCCGCCCTCAAACACACCCCCGGCGGTGCCTTCGGTTCCTGTCGTTACAAGTTACGCAGCTTTGAAGAAAACCAGCGCGAGTACGAGCGCCTGGTGGAGGTATTCAAAGCCCATGACATTGGTTACTTTTTCTATAATGGCGGCGGCGACTCTCAGGACACAGCTCATAAGGTCTCCCAGATCTCCGAAAAAATGGGTTACCCCATCACCTGCATCGGCATCCCCAAAACCGTCGACAACGACCTCCCCTTCACCGACTGCAGCCCCGGCTTTGGCTCGGTTGCCAAATACGTAGCCGTTTCGATCCGTGAAGGTGCCCTTGACGTAGCCTCCATGTGCGAATCCTCCACCAAGATATTCATCATGGAAGTAATGGGCCGTCATGCGGGCTGGATCGCAGCGTCCGGCGCTCTGGCACGGGAGGAATCGGCAGACGCACCACAGATTATCGTATTTCCCGAAATTCCATTCGAGCAGGAGGCCTTTCTGGAAAAGGTGAAACACTCGGTAAAACGGGATGGCTTCTGCGCCATAGTGGTATCCGAAGGCGCCCAGCGTCGGGATGGCACCTTTCTGGCGGATTCAGGCGGCAAAGATGCCTTTGGGCATACACAGCTGGGTGGCGTAGCCCCCTATCTGGCGCAACTGATCAAGAAAGAGCTGGGGTATAAATACCACTGGGCCCTGTCAGACTACCTGCAACGGGCGGCCCGCCACATTGCCTCGGCCACCGATGTAGATCACGCCTATGCCATGGGGCAGGCTGCAGTTGAGTTCGCCATTGAAGGTAAGAACGCCATCATGCCCATCATCGTGCGCAACCCTGGCGAAGAATATTCATGGAGCGTTGGGCAAGCTAACCTGGCGGATGTAGCCAACGTGGAACAGAAAATGCCACGCGACTTCATCAGCGAGTGCGGGTTTGATATTACGCCCAAGTGTCGTGACTATCTGTTACCGCTGATACAGGGGGAATCCTATCCCCCTTATAAAAACGGTATTCCCATGATCGCCAAGATGAAAAAGATAAAAGTGGATAAGGTGCTGAACACCCATTTCAGCATCTAGAAAGCACTAGGTTACCCGCAGTGCTTTCTTATCTATCTTGCCCACGGAAGTAAGCGGGATGGCATCGACAAAGAACACTTCCTTGGGCACTTTGTAAGGCGCCATATTGGCGCGACAAAACTCAATGATGGCCGCTTTTTGCTTAGCATCGTTCCGTGGCTCGGCGTCATTGCGCTGCACATACACCTGCACCACATCGTTGCCGGGTCGCTCCTGATCCGGCCGCCCTACTACCGCACTCATCTCCACAAAAGGCAGAGACTGCAGCTTGGATTCCAGCTCCACAGAAAACACCTTGTAGCCACCAACGATCAGCATATCCTTACTCCGATCGCAGATTTTCAGATAGCCCTCTTCATCCAGAAACCCTATATCCCCCGTGTGCATCCAGCGCTTGCCTTCGTACTCGCGCAGGGATTCAGCGCTCGCCTCTGGCATGGCCAGATAACCGGACATCACCTGAGGGCCAGACACCACCACCTCACCCGGGGCTCCTAACGGCAGATTCTCACCGCTTTCGGGATCAACAATGCGCAAGTCGGTACCCGGCAGAGGAATACCCACGTATCCTGGTTTGAAGGCACTGGCCGGGTTCAGAGTCTGCACCGGCGCTGTTTCCGTCATACCGTACACTTCGCAGAATTTTCCCGCTCCTACCACCGCTTCCAGACGTTTTATTTCATCAACACTGAATGGCGCTGCACCGGAAACCGCCACCCGCAGCGACGACCAGTCCAACTGCTGGAAGGCTGGAGCGTTCACCAGCATCTGGAACAACGCAGGTACATTCGCCAAAATAGTGGGCGGAAATGATTTCATCTCCTGACAAAACTGTTCAATGTTGCGGGGATCTGCAATCACTAAGAATGTCGATGCGGTACACAAGGCATTAAACAACACTGCCGCACCACCGATATGAAACAACGGGAACGCAGAGGCCACCGTTTCCTTACCTTTGCGGTAACCGTAAAACACATCGGCCTGAATATTATTGGCAAGGATATTACGGGATGACAATTGTGCACCTTTGGGTTTACCCGTGGTGCCACCGGTATACTGCAGATACAGCACGTCATCCAGATCCACTGCTACCCGTATATGGCCAGTGTCCGCCCGGGCCAGCACAGCGTCCAATCCCTCCACCGCAGCATCACCCAACTGAGTTGTGCAGAGTGTTGCATTCGGCATACCCGGCAACATCTCCGTCGCACTGGAGACGATCACCGCTTGCAAGCTGGGGATCTTACCCGCCAACGCAGCCTGAGTTGCGTTAAAGATGGCATCCAGAGTCAGTAAAACCTTGGCTTTGGCATCGTTGCATTGGTGAATCACTTCTGGCGGCGTCAATAACGCCGACACACTGGTGACTTTCATACCGATACGGGCAGCGGCAATCAATGCCAACACATACTGCGGCGTGTTGGGCAACTGAATCGCCAGCACATCTCCCTTCCCGGCACCCGTCGCCAGCAAGCCGTGGGCCAGCTTATCCGCCAGATGATCCAGTTCGGAATAAGAAATGGTGACGCCAAAGTACACTAACGCAATGCGATCAGCATACTCCTGACCATAAACCCGGATGTAATCCGACAACGTCATTTCCGGAACCGGTGGCAACGCCTCCCAATCCACACCCAACCGCTCATAGGTTGAAAGCCAAGGCCGAGGATACGGCATAATCATCATTCCTCTGCAGTTACTAAAATTACGAGATCACCAACTCATTGGTATTGGTATCGGTATAGTCATGCTCATACGCATCCGGATGGTTGCGGGAATCCTTAATGGCTTTCCAGGCAAGCGGGATGTAACGCATGCGCTCAGGCACCAACGGGTAGAAGGTACGCACAGCCCAAGCAAACAACTTAAAGAAGCGTTGATCGGATTTAGTGTATTCGACATTAAACTTGCGGCGGAAATTCTGCGGCAAAGTCGCCACAGTCACCTTATGCATCAACCACCCCATGGTGCCCATCAACAGCCTGAAAATAGGCATGGGCAGGTATTTCATTTCTTCCGGGCGTGGATAGTTTCCATAGAAAGCGGGATCCATCAGATCGTCCAGCACCTCGCCCCAGATCAGGCGTTCCTCAATGATGTAGTCGAAGTGCTTCCAGTATTCGTCTTCGGTTTGGGGAATGTTGCGATCGGGAATGCCCAGCAAAGACCCCATCTGCTTCCATTCATCAAATATCCTCGCCCGCTCTTCACGACTGACCGGACGACCGAAATATTCGAACATCCGCAGCGTGGCATCAAAGCCTGTGATGTGAACCCAGGAATAGGCCTCGGGATCCAAGGCATGGTATTTGTTGCCGTCTTTATCGACGCCTTTGATCTGACGATGCATCTCCCGCAGACGGTGGCCCATCTCAATGGCTTTCTCCGGGCGCGAATAAACAACAGGCCACAACAGCTTTACCGAACCCTTGGCTCGCCCCCAGGGATCGTACTTGTATTTTTTATCCTTGGAGACGGCAGCGTCTATAACTGGATGCGCCGACTGCAAGACAAAGGCCTGAGGTAGCATCAAGTGAAACAGATATGATCCAAAATCCCGCCACGTGCTGGATTCCGGGCCCAGTGGTTGCGGGGCGTTTTTATGTTGTTTTTCCTGTACCTGGGCAGCTTGATTCACTGTTCCCTCCTCAAAAGCCATTACGAAAACCGATTACCGAGACAAAATACAAATTATGTCTTATGGAATCGAAAATCAAGCCTTTTCTTGGCGGCCACCGACTCAAGCTCATATCGCGCGCGCAGCAATATCTCGGCAAACCGATCAGGCTGCCAAGATATTGATATCTAGTTTAGACTATATAAATCAGGGAGTTAGAAGTGGGCGAAGATAATTTTCAACAAACTGACGCAGACTCTTTTCGCTGGCAGGATCAATTACACCCTTGGGGCTCAGCATCAACGACTGGGTAAGACGCAGCAGCATTTCAGCGGTAATTGCCGGGTCACTGGCCTTGATGTGGCCCAGTTTCTGGCCGCGCTGCAGCTGCATGGAAAGGTATTGTCGAGCGAACATCATGATGGCTTCGAAGTCGGTGGTGAGGTACGGAAGCACATGATCAGGCTCGGATTTAAGCAGACGCTGCAACAACTCGTTGGCATTGATCAGGCCACAAAACTGCACAAACGCCTCCAGCAGCCCATCCAATGCAGAATTCATATCTCTGATGGCGTTTTCAATGATCACCAGATGGCGCTGCAAATCACGCAGTATTACCGCCTTGAACAGATGGTCTTTCTCACTGAAGCGACGGTACAGAGTAGCCCTGCCCATCCCCGCCTGTTTGGCCACATCTTCCATGGTCGTGCGGCGTAAGCCGTATTCAATGTATAGTGATCGGGCGCTATCCAGAATCCGTTGGTTAGTGCTGTCCTCATCCTCTTTTAGCAGGGCTGCAGGTATCTCAAGATTCACGCTGAAACATTCCTATTCTGTACTGTCGCTGTTTATTATCATTATATGCACGTGGAGCAATGCTAGATTCTAGTCGAAAATAACGGTCTTGTTACCGTGAATCACCACACGATCCTCCAAATGGTAACGCAAACCCCGCGCCAGCACGATTTTTTCCACATCTTTACCCAACCGCACCAGATCCTCTTTGTTGTGGCGATGATTGATGCGCCCGACATCCTGCTCAATGATAGGGCCCTGATCCAGATCCTCTGTTACATAATGGCAAGTGGCACCGATCAGTTTTACCCCTCGGTCATAGGCTTGGTAATACGGGTTTGCCCCTACAAACGAAGGCAGAAAACTGTGATGGATGTTGATCACCTGGCCTGAGTAGCGGTTGCAGATCTCCCCCGGCAGAATTTGCATGTAACGGGCCAAGACAATGGTTTGTGCTGCATATTGCTGCAACAGCTCATCCACTTTATGGAAATGGGGTGATTTATCGGTTTTGTCTGCCGGTACATGATGAAACGGAATATTGTGCCATTCCACCATGCTGCGCAGGTTATCGTGGTTGGCAATAACAGCAGCAATATCACAATGCAGTTCACCACTGTGCCAACGATACAACAGATCCGCCAAACAGTGGGAAGCGTGGCTGGCCAGAATCACCACTTTCTTGCGCACGCAGGAGTCTGTAACAAACCAGCTCATTTGGAATTCATCCGCCAGCACTGCAAAGCGCTTCTTGAATTCATCCAGACTCACATTGAGGGAATCTGCACGGATCTCATTGCGCATAAAGAACCAGCCGGTTTGTTGCGCCGAGCTGGCTGGCTCTGAATGATAGCTGGCCTCAGTCAACCAACCTTGGTGAGCACTGATAAACTCACTGACTTTGGCGACGATGCCTACCCGGTCTGGGCAACGGATTACAAGGCGATAGGATTGTTCCATGATCACTGACTGACTGGTTACACTAGGGTGCGCCAGTATATACGGTTTCTTATCTCAGCCACAGGGTGAGGGTCACCAAATTGGTCAGCACCAGCCCCAAGGCACACCAGCGCCAGAAGCGGGCCGGGTCACGTTCCAGCAAAGGGCGCTGCTCCACACTAAGAAACGCGGGGTTGGGATGCTTCAAATCATGCACGAATTCCGACAGCGATTCGTAACGCAGATCGGCATTGGTTTGCAGTGCCTTGCGCAGGGCGCCATCCAGCCACACCGGCACCATTGGGTTGCGCTTGTACGCAGGAACGTACACCAAATCCAGAAAGTCCGATACGGTACTGGCCTTTTGGAAGCGCTCTCCGAATGGATGATGCGCTGTCAGCATTTCATACAGCACCATCGCCAACGAAAATTGGTCGCTTTTTTCTGAGCGGGGCCGCTGCAAACGATACTCCGGCGCAGAGTAATCCAGCGTACCCAAAGCCCGCTCCCGATCAAAACTGGTGGCAATTTCATCCACCCCCGCCACATAAACCGAGCCAAAATCAATAATGACGGGGTCATCGCCTTTCATCACAATATTATCGGGCTTGATGTCTTGATGCAGAGTTTCGCGACGATGGAATGTGCGTAAGCCCTGTACCAGTTTAACGGCAGCATCCACCACCCAACCCACATCCAGAGGCCCCTCTTTCTCAATCAATGCAGCCAGTGAAGGGCCGGGCAGGTCTTCGGTAAGGTAATACAGAAAATGGCGATTGCTGTCTGACTCAACAACTTTCACCACATAAGGGCTGTCAATGCGGCGCCCCACCCACTCTTCCATAATGAAGCGCTCGATGTAGGCCACATCGTCCACATAATTTACTGATGGCGTCTTCATCACCGCCAGCTGGCCTGACTCCTCATTCCGCACTCGATACAACTGACTGCGCTGACTGGCATGGATCTGTGCCAACACCCGCCACTGATCCAGTTTCAACCCCACTTCCAACTCAGGCGGAAAGGGCAGCAAGCGCAAGGTATGCAGCACGTCCTCATTGGTTTCCTGCCCCAACTTATCCACTCGCACCAACTGACAGGACAGATTGTCTGTGCTGCCATTATCAAGGGCACGCCGAACCAATTCAGCAGCGGTCACCTCAAGCTCCGCGGCATCGGCGAGCATAACATCACGCATATTGCGCGGATCAATGAATTCGTGCACGCCATCAGTCGTCAGCAAAAACAGATCACCAGGCAGAATGTCTACCACCTTCAGATCCACATCCAAATTCAGATCAATACCCAAGGCTCGTGCCAGATAACTTTGCGAGGAGGAGATGCGCGCAGTGTGATCGCGGGTTAGCTGTTCAAGATTGCCATCGCGCAAACGCCAGACTCTGGAATCCCCCACATGAAACACATAGGCAGAACGTGACTTTAAGATCACGCAACTAAAGGTCGTGATATAGCCTTTCTCAGCATTCAGAAATTTCTGGCCTTGGCCGTACAGCCAGCGGTTAAGCGCTGTCAGAACTTTGTGAGCGGACTGCTTAACACTCCAGGAATCCGGCGTAGAATAATAATCATTGATAAAACTGGTGACAGCGATATCAGAAGCTTCCTTGCCCGCCTCTGCCGCACTAACACCATCAGCGATGGCCACCACAATGCCCTTGCGAGACAACATCGAGCCTTCTGGTATCTGGATCGCCATGCTGTCTTCATTTTGCGGTTTTACCCCCGCAGTGGTGTGTTGCGCAGCGGTAACTACCAACTGATTCTTGATCTGTTCCAGCGTCATGGTGGTGGTTTACTCACGAAAGCGTTCAGTTCGTCGACGTAGTCGTCACAACGTAAATCCCAATACAAAGCGGGCCGCTATCAGGCGGCCCGCACAATCAACTCAGTACAACCTGTTACCGAATCAGCTTACTTCAATCAGCTGCACAGTACCATCGGGCAATACTTCGGTCATGTGCCCTTCCGGTTCTTCCACAAACTGCACCAGAATGAACACCAACGCAGCACAACCTGCAATCACCATAAAGAACGTAGAGGCATCTACAAACGAAAGTACCGTCAAAAAGGTTACCGCTCCCACGTTACCGTAAGCACCGGCCATACCGGCTATCTGCCCAGTCATGCGACGCTGCACCAAAGGCACCATGGCAAACACTGCACCTTCACCGGCTTGCACAAAGAAGGAGCAACACATGGTGGCCGCTACCGCCACCCATATCCACCAACCGCCATCGATCTGACTTAAAACCAGATAGCCCACGGCCAACCCTGCAATCAAAATGCTCATGGTTTTCTTGCGACCGAATTTGTCACTGATCCAACCACCACCAGGGCGTGCTACCAGGTTCATAAAGGCAAAGCCTGATGCCAACAAACCCGCTTTCACTGCATCCAATCCAAACGTATCCATAAAGAACAGGGGCAGCATAGATACCACCGCCAGCTCTGAGCCGAAGGTAACGAAGTAGGCCCAATCCAATACAGCAACTTGCTTGAACTTATAGCCCTGAGCCTGATCCTGAGGCTGTGGATCGGTAAACAGATGGCTGTTCACTTTATAGATTTGTGTTACCTGGAATATAAACAGTGCAACCAAGCCAACCCACAACGCAATTGAAGTGCCGCCATTGAGCAGTTTCAAATTATCTGGCCCCAACTTCCAGGTCAGTACCGCCAACGCCACATACATAGGTACGTTCATGAGCAGATAGAAATAGAAGTCCTTTTTAGAAGACACTTCCAAACCGCCTGACTTCTTGGGTTTGAAATAAGTAGAGCCCTTCGGAGTATTGCGCGCACGGAAATAGAAAAATACACCGTACACCAATGCAATTGCACCGGTAGACGCAACCGCATAGCGCCAACCTTCAGGCCCACCGTATAACAATGCTAACGTTGGCAGGGTCATCGCTGCAGCGGCAGAGCCGAAGTTACCCCAACCACCGTACACGCCCTCTGCCAGGCCCACTTGCTTAGCCGGGAACCATTCGCTTACCAGGCGGATACCAATGACAAAACCGGCACCAACAAAGCCCAATAGAAACCGGCTCAGCGCCAGCATTTCGTAGCTGGTAGAAGAAGCAAACAAAAAGCAGATGAATGACGACGCAATCAACAAACCACTGTACACATGACGGGGGCCAAACTTATCCACCAAAATGCCCACAACGATCCGCGCAGGAATGGTCAATGCCACGTTCAAAATCATTAATGCCTTAACCTGCTGCTGGGTCAGATCAAAGGTTTCTTTGATGGCTGCCAGCAAAGGCGCATGGCTAAACCACACAACAAAGGAAATAAAGAACGCCACCCATGTAAGGTGCAACGTACGAATGCTGGGATCTCTAAAGTCCAGCACATTCAATTTTCCGTTACTCATCATCCACTCCTGATAAATTGACGAGCAGCACGAAGCAACCGCCATGCCATCACTGGAAAAGTGCACAAATTAAGGCTAAACCGCATCTATTTGGGCGCTTAGAGCAAGCCAGCAACCTAAAAACGTTCACTATAAGTGCGACCAACAACCAAAATCGCACCATATTGCCGCCTAATAAAAATTGCAAAATCATCACAACGCACCAGCAACAGACACTATTGATGCCTGCAAACACCATATGAGTGCATTTCAGGAAATAGACCCCGGCTCAACGGGGCCCTTCCCCTGCTGGCACAAGGCTTGCTCATATCCTGTTAATTCAATCGTACTGTTGTGAGGCCTGGCCTATGAAAGCGATTACTGAATGCAGCAAGCCAAAGCTGGTGTTTGTGGGTAACGGCATGGCTGGCACCCGCACCATTGAGGAACTGCTCAAACTGAATGCCGACAAGTATGACATCAGCGTCATCGGCGAAGAGCACATTGGTAACTACAACCGCATTATGCTGTCCCCTGTACTGGCAGGCGAAAAGACCATTGAAAACATCATGCTCAACGATGAAGACTGGTACCGGCATCATGGCATCACCTTCTATAAAGGAGAGCAAGCCACCGCCATTAACCGCAAACAACGGATCGTCTCTACTGCAAGCGGCAAACAAATCCCCTATGACCGTCTGGTGCTGGCTACCGGCTCAGTGCCATTTCGCATCCCTGTGCCAGGCCACGACCTTAAAAATGTGCTGACCTTTCGGGACATTAAAGATGTCAACGCCATGCTGGAACTTACCCAACAGAAACAACGGGCAGCGGTCATCGGCGGTGGTTTACTCGGCCTGGAGGCTGCCAACGGTCTACGTAAACAAGGTATGGACGTAACCGTTGTTCACACCGCAGACACCCTGCTGAATCGACAACTGGACGCGACTTCCGCCCGCCTGCTACAGAAATCCTTGCGTGCAAGCGGAATCCATTTTTTGATGAACACCGCCACCGACTCCATTCAAGGTAATGAACTGGGCGAAGTAACCGGCTTACGGTTCAAAGACGGCTCCAGCCTGCAAGTCGATATGGTCGTAATGGCCACCGGCGTCACACCCAACATCGGTCTGGCAAAAAGCTGTGGCCTACATTGCGAAAAAGGCATACTGGTCAACGATGTAATGCAAACCTTTGACCCCGCCATTTACGCTATAGGTGAGTGCGTACAGCATCGGGGGCAACTATTCGGCTTGGTTGCACCCACCTTCGAACAGGCACGGGTATGCGCAAACCATCTGGCGGAAATGGGCATCGCCCGCTACATACCCAAAGCGCAGGCCACGCAGTTAAAAATAACCGGAATTCACGCGTTTTCTGCCGGTCAATTCAAAGAAACCGACGATAATCAGGTCATAACGTATTTTGACACCGAGCTGGATCACTACAAAAAACTGGTAATAAAAGACAACAAGCTGGTAGGGGCGGTTCTTTATGGCGATACTCAGGATGGCGGTTGGTTCTTTGATTTGATACAACAGCAAACGAACATCAACCCCATTCGCGATCAACTTATTTTCGGCAAGGATTTCTGTCAGTGGCCGACGCAGGCCGAGAACCTGCCCGCAGCCGCTTGACCACTCAAACATGGCAAACAACCCGATGATGAACAGAAGTACCTGTGCTTATTGTGGAGTAGGCTGCGGCATTGAAATACATACCGATACCAACGGTAGCCACAGCGTAAAAGGCGACAACCTGCACCCTGCCAACTTTGGCAAACTGTGCTCCAAAGGCACTAACCTTGCCCGCACCCTAACCCAGGAAGGCCGCCTGCTGCACCCCATGATCAATGGTCTGCGGGCCAGCTGGCCCCAAGCCACCGACTACGTTGCCAGCGAATTTAAGCGCATCATCAAAGAACACGGCCCCGATTCCGTTGCCTTCTATGTATCAGGGCAACTTCTGACAGAGGATTACTACGTTGCCAACAAGTTGATGAAAGGCTTTATCGGCAGCGCCAATATCGACACCAATTCACGCCTGTGCATGTCCTCGGCAGTATCCGCCTACAAGCGCGCCTTCGGGGAAGACTGCGTTCCCGCCTGCTATGAAGACTTGGAACTGGCAGACCTCATTATTCTGACTGGCTCTAACACAGCCTGGTGCCATCCCATCCTGTTCCAGCGCATTAAAGCCGCTAAACAGCAGCGGCCCCACATGAAGGTGGTGGTGATTGATCCACGCCGCACCGCCACCTGCGAGATCGCCGATTTACACCTGCCAATCAAACCCGGCACCGACGTTGCCCTGTTCAACGGCCTGCTGAGCTTCTTGCATGAACAAGGGAAAACCGATAGCCACTATATAGAACAACACTGCGACAACTTCGATGCTGCCATTAACAGCGCCCGCAACGATGGAGCCAGCCTGAACCAGATCGCGCAACGGTGCGACCTGCCCACAGCAGATATCAACCGCTTCTATCAATGGTTTGCAGAAACCGACCGCACCGTAACCTGCTTCTCCCAAGGCATTAACCAATCTTCCCAGGGCACCGACAAAGGCAATGCCATCATTAATTGCCACCTGGCCACTGGGCGGGTGGGCAAGCCCGGCGCCTCCCCCTTCTCACTCACCGGACAACCTAACGCCATGGGAGGGCGAGAAGTGGGGGGGCTCGCCAACCAGCTGGCCGCCCACATGGAGTTCAATGATCAGCACATTGATCAACTGCGTGAGTTTTGGAAATCGCCTAACCTCGCCCGCCAGCCTGGGCTTAAAGCCGTCGATCTGTTCAATGCCATCGAAGCCGGAACCGTTAAAGCCCTGTGGATAATAGGCACCAACCCTGCCGTCAGCCTGCCCAACGCCAGCTTGGTAGTACGAGCCCTGCAACGGGCAGAATTGGTTGTGGTATCGGACTGCATCGCCAGCACCGACACCACCCAACATGCACATGTACTGCTACCTGCCACCGGCTGGGGAGAGAAAGACGGCACCGTCACCAACTCCGAGCGCCGCCTGTCACGCCAACGTGGCAGCGTGGACCCGGCCGGTGAAGCACGCCAGGACTGGCGCATCCTTACCGATGTGGCTCACGCCATGGGCTTTGGCGAGCACTTCCCCTATAAGCGCGCCGCCGATGTATTTCGAGAACATGCAAAACTGAGCCACCAGAATCGTAACAGCCCGCGCTTGTTTGATTTAGGGGAGCTAGCCGACCTGACAGATCAGGCCTATGACGACCTGCAACCTCAACAATGGCCTATCCGCGCGGGTCAAGGTACGCCTCGCCTATACGGGGATGGCAGATTCAGCACCGATAACGGCAAAGCACGTTTTACCGCCGTACGCTGCCAGGGCGTGAGCCATCCGGTTACCCCTGAATGGCCCATGGCACTGAACAGTGGCCGAATTCGGGATCAATGGCACACCATGACCCGCACCGCACTGGCTCCCCCACTGAACGCCCATAAACCGGAGCCGTTCGTCGAAGTTCACCCCAACGATGCCGCTCGGCTTTTATTAATCAACGGCCAGCTGGCCCGCATCCAGTCACCCTGGGGCACAGCCATTCTTAAAATAAACGTCACCGACAGCGTGCGTTGCGGCGAATTATTCGTACCCATGCATTGGAATAACCAGTGGGCCCGTGGAGCCCGCATCGGTGAGCTGGTCAACCCCGCGGTTGACCCCATATCCGGCCAACCTGAATCCAAACACACCCCCTGCCGAATCGAACCCTGGCACCCCCAATGGAGTGCAGTCATGCTCTCCAGGGAGAACCTGCCCCTGCCTGATTGCCAATACGCCGCAAAGATAAAAGGGCAGGCGTTTTATCGTTATGAACTGGCGGGCGACAACCCCCTGGACACCACACAAGAAATGATGGCCACCCTTGCCCATGCGCAGCAAGAACCCACTATTCGATACCATGACGCACAACAGCAAAGCCTGCGTTGCGCCTGGCTGGATGAGGCAGGCCTGAAAACTTGCCTCTACATTGGCCCCGGTTCAAGCCGCTCCGTCAGCAGCGCAGATCGTAACTGGCTCGCCAGCCTGTTCACCAGCAGCACCCTAGGCACGCTGGAGCGGAAAGCACTGCTGTCGGGCAAAAGCCCAGCCGGTGTTGAGGATTGTGGTCGCACCATCTGCGCGTGCTTTGGCGTAGGGGAAAACACCATTCTGAAAGCCATCCGGCAGCACAAACTGACTGACGCCAGTGAAGTGGGTAAACACCTAAAAGCCGGCACCAACTGCGGCTCCTGCGTTTCGGAAATCAAAACACTGATTGCCGCTAACAGCCCCTGACGATGCACCGCAACTATGCAGGGGCGCTATAGGGGCGCTCCGGCCTCAAACGCGAACCGATAACAGGCATAATAGAGAATCCGTCAGCCAACCTAACTTCATTTTTGAACCTCCCCTTCCCCACGTTTATCCACTCTATTTATGAGCTGAAATTTTCGCACCACATTAACCCACTCACGCCAACCGTGCGCATCATATGTGCGCTTTTTATCAAAGCACCAACAACCCATTAAGCACCGTTATTGTGCCATGCATGGTGCACACCGAACCACGATAATGCATTTTTGCCAATTGGAGCTGTTTTTGCCCTCTGCACACCTCAATTTCACTATTAATCGATAAATTTATCACTTTGGCACACTAGCTGCTTTATAGGATTCGAGAGTAATTACTATCGGGCCAGGTCGGGAGTATCGCCCCGACGGTGAGTTGTTAGATAGAGTGGAGTCCAATCGTGAGCAAGCAAAAATTAGTCGTTATCGGTAACGGCATGGTAGGCCAAAAATTTCTGGAGCAGTTTGCAGCTAAAGAGCAAGCAGCCGATTTCCATATCACTACATTCTGTGAAGAGCCTCGCGCGGCGTACGATCGCGTACATCTTTCAGAATACTTCTCTGGCAAGACTGCAGAAGACCTGTCCCTGGTAGAAGACGGCTTCTTCGGTGACAACCAGATCGATATTCGTCTGGGTGACAAAGCCGTTGCCATTGACCGCAAGAACAAAGAAGTGAAGTCAGCCAAAGGCGACATCATCTCTTATGACAAGCTCGTGCTAGCCACGGGATCCTATCCGTTTGTTCCACCTATTCCAGGCAAAGATCGCCCCGAATGTTTGGTTTATCGAACCATTGAAGACCTGGAAGCCATACAAGCCACCGCAGCCAAAAGTCGCGTTGGTGTGGTCGTCGGGGGCGGTCTGCTCGGTCTGGAAGCAGCCAAAGCGTTGAAAGATCTCGGATTGGAAACCCACGTGGTTGAATTTGCGCCCCGCTTGATGGCGGTGCAGATTGATGAAGGCGGCGGCAGCATGCTGCGCAGCATGATTGAAGAGCTCGGCGTGCAAGTACACACCGGCAAGAACACCCAGGAAATCGTCGACGGTGACGAAACCACCCTGCGCATGAACTTTGCTGATGGCAGCCATCTGGATACAGATCTGATTCTGTTTTCTGCCGGTATCCGTCCACAAGACGAACTGGCACGACAAGCAGAGCTGGCCATGGGTGAGCGTGGCGGTATATCGGTCAATAATTTCTGCCAAACCTCAGACGAAGACATCTTCGCCATTGGCGAGTGTGCTTTATGGAACAACCGCATCTTTGGCCTGGTAGCGCCGGGCTATCAAATGTCCCAAGTGGCCGCTGACGCGATTTCTGGTGACTTTAATTCTGAATTCGTCGGTGCCGACATGAGCACCAAGCTGAAGCTCATGGGCGTAGACGTAGCCAGCATCGGTGACGCTCACGGCATGACCAAAGGTGCTCAAAGCTATTCTTTCACCGACGAACACAACAAAGTCTACAAAAAAATAGTAACCAGTGAAGACGGCAAATACCTACTGGGTGCTGTGTTGGTTGGTGAAGCCGAAAACTATGGCACCCTGTTGCAGATGATGTTGAATAACATTGAACTGCCGGAGTTCCCTGATTCCCTGATTCTGCCTCAACGCGACGGAGCTGCTGCTCCCGCCATGGGCGTGGATAAACTGCCTGACAGCGCACAAATCTGCTCCTGCAACAACGTGAGCAAAGGCGACATCTGCTGCGCCGTACAGAACGGCATCACCGATTTGGGCGAACTGAAATCCGCCACTAAAGCCGCCACCAGTTGTGGTGGATGTACTGCTCTGGTGGGTCAGGTCATGAATGCCGAGCTGGAAAAACTGGGCATTGAGGTGAAAAAGGATTTATGCGAACACTTTCCATATTCACGCCAGGAAATGTATCACTTAGTGCGCGTGGAAGGCATTCGCTCCTTCGAAGAACTCATCGCCAAGCATGGCACAGGCAAAGGCTGCGACATCTGCAAGCCCACCACCGCCTCGATTCTCGCCTCCTGCTGGAATGACCATGTTATCGAACCGGCCTTGGCCGGGCTGCAGGATACCAACGATTACTTCATGGCCAACATGCAGAAAGACGGCACCTATTCTGTCGTACCACGAGTGCCCGGTGGTGAGATCACACCGGAAGGCCTGATCGCCATTGGTGAAGTAGGCAAGAAATATGGTTTGTACACCAAAATCACCGGCGGGCAACGTATTGACCTGTTTGGTGCGCAGGCCCACGAACTGCCGCTGATCTGGAAAGAACTGATCGACGCGGGCTTCGAAAGTGGCCACGCCTACGGCAAAGCAATGCGTACCGTCAAAAGTTGTGTTGGCTCCACCTGGTGCCGCTATGGCGTGCAGGACAGCGTAGGCATGGCCATTCAGGTTGAGCAGCGCTATCGCGGCGTTCGTGCACCGCATAAATTCAAGCTGGCGGTGTCAGGCTGCACCCGCGAATGCGCCGAAGCACAGAGTAAGGACATCGGTGTTATCGCAACAGAGAAAGGCTGGAACCTGTATCTGTGCGGCAACGGCGGCATGAAGCCTCGCCATGCGGATCTGTTTGCCTCGGATCTGGACGATGCAACCCTGGTGAAGTACATCGATCGCTTCTTGATGTTCTACATCAAAACCGCTGAACGCCTGCAACGCACATCCGTATGGATGGACAACCTGGAAGGCGGCTTAAAGTATCTGCAAGATGTGGTGATCAACGATTCCCTGGGCATAGGCGCAGAACTGGAAGCGCAAATGCAGCACTTGGTTGAAACCTATCAGTGCGAGTGGAAAGCCACTATCGAAGATCCACAGAAGATGAAGCGTTTCCGCCACTTCGTCAACTCGGATGAAAAAGACAGCAACGTTGTATTTGTCAAAGAGCGCGGCCAAATTCGCCCTGCTCGCGATGAAGAGAAGCGCATTGAAACTGTCGCAGTGTAATCAACCTAACGTACTGAAATAAGGAGCGCAGCATGAACGCAAAAGCAGAACTGTCCTGGGTGCCCGTGTGCGAACTGGATGACTTACTCACCAACGTCGGCGTGTGCGCCAAAATCGCTGATCGCCAGGTGGCCATATTCAAAGTTGCAGAACAGGGTAAAACCAGCCTCTACGCGATCGACAACCACGATCCATTCAGCAAGGCCAACGTCATTTCACGTGGCATCGTTGGCGATCTGAAAGGCTACAACGTGGTGGCATCCCCAATATACAAGCATCACTTCTGCCTGGAGACAGGCAAGTGTCTGGAAGAAGATACCCACATCCCGGTATACAAAGTTCGTGAAAACGCCGGGAAAGTGGAAGTGTTTCTGGGCTAACCAGAAGCACAACAAGAGTCAGTCCGGGGTAATTGGCCTTACCCCGTTCTGATACGCCTCGTTCTTGCCAACGAGGCGTTGCTTGACTCATGCCTGAAGTCGTCATGACAGAAGGCTGACTCAAGGTTGGACAGCAGCATACGTCGGGTTCGAATATGAACACGACAATGGGAACAAGCGATACCGAACTCCCCTTTATACCCTTGAAGGTAGTTTCCATTTGCTGCTGGGCCAGCCACCTATCGGGCCGATGCCAATTTGGTCTGGTACACATCAGCATCAACCAGCTGATGCACAATAAACCCGAATTCATCACACCACTGCACCACATACTGCTCAGGATCGCTGATCAAGCTGCCGTAATATCGCTGCATGGCATCCCGGCAAGTCTGGTAGCTTCCCTGCAATAACACGTCATCATCTCCCACAACGTATTCACGCACCAGTTCAAACAGATCCCCGTATTGAGCGGTTCGTTGCTTGCGGCGTATTCGACAATTAAAGACCGATACCTTTTTCATGGACGTTCCTCAGGCAGTTTTTCGTAACAAAAAATGAATCTCTGCAGAGGTAGACGAGGGCAATAGCTGTGAGGTCACATCGAAATGATGAAATGGTACTTTTCACAATTATGGGAGCGAACTACGACAGAAAACGGGATAGAACACCCTTTAAGGCACCCTATCCCGCTCAAAAATACAACGATTCTATCCTGGGTGTTATTCGACCGTGCTGACAAAACCATCCGGTTTCAGTGCCAACACCGAGCATTCAACTTCACTCAGGATGGATTCGGCGGTGTTACCGATCAAAAAGCCCTTGATACCGGTACGACAGACCGTGCCCATGGCGATCAGGTCAATGTCTTGCTCCTGCACATACGAAGGCACTGCATCCCTTGGATTGCCCAGCAGGGTCTGCAACACGATTCCTTTGGGGCTGCCGCAGACGTCTTCCACCAGTTTAAGTAATTTGCTATCGGCATTGGCAATCAAGTCAGCCTCCATACCGTCGAGCATATCCGCACTGCCTATGCCCCAAGAGGACAGCATAGGCTCCCCGATAGGTTGCTGGGCATAAACCACATGCAGTTTAGCGCCCTCCTTTTTCGCCAAAGCATCAGCATGAGCCAACACCTTGAGATTAAGTGCCTGAGAGTCAGGGGTGGATGCAAACACGTCCACCGCAGCCAGCACCCGCGCAGGCTTATCATTACCGCGCAAACACATAACAGCACACGGACACTTGCGCAGCACATGTTTGGTAGTACTGCCCATAAAACGCTTGCGGGTGGGTTTGGTAGAAACAGCATCAACAATCAGCAGGTCGTAAGCACCACGCTGCACTTGCTTTATGATTTCAACAAATGGAATGCCTTGGGCCACCGCTGCATCCACGTTGGCATACTCAGGCTTAATTGCGTCCACGCGCTGCTGCAGTGCCGCTGTCTGTTTATCCCGCATGCTCTTTTCCAGGTCTTCCGGCAGCTTGGTGGTAAGCCAGCTTTCGTACTCTTTTTCCACAGCCTCAACCACGCCGAACAGGGTAAGATGAGCATTATGCGCTCGAGCCACCTCAACGGCATGTCGAATGGTTTCCTCATTCGCCCAACGATGTGGAACGGCCAACAATATACGACTGTAAGAAACCATACCTTAACCTCCTGATGCCATGTGAACTTCTTAGACTACTGCAAAAGTTAAGGCATAATTTGATCAAGCGCAATTCGACATACGATTTTCATGCACTTCGAAACTGGTTTCATTACGCCAATACACGGAGTATGTCGCTTCCTGGCGGCTTAGATAGCGATAGTAACGATCAATAGACGATCGACATGCGTAGTAGCAGCCTTCTGACAAGACATCGCTTTCTCCATCAATAAAGTGGCGAACTACCTGAAACGGCTCCCATTTCGATTCTTCTGGCTGGGGCAGTTTTTCCATTACACAGGTAAATAGAGCTTCGTCGTACATGTTAGGTTCTCCTGCGGCGATGCTGTCTGAAGGTAGACGCAGCAACCTCAGGAAAAGTCACATTTTTTATTTAAAAGAGGGTCGTTACACAAGAACCGCGCTTATTCGTAATGCTGCTTCAGCTTTTCCAGCGCCCGCTGGTAACGCATTTTCACCGCACTGAGATTCATGCCCACAATATCGGCAATTTCCTTGAATTCCAGCTCGGCAATGGCCCGATACACGACGATGGTTTTATCTTCCTGATCCAGCAGGCTAATCCATCGATCCAGTCGCATCGCCATCACATCCTGTTCCACTCTTTGCTGATCGGTGGACAGGTGCTCGTCTTCGCTCACCGAATCCAAATCCACCTGATCCCGGCGTTTGCGTAACTGGCTCATGGACTCGTTGTAGGCAATACGATACAACCAGGTTTTGAAGCTGGATTCCCCCTTAAACCGGGCAAGGCCATGAAATACCCGCAGCATGACCTCGTGCACGATCTCTTCAGCATCGTGCATCGAACCCAGATAACGGGTACAGGTGCGCATCAGGGCATCCTGATAACGTCGCATGAGCACTTCGTAGGCCAAGGTTACGTGGGGCAATTGCTTGCGGGCAATGGCCACCAGCTGTTCATCGCTCTTTTCAGCGAGTTGCGCACGAACCGGCCGTTTTGACACGGGTCTGTTCACGATAGCTGCAGGATAGGAAGAGGCGAAGCTACGCCGCTTCAGCCTTCGTCTTCAGACCAGGACTGGAACTTAAAACTACGACTGATCAACTGCTGATTCGGCACCGACAGGCACTCTCCCTCAGCGTTCTCCAAAATGGTATTTACCGTGCCCACCGACAGCACCGAGCCAGTAAAATCACCAATGGTGACCTCATCCCCCGGCTGCAACTGCTCCCGCACATATACCCCGGATATAATATTGTTGGAAACAGCCCGTGTACCCAGCCCCAGGGAAATAGCGGCAGCACCCCCCAAACACCCCAGCACGATGGCAAAGACGATATTGAGCATCTGGGTTTCGATCTCCAGTTGCCCTACTGCCAAAGAGAAAGTAGTGATGAAAATAATGATCTGGGCCAGCCGGGATACTGAGGAGGCATAATCCATCCCCATTTTGTCCACCGCGGCATGAATGCTTTGCTTCACAACATGGGCAATAAACATGCCCACCAGAATCACAAACAAAGCACCCAGTACCTTGGGCAGGTACAGCACGAAATCATCCAGGATGGCGGTAATCCGTTCCAGGCCCAGGGTTTCAGCTGCAGAAAGCGTCACGACCAGTAGAATAAAGAAGTAAATAAACTTGGCCAGCAGATCACTGGGAGCCTTTTCCATCCCGGCTTTGGCCATGGATTCGGTAATACCGATGCGCTGACACAGAGCATCAATGCCGATCTTGGCCAACAACTTGCCGGACCAGCGCGATAACAGCTTGGCCAACACAATTCCCACCACAAGAATAACAATGGTAGCCGCCAAATTCGGTAGAAATGCCGCTATCTTGTTCCAGAAACTGGCGGTAGCGTTAACGATGTTCTGAGTCCAGAGTTCGATGTCCACGGATTATCCCCTTGTTCCGTTGTTGGTGTTGGATATTATTCAGGCGATGGCTTTGCTTGACGGGGCGCAGGCCGAACAGGGCGCGCCGGAGGGTGTCGGCGCTGATTAGCCTGATACATGGATGCACCAAACCCGGCAAACAGCATCCAGATCCAGCTCACAAAAAAACTGGCAATATCACGGGTAGCGGTCTGCTGCCGAGCGTGTGACAGCACCCGACGCAAGGATTGATCCGGGTCATAGGTTTCCATCCCATCCTTGGCGGATTGCTGTAACAGATCCTGTATTGGGTCCCGCCCCGCTAATGTTTCGTTTTCCTGCTCACTGGCCATAAATTTAATTACCTGCTCACGTCGGCTCTGAAGTCTATCATAAGGTCATGCATGTCTTGGCTTTTAGACGCAGGAGCATGCTATAAAGTCACAATAAAAATGAATCAGGGATCACTCACCCAACACAATGAACGTCAGAATTCTCTTAGCAATACTGAGCCTTGGCCTTCTGGCCGCCAGCCCCATCGCCTATGGTGCCGCCAATTGCGATGCACTACAAAGCCAGCTGTCCCGCAAAAGTCTCAATCTTGCAGCGCTGGAACAAAAACGCAACGCGCTGGACAACCTGATTCAGGGTCAGATTCCGGACGATTTTGTGCTGGCCGATACCGTAGATGCCCCCCTGGATATGAGCCTGGAACTATTGCGAGCCAAGCTGTCCCTGGAGAAACAACTGGCTCAGGAATCCACCCTATTGCAGGTGCCACCTGACTTCGAAGGCTGCCCAGAGCAGCAGGCTCAGTGGCTGGGGCTGGAAAAACAACTGCGCTCGCAGCAACAAATCATCAACCAGCATTTACTGCATTTATACCAGCTGCCGCGCAATTCCAGGCTGGCACTGGTTCGGGAGACCACCCAATGGCAAACACTGAACGGCCTGCAATCTGAAGTCGCCAACTGGTCAGGAGAGCACACCGACCTACCCGCAGCACAAGCGGTCAACGAGGAAATCACCAACTGGATCAATTACTGGCGAGGCTCCACCCGCATCTGGCTGGGTCAACTGCTCGCCAGCAAACCCCAAGGCATCAGTACCAACGAGGTCTGGACAGAAACCCTGCAGGTGCCCCATCCAGCAAGCGCCATCAACTGGAACCCCGAGCTACCAGAGCACATTAACGCAGAATCAGATCCAGCCCTGCTGGACTGGCTGGATACATTAGAAGAAGCGCACCGGGCATTGCTGCGGGAATCGGGAAAATGGCGCAATCAACATATCTGGTCCCTGGGCTGGCTTAACTTCTTCCGCGACATGAGCCACCCCAGCCAATTCTGGCCACAATTGAAAACGGAAATCCGCAGCGCCCCAACCAACCTGATAGACGCCGTTACACGCCCCTTCATCAGGGAATACCGTCGCGCCATCAAACAAGACAAACGTGGCGAAATGCTCTCCAGCTGGTTCCTGCAGATACTGGCATTAATTGCCATTATGTCCGCACTACTGAAGCTCGCAGCCTTCACCCCACAACTACTCTCCCTCGCGCAACAAAAGCTGCTTATCTCCCTGCAAAACCGGGGCTTGATCCAGTTCAATGCCGCCCTGTTGTGGTTCATTAAACCCAACGCCCCCTGGGTGGTGGTTTTACTGGGGGCCAACGGCATAAGCCGCTCCCTGCCCGAAAGCTGGATCATCCTGAACTGGCTGGCACCAATCGGCTCATTGTACGCCGCTTTTCGCGCTGCCCGGGTGATCCTGGAATGGGTCATATCACGCACCTTCACTCGCTCTGGGCAATTCGTATCCAGCCACATGGCCCAGCAGCAAGCCGCAGACGCCCACCGGGTCGCCTGGGTGTTCGTAATGTGTTTTCTGAGCTGGGTATTGGTGAAAGGCACCGGCGGTGGCTACCTGATGTTCTTTACCATCCTGATTATCGCTGCCATCGTCTGGGGCACCATGACCTGGCTGCTGCGGCGTTACAGCACCCAAGTGGCCCGTTTCCTTCTTTATGCTGCGGGCAAAGGCACCAACAAAAAGCTGGATCCACAACAGGCACAACGCTGGTGGATGCTGCCCGTTTGGCCTGCACTGTTCGCCGTGGCTCAAGTCAGCGACATCATCGTGCATCTGCACCAAAAGCTATTAATTTTCGACACCTATCGTTCAACCTCCGTAAAACTGATACGGATTCGGCTGGCCGCAGAGGCGCGAGATGAAGACGCAACCCAGGAAGACGACACGCTACCGGACGAAAGCTATTCAGACTGGATGCTGCGCAATAACAAAACCTGGATCGAAGCCTACGATATCAGCAATGCGCTGAAACCCCTGCAGAATTGGCAGAAAGAGAAGAGCGAAGACAACGTGCTCCTGGTGGTAGGCGACCAAGGCAGCGGCAAAACCGCATTGATCAACCGCCTCACCACGACCTGGACCGATACCCCCATCAGCGTGCTGAATATACCCGCCAAAACCACCGACCCGGCGGCGATCCTGCCCATGGTTGGCAGCCACCTCTGCATTCCCAATCTGACCGATGTCGCACAACTGGTAAAAATGGATGAAACCCTGGAACCCCAGATCATCGTACTGGACAACACTCACAACCTGTTCCTGTCAGAAGTAGGCTGCCTGGATGCCTATCGAGCCTTGAATCAATGCCTGAATGCCCATCTTCGCAATATCTTCTGGATCGTCGTCATGCACGCGCCCAGCTGGAGCTACCTCAACTGCGTATTCAACCGCGAAGTACGCTTTAGCAACATATTCAGGATGCCGCGCTGGTCTCCGGCAGACATCCGCAAACTGATACTGTCACGCCACCAAGGCAGCCGTCGCCGCATCCGCTACGATGAACTACTGCTTTCCGCATCCGCAGGCAGCGAATCCAGCAGCGTGCGAGCTGCCGACTCACGGGTATTTAACATCCTCTGGGAACAAAGCGGAGGCATCCCCCAGGTGGCCATTCAACTATGGCTGGCAGCCGCCCGCAGCAAAGAGCAGACCGTTGAATTGGGCGTACCCGGCAAGCCTTCCGGCAACGCACTCAAAGACATGAAAGATGATCTCTGTTTCGTCTTCTCCGCCATCGTGACCCACAAATCCCTCTCCAGCGAAGAAATCATGTTGGTCACCCATTTTCCTGAAGCAATCGTACGTCACACCCTCAAACAGGGCCTGAATCTAGGGCTGCTGTGGCGGGATGACACCAAACGCTACCGCATCCACCCCAGCTGGCAAGGCACCCTGAACGGCTTCCTGATCAGCAAGAACCTGCAGTGGGAACTCTAAATGGATAATCAAGCCCTGGAAGAACTGGCAGCCCTCAGCGACCTGCTGGACCTGAACAAGATATTCATGCTGCTGGCTGCGGCCATCTTCCTGTGGCTGGTCAGCGACCTGCTGCACCGCTTAAGCCAGAAACTCATGGAAACCATTCCCTCCAAGCGGTTTCTGATCCTGCAAACCTCAACACTGATTTCATTTCTATGGTATTTCGGCGGTGCCTACTGGATGATCGTAGGCATCCTGCAACCACCCCGCGAAATGCTGCTGGCACTAGGAGGCAGCGCCGCGGTTGCCGTTGGCTTTGCCTTGAAAGACGTGGCTGCCTCCATCATTGCTGGCCTGATACTGCTGTTTGACCGCCCCTTCCAAGTAGGGGATCGAGTCAGCTTCGGCGACACTTATGGCGAAATCGTCAGCATTGGCCTGCGCTCAGTGCGCCTGAGCACACTGGATGACAACCTGGTAACCATCCCTAACAGCCGCTTCATTACTGAAGTCGTCTCTTCCGGAAACGCCGGCGCGCTGGACATGATGGTGGTATGCGACTTCCACGTAGCACTGGACGCAGACCTGCAACAAGCCCAGGCCCTGATCCACGAAGCCATTGTCACCAGCCGCTTTGTTTACCTGAAAAAGCCCGTTTCCTTCGCCATCAACGAAGTAGTAGTAGCCGAACGGCTAGCCATACAGGTCCGGGCCAAGGCCTATGTATTGGATGTGCATTACGAAAAAGCCTTTCAATCCGACATCGTAGTACGGGTATCCCGGCTGTTTACCGAGTATGGAATCGCCCGCCCCCAACGCAATTCCACCGAACCGGCAAAAACCATTTAGGAATTCCTGCTGATCTATGCGCACCGGCTGGCTTCAGGTATAATTCGCCCACTTTTTTAACCTGATCCATTCACCCTACTGACTTAAAGGTTTAACCATGGGCTTTAATTCCGTTCCTGCTGGAAAAGACATCCCCAACGAAATCTACGTTGCCATCGAAATCCCTGCTAACAGCAGCCCCATCAAATACGAAATCGACAAAGACAGCGATTGCGTATTTGTTGACCGTTTTATGGCCACCCCCATGTTCTACCCAGCCAACTACGGCTATGTACCCAACAGCCTGGGCGAAGACGGCGACCCACTGGACGTACTGGTGGTCACCCCTTACCCGGTTGTACCAGGCTCCGTTATCCGCGCCCGTCCAGTTGGCGTTCTGAACATGTCTGACGAAGCCGGTTCTGACGCAAAAATCCTGGCCGTGCCACACGACAAGCTGACCGCTCTGTACAAAGACGTGAAAGACTACACCGACCTGCCCGAGCTGCTGATCAAGCAAATCGAACATTTCTTTGAAAACTACAAAGATCTGGAACCCGGCAAATGGGTGAAAGTAGACGGCTGGGCTGGCGTTGACGAAGCCAAAGCTGCGATCCAAAAAGCAGTTGACGCTGTTAAGTAATAAGCATCACAGCTAAATGAAAAAGGGTCTCTGATGAGACCCTTTTTTTTGGCTCAACGAAACAGGATGGGCCAACGTATCATGTAGCGATACCGCTGGCCTCACCAACCAGGACTCCATTGAAACGCATACCCTCAAAGCGCTGAATCATTAAAATCTTGTTTTCTTTCAAAGGAGAAGACAATGAAAACGTTAATGGTTTTATGGATTACACTGATTTTGTCCGGGTGCGCGACGGTAACAAAAGATCTGGCAAGAACATTAAGATACTCATATAGACAGGCCATGCAAACCGGCTTGTGGTACTTCCCTGCCAATAAAAATTGCACCGTTGTATACGGAGATAGCGCAATCTAAAGCACCGACGGATACCAGCGAAGGCCGGTTTGCATGGACTGCCCATCATGTTAAAGTGGTTAAGACATTTTCAAATGAGAGCAATAAACAACGCTATTGCTCCGCACAGAATCACGGTATTACGTGATTCTGTTTAAACTCCCCCACTGATATTGAAACAGGTTGATATAAGTAGTTTGAGATTACGCCACTTCAAACGAACAATTTTTCCTTTACCGTCAAGACTGCAAACTGACAGCGAAAATACCTGACAAATCTTCCGACTTTAGAACCGGGTATTAGCGAAGATCAATAGCAAATAGAGGGTTATATATGTGTGGTATCTGCGGAGAAATCCGTTTTCACGGTCACTCTCCATCTCTCTCTGCCGTCGAACGCATGGCAAACAAACTGATTCCTCGAGGGCCCGACGCTGGTGGATTTTTCGCCCAAGGCAATATGGCTTTCGGTCACCGTCGCCTCAAAATCATTGACCTCAGTGAACACGCACAACAACCGATGCACGATCCCGATCTTGGGCTGACGCTGGCCTTTAACGGCTGCATCTATAACTACAAAGAACTGCGTGCCGAGCTCCAGGCCAAAGGCTACAAATTCTTTTCCAGCGGTGACTCAGAAGTTATTCTGAAGGCCTACCATGCCTGGGGCAAGGATTGTGTAAAACATTTCAACGGCATGTTTGCCTTTGCCATCCATCACCGAGACAGTGGCAAGGTCATCCTCGCTCGCGATCGCTTTGGCATCAAACCGTTATATCTATCACAAATTGATGGCGGAATTCGCTTTGCCTCGTCTATTCCTGCGCTATTAGCCAGTGGCGGCATTAATACCGATATTGACCCGATTGCTTTGCATCACTACATGCAATGGCATGCCGTGGTGCCACCACCACACACCATACTGATGGGGATACGTAAACTGCCCCCAGCAACCGTCCGGGAAATTTCTGCCGGAGGTGAAATCCAGGACACTACGTACTGGTCTCTGAATATAGAAACCACAGGCAATGACGAACAGAAAACAGAACAGGACTGGCAAGATGAATTGCTAAGCGAGCTGAAACGATCCGTCGCACGACGATCCGTCGCCGATGTACCCGTTGGGGTATTGTTATCGGGCGGCCTGGACTCGAGCTTGATCGTCGGCTTATTAGCAGAGCAAGGTCAAACCGACTTGCATACCTTTTCAGTTGGCTTTGAAGCCGCCGGAGGTGAAAAGGGTGACGAGTTTGTCTACTCGGACATCATTGCAAAGCACTACAACACCGACCACCACCAAATTCGCGTGCCATCAAACCGACTACTGGAAACACTGCCGGAAACGTTCGCAGCCATGTCGGAACCTATGGTCAGCTACGACAATGTGGGCTTCTATTTATTGTCACATGAAGTATCCAAGCACCTGAAAGTCGTCCAAAGTGGGCAAGGTGCAGACGAAGTATTTGGAGGGTATCATTGGTATCCACCGATGCTGGACAGCGAAAGTCCGGTCGACACCTACTGTCAGTATTTTTTTGATCGTAGCGAAGATGAATACGCCAAATCGGTGCACCCACGCTTTGTTGCAGACAATTACAGTCGGCAATTTGTTGAACAGTACTTTAGCTCAATCAAAGCGCCCTACGCTGTAGATAAAGCACTGCACATCGACACAAACGTAATGCTGGTGGATGATCCGGTAAAACGCGTAGACAACATGACAATGGCCTGGGGCCTGGAGGCCAGAGTACCCTTTCTGGATCATGAAGTCGTGGAGCTCGCAGGTCTCATTCCGGCCAACCTTAAAGTTGGCCAGGGTGGCAAACACATACTGAAAGAAGTCGCACGTAAGATCATTCCGAACCAGGTGATTGATCGGCCCAAAGGTTATTTTC
The DNA here is from genome assembly GCF_002863865.1 of Ketobacter alkanivorans. Lineage (NCBI taxonomy): Bacteria > Pseudomonadati > Pseudomonadota > Gammaproteobacteria > Pseudomonadales > Ketobacteraceae > Ketobacter > Ketobacter alkanivorans. Next base: position 3,741,772 of record NZ_CP022684.1, on the reverse strand, counting down.
CAGTGCCCGCCCTAAAGTACATTGAAGGCCCATACCTTGATTTTGTGCGAACTTATCTGGACAACGACACATCGCGTCAACGAGAGTTATTTCAACGCCCCTACTTAGACATGCTAATGAATACTCCCCGGGATCACATTACACCATTACGAGGCTCAAAGCTTTGGCAAGTCGCCATGCTTGAGATGTGGTTACAAACTCACGGAGTTTAACCATGACTAAAATCGATGAAGGAAAGCCTACCAGCAAAGCTGGCAAGAAAAAGCGAGTAGACCCAATGGATCTTTCCACCATGGCTTCACTTAAGCACTGGGGAGATCCACTTGAAAATGACAGCGACCAACCTATGGGCAACGAAGTCACGCTGGATTGTGGCTGGGGCCGATTGGTGTTCGGGCAAACCTTTAAAAACCCCCAAGCAGTCGCCGAAATCATACGAAGGGAAAAGAAAGGGCAGCGCGATATTGCGCTCTATGTGCGTGATCCGAATATTATTCTTTCCTATTCTCCTCAAGAACTTTTCCTTGACCCATCACTGACCTATCGCCTTGACTTCGAGCAATACACACCACGCTCAGGGCGACCTGATGCTGTCATCATCAGACCGTTTTCAGAGCAGGATAACCAACGCGATATCGATCGTTTGTACATGATGCACAACATGGTGCCTGCCTACGATGGTTTTTATAGCAAGCTGCAGGAGATTCCTGCCTTGACCATGCTGGTTGCAGAGGATTCCAGCACAGGGGAGATCGTAGGAGCAGTGACCGGTGTGGATCACAAGCTTGCGTTCAATGATCCGGATAACGGTTGCAGCCTATGGGCACTGGTTGTGGATCATCAAGCTCAGATACCGGGTATTGGTGAATGGCTAACTCGGGCGCTCATCGAAAAACTGCATAGTGCTGGCCGAGAGTTTATGGATCTATCGGTGATGCACAACAATACCAGAGCCATTGGCCTTTATGAACGAATTGGCTTCAGGCAAGTGCCCGTCTATTGCATTAAGAAGAAAAACCCTATTAACGAACGCTGGTTCGTCGGCGAAGATCAGGAAGAAAACCTGAATATCTATGGCCAGATCATTACTCAGGAAGCAAGACGCCGGGGCATCAGTGTTGAAATCCTTGATGCCGAAGGTGGCTTTTTCAAACTTGCGCTGGGAGGCCGCTCCATTACCTGCAGGGAATCCCTCAGCGAACTAACCAGCGCCATTGCAATGAGTCGCTGCGACGACAAAGCAGTCACCCGTCGGGTTCTAGAAAGTGAAGGCCTGCGCGTGCCTGAACAAATACCCAGCGACGATCCAGCCAAGGTCGATGCATTTCTTAACCTTCATCAAAAAGTAGTGGTCAAACCCGCCCGCGGCGAGCAAGGGCGTGGTATCAAAGTTGGGTTGACAGAGCTTTCTGAAGTGCAAGCAGCCATTAACGAAGCTGCGAATTATTGCGATAAAGTATTATTGGAAGAATGCGTAGACGGAGAAGATTTGCGCGTGGTGGTGATCGACTACCGCATCGTCGCCGCTGCAGTACGCCGACCACCGCACATCGTCGGCACAGGAGAAGACAGCATTAAAACATTGGTGGAGAAACTAAGCCAGCATCGAGCCTCTGTTACACACGGCGAAAGCACGATACCCATTGACGCAGAAACCGAACGCTGTGTTCGTCTGGCTGGCTATGAAATGGAGACTATACTTCCCAAAGACATACGAATACAGGTACGGACGACAGCCAATTTGCATACCGGTGGCACCATCCATGATGTAACACCACATTTGCATCCAGTCATCCAAACAGCAGCCATACGTGCGGCCAAAGTATTGCAGATCCCGGTTGTAGGCCTCGACTTTCTGGTTCCCAGTGTCAGTGGCCCTGATTATGTCATCATCGAAGCCAATGAAAGGCCTGGCCTTGCCAATCATGAACCACAGCCCACAGTGGAACGCTTCGTGGATCTGCTATTCCCATACACTAAAACCCAGGAACATGAATAAAGAACCATTATGCGTATACCCATTGATACAGATTATCTGCAGCAAACTTTAAACACATTGCTAAACACTCCAAGTCCATCCGGCATGACCGATGAAGTCGTTCGGTTTGTTTGCTCCGAACTTGACAAGTTGGAGATCGCCTATGAACTAACCCGACGCGGAGCAATTCGTGCAACCATTCCGGGACATCAGGCGTTTCCCCGTCGAGCAATCGCTGCACACCTAGATACTTTGGGGGCGATGGTCAAAGGCCTAAAGCGCAACGGACGCTTGCGGGTCGTTGCAATCGGTCACTGGAATGCACGTTTTGCTGAAGGCGCCCGTGTGAAGATCCATTGCGAAAACGGCTCTATTCTCCGTGGCACCATTCTTCCCCTGAAAGCCTCAGGGCATACCTATAACAAGGAAGTCGACACTCAAATCTCGGACTGGGATAATCTGGAAATTCGCATTGACACCCCCAGTGTTGGCATCGACGAACTTTGGGAGCTCGGGGTTCGCGTTGGTGATTTTGTATCAGTGGATTCACAACCGGATTTCCACGAGAACGGATTCATTAACGCCAGGCATTTAGATGATAAAGCGGGTGTCGCCAGCATTCTCGCTGCTGCTAAAGCAATAATCAGCTCCGACCTCAAACCAGAACTAGACAGCCACCTTCTTTTCACTATATCAGAAGAAGTCGGCGTAGGTGCGTCGCACATTCTACGTGGCGATGTGGCCGAGATGGTCTCGGTAGATAATGGCACAGTTGCCCCGGATCAAAACACCTGTGAATTTGGCGCAACCATATCAATGCAGGATTCCACCGGCCCATTCGACCGCCATCTAACCCAGCATCTGATCAATCTCTGCAAATCTAACGAAATCGAATTCAGCCGTGACGTATTTCGCTATTACAGAAGTGACGCAGCGGCTGCTCTGGAAGCAGGTAATGATATCCGCACAGCACTGGTTTGTTTTGGCCTTGATGCATCACATGGCTGGGAGCGAGTCCATATGCGATCCCTTACCTCTGTTTCGCATTTACTGGCTCAGTATATGCTGTCTAAACCTCTGTTTGCGAAGGAGGAAAATGTCATTGGGGCAATCAAAGACTACCCTATGATTAAGGACACTGAGCGTTTGCACGGGCGATGAGGATTGGGGTGGTTAAATGGGTAAGCGTGCCACCTATTGCAGCATGGTACGAAAACCCAACCATTTGTAGACCATCTCCCCCAGCTCATCCATGTCTACTGGTTTACTCATGAAATCATTCATGCCGACACTGAAACACATGGCCATATCCTCTTCCCCACTGCCGCTTAGTGCCACAATGGGCACCTTTGAATAGCGCTTAATCTGCCGCATGCGGCGGGCGGCTTCGGCCCCACCAATACCAGGCATCTGAAAATCCATCAACACCATATCGAACGAGCTGGCATGAGCCAGCTCCAACGCTTGCTCCCCGCTGTTTGCACACTGCACCGCCAACCCACGCCGCTCCAGCATTTTCTGCAAAACCATTCGGTTTACCTTATCGTCATCCACCACCAGAATGCGTGCGTAATGGTGTTTGCGTACGGCAGCAACAGCCTGCACGGGAGCCTCCTCATGCTCAGGCGCCGGTGGAAGCATGAGCACCACCGTAAAAGTAGAACCCTTGCCCTCTGCGCTGTTAACCGTCACCGAACCCTGCATCAGTTCCGCGAGCTGCTTGCATATGGATAGACCCAAACCAGTGCCACCATGAGAACGGTTGACCGACGCATCGGCCTGTTCATAGGCTGAAAACAACGCACTGAGCTGATCGCTGGGAATCCCCATTCCGGTATCGGTAACCGTAAATTGAACCTGCTGATCCGAAACAGGCTCTACAAGCAATTTCACGAACCCTTGTTTGGTGAATTTAAGGGCATTGCTCAACAGGTTATGAAGTATTTGACGCACCCTTACAGGATCACCCAACACCCAATCAGGCACTGACGCATCCAAATCACATTCGAAAGCCACTCCCTCTTTTGCCTGATTCTTTAAAAGCTTTGCCGTTTCACGCACCAATTCATGAAGTGAAAAGCCTATATGCTCCAACTGGATCTTACCCGCCTCACCTTTAGACAGATCAAGAATATCATTCACCAGAGCCAACAAATGCTTTCCAGAGCTGCCGATCAACTTCACTTGCTCCGCCTGTTCAGCATTCAGATCAGTCAGCTCCAATAACTGACAGAACCCCAATATGCTATTCAACGGCGTACGCAGATCATGGCTCATCTGGGCAAAAAACAGGCTTTTTGCCTCATTTAATTCAGAAGCAATCGCTTCACGGGATGCTGCTCGACGAGCCCCGACAATGTTTTTGTGGTTGCGTAAACCCGCCACCAGGCAGGACAGCAACTTCACATTATCCAATTCCGTTTTAGTACGATAATCGTTAATACCGTACTCCAAAATCACTTTCATTTCTGGGGCATAGCCCGGCTGACCGGTTCGCAATATCAACTGGATTTCATCATTACGCTGCCCCTCACGAATTTCGCGCACCAAATCCAGGCCCGCATGATCTGACTCCATCACCACATCGATAAAAGCTACGGCTATATCGGCGTGTTCTTCAAGTATCTGCATCGCCGCTTTGACTGAAGTAGCCGTCATTACATCCACAGGACGATCTTCATAGCGAAAGGATGAGAACACCAATTTGGTCACTGCCAGCACATCCTCATCATCATCCACCACCAGAACTTTCCAACTGGCGTTGTCTTTTTTTTCTGCGGGAGTGTCATTATCCTCATCACCAAACAACGGAGAATCTAAATTAATCACATTGGAAACGAAGATCATTGTGCACCTACCCTTGTTACTGATTCCATCGTTCCCTGAGAATTGATCGGCAAACGAATTTGGAAATGAACCCCAGCAGATCTTCCCTGCTTCAACTCCACCACGCCACCCAGCACCTGAGTAACCAGGTTGTAAAGGATATGCGTGCCCAACCCGCTGCCCCCTTTGTTACGTGCAGTGGTCACAAACGGGTCGAAAATCCTGCCCTGAATTTCCTCGGGGATACCTTTGCCGTTATCGTAGTAATCCAGTATAAATTCCGCCCCATTCTGCTGGGCATTAATCTCAATCTCACCTGCCTCCATGAATTCAAAGCCATGAATAAGTGAGTTCATTATCAGGTTGGTAATGATCTGGGACATTGCCCCTGGTGAGCTGTACAAAATCAGATCCTCGGGCACATTCAACAGCACCACATGCCGGGTACGTTTCAGCTTGGGCTTCAGAGACAACAGCACGTTTTCAAAGTATTCTTTAACATTAAAGCTGCGCAGATCATCAGAGGATTGATCTACGGCCACCATTTTAAAGCTCTTGACCAAAGCCGCTGAGCGCTCGAGGTTCTTCACGATCATCAATACGGTTTCCCGCATTTCGTCAACCGACTCAGAAAACTCACGCTTGGTCAGGCTGCCTTGCAGGAACTTATTCTGCAAGTCTGCAACAGACTGACTGAGGTGCGATGACGCCGTAATACCCACTCCAATAGGAGTATTGATTTCATGGGCTACACCCGCCACCAGACTCCCCAACGAGGCCATTTTCTCCTGCTCAACCAATTTGTTTTGTGTCTCACGCAAATCTGAAATGGTTTTGTTCAGCACATTCATACTGTTCTGCAATTCAATGGTGCGCTCATCCACCTTTTTCTCAAGATCTTGATTCAGCTGATAGATCTCTGCTTCCTTTTCTTTGCGTGCAGAATCATATTCCTCAATAACACTCAACATGGCATTAAAAGACTGGATAAGATCGCCCACTTCGTCTTCGGATACCGCCACAGCCCGGCTACTGTAATCTTTGGTTTCAGCAATCAGCTGTGTCACCTGATTCAAATCTTTAATGGGTTTAACAATGGCCCGGCGCGATGTCATCGCCAAGTAACTAGCTACGAATAATGAAACCACCACCGCAATCAACACATAGATGAGTGTCTCCTGAAAATGCTCCCGCACACTGGTTAACGCAACCACCAATCGTATATAACCCACTACCTCCTGCTCGGACAGAATCGGTGCCACCGAAACCAAAAAGCCATCATAGCGCTGTACTTGTGAGCCAAACATATCGTCCAATGCAATATGCGCAGTTACCGAGGTGTCCCCATAATTTGCGAATTCTACCAGGCTGCCATCCAGGGGGTTCAGCGCAAACACTGTCGCTGACACAACGTCTGGTGACTGGTCCAGTATTTCCAAAATACCTTCCACCATGTCCTCGCGCTCGAATACCAACGCGGGCGCCACCATGTTGGACAGCATTAGACTGTCTGTACGGGCATGATCTGTGGCGATCTCACCATAATGATTCGCGGAGTTATAAAGCATTGGCATTGAGATTAACAACACACTGACGCCCGCCACGCTAAGCACACTGAAAAATATTTTCTGTCCGAAATTAAGATTCAGCATCAATCACCTTGGCTTGGCAAAATACAGTAGGGGCGAGGCAACCACAAAGTGACTGGCAGCCATCCGCTCCGTGTTTATATAAATTACGATCTTGTCTTCCTCCAGCACTAGATCGAACAGTGAAACAGATGGAGAGTTAACCAAAGGGGACGCCACCCAAAGCACGTCGCGCCCCAACTCCTCAAATGCCGGACCGTATTCCTCCTCAGCAACCGTAACATCCTGATTTATATAAACCATATGGCAATCTTTGCTACTGAAGGATGATGTGTTCAAGTCATCTACACCCAGCCTGATAACCGATATGGGGATGTTTTTGATCGTACGATCCGATGTCGCCCGCCTCAGCGCGCCACTCAGCACACCATCCGCATCGAGAACACAGATGGTGAACGAAGATGCCTCAATACCTTGGGGCCAGCTAACCAAACTGGCGATCTTATATATGTAAGCTGCTTGTAATTTGTTATAAGCAGAAAAATCAATGGATTGCGCGGCATAAGCCGAAAGTGGCATGGCATAGAACAACACAACTCGGGCCAGATTCAGGCTTGCACCCAGAACCACAACGCCAACGCATTGATTAATCGCCTTCCTTTGCCACAAGAACGACCCCATTTCCCTGGTAATTTCCCACTCATAAGTTAATAGGATTATAGACGGGCGGACTGGTTGGTTCCTGCTTTCTGACTATTCTTCTAGAATAAGTACAACAGCTAAATCAACAAGGAAGCTCTATGACGGACGACAGCCTGCTGTTTGCAGAGGATGAACCAACGCCCGCCACGGTAAACGTTGAAGAATCGCCGATTAGACCGTGGAACATCTTGATCATTGATGATGAAGAGGAAGTCCACAAAGTTTCCAAATTGGTGTTAGGCAAGATTCGCTTCGACAAACGCCCGCTGAATTTTCTCCACGCCTATTCTGCCACCGAGGCAAAAGCCATTTTGTCGTCACGGAATGATATCGCCCTTGCCTTGGTGGATGTGGTTATGGAAACGGACCACGCCGGCCTGGATCTGGTGACCTGGATTCGCCGAGAGCTGCGCAACACCCAAACGCGACTGGTGTTACGAACCGGGCAGCCCGGGCAGGCCCCCGAGCACCAAGTGATCGAAGATTACGACATCAATGATTACAAAGACAAAACCGAACTCACCGACATAAAAATGAAAACCCTGATGTATGCTGCGCTGCGCTCATATCGGGATATCATCACCATTGAGCGCAGCCGACGTGGGCTGGAACGGGTCATCACCGCCACCTCAACAATCTATCAAAACTTCTCGATGGAATCGTTTGCCTCTGCGGTTCTGGAGCAAATCAGTAATCTGCTGTATATCGAACACGATTCAATTTATGCCTCTGCCGTGAGAGCCATGGCAGCCAGCCACGGCAAAAACGCCGACAGTTATGAAGTTATCGCCACTACCGGCAATATCGCTGAGATGATGGCCAAGTCCTCCAACCATGCGATTCCCGATGATATAGTGAAAGGTTTCGATCAAGTGCTGAGCGCCCAAAAAAGCATGTACATCAACAATTGCTTCTTTGGTTACTTTATTACTAAGCAAGGTAACGAGCACTTACTGTATGTATGCCCCGGCAACAACCTGAGCGAACTTGAGCTGCACCTGCTGGAGATTTATTCCAACAACGTTGCCATTGCATTGGAAAACCGCAATTTGCACCAGGAGATAGAATCCACCCAGCGTGAACTGATTTATCGACTGGGAGAAGCCGTAGAAAAACGCTCAAGAGAAACGGGAGGGCATGTAAAACGTGTGGCACTGATATCGGAGCTGCTGGCACAAAAATATGGCATGGATGATATCGTGTCCAACCATATAAAGCTGGCTTCACCCCTGCATGACATCGGAAAAATCGCCATTCCAGACGACATCCTCAATAAGCCGGGTAAATTCGAACCCAGCGAATGGGAGACCATGAAAACCCACGCCCACATCGGTTATGAGATGTTATCCAACTCCAAAAAGCCACTGTTGAATATGGCCGCCATCATCGCCAGGGAGCACCACGAAAACTGGGATGGCTCCGGCTATCCCAACGGTTTATCTGGTGATCAGATAAACATAGCTGGACGCATTACTGCCCTGGCGGACGTATTCGATGCACTGGGCAGTAAACGCTGCTATAAAGAGCCGTGGCCGATCGACGAGATCCAAAAAGAGATCCGCGCTCTGTCAGGCATTAAATTCGACCCCAAGCTGGTGGACATTCTGCTGGATAACATCAACGAATTCAGTGTGTTCCGAGAGGACTACCCAGACTGAGGGGAGTATCAACCCAGTTCGAACTCATCCAGATGATTGTTCAGGTGCATAACATGAGCCTGTTCGTACTCAGCCTTGCTTAATTCGCCATAGGCGAAATGAGGCTGCAGGTCTCCGTCGAAAGCAATAAAATCCAACAGCGATTGTCGCAAACGCTGCAATGCCTGCAGGGGGTCACCCTCCTCCGACAGCGCCGGAGCCCCCGGTATGGCCTCATCCAGCCCATGATTCATCGATCCCTTTCCGCTGAACACAGAAAAAGCCAAACTGCCGACAGTGCTTTTGAACAACCAGGACTTTTGTTCTGGGTAGCCTGTCATAGAGTATTCAACGCTCTGCGCAAGGTGGGTGTAGACCTGAAACAAATTCCATTTTCCCAACGTGGAAACCTCGGCCTTCTGCAGCTGATCCAACGCCTGTAAAGCATCCGCCACGGTCAAACCGGACACTTTACTTACCGGCTCCGCATTCACGGCAGGAACAACTGAAATAGACAAAAGGGATGCTCCGGTCAGGGTAACAAATTGTCTGCGATTCATGATGGCTTCCACCGCTTACGGATTCTTACTGTTAAATTTAGCAAGCTGCTCTGGGGTCGCTTCCATTTGATATTGCTGCTTCCATTGATCATAGGGCATGCCATACACCTGCTCCCTGGCACCATCATAATCCAACGCCACACCCTGCTCCTCAGCAGCGGCCACCATCCATTTGGCCAGGCAGTTACGGCAAAAACCCGCCAGGTTCATTAGCTCGATGTTCTGTACCTGCTTATTGTTATCCAGATGCTGTATCAGCCGACGAAATACAGCGGCTTCTATTTCAGTTTGCTTGTCCATGGTGGCCTCTTCTGTCTTGGCGTTATTGTTCGCATCAGAACGGTCTTGATGTCTGCGCGCGCGGGAAGTTCTCCATGATAACAAGATCGCCGCGCTGCGACAGGCAATCCCATTGCAACAAAACCAAAACAAAGTATCACATTAATAAATTAGTAAATTTCCCGAACTTTAAGGCTTCTGAATTTAGAGTTCAATAAAACCAAAGTGGACTCGGTTACAGTTCGTTAACATTCACCATAGAATATACATGAATAGGTTTATCAATATACAAAAAGGCTATTTACTGTACGGATTATTCTAGTAGGATGGGATGATGGTATCCTTGGAAGTCAGGTTTGGGATTGCCTGTCGCGGATTTGCCAAAGGAAGTAACAAGAGCGAAAACGCACATAACAAGAAAACAAGTTTGTATTCCAATAATTTAAAGTATCGAGGCACACATTGTGAATATTATAAAACGCATACTCTTTTTAGTTGCGGTATTGGGGCTGGCTGCCTGTGAGCAGGCCAACATTGTGGCTCCCAGCAACAATTCAGTGGCTACCGAAAAACCTCTTAACTTTGCCATCGCCTTCACCGGCAGCGTTGCACCATCTGATCTGGCAATTCAGCTCAACACCGTTGACGTGACTGACCTGTTCACCGTAACGGATCTGACCGCCAACGCTGATGGCGCTCTGCTGGCAGATCACGTGTTTTCTGGTCGCAACATTTTCCGCGTAAAGGGCTACAACCAAATTAAGCAGGTTGTGTTCTATTACGACACCGAAGGCCCCATGATCCACATTCTCGATACGGATCGTGACGCCATGACTATTACCGGGTACGTATCTGACCCCGGCGGTGTAGAGAGCGTTACATTGGATGGAGTTGCTGTCGAATTGGGGGCTGGCAACTCATTTGAAACCGCATTTACCGACCAGCCATTTAACACCTTTGTTGCTGTCGATGGGTTTGGCCAAACCAACACCACCGAGTTTGCCCGTGGAGACAACGAGTTCGTTGGCATCTCAGCTCGTCTGAACCAGGGCGGCTTCGACTTCCTGATCAGCGTACTTGAAAACGAACTGAATGGTGCTGACTTCCAAGGCATCGTAAGCGGTATCGGCAATATCCCGCTGATCAATACTTTCGGCCTGTTTAACCTGAACTTGCAAATCACCGATTTCAATTTCGACAATATCGACATCGATCTGGTAGTGTTGGACAACGAACGCCTGGATACTGACATTTACGTCGACAACTTCATTTTTGGTATTAACCTGAACGGCACCATCGGCTTCCTGATTCCTTACAGCAGCGGTGGTACTCTGCAGTTTGATGAAGTGGATCTGGGCACCGACCTGCTGCTTGATATTGTTGGCGCGGATCTGGACATCAACCTGTCCGGCACGCAAATCAATCACACCTTCCCTAATATCGACTTCACCAACACTAACGGCATCCTGAACATCTTCGACAGCATTACCAGCGCTATCGTTGCGGTATTGGCGCCGCTGTTCGAAAACCTGTTCATCGACATTCTGGAACAGATCATCATTCCTATCGTGTCTGATTTCATTAAAGATATCCCCATCACACTGCAGCTGGTAACGCTGGATGATGGTGAAACTCTGAATATCCGTGCACTGCCTTTCTTCCTGGATTCTAAGGAAAACGGTGTATCTGTTGATCTGGGCACCCGCATCTGGGCTCCTGAGCCTCCAGCTGGAATTCCCGGTGCTCCAGGCTCACTGTATGTTGAAGGCGACACCCCAACCATGGGTGCCACCACGCCTGATGGCGAGCCCTTCCACTTCGGTGCATCCATTTCCTCTAACGTGATTAACCAGGCGTTGTTTGCAGCCCATGAAGCCGGTGTAACCACCATGGACATCAGCCCAGGTTTCTACGCCAACGCAACCCCAGCCGGTATTGCTGTGTACACACCTAGCGACTCCGAAATCGATGAAGCCGACCAAATCGGCATGCGTATTGAGCCTGCTTCTGCTCCTTACATCAAGTTGATGCCCGCTGACGGAGCCGCCGGTGTATTTGCCTGGTATGACGTGAAACTGACCTTCGATCTGTACAAGGCTGAGTGGGGCGAGTACCGCACTATCTTTGGTGTAACGTTCAACCTGGAAGTGCCTTTCGAAGTCAACTCCACTGAAGACGGCTTCCTGAGCATTGGTATCGAGCAGCTGCCAACTATCTACATCAGCCAGACCGATGCCTCCGGTATGATTCTGATACCACCGGGCTTCATCAACTCTACCCTGGACTTCTTCATGCCTGCGGTAATGCCGCGTCTGGCAGAGAAACTGAAAGTGGTGCCACTGCCACGCATTTACGAGCACACTCTTTATATGCGTGATTTCTGGATTGCTGGCTCCGGTAACAACAACCTGTCTCTGGCCGGCGACCTGATTCCTGTTAGCGTCACTGCCGCAGCCCCTGCGCCTACCACTAATGTTGCGGGCGTCGAAACTGCCGACGTAACCGTTGCCGTTGAGTCTGTTGATACAGCCGGTGTCGTCTCCAGCAGCGCCGTTACCGTTAACAACGGTGAAGTCACCATCGACATTGATGGCGTCAACCCCAACCCGAGCCTGGGTCTGCTGGAATATCGCTTCCGTGTAGACGGTGGTGGTTGGTCAGTTTGGAAGCGTCGTAGCGAAATCCACCTGAGCCGTCTGCTGGCAGGCGAGCATAATGTGGAAATCTGCTCACGTACTCCATTGCTGAAGCGTGAACTGTCTTGCCCTGTTGTGAACTTCACCACTGAGGTGGCTGTAGCAGCAGCTGAGTAACACAGGCTTTCGAGCCACAAAAAAACCGGCCCATTGGCCGGTTTTTTTGTGCTTTCTTCAAACTCTCTTCAACACAACACCCACACTAAATACCCAAGCTGCTCCAGAAATCGCAGGTGGTTTGTGCCAAGCCCTGCTGTACTGAAGACACCTCAGCCAGGCTCATGTTTTGATCAGATACTGCATCGTACTGCGGCCATTCAGGCAACGCTTCCTGATTCGGTGTGCCATTGTAGGCAAACCCGCTCCAGTAACCCTGTACCGCCTCACGCACGGGTTCATTTAACACCGGTGCCAATGTCGCACTGGGGTTTCCGAAAACATAAGGCAATTCCATGGCATGGTAGGCAGGCAAATGGTCGAAGCTATATAGCCAGACATTTGATCCCGCAGCCTGTAACAAACGAGCAAAACCACGGGTGGGGCAACGGAATACCTGATCGGTTAACAATTCCACCAATTTATAGTTAGCCTGCTGATCTGAAGCAGGGGCGTATACTACTTTGATGGCTCCCGCCAATGGCGCAGGGTAGGTCGCATCCACCAGCTGATTGAAACCTGCAATGTCCGAAACCGTCTCACCAGCTCCAATCAGCTGAAACAGGCCCCACTCATTACGATTGGTGCCAACAATCACTGGCCCCATGTTGTATTGACCACTGGCTATAAGTTGAACCGGTTGCGCAGGTAATATCTCGCTCTCGGGCACAACTGTTGGAGACCATCCGGCACCAAAGATACCTGCATCCGCGCCCCAGGCCATCAGATCCGCCGCAGGCACATCCCGCAAACAGGCCAAACGGTCAGGTGCATCAGCACAGAAAGTCTGCAGCATCGCCTCTGCAATTCCATCTGACTGTTCCTTAGTGTTCACCGGAAGACCACCTACACACACTCCGCTTTCCAGAATGAATTGATCGGCCAATTCCTGGCTACCCGGTGCCACCATGTGCACACAGGTGCTCATAGAGCCCGCAGACTCACCGAATAGCGTGACCCTGTCAGGATCACCACCAAACGCCCGAATATTCTGCTGCACCCAATTCAAGGCCAATTGCTGATCTTTCAGCCCCATATTGCCAGACTGAGAGGCCATCATTTCTTGATCCAGTTCAGGGTGAGACAAGAACCCTAGCGCTCCCAGACGATAGTTCATTGAGACAACAACCGCGCCATATTCCTCTGCGAGGCGCCAACCGTCATACTGGTTGCTGCCCCCGGCCACAAACGCTCCGCCGTGAATGAACACCATGACAGGCAGCGAGCCTTTTGCAGGACTCTCGGGGCTGAAGACATTCAGGGTCAGACAATCTTCACTCAGATCTCCAACCGCCGACAATGCGCCAGGGTTTTGCATACAGGACGCTCCAAACTCGCTTGCATCCAACGCACCCTGCCATCGCTCTGCAGGCTGAGGAGGCTGAAACCGCAGCTCTCCCACCGGAGGTTTTGCATAAGGAATACCCAAAAACACACGGGCCCCCTCTTCTGTTTCTCCATGCCACTTACCGGTTACCCAGCCGCCGGTCTTAACCTTCACATGCAATTCGTCATGGCAACCACTGGCTAACACACAGGCCGATGTTAATGCCACTACCCCCAGCCAACGCTGCAAGGTACCACCCCAATTTTCCGCTCTCATGCTCCAACCTCATTGTCTTTGTTGTTGTAAGCCCTGTATTAATCAGGACATCCGTGTACATGCTATCGGCCACACATTAAAATGGCAGACAGATAAGCAACGTTTGGCCAGGCTATCCACTTATATGGCCGCTTAACATTCAACACAGGGCTGTGCTATTTTCATCATCAACATGTGCTCCATTCCCTCGCCTTCTCGGATCCCCGGTATACAGCCTTGAGACACCGTAACGCGCGCTCCAGTGTCAACTGCATCCTGTTGATATTAATAATATTTATGCCCAAGCTGGCCGAAGCCAAGTTGAAGATCAATGTCGTGGGTGTCGATAACGGGCTGAAAGAAAACGTGAGCTTGCATCTTTCAAACTGGGACGCCATTCCAGAGGGTGATGAAGACAGCATACGCAAAGCCATCCGCTCCTCTGTGCGCGATGCCCTGCAGCCGTTTGGTTACTACGAAGCCAGCATTAAGATCAGCTGGGGCAACCAGTCTCTGGATATCCACATTGAACCTGGCCCGGTGGTTGTGTGGGGTAAAAGCGACATCAATGTTCCACAGCCTGAATCAGGGTTAAAACCAAAAGCACTCAAATTAATCCAAACGCCCCCGTTTATTGTCGGCCAGCCGATGCGACACCAGCTGTACGACAACTACAAAAAGGAACTGCTGCTATCCCTGCGACAACAGGGTTATCTTGATGCCAACTGGTCTCAAAGCGCGCTGCAGGTGAACCTTGACCAGCACACGGCGGTGGTCATTCTGCATATGACACTGGGGCAACGCTATCGCATCAATGATATCCAAATATCAGGTAGTGACCTGTCTGACAAAACATCACGACAACTGGTGAATACTCACGCCGGTGAGTGGTATGACACCGACAAAGTAGGCATCATCTACGAAAACCTGCTTAGCAGCGGTTATTTTAAGAATGCAATAATCGACGTTGAATCAACGCCACCGAATCAGGCGACACTGAATATCGAACTGGAAGATCAGCCTAAGGATCAATTCACCACGGGTATAGGTTACGGAACAGACACCGGCATGCGCGGCAAGCTGGGTTGGACGCGACCAAAGGTAAACGCTCGCGGTGACAACATCTACAGCAATATGCAGGTCTCTCAAATCGGCGAGGAGGTCACTGTTCAGTATCACATCCCCTGGCCCCACCCACTGGAACGCTACCTGAGCTGGGACACCGGCTGGAAACGAGAAGAAACCACCGATCGCGAATCAGCTCAGCTCAGTACCGGTATCGCGCTGAAGCGCTCGCAGCGCAAGCAGTGGCAATACAGTGTCGGGGTGAACCTTGAAAACGAAACCTATCGACAGGGCAACAACCCGGAAGAAACCATCACCTACATTTTGCCCAACTATCACTTTATCGAGCGTCTTGTTTATGGGAGCAGCAACAATCCAACCGCTATTTTAAAATATTGGATCGACAGTTCTTTGGGTTTCAATGTGCTATCGGACAACACCCTGTTCTTATCCGGCGAGATCGGCGCATCCTACACCCTGGATCTGACCTCAGAGGATGCCATTTCCACTCGCTTTGCGTTGGGGGGCATCATGACCGATGATTTCTATTCTGTGCCGCTATCCAAGCGTTTTTATACTGGTGGCGATCAAACGGTACGCGGCTATAAATATAACTCCCTTGCCCCCAAAGATGAAAACGGCGAATTGCAAGGTGGCCAATTCCTGAATGTATTCAGCCTGGAGTATCGCTACCGACTTAATGAAGAGTGGCAGCTGGCCACCTTTGCCGATACCGGGCGAACATTTATATCCAGTCATGATCCGTTCCATTCCGGTGCTGGTGTCGGTTTGCGCTGGACGATACCTGTGGGCACGTTCTCATTCGACATTGCAAAACCGGTCACCGCCGAAGAAGACAAATCCCTGCGCTTGCATATCTATCTGGGAATGCTGCTATGAAAAGCGCTGCAGCTTTTTCCATCCGCCTGTTTGGCACCCTGCTGGCACTGTTTCTGATAGTCACCGGTGCATTGATGTGGGCGAGCTTCAGCCCCAAATTACACCAGTTGCTGTTAGATACAGTGTCTGAGGAGATTCCAGAAGTACAATTCAATCACATACAAGGCTCGCTGGCAGACGGGTTGCAATTTGATTTCAGTTACAACGATGAGGATGTATCCGTTGCCTTGACCGGTGCTCATCTGCAAATAAAGCCCCGTTGCTTCTTACGGTTCGAGTTGTGTGTTCGCTCAATTCAAGTTGACCGTGTAAACGTCATCGTGAACGATGCCATCGATACGGATGAACCCAGCGATACACTGGAACTGCCACAGATTGTTATCCCGATCCCCGTAAGCGTAGATCTGGTGAGAGTTGGCGAGCTGGATGTGCGAATGGCCAGCGATCCGCTGTATCACGCCAGCAGCATCCAGTTCAGGGCCTCTGGCATCAATCATCGAATCAATATTCTAAACCTCAATGCAAGCGATGAATATTGCACGTGGCAAGGCAGTGGCATGATCCGGCTCACGCGGCGCTACCCCATTGATGTTCGCGCAACATGCGATACCGAGCTATACCCGCTGAGCAAACTGACCGCGCATGCACAAGGCGATCTGGATAAACTGTCGATCATGGCGCAAAGCTATGGGCCATTAGCCAGCCAGCTGGATATGACCTTACAGCCTCTGCTCGAAACGCTGCCTGTTGACTTCAAACTGAAGCTGTCAGAGCCGTTTATTTACCCTATCGATGACACCACTATCACCGCTTTGGAAGCAAACGTTGCAGGCAAAGGTGATCTTGACGGCCTGACGTTAACGCTGTCGGGCAAGCTCAGCAGCCCCCTGTTCCCTTCACCGCTACAGCTAAGCAGCAGCTCCCTGCTGACGATGGAACGCTTGCAGCTGGATGATCTGATCATAACGCTGCCCGAAGGCAAACTGCGCAGCCACGGAGAGCTGCTGTTCGAACCCGAATTAACATGGAACGCCGTTACCGACCTCAGTAAGGTCAGCCTGCAACCCTTTGAAGACTCCATACAGGGAGAGGTAAGCGGAACCATCCACCATAGCGGCCAATTATCTGAGCATTCGGTGTTAATCACCGCATCGCTGGATCAGCTCAATGGAATTCTGCACAACACCCCCTGGGAAATGAACGGGGATGTGGCGTTTGCTGAAGAACAGCTACACGTAAACAACGTAGAAATACTGCAAGACCGCAATTACGTGAAAGCCAATGGCACATTGAACCTGAATGGAAAAAGCAACCTGCAGCTCACGCTGAATATAAAGCAGTTCGATTTGATTGCGCCGAAGCTGGCAGGCTCGGTGCAGGGAGAGCTCACGCTTAGCGACCGGCTGGAACACCCGGCGATCAAGGGCACACTGCAAGCCGAGCACATAGCCTACGACGACATCACCCTGACCAGCGCACAGGCGATCGTAAACATTCAGCCGTTGATCGGTGAACACAATCAATTGCAATTAAGATTTGATGATCTACGCATCGCCGAGCAGGTCGTTCTGGATGGCCTGGCAACCATCGAAGGCAATGCAATGCATCATATCGCCTCCGTTCGCATACAAGATAACCAGGCGAACCAGTTCAGTGTTCAGTGTCATGGCGAATTCCCCCTGAGTGCCACCACGATTGATACCGATCTCTGGCAAGCTCAATGCAATCGCAGCCGTATTCAAACAACCTATCTGCAACCCGCGCAAACCTGGAAGCTACAGAAACCGTTTAAATTAGAGCTGAAAAACCTGGATCAGATAACCGTATCACCCTTGTGCTACAGCTATCTCGACAGCACGCTGTGTACTCAAAAAACCCTGCGCGCCAGCGTTGATGCAGCAACCCCCGTGCAGTTGGCAGCCAGCAACCTGAACTTGGCCTGGCTGCAACCCTGGCTGCCCAATGATGCGGTCCTTCATGGTTCAGCAGACCTTGATGCCATCATTCAGCTGTTACCAAACCTGACCATTCAAGCCAGCGCCTCCAGCGAGAACAGTCATATCGTTCTATTCCACAACACAGCACAATCCATGACGCTGGATCTCAACCATGCTGAGTTATCAGCCAATCTCGCCCAGGACACGCTCGCCTTCAAATGGCTGTTACAGTCCAGCATCGGCAACAGTAACGGCAAGCTCAGGCTGCAAGAAGAACAACTGTCCGGTGAAGTGCTCGTGGACAACTTCATCGTATCCCCTTTTTCCCATTGGCTGTTGGTGGATGAAGGTGATCACTTGCACGGCACATTGTCTGGAGACTTCAATTTGGGAGGCACTCTGGCGTCACCAACGTTATCGGGCAAAGCCAGCCTGGTGCAGGGGGAAATTCACACCGCCATGCTGCCGCTTCCCATTACCGATATCAGCATCAACCTCACCACCGAGCAGCGTATTGCTGACTTAGAGGGCAGCTTTTTGGTGGGTGACAAACCGGGCCAGCTTAATGGCACCTTCAACTGGCAGCAGGAAGACTGGTGGAGCAAGGTATCTTTTCAGTCTGAAACCCTGGCCTATCGGCCGGAAGAAAATATATTGGTTTACCTGAAACCTGATATTGCGTTCAACCTGACGCCGACATCCCTCACGATCAACGGTGATGTCCACATCCCTAAAGCACGCATTCATTTGAAATCGCTACCAGAGCAGGCGGTTACCGTATCGCCGGATACGGTAATTGAAGGCAGCCAATCAGAAGACGGCACAGCATTGCAGATTTCCAGCAACCTGAATCTGACATTGGGGGATGATGTGCGCTTTAAAGGTTATGGGCTGGAAACCGACGTTACAGGGCAGATGACCATCAGCCAGCATCGTTCCGACCTGCTGCAGTCAAAGGGCATCATCCGACTCAAGAACGGCACCTATCAGGCCTACGGACAGTCCCTCAGTATTACTGATGGTGATTTGATCTTTATCGATGATCTGGAAAACCCGCAGCTGCGCTTGTCTGCCACACGTAACAATATCAGCGACAATGTGGTGGTGGGTATCCGGGTAACCGGGCGCGCCCGTAGCCCGGACATAGCCATCTTCTCGATTCCTGAAATGCCGCAACAAGAGAAGTTTTATTATTTGATCACTGGCAGGGCGCCCAATACCGACAGCACTCAGGACTCTTCCAGCGTGGCCGCAGAGGCGGCTGTTTCCATGGCTTTGGAGGCCAGAAGCGGTGCACTGACCCGCAAGGCAGGGGAAACCCTTGGCATCCAGGATCTGACATTAAGCACCGGCTCCACCGAGAACCGCAGTGAAGTGGGGCTGAGCGGTTACATTACGCCAGATTTGATGATTCGCTATGGTGTGGGCATGTTTGAGGCGGTTAATACACTGACCTTGAAATACCGCATCAGAAAAAACCTGTACGCTGAAGTGATCAGTGGAAAAAGTAACGCGTTCGATCTTTTGTGGTCATTTGATCGGGACTAAAACAAAAAACCCTGATGCGACGATCAGGGTTTTTAGGCGCGCCGATTACGACAGGAGCGACTTATTGGCCTTCTGGTGGCTCAACGGGTTCTTCAACAGATACTTCTTCTATCTCAACCACGCCTTCTTCTGGCTGTTGAATATCGTTCTGTTCAGACAACCAGTAACCGAACCCAAGGTTCAGGGCAATCAATGTTCCGAAGATTGCGATAACCGATCCCATAACTCTCTCCTATTAGATGCTGCTTTGCAAAACGCCCTCAAAGTACTCTACATACAGCGCACATACCATAGCCAAGAGCGCCAATTACAGCGGTTTTTGGCATAATATCACTGCACTATTAGTGACTTGTCAGTCTGGGCTATTGCGCTTCGGCTTCGCTTTTAACGTCCACCGCGGGTTGCTCAGGAGCGCTGGCTTCCACCGCCTCCACTTCCACCACGCCTTCTACTTGAGGCTGGCTCTCGTCTACCGCTTCGGACCCGACATATACAATGCCAAGATTGACGGCTACCAGTACACCCAGAATTGCGATTAATTGCATGTGTTATCCCCGTTATTCAATTCCATTCGTTATTGTGCATCACAACTACTGACTGTGACCATATCAGATTGACTTGCCTTGAAACTGACCAGAATCAACAACCCAATAGCTTAGTATACACCGATAACCAAAATTTTTATTCTGAATGCGTCCACAGATCGCCCACTTATAAAACTAATAGGCTGGGCGTTAAAAGAATAATTCCTGGAGTTTTTGCCCTGGCCGCTCTGCCCGCATAAAGGTCTCACCTACCAGAAAGGCGTTTACGCCATGCTCGCGCATCTGCTCAACATCAGAATGGCCCAGTATACCGCTTTCTGTTACCACAATCCGCTGCCGAGGGATGTGTGGCAACAACTCAAACGTAGTATCAAGACTCAGTTCAAACGTATGGAGGTTTCGATTATTGATGCCCACCAAGGTCTGGTTCAAAGGCAGTGATCGCTCCAATTCGTGACGGTCATGAACCTCGATCAACACATCCATCCCCAGCTCAGTGGCTGCTGCGGCCAATTCTGCCATTTGTTGATCAGCCAGGCAGGCGGCGATCAACAAAATGCAGTCGGCGTTGATGGCTCTGGCTTCCATGACTTGATAGGGATCGACAATGAAATCCTTGCGAATAACCGGTAACGAGCAGGCTGCCCGAGCTTGCTGTAGATAATCTTCGTGGCCCTGGAAAAAGTCACGGTCGGTGAGCACGCTCATGCAAGAGGCTCCACCCTCTTCATAGGAACGGGCGATGGCTGCAGGATCGAAGTGCTCACGAATCACGCCCTTACTGGGGGATGCCTTTTTGGCTTCGGCGATGACAGCGGATCGACCTGCTGCCAACGAGGCCTGCATGGATTTCACAAAACCACGGGGCGCATCAGCCTGCCTGATCTTATCCAACAGCGCCGCTTCCGAT
This sequence comes from Ketobacter alkanivorans, assembly GCF_002863865.1. NCBI lineage: Bacteria > Pseudomonadati > Pseudomonadota > Gammaproteobacteria > Pseudomonadales > Ketobacteraceae > Ketobacter > Ketobacter alkanivorans. Next base: position 3,720,862 of record NZ_CP022684.1, on the reverse strand, counting down.
TGCTGCTGTTTGCGTTCGGCAACTTCCTCCCACTTACGGGCAACGATTTTTTTCAATACAGTGGGTGTATCGTTGTGCTGGCTGTGGCTCGCGGTTTCACCTTTATTATCATTCATACCTTTATTCACCTACTCACCGGCATTTTCTTGCTGAAGCACTTTACTCAATTGCGCAAGCTCCCCCAGCTTGGCGTGCGCCAGTCCGCTACCAACGGCATCCTGGGCCAGCGCCACACCTTCTTTTATGGAAGAGGCAAGCCCGGCCACATAGATGGCAGCGCCGGCATTCAAAGCCACAATGTCTGCTGCTGGCCCATCCTTTTTACTCAATACGTCTTTGATCATGGCCAGGCTGTCTTCCACACTGTCTACTGCCAAAGTCGAGATGGCAGCCCGAGTCATGCCGAAATCCTCAGGCTGAATACTGTATTCTGTGATTTCGGTAGGCGTTGCCTCTGCTACGAAGGTTTCGGCACCAATACTGATTTCGTCCATACCATCGGCAGAATGCACCACTAAAACATGCTCACAACCCAGGCGCTGCAATACTTCGGCAATGGGGCGCACCCACTGCCTGGCGAACACACCCATCACCTGGCGCTTGGCACCGGCGGGGTTGGTGAGCGGCCCCAATAAATTAAAGACCGTGCGTATGGCCATTTCCTTGCGCGGGCCGATGGCATGCTTCATGGCGCTGTGATGGGCGGGAGCAAACATAAAACCAACGCCGATGCTTTCTACGCAGCGGGCCACCTGTTCAGGGCTTAGCCCCAAATGCACACCGGCCGCTTCCAGCACATCGGCACTGCCACTGACGCTGGATACGGAACGGTTGCCATGCTTGGCCACTTTGCCGCCAGCGGCCGCCACAACGAACGCCACAGTGGTAGAAATGTTAAAGGTTTTGGATCCATCGCCGCCGGTGCCACAGGTATCCACCAGGTTTTCCGCTTTGATCGATACCGGGGTCGCCAGCGCCCGCATAACTCGGGCGGCACCGGTGATTTCATCGACGGTTTCGCCTTTCATGCGCAGCCCCACCAAGAATCCGCCGATCTGGGCCGGGGTGGCCTGACCGGTCATGATCTGCTCCATGACGGTGGACATATCGCTCTCGCTCAGGTTTTGGCCTTCGACTATGGCCTTCAGTGCGGTCTGAATATTCATGGTAAATCCTTCATTTGGTTCGCGGCCATGCTAGCACATTTCGCCGCACGATCCCCCGGCCCGAAAGCCGGGGCGCACTGTCGGGTTCTACAGTTGCAGAAAGTTTTTCAACAGATCATGGCCCTGCTCGGTGAGGATGGATTCCGGATGAAACTGAACCCCCTCGATCTTAAATTCACGATGACGCATGCCCATGATCTTGTCTATCGAACCATCCTGCCCTTGGGTCCAGGCGGTGATCTCAAGACACTCGGGCAAGGTCTGACGATCCACCACCAAAGAGTGATAGCGCGTCGCCTCAAAGGGATTAGCCAAGCCCTTGAAGACTCCTTCATCCCGGTGGTATATGGGTGAGGTTTTGCCGTGCATTACGGCATCGGCCCGCACCACCTTACCGCCGAACACCTGCCCAATACTTTGATGGCCCAGACACACGCCCAAAATGGGTAGCTTGCCAGCAAAGTGGGCGATGGCATCCATGGAGATGCCCGCCTCGTTGGGGGAACAGGGGCCAGGTGAAATCACCAACCGCTCCGGTGCCAGGTTTTCAATATCCTGCAGGGTGACTTCGTCGTTGCGTTTTACCACTACATCAGCACCCAGCTCACCAAAATACTGCACCAGGTTGTAGGTGAACGAATCGTAATTATCAATCATCAGCAACATGGTTTACTCCTCCACCGGAACCAGACCGTTGGCCGCCATGGCCATCGCCCGAAATACTGCCCGAGCCTTGTTTTGGGTTTCTTTCCATTCCAGTCTGGGCACTGAATCCGCCACTACACCGGCGCCGGCCTGGATGTGCAGCTGACCATCCTTGATAACCGCGGTGCGAATAGCGATTGCAGTGTCCATGTCGCCGTGCCAGGAGAGGTAACCTACCGCCCCCCCATAGACACCCCGTTTTACCGGTTCGATGTCGTGAATAATTTCCATAGCGCGAATTTTTGGTGCACCACTCAACGTGCCTGCCGGATGAGTGGCCCGCAATACATCGATGCAACTGTGCTCCGGTTTAAGCTGACCTTCGACATTGGAGACAATGTGCATAACATGGGAATAGCGCTCCACCACCATCTTGTCGGTAAGGGCCACGGTGCCAATTTCTGCGATACGCCCCACATCGTTACGCCCCAGATCGATGAGCATAAGGTGCTCGGCGATTTCTTTAGGGTCAGCCAGCAGTTCCTGCTCCATGGCCAGATCTTCTTCGTGAGTCTTACCGCGACGGCGGGTTCCGGCGATAGGTCGCACCGTCACCACGCCTTCCTCCACCCTTGCCAAGATCTCCGGCGAAGATCCTGCGATCTGGAAGTCGCCCATGTCGAGAAAGTACATGTAGGGGGACGGGTTTAGGCAGCGCAATGCGCGATAAAGATCCAGCGGCGGAAGCTGGTAGGGAATGCTCATACGCTGGGAGATCACCACTTGCATGATGTCCCCTGACAGAATGAATTCCTTGATGTCATCCACCGCTTGTTCAAAGGCAGGCTGCGGAAAGCTGGATTTGAAATCACTTTCCTGCACGGTAAACCGCTGCGGGGCCGGTTGCGGCGGCAACGGTTGCTTGAGCTGCTCGATGATGGCATCCAGCCGCGCCTGACCACGATCATAAGCATCCGCTTGTGCAGGATCGACATGCGTTATCACGTAGAGTGAGCCACGCAGGTTATCAAACACGACAATATCATCAGACACCATCAGCATGATATCCGGGGTCCCAATGGGATCTGATTTGGCCGGTTTATCCAATCGCTTTTCGATATAACGCACGATGTCATAGCCGAAGTATCCCACCAGACCGCCGTTAAAGCGGGGCAACCCTTCGATATTGGGCACGTTATACCGGCCCTGAAACGACTCGATGAACGCCAAGGGATCGTCGACGGTTACTTGCTCGAGGATGCGATCCCCTTCTTGCACGGTCACTTCGCGATCTCTCACGATGACGCGAGTGCTGCATGGCAATCCAATGATGGAGTAACGGCCCCACTTTTCACCGCCCTGAACAGATTCAAACAGGTAAGTGTAGGGTTGGCCCGCCAGTTTTTTGTAGGTAGACAGGGGGGTTTCGAGATCCGCCAGCGCCTCTCGCATCAGGGGGATGCGGTTGTAGCCCTGTTCGGCCAATGATTTAAACGTGTCCGGTGTCATAGTGTTCCGCTCTTGCTGCGCCCCTTGTGCCCAAAAACACAAGTGACCGATATGCTTAACGTTCTGTTGTTACAGAAAACTTACAGAAATCGTTTTTAACGTGTTACCAATGGGGGTGGCCGGGCTTAAGTTACAGCCAGCCGAAGACGAGTATCACCAACGCCATCGCCAGCGCAGATCGGTGATCAGAGAGGAAGGTTGATTCGAAAATATGTTGTTCACTTTATTTGCACACGGATTTGATTCGAATATTCCCCAACATTACACCAGGCGCAGGATTCTGCCAACCCTCAAAATTCACAAATGCCTACAGTATCAACTCCCGAAAATCATCCAACAACCAGTCCGGCTCGCTGTTGGCCACCGGTTCGCCGTGGTTATAACCATAGGTCAGGGCCGCGCTTACCCACCCGGCGGCCTTGGCTGCTTCCACATCATTGCGGCTGTCTCCAACCATCAAGCTGCGGGCTGAGCTGACTCCAAACTGTCGGGACGCCTGCTCCAGTGGCATGGGGTGGGGCTTTTTCTGAGGCAGGCATTCACCGCCCAATACCAATTCAAAATAGCGGGCGATATCCAGCTCTGCCAGCAACGGATCGGCGAAGATCTTGGGCTTATTGGTGATCACGGCCATTGGCACACCCAGGTCGTAAAAGGCATTCAGCACATCCGATACACCGGCATACAACCGGGTCAGGCGGCCGTTCTCCTCGGCATAGTATTCACGAAAGGCGGCCATGGCTGGATCGAATTCAGCATCGCTGACAGCGGCCACAGCCGCGGGATCATAACTGTCGGCCAAGGCACGCTTAACCAGCAGCCCCGCGCCGTTACCCACCCAGCTGCGCACGCGCTGCTCACCGGCGGCCGGGTGCCCCAACGCCACCAGCATGCGGTCAGTGGCGGCAGCAATGTCCGGCACGCTGTCCACCAGGGTACCATCCAGATCGAAAGCGATCAGTTGCGGCAAGTGGCCCTGAAAATGGCCGGTCAGCTTGATCAGCATTTCAGGCCTGCGCCAGCTCGGCGCGCATGGCGTCGATCACGGCTTTGTAGTCTTCTTTACCGAAAATGGCAGACCCTGCCACAAAGGTGTCGGCACCGGCCTGGGCAATTTCTCGAATGTTGCCCACACCCACACCACCGTCAATTTCAAGCCTGATATCCAGGCCACTCTGATCAATGAGTTTGCGGGCCTGACGCAGTTTTTCCAGGGTTTGGGGAATAAATTTCTGGCCACCAAAACCGGGGTTAACGGACATCAGCAGGATCATATCGAGCTTATCCATGACGTGCTCGACATGGGCCAGTGAGGTCGCCGGGTTAAAGACCAGCCCGGCCTTGCAGCCACCTTCTTTGATCATGGCCAGGCTGCGATCAATGTGCTCGCTGCCTTCGGGATGAAAGGTAATGTAGGTGGCTCCGGCTTCGATAAAATCACCGATAATACGATCCACCGGTTTCACCATCAGGTGCACGTCGATGGGGGCAGTGACACCGTAATTACGCAACGCTTTACAGACCATGGGGCCGATGGTGAGGTTGGGTACGTAGTGGTTGTCCATCACATCAAAGTGAACAACATCGGCACCCGCCGCCAGCACGGAGTCCACTTCTTCGCCTAAACGGGCAAAGTCAGCAGCAAGAATGGAGGGGGCAATCAGGTAATCGGTCATAGCGTGTTTCCGTAAAAGAGTTCCGGGTCGGCTTGCAGGAAGCGCGCATTGTACTGCACTCACCGTCTATACTGAAGGCAACTGAGAATTTGCCTAAGCTGATTAACAACGCCTATGTTCGGATTAAAAGCCCCAACCCTGTCGATACTGGTGTGTTCGCTCGCCGCGCTCTGGTACCCGGAGTCAGCTAGCCTGGCGCAAACTGAGGCACCCCCAGCAGCGCAGAGCCAGCCAGCCGATCAGCCAAAGGCTGCGGTCGAACGCAATGAAACCCTGCGCAATGAGTCGGTAGCCGCTTTGCTGGCAAGCACCGATTCGGCAACGGAAAGCCAGTGGCTGGGCAGTGGCAAGGATCGTTTTCTGGCCCTGTACCGAGCGGATCACAGCGGCGAGACTTTCGCTAATGCCTTGATTTTACATGACAACCTTCAGAATCCGGACTGGCCCGGGGTAGTGCGCACCTTACGCCAGCAGCTGGCGGCAAAAGGCTGGAATACGCTGAGCATCGCCGTGCCCGATTATCGCCCCATCCAGAAAATTCCTCCCCGCACGGCCACAACCGATGCCGACGCGGAGGGAAAGGCTATGGGGAATGACGCAGCCGAGCTGGACACGGAGGCCACCGAACCACCGGACATGATGCCTTCCTATGAACCCCCTGGAGACTCAAAGGCTGGCTCTGACGCGGAAATCAAGGCGGAGGACGTGCCGCAAAAACTGGATTCCAGAGTCCGCAGCGCCACCCAATACTTAGCAGGGAAAAGCCCTCTGCCATTGGTAATCATTGCTCTGGGCAGCAGCGCGACGCTGGTAACCAAACAAGCACAGACGCTGTTTCTGCAGGATATTAGCGGACTGGTGATCATCGACCCAGCCCCACTGCCAGAACTGAAGGGGTTTGATGAATCCAAAGACATGACGGATCTGCGCATACCGGTGCTGGACATCGCGCCGGAATTTTATGCCCGCTCCAACCCCGCAACCCGCAAGCAGAACGCAACCCGCTTGCAACATCAGGGCTACCAGCAGCGGGTTATTCCCGGCAGCAGCCAGGACTTCACTGGCTACGAACGGGTCCTACTCAAGGCCATCCGCGGTTGGGGAGAAACGCTCTTCAAACCCTGAGTACATCACTTTTTACGCGTGGATGTGATGATCTCATAAGCGGCGCGAATGGCCTGCGACTTCTCTTTAGCCATGTCCAGCATTTCCTTTGGCATGCCCTTGGCGATGAGCTTGTCTGGGTGATGCTGGCTCATAAGGCGACGATAGGCCCGCTTTACTTCCTGCACGGTGGCATCCGGGCTTACACCCAGAATATCGTGAGCACGCACCAGCTCATCGCGCTCTGATAAGGGCTGCTGGGAACCGGCGGCCCTGAATTCCTGATAGGCCTGGGCACTGCGCACCACCTTTTCCAAAAAAGAAAGGCGATAGCGAATGGATTGCGCAATATGCGACAAAGTCGCCCATTCCTGTTGATCCAGCTTGCCATCGGCCAAGGCAGCCTGCACCAGGATCTCCATAAAAATTTGCAGCAACGTGGTGCGGCGGCCACAGGCATTCCTGAGCGCGATCAGCTCTTCGGATATATCGTTGCTGGTCTTGCCGCGATCAAACAGCTCAACAGCTTCCCGCTTTTTCTCCGGCGACAACCCCATGCGATTCATCACCGCAGTGGTCCATTGGATTTCCGCATCACATACCGCACCATCACACTTGGCAACACGGCCTAGCGCTACGAATGTGGCCTGAAAAAAAGCAGCCTGAATGGCTGAATCGCGCCCCTTGGGTTTAGGCTGCGCAAACTGGTAGACGCTGCTGCTTAGCTGAATGATGACGTCAAACTGATGGCCCAACCAGCCACCCAGACAAGATCCCACCACACCGACAACACCGCCACCGGCCAGAAAATAGCCTACAAACAACCCCACCAAGGGGCCTATCCAAATAAAGGATGTCACTGCCTTTGCTCCTGAAGAATCTGTTCTACCACCTGCAACCGTTGCGGCGTGCCTACGTCAACCCAGCAACCCGAGTAGTGCTCGCCGTGCACTGTGCCCTGCTCCATAGCCTGGCGCAACAGGGGTGCCAAGGGGAAGCAGCCGGGTTCACAGCCTTTAAATAATTCGGGGCTGAGCACACTGATGCCGCTGAAGGTATAACGGGGCTCACCTTGCGCCATCACCTTGCCCCCGTCCAGGCCAAAATCTCCGTTCGGGTTATGGGGCGGGTTGCTCACCAATATCAGATGCGCCATGCCGTCAGGTTTCGCTGGCAGCTGCTGCAAAGGATAATCACTCCACACATCGCTGTTTATCAGCAGAAACGGCGCCTCCCCCAATAAGGGTAGCGCATTGTGGATGCCTCCACCGGTTTCCAGCCGCTCTGCTTCCCGACTGACCTGAATGGAAAGCGGTAAGTCGGTTTGCTGCTGCAGATACTGATCGATTTGATCCGCCAGGTAGGAAACATTCACCACCACCTCACGGATGCCGGCCTGACTCATCCGCTCCAGATGGTGTCGCAGCAGGGGTTTACCTGCCACCGACAAAAGAGGCTTGGGGCAGCGTGCCGTGAGAGCGCCCATCCGCTCTCCGCGTCCTGCCGCCAGCAGCATCGCCTTCACGGTACGGGTGCCAAGGCAGTCGGTGTAAACAGGGCATCGCTGTTGGGAAATTTAACCAGCAGCGGCGGCACCACCCGGGCCAGCAACCAATCATAAAAACGGCCAATACAGTCCGGCGCGCGCGCTTTTAATTCATTGATTTCCATAAGAATATATTGCAAGGACTGAGGCGTATGCTCCAAATAACCCTGCTTGTGATCGCGATACTTCAAACGGGCGAAGATTCCGGCCACCTTAAGGTGGCGTTGTGCGCCTATGCCATTGAAGTCCCACCAAAAGCGCTCGTCATCCACACTACATAGATCAGCCTGTCGCAGCTGGGCAGCAAAACCAGCCACCCAGCACTTCACCTGGGCCTGATCCCAGGTTGGGAAGGTCTCATCCCGCAGCAGGGACAACAGATCGTACGTTACAGGCCCCAGCACGGCATCCTGAAAATCAATCACCCCCAGGCGTCCATCCTCCAGCACCATCAGATTGCGGGTGTGGTAGTCCCGATGCACCGGCACCTGTTGCTGAGCCAGCGCCTGCTGCTGCAACCAGGCGAACACCTCGGTTAGCAATTCATGCTCGCTCTGGCTGAGATCCAGCTGCAGGAAGCGATCGCAAAACCACTCCCGAAACAGCTCCATTTCACGCTGCAACAAGGCGCTGTCAAAATGGGGCAGTGGGTCAGCCGAAAAATCAGCCTGCATAATATGGGTAAGTTCGCGCAGGGCAACACCGAAATACTGCTCCACCGTCTGCGGGTTTAACACCGTTTTCAACAGGCAATCGCCCAGGTCGGAAAGCAGCATATAACCCTGCTCCAGATCCACCGCCAACAACTGTGGCACCGGCACGCCCGCGGCGGCAAACCCTCGCGCCACACGCATAAAGGCGGGGTTGTTTTCCTTATCAGGCGGGGCATCCACGCAAATCAGTGATTGAAGCCCGGTATTAAGCGCCGTTTTGCCTTCAAAACGGCAACGAAAATAACGGCGAAAGCTGGCATCACCGGACACAGACTGCAATGGCAGTGAAGGCCCTTGATAAAGCTGCAGTGTCGAAAGCTGTTGATTAGCCCAGGCGGTGAGCCCGGCAAGGCGTTGATCCGATTGTAGATCCATAGGGAAGTGGCAAATTTGTGACTCGTATCAAGTGATCGTGTATCATCACACCAGACTTAAAACAGGGTCAAGCGCTCTAATCACATTCCGAACCTTAGTTCATGAATTGGAAACGAATTTTTGTCACCTTTGCGATGATGGTGACCAATGCAGCCGTTGTGTTTGCAGACGATGCCGCCGCCGATAACGCAGATGAAACCTCCGCTGTAGCCCAGGATCAGTCCGCCCCCTCAAACCCAGGCTCTGAGTCAGATTCCGTCAACCCAGCCCCCGCCAATCCATACGGCCATCTGGACTGGGTCACGGCGGAAGAAATTGCAGCCATGCCGATACACCAGAGGCCGTCGTTTTCGGGCATTTGCGAGGGCATCTACTTTGCGCCCGCCATTGCCGGGGGCGATCCTGGCAACGCGCGCGTTCATGCATCTGCCGACCGGTTTGATACCCTCGCCGATGGCACCAGTGTGCTCAGCGGCAGCGTGGAATTAAAACAGGCCAACAGAGAACTCTACAGCGACGAAGTACGCCTCAACCGCACCACACGGGAATCATCATTAAAGGGCAACGTGAAAATTCGCCAGCAAGGCATGTTGATTCTTGGGGACAGCGCCGAGGTCAACCTTAATGAGAAAAAACTCGACGTACGCAATACCGAATACGTGATCCACAATATTCACGTCCACGGCAGCGCCGGCCGCATCTACAACCCGGAAGAGCGCGTACTGGTACTGGATCAAAGCACCTACACCACCTGCGAGCCCAGCGGCAACGCCTGGATGATCAAAGCCGAGGAGATCCGCCTGGATCAGGAGTCCGGCTGGGGTGAAGTGTCGGGTGCCACCATCGAGGTGGGCGGCGTACCGGTCGTATACCTGCCCTGGTGGACCTTCCCCATTGATGACCGACGGCAGTCAGGGTTTCTGTTTCCCAGTATTGGCAGCGGCGAGAACGGGCTTGATCTGTCCACCCCGTACTACCTCAACCTGGCACCGAATTACGATGCCACCATTACCCCACGCTACCTGGCAGATCGAGGGGAAATGCTGGAGGGTGAACTGCGCTACCTGAGCGACAACACCACCGGCGACCTGGGCCTGGGCTACATGCCCGACGATCAGCAGTATGGCGACAGCCGTTCACTGGTCACATGGCACCACAACGGCCACTATGACAAGTGGGTCAACACCGTAGACTACACCCGCGTCGGGGACAGTGATCATTTTCTTGATCTGGACACAACCCTCAACACCAGCTCCGCCACTCACCTGGATCAGAAAACCGACCTGCGCTACTACGGCGACACCTGGACCAGCAGCGTATTATTGCAACAGTTCCAAACCATCGATGACCTGATTGTCGACGAAGACCTGCCCTATCGGATGCTGCCTCAGCTACGCACCCTGGGCCGGTTTCCCATCGACAACAGCAGATTGCAGTTGCAGATGGGTGCTGAGTACACCTACTTTGATCACCCAGAAGATATCGTGGATGGCCCCACCAGTGCAGAACGGGTAAGGCTGGTGCCATCCGCCGCCTACAACTACCGTCGCCCCTGGGGCTTTGTGGTCCCTAAACTGTCGTTCTATTACCGCTATTACGATCTGAATCAGGTCAACCTGAATGAAAATGAATCGGATCTGGAAAACAGCATCTTCAGCCTCGACAGCGGCCTCTACCTGGATCGACCTTTTGAGTTTCGCGGAACCAACTTTCTGCAAACCCTTGAGCCACGGGTCTTCTATCTGTATTCAGCCTATCGAGATCAAAACGGCCTCCCCCTGTTTGATACCGCCAAAACCAGCTTCAGCTACGAACAGCTGTTCAGGGAAAACCGCTTCACCGGCGGTGATCGCGTTGGCGACGCCAACCAAGTCTCGGTAGGCCTGACCTCCCGCCTGATCAACCAAGACACTGGCGAAGAAGAAATCAACGTCAGCCTGGGGCAAATCTTTTACCTCAGGGATCGTGAAGTGCAACTCTCCGAAGACGACGAAATTGAAGACACCACCCTGTCGCCCTTTGTGGCCCGCATGAGCTGGCTCATCAACCGGCACTGGTCATGGCGCGCCGAAACCCAGCTCGACACCCAGGAAAGCAATTTGGACAGCGCCGTCACCGGATTCCGCTACCGGGATGAACACCGCAACCTGCTCAACCTGAATTTCAATTATTATGACAGTGGCGCTATCATCGCAGACCCCGAATCTGAAGACATCAAACAGTCCGATGTCTCCTTCGTGTGGAGCCTGAATCAACGCTGGGGCGTCATTGGTCGCTGGGGCTTCGACCTGGTTCAACAGCGCTCCTACGACAACATCGTAGGGCTGGAGTACGAAAGCTGCTGCTGGCGCGCGCGCCTGGTGAACCGACGCTACTTGAAAGAGTCCAATGATGCTAACGCGGTAGTAGAGCCCTCACAAGGCATCTACCTGCAATTTGAATTGAAAGGTCTTGGCGGCTTCGGCGGCTCGGTTGACAGCATGCTGGACGACGCCATCTCGGGCTATCGTGAACGCGAAAAAGCCAGACCACCCAATTTTCAATGATAAGCGTGCACCCTAAACCGAACACACTGAGCAAACATCAACCGGATCAAACACCGACATGAGCATAATGAGCAACCGATTCACCCTTCGCCTTCACCACGCCTTGCTGGTTGGCCTGATGTTGACCCTCTCCGGGAGCCTGCTGGCAGCTCCTACCCCGCTGGACCGGGTAGTTGCCGTGGTGGACGACGACATCATCATGGAATCAGAGCTGGTGGAACGCGCCGCCAGCATCCGCATGCGCATGCGAGAGCAAAACACCCAGCTGCCCCCCACGGATGTACTCATGTCGCAGGTACTGGAGCGCATGATCATGGAGAGCATAGAACTGCAATTGGCGGAAAAAGCCGGTATCCGCGTCAACGACAACCAGCTCAATGACACTCTGGCCAACATCGCCCGTCAGAACAACATGACCACCGAAGCTTTTCGCGAAACTGTCCTCAGCGAGGGTATGTCCTGGCCAGCACTGCGGGATCAGGTACGGCGTGAGCTCACCGTCAACCAACTGCGCCAGCGGCGGGTGGGCGGTCGCATCCAAATCACCGACCAGGACGTAAACAACTTCCTCAACTCTGAAATTGCCAAGACCAACCTGGCACCGGACTACCGCCTGGGCCACATCCTGATTGCCATTGATGACGGCACCTCACCCCAAGTTGCCGAAGAAACCGCCCTGCTGGTCTACCAAAAACTGCAGCAGAACCAGGACTTTGCCGCCCTGGCCGCACAGTACTCCAGCGGTGAAACCGCCCTCTCCGGCGGCGATCTGGGCTGGCGCAAAGCAGCCCAGCTGCCAACGCTGTTCTCAGACACCGTATTGGAAATGAAACAGGGCGAGGTATCCAACCCTATACGCAGCGCCAGCGGCTTCCACATCATCAAAGTTCTGGAACTCAGAGGCGGCACCGAACAGATTGTGCAGCAGACCAAAACCCGCCACATTCTAGTAAAACCCAACGAAATCCGCAGCGAGCAGGAAACCCTCAAGCTTATCAACGATATCCACGAACAGTTGGAGAAAGACTCCGATCAGTTCGAAACCCTGGCCAAAACCTACTCCGACGACCCCGGCAGCGCGCTGCAAGGCGGGGATCTGGGCTGGGTCAACCCCGGTTCAATGGTGCCTGAATTTGAAGAACGCATGCAAAAGGCCGAAATAGGCGCCATATCCGAGCCATTTCGCAGCAATTTCGGCTGGCATGTCTTACAGGTCACCGAACGTCGCAGCCAGGACATGAGCGAGGAATTCCGCCGTGGTCGCGCCCGCCAAATGCTGCAAAAACGACGCTTCGACGAAGAACTGGACGGCTGGCTGCGTGAAACCCGCCAGAACGCCTACGTCGAGATCAAACTCTAGCATGGACATTGCCATCACCCCTGGCGAACCTGCTGGCATCGGACCGGATCTGGTTCTGCAGCTGGCCAGCCAACAGGATTGCAGCCATTGGGTGGTGATCGCCGATCCAGGCCTGATGCAACAACGGGCAGCACAACTCGGGCTCAGCCTTGACATGACCGACTGGCAGGCAGCCCCTGCCCCCGGCCGATTGCGCATCCAGCCCGTTCAGCTGGACAACCCGGCGCAACCGGGCCAACTGGATCACCGCAATGCCCGCTACGTGCTCAACACCCTGGACGTCGCCATTGACGGCTGTCGGGATGGTCGCTTCGCCGCCATGGTCACCTGTCCGGTACAAAAATCCATCATCAACGAAGCCGGTATAGCCTTCAGCGGCCATACTGAATATTTACAGCAACGCTGTGGCGTGGAAAAAGTGGTCATGATGCTGGCCACACCGGGCCTGCGGGTTACCTTGGCCACCACCCATCTGCCCCTGCGGGACGTTGCCGACGCCATCACCGGTCAGACCCTGGAGCAGGTGCTGTACATCACCCACAGCAGCCTGATACAACAATTTGGCATTCCTAAACCCAGGATACTGGTATGCGGCCTCAACCCCCACGCCGGGGAATCAGGCCATCTGGGCCACGAAGAGATCGACACCATCATCCCCGTACTCGAACAGCTGCGACAGCAAGGCATGGATCTCATGGGCCCCCTGCCCGCCGACACCCTGTTCACCCCCAAATACCTGCAGCAGGCAGATGCTGTTCTGGCCATGTATCATGATCAAGGGCTGCCAGTGCTCAAACACATGGGCTTTGGCAACGCCGTCAATATCACTCTCGGCCTGCCCATCATCCGCACCTCGGTGGATCACGGCACCGCCCTGGACCTCGCCGGAACCGGCAAGGCCGACACCGGCAGCCTGCTCACAGCCATCCACACCGCACAAGCCATGGCACAAACAGCACTCGGTGCCACTCAAAACGCCACAGGAGCCAACCATGGCTAAGGGCAGAAAACCCAGCTTCAGCCAGCACAAACCCCGCAAGCGATTCGGCCAGAACTTTCTGGAAGATCCCGGCATCATCGACCACATCGTCAGTGCCATTGCGCCGCAAAACAACGACTTAATGGTGGAAATAGGCCCCGGTCTGGGCGCGATCACAGAACACCTGGTCGACCAAGTGGGCCAGATGGCGGTGGTGGAACTGGATCGGGATCTCATTCCCAACCTGCGCATCAGCTTCGCCACCCGCAACAATTTCCACATCTACGAGGGAGATGCCCTCAAGTTCGACTACAACCGCATCCCCAGCGATCTTGGCGGCGAACAAATGCGCATTGTGGGCAACCTGCCCTACAACATCTCAACCCCACTGCTGTTCCACCTGATCAGCTACCAAAATCAAATTGCCGATATGCACTTCATGCTGCAAAAAGAAGTCGTAGACCGGCTGGCAGCAGGGGTCGGAGAGAACTCATACGGCCGCCTAGGCATCATGATCCAATACTACTGTCGCGTGGAGCCCCTGTTTCTGGTGCCTCCCACCGCCTTCAACCCACCCCCCAAGGTGGATTCCGCCATCGTACGGCTGGTGCCCCATGAAACCCTGCCAATCACCACCCAGTGCACCCGCAGCCTCAACAAAATAGTGACCACCGCCTTCACCCAGCGGCGCAAAACCGTACGAAATGCCTTAAAATCAGTAGCAGATGACGCATTACTGGAGCAAGCTGGAATCAGCCCCGAGGTACGCCCAGAGCAAGTCTCACTGGCCCAATTTGCCCGCCTGACGGATCTCGTCCTGGCGACAGACCAGCCCGAACCTCAGGCTTAAGGAGCCAAACACATTATGCACAGCCCACAGGATCCCAACGCCATACAAGTGCAGGTAAAAAGCGAATTCGTACCGGATCAGTCCAGCCAGGACGAAGGCCGCTACGTGTTCACCTACCACGTCACCATTGAAAACTGCGGCACATTGCCTGCGCAGCTACTGTCTCGACACTGGATCATCACAGACGGCAATCAGAAAGTGCAGGAAGTCAAAGGCGATGGCGTGATCGGCGAACAACCCACCATCATGCCTGGGGAAAGTTACGAATACAGCAGCGGCGCCGTACTGCAAACCCCGGTAGGCAGCATGCAAGGCAGCTATCAGATGGTTGATGCCACCGGCCTGCGCTTTGATGCATCCATCCCGGTCTTCACCCTGGCTTCCCCTCGAGCACTGCACTGATGGCGACTTACGCCATTGGTGACCTTCAGGGTTGCTATGACGCCTTTATCTGTCTGCTGGATAAACTGAATTTCAACCCCGATCGGGATCAGCTGTGGCTGGCCGGAGATCTCATCAACCGGGGCCCGGCCTCCCTCAAAACCCTGCAACACTGTTATGACCTGAGGGATAACCTCATCACCGTTCTGGGTAATCATGATTTACATCTGCTGGCCGTGCTCCACGGCAGCCTGCCGCCCAAGCGTAAAGACACCTTCCACGACATTCTGGATGCTCCCAAGACAGAGCATTTAGCGCAATGGCTGCTGCAATGTCCGCTTATGCATGAAAACGATGACTGGGTACTGTGCCATGCTGGAGTCTACCCAGCGTGGGATCTCGCTACCGCCAGACGCTGCGCCCGTGAAGTGGAATCCGTATTGCAGGACAACACCCTAAGGCATGAATTCTTTGACAATATGTATGGAAATGAACCGGCCCACTGGGAAGAGGGCCTGACAGGGCCAGATCGCTGGCGCACCATCACCAATTTTTTTACCCGCATGCGCCTGATCGACAGTAACGGCAACATGGATTTTAAATACAAGGAATCACTTGCCGGGGCACCTGAAGGTTTCAGCCCCTGGTTTAAGTGGCAACAGCGCAAGCCATTAAATAAGAAAATTCTGTTTGGCCACTGGGCTTCATTGGAAGGCAACACCCAAAGTGATCACATCATCGGCCTGGACACCGGCTGCGTCTGGGGTAACAAGCTCAGCGCCTATTGCCTTGAAAGCGGTGAATGGACCCGTTGCCAATGTGGCCACTAATCCCTGTCCAGTCTCCCACCTTACCCAACACCCTTCATCGCTGAAAACGTTCTAAAAAAACGCCTGCAGGCATCAAAAAGCATATGAAAAAGGGATTTACCACTGAAAAAATCCCAAGCCAAAAAAGCTTAAAGCGTATTTTCTCCGCTGTCACTAGCTCATCCGAACAATCTCTACAGAAATGAAACTTTTTCCATAAAACAAAAATAAGTTCTTTTCTTTCAACCGTTTTTACATTTTCATACTAATATAATAAGTAAGCAGAAATTTTGTCTGGGATCGGTTTGGCCGATGCCACAAACCTTTTTAGAACATATATTGGAACCAAAGTTGTCACTAAAACTCAAATTGTAAAGACCATCACCGGTTAGAAAGAGGTAGACCTATGAGCCTGTTTAGTCACTACCAAAACCGATACGAAGTTACGCAACAGGAAGAGTACACTCTGCAGGAATACCTGGAGATTTGTAAGAACGATCCTAAGGCGTACGCAAGTTCAGCAGAACGCATGCTGGAAGCTATCGGCCAACCCGAATTAATCGACACTTCTCTAGACCCTCGACTTAGCCGTATATTCTCCAACAAAATCATTCGACGCTATCCAGCCTTCAGCGAATTTTATGGCATGGAGGAATGCATCGAGCAAATCGTTTCCTACTTCCGCCATGCAGCCCAAGGCCTGGAAGAAAAGAAACAAATTCTTTACCTGCTGGGCCCAGTTGGTGGTGGCAAATCTTCACTGGCAGAACGATTAAAACATCTGATTGAACACATTCCGTTTTATGCCATAAAAGATTCCCCAGTCAATGAATCGCCTCTAAACCTGTTCGCGCCAGAAGAAGATGCCGCCATTCTTGAAGAGGAATATGGCATCCCGCGCCGTTACTTGAAAGGCATCATGTCCCCGTGGGCAGTAAAACGCCTGCATGAATTCAATGGCGACATTTCCCAATTCAAAGTTGTTAAACTCTACCCATCCATACTGGATCAGATCGCCGTTGCCAAAACCGAACCCGGCGACGAAAACAATCAGGATATTTCCAGCCTGGTGGGCAAAGTCGATATTCGCAAACTGGAAGAATTCGCCCAAAGCGATCCCGACTGTTACGCCTTCTCCGGCGGGCTATGCAAAGCCAACCAAGGGCTGCTGGAGTTTGTGGAAATGTTCAAAGCCCCCATCAAGGTGTTGCACCCGTTACTGACTGCAACCCAAGAGGGCAACTACAACAGCACCGAAGGCATGGGTGCCATACCTTTTGATGGCATTGTACTGGCGCACTCTAACGAATCTGAGTGGACAGCATTCCGTAACAACAAAAACAATGAGGCCTTTATCGATCGTATCTACATCGTAAAAGTCCCCTACTGTTTACGTGTCACCGAAGAAATTAAAATATACGAGAAGCTACTTCAAAACAGCTCCCTGTCCAACGCCCACTGCGCTCCCGACACTCTGCGCATGCTGGCGCAGTTCTCTGCACTGTCGCGTCTCAAAGAACCAGAGAACTCGTCTACTTACTCAAAGATGCGCATCTATGACGGCGAAAACCTGAAAGACACCGACCCCAAAGCCAAGTCTTATCAAGAGTACAAAGACGCAGCAGGTGTTGATGAAGGCATGGATGGATTATCCACCCGCTTCGCCTTCAAAATACTGTCAAAAGTATTCAACTATGATCATACCGAGGTCGCAGCCAACCCTGTGCACCTGTTACACGTACTGGAAAACTCCATCGAGCAAGAACAGTTCCCGCCAGAAACCCGAGAGCGCTACCTGCGCTTCATTAAAGAGTTTTTAGCTCCTCGTTACGTGGAATTCATCGGCAAAGAAATTCAGACGGCCTATCTCGAATCCTACTCTGAATACGGCCAGAACATCTTCGACCGCTATGTCACCTATGCTGACTTCTGGATTCAGGATCAGGAATATCGCGATCCTGACACCGGTGAGATCTTCGATCGCAAATCGCTCAACGATGAGCTGGAAAAAATCGAAAAACCAGCGGGCATCAGCAACCCGAAAGACTTCCGCAACGAGGTAGTCAACTTCGTACTTCGAGCACGGGCCAATCACGCGGGAAAAAATCCGTCCTGGCTCAGCTATGAAAAACTGCGCACAGTCATCGAGAAAAAGATGTTCTCCAACACCGAAGACTTATTGCCTGTGATTTCTTTCAACCCCAAAGCCTCTCAAGGGGATCAGAAGAAACACGAAGACTTCGTGGTGCGCATGGTGGAACGTGGCTATACCGAGAAACAGGTGCGCCTGCTGTCTGAATGGTATCTTCGGGTTCGCAAGTCCCAGTAACGCGGGAAGTCCGCTAAGGGTGAAACAGTGTCGTATATTGTTGATCGCCGCCTGAACGGAAAAAACAAAAGCACAGTGAACCGGCAACGGTTCCTGCGCCGCTACCGTAAGCACATCAAAAAAGCGGTGGATGAGGCCGTTACCAAGCGCAGCATCACAGATCTGAACAGCGGGGAAAGCATTTCCATTCCGCGCAAAGACATCTCAGAACCGTTTTTCCACCACGGTAAAGGTGGCAAGCGCGAGATGATACACCCCGGCAACAAGGAATTTGTGTCCGGTGACCGCGTACAACGCCCACAAGGCGGCAGCGGTGGTGGTGGCGGTGATGGTGACGCCAGTGACAGTGGCGAAGGTGTCGATGAGTTTGTGTTTCAGATCAGCCAGGATGAGTTTCTCGACTTTTTGTTTGAGGATCTGGAGCTGCCAAACCTGGTAAAGCGTCAGTTACAGGGGATAGAGTCCTTCAAGTTTGTGCGCGCCGGCGTCGTAAACGAAGGCAACCCTGCCAAAATAAACGTTGTCAGATCCATGCGCCAGGCCACCAGCCGCCGCATTGCTCTCACCTCATCCAGCCGCCGTCGGCTACGGATATTTGAGCAGCAATTACAAGCGCTGCAAGAACAGGATTCCATATTACGTGACAAACGCAAAGAGCAGGAGCTGGAAGAAGAGATCGCCAAGTTGCGACGCCGAATCAAGAAGATCCCCTTTGTAGATACCATTGATCTGCGCTACAACCTGCACCTGAAGCAACCCAAGCCCACCTCAAAAGCGGTAATGTTCTGCTTGATGGATGTGTCCGGCTCCATGAACCAGGCCATGAAAGACATGGCCAAGCGCTTTTTCATCCTGCTTTATATGTTCCTTAAGCGCAATTACGAAAAAATTGAAGTGGTGTTTATTCGCCATCACACCAGTGCTAAAGAGGTGGATGAAGAAGAATTCTTCTACTCCCGTGAGACCGGTGGCACCATCGTATCCAGCGCGCTGAAAATGATGCGCGACATCATGCAGGAACGCTACCCTGCAGATGAATGGAACATCTACGGAGCCCAAGCCTCAGACGGCGACAACTGGAACGATGATTCCCCCACCTGCCGTGAGATTCTGATCAAGGACATCTTGCCCCAGGTGCAGTACTACTCATATATTGAGATTAACCCGCGTCGACATCAGGCTCTATGGCGTGAATATGAAACCATTGAAGCCACCGTTGAACACTTTGCAATGCAACAGATCAGCGACCCCGGCGATATCTATCCCGTGTTCCGCGAACTGTTCCAGCGCAAGGAAACGAAAAGGGCCAGTTAACACAACTGATGATTGCCTATGACTGAACGCACGCCAATCTCTACCGGGTCTGACTGGACCTTCGAACTGATTCAGGATTACGACCGTGAAATCGGCCGTATCGCCGAAGGTTTCGGGCTGGACACCTACCCTAATCAAATTGAAATCATCGCAGCCGAGCAAATGCTGGATGCGTATTCGTCTGTGGGTATGCCCGTCGGTTACAACCACTGGTCCTACGGCAAGCATTTTGTCAGCAATGAGCAGCATTATCGCCGCGGGCAGATGGGCCTGGCCTATGAGATCGTTATCAATTCTGACCCTTGCATCGCCTACCTGATGGAAGAAAACACCATGACCATGCAGGCACTGGTAATTGCCCACGCATGCTATGGCCATAATTCGTTCTTTAAAGGCAACTACCTGTTTCGCACCTGGACCGATGCCACCTCTATCATCGACTATTTGGTATTTGCCAAGAACTACATCATGAAGTGTGAGGAACGCTATGGTGTGGATGAGGTTGAGCTGATTCTGGATTCATGCCATGCCCTGATGAATTATGGCGTGGATCGCTACAAGCGACCTTACCCTATCTCTGCTGCTGAAGAAAAGCAGCGACAGCGAGAGCGGGAAGAATACCTGCAGAAGCAGGTTAACGAATTGTGGAAGACTATTCCGCAAATGGGCGGCAAGAAAGGGGCCGATCTTACCCGTCGTTTCCCCGAAGAGCCTCAAGAGAATTTGCTGTATTTTATTGAAAAAAATGCGCCCCTGCTGGAATCCTGGCAGCGAGAGGTGGTGCGTATTGTGCGCAAGATCGCTCAGTATTTTTACCCGCAACGCCAAACTCAAGTGATGAATGAAGGCTGGGCCACGTTCTGGCACTACACACTTCTGAATCAGCTATACGACGAGGGCAAGGTCACTGATGGCTTCATGATGGAGTTCCTGCAGTCCCACACCTCCGTTGTGTACCAGCCATCGTTCGACAGTCGGTTCTACAGCGGCATCAACCCTTATGCTCTGGGCTTTAACATGATGCAGGACATCCGCCGCATCTGCGAAAAGCCCACCAAAGAAGATAAGATCTGGTTCCCCGAGATCGCAGGCAGTGATTGGAAAGAAACCCTGACCTTTGCCATGCAAAACTTTAAAGATGAAAGTTTCGTTCAGCAATTCATGTCGCCCAAGGTAATACGCGATTTCAAGTTTTTCTCCATACTGGATGATGATAAAGAGAAAGAATTGCACATTACCAATATCCACGATGACCCCGGTTATAGGGACATCCGCGAGGCGCTTTCCAAACAGTACAATCTCTCCATGAACGAACCCAACATTCAGGTGTACAACGTGAATATTCGCGGGGATCGCTCACTCACCATGCGCCATGTACGCCACAATCGCCGTCCGCTGGACAACGAGTCCGCAGAAGAAGTATTAAAACACCTGCATCGGCTGTGGAAGTTTGATGTGGTGTTGGAATCGGTGCAGGACAATACCGTCATGGACACCATCAAGTGTGGTGCCAACGGCATCGAAAAGAAAACGCCCGAAAAGGATAACGAGGAAGAGCTGAGCCTGATCCAGCGGGTGTGATCAAGCAGCAGACACTTGCGCTTCCAACCACTCGACTATCTGCCGGGTTACGTCCTCGGCAACGTAGTCGTGCAACAAATCATGCCGCGCATCGTAGAGCTTTAACTTGGAGGCGGGATGATTCTGGGCTTCATACAATCGCTCTGCCGCCGCCGGATCCACCAATTCGTCTTCGCGCCCCTGCAATGCCAACATGGGCAGTGTAAATTCATCCCTATGCGCACTGCACCACTGATTGGCTCGCATTAATGCCAAGCCAGTGCCTAACTCCAATTTACCGTGATACAGCAGTGTATCAGCGTCATAGGCGGCTTGCTCTGCAGGTAACGAGGTCATCATCCAGGCGGCTTTCAGGTTCACCAGCTTCTTAAACGGGAACGCAGTGCCCAAGGCGCGGGTGAGCCACTTTTTCCAACTCGCAATTTTCGGACTCACCCCCAAGGCTGCACTGTTGAATACCACGCCTGCCAATTGCCGGGGATGCTCTACCGCATAATGGAAGGCGAGACACCCGCCCATACTATGCCCGACCAGAAAAACCGGTTTTGATTGCTTAGCAATGATGGTGTGCAGATCCTGCTTTAACACATCAAAATCATTTACCCGCGCCCGCGGGCCTGAAGACAAACCATGGCCGGGGAATTCCGGAATCAGGACGCGAAAGCCATGCTTGTGCAATAACTCACCAATGGCATGATAACGCCCGCCATGATCGCCCCAACCGTGCAAGAAAATAACGCTGCCACGGCCGCCCTCGGCGACATACATATTACAAACATGGCCTGATACTGAGGTAAACGACGTCCTTGTCCACATAGATGACTCCCAAATGCATTGGCTTTCAGCACAGTCTATCCCCTGAGAAAGCTCTCCGCATTGCTTGTGAAATCAGGGCAACCAGTCACCACAGTCAATCGACGGTGCATTATTCCTGACACTGCCCACAGCCTTCTGTGTTCTTTTCATATTCCTGCTTGAACATGGCGGGCAAGAAGTTCGGCAGGAAATGCATTTCCTGGATCGCATGCTCCCCCAAACTTTGGGAAAAGCCCGGCATGATCCAATCAAAGAAGATCGGCACGGTGAACGTGGAACGCATTACGATGCCATCACCGGTCTCATTTGTTTGATATTCGTGGATCAAGCGCTGGGGCAGGATGCCACTCAATTCCTTCAGATCTGTTTTCGCCACGATCCAGTGTTGGTATTCCACCACGTCCTCAGCCAATTCAGGATCCAGCCAGGTGATCAACAAATTGGATTTATAGGGCCCGATGTATTCCGTCACCAACTGAACGGCACCCACCGAATACTCCAGTCGATCCGGTTGGCTGGGGGGCACCCGCCAGCCAAAACTGACGTGGGCGGTGGGGTGCCACCCTTTATAGCGATTGGTGGTGTCGATGTTATCCCACCACCAATCCAGCATGTCCGGGGTTATGCCCAGGATTTCCTGATTCACAATGACTTTTTTGGTCAGCCAGCCGGAGGGCACAATCTCATAACTGCCCCAGGGCAACAGCGCGTCTTCCACATACAGGGCCTGGAACTCATCCCCTAAAAAGGTCTGCAGGTTCACCATGCTCGCTTCCACGTAGGCCGACAACGCCTGTACATAATCGGGGTACAGCTCAGCAAGTCCGTCGGGCATGCTGTAGGTGGTGCGCAGCAACAAGCCCTCGCCACGCCCGCTGTTGGTATAGTCGTAACGCACCAGGCCGGTGCCCAGCGCCTCATGGCCAGGGAAGCTCAGCTCCGCCACCAGGCGATGATCATCACCAACGCAACGCGCCCCTGGCTGTAGATAACGCAGCTGGCTATTCAAGGTAACGCCACCAAGGTTCAGAGTTATATCCTGCACCGCACCCACTGCTACCGCCAGTTGCTCCTGGGAAGCCGGGGCCTGCAACCATTGGAAAGCAACATGAGCTTGGGGATTCCAGCGCTGAAAGAAGCCGTCCCGCCCTAGGTTATTCCACCACCAATCCAGCATCTCCGGGCGCAAGCCCTGCAGCTCCTGCTCCACTACGATCACGGTCTGCTGCTCCTGCTGTGAAACCATCACATCACGCAGGTGGGCCTGGGTGGGCCATGAACAGGCCAACATCAACAGCACCACGCCCCGAAACAGGTAATTCGTCATTAGGTCACCCCTTATTGCAACATTCTCAGCGTTCTTGGTTTGTTGATTATATTATCCATATGGATAATATAATGCAATAGAGGCGAATTGCCGGTTCATTCAGGTGTTCTCCATCGCTATACTCCTTCCTCTGATTCCTGAGTGGGAAGCTTCGACCATCGTGACCGAAAACCTTAAAAAACGGGGCAAGCAAAGCGCCGAAAGCGCCGCTCAAACCCGCATTGCTATCATTGAGGCCGCCACCGAGTGCTTTGCCCAACAGGGCTATGAGGCCACATCGGTGCGTGAGATTGCCCAGGCGGCACAGCTCACCCATGGCACCCTCAGGCATCATTTCGGCAGCAAGCTGGATATATGGGAAGCGGTGGCAGACACGGTGCTTGAGCATTATCAAACCCGTCTTTTGCCAACGGTGGTGGCGGCAGGCCAACAGCAAGATCCCCTGCATGGATTCAAGCAAGTGGTACAGACGTTTATCGATGTTTCCTACAGCAACCCCCTGTTTGCCAAACTGCTGATGGGTGAGAACCATACCGACAATGCGCGCTCAGCGTATGTAAAAGCCAATTTCCTCAGCCTGCACGGCCCCATCGGCATTCTATTCCAGCGGGCGCAAAGTCAGTGTGAGCCGCTCAAACAATACACCAACGATTCCTTTTTCATGGCATTGCTCAGTCTGACGTTCTTCCCCCTGATCCTGCCCGGCGTGCGGACCCTGCTGACAGAAGCCGATGTTTCCCCCCAACAACAGACGCAGCGAATCATGAACATTCTGTTCGGCGCTGTTCAGGCAGGCCCATAGACTCTTCATTCAGGTTACAAAAAGGCCTCGCCGCGCTGTTCACAATGCCGCTCCGAACCAGTACTTTAGCGTTCTAAACCTGCTTAAGGAGCCGTTATGAGCAACCGCGTTATCGTTACTGTCGACAATCAGATTGCCACCGTCACCCTCAACCGTGCCGACAAACACAACGGCATGGATCTGGACATGCTGCGGGGCGTCATCGCCGCCCAAAAGAAAGTGCGCAAGATGAAAGATATTCGAGCGGTCATTCTGCAGGGGGACGGCCCCTCTTTCTGTGCCGGACTGGATTTTAAAAGTGTGCTCTCCAAACCGCTGACGGCCTTCACCAGCTACTTACAGTTATGGAGCCCGATGCAGAATGATTTCCAGACGTGGAGTATCGGCTGGCGCAGCGTGGGCGTGCCGGTGATCGCGCTGATGCACGGCAATTGTTTTGGCGCCGGGCTGCAACTGGGGTTGGGGGCAGACATCCGCATTTGCCACCCGGACGCCCAACTGTCCATGATGGAAGCCAAGTGGGGGCTGGTGCCCGATATGGGCGGCGTGGCGCTGATGCGCGAGCTGATGCCACTGGATAAAGCCAAAGAACTCACCATGACCGGCCGTATCATCAGCTCGGCTCAAGCTCAAGAGCTGGGATTAATTACCCACATCAGCGACGACCCCATGCAACACGCTCAGGCTCTGATCGCAGAAATTTCCGCACGCTCACCAGACTCTGTGGCCGCTGCCAAGTTTTTGCTGCAGGATGCCTGGCGTGCGCTGGATGGCGCTGCGCTGCGAGCCGAACGCCTGTGGCAACGCAAAGTAATGGGCACCAAGAACCAGCGTATTTCTGTGCAGCGTAATCAGAAGAAAGAAGCGATTCCTTTTTCTTCCCGCAGCATTGATTGAACAAGCAAACACCCTATCAAGGAGGACAGCATGAATACATTGGATAAAATCAGGGAAATGATCGGACTGACGGATCTGCGCTTTTTCAATTCCGCCAGCACCACTCGTACCAGTCTGGGCTTTGTGAAAAGCCTGTTTCGAAACGGTGAAGACAGTGCCGCCATTGAACGCGATGGTCTCCAGGGCATTTTCAATTATCACCCCATCTCGGAGCAGATCGTGACTTCGGGCCAGCCCAGCCCCGGTCATTTTCCATTAATTCGGGCGGCAGGCTTTACCACGGTGATCAACCTGGCACCTCACGGAGCAGAAAACGCGCTACCCAACGAAGCGGAATTGGTACAGCAACAGGGCATGCAGTATCTGCACATCCCGGTTGCTTTCGACAACCCCACCGAAGCAGACTTCAAGCGCTTTTGCGACGCCATCGATGCAGCCAAACAGGAAAAGATATTCGTACATTGTGCCGCCAACATGCGGGTATCAGCATTCATATTTCGCTATCGCACGCAAGTCTTACGGGAGGACGCTAACACCGCACAGCGGGATTTGCATACCTTATGGAAACCTTTTGGGGTGTGGGCGGAGTTTATCGCTAAAGCCTAGGGCTCTGGATACCAACTGCCGTCATTCTGTTTGCGAATCCACATACGGGAATACCAATGAAAGCGGCCCGGCTGCCCTGCCACCGGTAGGGTGCAGTTATAGCGGGATCGCCCCACTTCAATAGGGCGGTTCCCGGTAATCAGGTAACGCCCGTCCTTCTGCTTGATTGCATTAATAGCACCCTGGCCACTGGCAAAGCAGGTGAGCGTGCGCTGGTGGGGTGCCAGCGTCAATGCCAACTCCGGCACTGTCGCTACATCGAACACGACTCCCGGCGCACGCTCCTCCAACACCGGCAAAGGCAAGCTGCTGGCCTTGAGACGAAAATCAGCCAGATCCTGATACATCTGATTAAACGGGAACCGGGGTGCCATGCCGGATGCCAGCAAACGCTTATCCACCGCGCCGGACTGCTGGCCGAACCCCACGTACCCCCAGGACTGTATCGCTTTCACGATAGCATCGTCTGCCTCGCCATATGGATAAGCAAAGTAACGCCAGTGCTCACCTGTCTCATCTTTAATACGCTGTTCGGCACCGTCTACCTCACCCCGCAGAGTGTCCAGCCATTGCCGGTCGCTGACCCCTTCGGGCTGACGCAGCAGATGCAAATGGCTGCGGGTATGATTGGCTAATGTGACGCCGCTCTGCTGCAGCGTCCGCAGTTGATCCCAACTCATATAGCCTGGTTGGTGGCGATCCACAAAGTCTGTACTGATGAATACCGTGAACGGAAACCCAAATTCCGCCAACATTGGGGCCGCCGTCTTAACGATATCGTCGTAAGCGTCATCAAAGGTGATCACCACAGTGCGATCAGGCAGAGGCTTGCCCTGTTGCAGTGCTGCCACCAACTCCGGCAAAGGCTTCACCCGGTAGCCCTCATCTCGAAGGATCTCTAAATGCTGACGAAACACCTTTGGCGCCAGAGAAGTGGAAGCAGGGGTACGATTGGAAATGTGGTGATATTGCAGGATCACACCATGATGGGCGTTGATCGCAGCAGTATCGGCCTGGGCATGAACCGCAATTGACAACCCATTCACCAGACACAACAAAGCGGCAAAAGCTCGAATGACCATGTGGTCGACCTCTCAAGGGATTGGTATTATCCTGCAACGGACTCAGAGAAACGCATGAATCAGACAACTATCCTAAACTGATTCATCCAACATAACCAAGGTGTACCGATGCAATTTGATAAAGACAAAGTAAGCGAACTCACCACCGGAACCATTCCACTGGCCAAATTCGTGGAAGCGGAAGTAGTAGAGCTAGAGCGTGGCTACGTAAAAATGCGTATCCCCTTCGCCCCCAACATCAATCACATCGGCATTATGTACGCGGGCTCGCTATTCACCATCGGGGAACTGCCTGGTGGCGCTCTGTTCTTCAGTGCCTTTGATGTCAGCAAATGCTATCCCATTGTCACTGAGATGAACATTAAATTCCTCAAACCCGCCAAGACCGCCGTTACGGTGGAGTCTCGCATCAGCGAAGAAGAGATCGAGCGCATCACCCGTGAAGTTGAAGAGAATGGAAAATCCGTCTACATCCTGGAACAGGAGATCAAGGACGAAGACGGCGTGGTGTGTGCGGTAACCACTGGCCGCTACCAGGCTCGCGCCCACGGCCGGTAATCATATCTGATTGAGCAAAAGCGCTGGACCGTATTGGTGTCCGGCGCTTTATCTGATCCACCCCGTGGTGTATGCAGCCGCGCCCTTTACTACCCTGACACCACTAATTACTCGGAAGCGATTGCCTTTAGCGGTGGTATTGCGCACTCAGCTCATGCACTGCATCCACAAACACCTTGGCATGATCCGGATCGGCATCCAATGCTATGCCGTGGCCCAAATTGAAAACGTGACCTTCCCCTGCGCCAAAGCTTTCCAGAATTCGAGCTACCTCTGCACGAATAGCAGCAGGTGACGAATACAGCACCGAGGGATCCATATTGCCTTGCAGGGTGAGTTTATCGCCGACACGCTTGCGGGCATCACCTATTTCAATGGTCCAATCCAAGCCTGCCGCATTGGCACCGGCTTCTGCGATCAATTCCAGCCATTGGCCACCGTTTTTAGTGAACAGAATACTGGGCACCGCACGGCCATCGTGCTCCTTAATCAGGCCTGCAACGATCTTCTTCATGTAATTCAATGAGAACGCCTGATAATGCTGGGTGCTGAGCACACCACCCCAGGTATCAAAAATCTGCACCGCCTGGGCACCCGCCAGAATCTGCTGATTCAAATAATCGATGACGCTGTCCGCCAGCTTATCCAGCAAGGCGTGCAGTACTTCCGGCTGGGCGTACATCATGCGCTTGATGGTACGGAAATCCTTGCTGGATCCGCCTTCCACCATATAGGTCGCCAGGGTCCAGGGGCTGCCGGAGAAACCAATTAGCGGCACCCGCCCACCCAATGCAGCGCGAATGGTGCGCACCGCATTCATCACGTAATCCAAATCAGACGCGGCATTCGGTACCGGCAGATCGGCCACATCCTGCTCGGTGCGTACGGTTTTCCTGAAACGGGGGCCCTCTCCCTCCTCGAAGTACAGACCCAACCCCATTGCATCGGGTATGGTCAGAATATCGGAGAACAGAATAGCGGCATCCAGCTCAAAGCGCTCCAGCGGCTGCAGGGTAACTTCACAGGCCAATTCAGCGTTCTTGCACAGGGACATAAAATCGCCAGCCTGGGCTCGAGTGGCCTTGTATTCCGGTAAATAACGTCCCGCCTGACGCATCATCCACACCGGGGTGACATCAACAGGTTGTTTCAAAAGTGCGCGCAGAAAACGGTCGTTCTTCAACTCGGACATGTTAAGCCTTTAAAATCAGTAGAAATGAAAAAACGGGTGAAGTTTACAACGATTCGCTCGCCATTACCCCACCCGTTTCAACGATGTCAATGTTCTGTGCGCAGAGGTTATAACCGGATCATACGTCCAGATAGTCCAGTATGCCTTCTGCCGCCTTACGGCCTTCCCAGATAGCGGTTACCACCAGATCCGAACCACGCACCATGTCGCCACCGGCAAAGATCTTGGGGTTGGAAGTCTGGAACTGGAACTGACCCTGCTCCGGAGCCACCACACGACCACCATCATCGGTGTTTACGCCAGCAGTATCAAACCAGGGCTGGGGGCTGGGGCGAAAACCGAAAGCGATGATCACGGCATCCGCAGGCAGAATCTGCTCGGAACCGGGGATCGGCTCAGGGCTGCGACGACCGCGAGCATCGGGCTCTCCCAATTGGGTTTCAATCACTTTCACGCCTTCAACCTTGGTATCACCGATGATGGCAATAGGCTGACGGTTGAACAGAAACTCCACGCCTTCTTCTCTGGCATTGGCCACTTCACGGCGGGAGCCTGGCATATTGGCTTCATCTCGACGGTAAGCACAGGTAACCTGCTCGGCGCCCTGACGAATGGCGGTGCGATTACAATCCATGGCGGTATCACCACCACCCAGCACCACCACTTTCTTGCCACTCATACCGATAAACTCGGCAGCGTCTTTTTCAAAGCCCATGTTGCGGTTTACGTTGGATACCAGATAGGGCAACGCATCGTACACACCATCCAGGTCTTCACCGGGGAAGCCGCCTTTCATGTAGGTGTACGTACCCATTCCCATGAACACAGCATCGTATTCACTCAACAGATCATCGATGGAAATGTCCTTGCCGATCTCGGTGTTCAGGCGGAACTCAATACCCATACCCTCAAACACTTCACGGCGCAGCTGCATGACCGGCTTTTCCAGTTTGAATTCCGGAATACCGAAGGTAAGCAGACCGCCAATTTCAGGATTGCGATCGAACACCACCGGTTTTACGCCATTGCGTACCAGGATGTCAGCGCACCCCAAACCGGCAGGCCCAGCGCCAATGATGGCAACCTTCTTATCAGTGGCAACCACACCCGACATATCCGGGCGCCAGCCCATGGCCAACGCGGTGTCGCTGATGTATTTCTCTACCGAACCGATGGTTACCGCACCGAAACCGTCGTTAAGGGTACAGGCCCCTTCGCAAAGACGATCCTGCGGGCACACGCGGCCACATACTTCTGGCAGCGTATTGGTCTGGTGACTCAACTCAGCCGCTTCAAGGATGTTGCCTTCCGAGATCAGCTTGAGCCAGTTAGGAATGTAGTTGTGCACCGGGCACTTCCATTCACAGTAGGGATTTCCGCACTCGAGACAACGATGGGCCTGGCTGGACGCCTGCTCTGGCTCAAATGGATTGTAAATCTCAACGTACTGGGAACGTCTTACCCCGATCTCCTTCTTTTCGGGATCGCCACGGGCTACATCCAGAAACTGGAAGTGGTTATTTAAACGTTCTGCCATGTTAAACCTCTTCTATGGATGGGGCCGCAGCCCCACTCGCATCCATCATACTGGGACAGTGATTACTCGGGACGGTGTCTGATGCTGTTGAGCAGTTTCTGCACGCTGGCGGCTTTTGGTTTCACCAGCCAGAACTGACCAACATAGTCATCGAAGTTATCAATAATATGCTGACCCCAGGTGCTGCCGGTCTCGGCCACAAACTCTTCGATCACACCCACCAGGTGGTTGCGATAGGCTTCCATTTCTTCGCTGTTAATGCGTTGAATTTCCACCAGTTCGTGGTTGTACTTGTCGACGAAGGTTTTGTCTTCATCCAGCACATAGGCGAAACCGCCGGTCATACCGGCACCGAAGTTGTAGCCGGTTCGGCCCAACACTGTAACCAAGCCGCCGGTCATGTATTCGCAACCATGGTCACCCACACCTTCCACTACCGCGTGAACACCGGAGTTGCGAACGCCAAAGCGCTCACCAGCCTGGCCGGAGGCAAACAGTTTGCCGCCCGTCGCACCATACAGACAGGTATTGCCGATGATGGACGTTTCCTGGCTCTTGAAAGGGCTGCCTTTGGGCGGACGAATCACCAGCTTGCCGCCGGTCATGCCTTTGCCCACGTAATCGTTGGCATCGCCTTCCAGATACATGTCCAAGCCACCGGCATTCCAGACACCAAAGCTTTGACCGGCTGTGCCGTTAAAGCGGATGGTGATCGGTGCTTCGGCCATACCCTGATTGCCGTGACGCTTGGCAATCTCACCAGACAGGCGGGCACCGATGGAGCGATCGCAGTTGGTGATGCGGAACTCAAACTCACCACCGGACTTAGCTTCGATGGTGGACAGGGTTTCCTTCACCATGCGCTCCGCCAGCTCACCTTTATCAAATGGCGCGTTCTTGTCCACCTGACAGGTATGGGGCTTATCTTGCGGCACATGGGAGCTGGACAGAATGGGTGACAGATCCAGATTACGCTGTTTTTCGGTCACGCCATCCAGCAGATCCAGCAGATCGGTGCGACCCACCAGGTCCTCCAGTTTGCTCACGCCCAGACGGGCCATCCACTCACGGGTTTCCAGTGCCACGAACTTGAAGAAGTTCATGACCATTTCTGGCGCACCGATGAAGTAATCTTCCCGCAACTTGTCTTGCTGGGTAGCAACACCGGTCGCACAGTTGTTCAGGTGACAAATACGCAGATACTTACAACCCAACGCGATCATCGGAATGGTACCGAAGCCGAAGCTTTCTGCACCCAGGATGGCGGCTTTCACCACATCCAGACCATTTTTCAGGCCGCCGTCGGTCTGCAGACGAATCTTGTCACGCAGATCGTTACCACGCAGCGCCTGGTGGGCTTCACTCAAGCCCAGCTCCCAAGGGGAACCCGCATAGCGAATAGACGTGAGAGGACTGGCGGCGGTACCACCGTCGTAACCGGATATGGTGATCAGGTCAGCGTACGCCTTGGCTACACCAGCAGCAATCGTACCCACACCAGGCTCTGACACCAGCTTCACAGAAACCAGTGCGCTGGGGTTAACCTGCTTCAGGTCATAGATCAGCTGCGCCAGATCTTCGATGGAGTAGATATCGTGGTGCGGCGGCGGCGAAATCAGGGTCACACCCGGTACGGAATAACGCAGGCGAGCAATCAAATCGTTCACCTTACCGCCGGGTAACTGGCCACCTTCACCGGGCTTGGCGCCCTGAGCAACCTTGATCTGCAATACTTCAGCGTTCACCAGGTAGTGCGGTGTTACACCAAAGCGACCGGAGGCCACCTGCTTGATTTTCGATACTTTATCGGTGCCAAAGCGCGCTGGATCTTCACCACCTTCACCAGAGTTGCTGCGCCCACCCAAGCGGTTCATGGCCATTGCAATGGCTTCATGGGCTTCGGGGCTCAATGCTCCCAGGGACATGCCGGCAGAATCAAACCGCGGCAAGATGCTTTCCATGGGCTCAACATCATCAATACTGATCGGATTCACGTCGGTTTTGAGGCCGAGCAAATCACGAATCGCCGCCACCGGACGATCCTGCGTCAGGGCAGCGTATTCACGATAGTCTTCGAAATTTCCGGACTGTACAGCTTTGTGCAGCGCGCCCACTACGTCAGGGTTAAACGCATGGTATTCGCCACCGTGTACAAATTTCAGGATGCCGCCCTGTTCGATTGGCTTGCGAGCTTTCCAGGCATCGGCAGCAAGGCGCTTGGCATCGGCTTCAAAATCAGCGAAACCGGCACCTTGAATGCGACTTTGCACTCCACAGAAACAGCTATCAGCCACTTCGTTCGCAATACCCACGGCTTCAAACAGCTGCGCACCACGATAGGATGCGATGGTTGAGATACCCATCTTGGACAGGATCTTCAGCAGGCCCTTATCGATGGCCTTGCGGAAATTCTTCTGGGCGTCGATGGGGTCCATCAGGACTTCACCGGTACGCACCAAATCGCAGATCACATCAAATGCCAGATAGGGGTAGATCGCCGTAGCACCAAAGCCGATCAGACAGGCAAAATGGTGAGGATCTCGGGCGCTGGCCGTCTCAACTACAATGTTGCTATCGCAACGCAGCGCGTTATTGGTCAGGTGGTGATGCACAGCACCGGTTGCCATCAACGCAGGAATCGGCAGTTTGTTCTCGGCAATGTCACGATCGCTCAGCACCAGAATCACTTTGCCGGAACGGGCAGCTTCTTCTGCCTGCTTACACACATTCTGCACCGCCTGACGCAGACTGATAGTCGCATCATAGTTCAATGAAATGCGTTG
The DNA here is from genome assembly GCF_002863865.1 of Ketobacter alkanivorans. Classification (NCBI taxonomy): domain Bacteria; kingdom Pseudomonadati; phylum Pseudomonadota; class Gammaproteobacteria; order Pseudomonadales; family Ketobacteraceae; genus Ketobacter; species Ketobacter alkanivorans. The sequence goes on along the minus strand of NZ_CP022684.1, from coordinate 3,688,379 downwards.
CACCGCGTAGCCTTTGCGCTCAATGGAAAGCAACTGCTGGAACTTGCTGTGTGATAACACAGGCGACGTCAGAATCGCGCGATCGGCGTGCTCCGGGGTTTCTTCAAATACGTTGCGCTCGGCACCGACACAGGTTTCCAGCGACATGACGATGGATTCACGTAACGGGTCGATCGGCGGGTTGGTTACCTGCGCGAACTGCTGACGGAAGAAGTCATACAGGGGGCGCACTTTGGCTGACAGCACTGCCATCGGCGTATCGTCACCCATGGAACCTACCGCTTCCTGACCATTCTCGGCCATAGGTCGAATTACCTGATCCCGCTCTTCGAAAGAGATCTGGAACAGTTTCTGGTAGGTCTTAATGGCTGCAGGATCCAGCTGCTCGATGGAACGGGTCTCATCGGTGAGAGTATCCTGAATGCGAATGGCGTTGTCTTTCAGCCACTGCTTGTAGGGCTGACCGGTCTTGAGGCGATTATCCACATCAGCGGTGTGCAGCAGCTCGCCAGTCTCGGTGTCTACCACTAAAATCTGACCGGGGCCAACACGACCTTTTGCCACTACATCTTCTGGCTTGTAGGAATACACACCGATCTCTGAGGCCAGTGTGATGTAATCATTTTTGGTGATCACCCAGCGCGCCGGACGCAGGCCGTTTCGATCCAGCATACAGATTGCGTGACGGCCATCGGTCATAACCAGACCGGCAGGGCCATCCCAAGGCTCCATATGCATGGAGTTGTATTCATAGAACGCACGCAGATCCGCGTCCATGGTTTCTACGTTCTGCCAGGCAGGGGGAACCATCATGCGCACGGCACGATAGATATCCACGCCACCCGCCAACAACAGCTCCAACATGTTATCCAGGCTGGAAGAGTCGGAACCGGTACGGTTTACCAGCGGGGTGATTTCATCCAGGCAAGGCAGCAGATCGGATTTGAATTTGCTGGTACGCGCCACCGACCAGTTACGGTTACCCATGATGGTATTGATCTCACCATTGTGGGCCAGGTAACGGAACGGCTGGGCCAAAGGCCAGCGTGGCAAGGTATTGGTTGAGAAGCGCTGGTGGAAAACACAGATCGCTGTTCCCATATCCTTGTTGGCAAGATCCAGGTAGAACGCTGGCAGATCCGCCGGCATCACCAGACCTTTGTAGGACACCACAGAGGCAGACAGACTGGTAATGTAAAAGTCTCTGTCTTCCTGCAGGGCCACTTCTGCGTGACGGCGAGCGAAGAACAATCGTCGGTTCAGCTCCTGACCCGATATGCCATCACTGTTGATGAACAATTGCTCGATGGTAGGCAGGCTCTCCAACGCAATACGACCACAGACGCTGCTGTCCACAGGAACAGTGCGCCAGCCTACTACTTCCAAGCCTTGCTTGGTGATTTCCTGCTCCATCGCAGAGCGGGCAAATGCCGCTTTGTCGACGTCTTGGGACAGGAACGTCATGCCCACAGCAAAATGCGCCGTCAGCTGTTTGCCAAAGGTTTCCTTGGCAACAGAACGGAAGAAACTTTCCGGCATTTTAAGCAGCAAGCCACAGCCATCGCCGGTCTTGCCATCCGCAGCAATACCGCCACGGTGCGTCATGCAGGTCAACGATTCGATCGCAGTCTGCAATAGGTTATGACTGGCCTCGCCCTTCATATGGGCAATCAAGCCAAAGCCGCAGTTGTCTCTAAACTGGTCAGGATGGTAGAGCCCACCACTCTGTACACTCATCACAAGCGAAAGCCCTTTTTCCAGTGAATTCAATAGGTTATTAGTGATTCTCGCAGGCCCAATGGTACAGGCGGGCAAAAATGGAGAGCCATTTTACATGCGAACCCCTGTTTGAACAAACCCAACCGTATGGACAGGGGCCATTCTACATGGCATTTACCTGTCTCAGTCGTCTTAAACACGCAAAAAACAGTCCAGAAATGAATAAGTTAACGATGACTGCCTAGTTTTTTAGATCTTTTTGAATTGCTTCGATTTTTCGGATCCACGGACCCTGTTTCTGCAGTTTTTGAGGCAATTTCGCCACCGCAGCCTTGGCCGCCTCATAGTTTGGGAAGCTGGCTTGCACCACGACAAACCAGGGCGCACCATTTCGTTGAGTCTTATAATAGGAAAGCTTCTGGACACTGGGATACATGGCGAGAAACTTGTCTACGGTGCTTTTTTCCTTGGCGCCCAAGAGCTGCAAAGCATAATGTTCTGGCGGCAGCGACAATATCCACGCAGTGCGCGCATCCGCCGACTTGGGCGTCTGCTTGGGTGCCTCCTTCGGCTTGGGCACAACCACTGCCTCAGGCTGTTTCACTGCTTCGGCCTTTGCTGGGGGCTTATCGCTTGCAGCTAATGCTGTTTTCGCCTCAGAGGCGGCTGTTTCTTCCTTTATAGGTTTAGAAACAGGTTCAGCAGCCTGCTCAATTTCAGACGCCTTCACCGATTCACTGACAACGGGCTCAGCTTTAATCGGTTCTGCCTGCGTTTTGCTTGTAGACGGCTCTGGTATGGCGGAGGGTTCATTGGCTAATGGGCTCTGATTGACGGCAGGCTCACTGCTTAACCGCGCCCCGGAGGCAAGGTCAGTTGTCACGCTGGAGCCCGCATCGAGCGCTGGGCTGTGGCCGGTTGCGTTGTCTCTACTCAACACCAAAAACAGCAGCAGACCGACCACCAACACCAAGGCACCAAGGTGCATCCAGGGCAGGTCTGTTTTGATTCGTGATTTGGATTTTGCGGGCAGCGACGCCAACAGCAGCTCGGCCGCTATCTGATTAACTCGCACGACATTGCCGAGACTGTGATTAAAAATCTGATCGACGTGTGCCTCACTGAAATGCACATGACCGAGACCGCCCGTATGCAGTCGATACGCAAGATAGGCGGCGGTTTCATCACGGGTCAATGGCGCGAGCAGTGCGCGAAAATGATCGGGCACCTGATCAAACAACGGCGACAACTGCATGACATCTTCTGGGTCAGATGCATCCAGCACCAACACCACCTTGACCGGCAACCCCGCACAAGATGCCAGCATGATAGAAAGCAGTTCGACACTGCCGTCATCCAAAAACTGGCTGTGGCTTACCACCAGCAGCAGCACACGGGAGGCATCATCCGCCGCACTGGCACACTCTACCAACTGTGGCTGCAAACTGGCGACATTAAATGGGGCTCTGCTGTGCCAAGGCCCAGACAATCCAGCAAGCAACACCTCTGGATTCATCAACACATCGGCCTGTACCAGCGCCACATCGAATAAATCAGGATCGAGCTGACTTAACAGACGATCAATCAAGTAGTGCTTACCCACCCCCTGATCGCCATACAGCAATAACAAACTCGGGCCATAGCGCAATAAATGGGCAATTTGATCCAGCAGCTCCTGACGCCCGCCACCAGGAAAGAACAAGCCCTCCACATCCCCGTCGTCAAACGGAGACGCGGCCCCTAAGGCAGGCTCATCTTCATGCAGGTCATCACCGAGTTTCGGTTCAATATCAGGCTGATTCAGTGCAGTCATTCAGGGTGGCTCGAAGCATTCCTTGGTCAAATTCCGCAGTCACTATCGCATCACCAACCGACTTGAGCAAGACCAGCCGAATGCGGGCATCCACATTTTTTTTATCCACGGCCATCTTATCCAGATAAGTATCCACCGACATGTCTGAAGGCCCAAGTACTGGCAGCCCGGCCGCAGCAATGATCGCTCGACTGCGCGCTACGTCCGGCTCTGAAATAAAGCCCAATCGTGAGGATAAATCCGCAGCCATCACCATCCCCACACCAACGGCTTCCCCGTGCAACCACTTACCGTAACCCTGAGCCGCTTCAATAGCGTGCCCAAAGGTATGTCCTAGGTTCAGGATCGCACGCAAACCACCTTCGCGCTCATCCGCGGCCACGACTTCGGCCTTCACCTCACAGGAGCGCTTGATGGCATACGTGAGTGCCTGTGCATCGCGAGCCACCAGGCTCGGCATATTGGCCTCCATCCATTCCAAGAAAGCGACATCACGAATCAGGCCATACTTAATGACTTCCGCCAAGCCTGCCGACATCTCTCTTTCAGGCAATGTGTTCAGGGTATCCGTATCAGCAATAACCGCCTTGGGTTGATGAAAGGCTCCGATCATATTTTTGCCCAGCGGGTGATTCACGCCAGTTTTACCGCCCACCGAGGAGTCCACCTGAGATAACAGGGTGGTGGGAATCTGGATGAAGTCCACGCCGCGCTGATAGGCTGCTGCGGCAAATCCTGTAATATCGCCGATCACTCCACCACCGAGAGCGATCAAGGTGGTGGTACGACTGTGCTTTCGCTCCAGCAGCGCCGTAAATATCTGGTTCAATGTGTCCAGGGTTTTGAATTGCTCCCCATCAGGCAAAATCAAACTGGAGGCCTGCAAGCCCTTCAGGCCCGCCATCACCCGATCAAGATATAAGGGAGCGATAGTGCTGTTTGTCACCACCAAAACCTGTTTGCCCGCCAATTTGGGGATCAGGCCTGACAGGTTATCCAACAAACCCGAACCAATGTAAATCGGATAGCTGCGCTCACCCAGATCAACGCTGAGAGTTTCCATGAAGACTCCTGAGACTCATATTCTGAAAGGTCGCTATTGTACGGGCAACAGGCACCAGCACACCAGAACGTGGGTGTAATCTATACAATAGAACCAGTGACGGAGAAAAAAATTAAATGGCCTGGGTGACCAGATCAGAAATGGTTAAGGCAACATCCTTGATATTCGACGCATCGGTGTCCACCACGTGGTCTGCCACTTCCAAATAGAGCGGCTCCCGAGTTTTCATCAGCTCGGTAAGCACTTTACGCGGCTCAGCATGCTGCAACAGCGGCCTTTTACGATCCTTTGCGGTTCGCGCCAACTGCTGCTCAATGGATGTTTTGAGATAAACCACAATACCGCGGGCAGAAATAGCCCGGCGGTTAGCCTCTCGGGTTATGGCTCCACCGCCAGTGGCCAGCACAATGCCGTCCCGCTGTGTCAGCTCATCAATCACCGTTTCCTCGCGGCGGCGAAAGCCTTCTTCGCCTTCCACGTCAAAAATCCACGGAATATCGGCACCGGTACGGGCTTCTATTTCGTGGTCTGAATCGACGAATTCATAGCTCAGGGCTTGGGCAAGCTGACGCCCGATGGTGCTCTTTCCTGCTCCCATCGGGCCAACCAGAATCACATTACCGTGTTTTGACATAGACTACTGGGCAGCCAACACATCATTCACAATACGTGGAGTGATGAACACCAGCAGCTCTGCTTTCTCTGACGACTCCAGCGTTCGACGGAACAGGCGGCCGATCACAGGGAGATCACCCAGGAAAGGGGTTTTAACCACTTCATGGACTTCCTGAGATCTAAACACACCACCCAGCACTACCGTCTGACCATTGTCTACGATGACACTGGTTTCGATCTCATTGGTTTCGATAGAAGGCACACCATTGAATATGTCACCTACAGAGTCCTGGTTAACTTTCAGATCCATAATGACCCGTCCGTCCGGTGTGATCTGTGGCGTCACTTCCAGAGACAGCACCGCCTCTTTAAATGAAGTTGAGGTTGCACCGCTGGAGGAAGCTTCCTGATAAGGAACCTCTGTACCAGACTGAATCTTGGCTGTTTGCTGATCCGCAGTCATGACCTTCGGCTGGGAAACGATGTCAGCCCGACCATCCGACTCAAGGGCGGACAGCTCAAGATCAATAAGCCCGTTATCTGCATCAAAGAAGCCGAAGGTAATACGGCTGGCAGATGTTGCTGCCAAATCAGAAACCGTACCTAAATCCAAAGCCAGCGTACCAGTGCCGATCTCAAAATCATCGCCATTCACGATATTGGCAATATTGCCTTCGGCTCCGTTCGCGTTACCACCCAAATATGACAGACGATCACTGCCGATATTGAATGCGCCCAAGCCCCAGCGAACACCAAGCTCCTCTACCGCATCTGTATTGGCAATCACGATACGAGCCTCGATCATCACCTGTCGTACAGGAATGTCCAACTGCTCCAACATAAAGCGAACTTCATCGATATTGCCGGAGGTATCCTGGATCAGCAGAACGTTGGTACGCTCATCCACCGTTATGGTTCCACGCTCACTGAGGAAGCCTGAATTGGTCACCAGCTCAGCCACTTCACCCGCTTTGGCATAATTAACAGTCAGGTATTCTGTACGCAAAGGCGCCAGTTCTTTAACCTGACGCTGACTTTCCAGCTCGAGCTTTTCTCGCGCCGCTATTTCATCAGCAGGAGCAACCAGCATAACGTTGCCGACTTTACGCTTATCGAGACCTTTGGTCTTCAAAATCAGATCCAGGGCCTGATCCCAGGGAACATTCTGCAATCGCAAGGTGATCCGGCCGCGCACAGTGTCACTGGCAACCAAGTTAAGCTCGGTGAAATCGGCAATCAACTGCAGTACCGAGCGCACCTCGATATCCTGAAAGTTCAAGGACAGCTTCTCACCGGTGTACTGGAATTTCTCTTTGCGCTTGCGCTCAAGCTCTACGGTACTGATAGGCTTCACGCTAATGGTGAAAGTCTGATCAGTTTGGTAGGCCATGTACTCGTATTCACCGGTAGGTGTCACCGCAATGCGGGCGTTTCCAGATGCCGTGGTGGCATCGATCAATTTGACAGGTGTAGCAAAGTCCATCACATCCAGTCTGCGATGAAGCTGGTCTGGCAAGGTGACACCAACAAACTCAGCCACAATCTTGCCACCTTCCTCAATCAAGTCCACTGGAGCATTAGGATTAGACAATGTAATTACTACTTGCCCTTCACCCTGCTCGCCACGACGAAAATCGATTTCTTGAACACCGTCAGCCCTAGCCTTCGCGGGCGCTGACGCTACCCGTTCAACACCGGACACCGGCTTGGCACCCGCAGTAGTCGACGGCGCGGCATCACCAACGCGTAACAACAGGTTGTTACCACTCACCGTCGTTGTATACCCAACCAGTGAACTCATGTTAACAATAAGGCGGGTGCGAGTGCCGGCCCCCATTACAGTCAGACTGCGCACATTACCGTTGCCCAAGGTTATGTACTTTTCAGTTAACCCATTGCTAACACCATCCAGATCTATTGCAATCCGCGCCGGTGAATCAGTGGTGTAACCCGAAGGCTCAGGTGGCGCACTGTCAAATTTCAGTTTGATTTCGATGCCATCCCCAGGTAGAGCGGCAGACTCTACGCCGGTCAATTGTGCGGCAAAAAGCGGAGTGGACAGCAGGGCAAACACAGCGCCCCAACAGAACTTAAATTTCATTGCAGCTACCTGCTTGCTTGTTATCGTTTGTATGAAAGTCTGAAACCTTTTCATGAATTGTCTCCCACGCTTCAGTCTTCACGCAACACTAATGTGCGTGGACGCTCAACCCAACCATCCTGGCCATCAGATACTATCTCAATGACATCTACCCTACTGGGAGTGATCGCAGTGATCTTGCCAAAATTTCGGCCCAAATAATTGCCTTCCTTCACCCGGTGCAAACCGTTATCGGGATCCTTGACCAGCGCAAACAAAGAAGCCCCTGGACGACTTAGCGTTCCCACCATCCCCAAAGAGTCGATACCAAACTGCTCGAGCACTTCTTTAGGGCGATTAAAGTCCGGCTTCACGTTGCTGCGCTTTTGCGGCAAAGCAGTCATTTCGACTTCAAGAGGCCTGTCAAACGGGCTTCTCAGGGCCGCAGCACTGTACGAGAAGGCCTTGTACACTTTGAATTCCGGTGGAGGCTCAATCCGCCCTTTCGGCCGGCTCTTAACTTCCGCCATTTTTTTCTTAATGTCGGTGAACTGGGTATCACCACCACAACCTGCCATCAAAATACCGATCAAGGCTATTCCAATAAAACTTACGCTTCTCATATCAATTTTCCTTATAGCGATAAGTTTTGGCGCGAATCTTCATCACCAGCTCGTAGGTACCCTCTTTTGCGGGAGCTATATCGAAGTCATGCAGCGTCACGATGCGAGGTAACGCAGCAACAGCGCTGACAAAAGAGCCAAAGGCATGAAAACCACCTTTTACTTCAATATCAATAGGCAGCTCTACATAGAACTCCTTTGAGCTTTCCGGTGCGAGCTGGATACTGTTGAAAGTCAGCCCCGCTGTCAAACCCGTATGACTGATATCTTCCAGCAACCCTGGTACTTCTGTATCGCTGGGCAGCTGTCTCAGCAAAGCACCAAAGGTGCTTTCCATCTCCTTCATTTGCTCTTTATAAGCATCCAAATTAGAGGCTTTGAAGGCTTTTTCTTCGTAGGATTTCATCAAGGTTCCCTCTTCAGAGGAGACCTTGTCGAGCTGCATCAAAGAATCCGACAGCATAAGATGAAACACCAAGAAACCCGCCACTACGCAGGCCACAACCCAAATAAATACCTTGATCGGAAGCGGCCAACCACCAATATTTTCCGGATCGAGGTTATTGAAGGACTCAAAAAACTCTTTAATGTCCATAATCAGCCCTCCTCATCCGTGGCGCGTTTCTGACGTTTCACGGTTAGATCAAACTCATTAACCGCCTTATCTTTGGACGCAGCCTGAACCTTGGACAGGTTCGGAGAGTCAAACAGCTCCGAGGAATCAAGATTTCGCATCAAATTGGATACCCGGTTATTACTTTCGGCAAACCCAGTCATGCTGATTGTTTCATCAGTCAATTTGATCTGCTTGTAGAATACGCCATCGGGTACAGTCCGAACCATCTCATCAAAAACCTTGACGATTTCAGGTCGATTGCCCTGCAGATCCTGGATGACTTTCATACGCTCAACGAGGGACTCGCGCTTTTTCTTCAGATCTTCAATTTCTTTGATCTGCTGCTCCAGCTTCTTGGTTTCGTTTACGATGAACTGATTACGCTGGTTCTGGTAATCAATCTGGGACTGAACGTTCATGTCGACCAGGTACACGCAACCTGCACCGATCAGGAGCACGCCGAACAGAATCACAAAGAACTGTTGTTTCAGCTCCTGGCGCCGCTCTTCGCGCCAGGGTAAGAGGTTAATCTTTGTCATCAGTCAAAACTCCTTAACGCCAAGCCGCAGGCGATCATCAGTGATGGCGCATCGGCGCTGAGTAGAGACGCGTTTACCTTCGAGGAAAGAGCCATGTCCACAAACGGGTTGGCTATGGAAGTGGTGGTGCCTACTTTATCCTGCACCATCTCGGCCAGGCCGGGAATTGAGGCTGTGCCCCCTGCCAGCAGGATGTGATCCACATCGTTATATTGGCTGGAGGAGAAGAAAAACTGCAAGGATCTGGTTACTTGTTGTACAACGGCTTCCTTGAAGGGTTCCAAGACTTCCGTCTCGTAGTCATCGGGTAGACCGCCTTGTTTCTTGGCCAGACCCGCTTCTTCGAAGGACAACCCGTAACGACGTTGAATTTCTTCGGTCAGCTGCTTACCGCCGAACAACTGCTCTCGAGTGTAGATAGTGCGGCCATCATGCAGAACGCTGAGGGTGGTCATGGTAGAGCCGATATCAACAATCGCTACCGTCTGCTCTTCACCGCCATCGATCTGATCCGCTACCAAACCGAAGGCACGCTCCATGGCGTAGGCCTCAACATCCATCACCTTGGCGGTAAGTCCGGCGATCTCCAGGACATCTACCCGCAACTCGACGTTTTCGTTGCGGCAGGCTGCCAGCAGCACTTCCACCTGATCAGCAGAGCCTTCGACCGTGCCTTGCACCTCGAAATCGATGGCAACTTCATCCAGTGGATAGGGAATGTACTGGTCGGCCTCAACCTTGATCTGGCTCTCCATCTCGTCTTCGGAGAGTTTGCCGTCCATTTCGATGACCTTGGTGATCACCGAAGAGCCAGCAACAGCCACCGCAGCGTTTTTAACGCCACTCTTGGCTCGAGCCACGACGCGGGCGATGGCTTCGCCAACACCCTCCACATCATTAATATTCTTTTCGACTACGGCGTTGGCTGGCAATGGCTCTACCGCATAGGCCTCGACCTTGTAGCGATTACCACTGCGACTGAGCTCGAGCAATTTGACCGATGTCGAGCTGATATCGATTCCCAACTTGGCTGTTGAAGCCTTCTTACTGAGGAAGGGCAGCATATCTTCCTGTCCTGTTTTGTAGTTCTGCTTTATTTATGAATTTTTGTGCAGTTATGCACACTTACAAAAACAATGTGTCTATTTACATTAAATACCACAATATTAGAACACGCAATTAGATCACGCCTACAATATCGTCGTATAATTCACACTCTGAACATTTTATTACCATATCCGACCACTCACTCTGACCGACGTTACACCTAAAACATGCTTAAAACTCACCCGATTTTACGTGTCTCACTGTGGCTTTTACTGCTGGCCATCAGTGCGGGATCCATCGTGTTCACCGGAACGCTACTTTACCTCGGCCCAAAACTGCCTGAAGTTGAGCAGATCCTTGAAATACAATTACAGACGCCTTTGCGCATTTATTCCAGTGAAGGCAAGCTAATCGCAGAGTTTGGTGAAAAGAAGCGCTCGCCGATCCTCTATGAGGATATCCCCCAGGACTTTGTTCACGCCGTACTGGCAGCAGAGGACGCCCGCTTCTTCAAGCATCATGGTGTCGACATCAAAGGGCTGGTTCGCGCCAGCCTGGAACTGGTAACCACAGGCTCCATCCAGACCGGTGGCAGCACCATCACCATGCAGGTCGCGAAGAACTACTTTCTTTCCAGAGAAAGAACTTTTTTAAGAAAATTCAATGAGATACTGCTCTCTCTAGACATGGAACGCAAGCTCAGTAAAGAGCAAATTCTGGAACTCTACATCAATAAGATCTATCTGGGACACCGGGCATACGGCATTCAGGCAGCGGCTCAAGTCTATTACGGCAACCCCGTTCAGGCACTGACACTGGCACAACTGGCCACCATTGCCGGCCTTCCCAAGGCTCCCTCAGCCTATAACCCGGTGACCAACCCGGCACGGGCCCTTTCTCGCCGCAACTGGATTCTGTCGCGAATGCTGGAACTCCGTTATATCGACCAGCAACAGCACGATACGGCCGTCGCCGAGCTAGAGACTGCTGAACTGCATGGCATACCGGTAGAAGTGGAGGCACCCTATTTCGCGGAAATGGTTCGCCGCGACATGATTCAGCGCTTCGGTGATCGCGCCGACACCGATGGCTATCGGGTATACACAACACTGAAGGCAGATCTGCAGACCGCCGCCAACACCGCCACCCTGAAGGGTCTGATCGATTATGATCGCCGCCACGGGTATCGGGGCGAGGAAGCGAAATTGGGTTTTCCGCTTGAAGAGGTTACCAACTCTGACCTGCTGGCCGAGCTGCGACGCTTCCGCACTATTGGCATCCTACAGCCCGCAATCATCACCAGTGCCAGCGATGAATCCGCCGACGCATTACTGAAAACCGGCGAAACCATCACTCTGACTCTGGATGGCATGAAATGGGCACGCCGTTACATCGACAACGTTGACCGTGGCCCCGAGCCCAAAAAGGTCAGCGACGTGGTTCAACCTGGCCAGATCGTACGAGTAACCCAGGAGAAAGAAGGCTGGTCACTTGCTCAAAAACCCATTGCACAAAGTGGCATGACCTCCTTTGACCCGAAAAACGGTGCACTGCTGGCCTTGGTGGGCGGCTTTGACTTCCAAAGCAGTAAATTCAATCGTGCCATCCAGGGCGGGCGGCAGGCGGGCTCGAGCTTCAAACCGTTTATCTACAGTGCGGCCTTGGAAAAGGGTTTAACGCCCGCCACCATCATCAACGATGCCCCGGTGGTGTTCGAGGATTCCAGCCTGGAGAGCACCTGGCGTCCGGAGAACTCCGGCGGTCGTTTCTACGGCCCCACCCGCCTGCGGCAAGCGCTATACAAATCACGAAACCTTGTATCCATTCGAGTGTTGAGACAAATCGGCATCCGCCATACGATTGAACACGCCAGCCGGTTTGGATTTGATACCAGCAAATTACCCAACAATTTATCCCTGGCTTTGGGCAGTGCAGCCCTCACCCCTTGGGAGATCGCCTCGGCTTACATGGTGCTGGCAAATGGCGGCTACTTGATGGAACCTTGGTATATTCAGCGTATTGAAGACAACACCGGCACCACGTTATTTGAAGCCAATCCTATGGTGATCTGCGATGAGACCTGTATCCAGCAACGGGAAGCGCAGCAGGCGGCGACCGATAGCGAAGGCCTCGATTTTGCCACGCTGTTGGCGCAGGAGGCCAGCCCAGAACCCGAAACCAACGACACACCAGACAGCGCAAACAGCGAGAGCGACGACAAGCCGGTACGTTATGCCGAGCGGGTGCAGGATGCACGCATCAATTTTCTGATTACCAGCATGTTGCAAGACGTTATCAAGCGCGGCACCGGCGTGAAGGCCCGCGTACTGAATCGATCTGATATCGCGGGGAAAACCGGCACCACCAACGATCAGAAGGATGCGTGGTTCTCCGGCTTCAACCGCGACATTGTGGCCACTGTGTGGGTAGGCTTCGACCAACCGCGCAATCTGGGCCGGGGCGAATACGGCGGCACCGCAGCACTGCCCATCTGGATTGACTACATGCGAACCGCGCTCAAGGACTCCCCCCAAACCCCACTGAAGATCCCCGACGGCATTACCACCGTTCGCATCGATCCAGAAACGGGCAAACGAGCCAAGCCAGGGCAACCCAATGCGATCTTTGAATACTTCAGAGAAGAGAACGTACCGGCCCAGGAAGTCGACGACGACATGGTGAACCCTCATACCGATGGTGGCACCCTGCCGGAACAGCTCTTTTAAACACATCGCAACAGGCTGGGAACAGATCGGGCCGTGTAAACCCAACAATTAATCACACTTTCGGTGTGGTCCAATTCATTGACAGTACGCAGGCTTGCGCGTAGAAACTATGGGTTACCGTTAGGCTAACAGTGCCTTAGCAAGCACTCAGGGAAAGCACCCTTAAACGGGTGCAAAGAGATATGACACAAGACACCCGTTTAATTCGCTTGTCAGGCAGTTTCATTGACGAGTCCTGCGTAGCTGTGGAGATGGAAGGCAAAGAAGCGCTCTCCACACCCTACGAATTTCGTATCAAGTTTCTGTCGGAGAAGCTGGATCTTTCCTGCGATGCGGTAATCGGGCAAAAGGTTGCCATCGCCATTCATGATCAGGGCCGAACAGAAGGCATTTATCGACACGGGCGAGTGAATCGACTGGTGCTGGACGATGTCAGCGAAAACGGCGTGCGTTACTACCAGATCCACGTAGTGCCCGGCCTTTGGTTTCTATCACAAGCTAACCACAACCGCATTTTCGAAAACAAAACCAGCATTGAAATCGCAGAAGAAATCATCGGCGCTTATGGTGCTTTTTGTGAACTGGAAACCAAAACCAGCGGCACTTACCTTAAGCGAGAATATTGCGTTCAGTTTAATGAAAGTGATCTTGAGTTTGTGGAAAGGCTATTGGCAGAAGACGGCATTTCCTATTATTTCTCGTTTTCTAAAAGCAGCCATACGCTGGTGCTCACCGACCAAACCAACGGCTTCGTGGACTGCTCCCAATACAAGGTTGTGAAGCGGGGGCTATCCAGACAGGAAGGCACCGAAGGTGCCGTGATTCGTCAATGGAGCCGGGCTCTGAATTATCACCCCCAGGCATATCAACTACTGGACTACAACCAGGACACGCCGAAAAACTTTTATAAACAGCGCGTGCCAACAACCTCATCGTTCTCACAAACGCCCCCCGTTGATACCTTGGTGGGATTTGGCTGCTACAACTTTAAAACCGGCAGCGACAGCTGTCATGACTTTGATTCCGCCTACAACAAGCGCATTACACAAAACCGCATGGAAGAGCAGGAAACTCGCCACAATATGGCAGAAGGTGTCAGCAACTGCCCTAGTTTTCACCCTGGAGGGCGCTTTGAGATTGCCCATAACGCAAGCTCGGAGTCAGGCCGCTATCTGTTATGGGAAGTGAGTCATCGGGCCAACAACAATATCGATAGCCCAAGCCGATATGAGAATCAGTTCTCCTGCATCCCGGCGACCATTCCTCCTCGCCCAGCCAAACCCCACTACAAGCAGCGTATGGCAGGCCCGCAAACAGCGAAGGTTGTAACCCTGAGCGCCTCCGGCTCCTCGGCGGACGCCGACCCTCAGCGCATGGTAAAGGTGCAGTTTCCATGGGATAGCGATCACAACAGTTGCAAACTCCGCGTCATGCAAAGCTATGCAGGCAGCGGCTGGGGCGCAAGCTTTGTGCCTCGCGAAGGCCAGGAAGTACTGGTGGATTTCATTAACGGAGATCCAGATCGCCCCATTGTCGTGGGTGCCATGTACAACAAAGACAACCAGGGCCCAAAATACACCTCGACCCAGTCCGGCTTTCTCACGCAAAGCGGTGACGCCAATGAGCTGCGTTTTGATGACGCTGGCGGGGCCGAAGAGATCTACCTCAAGGCTGGCAAAGACATGAACTTTGTTATCGCCAACAATGAAACCGGCGAAGTCCAAAACGATCAGGCCCTGACCGTTCAAAACAACCGCGGGGTCACCGTCAATGCCAACGAAACCAAATCGGTTGGCGGCAACCAGACTGAATCCGTGCAGGGTAATCACACTGAAACGGTACAGGGCAACCAATCGGTAACCGTCGCCAGCAATCAGTCCACCTCGGTGGGCCAGAACCAGACCACCACCGTCTCCATCAACAGCGCTGAAACCGTCGGAGCCGCCAAGGAACTAACCGTGGGCGGCCTGTATCAGGTCACGGTAGGGGGCGCCATGAATGAGACCGTCGGCGCAGTGAAAGCCGAAGAAGTTGGTGCCAGCAAGAATGTGATGGTCGCCGTCAACATGTCCGAAAACGTGGGCAAAAACCGCAGCATTTCCGTCGGCGACTCCAGCAGCCATCAAGCGAAAAAAATTCAGATTTCCGCAGACGATGAACTCATCATCAAAGTAGGCAAAGCCAGCCTGTCGATGAAAAAAGATGGCACCATTCAAATCAGCGGAAAAGACATTCAACTCAAAGCCAGCGGCAAGATCAATATCAAAGCCAGCAGCGATGTCGTTGTCAAGGGCAGTAAAGTGGGCATCAATTAAGCTGCATCAACAGAAGGACTTGAATAAGAAGGAATGATTTATGACAGCATTCGAAAGCCCTGACATCGCTCTGCTACGCAGCCCAGTCTATGGCGTGATTACTGGACAGTTTGTTGGCTATAATCAGCAACACCAACCACTGACGATTTTTCCGGGTCAGGAAGGTACGGCGGCATTGCCTGCGCGCACCATAGCGAACCTTGCGCGGGTTCCGTTCGGAGCCGAGGTGTTGCTGCAATTTGATCAGGGTGACGTAACCAAGCCCGTCGTGCTCGGTGTCATCCAAGATCCAACCCAATGGACCACCGAGCTGGATGGGCAGCAATTGGACGTGGATGCTGACGGCCAACACCTGCACATCCAAGCCAAACAGCAAATCGTGCTGCGCTGCGGCGAAGCCAGCATCACCCTCACCCGAGCAGGCAAGGTTCTGATCAAGGGAAACTACGTCTCCACCCACGCCACCGGCACCCAGCGCATCAAAGGCGGCTGCGTGCAGATCAACTGACATGAACCAAACACCCTACGATCATCTGCCCTATCGCTGTCAGCCCATAGAATGGACGGCTCCGGAACGACTGGCGCTTGCATCACGCCTGCACGGCGGGCCCGCGCCAGATCTGCGCCAATATCGGGTATTGGAGCTGGGCTGCGGCGATGGCAGCAACCTGTTGCCCATGGCGTACTACCGCCCTCAGTCTGAGTTTTATGGTATCGATAGCGCGGCAACACAAATCGACCTGGCACAACACCGACAAACGCAGCTAAAGCAGGACAACATCCGGTTTTTTCCCTTGGATTTTTGTCAGGCGGACGATCACCTGGAAGGCAAGTTCGATTTCATCATCGTACATGGCGTGTTTTCCTGGGTGCCTGACAGCGTTCGCGACGCGCTTTTTGTGCTGTGTCAAAAACGCCTTACCGACAACGGCCTGCTGTATCTGAATTACAACACCAAACCCGGCTGGAACATCAGAGGCATGGTTCGGGATTACCTGCTGGCGCACACCGGTAAAACCGGCACACTGCAACAAAGAGCGCTGCAAGCACAACACACCGCCAGCAAGATGGCGCAATTACTGTCCCAGCCACAGGCAAGTGAAGCCCATCCGTTTTCCACGTTACTGGCAAACGAATTTCGATTCGTATGTGAAAACCACTACAGTTATGTGGCCCACGAGTTCTTGGCAGAGCACAACAAAGCGTATTGGCGCAGCGAATTTATGGCCTTGGCAGAGCATTACGGACTCTATCCAATAGCCGACGCCGATTATAATTATCCCTCCGGCAAAGTGGATGCAGCCCTGCCTCAACAACTCTTAAGTCAGGCGTTAACGGGGCCAAGCCTGGAAGATAGCGTGGATCTAATCAGCTACCGACAGCTGCACACCCCCATACTCAGCAAACAGCAAGCGGCACACCCCAGCATGGAGACAAGCTCACTCATTGATCTCCATGTGGCATCCTGCCTTCAGCCGGTGCAGCCGCACTGGTATCAGCACCCCAACGGCTATCAGGTGGAGGTCAAAAACGCTCAGCTGGCCATCGCCCTGGAGCACCTGTTTCGACTGTGGCCCGCCAGCGCACCCATCGCCACCATACTGGATCAAAGTCAAAGCATCATGGAGGATCTGCTGTTACTGCATAATAACGGGCTGGTGGAATTGCGGCTGCCTGAAGCATCGCGTCTGCCGCCTGACAGCGCGCAACTGAACCCATTGAATCAGCAGGAGTTGCAATGGGGCGGCTACTTCACCACGGCAAGCCATCAGCGCGTCACAGCTGACTTGCACTCTGCAACCGCAGGGCATGCCTGATGTGGGAGCTGAACAACAAAACGCCTTTCGCAGTGGGCAAAAGCTGGGGGCGGGACATCAACGGATGGCACCAATGGCTGGTGGCCGTTAAAGGCACTTACGACATCAGCGAAACCGGGACACTATCCCTAGCGGAAGAGCAGTCACCGGCCCTGCTGGCGCCGGAATATTTTGGAGAACCAGGCCAATCCAGCCTCAAATACGATGCCGATGTCGTTGCGGGCAAACCCGCCACCGACATCCTGGTCAACGGCACAGCCCATGCTCCGGGCGGCAAACCCAGCGTGGAATTCGCCGTAGCGCTGCGCATCAATGACCAACAAAAAGCGCTTAAAGTGCTGGGTGAGCGCCATTGGGAACAGGGCATAATGGGGTTAAAACCCTCCACGCCACGCCCCATTCTATCGGCCCCCATTCGCTACGAACGGGCTTTTGGTGGCTACGACCACAGCCACCCCAACCCCAAAAAGCATACATGGGATCCGCGAAACCCGGTTGGCTGCGGCGTGGTGGCCAGCGCCTTGGACACCCTCTCCGCTCAACAGGGGATGCCCCTGCATCAATTTGAATATTTGAAAGGCGACCCCAAAAAGGCTGGCCCCGCAGGCTTCGGTGCCATCGACAGCTTCTGGAGCCCTCGGCGTGAATTAACCGGCACTTACGATAAAGCCTGGCAAGAACAGCGGCACCCATTGTTGCCTCTGGACTGGGACAGCCGCTGCCTGCAATGCGCTCCCAAAGATCAGCAAAGTGAAAAGCCGCTGCGAGGCGGCGAAACCATTGAGCTGATCCATCTAACCCCGCAGGGAAAACTGCAGTTTCAACTGCCACGGGTCTATCTCGCCTTCACCACCTACATCGATAACCGTATAGAGGAGCATCGCGCGCAATTATCCAGCGTGATCATTGAACCGGATCAACGTCAGCTCAAAATGGTATGGACCACCTCACTGCTGTGTCGCAACGAAGCCGACTATCTGGATCAAACCATTATCCGACAGAAAAGGTACCAATGATGGGTACCCCTTTATTTGTAGTGGCTACCGGTGCACGCACCCCCCTCGGACTACATTCAGCGGCCACTGCCGCCGCCGTGCGGGCCGCCATCAGCAGCTGCAGCGAGCACCCCTTTATGGTGGATCTACTCGGCGATCCCATGGCAGCCTCGATGGACGCAGTGCTGGATGCGCGCCTGAATTGCAATGAGCGCATGCTGGCTATGGCGCAAACTGCACTACAAGAAGCCACCCTGCCCTTTGCTCACACCCCTGCTCCGCCAACCATCCCTTTATGGCTAGGATTACCGGAGCCCAGGCCCGGCTTTAGCGAGCAAGACGCCCAGCAAATCTGCCAACGCCTGATAAGAGAAACCGAACTGCCCGTCAAAATAGGCGACCGCTGCGCCTTCATGGCAGGCCACAGCGCAGTGCTGTCCCTGCTGGATCAGGTCATGGACGACATGAACCAAGGAAAATACAACGCCTGCATCGTCGGTGGCGTCGACAGTTATTTCCATCCAGACACCCTGCAATGGCTCGATCAGAACCGCCAACTGGCAGGCGATCGCTCCCGCTCCGGGTTCGTTCCCGGAGAAGGTGCCGGTTTTTGTTTATTGGCAAACCTGAAAGGCATGCAGCACTTTAACAACAGCACGCCCATGGCCACCATATCCAGCACCGCCACAGCATGGGAATCCAAACTGATCAAAACCCAGGACATCAACCTGGGAGAAGGATTGACCCACACCATACGTGCCACCGTACAGGGCTCTGCGCCCTCAGCACCGCCTATTAATGCCGTCTATTGCGACATCAACGGCGAACGCTATCGAGGTGAAGAGTGGGGGTTTACCTGCCTGAAACTGGCCCAGTACTTTGATGACCCAACCGGCTATTGCAGCCCGGCAGATTGCTGGGGTGACATGGGGGCAGCATCAGGAGCCCTGTTCATGGTGTTAGCCACCCAAGCGGCACAACGGGGTTATGCGCAAGGCACGCGCAACCTGCTCTGGGCCAGCTCAGAGCAAGGCCTGCGCGCCGCTGCGCTGGTTGAAACCAACATCACCCCCACGCCATTCCGAGGTTGATACATCGCCATGCCCAGCGTCTCTATTCACCCACCCAAAACACCTGTTACCAAAGGCAGCATGGGCATTGCCAAAGCCACCATTCCCAATGTCTGCAAAATGCCGGGGCCTCCCGCCCCCTTTGTGCCCTCGCCCTTACCTAACATCGCCAAATCCGGAATGTCGCCAAAGGGCTACTCCACCACCGTGAAGATCGAAGGCAACCACGTTGCCATCCGTGGCAGCACCTTCAAAAGCATGGGCGACATGGCCAGCAAAGGCACCGGTGGCGGACTGATTTCGGCCAACACCCATGGCCCCGCCAAGTTTATTACCCCCGGCTCCATTACCGTTAAAATTCAGGGCAAGAGCGTACACCTGCTGGGTGAGCCCATGCTGAACAACTGCGCTGCCAGTGGCATGCCGCCCAATACCGGCGCCACCATGACCGGACTGGATCAGGGCTCAAGCAAACCCGGCACCATCACGTTAAAATGCGATGAAGGCTGGGATGATTGCCAAAAGAAACAGATGCAGGCCAAAGCCAAAAAGCTGGATGCGCTCGCCAAACAGAACAAAATGAAACCACGCAACACCTACGCCAACGGCAAGCCCACCCTGGCCCGAAAAAACGGGAACGGCTGGGCCGCCAAATACGCCAGGGACTGGAATAAACCTGCGCCCTCCGGCTGGAACGACAAATACAACCCCGCCAAGCAGGATGCCCAATTTTACGACGATTGCGCCAAAACCAATGATCCAAAAGCCAAGAAAATGCAGGCCGATCACGTTCACGAAATGCAACTGGGTGGCAACGCCCAAGGCCCCTTCCTCTGGCTCGACAAAGAAGTGAACGAAGCCAGCGGCCGACAAATCAAAGAAAAACTTAAAAAGAACCCCGACCCAACCGGGTTTGAAGCCGACTGCTAACACTGAGTGAGACACCCCATGGAAGCATTAAAACAGCGACTGGAAAAAGCCATAACCGAAGGTATCCAAGCACGCCAACGCTACTACGACAGCATAGAGCTGGACGCAGAACAGGAACTGGGAGAGCCCGCCGCAGAAGCCAGCATCCAGAAACTGGAAAGCATACTGGGCACAGCGTTACCGCCCTCCTACCGCGCGTTTCTGCTGCTCCACAATGGCTGGAAAGAAATCGATGGCGGCGTCGACCTGGTTCCACTTGAAGAGCTTCTGGGTATCACCAACGAGCACGACCTCAGCGCCTGGAAGCAGTCTGCCCTTGACTCAGGCGACGACGTTGCCGCCCGCAGCCTGGTAATCGGCGCCTCACTCATCACCGCAACCAAATATTTGCTGGACCCCGTCGCAGCCTCTCAAGATGGAGAATGGCCCCTGTTGCAATACCATCACGAGATAGAAGCAGAGGTTCCCAGCTTCATTGAATGGCTTGAGGATTCCGTGGAGGAATACCTCGAATTGGCCGAACTGGACATGTCCGACGACGAATAAAGGTGTGACCGTGATACTGGCCCCAACCAACAACGCCCAATCCTATACTTATAGGCATCCGCAAGAACTGCCCCAAGTGCTCGAACAGTACTTGGAAGCCGCCTTTCTATATACACAACGGCAGGACCTGATCAGTGGCCCGAGTCGCTCCCTGCAGGACAACATGTTGCTGGATCTGCGGATTGACGCATTATTGGACGGACTCCGTGTCAGCCCCAACCCATCGGCTCAGATCGTAATGCAGGCACTGGAAGAGCCCTCCCCAGAGCTTCTGTTTCTTACCTGTATTCTGACCCTGGAATCGAAAAACACTCCTCGACTGAAGCAGCTGCTGGCCCTGGCAGAAACAGACAGCGACCTTCAAAAAGGCCTGCTGGATGCGTTTTCCTGGGTGCCACTGAGCTTTACACAACCACTGATCCCCCACCTGCTGGCATTCAATTCCACATTCTTCCGCCAGGTGGGGCTGCACCTGTACCGACAACATCAAATTCACGCCGACACCGAATTCGAACGAGCCATCACCCAACAGGAGCCGAGCATGCTTGCATGCGCGCTACAAGCGGTGGGTGAAATCGGAATGCTGGATCTACTGCCCCATTGCCTGGCCCTGCTAAACCATGAACGTGCCGACATTCGATTTATGGCCGCTCGCAGCTGCGCAATGCTGGGTGAACGAGAGCGCTCATTGGCGTACCTTCGACAGATCGCTCTGGAGCCTGGCTCGCTATCATCCCCACTAACAAAGTCAGCACTGGCACTACTGGCCGCCTTTATGCCCCTGCCAGAAGCACACCTGTTTTTGTCATCCCTGGCCAGCCAGAACCCCGATCGCCGCCTGTTAATACACATGGCAGGAGAACTAGGTGACCCCGCCAGCGTACCCGCGCTGTTACGCCTCATGCAGGATAAGACCCTAAGCCGCCTGGCAGCACATGCATTCTGCATCATCACCGGGCTGGATTTGGTAGAGAACGATTTGGAGCAAGCTCCACCGGAAGACCTCACCGGCGGCCCCAACGATGACCCGGACGACGACGCCGTAGACAGCGATCCTGACGAAGACCTGCCATGGCCCAATCAACAGCAAGTGGTAGCATGGTGGACAAATCACGGCAGCGCCTTCAAAGCCGGTAGCCGCTACCTGGCAGGAAAAGAGGCCACCCAGCACAACTGTCTGGCAGTATTGGAACACGGCTGTCAGGCACAACGGCGCGCGGCTGCATTGCAATTGAAAGCCATCTCCCCCAGCTCACCATTATTCCTGCTGGATGCACCCGCTTGGAGGCAGGCTGCACGGCTAAAGGCACTGATCGCCAGCGTTTGACCTGTTGCACAATTACAACGTACAAAACCAGCGCACAAAAAACTCACAAAAAAAGGGCCGGTTGTTTCCAACCGGCCCTTTTTATCAGATAAATAATCTTATCTGTTTAACACATCAACCTTAGAACTGGTTCATAGTGTTGTCTTTACCAGAGGCTTTCAGAGCCGCATCACCAGAGAAGTACTCTTTGTGATCGTCGCCCATGTCGGAACCGGCCATGTTCTGGTGCTTAACGCAAGCGATGCCCTGACGGATCTCTTTACGCTGAACGCCTTCAACATACGCCAGCATACCCAGATCGCCGAAGTAACCTTTAGCCAGGTTGTCAGTGGACAGCGCAGCAGTGTGGTAAGTCGGCAGAGTGATCAGGTGGTGGAAAATACCCGCTTCACGTGAGGCATCTTTCTGGAACGCCTGAATCTTGGCATCGGCTTCTTTAGACAGTTCGCTTTCGTCATACTCAACGCTCATCAGGTTGTTACGATCGTAGGCAGAAACGTCCTTACCAGCTTCACTCCACGCATCAAATACCTGCTGACGGAAGTTCAAAGTCCAGTTGAAAGATGGGCTGTTGTTGTAAACCAGTTTCGCGTTTGGAACAGTCTCACGAATACGGTTAACCATTTCAGCGATCTGACCAACGTGGGGCTTCTCAGTTTCGATCCACAGCAGATCAGCACCGTTTTGCAGAGAAGTAATACAGTCCAGAACAACACGATCAACACCAGAGCCTTTCTTGAACTGGAACAGGTTAGAAGGCAGACGCTTGGGCTTCAACAATTTACCGTTGGCCTTAACAACCACATCACCATTAGCAATGTCGTCGGCGCTTTCGATGTAATCACCATCCAGGAAGCTGTTGTACTGGTCGCCCAGGTCACCCGGCTCTTTGGTTACAGCGATTTGCTTGGTCAGGCCAGCACCCAAGGAATCAGTACGGGCAACGATCACACCGTCGTCTACACCCAGCTCCATAAACGCGTAACGTACAGCGCGGATCTTAGCCAGGAAGTCTTCGTGAGGAACGGTTACTTTACCGTCCTGGTGACCACACTGCTTCTCATCAGAAACCTGGTTTTCGATTTGGATACAGCAAGCACCCGCTTCGATCATCTGCTTGGCCAGCAAGTAAGTGGCTTCTGCGTTACCGAAACCAGCGTCGATATCAGCAATAATAGGCACAACGTGAGTTTCGAAACCGTTGATCTGGCTCAGCACTTCGTCAGCCTTGGCAGAATCACCCGCTTCACGAGCAGCGTCCAACTGACGGAACAGGCCGCCCAGTTCACGCGCATCAGCTTGGCGCAGGAAGGTGTACAGCTCTTCGATCAGGCCAGAAACAGACGTCTTCTCATGCATGGATTGATCAGGCAGAGGGCCGAAGTCAGAACGCAGAGCAGCAACCATCCAACCAGACAGGTACAGGTAACGACGCTTAGTGTTGCCCAGGTGCTTCTTGATAGCGATCATCTTCTGCTGACCGATAAAACCGTGCCAGCAACCCAGAGACTGAGTGTACTGAGCGGAATCAGCATCGTAAGCAGCCATGTCTTCGCGCATGATTTTGGCAGTGTACTTGGCGATGTCCAGACCGGTTTTGAAACGGTTCTGCAGACGCATACGAGCTACCGACTCAGGATTGATCGCGCCCCAGGTAGGGCCGTTAGCGGCGATTACAGACGCTGCTTCGTCAGTAAAAGTGGAGTAGTTAGACATGGTTGATCCTCTACGTTTAGGAATTTGGTATCGCAGCAAGTACGAGCTTTACTGCAGATGGTGGGCATTCTAATGACCACTCCTGCATAAATGAAATCAATAGATCGTATAACCGGTATTTTTTGCGTGAATAATGGTCACAAGGCCCGTAATACGTGGCCTTTAACTATAGAAGGCAGCATCGGTGACTGCAAAGTCAGCACCTAGGTCTGTATTTCACCCTCCAGAAACAACACCGCAGAACCGGATATCTTGACCCTCTTTCCTGCCAGCTCGCAACGAACATCTCCGCCTCTGGCCGAAATCTGACGAGCCTCCATTCGATCCCGCCCCAAGCGCTGGGCCCAATAAGGCGCCAATTGAGTATAAGCCGACCCAGTCACCGGATCCTCCGGGATACCACAGCGGGGCCCGAAAAAACGCACAACGAAGTCTTTATGCTCACCAGGCGCCGTCACTGCCACCCCACGCAGATCCAACTCCATAAGAGCAACCATATCAGGCTCTAAACCGGCCAATTGCTGCTCAGTCTCCAATACCACTATATAGTCTTCTGACGCCAGACATTCCCGAGGCTGAACCCCCAACCCTCGCACCAAGGCACTTGGTGCATCACATAGGGTGCCGGGCTGGGCTGGGAAGTCCAACGTCAGCAGTCCGCCACTCCTAACCACGGTCAGCGGCCCAGACAGCGATTGAAAAACAACCTGAGCCTGATCCCAGTGGAGCTTTTCATACAACACAAAAGCAGCCGCCAAAGTGGCGTGGCCACAGAGCTTCACCTCCACTGTCGGCGTAAACCAGCGTATACGAAAGCCATCTTCTTCAGGTACGAAAAACGCCGTCTCTGCCAAGTTGTTCTCGGCAGCAATGGATTGCATCACATCATCAGGCAACCACTGATCAAGAGGCACAACAGCTGCAGGGTTGCCCTCGAATGGGCGAGAAGCAAAAGCATCCACTTGAAATATTGAAAATGACATCACCAACCTCAATCCTTGATTTGTTATAGGCCAGCAACAGTAATGCAACTCAATCACAACTACAAACCGGCAAAGTCAGGCGCAGTCAAAATCCTTGTTAAAAATCATCCAGTTGTTCTTGCATCCCCCCTATCAGCGCTGCAAAATAGCCCCCGAACCAACAGGAGAAATGGATCATCGTCACCGTGCAGGGAAACAAGCAAAAACGAATCCGACGCATGGTCGCAACCTTTACCGGTTCACTGCTGGGCGTAATGGTGGCCAACGCTGCTCACGCCGGGCCATGGATCAACCCCGGCGACGAGACCTTGCGCCACCATATACAAGTTCTCTCTGATGCTGGCATCATCAGTACCCCAGTCACCACTTGGCCCCTCATGTGGAGCGGCATAAAACACGATATGGACACGGCCAAGGCTGAGCGACTCACCCCAGGGCAACAACTGTCCCTCAACTACGTGCGTTTCGCCTTACGCAGAGATACCAGTGACGACGTACGCCTGCAGTGGCGTGGCGACCTACGCCAAAGCCCTCACTTGTTTACTGACTTCGGCGACAGCCAACGAGATCAGGCCCAAACCAGCCTCAGTGCAGACTGGATGAGCCAAAACCTTACTGGCCGCCTGAAAATATCCTACACCGACGACGCCAACGGCGATTCCAATGGGAAACTCGATGGCTCCTATGTCAGCCTGCTACTGGGCAACTGGGCCTTTAGCGCCGGTGCAGTAGAGCGCTGGTGGGGCCCCGGCTGGCAAAACAACCTGATACTGGGCACCAACGCACGCCCTGCCCCCAGCTTAAGCCTACAGCGCAACCATTCCGCAGCGTTCGAAACACCCTGGCTCAGTTGGATCGGCCCCTGGCATTTTGAAACCTTCATGGCCCAACTTGAAAGCAACCGATACGTAAGCAACGCCCTGCTATGGGGCGCACGCTTCAGCTTTCGCCCCATACAACCGCTTGAAATCGGACTGACCCGCACCGCTCAATGGGGCGGCGAAGGCCGACCGCAGAGCTTCAGTACATTCGTTGATCTATTATTAGGTCGCGATAACCGAGGCGATGACGGAGTCGACCAGAGCAACGAACCAGGCAACCAGCTCGGCGGCATTGATTGGCGCTTAAGTGGCACACTATTTGAACAAACTGGCGTAGGGTTTTACGGCCAGTGGGTTGGCGAAGATGAATCAGGGGCCCTCCCCAGTCGCTTCACCATGCTAATGGGCCTGGATGCCAGCATAATTAGTGAACAGCTCCACCAGCGCCTCTATCTTGAATACAGCGACACCACGGCAGAGGGCTTCAAAGGGGAAGGAAGCGATCGCCCCAACTATGCCTACGAGCACAGTATTTACCAAACTGGTTATCGTTACCGCAATCGTGCGATCGGTGCCAGTACCGACAACGACACTCGCATGCTAACCTTTGCGCACGACATGTTTGTGGGGGATGATCTGCAAATAAGCTGGTCGGTATCGAAAGTGGAACTGAACCGGGATGGCACCGATCAACCCAACCGAGGCGGCAACACCCTGAGCCGAGAGATTAGAACTGATTTATGGTTGGCAGATGCGCGTTACAGCATCCTATTCAACCCTTGGCAGCTCACCTTTGGGCTGGATTATCAAAGTGAAGACCTAACCTACGCAAAAGAAACCATCGGCGGTGCCGGAGCCTATTTTGCCTGGGAAGCGAGATGGTAAATAGCAAACCTATGAAAACGAACAAGCGGCAAACCTTTTATACACTGCGTTTAGCGATAATCCTGCTGTTGGGCGCCCTTTGGGGCAGCCTTGCCTTTGGCTTTACCCCTACGACACAACAGATTGAGATGTTCAAAAGCCTCTCACCAGAACAGCAGCGAGCACTGGCCAGCCAGTACGGCGTGGATCTGAATCAGATGGGGCTTGCAAGCGGGCCAGCTCAGCCCAACCTGCAACCCAACCAGACAGTAACGCGCACCACCGCTCAAGATAACACCACCTTGGAAGATGCAGCCAACAAAACCATTCAAACCGATAAATTGAATGAGTCAGCCAGCGACACCACTACAAAAGGACAGCTAAAACAATTCGGCTACGACCTATTCAGCGGCACCCCGGATGCTTTCACCCCCGCCAGCGACATTCCTCCTCCTGACAGCTACGTGCTAGGCCCAGGGGACAACCTGGTGGTTCAGCTTTACGGTAAAGAAAACAACAGTTACAGCCTGACCATCAACCGAGAAGGCCAAATCCAGCTACCCGAGATCGGCCCCATTACACTTGCAGGCATAAGCTTTACTGACGCCCGCGCACTGCTTGCAGACACTGTGCAACAACAGATGATTGGCGTCAAAGCCAGTGTCACCATGGGCACACTCCGCTCAATTCGTATCTTTGTGCTGGGTGAAGCGCTGCAACCCGGCTCCTACACCGTCAGCTCTCTGTCCACCATGACCAACGCCCTATTTGCTTCAGGCGGCATCAGCAAAATCGGCTCTTTACGCAACATCCAGCTGAAACGACAAGGCAAACTCATCACCTCCTTGGATCTATATGATCTCCTACTAAACGGCGATACCAGCAAAGACGCTCGCTTACTGCCCGGTGATGTTATTTTTATCCCTCCCATAGGCGCAACGGCCGGCGTGAGTGGCGAAGTAAAGCGCCCCGCCATATATGAGCTGAAAAAAGAGAAATATGCCGCCGAAGTTATCGAGCTAGCTGGCAGTTACACGCCAACAGCCTACCCAGCCGTAACACGCATTGAGCGCATAGATGCCAAAGGCAATCGGACTCTGGTGGATGCCGACCTAACCAAACAAAGCGGCAAAAACACCAAGGTACAAGACGCCGACATGATCAAAGTGTTTTCAGTTCTGGAAACAATGGAAGACGTGGTTATGCTGGAAGGCCACGTGGAACGCCCAGGGGGCTTCGCTTGGCATCCAGGCATGAGAGTGACTGATATCATTCATAGCGCTGAAGAGCTGCTGCCGTTTCCTGATCTAAACGTGGCACTGATCGAACGGGAAACCCAACCAACCAGAGAGAAAACAGTGCTCACCTTCAGCTTAGGCGAAGCCCTGAAAAACCCAGCCAGCGCTGAAAACATAGAGCTAAAAACACGCGACAAGTTGTATGTATTTAACTTTGAGACCCCACGCAGCGATCAACTTAAAGATCTGGTTGCTCGCTTAAAAGTACAAGCAAACAAACAGCTGCGCAAACAAACTGTCAATGTATCGGGGTATGTGCGGTTCCCCGGTGAATACCCGCTAAATCCCAGCATGTCCGCCAAGGATATGGTAATGCTGGCAGGCGGGCTCACTCAAAACGCTTATGGGCTGCGCGGAGAGATCACACGCATCACATACAGTGAGACAGAAGAACAAAGCATCCAACACATTAACGTTGACCTAGCCAATAGCGGCAGCACCGCACTGAAAGAAGAAGACCAGCTGCATATCAAGCGCCTACCCAACTGGATGGACCAAGAAACGGTCACTATCGAAGGTGAAGTGAAATTCCCCGGCCAATATAAAATCAAAAGGGGAGAAACATTGGCTCAGGTGATTGAGCGCGCTGGCGGGCTGAATGAATGGGCCTACCCAGAGGCTGCAATTTTTACCCGGGAAGAACTAAGAGCGCTCGAAGCGCAGCGCTTAAAGGAATTACGCGACAAACTTGAAGGTGAAATCGCTGCTGCCAACCTAGAAACACAAACAGAACACGAAAAAATTGCCGTAAACGAAGCTCAAGATTTATTAGAGAGTCTAAATGCAGTACGACCTTTAGGCAGAATGGTTATCGACCTGAAAGCAGCTATAAACGATGCAGCACAACCAATCCAGTTAAAAGATGGCGATACATTGACGATCCCTAGGAAAAAGCAAGCAGTTACGGTTGTGGGAGAAGTACAATTCCCAACATCACACATTTTTGAATCAAATGCCGACAGCGAAAAATACATTGAAATGAGCGGTGGCATCACGCAAAAAGCAGACAAGAAAAGAATCTATGTAGTAAAAGCAAACGGTCGTGTTTTTCTTCCAGAGCATTCGGGATGGTTCAAAGCGAACAACTATAAAGTGGAACCCGGGGATACAGTTGTCGTTCCTCTAGATGCTGATCGCATCAAACCATTAACACTTTGGACAAGCATCTCCCAAGTATTTTACCAAATCGCCCTTGGCGCAGCTGCGGTTGCGAGTTTTTAACTAGACAATACAAACAACTAACATGATCTCAAACGACTCAAATACAAACATCGACATTTCAGTCTTAGCGAAGCTGCTATGGAGCGGCAAAAGGACTATTGCGCTATGCTCGTGCTCACTTTTTATAATAGCAATCATTTATGCTCTGAATACGCCTGATGTTTATCAAAGCAGTTCTGTTCTAGCACCTGCATTGGCCTCCAAAACCAACCCCCTTTCTAATTTGGGTGGCCAGATAGGAAGCATCGCCAGCCTCGCCGGAATCAACCTAGGCAACGGAGCGGATGAAAGCACAACGTATATAGCAATCCTTAAATCGAGAAAGTTCATCAACAACTTCATTAACAATTACGACATTAAGCGCCATCTTTTCATAGACTCTTGGGACCATACCACGCAACAATGGAAGCCCCCCTCCAGCCTGTCCAGGCTTAAAAAATCTGCAATGTCTTTATTTCGCTCCCACCCACTGCCAGAACAAGAGTGTCTGGAGCCTTCAGACTGGGATGCGTATAAAATATTTATCACTGACAGTTTAAACGTATCTGAAGACATGGAGACAGGGTTAATAACCATCCGAGTATCATCTTATGACCCTGAATTAGCGAAAACATGGACACACAACATCATACGAGACCTAAATCTAAAAATCAGAGAGGAAAAAAAGGCTGAAGCGGAAAAAAGCATCACCTACTTGAAAAAGAGCATTGAACAAACTCCATTGGTAGATATGCAAAGCGTATTTTATCGCTTGATCGAAAACCAAATGCAAACAATTGTGCTGGCCAATATAAAGGATGAATTTGCATTCACTACTCTCGATCCACCAGTTGTTCCGCAAGAGAAGTCCAGACCCAATAGAACTCTAATTGTAATTTCTGGCTTACTTTTCGGATTTGTAATTGGTTTGTTAATAATACTTTCCAAGCACTTATCATTGGAGAAACAAAAAACCAACCAGAACCTACCCGATGCTTAACGACGAAACACACAATGGTAGCTAATAGTGAATCTATTCTTTGAAGTGAAACCTCATCATTAAAGCTCCTCAAGCATTAGACTTAAAAAAACAAGTTAATCTAAGCTTACGAGGAAAGCGAGCATGCATACAGAACGACGCACGCTAAAACTTTGGGAGTTAGCCAACTAAATGACAGACCATATTAATATACAAATTGACCTTGCCACCCGAGAACTCCCATATCTCACGATATTGAAAACTATCTTAGAAAACAAGTTCGATCTTGAGATAAGCCTTCTGCCTCAAGATCCTATATGGTGCAACGGAACAAGCTCATTCTTCAAAACCTCGAAGCAAAAGTGCGACCTTCTGGTTACTCCATCATATAACGCAAAACGTACGTTAAATACTCTTGCATGGAAACACCGCAGCAACTCTAAATTAGTTCACTTTCATAGCGAACAACTAATTGATCCAAGGTTTTATGAAGAGAAGCTAAACACTACTTGCTCTTTAGAATATGATAGAGATGTAGAGTATCATCTGGTATGGGGCGAAGAATTCGCCAAACTCTTACATGAAGTTGCCGGAGTACCTAAAAACAGAATCTACATAGTAGGATGTCCAAAGCTAAGCTTAATTGACAGAGACAAACTTGTAAGTAGAGATACTCCAAACAATAAAAAGGTTCTCTTTGTTTCTGATTTTCTTTGGGCAACAATGCCTCAAAACCAATACAACTGGGCTCTCAAAAAATATGGAATTAGGCCAGAAGACGATTTTCAGGGTTTTTACAAAACTGCACTTGATAAATTTATCGCTACGGCACACCAATTTTCGATATCGAACCCAGATATAGACGTAGTTCTCAGGCCCCACCCTGGCGAATCGCAAGAAGCGTACCGCTCCTTATCAGAACTTAATAATGTTGAGATAGACATAGGTACTCCATTTATTGAAAGTGCAGTAAAAGCAGATCTTATAGTCCAATTTCTTTCGACATCATTCTTTGAATCTATCTATCTAGGAAAGCCAGTGATCTGCCTCGATCTTGTTGAGCAGTGGGGTACCCATCACCGCAATTACTTTAAATACTATAACTTTGTTAAGCAAAAAGACTTCGAGTCCACTGCCAAAAATTATTTAGACAATTCTCAATCCAGTTATGAAGTAGATGACACATGCATCAATGAACTGTTTTCAGCGGACAAGGGAGACTCTATTCTTAGATCGGCGGCAGCACTGTCTCACATTCTCTCCATATCAAAAAACACTTTCTCGACACCGATTCTTCAGGACAAAATTAGATCCAACAACTTCATACTTCAACATATGTTAAAGAATGTTGCGGGCATAATATCAACGGCCTGCATTTCAATTGGCATAAAAAACACCCTGCTACAAAGAGTAAAAAATGCGCAGTTGAAGTGGGAGAACTCACCAGAATATTTTGATAGCGATACTATACTGCAAGTTACTAACAGATTTTTGTCCAGCAAATACCAAAATTTCGATTTCAAGTATCATCTAACAGAAACCAAGTACGGCAATTTAGTCGAAGTTCAGGAACAAACTCACTGATGAATTACACACCATGGTTTGAATCACCCGTGTTGTTCTATGGCTCAAGAAAGTCTGGGACCACGCTACTTCAAAATCTATTCGATGGATCCGAATATCTTCCTGTATACCCATATGAACTGAAACTGAAGTATCTGTCCACCCACATCCCAAATGGCTTTGACGATTTAAGTTCCCGCTATTTTTCCATTGAAGGTGATTCGATAAAACAATGGCGAAATAAAGGCACAGCCCTCAACAATGAAAGCCTGGATGGCTTTAAGTTGGACACTTACATTAAAAGCTGCGGCAAGAAGCTGTCCAACTCTAAACTCCATTCGCTGAGGGATTTGCTATATATTGACATTACGTCATTTGTCGAGGCTTGCGAACAAAGATACGCTCCCAAAATGTGGGGTATAAAAGAGGTTGGTGGTGACCCGATAACAATTTTTCCTTTTTTTAAGAACATGTTCCCTGAAGGGAAAATCGTTGTTATTTTACGCAACCCGTTTCATGTAACCGCAAGCATACTCAATGATCGTAAAAGACGTGGGATAACGATATCAGCCCTCACGAAAATCAAAGAATCCTATATAGCCTGGCGACAACTCTCTAGGTATATAGAGATAGGAAAAAATCATGCCTATTTTTTTACCTACGAGACACTAACGACAAATACGTCCAGCAAACAATCAATACGAAAAATCTGCGCCTACCTTAACATCCCCGAAGAACCAATATTCTATGAGCCAACATTGCTCGGTAGAAAAACAGTAGTAAAAACAGCCAGCAAAAAAGAATCCGGCATACATCTAAGAGAAAATCGTTCATGGCGCAAGTCCTTGTCACTGAAAGATACAGCACTCATCTACACCGGTTTTTACTTATACGCTCTTCGATCTCTTGTTAGTTGCAGACCAGTGCCCAGTTACAAAACGACGGTTGACTTCCTATGCAATTAATCGACTCAGCATATCGAACACGCTACAAACTCAGAAACTTACTTGGATCTAGCCGGATCGCCTTTTTTCTAATGAGAATATGGCCTTTCTGGAAAAACAACCGAATTGCTCAGAGTGGAACTCAACTTTGCATCGAAGGATTTCCAAGATCATCTAACACGTTCCTATATAAAGTCGTGAAAAGCTGGAATCCAGAAATTGCTATTGCACATCATCTTCATATTCCCATGCAAGCTATCTACAGCGCTGAAAGGTCAATCCCTACCGTTATACTAGTTCGGAGGCCTGAAGATGCAATCGCCGGTGCCATGAACAGACAAGCATGGCTCACCACCAGCCTATGCTTAAAAGCGTATATCAGCTTCTATTCATTAATACTAAAGAAGCCTAAGAATATACTGATTTTTAAATTCGAGGACGTAATTCACAACCCTTCCGAAGTCATCGCAAAGATTAATAGCCGGTACAATATTAATCTGGAACTAGTTCCTTGGAGCAAAGACCAAGAAGATATCGTATTTACCATGACTCGCAACAACCCTCATCATACCGCGAAAGACAAGCCGAAGAAGGAAGAATTAAAGCAATATATAGTAAACGATCCGATTTATAGCATAGCTGAGGCAATCTACAGTGAAACTGCGAAAAAAGCCGTGTTGATATAAATGATACTGTCTGTATTGTCTTTAGCTGCCGCTTTTCTACTCTTTTATCGCGTCTGCGTTAAAGAGCACTTCGATGCGGCTTTTTTTTACTTCTTTTTTTTCTTTCTTGATTTCGGGGTTCGCCCTGCCTTTATCGCGTTTTCGATGGATACCCCTTTTCCAGAATCACTTTTTCTCGACGGTTATTATGATGAATTTATAGGAGTATGTCTTATAACCGTAGTTTGGCTGCTTTCATTTATCCCGGGATATTTGATCAAGAGTGAAACAGCCCAGATGTGCTTTCCCATTTTCCCAAGCATAAATCGAAACTACTCTGTGTATCCAATAATAATTGCCTCGGTCCTACTCACTTCCATCTCTTTGTTTATGATATCAAAGGCGGTTATAAGTGCCGGCGGTTTCATTCAAGCAATGATTGAAATCCGAATAAAAGGAACCTTGTTTGGTGATTTTAAATTCCTGAAAGCCATTCCACTATTAAGCAATTATCTGAGTGCTATTACGTTACTTCTCATTCTGCTGCACAAAACAAACCTTGATAGAAAATTATTAGCTCTCGCATTAATAATATTCCCCCTAAATATTCTACTGACGCTTGTTACAGGGGACAGATCTGGTGTTGTTTTTCCCATGGTTATACTTTTTTTTGGTCTAAGCTTACGTCTTACAAACAGGAAGAGAATATTCTCTTTTATAGTTGCTGGAATATTCTTTGTTAGCTTACCGCTTGGACTACACGCGGCAAGAAACCTTGCAACAGGGCAGTCCGAAACAGATCTTACCCAAAAATATTCATCACTGGCCCGATCTTTAACTAAAGGGCTAAACCTGAATAATTTTGACTTCATGCTTTTGGTATACAGGGATTGGGCAACTCAGGGAAACATGCGATATGGAGAGGATTTTGTAAACGGTACTTTAGGTGTTATCCCACGTGCAATTTGGAAAGAAAAACCTACATACATACATCCAGGTCACTGGTTTCAAGAACATTACAGACCGGAAAGTGAAGGAGGATGGCCTATAGCTGCCCACGGCCAATGGTACTTAAACTATCATTTTTTTGGCGTAATATTAGGAGGGTTTCTGTCAGGAATATTCTATAAATCTTTAAATACACATACAAATCAATTAAAGAAAGACCCCCTAAGTATGGCAGTTAGATTTATATTAACTCTTCATTTTGGAGGGATAATAGCTCAAACCCCCATTCTCTTCATACTATGGTGTATCCCTATGCAC
The DNA here is from genome assembly GCF_002863865.1 of Ketobacter alkanivorans. Taxonomy (NCBI): domain Bacteria; kingdom Pseudomonadati; phylum Pseudomonadota; class Gammaproteobacteria; order Pseudomonadales; family Ketobacteraceae; genus Ketobacter; species Ketobacter alkanivorans. The sequence continues at coordinate 3,654,239 of NZ_CP022684.1, read as the reverse complement.
CTTCTGTGGATTGCATGCAGGCAAAACCCTTTCAATTATAAACTTTCTGTGAGAACACCAAATTGATTAATCAAGTTCTTACAAAAACCAATATTTTACTGGCGCTAAGAATTATTGGTGTTGCATTTGGGTATATCAACACGATCATTCTAGCAAGAGGCCTTACGCTCAATCATATGGCAGATTATGGCAGCACCATTTTTCTGATCTCAATTGTAGTGTTATTTGTTGACTTGGGCTGTAGCGGAATAATCGTTCGAGAAGCTCCATCTATCCGAGATGTGGAAAGCCGGTCCATTCTATTCTTCTCGCTCCTAAAAAAAATTGCTACCTCATCAATTCTTATTGTAGTCATAGGCTTACTAGTTCACCTCATTAATGGCGATGGAGTCTCAATTCTAATTGCTCTCACAGTTACAGCCTGGGCGTTCTCAAAGTTTACAGCAGAAGCCACAAAAGGCACATTGATGCCTGTTCATTCTACAATTGCTAACAGCGTAATACCTCAGATAGGTTTTTTTGGGTTAATATTAGTAATTCCACTCGATCTTTTTAATGCAATATTATGCCTTGCATTAAGTCGATTACTTAGCTTTGTATATAGCTATGTTGTTCTAACCACGGACAAGGTTTCTACACTTAGAAAAAATCGCGTTACAAGTAATACAGATAATTGGTCACCCCCCCCCATACTAGCCCACTCTACATACATGATATATGGAGCAACTTTAACTCTTATACCCCAAATTTTCATTCCAATGGCCAATCTGGCCTCACAAGAAAAATTTGCAGCATGGTTGGTTATTGGCTTGAAGGTATCCATCTTATATAAAACAGCCCATCAATCCATCCTCACTCAATATCTCCCCAAAATGTTAAGGAATGTCGATGCAAAAGATAAATCCGGCTTCCTAAAGAACTCAAATGAAGCGGCGTCACAACTTAGAATGTATGGGCTTGCGTCACTTTTGCTGTCTATTGGATATTCATTTTTTCTTGAGTATACGTTAGGCCCAGAATATAGCGGAATATCCTATCTGATCCTGCCAATAGCCTTGGGGTATCTAATCACAAGCACCTTGGGTCCAAAGCAATATTTGCAAGCTTTTCTATCGAATTTCGATAGAATAGTAGGCGTGATAGTCATACTGATTATCTGCTGTATGGGGTTTCTAATCCTAATACTCAACACCAACCAATCGCTTACCATAGTTTGTTTAGCCGTTATTAGTTCGATCATTTTCAAAGCAGTAATATTTCACCTCTTGTCAAACAAGAAATTGGATAGCATCTTTTTATCATGCTAAGAAGCAAGGGCACATTTAGAGAAATCATCGTTATGGCATCACCAACTTTACGAAAATTCATATCAGATCCCGCCAGCATATTTAGGACACAAAGCGCAGGTATCAGACACCTATATTCACTTCTTTACAATGCATTCAGCCCTAGCTACAGAATAAGACGAAAGCTAGCACACACGGCAATCAAGCCGGATACAGCTAAAGTCCCTCATGACAAAGGCTTTTTGGTTGTCGATAATGGCGACGTTTTTAACTGTAATGAAGTAATCAAGTTTTCACTTAACACCTGCAAAAATTGCGGACCCAATGTCTGCAGTGAAAAAGATTATCTTAATACTGGACTAGTCCCTTACGATCAAATTGGTATAGATCACCCACTACTAAAATTTGCTTTAGATGAGAACATACTCAGTATCGCTACTGAATACTTTCAAGCTGTTCCGCTATTAGTTAATCTGGGTGTTTGGAGATCTTCTTTTTCTCCAGAGCAAGCATCAGGTAGCCAGCTTTTTCACTGCGATAACCTAGATACCACTCAACTTAAGGTGTTTATTTATGCCACAGATGTGTCAATCAACGACGGCCCATTGACTCTTATAGATGCCACTAAATCTTCAGCGCTCAGAAAGAAACTTAATTACAAATGGACAACCAAACGATATCGAGTCTCGGATCAAGAAGTTGAGGATACAATAGGCAGCTCTTGCATCAAGACACTCACCGCACCTAAAGGTACAATGGTATTTGGAGATACCAGCCGCTGCTTTCACTACGGTAGCAGGGTCACCAAATTGGGCAAGGAACGCATCGTAGCCGTTGCTCATTACGCAAGCAGTTTAGCATTAGCCCGGCCAGAAGCGTTCGTATCTGGATTACCCATGGCACACCTGAAGAACAAGGTTTCAAACGAAGTCCATCGCTATGTTTTAGCAGGTACTGACTAATGTTTAGAAAACTTATATCCTTAATGAGAATCCTGAATTCTATAATTCGATTTAGACAGGCAACAAGCAGGATAGCTTTGACGTCTGAGCATAAAGGATTAAAGGGCCTTGGCAAACACAGCGTAGTTTTTCCCTACACCGTCATTAAGGGTTGCGTAACGATAGGTGATCACTGCTCCGTTCATGAATTCAGTTTTTTATCGGGCAATATCACTATTGGAAACGCCGTTCGCATTGCAAACAAAGTTAGTATACAAGCAGGCAATCATGGCATTGCACGTTCCGCACTCATAAAAGATCAGGCGTCAATTTCTAAACCAATTATTATAAATGATGACGTCTGGATAGGAACATCAGCCGTCATTCTTCCAGGGGTACACGTTGGGACGGGCGCGGTGATAGGTGCAGGAGCAGTGGTCACTAAGGATATCGCCCCCTATTGTATAGTTGCTGGTGTTCCTGCTCGAGAAATAGGTAAACGCAGTTAAAAGCATGAAAATCTTAATATTTAATAATTATTATTATCCTTGGAATCTTGGTGGTGCAGAACGTTCTGTAGAAACCTTGGCTCAAGGTATAAAGAGCAGAGGCCATGAGGTCGTCATCGTTTCGCTTGCTGGGAACGCATGTGATTCATTCATTGACACCGTCAATGACATTAAGGTTTATTATATTAAAGACACAAATTTTGGTTCGTCGCCAACCACTTCAATCCGAACACCTATAGGAAGAATAGCTTGGCAAATATCCGGTGAGATCAATCACTCATACACAAAATTTTTCATCAACATTTTGAATCAAGAGACTCCCGATGTAGTACACACAAACAATCTAGGTGGTGTTAGCATTGGCATTTGGCGTGCAGCACATTTGATGTCGATTCCAATCGTTCATACGTTACGTGGTTATTATTTGCTTTGTGCCAAAGGGACAATGCTGTCTCACGGTAAAACATGTGACAAAAGATGTTTTAAATGTAGGCTGCTGACTCAACGCCGAAAGTTCTTTTCCAACAAAATCAATACAGTTGTAGGTAATAGCAATTTTATACTGAACACCCATTTACGTTCAAAATACTTTGATCAAGCCACTCAGAAACTAGTTATCTATAGCGCATTCAATCGCACGCCAGCCTTTTCTAGAAGAAGTGCTGATTCGCATGTAGTCTTTGGTTTCATCGGTAGACTGCATCCCTCAAAGGGGCTAAGCCAGCTCTTGGATACACTAACCCAACTGGACAGCAGCAGGTATTCTGTATTAATTGCAGGAGATGGCGATAGTAAGTATGTAGAAACGCTGAAGCATAGTGTCATTGACAAGAAGCACATCTCATTCAGCGGCTGGATCTCCCCCGAAGAATTCTTTCCCAATATAGACGTTCTTATAGTACCTTCATTATGGCACGACCCACTGCCCAGGGTTGTTTATGAGTCATATAACTACGGCAAGCCCGTTATAGGAAGTAATAGAGGTGGAATACCCGAATCCATAGATGAAGGACAAACTGGATGGATTTACGACCCTGACAACCCCAAACAACTGCTATCGATTCTGGACAGAATTCTAGAAAACCCTGAAAGCCTAGGATCAATGAATAGCTTATGCGTAGATAAAGCTCATGATTTTTCACTGGAAAAATGCGTGACTCAGTATATCGAGGCTTACGAGGGTGCATTTGATGGAAAGTAGTAACAACATTCCCAGTTTTATTTTTATAGGTCCAGACAAAACAGGCTCTTCATGGCTTTTCGAATACTTACGATCACACCCTCAATGCTTTGTTCCAGAATGCAAAGATATCTATTTTTTTGATAGATACTTTAAGAAAGGCGCAAGCTGGTATCTCAGTTTTTTCAAAAGCGTAAATTCTAACTTTTCAGCAAGTGGAGAGATCTGCCACGACTATTTATTTAGTCTCGATGCCGCAAACCGTATTTATAGCTTTAATCCAGAAATTAAATTACTTACTTCACTGCGAAACCCTGTAGATCGAAGTTTCTCTCACTATCTTTACTTAGTAAGAAGCGGCATCACGAAAACAGATTTCTGGAGCGCAATTGAAGAACATCCTGAGATCATCGATAACAGCCTGTATTTTAAGCATCTTAATGGTTACTTTGGGTTATTTCCGCGCCAACATATCTGCATTTTGGATTTCAGCACCCTAAAGAACTCCCAATCTGATTACGCCGCCACAATATGCGAATTTTTAGGCATTGATTTTTATGACCCATCAAACATAGGTATTGTTAGATCCGCAGAGAAGGCACGATCCTTTTACATTGCCAAGCTGCTTAAAACGATGGCCTCACTGGTTAGGGACTTAGGTTTCCCCAATTTGGTGGGTAAGATTAAGCACAGCAGGATAATTCTTCTCTTGTATCGTAGCTACCGAAATGAAGAGATGCCCACTCTTTCTCCCAGTGATCGTACGTCACTCGAACAGTACTTTATCGAAGACACAAAACACCTCGATTCATTAATTGGAACAACGTACGTAAAAAATTGGTTTGGTGCTTAAACTGAACAACCACGGGAATTAGTATGAAAGTCGCAATCGTACACTATTGGCTTGTTAATATGCGGGGTGGTGAAAGGGTAATTGAAGCACTACTCGAAATTTATCCACACGCTGATATTTTTTGTCATGTCGTTGATCCGGAAAGCGTATCACCTAATATATTATCAAGGATCAAAGGTACTACTTTCATCAATAGGCTGCCATTGTCAAAAAGATTGTACCAATCTTACTTACCGTTAATGCCTTTAGCTCTCGAGCAGTTAGATTTAACGAGTTATGACTTGATAATTTCTAGCGAGTCTGGACCGTCCAAAGGAATTATTCCCGGCCCTGATGCCATTCATATTTGTTACTGTCATTCCCCTATGAGATATGTATGGGATATGTATTATGAATACAGGTCAAAATCATCTTTTCTAAAGCGTTTACTGATGCCTTTGCTTATTCACTATTTAAAAATGTGGGATTTTAGTACTGCATACCGAGTTAAGCACTTTATAGCAAACTCGAATTACGTATCTAAGAGGATACTAAATTACTATGGACGCAAATCAACAGTAATCCAACCCCCTGTAGACTTTAGTGCATTTACATGTTCGGAAGAGAAGGACGATTACTATTTGCTTGTTGGACAACTAGTTGATTACAAACGCGCGGACATTGCTATTAATGCCTTTAACTCAAATGGTAAGAAGCTGGTTATAATCGGTGAAGGTGAAAAACTTAAGCACTATCGTCGTATTGCAAACCCAAACATTACACTTTTAGGAAAACAATCATTTCAAGAACTCAAAAAGCATTACTCAAGATGTAGAGCATTAATTTTCCCAGGCATTGAGGATTTTGGGATAGTCCCCCTTGAGGCAATGGCTTCAGGCAGGCCAGTTATAGCGTTTGCTAAAGGAGGCGCGCTTGAAACAGTCGTGAACGGAGAAACCGGTATTTTGTTCCATGAACAGACAGCACAGTCACTTAATCAAGCCATTGAACATTTTGAAAGCACCAATGATACTTTTGATCCTGAGAAAATCCGAAATCACGCAATAAAGTTCGATGTCCATAATTTCAAGATAAATTTGAAGGACTTTATTGATAAAGCTTTAGCTTAATCAGAAATATATTTTTGAATATTTGGCCAACTCAATTCGAACAATTAGAGCGAGGTGTCAATCTGCCTTCTAAACAATCATTCACTGACTATATGCTGCTATAATAACCGCTGTTCCATGATATACGCAACCACGCCCCAATACGTAAAGGATTTTTACAAGGATGCATAGCAAAGGCTTTTTACGGGAGCATTCTCTCTTATTCTCTTGGTTATTGAGAACGTTTGACTGGCTTGTCATGCTCGTGTCGGCACTGATAGCGCACTATATTACGTTGGGGGCTTGGCCTCCGAAACCTCAATACATAACTGCAATAGTACTAGCACTTGCCCTTTTCACAGCAATCGCCCCTTCTTTCAATCTTTATCGCAATTGGCGCGGATCGACAAAAACACACGAGCTAGGCACAATTATCGGCGCTTGGGCCATGATATTTTTACTATTGGCCCTTCTCACTTTCGTAACAAAAACCAGTGTTTCGCGATCCTGGGCTGTTACTTGGTGCTTAATCGGACTAGCTGGGCTTTTGTGTGGCCGCCTAATGCTCCGTAGTTTCCTAAATAAGCTACGCTCGTTGGGCTACAACCAACGCCACATCGTAATACTAGGCGCAGGTGATGTCGGTCAGCAAGTGGCCAAAACTCTAGCAAATTCTAGCGAAGCTGGGTTCAAATTGAGCGCTTTTTTTACAAATGATGCTGATATTAAGGAAATCGCCAGATTAAATGAACATTTAGTGAACGGAAAAATTAAAGAGTCCTTTGATTACATCTTAAGACACCGCGTTGATCAAGTTTGGATCGCCATGCCGATCTCGAAAGTGAAGCAAATCCAAGTAATTCTTAAGGGATTGAGCCATTGCACAGCTGACATTCGCCTTGTCCCAGATATCTTTGGTTTTCAGTTGCTCAATCAGTCAGTTAGTACTGTAGCAGGCCTGCCAGTGGTTAATTTGTCGCTCACACCCATGGATGGTGCTAACCGATACATTAAAGCGTTGGAAGACAAAGTGCTGGCAGCTTTAATCCTTCTTTTCATATCCCCTATACTATTATTAATCGCCATCGGAGTGAAACTATCCTCTCCAGGTCCGGTTTTCTACCGCCAAGAAAGGCTGACCTGGTATGGTAGAAGGTTCTACATGCTCAAATTTCGATCAATGCCAAAGGGCGCGGAAAAGCATTCTGGCGCTGTATGGGCAAAAGCTGGCGAGAATAGAGCCACTCGCTTTGGCAGTTTCCTACGTAAAACCAGCTTAGATGAGCTCCCCCAGTTCTGGAACGTATTGAAAGGGGATATGTCCATAGTTGGTCCTCGCCCAGAGCGCCCTGTATTTGTCGAGAAGTTTAAAGACGAAATTCCTGGATACATGCAGAAACATAAAGTAAAAGCAGGAATTACAGGGTGGGCTCAGGTTCATGGTTGGCGAGGTGATACAGATTTAACCAAACGAATAGAACACGATCTGCATTACATTGAAAACTGGTCTCTTTGGTTAGATATAAAAATAATCTTTATGACTTTACTCAAGGGCTTTATTAACAAGAATGCCTATTGAGCCCTCTAATTACTTCAACTAAAAAATGGGGGGGGTAGTTTACTAACCCCCCTTTTCTTTCAAACAGCACTAGTAGACTGTATTTATTTTAATAGATGATCCAAAACAGGATCAGCAAAACAGACTCCTTCTGTTAGCGTTTTACCTAGAATCGACTCCAGACGCTTTGGAGGTAGACCAAAACCCGGCCTAACACTGCGCACTGCATCAGCTGTAACAATATCCCCCTTGCTTAGATCCTTCACAAAATAAAGGGAGCGGCGAAACTGGGCATTTTCCTGCTCGCTTGATTTTCGACCATAGTCAATTTGCCCCAGCGCTGCCCAAGCGGTTTTGCTATCGCGGCAAAGCCCCAACAAGCCCTCAGGCTCAAGAGAAAAGCTATCATCTGGGCCACCACCATTACGATCAAGAGTGAAATGCTTTTCGATCAGGTTTGCACCCAGCACGACACTGGCAATGGCGGTTGTGTTATCGAGAGTGTGGTCTGACAAACCAACGACCAGCCCAAACCGCTGGCGCATATCGGCAATGGTTCTCAGATTATAATCTTCCGCCGGGGCCGGGTAGCCGCTGACACAGTGAAGTATCGCCAGCTCTTTGCAGCCGCCTTCACGCGCGGCAGTAATGGCTTCTTCGATTTCTCCGGCGTCTGCCATGCCAGTGGAAATGATCATCGGCTTGCCGGTACTAGCCACATACTTGATCAACGGCAGATCTACCGCTTCAAAAGAGGCAATTTTGTAGGCCGGAGCATTCAGGTCTTCCAACAGATCAACCGCTGTATTATCGAATGGCGAGCTGAAAATGGGGATTCCCAGTGCACTGGCATGATCAAACAGGGGTTTGTGCCATTCCCAGGGCATATGGGCTTCCTCATACAGCTCGTAGAGGGTACGGCCATTCCACAAGCCACCTTTGATCTGAAAGTCGTCGCTGTCTGAATTCAGTGTAATGGTGTCTGCTCGATAGGTCTGCAACTTGACAGCATCAGCACCGGCTTTTTTGGCTTCTTCGACAATACGGAGCGCTGTATCAAGACTGCCATTATGGTTGGCAGACAGCTCAGCAATTATATATGGCGGTACATCATCGGCGATTCTGCGCCCGGAAATTCTAATGGAAGGTCGTGTCATTGGTTTTCTCCCTGAAGCTGCTGCCACTCACTGGCTAACATGCCATAACTATACACATCGTGGTACTGCTCACCATCGAAATGCTGCTGCCGCAGGATGCCTTCTTGCTGAAATCCCAAGCGAAGGTGAAAATTCCGCGACCGTTCGTTATAGGCCAGCACTTGCCCCACAAGCTTGTGCAGCTTTAGTTCACCGAAAGCATACGAGAGCAATTGATTTCCCAGTGCCTTGCCTGTGCCTTTTGGAGAGCTCGGATCGGTGTAGAAGCCCCATTCCGCAATGCTGCCTGAGGCAACAGCAAGATTGACAAAACCTCTTGCCTGGGCGTCTTGCTCAAACACCAACAAATAGCGATTGGCTTGTTTGCTTGCTTTTTCGAACCAAGCCTTGTGCTCTTGCAGCTCGATTTCATGGCGCGAGAACATAAAGCGTCGCACCTCTGGGTGATTACGCCAGGCAAGCACGGACTCGAGATCCCACTCAGTCATTATTCGCACGCAGGCACTCCCTGTAACCAGTCCATCACTTTTGTGACACCTGTACCAGAGGTAACGCGTTCTGCAGCATCACTCATGGTTTTCAAGATGCTCGGTTGTGCTTTGATCCAGGCAATCTTTCTAGGCAGCGCTTCCTCTATTGAAGTTAATTCTAACATCAAGGCCGCACCGGCTCGGACAAGGGCATCGGCGATCGATTGCTGGTTGTCGGCTAGCACCACCGTAATTGAAGGCAAACCCAGCGCACAACGCTCCCAAGAGGTACTGCCCGCTGCGCCTATGGCCAAGTCGGCACTGGCCATGACTTCTGCCATGTTGCTGATACCTGAGAACACGTCTGCTTGATGTGGCATGGCCGCCGCCTGTGCACGCACTTGCTGCAACCAGGGCGCCTGTGCCCCCATTACCACAGAGATTCTACAGCTTTCGGGAAGATGGCTTTTTGTCAAAGCATCGAGCACGGCACCGGTGACATTATCCACATCGACGCCGCCCATGGTGACAAGAATATGGGTGATCGAAGGCGCTGTTTTTCTGCGGGCCAGACTACTTGCGCGATGGGCCGCAAATTCGGGGCGTAACAGGGCAAATTCCGGACCTGTTAGCACCTTGCAAGCAGCAGGAGCTTTGCCTTCGTAATCCGCTGCTTTGCTGCCCAGGTTTTGATTCAGCAGCAGGTCGCAATCGTGCGCCCGGTTGGCCAGGTCATCAATTACCATGATTTTGTCCACATGGGGTCTCAATACCTGTTCCCAGCGGGCATCCAGAGCATAGTGATCCACCACCAGCCAGTCCGGTTGACTTTGCTTGATTAGCGGCAGGCAGTCGTTGGCATCTTGATCACGGGTTACACCCAGCCATGCGGCATAATCACTGCCAACGTTATCGCTTGCCCCCCCGGATACTGTTGCCGGTTGTGGCGCAGATAAGCGGTGGGTGACAAAGCCTTCCGTCTCCAGCAGATCCAGTAGGTGGCCGGGATGTTCACGACATATAAAAACACATTCTGCGTCCTGCTCTTTCAATGCCTTTGCCAGCGTCAAGCAGCGCATGACGTGGCCTGTGCCTATGCGCGTGGAGGCATCTGTGCGGAAGAGCACTTTCACCATGACGTCCAACCACCGTCCACAACCAGGTTGCTCCCAGTCACAAAGCTGGAGGCCGAGGAAGCAAGAAACAGCAGCGGCCCCTGTAGCTCTTCCGCTCGACCAATCCGGCCAAGGGGGACGCGTGAGACCAAGGCTTTAATGAAGCCAGGCTTGGCTTTTTCCACACTGGCCGCAGGAAAAGGACCCGGCGAGAGACTGTTTACGCGAATGGATTCTGTGCCAAATTCACAGGCAGCATAGCGACTCCACTGAATCAGGGCCGCTTTGGCGGCGCCATAAAACGGTGGATTGGTGTCAGATCGCGAGTCGTAAATACGCAGGTCTGGGCTAACCATGCCGTACATGGAGGCGATATTAATGACAGATGCATCGCCATCCTGGCGTACCGCTTCACGCAAGCTCGGCAAGCACGCTTGCAGCAGCCTATGCGCCGATACTACCGCCATGTCATAGCTGTCATGGTACTGTGACGTTTCAGCTTCTTCAATGGTGCCACCACCACCGGCATACGCATTGTTGATCAGAATATGCAATGGTTGGCCTTGCAGCGTCGCTAAAGCCTCGCTGACCTGTTGCTGGTCTGTCACATCGAATGCCAAGACATCCGCCACACAGCCCTGCTCTTGCAGGCGTTGAGCCAAGCTATTAGCACGCTGCAGAGAACGGCTATTTACCAGCACTCTGGCTCCCGCCGCTCCCAGTGCCAGTGCCATTTGCTCACCCAAGTGGCCGGTGGCGCCGGTCAACAGGGCAGTCTTCCCGGCAAGACTGAATGAAGCCGCCGCTTGCGTCATGATTCCCCCTTGCGCCACTGGGCCGGGTCCAGTGTTTCATTATCCAGCAGAGGCCGTGTTGCGTGGATCTCTGACAGCAGTGAGCTTTCCAGTAATGGCCGCTCAAAAGAAGCCAGATTTTCCTCTAGTTGCTGTTGTGACTCCATGCCAACCACAACACCATCGACCCATGGCAAAGAGCGAACGTAGCGAATACAGAAATCCGCTAGACTCTGGCTATTGCTACGTTTACACATATCATTCAGCCATGCCCAGATAGTCTCCGGCTTTCGAACACCTGCTTGCAGCCAATGATTACTGTCTCTGCTGACCAAGAGCCCTTGCAACAAACTACTACGCACATGCACAGTTAGGGACCGTTGCGCTTTGGCCTTGGTGATTGCAGAAATCGCATCTTTCCAGCGTGTATCCAGTACATTAATGGGTAGTTGCAGGTACTGGATTTCGGTATTCCGTGACGCGACTATCAACTCTTCCGGCGTCTGAATTGATACGCCCAACGCATTCACCAAACCCTCCTCCTTGCATTGCATAAGATGTTGCCATAGTGCCCCCCCCCACATATGGAGGTGGCCAGCTCTATGCAGCATGAGCACATCAAGCGATGACACGCCGAGAGACATGCATGACTGAAAAAGACTAGCATTAACCAGAGCTTTAACTTCTTGAATTGAGGTAGAGGGTGAGCATTGGGTCAATGGAGAAAGTTTGCTGATGATGGGGACACGTCCATGCCAGCCTCCAGCCAATGAGCGACCTATGACTGCTTCGCTGTTGCCGTATGCCCTTGCTGTATCAATAAAAGCTACGCCATTGGCGATGGCCGTTTTCAGCAATACTTCAGCACTTTCCTGGGAAGGGGCGCCCTGTCTGTTGGCAACACCGTAATCCATACCCAACTGAGCTGTACCGATCACCATATCTGTAACCGGGGCTGATACCGATGGTTGGTACAAACCATCGCTTAGCCGCTCGATCAAATCAAAGCAACAGATAGAAACCGGGTCTGAAACACCACTGAAAATTCGACATATATTGAGGTAGTCATCGAAATTATCGACCGTACAACGGTAATGCCCCATACCCAGGTTCTGATAGCGCTTAAAACTACTTATCCCATATTTCCGAATGACGTAAGGGGTAACATGTTCCTGATCAGCCACTTTATCGGTATTGCGTGCAGCTTCCCGCAAATGCCCAAGGCGCGTCACCTCAACACTCACGCCATAAGGCAAACCGGATTCCATACCGTTGCAACGAAGATAATCCACCCCCTGAGAAAGAAACTCCGACTCCACTTCGTCGATCAATTTGCCGTCGGGAAATACGTTATCTGCTGTAAGCCGGATGAAAACCGTCTCACCTGGCATCCCTTCTGTGGCAGCAAGCATGCGGTCAAGAACCCGATCAAGGCTACCCCGGTAGCAGGAAACTCCAAACTGGTTAAGGGTATCGGCCAAGACGTCGTCACTGGCCTCCGTCGACGTAGCAACAATCACTTTGCGTCCAGTATTCGCTGCTCGCTGGGCTGCCAATACCGCTAACGGCAACCCGCACACAGGCAACAACACCTTTCCGGGGAGGCGAGAAGAGCTGGTACGAGCTTGAAGGACAATAACGCTTCTCATAACCCTCCGAGTGCTACGCGCAATGCTTCCACAACCTCATCCTGCTGTTGCTCCATCATAGTCGGAAACATGGGCAAACTAATTGCTTGGCCATAATACGCTTCTGCTTCCGGATAATCGCCTTGCCGGAAACCCATGTCCTGATAGTAAGGCTGGGTGTGTACCGGAATATAGTGCAGATTTACCCCAACGCCCTGGGCTCTTAGCATTTCAAAAACTCTAAGGTGCTTTTCCTTGCCGCCACGAATACGAATGACGTAGAGGTGCAAACCAGAGTAAGAGTCGGGGTGCTGCCAAGGCAAGGTCACGGGGAGACCGTTCAGCAGTTGGTTATAACGCTGGGCCAATTCATGTCGGCGAGCGACGTATGCATCCAAACGCCGCATTTGACTGGTACCAAGTGCTGCCTGCAATTCGGTCATGCGATAATTGAAACCCAGATCAATTTGCTGGTAGTACCAAGGTCCGTCCGGTTCATGAGTCATCAGGGTTTCGTCACGAGTAATGCCATGACTGCGCAGCAAGCCCATCCTTTGAGCCAACTTAACATTGTTGGTCAATGCCATGCCACCTTCAGCGGTAGTGACAATCTTAACCGGATGGAAGCTGAAAATGGTGATATCGCTGTAACGACAGTTGCCCACAGGTTCGCTACAGTATTTACCGCCTATAGCGTGTGATGCATCCTCTATAACCTTGAAACCATAGCGTTGCGACAAATCATGAATCGCCTTCATGTCGCAGGGCTGACCACAAAGATGAACAGCAACTAAAACCTTGGGCAGGCAGCCTTCCTGCTTAGCCTTTTCCAACTTTCGCTCGAGGGCCCCAGGACTCAAGTTGTAGCTCTGTGGATCGATATCTACGAAATCCACCTTGGCACCACAATACAGCCCGCAATTGGCTGAAGCGACGAACGTGATCGGTGTCGTCCAAAGCCAATCGCCCTGCCCGAGCCCCAGCGCCAGGCACGCAATATGGAGGGCCGAAGTAGCACTATTCGTAGCCAAAGCATGGTTAGCCCCGCAATATTCCGCCACCACGCTTTCAAACCTGGGCACTTGCGGCCCCTGAGTAAGAAAATCGGACGTTAAGGCGTCAACGACTGCATCAATATCAGCTTGAGTAATTTCCTGGCGCCCATAGGGAATCATCAGATCTTCCCAATCTCTACGAAGTTGTCGTCAATCCAAGCCTGAAGCTCCTCGTCTGTCATCCACTCGGAATTATTGTCACTGGCATAGATAAAACCCTCGGGAACCTTCTTGCCATCCTTGATACGTTCCTGACAGGTTGCCCACTCATTGATAGTCGGAAGAATTTTGAAGTGTTCAGGATATTCATATGTGTAATATGCGTCTTCCGCACTAATCATCTGCTCATGGAGTTTTTCACCAGGCCTTATACCAACGGCCTCCTGACGAGCTTCCGGCGCAACCACCCTCGCCAAATCAGCCACCTTCATAGACGGAATCTTCTTCACATAGATTTCGCCACCGACCATATCCTCAAAGGCATGCCAAACAAGCTCCACTCCCTGCTCCAGGGAAATCATGAAGCGGGTCATGCGAGGATCGGTGATCGGCAAAACGCCTTTGTCCCTGATTGACATGAAAAACGGAATCACCGAGCCCCGCGAGCCCATCACGTTGCCATAACGGACCACAGAAAACTTGGTCTCATGCCCCCCGGCATAAGAATTGCCAGCCACAAACAGTTTGTCTGATGCCAGCTTCGTGGCGCCGTAAAGGTTAATCGGACTGCTCGCCTTGTCCGTAGATAGCGCCACCACTCCCTTGACCCCCTTGTCTATACAAGCATCAATCAGGTTCATAGCCCCATTGATATTGGTCTTCACACATTCAAAAGGGTTGTATTCCGCAGTTGGGACGATCTTCGTCGCAGCAGCATGCACAACATAATCAACACCATCCAAAGCTCGATATAGTCTCTCACGATCACGAACATCTCCGATAAAAAATCTCAGCCGTGCATCGCCTTGATAAAGCTTAGCCATCTCCCATTGTTTCATCTCATCCCTTGAGAAGACTATAATCTTTTTAGGATTATACTTATCCAAGGTCATTGGTATGAATTTATGACCGAACGAGCCTGTACCGCCCGTTACTAGAATCGTTGAATTTTCAAGCATGTCTTTTTCCACTTTAACCAAATGCGATATCTACTATATCGCTTACTTCGCGCGATATCAGGTTCGTTTCTTGGACAAATATTCACAAAACAATACAACCAATCACGTTTACTAAACGTGTTCGAAGCAGAGCCATTATGCCATCAAATCCATAGATTACCTCACATAATGGCAACATGCCTGTGAGCTGGCGCATGGTAATGGGTAATACCCCGGCTTTCAAATTTTTACCACGTTTCTGACACACATAAAAAAGCCTCCAGCATTATCGGTGCTGGAGGCTTTTTTGATTCAGGTCGCAGCCTGCAAAACGTGGATCAATGCAAATGCGGCACCACGCCCACCTGCGGCATATTCGCCAAACCCACATCCCTGGCATGTTCTTCAAAACCTTTGTTCTTCCAGAAGAAGGCTCCGGGCATGGTGGTGGGGATAACCAGCACGTAGAACAGGGCTCGGCCCATGAGCAGTGCTGATAGGCCGCCCGTTAATAGCATGGCATACAGGGCGACTCCGGCTATACCCACTGGCAACAGGGTCATGGTCAGCGCCAGTACTGCGCTGGCGGCGATCAGGCCGTTGCGCAGGGCGTAGGTTTTGCCGAAGGTGGTGCACTGTACGTAGTGCGAGGCCGCGCCTTCGCCGGATTCTACGTTGAGGTATTTGGCGTGGGCGATCAGGCCTAACCCCTCTGCAGCAAAACCGATCAGGGCCATAGCGCCCAGCACGGTGATCAGGCTGCTGATGTCGGTGCCGTTGATCAATGCCACTGGCAACAGGAACAGGCCCAGCAGCAGGCTGCCTAGGCTGAACATGGTGCCAAAGAAGGAGGTGATGACTTGCCAGTGATTCCAGAAAGGGCGGGCCTTGATACGATAGCTTTTGTGCATGTACCACAGCCCTACCAAGCCAGCGATGGCAGCAAAGCCACCGGCCAGTTGTGCCAACACCTCTACAGCGCCCCACTCCAGCCAAATATTAACCAGCTTAAAGAAGGTGTAAGCACCCAGCCCGGTGAGGAACAGGGCTATACCCAGACCTTCGCGGGATACCGGTGAATAGCGCAGGTTGTTGAAGCCACGATAGAAACGGAAAGGTTTGCCCAGGTGCATGGTGGAGAGCACCAGCCCCCACAACTGCAGCCCCATAAAGACGGCCAACATGGGGATGAACAGCAGGCTGCTTTCAAAACCAGCGATGCTGTCGAGCCCCAGCCAAGGCGCCAGATACACGGCTATGAATGCGCCAATAACCGCCTGAGTGGCCAAGGTGAAGATCACCAACGGGTTCTCGCGGGAGCTTAAGCGAGCGAAATTCCATGCGGTTTCTTTGCCTTCTTTTTCATCCACCACGGAGCGAAACTGGCCGTCGTCCCCTTTCGCGTATTTCACTGGCATGGAGTCGGTGCGGGTGACTTCATTGGGCATGGATTTGGTTTGCTGGAAGCGGATGTTGGGGTTGGTGATGCTGGGATCAGGGAAGCCGGGGATCTGGGGCAGTACCTGTTCGCGGTTTTCCGGGGTATTTTCGATCACGCCAAAGTTCAGGGCGTTGCCCAGGCAGGCGGATACGCAGGCAGGCTTCAAGCCTTCTTCCAGTCGATCCACACACATGTTGCACTTGGATACCTGACCCTGAATGGGGTCGAGCTGGGGTGCATTGTAGGGGCATACCCAGGTGCAGTAGCCACAGCCAAAACAGGTGTCCGGATCTTGCAATACGGCTCCGTATTCGGCGTGCTTGGTGTAGGCTCGGGTGGGGCAGCCTTTCAGGCACACGGGGTCATCGCAGTGGTTGCACGCCATGGAGATGTTCATTCGCTTGTAGTCGGGGTAGGTGCCCCCTTCCACATATCCCACGGAGCGGAAGCTGATGTGTGCTGGATTACCGTTCTTTTCACTGCAGGCCGCTTCGCAGGCATGGCAACCGATGCAGTTGTCAGAGGTAAAGTGGAAGCCGTGCTGCTTGTAACGGTTGGGGTTTTCTCCCACTGCCGGGTTTTGGTTGATGCGCAGGGATGCGTCTTTGGGCAGCGCACCCGCACTCAGATCCAACAGGTCGATTTTGCGACCGTAACGGTTGGTCTCCTGTACCTGGGGATCAAACAGTTTGGCGTAGTTTTGTTCTCCCGGGCGCTTTTCCCAGGTGGGTTTCGGGGCATCATATTCGGGATCGGGTTCAGCACCAATTTGGTCCAGTCGATCACGTACGGCGCGTAATATACTTAACATGTTCTCTCCTCTACTTCGAATTCGCGATTAAAACGCGCGGCGCTGTGCGTTGAGTTTGGCGGCCTGTTTTTGATCTGTATGTTCGATGCGTACAGAGCATTGCTTGTAGGCCGGTTGTCGCGAATGGGGATCCAGTAACCCCAATGACAGTCGATTCACGCAATCGTGGAAATGGAAAGGTATGAACACCATGTTGCGCGGCACGCGCTGGGTCAACTGCACCATCACCACGGCATCGCCCCGGCGTGAAACCAGGCGCACGTAGGTCTGGTGGCGAATGCCCAGTTCGGCCGCGGCATCCGGGTTCATTTCCATGTAGGGAGTGGGGCTGAATTTGTTGCAGTTGCCCAGCTTGCCGGTACGGGTGCGTGTGTGGAAGTGCTCTACCACCCGACCGCTGTTAAGCCAGAAGGGATAGTCGTCACAGGGTTTTTCGTTGTTATCAATAAAAGGCAGCGCTATCAGCTTGGCTTTACCGTCGGGGGTCTGGAACACGCCATCGGTATACAGGCGCTGATCCCCTTTGGCTTCTTTGGTGCCCTCACGATAGGGCCATTGTATACCTCGACTTTCTTCGATGAGGTCGTGACTCATACCGGAGATGTCCAGGGTACGGCTGGCACCTTTGGAGAGCTGTCGCATTTCGTTGAATGCGCCTTCTGGAGTATCGGGAAAGTGTATCTTCTGGCCATTTTCAAAGCGTTTTGCCAGTTCGGTGAAGATCCAGAAATCAGGCTTGGAGTCGGCGTGAGGCTTCACTACTGGGCGAATCAGATTCACACGGCGCTCGGTGTTGGTGAAGCAGCCGGTTTTTTCTGCCCACACGGCTGCAGGCAGATACATGTGGGAGTACTGGTTGGTTTCTACATCCTGATAGGAATCCTGTACCACCAGGAACTCCAGTTTTTCCAGGGTTTTGCGAATGCGTGGAGTGTTGGGCATGGAGGTCATGGGATTGGTGGCCACTAACCACAGGCCTTTTACTTGCCCGGTTTCAATGGCGGGCAGAATATCGGTCATGCACATGCCGCGTTTTTCGGGGAAGAAGGATTCATCAATACCCCAGAATTTAGCGATTTCATCCCGATGTGTTTGGTTTTCGAGGGCGCGATACCCAGGCAGGCCCGAGCAGGATGACCACTCACGGGTGCCCATGGCGTTGCACTGGCCGGTAATGGACAGGCTGGTGCCGCCGGGCTTACCGATGTTACCGGTGATGAGGTTCAAATCGTTGATGCCCACTACGCCATCCGAGCCGTGCGTGCTTTGATTGATGCCCATGGTCCAGATGCTCATGGCAGCACCGGCTTTTGCATAGAGCCGCGCCACATTGCGGATGGTGTCTTCGTCGATGCCACAAATGCGCGCCGCCGTTATGGGGTCGTAATCTTTGACGCAGTTTTCCAACGCTTCGATGCCGTTGGTGTGCGCGTTGATGTAGTCACGATCTTCCAGACCTTCCGCCAGAATCACGTGCATCAGGGCGTTTTGCAGCACTACGTCAGTGCCCGGGGTGATGGGCAGATGGATGTCGGCAAACTGGGCGAACATGGTAACCCGGGGGTCCACCACAATCAGCGGGAACTTGCGTTTCTCCAACGCTTCTTTCAAGCGCCAATAGATGATAGGGTGCTGCTCCGGCAGGTTAGATCCCCAGGCGATCAGGCATTCGGTGTGTTCGAAATCCTCATAGCAGCCCGGCGGGCCATCGGAGCCGAAGGAGCGTTTGTAACCGGATACGGCGGATGCCATGCACAGCGTGGTGTTGCCATCGTAGTTGTTGGTGCCGATACAACCCCGCACCAGTTTACCCAGGGTATAGAATTCTTCGGTCATGATCTGGCCGGTGGATACCACGGCAAACGCATCACGCCCGTACTGACCCTGAATGCGCTTGATTTCGGAAGCCATCTTGTCGAGAGCGCCATCCCAGCTGGTGGGCTGCCAGGCCTCCCAGGGTTTGTTGCGAACGATAGGGGTGTTGCCCCGGCCTGAGGCTTCGAACAGCTCGTGTTCAAAAATGCCCTTGATGCAGAGTTTGCCCCGATTAACATCGGCGGTGGCCACGCCTCGTGTTGCGACGGCTTTGCCAGACTCGTCCAGCCCCACTTCTATAGAGCAACCAGTGGAACAGTAACCGCAGGTGGTGTATTTCCACTCTTGGACTTTTTTGTCCAATATCTTAATTTTTTTACGATCCTGACGGCCAAAAAGCATTATTTTGGTTCCTCTCTCCGGTTTTTCGCTCTAATAAAGTGCGATCAAAATTCTACAAGCGCTGACAGCCGCACCACACAAGTGCAGATTTGGGGCTGTAACGCCTATTTTTGATGAAAAAAAGCAAATTCCCTGTAGGAATAACAAGATACGTGCCAGAAGAACCTGACAGAATTTGGGGTATTACGGTGGAGTGTGTGGCGCTCGCCATTGATGAATGGATAGAAAGCTGCTCGGCTGGGATGGTTTACTCTAAATGAGAGGCAACAAATAAGGGGCAAGATGACTGCTGAATGTCACCTTGCCCCTTATTATCATCGTGCCGTTTTACTTGTGCAGATCAACCCTGCTCTAGCAAGCGACGCAAATCAATGATCGCCGCGTTGGCGCGCGAGATGTAGTTCGCCATCACCAGTGAGTGGTTGGCAAACAAACCAAACCCGGAGCCGTTCAATATCATGGGGCTGGCAACGTTCTCTTGGGTGGATTCCAGCTCACGCACGATCTGGCGCAGGCTGACCATGGCGTTTTTCTTCTCCAGCACTTCCTTAAAGTCGATTTCGATGGCTTTTAGGAGGTGAATCAAGGCGAATGACGCGCCACGGGCTTCGTAAAACACGTCGTCGATTTGAGTGAATGGCGTTTTCAGGCGCATGTCCTGGGGTGATTGCGTGGATTGTCGGGCAGCCGTATCGCCCGCCAGATCAACATTGATCTGATCTTTGCCGACGCTGGCACTGAGTTTTTGCGACAGGCTGCCGAGTCGGGTTTCTACGTCTGCCAGCCAATTACGCAAGTTGTCGGCGCGAGCATAGAACTGGGCGTTGGTGGCATCGTCATCCAACAGACGTGCCTGATAGGCTCTCAAATAGTTGATGCCGGTTTCGTATTCGCCTTCGGTTGAGGGAAACCAGAAGCTTTTATTATCAAAGTGCAGCTGCGGCTCAGCCCTGGCCAGATCGAGATCCTCGCGGGATGTAGACTGGGAGCGGGCAATGTCTTTGCGCAGCGCCCGGCTCATATCCCGTATCTGCACCAGCACCCCAAATTCCCAGTTGGGCATGTTATCCAACCATATGCCCGGCGGTGCGATGTCGTTGGTGATGTATCCGCCATTGGGTTTGTTGATCAGGGTGTCGGTTAATCGGATCAGGGTGGAGGTGGTAGCGAAACCGACTTGGGGCTGTTTTCCCTGTGCCGCCGCATCCTGTTCCACCACGCGCTCAACGTCCCACATCTCAGGTTCGACGCTCCAGTAAACTCCCAAGCCCACAGCCACCAACAGATAAACGACCACCAATGCGGTAATCAGTTTTCCCAAAATGCTCTTATTGTCGTACGCGTCCAAATGCCTTTCCTCAAGCTGAAGATTCTGTTGCTACGCTAACTGTTTATGCTGTCAGTGGCAACTATCTTGGTGCCACCGATCAGCTCAGGCCGCTTCCTTTCCCGGCTGGGGTTGCCCCAGAAAAAAGCCCTGTGCACCGTCCAACTGGAAGCGACGCAGCAAGTCCCATTGTGCTTCCAGCTCCACCATTTCTGCAGTAAGCAATATCTGCCGACTATGGGCGATGCGCACCAATGACTGTACAAAGAACTGGTGATCCAGGTTGTCTTCTATGTCGCGGATGTAGGAGCTGTCCACCTTGATGGAATAAAGCTGCAAACCACTCAAATACCCGAAGCTGCTATTAGTGGTTCCAAAATGATCGATAGTGAGCTTGGCACCGTGCTCCTTCAAACCAATGGCAAGGCGGCGCAGTTTGCCGTGGGCCGTACGCACGGTGATTTCCGGCACCTCAAAGATCAAGTAGGGCGCAACTTCGGGGTTGTGGTTTAAGGTCGCCAGTAACCAGGCATCAAAATCCTCCTCACGCACGCTGTGACTGGAGAGGTTCACGGCAAGCGGCACGCGGCTGCCATCTTGCTGGGCTTTCAATTGTTTGATCAGCAGTTCGATGATCATGCGATCAAAGCGAGTCACCATGTCAAACCGCTCCACCAGTGGAATAAAGTGCCCGGCGGTGACCAGCTTGCCGTCCACGGCCACTCGAGCCAGCACTTCGTAGTGCATCAGGGATTGATCTACACAGGAGATCACTGGCTGATAATGCAGCACCACTTTTTGCTTTTCGATCACATCTTCCAGGAAACTGGCCCAGTTGCTGATGCCCGGCATACTTGGCGCCAGAGCATCGCCGTGGGAGGACTCGTCATAGATCTCAACATGACCGCTTTGGTAGCTCTGGGCGCGCTCTAATGCGGCTGCAGCCTGGGCTTCCAGCAAGGTGCTGTCATCCCCTACTTTGCAGGCGCTGAGCCCGGCGAACAGTTTGACGTTCGAGCCGCCTAGATTAAGACCGTCGAGCCTTTGAATTCTGGTCATGGCACCGTCGATAATAGTCTTCACAGCATCAATTGTTTGATGGGGCAACAACGCCGCAAACCGGGTGCCGGTAACGCGGGCCACACAGTGGCCATCAATCTGTTCCATGGATTGCTGCCAGATCTGACCGATACGGCGCAACACTAAGTTGCCCGCATCGTGCCCATAGTGTTCGTTGTAATCCGCCATGCCTTTTATTTGCAACCGCACCAGCACGCCGCTGAATGGCTCTTCCTGTGAATCCAGGCGAGCCTGCAATTGGGCATTAAAGAAACGACCATTACCCAACCCGGTGATGGAATCCACATAGGCCTGATTGCGCACCTGTTCGATCTGGGCCACCTGCTCATCAAACAGCACTTTCAGTTGGCGCGTCATGCGGTTTATGGCCTGCACGACACGTTTCAGTTCGCGGGTTTTGGGCAGCGGCTGCTGACCGGTGAAATCCTTGTTGCAGATTAGCTCGGCCTGCTTCTCGAGGGTGCGTAACGGGGTGAGTACGGCTCGCACAATCAACAGGATAACCACCCAGCTGATGCCGCCAACCAACAGGAACAACCAAAAGGCTTGTTTGGCCGCCACCCACAGGTTTCGATTGGCAGCATCCTTATCCGAAAACACCCTCACATCCCCCACGCGACGCCAGCCTTCGGTGATTTCACTGATACCCGGCATGGGGTTGATCTGAAGCCAGTTCACAAACCACTGCGGAATCAAATGCGGTGGAGCCTGCAAGGTACGACGGATCATCACATCCCCATCGGGGTTGCGAATGACAATTTCGACAAAATCACCGCGATCAAAGATGGCATCCACCATCGTTTGCACCATGGCCAGATCATCCTCCCCCAGCGGCTTGGCGATGGACAGCCCCAGCGAGGTAGCCGTATCCTGCGCATGACTGTGCATTTGCATCTCAAGGTAGTCGCGACTATTACGCACACTCAGATAACAAATCCCCGCCAACAACACCAACAGCAAACCGGTGATCAGCAGAACCATTTGACGATGTAAACTCACGATGCTCTCCTCAGACAAACTCGGGGCGGTGCATTTGCCTAGTTTATTTTTGTTTATTCTCTGAGTGTATAACTAAAGGCTGCCCAGCCCCAAGCGCACTCGTAAGTCTCGCCACATGGAAATGTCATCGGCATCCCCCAGGCGCAGGTCTTCCCCACGGGTTTTGGCCTTCCACAGGCCCTCCGCGTTAAAACTGTATACCGGTTCCAGATCATTGCGCTTTGACGCAGGCAGCATGTCGTGCACTAAAATATCCAGCACCAGTGGCTCACCGCTGTCGGGATAATAGGTCAGCACCATATGTGGCTCGTTGAGGCGCAGGGCTTTAACGTAGGTGATGCGCATGTTTTTCGCGGGCACCCCCAGTTGGCGCAGGGTGAAATATTTGGCAATGGCAAAATCTTCGCAGTCACCACCGTTACTGGCCAGGGTTTCTATGGGGGTGGCCCAGTAATCCTCCTGCTGCCAGTGCTCTTGGTCGCTACGGAATTTAAGTTGATTAAAGAACTGGTTAACCGCCCGCAGCTGATCGGGAACGTTGTGATAGGTAATATCCCACACCAGTTTTTCCCAACGCTCAACGCGCTCCACACCAAGCGAGCCATATTGATCATGTACTTTGCCCTTGATCTCAAGGGGCAGCACCCCCGCCATCGCTGCGGAGCAGACCACCCATAATAGAACCAGGACTGCCGGTCTTGTTCGCTTGCGCACGGATCGCTCAGTGTTTGGTTGTTGTTACTTTAACTATAGCAGCGCATGAATTGGTTGCTGGTTAACCCATGACCTTGTTCACATTCCCCGAAAGATCCCCGCCACAGGAAACCCTTTGGTGGTAAAAACGTCTAACGTTACACTGAGCCCCTTTCTTACCACCCTTTAGCTGTACATAATTTAGGCAAAACCGACATGCACCACTGTAAATTGATGTTAGCCCTGCTGCTGAGCTGGCTGAGTATTCAGGCCTTCGCCAACGAAGAAGAATTCCTGCCGGTGAATGAGGCCTTCAAGGTCAGCGGTATAGAAGCCGGGAATCATGTGCATTTCACCTTCACCATCGCCGACGGCTATTACCTCTATAAACATCGCTTTGGCTTTGAAACCACCGATGGCAGCGCCGGTGTACTGGGAGAGCCGGTGTATCAGCAGGCTGGTGAATGGAAAGATGACCCTATCTTTGGCAACGTGATCGTTTTTCATTCACAAGTAGACATATATGTACCGATCAAAGAAGCCCCGGACGGCTTTATAGAGATCGATGCCCGCTACCAGGGCTGCGCGGAAAAAGGGCTGTGCTACATCCCGCAGACCTATACAAATATGTACCAAATTGATGTCAATGCAGACAAACCGCTGATCGAGCAGGCAGCCCCCCCTGCCAAACCCAGCGCGACAGTAAGTACAGATCTGGACGACCCTAGCCTGACTGAAACACCCTTAACAGGGCCAAAACTCTCCTTCGATCAGGGGGAAGCGGGGGCTGGAAGCTCAAAAAGTACAGATCTGGATTCGGATGATGCCCTGAGCCTGGAAAACTTCCTCTCCGAAAATGGCTTGCTCAGCATTTTAGGTGTGTTCTTTTTGATCGGCATTGGCCTCACCTTCACACCATGCGTACTGCCCATGGTGCCAATCCTCAGCGGCATCATTGTCGGCCAAGGTACAGATCTGTCCCGCAGCAAAGCCGCTGCGCTGTCCATCACCTATGTGTTGGGCATGGCAGTTACCTATGCAGCCCTGGGCGTGGTGGCAGGCGTTACCGGAGCCAAGCTGCAAGTTGCTATGCAAAACCCCACCGTATTGTTCAGTTTCGCCGCAGTCTTTGTGGTGCTGTCGTTTTCAATGTTTGGCTTCTACGAACTGCAACTGCCCGGCTCAGTACAAAATCGCCTTAACAACATCAGCCAGCAACAACAAGGCGGCACGTACATCGGCGTCGCCATTATCGGAATTCTGTCAGCCCTGGTGGTCTCACCCTGCGTATCGGCTCCGCTGGCAGGCGCGTTGCTGTATATAGGCCAGTCAGGCGACTGGCTGCTGGGGGGTAGCGCGTTACTGGCCTTAGGGCTCGGCATGGGCACTCCGCTGATTGCCATCGGCGTCACCGGGGCCAACATACTGCCCAAAGCCGGTGGCTGGATGGACAACGTAAAAGGGCTGTTCGGCGTGATGCTGCTGGCGGTGGCGCTGTGGCTGGTGAAACACCTGTTGCCCGACCTATTAGCCTGGGTTATCGGGGGCGGCCTCTTTATTCTGGCGGGCCTGTATCTGGGTGCATTCGATCCCCTTACCAGCCCCAAAGGCAAACTGTTCCGAGGCATCGGCCTGACCGTTGTCATCTGTGGCGCTGCTCTCATCCTGTCCCAGTTTGTGACGGCACCCGCTAACTCACCCCAGAGCATAGAAGCCCGCACCGAACTGCCATTTCAGCGCATTCGCAGCGAACAGGCGCTGGAGCAAGCATTGGCCAGCGCCAAGGCCCGACAACAACCGGTGATGCTTGATTACTTTGCCGACTGGTGCACCGCCTGTTTTGAAATGGAGCATGAAACCTTCAGCAAGAACGACGTCCAAGCCCGCCTGAGTGATCACCTCTGGCTGCAGATCGACCTCACCAATAACCCCGAAGACAGCCAGCTGCTGAAACGCTACAAACTGCCCGGCCCACCGGCCATTCTGTTCTTTAACAGCAGTGGCGAAGAACTCGAAAATGCCCGCATATACGCCTATAAAAGTAAGCCGCAATTCATGAAACACCTGGATGATCATCATATCCAGTAACAACTTATAGAGTGAAAAACCGGCTAACTTCGGTAAACATGCAACCTACCGTAGATAACTTGTAAGCAATTGTAAGAAGTGCCACAAAGCACAGGAACCTCTTGCTGGCTCTCGTTATAATCCGGACGAAATCAGTCAAAAAAACACAGGCAAGACCACAGGAATCACCCTCATTATGGCGAAATTGCTGGTACTCAACGGGCCGAATTTGAACCTGCTGGGCACTCGGGAGCCCGGCATCTATGGCACCCAGACCCTGGATCAGATCCAGCAGCACCTGTGCACGGTGGCCAGCACCCTGG
Organism: Ketobacter alkanivorans; assembly: GCF_002863865.1. Taxonomy (NCBI): domain Bacteria; kingdom Pseudomonadati; phylum Pseudomonadota; class Gammaproteobacteria; order Pseudomonadales; family Ketobacteraceae; genus Ketobacter; species Ketobacter alkanivorans. The sequence continues at coordinate 3,628,550 of NZ_CP022684.1, read as the reverse complement.
GGCACCAATGTGACTGCCTGCAAAGCAACCGGGAATACGAACTGATCGAGCGCATCCACGCCGCCATGACCGACGGCACCGATTTCATCATCATCAACCCCGGTGCGCTGACCCACACCAGCATTGCCCTGCGTGACGCCCTGCTGGGAGTCAAAATCCCGTTTATCGAAGTACACCTTTCCAATGTTCACGCCCGCGAAGAATTCCGCCAGCACTCATATCTGTCGGACATCGCCGTGGGCGTGATCGCCGGTTTGGGCCCACAAGGCTACGAACTGGCTATGCTGGCCGCATCTCAACAGCTGGCCAAACAATAAACGATTAGACCAACGCCGTTTCACAACATAATAAAGAGAATTTCACATGGATATTCGCAAAGTAAAAAAACTAATCGAGCTACTGGAAGAATCCGGCATCGACGAAATCGAAATAAAAGAAGGTGAAGAATCCGTGCGCATCAGCCGCAACGCCAACCGCGGTGCAGCACCACAATACTACGCGCCACCACCGGCCGCACCCGTTGCCGCCCCTGCTCCCGCTGCAACAGCAGCAGCCCCGGCTGCCGCCCCAGCCAGCAACGAGCCCGATGGCCACAAAGTGAAATCGCCCATGGTGGGCACCTTCTATCGCTCCTCCTCGCCGGAATCCAAACCGTTTGTAGAAGTGGGCCAAAGCGTAAAAGCAGGCGACACCCTGTGCATCGTCGAAGCCATGAAAATGATGAACCAGATCGAAGCAGACAAATCCGGAACCGTGGTAGCGATTCTGGTGGACAACGCCGAGCCGGTTGAATTCGACCAACCTCTCTTCGTCATCAACTAAAAGGCCAACACCATGCTGGAAAAAGTGCTTATCGCCAACCGCGGCGAAATCGCTCTGCGGGTGTTGCGCGCTTGTAAGGAGCTCGGCATCCCCACCGTGGCGGTGTACTCCACTGCCGACAAAGAACTGATGCACATTCGACTGGCGGATGAAGCAGTTTGTATCGGCCCCGCCAAGGCATCCGAAAGCTACCTCAACATACCGTCCATTATCGCGGCCGCCGAAATCAGCGGAGCCACCGCCATCCATCCCGGTTACGGCTTTCTGGCAGAAAACGCTGACTTCGCCGAACGGGTTACCGACAGCGGCTTCATCTTCATCGGCCCCGATGCAGACACCATTCGCCTCATGGGCAACAAAGTGTCCGCCATTGAAGCCATGAAAAAAGCCGGCGTACCCTGCGTACCCGGTTCCGATGGCCCCCTGACTGACGATAACAACGCCATCCTGAAAATGGGCCGCGAAATCGGCTTTCCCGTGATCATCAAAGCGGCCTCCGGCGGCGGTGGTCGCGGCATGCGCGTGGTGCACAGCGAGAAAGACCTGATCAAATCCGTCGCGCTGACCCAGGCCGAAGCCAGTGCCGCGTTTGGCGATGGCACCGTCTACATGGAAAAATTCCTCACGACCCCGCGCCACGTAGAAATCCAGGTGCTGTCTGACGGCCAGGGCAACGCCATCTACCTGGGCGACCGCGACTGTTCCCTGCAGCGTCGCCATCAAAAAGTGGTAGAAGAAGCGCCCGCACCCGGTATCCCGGAAGCGCTGCGCAAAGAAGTGGGCGAGCGCTGTCGCCAGGCTTGCATCGACATCAACTACCGAGGCGCTGGCACCTTCGAATTCCTGTACGAGAACGAAGCGTTCTACTTCATAGAAATGAACACCCGGGTTCAGGTAGAACACCCGGTTACCGAAATGGTCACCGGTGTCGACATCATCAAAGAACAGCTGCGCATCGCAGCCGGGGAAAAGCTCAGCATCAAACAGGAAGACGTTAAAATTGTCGGCCACTCCATCGAGTGTCGCATTAACGCCGAAAACCCCAAGACCTTCATCCCCAGCCCTGGCACCATTACCCACTGGCACGCGCCGGGCGGCAATGGCGTACGCATGGATACCCACATCTACTCTGGGTACAAAGTGCCGCCCAATTACGACTCCCTGATCGGCAAATTGATCACCTATGGCGAAAACCGCGACATTGCCCTGCAACGCATGCGCAATGCCCTGGATGAAATTCTGGTGGAAGGCATCCAGACCAACATCCCCCTGCATCAAGAAGTGATCATGCAGGACAGCGGCTTCAACAAAGGTGGCGTAGACATCCACTATCTGGAGAAAATACTGGGCATGCACTAACCCGCCCAACCGCAGAAAAACGCCGCGCGCAAAACACCGTTTCTGAAACCGCACCAACTTCAGGTAAACTGTGCTTTTGCGCGTGGCACGCCTGCCGCGCCTCACTTATCAGTAAAGAAGCGCCCCAATGCCCTGGATTCAAGTCAAACTGCAAACCACCGGAAGCCGATCCCCCGCCATCGAAGATCTACTGATGGGGCTGGGCGCGGTATCGGTCACACTGGAAGACAGCAAAGACCAGCCCCTGCTGGAACCACCCCTGGGCACCACCCCGATTTGGGACGACACCACCCTCACCGGCTTGTTCGAAGCAGACGCCGACATCGACCTGATCTGCCTGGCACTGCGCAACGAATTGGGCGCAGAGCTACCCATCAAAGTAGAAGCCCTGGAAGACAAAGACTGGGTACGCGAATGGATGGACAGCTTTGAGCCCATCGCCTTCGGCCAACGCCTCTGGGTCTGCCCCAGCTGGAAAACACCACCAGACCAAAACGCCGTCAACATGATGCTGGATCCTGGCCTCGCCTTTGGCACCGGCACCCACGAAACCACCGCCCTATGCCTGCGCTGGCTGGACAGTGCAGACGTGGCTGGCAAAATTGTGGTGGACTATGGCTGCGGTTCCGGCATCCTCGCCATCGCCGCTGCACTACTGGGGGCCAAAACCGTGTACTGCGTCGACAACGATCCGCAGGCACTCATCGCCACCCAGGACAACGCCCAGCGCAATAACGTTACCGACAAAATACAGGTATTCGCCCCAGACACCATGCCCGCCATTCAAGCCAACATCATGCTGGCCAATATTCTGGCAGGGCCACTGATGAGCCTCTCGGAACGACTGGCGGGGCACACCCTCGATGCAGGCAACATCATCCTATCCGGCATCCTCAAGGATCAGGCAAACGACGTCAGCGACACCTACAGCCAATGGTTCAACATGGATCCAGCGGCCATCGACGGCGACTGGGTACGCCTGACCGGTGTAAAAGCGCGCTAAAATTATCAACACATCACAGCGCCAGACGCTAAACTGTGTAAAATCAAAAGAATAACCAATCAGGGATCTCGATCAGGGCCATGTCTGAAAATCTGCTCACCAAGTGCCCCCACTGCGGCACCACCTTCAGGTTGACACAGGCGCAACTGGACATCGCCGGCGGTGCTGTGCGCTGCGGCGCCTGCTATCAAGTCTTTCACGCCGCGGAGCACATCGTGAAGACCTCCGTAGTGGAGGAGCATCGCACCGTAAGCCTGCCTCCGGACCCAGTGGAAGAAGCCTTTGACATGAAGTCCGACGAAGGCATGGACCCCTACGATTCAGACGACCTGGAAATGGACAGCCCCAGCGAAGAAGTATTCAGCGAGGAATACCGCGCCAAAATCGACCAGGAATCCAAACTGGAAGAATTCGGCTACCAGGAAGAAAAACCCAAGAAAAAGGACAAAAGCGACGAATCCTGGGCTGAAGAACTGCTCAAAGAACTGGGCGACGACGAAGACGACCAGATGATTCACGATGATGACGACGAAGACGAACCAAAAAGTCGCATCACCAGCGGCGATCACGCCTTCTCTCTTGATGAAGAACCTGCATCCAAAAAGAAAAAACCGAAACAGGGCAACGAGCTGAGCGACACCTTTGTCAGCCTGGGCACCTTTGCCGGTGATGATCCCTTTGCCATCAGCGAAATAGAAGAAGACGAATTTGGCAGCGGCGACTCCTCCGACGATGAATCCTGGGCCAAAGCCATGCTGGATGAACTCGAAGAAGAAGAATCACCCAAAAAGCCGCCGCCATCCGGCCTATCCATGCTGATCGACGAACCAGAAGAAGAAGACAACAGCCCGTTTGCTGCCAAAGAATTGTCCAAGGACAAAAAAGAAATCATCGAGCGAGCAAAACAGGATAAACACAAACAGAAAGCCCTCTCCAAATCGTCCAGCAAAAAGCCAAAAGCCGAGCTGCGCACAGATGAAACCGAGGACTTCTTTCGCCTGCTGGAAGAAGATCGCACCCCGACAGGTAAACACAAAGAGCCCAAGCTGACCGATCTCGACGATCTTGAAGACCACGAGATAGAAGCCATAACCCCCGAAAACCTGTTTGCTGACAGCGACGAGGTCATCAATCAGCAGATTCGGCTAAGTGCACTGGAATACGGCTCAGAAGAACAATCGGAGCCTTCCGGCCGCGGCGCACTTTGGGCTGTAGCCATGATCGTGCTGATTCTCAGCCTCGGCGCCCAATACACATACTTCCATTTTGATGAGCTATCCCGCATTCCCGCCCTGAGGCCCATCATCGCCCAATACTGCCCCATGATCGGCTGTGAACTGGCCTCCCAAAGCGATGTATCGCGTATAGTGGGCACCAATTTAGTGGTGCGATCCCACCCCTTTGAAAAAAACGCACTGGTCATCGACGTCATCATCAAAAACCAGGCGAAGTTTGAACAGCCCTATCCGGTCGTGCAACTCAACTTCGAAAACATCAATGGCGACCCTGTCGCCAGCCGACGCTTCACTCCAAAAGAATACATCAGCGACCAAACCATTGACCTGAACAGCATGCCCAGCAACACCCCCATCCACCTGACTCTGGAAATCGAAGACCCCGGTCGGGACGCGGTCAATTACCAGCTACTGTTCCTGCCCCGCAGCGATGCAAGCTGAGGGGCGCTACGGTTATCTGATAACTGCATCAGCTCAATTTGTAGCCTCACTCACGAAATAGTCGAATTATTTTACAATATCGGTACAAACCGTATTTATTCTGTCAGTTCTTCGGGCTATGATAGCTCGATCTTTAAGCATGGCTGAAAACCATTAGGCGGTTAAATAAACAGGAGTTCGGCGTGTCCTTACAAATCGGGCCCTTTACTCTCAGTAGCCCAGTGGTACTTGCGCCCATGGCAGGCGTCACCGATCAACCTTTCAGGTTGCTGTGCAAGCGCTTAGGCGCAGGCTTGGTAGTTGCTGAAATGTTGACCAGCGACACTCGTCTCTGGAACACCCGCAAGTCTCAGCTGCGTCTGATCCATCAGGATGAGCCGGAGCCACGATCCGTTCAGATCGCCGGAACCGAACCCGCCCAGATGGCCCAGGCCGCACAACTTTGCGTTGAACGTGGTGCCCAGATTGTCGATATCAACATGGGCTGTCCTGCAAAGAAAGTGTGTAAAAAGGCTGCCGGATCGGCGTTGCTTAAAGATGAAGTACTGGTCCAATCCATTTTGGAAGCCGTAGTAACTGCGGTTAATGTACCGGTAACCCTGAAAATCCGCACCGGCTGGTCCCCGGACCAACGCAATGGTGTCACCATTGCCAAAATAGCCGAAGATTGCGGAGTTCAGGCGCTGGCGGTACACGGTCGTACCCGTGCCTGCGCTTACAAGGGCGAGGTGGAATATGACACCATTGCTATGATCAAGGAAGCAGTCAGCATCCCGATTATTGCCAACGGCGACATCACCACACCCGAGCGAGCCAAACAGGTAATGGACTACACCCAGGCGGACGGAATCATGATTGGCCGGGCAGCACAGGGGAACCCCTGGCTTTTTCGAGAAATCCAGCATTATCTCGAAACAGGGGAAACGCTTCCAAAAGCGTCATACAAGGAAGTAACAGCGGTGATCCTAGAGCACTTGAATCGTTTACACAGCTTCTATGGCGACTACATGGGGGTGCGTATAGCCCGAAAACATCTGGGCTGGTATGTACAACACCTTCCAATGGGAGCACAATTCAAATCACGTTTTAACCAGCTTGATTTTGCGTCGGAACAATACGCCAGTGCTCAGGAATACTTTGCGCATTTAATCGAGGGAGAGGTAATGGCGGCATGAATGAACCAAACTACAACGACGAAACTCCATTTTCCAGCGGCTCCACATCGGCCAGCAACACCGATTTGAAGCAACACTTGGTCACTTCCGTGGACCAGGGCAATCAGACATTGCGTGACAACGTGCACCGTGCATTGCGTAATTATTTTGCGCATCTGGACGGCCAGCCAGTCACCGACGTTTATCAGATGGTCCTGTCAGAAGTGGAAGCACCATTGCTGGAAACCGTTATGGAATACACCCGAGGCAACCAGACCAAAGCGTCCGTACTGCTCGGCTTGAACCGCGGCACCCTGCGGAAAAAGCTGAAAACCTACGGTTTGATCTGATCCTCAACGTTTTCAGAACGTTATGCCCAACTCCTAGCCTTCTTAGGAGTTGGGCCAGCGCCTGACCGAACGACTTACTTGTACCTTGAAGCATGCACGGGTTTACAAGGCTTCTCTTTTTTGCCCTTCAAGTCTTAAACCCAGGGCCATTTCCGACTACAATGCGCCCCTTTCCGGGCGACCTGCAAGACGCCCCTCATTCACGTTCAAGCTACAGTACAGACCTCCATCATGAGCAAGCCAATCAAACGCGCACTGATCAGTGTTTCTGACAAAACCGGCATCGTCGACTTCGCCCAGGCCCTAGAGTCCATGGGAGTAGAAATCCTCTCCACTGGCGGTACTTTTAAACTGCTGCAGGAAAGCGGCGTCAAGGCCACCGAGGTGTCGGATTACACCGGGTTCCCTGAAATGATGGACGGCCGGGTTAAAACCCTGCACCCGAAAGTGCATGGCGGCATTCTGGGCCGTCGCGGCACCGATGACAGCGCCATGGAGCAACACGGCATAACCCCGATCGATCTGGTGGCGGTGAATCTGTACCCCTTTTCGCAAACGGTGGCCAATCCCGATTGCGACCTGCCCACAGCCATTGAGAACATCGACATCGGCGGGCCCACCATGGTGCGATCTTCTGCGAAAAACCACAAATGGGTCACCATCGTGGTGAACGCCAGCGACTATGGGCGCGTGGTGGATGAAATGAAAGCCAACCACAACACCGTTAGTGATCAGACCCGCTTTGAACTGGCGCTGGCAGCCTTTGAGCACACCGCCAGCTACGACGGCGCCATTGCCAACTACCTGGGCAGCCTCAAAGCCGATGGTGAGAAAACCCCATTCCCACGCACCTTCAACACCCAGTTCCTGAAAGTGCAAGAGATGCGCTACGGTGAAAACCCCCACCAGCAGGCAGCATTCTATAAAGAAGCTAACCCGGCAGAGCCCTCCGTCAGCACGGCAGTGCAGCTGCAAGGCAAAGAGTTGTCGTTTAACAATGTGGCCGATACCGACGCCGCCCTGGAATGCGTAAAATCCTTTAAGGAGCCAGCCTGCGTCATCGTCAAGCACGCCAACCCCTGCGGTGTAGCCATCGGTGCGAATATCAACGAAGCCTATCAGCGAGCCTTCCTGACCGATCCCACATCAGCGTTTGGCGGTATCATTGCCTTCAACCAGCCACTGGATGACGTAACCGCCCGCAACATCGTCGACAAACAGTTCGTGGAAGTGATCATCGCCCCCGGAGCCTCCGACGCAGCAGTAGCCATTGTTGCCGAGAAGAAAAACGTCCGCCTGCTGACCTGTGAGCAGTGGGGTGAGCGCGTTGCCGGTTTCGATTACAAGCGCGTCAACGGCGGCTTACTGGTACAGGATCGTGACAACGGCATGATCACCCAACAGGATCTGAAAGTGGTGACCAAACGTGCACCCAGCGCCGAAGAAATGCAGGATCTGATGTTCTGCTGGCAGGTAGCCAAGTTTGTGAAGTCCAACGCCATCGTATATGCCAAAGGCCAGCAAACCATCGGCATCGGCGCAGGCCAGATGAGCCGTGTCTACAGTGCCAAAATCGCCGGTATCAAAGCCGCCGATGAAGGCCTTACCGTACCCGGTTCGGTGATGGCATCGGATGCTTTCTTCCCGTTCCGCGATGGCATTGACGCCGCAGCCCAGGCGGGTATTCGCGCAGTGATTCAACCCGGTGGCTCCATTCGCGACGAGGAAGTCATTGCCGCCGCCGACGAAGCCGACATTGCCATGGTCTTTACCGGAATGCGTCATTTCCGGCATTGATTCGACCACCTGCTACGAAGTGAAAGATGCAGAGGGCGGGAGCTGACAATGCAGGAACATCAGGGGCCATGGACGGCCCCTGCTGAGCTTACAGGGATGTACTTGTAGCGTTTCCTGCATTGTCAGCTCCCGCCCAACCCCGATAGACTTTAAGCAGTTAAAAACTTCCTGATTTGAGGGCAAACGATGAACATTTTGATTATTGGTGGTGGCGGTCGCGAACATGCGCTGGCCTGGAAAGCGGCACAATCTCCTACCGTAGAGAAAGTCTACGTTGCCCCCGGCAACGCCGGCACGGCCCTGGAAGCCAAGGTCGAGAATGTGAACATCGACGTACTGGCTACCGATGAACTGGTCAAGTTTGCCCAAGACAACAACATCTACCTCACCATCGTCGGCCCGGAAGCGCCACTGGTGATCGGCGTGGTAGACGCCTTCCGTGCGGCCGGACTGAAATGCTTCGGCCCCACCCAAGGTGCTGCCCAGCTGGAAGGCTCCAAAGCCTTCACCAAGGATTTTCTGGCCCGCCACAACATTCCTACCGCCGCCTACGGCAACTTCACTGAAATCGACAAAGCCGTCGCCTATGTGAAACAACAGGGTGCCCCCATTGTCGTGAAAGCCGACGGTCTGGCTGCAGGCAAGGGCGTGATTCTGGCGCAAACCGAAGCTGAAGCCATTGCCGCCATCGAAGACATGCTGGCGGGCAACAAATTCGGCGATGCCGGCAGCCGCGTGGTGGTGGAAGAATTCCTGGTGGGCGAAGAAGCCAGTTTCATCTGCATGGTGGACGGCAAGAACGTGTTACCCATGGCCACCTCTCAGGATCACAAAGCCCGCGATAACGGCGACCTTGGCCCCAATACCGGTGGCATGGGTGCCTACTCCCCGGCACCGGTGGTCACCCCAGAGATCCAGCAACGGGTCATGGAAGAAGTGATTTACCCCACCGTGAATGGCATGGCGGCCGAAGGCAATGTTTATACCGGCTTCCTCTACGCTGGCCTGATGATCGGCCCGGACGGCACCCCCAAGGTACTGGAATACAACTGCCGTTTCGGTGACCCGGAAACCCAACCCATCATGATGCGCCTGAACTCCGACCTGGTAGCCCTGTGCGACATGGCTTTGGCAGGCAAACTGGATGAAGCAGCAGCCGTGTGGGATGAACGCGCCTCGCTGGGCGTGGTACTGGCCGCTGGCGGCTATCCCGAACACTACGAAAAAGGCAACATCATCTTCGGCCTGCCAGAACAGGATCAAGATGACAGTAAGGTGTTCCACGCAGGCACCACCCTTGACGGTGATGCAGTGAAAACCAACGGTGGCCGTGTACTGTGCGCCGTGGCATTGGGCAACACCGTCGCCGAAGCACAGGCCAAAGCCTATGACCTCGTGAAGCAGATCAACTGGAGCGACGTCTATTACCGGGATGATATCGGCTATCGCGCGGTAGAGAGGGAACGGGAAGAATAAGCAGTACAGGTTCTGCAGGTGCCTACGCAGGCACCTGCACTTCAATAAATGCCATCAAATTCCTGGCGGAACTCATCCACCACCGTTTCAACATCATCGATATCTTCAAAGCGCGCAATGTGCAGCAATGCTTCGCCTTCATTAACCAACGGCAAGTTGGTATTGCCGATCACGATACCGGCAAACGGCGCCAGAACAGGGATTTCACTGCCCCCCAAGGGGCCATCAATGATGCCCACCACATCGCCGCGGGACACACGATCACCCAGTTGCAATTTGATGCGGAACAATCCATCCGCAGGCGCTCGCACCCAGCTGGATGATTTGGCGACAAAGCTGGGCGGTTTCTGCTTGCCGGTTTTGCGCGGCGGCAGCATGTTAAGGTGGGTCATCACATTACGCACGCCTTTCACGCCAGCAGAAATGGCCGACTCATCAAACCGCAGAGCTTCACCGGCTTCGTAGGTGATGATAGGAATCCCCAAATCATCACCTGCACCGCGCAACGAGCCATCTCGAATGGGCGCATCAATCACCAAGGGCACACCAAACGCCTGCGCCAGCTGGGCGGCCTGTTCATTCTCCAAATGCACCCTGATTTGTGGCATGTTGGATCGGTGTATAGCGCCAGTATGAAGATCAATCGCATACTGAGACTTACTCAGTATCTCCTGCACAAACAGGTTGGCGATGCGGCCTCCTAAGGAGCCTTTTTCAGAACCGGGAAAACAACGATTCAGATCCCGACGATCCGGCAGGTAACGGGAACGCTGGATAATGCCCAGCACGTTAACCATGGGTACGGCGATCAGGGTTCCCCGCAGATTTTTCAGCCAGGGTGCGCTCAAAACCCGACGCACCACCTCCACACCGTTCAGCTCATCACCGTGAATCGCCGCGCAAATCAATAACACCGGCCCACCGCTTTTGCCGTTAACCACCTGCACTGGTATGGCTATATCGGTGTGTGTATAAAGCTGCCCAATAGGAATGTTGAACGTTTTATGGCACGAAGGTCCGACAACTTCGCCAAAAATTTCGATGGAATGAGCACGACGCGACATGATTTATCCTTTTCCTACGGTTCGACTGCTGGCTTTACCGTCGATGATTTTCTTTTCCATAAAACTGATAATCATGCCGGCGACATCCTTACCGGTGGCACTTTCGATACCTTCCAGACCGGGGGATGAGTTCACTTCCATAACCAGGGCACCATGGTTAGAGCGAATCAGATCCACACCGGCCACATTGAGCCCCATGATACGGGCTGCCCGCACCGCCGTGGCACGCTCCTCTGGTGTAATTTTAACCAAAGTGGCACTGCCGCCCCGATGCAGGTTGGAGCGAAACTCTCCCGGCTTGGCCTGACGCTTCATCGCTGCCACCACCTTATCCCCAATCACCAGGCAACGAATATCGGCTCCGGAGGATTCAGCAATGTATTCCTGAATCAAGATGTTGGCTTTCAAACCAAGAAAAGCCTCGATAACACTTTCAGCCACTTTTCGCGTATCGGCCAATACCACACCGATGCCCTGGGTGCCCTCAAGAAGCTTGATCACCAACGGTGCGCCTCCCACCATGTCGATCAGATCGGGAATCTCATCCGGGGAGTGGGCAAAGCCGGTCACCGGCATTCCGATACCTTTACGGGAAAGCAACTGTAAGGAACGCAGCTTGTCACGGGAGCGGGAGATAGCCACCGATTCATTCACTGAGTACACACCCATCATCTCAAACTGGCGCACCACCGCGGTTCCGTAAAAGGTGATGGACGCGCCGATTCTGGGAATAACAGCATCGAACCCCTCCAGCGCCTTACCTTTATAATGGATGGTGGGTTTATGGGTTGCCATGTTCATATAGCAACGCAACGTATCCACCACCTGCACCTCGTGCCCTCTGGCTTCACCGGCTTCGATCAATCTTCTGGTGGAATAAAGTTTGGCGTTACGGGACAAAATAGCAACTTTCATGTGCAAATCCATGGTCTAAGGCAGAACATTCTGGGCCTGGGTTTTCAGCCCGTCGATGCGGCGTTTATACCAGATTCGATTCAGACTCGCCCGCTTATTTTTTGCAACATACGAGTGTATTTTGGCCCTGTTAGCTTAGCCCATAGAGCACGAATCACCCAATCCCACAACTTAGGCACCCTGATCTATACTTTTCCTACTAATCACCAGTACAGGAACCGTCATGGCCGAGCTCGCCCCCAACCTGGACCAGGACATCATCAAGCAGCTAGTCCCCTTCAATGAATTGCTGCGCCATCAGTTTCAGGAAGCGCTGAAGTGTTGTGACATGATCACCGCACCCCCCCGCAAAAAGCTGTTCAAGCGCGGGGAAGGCGATGCCTACTGGTACTACTTGTTGAAAGGCTCGGTTGATTTACTGGATGAAGACTTCAACATCACCAGTGTCAGCGCCGATGATCCGGAATGTCGACACGCCCTGGACAACCGCCCGCCGTACCGGTTTTCGGCCATTACCACGTCACAATGTGACATTCTCAGAGTCCACCGCCAGCGGCTGGATCTGGCGATTACTTGGGATCAGGCCGGTGAGTATGGCGTAGAGGAATCCGAAGAAGATGAAATCGACTGGATGTCGGCACTGTTGGAATCCGATGTATTCGCCAAGGTGCCCCCCGCCAACATCCAACGATTGTTCACTGCCTTCAAAAACATCGAAAAAGGATTGGGAGATGTTGTGGTGGCAGAAGGCGATCCGGGGGATCATTTTTATGTGATTCAGCATGGCAGTGCCTTGGTCAGCAAACGTGGGGCTCAAGGCCCTGAACAGGTAGCCAAATTAGGCCCCGGGGATTTCTTTGGCGAAGAAGCCCTGATCGGTGAAACCACCCGCAACGCTACAGTGACCATGGAAACCGATGGTGCGTTGATGTTTCTGGACAAAGAGGAATTCAAAAGCCTGTTGGAGCAACCTGTTTTAAACCGAATCACCGAACAGGATCTGCAGGCTATGCTGGCTGACAACACCGACCTGCAATTAGTGGACGTACGCCTCAGTGGGGAGTTCAAGCATTTCCACCGCGAGAACTCCATCAATATTCCCCTTAATAAACTGCGCGGGCGCAGCAAAGGATTGGATCGCTCGGTGCGCTATGTGGTGGTGGATAACGCCGGGCCTCGCAGCGAGCTGGGTGTTTATTTGTTAGTGAAGGATGGCCTGCAATCCTTTTTACTGAGCGCTGACGAAAGCAAGAATGTGCTAATAAATCCGTGAATCTATTCCGCAGGTGTGGGATTTGGTGTCCACACTGAATATACTTGGCACTAATTTAGCCACTTTAGCAGGATGCACCAACCCGATGACCCAGCGCGGAGTAAGCTACACCCGGAGACAGAGCGCCAGCTTCCTCTGCCTGCTGTTGTGCCTGCTTGTATCTCGGTCCGGCTTTGCCACCATTGCTATTACCTCCCCAAGTTACGACTTCAACATCACCCAGAACATCAGTTACTTTGAAGACACTGAACAGCAATACCGCGCTGATGATTTTTCCGATCCCCATTTACGCCAACAGTTCACCCCGACACGAACCCCAGTGTTGCGATTAGGGTACACCGATTCCACCTTGTGGTTACGCGTACAAGTGGAAAACCAAACCGCCAAGCCCACCAACGCCCTGATCTACATCAACCAGCCGAATATTGGTTACCTGGCCATTTACGAATCCACCCCCAATGCCACTACCCTGATCGAAAAAGCCGGCGGCATGACTGACAACATTACCGGTTTTGTACGCCACCGCTCACCGGTACTGCGCTTGTTTTTAAGCCCCTACCAAAGCTCGGAATATCTGATCGAAGTGCGCACCCACCAGTATATGTCCCTGGTGCTGAACATGTCTGACCCTGGCACCTTTTATCAGATGCAGTTCACACAACAGCTGATCATTGGCTTGGCGCTCGGTACGCTGTTAATGCTCAGCTTGCATGGGTGCGTTGGACTGGCCAGGAGTCGCGACAACAGTTATCTGAGCTTTGTTTTGTACACCCTGTGTATCGGTGTTTACGGAGCCTGCGCCTACGGTTATTTAGGCTACTACTGGTTTGCAGCACCCGAGCTACAGAGCCGACTGGAAACGGCGGCCCTGATCATGTTATTTGCCAGCAGTATCTACTTCAGCCGCAAATTGTTCGAGCTGCATCGCACCCGTCGTCACCTGGACAATATCAACCGCGCAATGCTTGCCATCATGTTACTCATGCTGATCGCAGTATTTTTTATTGATGTCAGAACCGGCTCCCGAATATCAGTGATACTGGCCCTGATCTGCGTGCCACTGAATTTCTATACCGCCGCCATGCGCGCTCTGGATGGCTATAACCCCGCACGCATCATGGTGATGCCACGACTGATAATCGTGTTCATCGGATTGATGACCGCACAAACTGTTTTCGGCATGCTGGCAGTGGAGATCGAAACCCTGCACATCCTGCTGGCCAGTTTGTTCATCGATTGCCTGGCCGGGGTGATGGCATTGAGTGTTCGCCAACGAAAAATTCGCAACATCGCGCAGCAGCAGCGTCAGCACGTGGCCATCCAAGAGGCCGAGCGCCGTGCCAAAACCGAGTTCCTGGCACAGCTTAGCCATGAAATACGTACACCCATGAACGGCATTCTGGGTATGGCTGAGCTGCTGGAGGATTCACCTCTTTCACCCTCCCAGGAAGACTACGTACGCACCATCAATGCATCGGGCAACAATCTGCTGAAGATTCTCGACGATATTCTGGATTACTCGAAAATTGAAACCGGCAATATGACCCTGGATATCACCTCATTCGATATCAGTGCCGTGCTGGCAGATTGCGTAGAAATGTATCGACAGCGAGCCGAAGAGAAAGGCATCGAGCTGATCACCCACATTCACAATAATGTGCCGTCTCAAGTGAAAGGTGACCCGACCCGCATCCGTCAGGTGCTGGCAAATTTGATATCCAACGCCATCAAATTCACGGATCATGGCGAAGTCATCATCGAAGTCTGCCCCGATGAAGAATGCGGCCACCACCATCTGCGCTTTGCCATCATTGATACCGGGGTGGGCATGACCCGGGAGCAGCTTCAAGAGCAGCTCCACCACGAACGGGATCACCTGGAACAACTCAGCCATCATGGCCTGGGGCTGCCCATTTCCCGGCAGCTGGTGCGCATCATGCACGGTGAAATCGGTGCCGAAAGCCAAGCCAACCGCGGCAGCACCTTTTGGTTCAGCATTCCCCTGGAGCCCGATCCTGACGGCCAGGACATACCTCTTTTTGCAGACCAGCTTAACGGTCTGCACCTGCTGGTGGTGGACGACAACGCATCCTGCCGCTTGGTATTACAGCAGCAGGCGTCCGGCTGGGGCATGAATGTATCCACCGCCATTAACGGCCGCCAGGCGTTGGCTATGCTGCACAATCAGGCAACGATTCACGAACCCTTCGACGTCGTGATTCTGGATCATGAGATGCCGGGCATGACCGGTATGGAACTGGCTGCCCGCATTAAAGAAGACCCACTGATCGACAACGACCCTCTGGTGTTGATGCTCACCGGGCTGGGCATGGCCCCCAGCGCGACGGCCGCCCGTAACGCAGGCATCCGACGCGTCATCAGCAAACCGGTAACCGGTCGCCTGTTGAAAGTCACGCTACTGGAGGAGCTGGCGCACGTACGCCGCATTCAGGCCGATCACCCCCGTGATAACAGCCGCAACGAACCCTTAGCCCCCATGCGTATATTGGTGGCAGAGGATCATCACCTCTCCCAGAAGGTAGTGCGAGGTATGCTGTCGCGCCTGGGCATGCAGGCGGTCACTGTGGATAACGGCCGCGAAGCGGTAAAGCTGGCGCAGGAGCAGGATTTTGATGTGATCCTGATGGATTGCGAGATGCCGGAAATGAATGGGTTCGACGCCACCCGCGCCATTCGACAGTGGGAACAGACGCAGCACCGCTCACCCATTCCGATCATCGCGCTGACTGCCCATATTATGGATGAACACAAAGAACGCAGCCTGGAATGCGGCATGAACGCCTATCTGGCCAAACCCATCGAACTCAGTGAACTGCGCGACGCCCTGATTCAATGGCAGGATCTACCCAGCAATAGCCAGGACAACGACGTTCAACCGGTCTGACGCTTACGGTACTGTTGAGGGGGCTCCCCAAACCAGCGCTTGAAAGCCCGCGAAAATGAGCTCTGTTCAGCAAACCCCAGCAAGAACGCCAGATCCAGCAAGGTCAAACTGGTATCCTGCATATACCCCAGCACCAACACCTGACGCACCCTGTCCACCACATCCTTGAAGCTCACCTCCGCCTGCCGCAGACGATTCTGCAAAGCACGGGGAGTTAGCTGTAAGCGCTCTGCCGCCATTTCCAGAGTTGGCTCACCGGCAGGCAGCAGATCCGACACCACCGCACGCAGCTCATTGACCAGGTTGATCTTCTGCTCGAATTCCCGCAGCAGCTCTTCTGCACGGGCATCCATCATCGCCTTGAGGCCGGGGTCAGAATGCACCAACGGCTGCTGTAAAAGTGCAGCATCAAACTCAATGCCACACCAGTCAGACTCCACATGCACCGGGCACTGAAAAATTGCTGCGTAGCGCTCCGGGTTTAGGCTGTGCGGCCCCGCGTCGCCATGATCAAAACAAACTCGCCGCAACGTCACCTCCGTTGGCAACAGGGAGCGACCATAAGTCACCCAGCCGGCCAACGCGGCCTCTTTCAGCAAGCGGATCCATTCCCCCTGAAACGGGCAATGCCAATGCAACTGGCAGCAATCTTCGCTGATCTTCAGCTCGGTGTGGCCCAGTTTACCCACCAGTTTTTCATAGCGAATCAGCCGATCAATGGCTTCCCCCAGGTTGGCGCTACTCATTATGGCGTAGCCCAACACCTGATAGGAGCGTGGTTGCACCAGTCGGCCAACCTCCAGCCCCAACCCGGTATCACCGGTTTGCTGCAGAATCTGCAAAAACAGCGCCGCCACTGCCGTGAATGGCACCATGTATTCAGGATCAGACAGATCGTGCTGGGAGATGCCGCTGTTGCGCAGCAGAGCATCCTGATCCAGACCATAATGCTGCACCAGACCGGGCAGAATGGAGTTGAGATAAGCTGCCGACAAACTGCTGGCCGAGTGCGCCAGTTGCAAATCAAACCCCGCCAGATCCATATCAGTCTGCCGCCACTGTGCGGCCTTGCGCCCAGCTTCTGAGATCCGCCAATTTCTCCCCCATCACCACAGAAAGCGGCTGGGTGCAGGCGACTTCTTCCAACAGATGCTGGGTGTCCAGCTCCACGGCCTCGGCTTGACACCGGTACAGACCAGACACCACCGCCTGCTCGATCTCGGCCCCCGAAAAGCCATCACAAGACCGCGCCAGCGCATCCAGATCCAGTCGATCAGGGTCATGGAAACGCTTACGCAGATGGATGGCAAAAATCTCCCGGCGCACAGTTTCCGAAGGCAGATCCACAAAGAAGATTTCATCCATACGCCCCTTGCGCACCAGCTCAGGAGGCAGTGTGGAAATATCATTGGACGTGGCCACCAGAAACACCGGCTGCTTGCGCTCCGCCATCCAGGTCAACAACGCCCCCAGCAAACGTTTGGAGGTGCCGTTATCACTGGCATCCACGGATAACGCCTTTTCAATTTCATCCAGCCACAATACGCAGGGGGATAGAGTGTCCGCCATAGACAGGGATTCCCGCAGGTTTTTCTCTGTCTCACCAATATATTTATTATACAGCGCAGAGAAATCCAGCCGCAGTAACGGCACACCCCACATTCCGGCAACAGCCTTGGCCGCCAGACTTTTGCCGCCACCCTGAACCCCCAGCAACAGCACGCCCTTGGGCGCATCCACCCCGGGCTGCGGATTAAGAAAATGCTCGCGCCGCTTGTTCAACCACTGTTTCAGGCCCACAAGGCCACCCACATCCGCAAAACTGGACGTATCGTATTCAAAGCTGAGTACGCCATCCATGCCCAGCAGCTCAAATTTAGCCCGGTTCAACTCGGGCAGGTCGGTGTCGGTTATGGCACCGTCATCAAAAATCGCCCCGCGCGCCAACCTCCGGGCATCCGAAAAGGTCAGCCCCCGCAAGTTCGCCACCAACTTAGTCAGGGTCTTGCTGTCGGTTTTCACCTTCATACCCCGATTCTGATGCGACCAAACACTGGCCTCCTCTTTCACCAGATGCATCAACTGCTCATCACTGGGCAGGGACAGATCCATGCGCCCACAATAACGGCGAATCTCCGGTGGAATGCTGAGGGCATGACTGAGCAGAATCAGGGTGTGGTGGTGATCGTCGTGGCGCATGGCGATTTCTTTCAACAGGCGCACATTTTTCGGATGATCCTGCAAAAACGGGTGAAAGTCGCATAACACATAGACCCCAGCGCGACCATTCTGCTTGATATGGGCCAGTGCTGAATCGGGTTCTGTAGTGAGGTGCTCTGCCACGCTGTGGGCCAAATCAACGCGCTGCACCCCCTCCGTAATCGACCAGACGAAAACCGGCTTGTTCTGCTTAATGCCCGCCAGTTTAATCAGGTCCAGCGCCCGCGGCTCCTCAAATGTCTCGATGACAATGAGCGGCACCCGCGACTGCATCATGATTTCCAGGTCCACCAGATCCGGCATAGGGACTTTCCTTGTTCTGATTGGTATGAATCATTTTTAAAACATGATAGTAACTAGAATAGGCGCAATGGGCTCTGCCCGCAGCGCTGCATAAGCTTTATAATACCCTGACTTGGCTAATGATGTTTTAGAAAAGGGCCCGCCATGAAGACCAGCACACCGCAACGCCGATACAGCCTATTCGATCGCCTGATTGGTCAGGCAGACAACGCCCTCCGTACCATGGCCGGAGGGCACCCAGGCACCAATCGCCCCAACCCCACCACCAACACTGAAATACCCGAACTGAGCCGCGCCGAGCAGCGCCATGTGGCGGGGCTGATGCGGGTCAATCACACCGGGGAAGTCTGTGCTCAGGCGCTGTATCAAGGTCAGGCAACCACCGCCCGCCTGCCTCGCATTCGCCGCCAGATGGAGATCTCGGCCCAGGAAGAAGAAGACCACCTGCAATGGTGTGAGCAACGCCTGCAAGAACTCAACAGCCACCCCAGCCTGCTAAACCCGGTGTGGTACGCTATGTCGTTTGGAATTGGTGCCGCCGCCGGAGCCATCGGCGATCGCTGGAGCCTGGGCTTTGTGGAAGAAACCGAACATCAGGTGTGTGCCCACCTTGAAACCCACATGGCGCGCCTGCCCTCTCAAGATGAACGCAGCCGCCGCATATTAGCCCAGATGCATGAAGATGAGGCTCACCACGCTGAAGCCGCCCGTAAAGCAGGCGCGATTCAACTGCCTTTTCCGGTTAAAAAGCTGATGACCGCCGTGGCCAAAGTAATGACCCAAACAGCCTACAGAATCTGAGGCTGTATAATAACCGGGCTGCACTATACTGAGCGTATGCATTTATTTCGGATCAATAATTTCAGACTGGGCCCCACAACAGTCGCCCAGGGCTTGCTATCGCTTTTGGTAATTCTGAGCGGTATAGGGCTGGCCTACGCCCACACTGCCTCCGTCACTCGCTCCCAAATTCAGCTCGATCACCACTTCACCTACGAAAGTGCTGCCCATAGCACGAGTTTTCTGCTGGATTCCAGTCAAAAGATGGATTTGCAGGACGTTATTCAAGCCAACAAATGGAAACAAATGGATCGGGGTTATACCAACTTCGGTTTCACCCAGGATCATCTCTGGCTGCGTCTAACGCTGCACAACGAAGGGCCCAAACAAACCTATATTGCCCGCCTGGAATATCCGCTACTGGATCACATCCAGTTCTATCAACCGGATGCCGATGGCCAGTACTTCGCATTAGAAACCGGAGATCAACTGCCTTTCAGTTCACGCCCCCTCAAGGATCGTTACTTCTCCTTTCCAGTCGAACTGGACAGCGGACAAAGCAAAACCCTGTACTGGCGAGTCAACAGCCGGGATACCCTGATTGTCCCCCTCACGGTGGCCACCCAGGACGCCTATGAAACGGATCAGCTGCACTCCATGATGCTGTTTGGCATGTATTACGGTGCCATCCTGGTGATACTGTTTATAAACTCGTTTCTGTTCTTCTTTCTACGGCAAAAAGCCCAGGTCTACTATGTTGCGCTGCTGGCGAACTACGCCATCGTTGAGCTTTCGCTCAATGGCACAGGCAACGTATATCTGTGGGGAGACATTCCCGAATTCACCAAGTTCGTGCGCCCCTTTGCTATTGGGCTGCTCAGCATCCTCACCGTCAAACTCACCAAAAGTTACTTTGGGTTGCGCACCCTGCGCTTAGGCAGAATCAACGTTGAACCCCTGATTATTATTGTAGGGGTCACGGCCATGATCACATCCCTGCTGGTGCCATTCTCCTGGGCGATTCAGATTTCCATGCTCGCCATGGTGATTGTGACACCCTATGTGCTAACGGTAGCGTTATACCAGCTCTATTTGAGAAAAAACGCAGCTCGCTACTACATAACCGGCTGGATCGGTTTCCTTGTGGGAGGGCTACTCAATATCCTGCGCGCTTTTGATCTGATCGAAGTCAGTTTTATTTCCACCTATGGCTCCCAAATTGGCTCCTTGTTTACGCTGGTCATACTTAACATGGGGCTCACCAACCAGTTTCGAGAATTTCAAAGAAACAGCGAACAAAGCAAAGAACGCATCATTCGCCAACAGGAAGTGCTCAACAAACAACTGGATCACGCGGTCACCGAACGCACGCAGGAACTTGAGGCGCAAAAACAGGAAGCCGACAATGCCCGCATGATTGCGGAACAGGCACTGGCCACCAAAAGTCAGTTCCTGGCCACCATGAGCCACGAAATTCGCACCCCCATGAATGGCGTACTGGGCATCACCCAGATATTAATGGACACCCCCCTCAACAGCCATCAGCGCCACCTGATCAGCACCATCAAACACTCAGGTGACACACTGGTGTCCATTATCAACGACATTCTCGACTATTCCAAAATCGAGGCAGGCAAACTCAGCACCGAAAAAATTGAGCTGAACCTTCGCAACCTGCTGGATGAATGCATCGAACTGTTCTCTTGCGCTACCGCCGAAAAACAGATCCGACTGATCCTGAGCGTCACGCCCGAAACCCCCATCACGGTCATGGGAGACCCTACTCGCCTGCGTCAGATCATCATCAATCTGCTGGGTAATGCGGTGAAGTTCACCGACAAGGGTTACGTAGCCCTGAAAGCCCATTTCGACAAAAGCCACTCGCAGCTGCGCATCACCATTATTGATACCGGCATCGGCATCAGCGATGAACAACAGCAAAAACTGTTTCAGTCTTTTTCCCAGGCTGATTCCTCAACCACCCGCAAGTTCGGCGGAACCGGCCTGGGTCTGGCCATATCCAAATCACTCACTCAACTGATGGGCGGCTGCATTGGCTTGAAGAGTACGGCGGGCAAAGGCAGCGAATTCTGGCTGGAGCTGCCCTGTAAAGCCATCATCTATCCAGAGCCCAACCCCGCCCTCAAAGGTAAACAGATTTTGATACTCGATCCACTGCCCGCAGCGGTAAACGGGGTGGCGGCGGCATTAACCGCATATGGCGTGATCACCTTTACAGAGCGGGACGAATTTTCTCCTGAACGGCTGGATCTGGTTATCCAGCACCTGCATCAACCGGCGAGCTTACGTCGATTTTCCTGCCCGACCCTTATTCTGCGCCCCCTGCAGGAAGCCGCGCCCAATAATGCCGCAAACATTCAAGATCCCTGCACCCACTCTCAGCTCATCCAGGCTGTTCTGCGCCAACTCACCGGGCGCGAGCAACCGGTTACCTCCCGTTATGAAGTGACTGATTTCAGCGATCTTAAAGTTCTGGTGGCAGAAGACAACGCCGTCAATCAGATGGTGGTGAAAGGCCTGTTAAAAAAATTCAACATAGTGCCGGATCTGGCCAACGACGGACTGGAAGCCATCCACTGTGTCCAGTCTGCTCCCGAGCCCTATGACCTTATTCTGATGGACTGCGAAATGCCCAATCTGGATGGCTATCAGGCCACCACACAGTTACGCCACCTGCCCCAATGCAGCCACACCCGCATAGTGGGGTTGAGCGCACACGCCATGCAAGAGCATCGGGAAGCAGGCCTGAAGGCAGGCATGAATGACTTTCTCACCAAGCCGTTGGCCATCGAAACCCTGGCCGAAGAACTGGCCATCACCTGCAGCTTGCGTCCGGTTGATTCATTGCCTAAATAAATTTCTCAAGCACGTTTTCAAATTCGCAACAAAAGATCACGAAATCGCAAACTTTTCCCTTTTATCTTTTCCAGTTCTGATACAATTGCGCTAAATCATGGTTTGAAAAAAGCGAACCTAGTGTCGCCATAAACTCCACTGGACAGGATGAACTCAAACCATGAGCCAATCAGAGCTGTTCAGAAAAACAGAATAAAACTGGAACCTATGCAGGATACAGAAGCCGCACTGGATTCGGAGGCTTGTTTCAAACTAAAAGGCAGCCGAGTCACCATGACCATTTTGGAGCTCTATCGTTACGATTATCAGAGCTTCAACGATGCCCTCTCCTCTACGGTTAGCAGCGCACCGGACTTTTTCCAACAAACCCCCGTAATCCTCAGCCTGGAGAAATGCCCAGCGCAGGATTTCATCGATTTTATCGAACTGGAAGAGCTGTGCCGCGAATACGGCATGGTGCCCGTGGCCGTCCGTGGCGGCAGTGAAGAGCAGATCGTCTCGGCCAATGTTGCGGGGCTGCCCAGCCTGCCTCCCGCCAGTATTGCCAGTAAAAGCAATGAGCCTGCCTCCGAATCCGCTGTTACCATTCGTGAAGTGGAAATCGAAGTAGAAGTGCCTGTGAGCGCCAACAAAGTGATCACAACACCGGTGCGCTCCGGCCAGCAAATCTACGCCCCCGGCGGAGACCTGGTGGTAATGGCACCGGTCAGCGCCGGTGCCGAGATCCTGGCCGATGGCAATATCCATGTATATGGCCCCCTGCGCGGACGCGCACTGGCGGGCGTTAAGGGCGATAACAGCGCCCGTATTTTCTGCCAAAGCCTGGAAGCTGAACTGATTTCCATTGCTGGCAACTATAAAGTCAACGAAGACCTGCAAGGCTCACTGTGGAAACAAGCCATCAAGGCAGAGCTCGAAGGCGATCAACTCATCATCAGTCCACTGTAATTTTTAAAGAGGATACGACATTGGCAGAGATTATCGTGGTGACCTCAGGCAAGGGCGGTGTGGGTAAAACCACCACCAGCGCAGCCATCGGCACGGGGCTGGCACTCAAAGGCCATAAAACTGTAATCATCGACTTTGATGTGGGTTTACGCAACCTGGATCTTATCATGGGCTGTGAACGTCGCGTTGTGTATGACTTCGTCAACGTCATCAACGGCGAAGCCAACCTCAACCAGGCCATGATCAAAGACAAGCGCGTCGACAACCTCAGCATCCTGCCCGCATCCCAAACCCGGGATAAAGATGCACTGACCCTGGAAGGGGTACAGAAGGTGCTGGATGACCTGAAAAAAACCTTCGACTACATCATTTGCGATTCACCGGCAGGCATCGAAAAAGGCGCACACATGGCCATGTACTTTGCCGATCGCGCGGTGGTGGTCACCAATCCTGAAGTGTCCTCTGTGCGTGACTCTGATCGCATCCTGGGCATTCTGCAAAGCAAAACCATGCGTGCAGAAAAGGGCGAAGCCCCTATTCAGGAACATCTACTGCTCACTCGCTACAGCCCGGAACGGGTAGAACGGGGCGAGATGCTGAGCGTTAAGGATGTAGAAGACATCCTGTCCATTCCCTTATTGGGTGTCATTCCTGAATCCAAAGCAGTTCTGTCTGCCTCTAACCAAGGCCAGCCTGTCATCATGGATGAAGAAAGCGATGCGGGTCAGGCTTATGATGACGCGGTACGTCGCCTGCTGGGCGAAGACGTTGAACACCGCTTTCTGAATGCCTCAAGAAAGGGCCTGTTATCGAGAATGTTTGGGGGGCGGTAATGAGCTTACTGGAATTCTTCAAAACCAAAAAGAAAAGTACGGCCAGTGTTGCCAAGGAGCGCCTGCAGATTATTGTGGCTCACGAGCGCGGCAGTCGTGGCCAGCCAGACTACCTGCCTGCTCTGCAGCGTGATCTGGTTGCAGTGATCAGCAAATACGTACCCATCACTGACGATATGGTGTCGGTAGCATTGGATCAGAACGAAGATTGCGCAGTACTGGAACTGAACATAACGCTGCCGGAAACGGAAATCGCCTCCTGACGGTGTTGCGCTGTAGCTAGGTATTATGGGCGGTGAGCGATCATCGCCCAAATGCTGGTTGCTAGGCTAAACCCGCCTCCAGTTCTTGCTGACGCTGCGCTCGCTGCATGCGCACCAGAAAGCGCTCAATGGTTTTGAGCTGACTGCTGTTCAAACCAGACATCATCGCACCCACCTCGGTATAGTCATCTTCCTGAGTCGACGGCATCAAATTCCGCACCGACAGCAGGCTCACCATGGGTGATTCCGCCCCCAGCCGCAAACACAGTTTGGCATCCTCTTCCAACACACTGAATGCGCCGGGAATAGACAAACGAATGCCGGAGGCCGACAGATCCAGCACCGTAGCCGCAAGGTTGCCTTGGCCCGGTAAGCGCACCACTGCATCCACAGGCATACGTCGATTTACGATGACGCGAAAGTGATGACGCCGCTGAGCAGCCATGATGTCTCTTGGCATCTCCAACACCAGCGCAGAGGCCTGATCCAGTTGCACCAGATCACAAACCCGGCTTTCAAAACGGGTTGCCAGCCCACCTTCACTGGTGGAGACTTTAATGCGACGCCCTACCCAGGATTGCACCGGAAACCGATGGGGAAACGGCTCATCCAGCAACAGACGATTTTGCTCCAGATCCACTTCCAACAGCAGGCTCTGAAAAACGTCCTCCACCCCACTGAAACGGGCTTGCAGCAAACGATGCTCACGCCGCAGCCGGAACAGGTGCATCACCTCCTCTGACACGGTTTGCACCGGCTCTGACTTGGTTGTATTTTTCTGTTGCCACCAGCTCTTCAATTTGGAGGACACGCCTTCCATGCCAAGGTTCTCCTTACGATTCAACCGCTTTAGAACAACTCAAAGCAAAGCCTTTGCCAACTGACCCAAACGCTGTAAAGGCGTTCAAAAACTGCATCATTCCGCCCAGAAACGGCAAGCCACTGCCACGGCTTGCCGCCTGCCATTGCCTGTTAAGGCAATATGCCGCCATTAACCCACTGCAGCAGTGAAAGCATCGCTGCCGTAGAAGTCAGACACCGTAGACCGGACTCGACTCTCCAGATACCGCCACAGGGCCTCTCGCCCCAGGATGCCCGGCAAAATCTGTTTCAGTTCACCGGCTATGTAATCTTCGGTGTAACCAATATCATTCACCAGATCGGCCAGCTTCTTATCGCCGTTTTCGTCCAGAATATGCTCAGCGATCTGACGAATCATGTTGTGGAGGTACTCGGCCCGGCGTATTTCATTCCACAAGTCATCACCGATAGCGATGGTTTCGTTGATATCTTCATCGGTAACGTAGTTTTTGAACTTGGAGAAGTCTTTCTCGCTAATGGTCTTCCAGAAGTGGTCTGCAATGGTTTTGATGTTGCTTTCTGACAGGGCGTTGTTGAGGATTTTCTCACTTAACTCCACCGAGCTGCGCAGGTTGCTGGTGATGAATTTTTTGATGGTGCCTTCCGCCGCACCTTCCAGCTTGGGCATCGCCTTGTTCAGGCCTTTGGCACCCGCTTTCATCAACGCCCCCATACCCGGCACTTTTTTCACCACAACGTTTTCGGTGGTGATGTAATCTTTAATGCCGTGGTAAAGCACATCGGTGATCAGCTCGCTGTAAATCGGGCTTTCCAGAATCATGCGGATCACATCCACACGAATTTTCTCAAACTTGGCGTAGTGACTGATGGCTTTGTCGTATTCGGCTTTGGGCACCAGGCTTTGAATCGTGGCACCGTCGTTAAATTCAGCCTGTATCCCGGTGATCACGCTTTTAACAACAATGTCCCTCAGCTCCTGATTAAAGGGGCCCGTTTCTACCAACCGCAGAATGGTGGTAACAAGCAACTCACGATCCAGGATGTCATTCAGTGACACCGTGGCACCCCATTCCCAGGCAGCCTTCAGCTCTCGGTCGATGGTGGCTTCAAGCCCCTCATCCTGCAAACGGTTCAGTAAGAATTGAACATGGGCTTCCTCTAGCTTGCTGGCCAGTTCAGTTTGATCAGTCATGATTTCCCCTCAAAAATTCAATAATGATGTTGGATTGCACTGTTGTTGTAGTCAGTCGGCCCAATCAGGGCTGGTTTTCTTTTTCGAGTTTCTGACGCCGGAAACGAGCCGGTGTCATACCCTCGCAACGCCGAAATGCCCGGCTGAAATTAGAGGCATCACTATAACCCAACGCCGAGGCGATGGCGTCTACGGATTGCCGTGATTCTGCCAGCATCTGCCTGGCTTGGTGCATACGCACCCGATCCAGGATCGCCTGAAAACTGGTGCCGTCTGCCTGCAGTCTGCGCTTGAAAGTACGGGAGGACAAATGTAACCGCGCCGCCACTTCATCCAGTTTGGGATAATTGGGCTCCGCTTCTTTCAACAGCCGATGTACACGGTACAGCAGGTCATCATCCACTTGTATGGTTTGTAATTCTTTCTGACATTGCGCTTCGGCCAATTGCCGGGCCAGGGGATCGGACAGGTTAAGGGGCCGCTGCATCAGGCTTTTCTGGAATATCAGCTGATTGGCGCTCTGGTTAAATTCCACCGGTGCCCGCTGCGGGAACCAGTGCTCCAGCTCTTCAAAATACGCAGGCTTGGCACAAACACGACGGCAGCTTACGCCTTTGGGAATCTCCCCCAACAGATTGATGCTCATCGTGCCAAAACTGGCCATCACAGATTCCAACAGAAAGGCGCTGGCGGGCCCCATATTCAGCAGTTCGTCTACCTGGAATATCACTTTGCCGTCTTGCTCAAACACGTCAAGAGCAAAAAAATCAAAACGGGTGCGGCAGTATTTAACCCCCAGCTGCAGAGCCTCCCCCAGGGTGGCTGCACTCATTGCCGCAAACCCCAGAAAACCGTGGGTAGACAGTTTCAACTGAAAACCGAACTTGAAGCCCAGGGCAGGGTCGGGGGACAGGCGCAGCGCGTTATTGATGAGCGCCTGATACTGACGTGCGGTAAGACGGCCCTCCAATGATTTGAGGGTTTCCAGGCGAATATCGGTGCCAGCCAACAGCTCAGCCAACAGCACGCCCTTTTCCACCAGCATTTCTACCAGCAGGGCGGCGTACACTGCGTTGGCACTGAGCTTGTCCAGCTCGATGTCCAGCTCTTTGTCGTTACCTGTCTGTGGAGGGGTGTCCATTAATTACCCGCGATTTGGCCTTAAATGACCAAACCATACCCGCCCAAAGGGGGGTATGGCAAGCTCAACTTAAAAGAACTCGTCTTCGGGCTTGGGCTGCGGCTTGGGAGCAAAGGGATCCACGGACAGGTCGAAGGGCGATGGTGAGGGTGTGCCATCGGCCTCGGGCTGGCCGCTTTGTGGTGCCTGATCCGCTGTCACCTCGGGGGGCTGTTCGCTGTCGATTACACTGATCACGTCTTTGGCTTCACTGGTTTGCTGATCGGCTTCATCACCGGACAGCAGCTCGAAGCCTTCCAGGTTCTCGATGCCAGCCTCTTTCAGCAATGCGGTATTGAACTCGGGATCCTCCGGCAGCTGCTCCTCCCCCGACAGGTACTTCTCATCTTCACTGCCCTGCTCGATAACGATCTCCACCCGCCGGTTACGACCCCGACTGGCCTCATCTTCGTTGGGCACCATCGGCTTGGTATCGGCAAAGCCCACCACCGTGAACTTGGTGGGATCCATATCGCTATTCTTCATCAGTTCATGGGCCACTGATACCGCACGACCGGAAGACAGCTCCCAGTTGGAGCGAAAACGGGCGGTGGAAATGGGCAGGTCGTCGGTATGCCCTTCCACCGAATAGATACCATCGATATCCTTAATTGCCTCGCGGATTCGATCCATAATCGGGATAAAACTGGATCGCAGCGTGGCCGAACCACTGGGGAAAGACCCCTGCTCCTTGACCCTGATCACGATGCGACGGTTGCGGGTTTCCAGCTCCACCGCCCCGCTCTGAATATCCTCTTTCATCGCCGCCGCGACCTCTACAGCGTCCGCCTGGGTCATGGCCACCAGTCGCTCCAGGATCTCGGCAGAGTGATCCGACGCTGCCGCTTTGGACTCATCCTGGGAATCCTCCCGCTCCTGCTTGTCATCGGGCGCACACAGCACTTCCAGAGTATCGCTCATGGTTTCCGTGGTGGACTGACGCACCTCATTGAGTGGCGTGGGCTGCGGCCGGCCGGGGGAGAACTCCTGGGCGATGATCGAGGTACCCTTGGGCATCTCCTTCATCTTGATCTGATCCTGCACCCCAAAGGCATCCTTCATGGAACC
This sequence comes from Ketobacter alkanivorans, assembly GCF_002863865.1. Taxonomy (NCBI): domain Bacteria; kingdom Pseudomonadati; phylum Pseudomonadota; class Gammaproteobacteria; order Pseudomonadales; family Ketobacteraceae; genus Ketobacter; species Ketobacter alkanivorans. The sequence continues at coordinate 3,600,270 of NZ_CP022684.1, read as the reverse complement.
CGCCACTTGCTTGTATTTCTGAATGTCCATCTCCGAGAATGCCAGCAGCAGCACAAAGAAACACATCAGCAACGACATCAAGTCAGCAAAGGTAGCGAGATAGGCGGGAAGCCCTTTCGGGCATTCAGGGCAGTCGCAATCGTCTTCGTCAGCCATATATCCTCTCCCTTACGCCTCTTCTTCGCTGGCGCGCTTGGAGGCAGGCAGATAGGTTTTGAGCAGGCCCTGAATAACACGAGGGTTCTGACCGGCCTGAATGGCCAACAAAGCATCAATAATCATAGATTGAATGCGCGCCTCCTCCTCCGATCGCATGGCTACCTTATCCGCAACCGGCAGTGCCCACATATTGGCAATCATGGCACCGTACAGCGTGGTCAGCAGTGCCACCGCCATAGCCGGGCCAATGGCCTTGGGATCATCCATGGCAGACAACATCTGCACCAGACCGATCAGCGTACCGATCATGCCCATGGCCGGTGCCGTATCGCCCATATTTACGAAAATCGCTTTACCGGTGGCGTGGCGTGACAGGCCCTCCCGCATATCTTTGCTCAGAATACTCTTCACCACCTCAGGATCATGCCCATCCACCAGTAACTGAATACCCTTTTGCAGAAAATCGTTGGAGACCTCCTTGCCTTCCAGAGACAGCAGCCCGCCCTTGCGCGCCAGATCCGCCAGCTCCACCACCTCAACAATGATTTCTTCAGGCGAAGACAGCTTGGACTTGAAGGATTTGTTCATCACCTTCATGGCCCCCAGGAACTGCCCCAATGAGTACTTCGCCATGACGGCAAAAATCGTCCCCCCCACCACAATCAATATGGAAGGTATATTCAAAAAGATCATCACATCGCCACCGGTGACCATGGCCATCACCACAATCACCAACGCACCAAGTAATCCTATGAGGGTCGCTAAATCCACACCCCTACTCCATTTGACTAAAAAACGTTCAACATTTTGACTGAAAGTGGCCTACACAACTAAGTCTAGACAGGAATTGGAGAAATTCCGCAATCCTGACGTATTGTGATTTATTCTGGCACCGCATTGACCTCATCATCCCGATGGCCGAAACTTGCGCCCTCACACAAACACCGGCCACCGCGTCGCCCCAGCCCCACCCATCAGGAGACATCATGGCGAAGAAAAAAACCGCTATCGACTTCGAGCAATCCCTGCAAACACTGGAACAACTGGTGGAATCCATGGAAAGCGGCGACATGACCCTGGAGAAATCCCTGGAGGCATTTGAACAGGGCATCAAGCTCACCAAAGAATGCCAGCAGGCCCTGAAAGAAGCGGAGCAGAAAGTGGAAGTACTTCTGAATCAGAATGGCGAAGAGACACTGGCTCCATTCAAGGAAGAAGACGCCGGTTAAATGAACGAATTTCAGTTGGATCAGTATCTAAAACAGTGCCAGCAGCAGGTAAATCAGCGGCTGGAATACTGGCTGCAGCAGCAAAATGGCCTGGCTCCCCGTCTGGTTGAAGCCATGCGTTACGCCACCTTCAATGGCGGCAAGCGGGTGCGTCCGGTGCTGGCCTACGCAGCCGCACAGGCCGTAGACGGTGAAACAACCCTGGCCGACGACGTGGCCGCCGCCCTGGAAATGGTGCATTCCTACTCATTGGTGCACGATGACCTGCCCGCCATGGACGACGACGATCTGCGTCGGGGCAAGCCCACCTGCCACATAGCGTTCGACGAAGCCACCGCCATACTGGCCGGAGACGCCCTGCAATGCCTGGCCTTTGAAGTGCTGACCCGATCCCCGGTGTCCATGACAGACCGCACCCGCCTGCGGCTGATCCAGCTGTTGGCCACCAACAGTGGCACTCAAGGCATGGCAGGAGGCCAGGCACTGGATCTGGCCGCAGAAGGACAACAGCTTACCTTGCAGCAGCTGGAAACCATCCACCATCACAAAACCGGCTGCCTGATTCGGGCCAGCGTCGCCATGGGCGCACTCACCCGGCCAGAGGTGAACGAAGATCAGCTGCAAGCCTTGGATCACTACGCCCAGGCCATCGGCCTTGCCTTTCAGGTGCAGGATGACATTCTCGATGTCATTGGCGAAACCGAACAACTGGGTAAGCAGCAAGGCGCAGACCTGGCACTGGCCAAAGCCACCTATCCTGGCTTGTTGGGGTTGGAACAAGCCCAGCAACTGGCGCGGGAGCTGAGTGAAAAGGCCATCACCGCCCTGCAAAATTTTGGCCCATCAGCCACCCCACTGCGGGAACTGGCGCGCTACATCGTTTCCCGCAGCCACTGACACACAGGAAATTAACCCCTAAATTAAACCCGAACGTTATTTTTGGCTCCCAGACTCGTATAATGGGGGATTACCCCGTACCTGACCGGATTGGCATACAGGCAATCAATTTGATGTTTACCGAAATACCACTCACCCGTCCCAGCACGCCACTGCTGGACCTGATCGACAGACCCGCCCAGTTGCGCACACTGGATCAGGAGCTGCTGCCCCAGTTGGCCAACGAACTGCGGCACTACATGATGTATGCGGTGGGCAAGAGCGGCGGTCATTTCGGTGCCGGGCTTGGCGTGGTGGAACTCACCATCGCCCTGCATTACGTGTTCAACACCCCGGAAGACAAACTGGTATGGGACGTAGGCCATCAAACCTACCCCCACAAAATACTCACCGGTCGCCGGGATGACATGACCACCCTGCGTCAGCGTGGCGGCATTGCCGGGTTCCCCAAACGCAGCGAAAGCGAGTACGACACCTTTGGTGTAGGTCACTCCAGCACCTCCATCAGTGCCGCGCTGGGCATGGCCCTGGCCAGCCGCGCCCAAGGCCGCAACAACAGCAACGTGGCCATCATCGGCGATGGCGCGCTGACCGCCGGGATGGCGTTTGAGGCACTCAATCATGCCAGCCACACCAAGGCCAACATGATTGTCATCCTCAATGACAACGAAATGTCCATTTCCGAGAACGTAGGCGGCCTCTCCAATTACCTATCCCGAGTCTGGGCCAGCCGCACTTACAATTCACTGCGGGAGGGCGGCAAAAAAGTCCTCGAGAACATGCCCGCCGCCATGGAATTCGTGCGCCGCACCGAAGAGCACATGAAAGGGCTGGTGTCCCCCGGCACGCTGTTTGAAGAGCTGGGCTTTAACTACATCGGCCCCATAGATGGTCACAACCTGGATAAGCTGGTGACCTACTTAGGCAAGCTGCGCGAGATCCCCGGCCCCCACCTGCTCCATGTGTTTACCCGCAAGGGGCGCGGGTTCTATCCCGCCGAACAGGATCCCATCGGCTACCACGCCCTATCTAAAATTGAACCCAAACCCCCGGTAAAAAACGCCGCCCCCAAACCCAAGCCACCCAAATACAGCGATGTATTCGGCCAATGGCTGTGCGACATGGCGCAGCAGGATAAGCGTCTGGTGGGCATCACACCGGCCATGCGCGAAGGCTCCGGCATGGTAGAGTTCTCCAGGCAATTTCCGGATCAATATGAAGATGTCGCCATCGCGGAACAGCACGCTGTCACACTGGCGGCCGGACTGGCCTGCGAAGGGCAGAAGCCTGTGGTCGCCATCTATTCCACGTTTCTGCAGCGAGCCTACGACCAACTCATTCACGACGTCGCCCTGCAAAACCTCGATGTCACCTTCGGCATCGACCGGGCCGGTCTGGTGGGTGAAGACGGCCCCACCCATGCAGGCGCCTACGACCTCAGTTTCATGCGCTGCATTCCCAACATGCTGATCATGGCGCCTTCTGATGAAAACGAATGCCGCCAGATGCTGTATACCGGCTACCAATACACAGGGCCTGCCGCCATTCGCTATCCCCGCGGGACCGGCACCGGTGCCACCATACAGAAAACCATGACCGCTCTGCCAATAGGTAAAGGGCGCATGGTTCGTCGGGGCTCAGGCACAGCTATCCTGGCGTTCGGCGCATTGGTCACTGCCGCTAAAGCCGCAGGTGATACCCTGTCCGCCAGTGTGGCAGACATGCGCTTTATTAAGCCCATCGATGAAGAGCTGATTCTGGAACTGGCCAACACTCATGAATTGCTGGTAACTGTAGAAGAAAACGCCATCCAAGGTGGCGCGGGATCGGCCGTCTGCGAAGTGCTGGCAAAACACGGCATTGTCATGCCGATTCTGAATCTTGGTATTCCCGATTACTACGTGGATCACGGCAAGCCCACCGAGATGATCGCAGAGTGTGGGTTGAATGCAGAAGGTATTGAGCAATCCATTCGCCAGCGCCTGGATCTACTGGCCCGCAACAAACTGAATAAAAACGCCGTTTAGACGTTCAGAGATCTTCCAGCAAGCTCAAACTGTCCTCGAAGCGCAGCTCGTCCATGGCATCCACCAGCGAGCTGACTTTGCTCTCCCCCAGCTTCTGTTTCAACATTGATTCGATACTATTGAAGATATCCACCGCCTCAATATCGGAACTCTTCAGGCTGTCCCGTAACTGCTGCAATTTGAGAGTAAACTCCTGATCGTTCCACTCGTACTCAATGCCCGATACCCCATTGCTGGCACGGTATTGCACCAACCAATTGCCAGCTACCGCAACCATGTCCTGTAATGCCTGGGTAAAATCCTGCAACAGCGCTTCATAGTCCTCTCCCTGATTCTGCTTTATCGCCTGCTCCAAAGCCTGTGCCGCGGCCATCACCCCATTGGCACCAAAGTTGCCCATCGACCCTTTCAGCGTATGAAAATGACGAGCAGCCTCTTCGTAACGCTGCTCCTCTAACAGGCGTCGCCCAGTATCCACCGGCAACATTTGCTCGGCCACAATACGTTCGATCATATCGACAATGTCTTTTTCACGGGCAGGTTTACCCCGCACAAACCCCATGATCCGCTCTGGATCAAATACACCTTGCTTGATCAACGGCTGCGTTGAAGGCAACACCTCCGCAGCAACCACAGCCGGTTCTGCCTGCGAAGCTCGAACCGACACATATCGGGAAATGGTTTTCAGCATCGTGGGAATATCCAAAGGTTTGCCAATAAAATCATCCATGCCTGAATCAATACATTGCTGTCGCTCAAACGCCAACACCCCCGCTGTCATCGCTATAATCGGGACAGTCAGGTGCAGCTCGTCACGAATTTTGCGAGTAGCTGTGAACCCATCCATCACCGGCATCTGTACGTCCATCAACACGGCATCATAAGACGCCGCATTATCTCGCAATCGCTGCAATGCATCAGCACCGTTATCGGCAACTTCAACATGGGCACCAGCCTGCTCCAGCACCCCCATAATAATAACCTGGTTGGATGGCGTGTCTTCCACCAGTAAGAGATGCACACCATCAAGCCGTGCCAACTCCACTGCGGGCCGCTGTTTAACCAACGCCGATTCATTGGCAAACCGGCCCAAGGCTTCGCTGATTCCATCCAGCAAGATCGAGCTGGTGATCGGCTTGGACAACATGACCACTTTATTACTGGATAACGGGCTGTTCGATAGCTTCTCCCGACTGACATGACCAACGAGCTTAATGCTCGGCAATGTCATCGCCAAAGCATCCAGCGCTTCGGCAGCATCAAGATTCTGATTGAATATCAGCACATCAAAGTTACTGCGTCGCGCTTCGATCAGCTTACGGGCAGCCGCTGATGATTCAACTTCTTCGCACTGCCAGCCCCAACTATCGCAATAGGCTCGCATGGCTCTACGCGAGGCAGCACTGGCATCGGCAAGTAACACCCGGCGATTGCGATCGGGCTCAACTGGCCGCTGTGTGTCGCTTGCATCAATATCCAAAACCACTTGCGCACAGAACTCGGAGCCTTTGCCCGTTTGGCTGCTGACCCGTATCTGCCCTTGCATCAGCTCCACCAGCTTTTTGCAGATGGTAAGACCCAAACCGGTTCCGCCAAAACGTCGGGTAATGGAAGAATCAGCCTGGGAAAACGCTTTAAACAAAGAGGCTAATTGTACGTCATCCATACCGATTCCGCTGTCCTGCACACAGACTTCAATCGTTGCACGGTTACCCTCTTGAGCCACCAACGAGAAAGCAACCACCACCTCACCCTCTTCGGTAAACTTGATGGCATTACCGGCAAGGTTTACCAACACCTGCTGGAACCGCATGGCATCCCCCACCAAATTGCGCGGAATCTTAGGGTCCACCTCAATCACCAGTTCAATATTTTTCTTGGCGGCATTGCCAGACATAATGGTTGCCAACGGTTCGATGACATCAGTGAGCAGAAATGGCTCATGGGACAATTCCATCTTGCCTGCCTCAATTTTGGAAACATCCAGCACATCATTCAACAAAGCCAACAAGGCCTGCCCGGCGGCAGAAATCATACCCACATGATTACTTTGCTTTTTATCCAACGTGGTATAGCTGAGCAACTGAGCCGCACCCAAAACGGCATTTAATGGCGTGCGGATTTCATGACTCATATTGGCCAGAAACTCAGTCTTGGCGCGATTGGCGCTCTCGGCCAAATCACGGGAGCGCTGCAATACCCGCTCGGCTTCCTTCTGTGCGGTTATGTCATACACGTTCACAATGGTATGGATCACACCATTCAATAATAGCGGGCTGTACTCCAGGGACACCGTCAGGGTTACGCCATCCGCTCGCAAGGCTGCCCAATCGGTTTCCTCCTGGGTTTCACGCACAGATTGCGCTCCGGTCTGCCGCCAGGCGTTAAATTGCGGTAACAGCGCTGAAATATTAGTGCCCTGCATATTTTGATCGAATGCAAATAACTGATGGGCCCGACCATTGGCATTCACGATTCTACCTTGCGCATCCAGCACCAGCATCGCACCCGGAGCCAACTCGAATAGTGATTCGAATTCATCACGCATCTGCCGCGCCAATTTGATCTGCTGCTCCAGCACGTTATGCGCTGCACGGATCTCTTTCTCGGCGGTTTTCTGCAACGCAATATCACGGGCCACCCCCAGATAACCGGTAATGGCTCCGACCTGATCACGCACAACCGTCACCGTGAGGTTAACCGGTATTCGCTGACCATCCTTGCGCACGTAGGTCCATTCCTGTGAGGTTGCCTCACCTAATCTGGCTTTGGCCACAAACACTTCAAACCCTTCAACCGGATAACCCAGCTCTGCAGTCAACCGGGCACCTTCTGCCGCCACCTCCTGCAGATCGTGGAACAACGCCGGACTTGCCTTACCCACCAATTCCTCGCGGGTGTAACCCAATAGCCGTTCTGCTCCGGCACTGAACAACTCGATGACGCCCTCCGTCGAGGTGGTAATAATAGAAAACTCGCTGGCCGCCTCGATCACTGCATTGAGTTTTTCTTCTGCACTTTTGACCGCTTTTTGTGCCGAAACCAGCTCACTGACATCCCAGTTCATGCCCACCATGCGCACCGCTTCACCGGCCGCGTTCCGAATAACAATGCCCGCAGCTTGTATCGAACGATAGCTGCCGTCTTCCTTACGCAACCTGAACTGGGTTCGATAATCCGCTTTACCCGCCAAGGCATCGTTCAACGATTGCTCAGCCATGTGCACATCATCCGGATGCAATCGGGTGCGCCACAAATCCACGCTCAACGGGTCATCGCAGGGGCCGATATCATAAAGCCGACGCATACGATCATCCCAAAACACATCGTCGTTAGGCAGATCCCAATCCCATAATGCCAATTCCACCGATTGAGAAGCCAGTTCCAGGCGCTCCTCCAATGTAGAGAGCTGATGCTGACGACGACGAATCTCATCCACCGCCAATCCCAGCATCATCGGCCCAAACACCACAGCGGCACTGGCCGCCCACACCTCGCGAATATCAGAATCCACCTGCAAAATAGGGAACTGCCACCACCCCCAGGCGACACCGGCCCCCAGAATCAGGAAAGTCAGATTGGCCAGAACAGCAACCGTTACCATGCCGTAGAGCAGAGCAATCGCCATCAAAGGAAGTGTCAAATAGGCAAACGGGAACTCGACGAATTTCAGCACCACAAAACTGACCGTAAACAGTCCGATCAACAACAGGGTGCTGGTGGAAAGCTGATGCGATGCAACCAGCCGCCGATACCCCAAGTTGGCGAAAACGAGCGCAGGCAATAACAACAGAACCGCGCCGATGGCCTCACCCAGCCACCAATTAAAGAAGGTCTCGCCCCACGCCACCGCCTGCTCGTACCAGATCACCGACGCCCCAAGCGCTGCAGCAACAGGAACCGCCAACAAGACGTAGACCGCAAGAATCACAGCAGCATCTCTGACCGTAAGCTGATCTCTACAACGGGGCTTCAGCAAAATCACCGCCAGATAGATGCCCAGAACTTTGGCGGCAGAGCCTCCCATTGCAAACAGCAAGCTATCGCCATAGAGCCCAGAGACCGCGCAATTGGCGAGCAAAGCAGAGATATACAAAGGAATATCGGAGTGCTGACGGTTACCTATTATCCAGGCTGTAGCGATGCTGGCAGGCAGCCATACCAAGGCAATGCGGTGTCCGTGATCGGAAACACCATAGGAAAAGGCAGCCAGGAGCACATACACTGCCCCCAGAAGCAACGCATTCAATAATACTTGGGAGGATCTATTTAGGCTCACTGCGCCAGCCAATCCTGTTCATTGTTATGATGACGACTTGGTCGCAATCACCGCCCTATCGCGGCCATTCGCTTTGGCTTGGTACAGCGCCTCATCGGCCTGCCCCAGCATCTGGGTATGGCTGCAGATCTTACCTGCCACGCAACTCACCAAGCCAACGCTTACCGAAACGAAGTCCGAGGCCTCGGACCAGCCATGGGGTATCTTAAGAGCACGCACCTGCTCACACAACCAGGGCCCGAAGCGATGTAGCTCTTCATCATCCGTATAGGGCAACACCACCGCGAATTCTTCACCGCCATAACGGGCCACAAACTCCCCAGGGCGACGCAGCGCGGCCTTTAAGCCCAAAGCAACGCAGCGCAAACACTCATCACCCTGCTGATGCCCATAGGAATCGTTATAAGCTTTGAAATGATCAACATCGACCAACGCCAACCCAAGCGAACTGCGCTGACGTTGATGACGACGCCACTCCTGCTCAAAATAAGAATCGAAATAACGACGATTATAGATACCCGTGAGACCATCCTGCTCGGCCTGTCGATGCAGCTCGTCGGCCTGCTTTTTTACCAGCAGCTGTGTTTTCACCCGGGCCCGCACCACGGGAGCATTCAACGGTTTGGTTATAAAGTCGGCAGCCCCTGCCTCCAGCGCCGCCACCTCATGCTCAACCGAATCATGGGAGGTGACAATAATAATGCCGCTGCTGCGCGTCGCCACATCACCCTTTAATTGTCGACACACCTCGTAACCGTTCATTCCAGGCATTTCTACATCCAGCAGAATAAGGTCAGGCTTGGTTTTCATGGTCATGGCGATGCCGGCCTCGCCGGAGGTGGCAAAGATCACCTGACCAAAATCACGAATAAGCAGACTTAACGCCTTGATACTGCGAGGATTATCATCAATGATCAAAATAACGCTGTCGTTCGATACGAGCGCTTCTGCGGGTGATCCAATGAGAATATCTGCCTGCATGCTGCTGTTTTTTCCTAATCCAAATAGGAATAAGGGATGCTAACATCCGATGTCAGGCTTAAGAATAGCAAACGAACCCAAAACCAACGAATTCTATAAGGAATAAGGCCGGGGGAGCACCCTATGATAGAAGAGATAGCCCCGGCGGCTGTTCAAACTGACCAGCCGCCGAGGTAAGAACTAGCTGAAACTGAACAACACCGCGCTAGCTGTCGGCTTGTACCGAGGATCGGATCAGATAATCAAAAGCACCCAGAGAGGCCTTTGCACCTTCACCCATGGCAATGATGATCTGCTTATACGGAACCGTTGTAACATCACCGGCTGCGAATATACCAGGCACTGAGGTCTGGCCACGTTCATCCACCACAATCTCACCTCGAGGTGACAGCTCGATCACCCCCTTGGCCCAGGCAGTATTCGGCAACAGCCCAATCTGTACAAAGATACCTTCCAGATCAACTTTGTGCATTTCGCCGTTGGTTCGATCTTCGTAGTTAAGCCCAACCACCTTGTTGCCATCTCCCAACACTTCTTTGGTCAGCGCAGACACAACAATGGTTACGTTCGGCAAGCTGTTAAGCTTTTTCTGTAAAACCGCATCCGCACGCAGCTTGTCATCAAATTCAATCAAGGTCACATGGGCAACGATTCCGGCCAGATCAATTGCAGCCTCCACACCGGAGTTACCGCCACCAATAACCGCCACTCGCTTACCCTTAAACAGTGGGCCATCGCAGTGCGGGCAATAGGCAACACCTTTACCTCGGTACTCTTGCTCACCGGGTACGTTCATCTCCCGCCAGCTGGCACCTGTGGCAATCAAAACCGCCTTGCTTTTCAACGTGGCGCCGTTTTCCAACTGCACCTCGGTACTGGAGCCGGGCACCATACCAACCGCTTTTTGATTGGTCATGATATCCACTTCGTACTGACGCACATGCTGTTCAAGCTGTGCCACCAGTTTTGGCCCTTCGGTTTCTTGTACCGAAATAAAGTTTTCGATGGATACCGTATCCATCACTTGTCCACCAAACCGATCGGCCACAATACCCGTGCGAATACCTTTACGCGCTGCATAGATGGCTGCAGAAGCACCCGCCGGGCCGCCTCCCACCACCAACAGATCATAGGGGGCTTTCTCACTCAGTTCTTTGGCCTGTCGCTCACTGGCTTTGGTGTCTGCCTTGGTGAGGATTTCTTCCAGGGTCATACGACCGGCGCCAAATTCCTGGCCATTCAGATAGACCGTCGGTACCGCCATGACCTGACGACTGTCTACCTCATCCTGAAACAGCGCACCATCAATCATGGTGTGCTTAACATTGGGGTTCAGGGCAGCCATCAGGTTAAGCGCCTGAACCACCACCGGGCAGTTGTGGCAAGACAACGATATATAGGTTTCAAATTCATACTCACCTTCTAACTGAACGATCTGTTCAAGCAAGCGAGCTTCTTCTTTGGGCGGGTGTCCGCCAACGTGCAATAACGCCAGCACCAGCGATGTAAATTCGTGCCCCATGGGCAAACCGGCAAAGCGCACATTGATGTCTTCACCCGGACGATTCACACGGAACGAAGGCTTACGCTCAGCGTCGTCACGCACTTCTTTCAGTGTAATCTTGTCAGTCAGCGCCACAATGCCAGTCAGCAGATCGAGCATTTCCTTAGACTTGGCGGAATCGTCAACCGAAGCCACCAGCTCGATATCTTTCTTCACATTGGTTAAATAGGTTTTTAATTGGCTCTTTAAATTGTCATCTAACATGAGGTACACCTGAATACTGACCGAACAAGGGAGGGATATTTTTAAGATCCCAGAAGGAGGCCAAGCCCCCTTCCGGTTTCTGAGTCAGTAAAATCCGGTTTAGATTTTACCAACCAGGTCCAAAGATGGCGCCAGAGTCGCTTCACCTTCTTTCCATTTAGCAGGGCACACTTCGCCCGGATGAGCAGCAACGTACTGAGCAGCTTTCACTTTACGCAGCAGGTCGTCTGCATCACGGCCGATGCCTTCAGCAGTTACTTCCATGGCTTGGATGATACCTTCTGGATCAACCAGGAAAGTGGCACGGTCTGCCAGGCCTTGACCTTCGCGCATTACACCAAAGTTATTGGTGATGGTGCCGTTCTGGTCGCCAAGCATGTAATAGTTGATCTTGGCAATTGTTTCAGAAGCGTCATGCCAGGCTTTGTGAACAAAATGGGTATCTGTAGATACTGAGTAAACTTCAACACCCAGCTTCTGCAGCTCTTCGTAATGATCTGCAACATCACCCAGCTCGGTTGGGCATACAAAGGTGAAGTCAGCAGGATAGAAAAAGAAGATTGCCCATTTGCCTTTTACATCGGCATCAGTAACTTGTACGAACTCGCCCTGTTTGAATGCAGTGGCCTGGAAAGGTTTGATTTCAGTATTGATCAGCGACATATTTCCTCCTGGTTTAGGCTGTTTAAAAACTGATGGTGGTATAATAGGATCAGATCGCTCATATATAAAATTGATTGTTACTATATGATTGATAGGATTTCCAAATAACCATATTCACCTGACTATTGAATAAACAACTCAGGTGAAGAGGTGGCGACAGTATAACAACTCGGGGGAGTTTGAACATGAAACCAGTAATATTTGGCACCATCATGACGTTGCTGGCCTGCCTTGGCCTGGCCTGGTTATGGCAAACAAACCAGTCTTCCCAGGCAGTGGTAACCGCACCTGAAACCACCGCAGTAGCGCCTGCGCCCACGCAACGGGAAGTGCATCAGGTGATCCGGGATCTACCCCCCACGGCGGCTCTGCCACAGGAGCCCGCAACCAAACAGCCCCAGCCACCAGCTCCTCCCGCTCTGGTTTCGGCCCCTCCGGCACTGGACGGTAGTGACGAGCAAACCCAGAAAGCTGTCAGGGATCTTTCCGACACCCTGCTGCAATGGCTAACGCCCTCTGAGCAGTTGCGCAAATGGGTGATTTTGGTAGACAACCTGGCGATGGGTAAAGTCCCCGTCAAAAGCAGGCCTTTCAATGTTTCCATACCCGCGTTCAAGGTAACAGGCTCCGAGCAGCAGCCTGTCCTGGCGCAGGAGAACTTCGCCCGCACCACACCCATGGTGAACGCTTTTGTGAAGTTAGAGCCCACCGTGCTGGTGCGCTACTTCCGCGCCTGGAGCCCTTTGCTGAATGAGGCCTATGCCGAGCTGGGCCAACCTGGGGAGTTTTCCGACCGACTGATAGAAGCCATAGATCGCGTATTGGAAGTGCAGCCATTGAATGACTCCATCATCAACCTGAAACAGCCCGCGGTCTACTATACGTTCGCCGACCCCGAGCGGGAGCAGGCCAGCGATCTGGAGAAACTGCTATGGCGTATGGGCCCGCAAAACACAGTACGCATACAAAGCCATCTGCGCGAGATCAAACTGGCATTGGCGCGCAGCCCAAACAACTAGCCTTACCAGGTATCTACGCAAGGGCGCTTCTTACCACTGCGCGGGCTCGCGGCCGGTGCCGATAACAGGCCGGTTGTGATCCAGCGCCGGGTGTCCGCCGGGTCAATCACGTCATCAAATTCAAAGAAAGTGGCGTTGTTAACAGCTTTGCCCCGCTCATACATCTCCGCCACCATTTCATCAAAGCGAGCCTTCTGCTCTTGCGGATCAGTGATGGCTTCCAGCTCTTTGCGGAACCCCAGTTTGACCGCGCCCTCCAAACCCATGGCCCCAAATTCACCGGTAGGCCAGGCAACCGTAAACAATGGCGCCTTCATGGAGCCACCGGCCATGGTCATGGCCCCCAGCCCGTATGCCTTGCGCAGCACCACCGTAAAGAAAGGGACACTGAGGCTGGCCGCCGTCACGAACATGCGTGCAGCGTGGCGCACCAGAGCGGTCTTTTCCACTTCCGGCCCAACCATAATCCCTGGCGTGTCACACAAAAACACCAAAGGAATATCAAAAGCATCACACAACTGCATAAAGCGGCTGGCTTTATCGGCCCCGTTGCTGTCCACCGCCCCCGCCAGATACTGGGGGTTATTGGCCACAACACCGACCGCTCGCCCTTCAATGCGGGCTAACGCGGTGATCATGCCTTTGCCAAAACCGGCCCTTAGTTCCAGCACTGAATTCACATCAAACAAACCCTGCAGCACCTTGCGCACGTCATAAACCCGCAAGCGGTTCTCAGGGATGACTGTGCGCAGCAAACGCTGATCCGGTGCCTCCCAATGGGAAAGTCGGCCCTGGAAATAAGAAAGGTATTGCTTGGCAACCTGGGTCGCTTCCGCCTCGTCTTCCACCAGAATGTCTACCACTCCATTGGCGGCCTGCACCGAAACCGGGCCCACTTGCTCGGGGCTATAGACACCCAAACCACCGCCTTCGATCATGGCCGGGCCACCCATACCGATATTGGCGTTACGGGTAGCGATCACCACATCGCAACACCCCAGCAAGGCAGCGTTACCGGCGAAATTGCGCCCGGATGCAATCCCCACCAAAGGAACCAAAGCCGATAAGCGCGCAAAATATAGAAACGCCAAGCAATCCAGACTGGCGGACGACCCCAAACCGTCGGTATCCCCGGGGCGACCGCCGCCACCTTCACTGAACAGCACCACCGGCAGTCGCATGCGCTCGGCTAACTCGAACATGCGATCCTTTTTATGGTGGTTCTGAATACCTTGGGTACCTGCCAACACCGTGTAGTCATAGGTCATCACCACACACTGGGAAGCGTCCTCCCCAAATAAGTCACCATTGACCCGGCCGACCCCGGTCACCATCCCGTCGCCCGGCGTTTTCTCCATCAAATCCTGCAATGAGCGCCGTCGCCGCTGAGCAGCTATCACCAAGGGGCCGTATTCGATAAAGCTCTGCTCATCACACAGATCCGCTATGTTTTCCCGCGCGGTACGCTGTTTTTTGGCTCTGCGCTTGGCCACCGCATCAGGGCGGTTGGCATCCAGGCCATAACCATGACGATCGTAGCTTTCCTGCAAATCAGGGCGAATATAGTTGGGGTCGACACTCGCCACCTGCTGGTCAACCTGCTCCTCATCCTCTACGGCACGAAAATTCAGCAGCGGCTGCCCTTCCATAACCGCATCACCTTGATTCACCAGCAGCGATTCCACCGCACCGGCAGCCGGCGCCTGAATCACGTGCTCCATTTTCATGGCATCCATTACCAGCAACGTGTCACCCTTCCGTACGGCCTGCCCTTCTTGAACATCCAGGCTCACCACCGAACCCTGCATAGGTGCAGCGATGCCGTTGTCTGCCAAGGCCCACTGCGCTTGAGGCTGGGAGCTGTGCACTGTGTGCTTCGGCAGCAGCGCGTCATCATCTGCTGTTAATAAGTCCACGAGATGCCGGTCAATAAACCCGGTATCGATCTGATTATTCTGCACCAATGGATGCCTAACCAGCTGCCGCAGCACGGACAGGTTGGACGCCACCCCGCTTATACGGAACTCATTTAACGCCAAAGCCAGCTTACGCAACACCGCACCAAAATCCCCCCAGGGGCTGTGCACGATCAGCTTGGCCACCATAGAGTCATAACGGGGGCTGGTCTGATATCCGCTGTAGACATAGCTGTCCAATCGCACACCCTGACCACCGGGCGAATCCCAGCCTTCGATTACCCCTGCAGAGGGCCTAACCTGGCCATCGGGCTGCAACGATTCAAGATTAATACGAGCCTGGATAGCGAACCCAACCGGTACCAGACCGGTAAGCCCGAGATCCGACAACGGCGCACCAAACACAACCGCCAATTGGAGTGCCACCAAATCCAGACCAAGAATGGTTTCCGTAACGGTGTGTTCAACCTGAATGCGGGGATTAGCCTCAATAAAAGCAAACTGGGTGGATTGATGATCCTGACTCCCCGCCTCGAAAACCAGAAACTCAAAAGTGCCCAAACCACAGTAATGTGCCCGACGGGCCATCGCCAACGAAGCGCTATACAGCGCCTGCTTAAGCTGAGGTGACAAACTCGGACTGGGCGCTACCTCCAGCACCTTTTGATGGCGCCGCTGCAGAGTGCATTCACGCTCAAACAGATGTGCACACTCGCTGCCGTCACCCAAAATCTGCACTTCAATATGGCGCGCAGCCGGTGCCCATTGCTCAACATACACCGACCCATCTCCGAAGGCTGCCTGCGCTTCTGACCGGCAGCGAGTGTAGGCTTCTGCGATATCCGCTTTGTCTTTTACAACGCGCAAACCGCGCCCACCACCGCCGGACACCGCCTTAATAACCATCGCCGCCCCTGCAGGCAGTGCATCAAAAAAGGCGGTGGCCTCATCCAGAGAAACGCTGTGATCCAACCCCTTCAAAACCGGAACATTGCATTCCACAGCTAATGCTCTGGCGCGGGCCTTATCGCCAAACAAGCCAAGAGTATCCGCATCGGGGCCGACAAAGGTCAAACCCGCTGCGGCACAGGCCAACGCAAATTCACGGTTTTCACTCAAAAAACCATAGCCAGGATGAATACCGTCACACTTGTGCTGCTGCGCAATACTTAAAAGCTCGGCTTGATCAAGATAGGCCGACGCACCCATCCCAGTAAGAGGGATAGCTACATCAGCCTTTAAGACATGAAGCGAGTGAGCGTCATCCTCGGCAAACACCGCCACCGAGCGCCAACCCAATTCGGACAGGGTACGGATAATGCGAACGGCGATTTCGCCCCGATTGGCGATCAGGATAGTTTTGGAGGAATGACTCATTGACGGCTCCCGCGATCGTATGGAAGCCGCTATTAAATCAGAATTTCTTCTCTAACATCAAAACACTGTTGTGCTCTTGGATCTTTACGTACTCTAAATAGGACATTCCAAGTAGCACATCCTGAGGATAGCCCCCCTCAATAACAACTGCCTTGACGTTTGGAACGCTGATCTCGCCTACCTTGACGCTGTTCAGCGTAATAACCCAACTGGTGGCCACGCCACTGGCAGTAACCACCCGAGATTCCGTTCCGTTCAATTTATACTGCAAGCCAAGGCTGCGGGCCTGGATCTCATTCATGGCCACCGTGGTGGCTCCGGTATCC
Source organism: Ketobacter alkanivorans (assembly GCF_002863865.1). Taxonomy (NCBI): domain Bacteria; kingdom Pseudomonadati; phylum Pseudomonadota; class Gammaproteobacteria; order Pseudomonadales; family Ketobacteraceae; genus Ketobacter; species Ketobacter alkanivorans. The sequence goes on along the minus strand of NZ_CP022684.1, from coordinate 3,583,629 downwards.
ACAAGAAAGCCAACCGAGGCCCCGTTTATGCTGCCATTGACTTTATATTGGTTGTAATCATTTTTACGAATGACCACCTGTGTCAGATCAGCCTGCTGGTAACTGCCACCGATTGCCATATGCAGGCCCAATTCGTGACGCTGACCCGCAATCTCTAACACTGCGCTCCTGGCACTCGCATCAATCAACGTAACGCCACTTTCATGGCTGCGGCCTTTTTTCAACATCACCTGCTGGCCATTAATGTCCAGCACCGCCGCCCCTTTAAACAGTCCTTCCACTTTGACTTGCGGCGCTGCCTGAACCTGAGCTCCCAGCCCCCCCAGCAAAAAAAACGCTGCTATATATGTCCTTATTTTCATCATCCTACCCCCAACAACTTCCCTGGCTACTCGTAATAACGCTGCTCGATGCAGCAAGGCCCCAATTCTACACGCTCATGCTCCAACCTCATGTAACGAACAGTATTAAAAAAGCTACCTAACTTCATCCTGCGCCCTGAACAAATATGGTTATTAAGCTATAACTTAACAGAGGGAAATTTAAATCTGCAGGAAACATGGTCATGAATTCGTTCAAAAATCTTCCATTTAAAGTCAAGTTAGTGACGCCTATACTGCTGCTGGCAGCGCTGTTTCTTACGTCATCCCTGATAGGCTACTTCGTCAGCAAATCCTTGACCGCCAACACCCTCAAAATTTCAGATGGTTTTCTTCCAGAAATCAATTACTTGCTTCAAGCTGACAGAGACCTGTATCAGGCCCAAATTGCAGAGCGCACCATACTGTTTCTTCCTGATGGCGACAAACACATCGGTCAATACAAAGATCAATATTTGGAGAACATTGGGCAGGCAAAAGACCGCGTGGCCAAATTCTTTCAATCGGCCAACGAGCCAAGCCTGAAGAATTACGCCAATACGTTCAACGACAACTACAACATATGGGTCAACCAGACCAAAAAAGTGGTTGAAGACAAAGCAGCAGGCCGAGCCGCCGTGAGTGATGTTATCCAGTTTATGGAGACCAGCGAGAAGTCATTCCAGGCCATGCGCACCGTGATTGACGAAGTGGGTGAACTGCGCATCAACGCAGCCAAAGCGTACTCCAAACAAACCAGCGATAAAGCCGACAGCTCACAGAGCTTACTGCTGATTGTACTGGCCGCTGGCTTATTGATATGCGCCTGCTGTGCTTTGCTGATTCCGCCGATGGTGGTGAAGCCAATGTTACAGTTACGTGATCGCCTGAAAAACATCGCAACAGGGGAAGGCGACTTGACCGCCCGCATTACACTGAATCAGAAAGATGAGATTGGCAGCATCGTAAAACACTTCAATCACTTTATGGAAAAGTTACAGACCCTTATTGGGCAAACACAGCAAATCACCGACACTGTGGCCCAGCAAACCCAAGCTCTGGGCAAAGACGCCAGTGCCAACAAAGACGCCAACGAGCACCAGCTTGAAGCACTGACGCTGGTAGCCACAGCCGTAAACGAGATGGCGTCGGCCATTCAGGAAGTGGCCCGCAACACCGCCGACGCAGCCGATGAAGCCAAAACCGCCAGCAGCCAATCTGAGCACGGTCAGCGTACCGTGTACGAAACCATCGCACAGATCCAGCTACTGTCCGAGCAAGTTCAATCGGCGGCAGGCCTGATTGCCCACGTGGAGGAGGAAGCCAACAAAGTGAATTCGGTAATCGACGTTATCGGCGGCATAGCTGAGCAGACCAATCTGCTTGCCTTAAACGCCGCTATCGAGGCTGCCAGAGCGGGCGAGCAAGGCCGCGGCTTTGCAGTTGTAGCCGATGAGGTTCGCACCCTGGCAAGCAGAACACAGGAATCAACACAGGATATTCAGCGCATGTTGCAGAAATTGCAGCAAGGCGTGAAAGACGCAGTAAGCGCCATGGACACCAGCCGCGATTCCGCCCAAGAGACCGTCAAGACCACAGAAGGCGCAGGTAAAACGTTAGACGAGGTCAAAGACGCCGTTACCAATATCACCCGGATGGTTATCCAGATAGCCGCTGCCGCCGAAGAACAAAGCGAAGTGACCGAAGACATCAATCGCAATCTTACGCAAATTCAAGGGTATGCAGAAACCAACACCCAAATTGCAGAAAAGACCCTGACGACCAGCAACAACCTGTACGAACGCACCGAAACCCTGAGAAAGTCTGTACGCAGCTTTAAAGTCAGCTAAGCAAAAAGCCTTTTGACACAACTATAAATTATGTCTATTTTAGAGTCGAATTGCCGAAAAGACTCAATAGCCCTTCGTTTTTTTTCATTAATCCCTCATATACATTTAGTTACTTTCATTTGCGCGCAAAATAATTATAATTCCGAACAATCGATCTGGTGGACTTATAAGTCTACGAAGTACTAGAACAACGCATAACAAAAATCACAAGTGCCTATCGCTCGCCCCGTAGAATCCAAGAGGGCAGCGGCTCAATAGCACCTGATCGTGAACAGAAACATCCACACGAACAGGAGCTTGGCTGAAATGAGCCGAACAGGACGCTTTGGTGAAAACCTTGCAATCAATGGCATTGACGGCAGCTACGGCTGGCCCGTAATCGGCCATACCTTTGACTATCTTTCAGATACCTATGCTTTTGGCCGCACAATGCGGGCCCGCTACGGCGACGTCTATCGTTGCAGTGCATTCCTGCAAAATTTCATCGTCTTCAATAGCCCCGATGGCGCCGAATTTGTTCTTAAAGATGAAGCCAGCCAGTTTTCCAGCAAACTGGGCTGGGAGGCATTCCTAGGCCGATTGTTTCCCCATTCATTGCCTACCATGGATTTCAGTGAGCATCGTCACCACCGCAGGATCATGCAGTCTGTATTCAAAAAACAAGCCTTGGTTGGCTATGTTCCTTTGATTGATCAGGTCGTGATAGGCAACCTGCGCACCTGGCCAACCCACCAGGCGATGCCCGCTTACCCTGCTATTAAAGCTCTGACTCTGGACATAGCAGCCAAAGCATTCCTTGGGCTAGAACTGAAACAAGATACTCACTTTATCAATCAGAACTTCATTAAACTGAACAACGGACTGGCTGCCATTATTCCCTGGCCACTACCAGGCACCGCTCTACATCAGGCGCTCAAAGCCCGCAGCAATATTTTCAACTACTTTTCACCGCTGATTCCACAAAAGCGCAGGTCGGAAGGGCAAGATATCTTCAGCCGCCTTTGTCAGGCCCAGGATGAAAATGGCGCGGACTTTAGTGATCAGGCCATACTATTTCACCTGAGCAATGTACTGGCAGCGGCCCACGACACCAGCACTACATCCCTTACCATAACACTGGACTTGCTGTGTCAGCATCCTGAATGGCAACAACGCTTGCGTGAACAGTGCCTGCGCATCGACCCACAGGACATAACCTACGACAACCTAGAATCCCTGGAGGAAATAGAATGGGTGTTCCGCGAAGCCCTGCGCCTGTTTCCACCAGCGCCACAACTATTCAGGCGCTCCATTAAAGAATGCCAATTTGGCAATCACATTATTCCGGCCAACACCCAGGTTATGGTCGATTGCGGGTACATACATCGCTCCGAACATTATTGGAACGAACCCACAAAGTTTGATCCAGAGCGATTTTCACCTGCAAGAAACGAACACAAAGCACATCCCTATAACTGGTTTCCCTTTGGTGGTGGATCACACACCTGCATAGGGCTTCGCTTTGCCATCATGACGGCAAAAATAGCTCTTTATCATTTGCTGCGTGATTACAGCGTATTCGCCACTGAGCAAGCACGCTACCGAATACTGCCTATCACCAAGCCTCGAAACGGCTTGCCCGTGATTTTAACCAAGAATTAAGTGCCGAACGTATATCTGGAACTGATTGAACAATGAAAACGCGGAATTCGCTTTCACAATTTAATAATATCGGTGCCTGGATAGAGCACTGGGCCGACCTGCACCCAGAGAAAGTGGCATTCACCTTTCTTGAGGAGGACCCACTTGCGCTTCACTCCATCACCTATGCTGAGCTACTGCAGCGCTCACAAGCAATAGCCGCTGCATTGCTAACAACAGCGCAGCCAGGCGACAGAGTTATTTTAACCTACCAGCCTGGACTGGAATTCATCGTCGCATTCCTGGGCTGCGTCCAGGCTGGCCTTATTGCTGTACCGGTTTATCCGCCAACGTCGCCAAAAGATTGGCCTCGCTTCGTTAAAATTGTCATAAACAGCGACGCACAACATATATGTACCACACAGAACTTAGCACAACTCTCTCAGGCCGGAATCGCAATGACGCCACCATTGGCAGGCCTGAACGTCATAGCAACAGATACCTTGGATCATGACAAAAACGAGTATCTATGCTGCGGTGCAACGCAGGACACGGTCGCCTTTCTGCAATATACGTCAGGCTCAACGGGTAATCCGAAGGGCGTAATGCTGACCCATGGCAACCTGTATCACAACGAATGCCTGATTAAAGAAGCGCTCCAAATTGATGTTGATAGCGTGGCAGTATGTTGGCTGCCGCAATACCACGACATGGGGCTGATCGGCAATATTTTAGGCGTGCTGTTCAATGGCATAAGCTCAACGTTGATGTCACCCATCACCTATTTAAAACAGCCCTACCGTTGGTTAAAAGCCATTTCCGACTATCGCGCCACCATCAGTGGAGGCCCCAACTTTGCCTATGAACTCTGTACTAAAAAAATTGCTGACGAGAAACTTGCAGAACTGGATCTGAGCAGTTGGGCCATAGCATACAACGGCGCAGAACCCATCCGCATGAGCACTCTCGACAAATTCTCCAAGAAGTTCGCCCCCTGTGGTTTTAACCGACAGGCGTTCACGCCACTGTATGGTTTGGCTGAATCATCACTGCTGGTAACTCATCATCCATACAATACCCCAATCGTTACGCTGAAAGCAGACTTGGACAGCCTGTCCAAGGGCAAGGCTACACCCGCAGCTGATCATTCTGCGGGAAAAATACTGGTGAGCAGCGGTGAAGTTATCGATCAGACCCTAAGAATCGTTAATCCAGATACCCTGAACCTCTGTGCCGATAACGAAGTGGGTGAAATCTGGATTCAGGGTGCCAGCGTATCGAGCGGTTACTGGAAAAATCCGGAAGCAACAGAAGCAACGTTCAACGCTTTCATTGACAGCTCGAAGGAAGGGCCGTTCCTTCGTACTGGGGATCTTGGATTTTTACAGGGTGAATCGCTATTCATTACCGGACGGCTTAAAGAAATGATGATAGTCGATGGCCGCAACCTCTACCCCCAAGACATTGAAGAAACAATACAGGCCGTAAGCCCTATATTTCGTGTAGGTTGCGGTGCCGTGTTCAGCAATGATGATGAAGCGGTCTTTGCCGTCCAGGAACTGTCTGATCACACCGAACTCTCACCTGACGAAATCACACATTTGGTACAAACAGCTCTACGGAACGTCAACGAGCAACATCAATTGGCGCTGGAAGCAGTGATTCTGATTGAGCAAGGTAGCCTTCTGAAAACATCCAGCGGGAAAATACGCCGTACTGCAATGGCTCAATTGCACAGCCAGAGCAAGCTGAAAACAATATCTGAGCATTCACCCAAAGACTTCCTTCAGCTTCATAGTGCCTGCAACCAACCTGATTCAGGTTCTTCACCTTCACACTCATATTCCCATTACGAAACAATCATACTGGAAGCAATAGCAGAAGCGCTGGGCATTAACCCCGACAGCCTGAATCCCCAGGCGAGCTTTTCAGACTTCGGGCTGGACTCAAAGACATTAGTGGGTTTAACCGGCACTATAGAAGAACGACTGGGTCGAAGCATCCCGACCAACCTGTTCTTCGACTATCCCAGCATCTCCAAGCTGGCCAAATACCTCAACGACGACATTCGCGAGGTGATCACTGAAAACGCGAAGCCCTCATTCAAGGGCGATGTAGCCATCATTGGCATTGGCTGCCGCTTTCCCGGCCACGCCAATTCACCCGAGGAATTTTGGCAACTGCTTGTAGAGGGTCAAGACGCCATCGTGGAAACGCCCAGTTCGCGCTGGGACAATAAGGAATATTATGATCCTGATATCCTTGCACCAGGAAAAATGTCGACACGCTGGGGCGGCTATCTACATCGCGAGAAGGACTTCGACGCGGCATTCTTTGGAATAAAAGATAACGAAGCCACTTTATTGGATCCGCAACAACGCATTCTGCTCGAAACAAGTTGGCATGCTTTTGAACACGCAGGCATCCCCCCTGAATCCACAGCTGGGGGTAATGTGGGTGTATTCGTGGGCATATCCAATGTAGATTACGATCGCCACTGCAGCAAATTAGGCGCCTGCACAGACCCATACGCAGGCACAGGCAACGCCACCTCAATCGCCGCCAACCGCCTGTCTTACTTTTACGATTGGCGTGGCCCCAGTGTCGCTGTAGATACAGCCTGTTCATCGTCCCTCGTTGCACTACACCAGGCCTGTCAAAGCCTGAAAAATGGCGAGTGTGAGCTTGCGATTACCGCTGCAGTGAACTTAATTCTCTCACCAGAGCTGAGCATAACTTTCTCAAAAAGTGGAATGATGGCGGCCGACGGTCGCTGTAAGGCATTTGATGACAGCGCCGATGGCTATGTGCGGTCTGAAGGCTGCGGCGTCCTGATTCTTAAGAACCTGGAGAAGGCACAACAAGATCGGGATAACATTATCGCGGTCGTTAAGGGTTCCGCCATCACTCAGGATGGACGTTCTAACGGCATAACCGCACCTAACGGGCCAGCACAGATAAAAACCATACGCGATGCACTGCAACGCGCAAGCCTCACCGCAAATGATATTCAATATGTAGAAAGTCACGGTACCGGCACCGCGCTGGGTGACCCTGTTGAACTGCATGCATTAGCTCAAGCCTATGGGCAAAAGCGCCATGACAATCTAATGATAGGATCGGTTAAAACCAATATTGGTCACCTGGAGTCGGCATCTGGTATTGCCGGTGTGATAAAAACTGCTCTCTGCATTCAGCAAAAACTGTTACCTCGCAATCTACACCTAGATACGCCAAACAGGCAATTTGACTGGCAAAACAATTCGATAGAGGTAGTAAACGACAATACCCCATGGCAATTATCCGACGGCAATAAAAGAAGAGCTGGCGTCAGCTCTTTTGGCTTCGGCGGAACCAATGCACATGTAATACTGGAGGAACCACCAAGACTTGATCAGGACGAACACCCATCGATCCAGAATAACGCAAACACCCTATTCTGCCTGTCGGCAAAAGATCGAAGCGCTCTGCAAACCAACATAAGACAGTATCAGAAATTCCTATCTAATACTGATATGGATTTCAATACGCTAGTGGCCAGCCAAAACTGCTCACGAACCCACTTTGATGAGCGCTTGGTTATTAAGTGCGATAGCGTGGCAGGGCTCCGTGAAGATCTAAATTCTATCAATTGGGCCAAACCGAAAAGCAATATCTTCTCCAGCCGTAGAAGAACCTCAACCCAGCGCGCAAAGATCATCTGGATGTTTACCGGACAAGGTTCACAGCACCTGGGAATGGGGCATGAGCTTTACCACACACAGCACGCATTTCGCGATGCTATCGAACAGTGTCACGCAATTCTGCTTACACTTTCCGACATTAATCTAAAGTCATTCATTCTAGACAAGGACAACCAACAGAATTCCAAACTCATAGACCGAACCGACTACACTCAGCCGATACTATTCTGCTATGAGTACGCTCTTGCAAAAATATTGGTTCGGGCAGGCATACAGCCTGACTCATTAATTGGGCACAGCCTGGGCGAAATTGTCGCAGCGACAATTGCTGGCGTATTTTCACTGCAGGACGGAATTCGTATTGCCTGCATACGCGGATCGTTGATGCAGGAGCTACCAACCAAAGGTGGCATGATGGCGGTGTTCGCCCACAAGGAGGATGTAGTTGCCCTTCTCGACCCGTATCCACTGGTATCAATAGGGGCTCTAAATGGGCACGGCCAAGTAGTGCTATCGGGATGCGAACAAAGCCTGGATGGCTTGGCCCTCCTATTTGAAGAACGGGATATCGAAACCCGTAAGCTAAAGGTTTCGCACGGATTTCATTCGCCGTTAATGGAGCCCATACTTGACGATTTCAGAAACGTACTGAAGACAATACAGCTAAACCCGCCAAAATATAATGTGGTCTCTAATGTCACCGCTGCGTCAGCCGGGATGGAGATGACCACCATAGACTATTGGTGCAAACATGTAGTAGCCACCGTCAACTTCCAAGGCGGCCTGCAAAACGTCGCCGGTGAAAAGCAGGCAATATTCATAGAAGTGGGCCCCAAGCCAACCCTAAGTGCTATTGCAAAAAGAGGCTTAGGCCGTGACAGCGTACGTATCATTCCGCTAGTGCAGGATCCTGATCACGAGCAGGAATCTCTGCTCGACGCTGTCGCACAGTGCTATACCTCTGGCATCAATATAAATTGGGCGAACCTAATGGATGCAGCAAATTCGCCAAAGGCTGACCTGCCCCTGTATCCGTTTCAGCGCAAATACTATTGGCTTACCGGTACGCTATCGAAAGCCTGCGAACCTACCAGCCATAGCAATAACAACGCAGTCCATCCGCTTCTTGGTCAGCAACAGCATTCACCTTATCTAAAAAATGGTGAGCTGCACTTTATTACCTATCCAGGCGTGGAAACAAACAGTTGGGCTGGCACCTTCAAACAAAGCAATACCATCCACTACCATCTTAATCACTTTCTGGAGATGGCGATTGAGATTGGGCATGAAGCGCTGCAAACCCGAAAACTACACATTCTGGATCTTGAACTGCATCAAAGAATGAGCACCGTACAAGGGCAACAACAAAGCATCCATACCATTGCAGAACGGCGCGCCAGTAACGAATTACGTATCCAGTTCTATACTCAACCTCAGCCCGATGACCTTAATAGTGATCAGTGGGTATTGCTGTGTTCGGCCAGCATATCATCCAAGTTCAACTCACGCCTTCAAACGCTGACAGAAATCAATACCACAGCACCCGCTGCCAACCAAGCATCCGACATGGCCAACTTTTTTGACGCCAACAGGCGAGCGCGGACTCAATATTGCTCGAATGATAAGAACGTGGTAACCGCAACGCAGCTTTTGGATAACAGCCTCCTTTGCGAAGTGGACTTTTCGGGGCTGCAATCTAGCCGATCCACTCGACTATGGATTAAGCCAGAAGCCATACAGGGCCTTTATCAAATAATCGGGTTCTTCTGTGAATCGTTGCGCAGCAATGAAGAAATACGCCCAGGTGTAGAGTTTACGCCTTACTGTGTGCGCAGCATTGTGTGGAATGAGCCTCTACCGGAGAGAGGTCACGTCTTTATGCGACACGTCTCTTCCTGGTCAGAAGAAGCAGAGCATACCGAAATGGATTTGTTTGTCTTTGATGAGGCTGGCCATATGACTATGCGCATCGACGGCATTCAGCTCAAGTCGCGAATCCGAATCCGGTTAACGCTGGCGGAGAAGGTTCGATCGGTGGGCATGGAAGAGAGAATCGATATCATCGCTAGCATAATCGCCGACAGCCTTGCAGCCAACCTTGGAGGGCAGGCAATGGACATCGACATGAGCAGCTCACTGGCTGAACTTGGCGTCGACTCCATCACTGTTATTTCCACGCTGTCACGACTTAAAAACGAACTGAGCATTGATATACCTGTAGGCGAAATTCACAAGGCTCGATCTGTTGAAAATTTCACCACACTGCTAGCGGCCAAGCTAGGTGATGCCGAGCTGGTCAAATCCGCCGCCACAGCCATGCGAGGAACCTGCGCAGTACTGCGGGAAGGGCTCCCGGGTGTGTTGCCTCTGTTTTTCATTCATGCAGGTGATGATGGTGCACTGCAATATCTGGATATGGCCAACGCCTTCGGGGATGACATTCCTTTTTACGTAATGTTGCCCAATCTCACGTCTGAAGATCAACAACCCGCGCAACTGGAACACGTCATACAGCAGCTCGTATCAGACATTCAAGAAGAGCAACCTCACGGCCCCTACATGCTGGCAGGTTGGTCGCTGGGCGCTACCCTGTCTATTCTCGTGGCCAACCACCTTGCGCAGAAAGGCGAGGAGGTCAGGTTTGTAAGCCTAATCGACGCCCCCCGCATCTGCGGCACAAACTTTAGCCAGGAGGAACTGCAACGCTGTATCAACAAGATCACCCAAAACCTGGCGACGATGAACAGTGATCAGCTCGCTCAATATCGAATTCAACTTCGATTGTTGTACGAACAAACCTTGCATATTGCTGTCCCAACGGCATCTTACGAGTTAAAGCATTTTCAATCGGAATGCGTTCAATCAAATGCCATACCCATGGCCACAGCACAGGATTGGGCTAGCGCTTCATCGCGCAGAATGCACAGCCAAACCATACCGGGTGACCATATAAGCCTATTTAAATCAGGCAATGTCGAAACTCTTGCATCGTTTCTGCGTCGACAGATAAGAAGCAGCGGCACCATCAGCAACCGATTCCTATGCGATTCTATAGAGCGAGGTGGTTTGGCCCACTCAGTTTTGGCTGGCAAGCCAGAGTTGAATGAAAGCAATCATCCAACAGCCACCTTAAAACTGGATGAGGATCACCCCTACTTTTTTGACCATGAACTGGATCATATACCCGGCATCCTGATAATGGCCGGAGCATGGGAACTAATCTGTCGATCAACACTGGAGTTCGATCCGTTCAACCCGATACTAAGCCGCAGCGTTGGCCAATGCTCCCTGCTTTTCGATCGTTTCGCAGAGAAAGACACACCGCTTCAGTACGAACTCATATGCACAGATGGAAACACTCACAGCATTAAGCTTGAGTGCCACATCATCCAGGCGCAGCAGCGCATTGGCACCTATGCCATGCAATTAGACTATGCCCGCAGCAAGCCTGTCATGGCACTACCTACCAGTAGACAGATACTGTCTTCTGGCCTGGAGATATTACATAAACAACTGGAGTCAAACGTTCTTATCCAACTACCGGTTCATAGCGAAACCCGCTGGGAATGTCAGCCTCAGATGCCAGAGCCAGGCCACTACCTGTACCATACAACGCTTGGATACGGTTGCTTGAATCCAATATATGTGTTGGAAGCAACTCGACAGTTTCTAACCTATCTTTCCCATGACCAGTTTGGGGTCGAAATAGGAACGCATGTAAATCTTATAGACATCGCGCTGACGTTCAATGACACCATCGACTTTAATCAGGATGTCAGAATGATCCTCACCCCTCAACCAGGCCTCGTCGAAAAAGACGCGTTTCAAACCATTTCCGTTTTATGGGTGCAGGCAGGAAGAACCGTTGTTATTAGTCAGATAACAGCCCAGATCACCCACGATGAAACATATCAAAATCAACGATCACGTTAATTCAAAGGCTATAGAAAATGAACAATTTTAGAAACCAAGTACCGCTGTATACCATGCTAAGCGCCATCGTACTTTTTACTCATTTCGCTACACTTAAACTTCAGCACTGGAACGGAACCATGTGGGCAATAGGCATGGTAGCCGGACTGGGCTACATAGTCTGGCTGATCTCCGAAGCAAACGTCTCCGTGACAGAACAAAGTAAAGGCGAAACCCAAAAGGATAGAGGCACATGTGAGCTTTATGTATTTGGCCGATTTTTGACAGTGTTCAGCGCCATCATACTTACAACCCAGTGGCAGCAATTTTCAGTAACCATGTTAATCGGCCTGGCGCTGTTCGCAGGTGGAATTGCGTTTCGACTCAATGCCATTGACACTTTAGGCAAATTCTACTCCCACAGAGTACGCCTAATCGACGAACACACTGTTATAGACACAGGCCCTTATCAGTGGGTACGCCACCCCGCCTACACTGGAATGCTGGTATCTCATTTTGGCTTTGTACTGGTATTCTTTAACATCTACGCATTTCTGGCTTTGGCTTTGGTGCTTCTTCCTGCAATTGTTCAACGCATCAAGGTAGAGGAGGTGGCACTGTTGGAGCTACCAGGTTATGCAAACTACGCTGAAAGCCACAAGCGGCTAATTCCAGGTATCTGGTAATGCCCACAGCAAATAAAACCTTGACCCTCGTCGTAGTGGGCGCCAATGGGTTTGTTGGTGGAACGTTACTGCAAGAGGCATCATCGCATCCTGAAATTTCGGTGCGCGCGCAAGCGCGCAGCCAAGCAAGCATATTAAAGAGCGCCAACATAGTCAGGGTTTGCGGTAGCCTAGAACAGATACACCCCGACTTATTCCCTCGCAGCCCCCACATTCTGATTCACGTGGCAGGCAAAAATACAGACAAGGATGGAACAGGATACGAGCATGTAAACGTCAGGGGCACTGCGAATCTGCTCGCACACTGCAACACTCATACTCGCGGTATAATCTACCATAGCTCTCTGTCCGTTTTAGGCCAAGGCAAGCAAAGCGATGTATCAGCCAATGCCACACAGTCACCAGAAACTCCGCTGGCATGCTCACGCGCTCAGGCCGAAACTCTGGTTCTACAGAAGGCGAAGGAACTAGGTATCTCTGCTTATTGCCTGCGCCCGAGATTCATTCTGGGTCAAGGCGATGCCTTTGTGCTTCCGGCATTGCAGCGCCTCGCATCCAAAGGGTTGCGTATTGGCAATGGCAGCCAGAAATTTTCGGTCATTGATGTCAATGATTACGCTAACCTCATACTCCAGCTATCGACATACATCGACTGCTCAAACCACGCCGAGCAAATGGCCCTCAACATTGGTTATGATCAGCCTTTATCATTCTCGACCATATATCAAACCTTATTAGAGTTTAGCGGTGGGCTGCAATCAAAATACACGCTGTGCCACCCTGCCATTGCAGCCAAACTATTGGGTTATCTACCCTTCGAAAAATTCCAATCATTAGCTACCCAGCTACAGCTCATCGGATTAGATCACTACGGCGATGTCAGCCAAACGTCCGCAAGACTTCAAACGGATCTACTTAGTCGCGACAGCCATCAATATTTTCGAGATTTAGTACAAAACATCAAGGATTCACCATGCAACTGACCATCGACTACCATCAAAAACCGGCCGAACACATGGTGGGTGGAAAATTCTCCAAGCAGGCAGACCTACTCGATGCAGGCCTGCCAGTACCTCGATTCACCTGCCTCACAAAATGCTTCTATGATGAGGTGACTGTCCCACTCCATGGGCAGCTTAAGGCACTACTTGGATCAATAGATTTTGACAACCACAAAAGCATTCTGCGTGTGTCTGAACAAGTTCAGAACATGATTGCTAACGTTCAGTTAAGTTCTAAGCATCAAAACATCATCCTAAACAGTTTTGATGTGCTGTTTAGCATGGATACGCTGGTGTCGGTACGCGCCTCCACCGTTGGCCACAAACTTGAAGAAAGTGAGGATTCCGTGTCGAATCCTTTTGCGGGCATGAGCGAATCCTTTCTTTACGTACGCCGCGACCAAATATTACAGCGGGTCAAACACTGCTGGGCATCAGGCTTCTCACAGGAGTCATTGATATATCGTCACACCCAGGGAATGGACGTAATGGGATTCAGCGTTGCTGTAGGCATTCAGGAAATGGTGCTGGGCACGCGCTCATTCGTCATGTTCACTGCTGATCCTAAAACCGCAGCCAGTGACACGATCATTATCGCAGGCCATGGCATCGGTGAAGGCGTCGTGCAAGAAAGGGTAGCCGTCGACCATTATTTCATTAACGGAAAGTCCGGCCACATCACGCCTAGCATTGCCGAAAAACGCACCCAGCTGGTATTCGATGAGGCGACAGGATATGGATTGAAAGAAGCCAGCGTTGCGCCTGAACTGCATAACACTCCATGTCTGAACGATAACGAAATTACCACTTTGGTAGCCATTGGCAAGAAGGTTGAATCTTTATACGGTCTGCCACAGGATATTGAAGGCACATTCACAAACGACGGTAAATTTCATCTATTACAGACTCGCCCCATTGCGCTTGATTTTAATAGGCAGTTGGTTTGGAGTAACACCAATGTTACGGAGAGCTACCCAGGCATCAGCAGCACACTCACCTTTACTCATGCTAAATATTTCTACCGGGTTATCTTTCGGGATCTCTATCAACGTCTTAGCGTCAACAACGATGAAATCTGGAATAACTTCCAGCCACTGGATAATATGATCGGCTATCTGAACGGACGCATTTACTATTGTCTATCCCATTTCTACCTTTTACATAAACAAAGCCCCTTGTTCCCTCTTTTTGCCTCCCATTGGGAAAACATGATCGGGCTACGATCCTCGTTCCACACCCATGAAGAGCCATCACTAAAGGCAACTGTAAGAAAATTGGTTGGCTGGCTTCGATTTGGTAAAGCTCTGACCCTTACCCTGAAGGACTATTTGGGTCACGATCGCGCAATGTACAATTATCATAGTTGGTGGGAGCACAAGATCTCACCCATGAGGGGAAAATCCTTCAGCGGTGAGGATCCACTCAGCCTTGTGAACCTATTCTACGATGTGTGGACTGATGTGGGACGCAATTGGGGAGTCACCCTCACAACCGATGCCTATTTGATTCCAATCTATGGATGGACAGAAGCCCTGTTCAGCAAATGGCGACTGAATGATGCAAACCCTGGCCTGCTCTCAGACCTGCTATGCGGCGATGAACAACTACTCAGCGTAGAGATCATTCTATCTGCCGTCGACTTGGCAGAGAAGGTTCGTAACGACGAATCACTAAACCAAACCTTTACGACAGAAGACGAGCATAGCTTATGGAAAATGCTCGAGTCAGACCAACTTCAAGCGGCTTTCACTCAAGCGGTTCGCAAACACCTGCACCTTTTTGGCGATCGCGGCCTACAGGAGCTTAAACTCGAACAACCCAGCCTGCGCGATACTCCTTGGGTCTTGATGAAGATGATCCGCCAGTACGCAACCCAAGATATTACAGTCCAGAGCTATCGTGAGCATGAACTAAGGGTCCGCGCCAACGCCGACGAAAAGCTGGCAGAGCTGCTTACAGATTCGCCCTGGAAGCTAAAGCTGCTCAACAACATTATTCTGCCTCGTTTGCGTAAACTGATACGCCATCGCGAAAATTCCCGCTACTGCCGCAGCGAACTATTTGGCTTCAGCAAGCAAATCTTTAAAGCCCTGGCAGAGTACTTAGTTCAACGCGGCGCATTACGAGAGCCCAGCGATATATATCATCTAACTCAGGATGAGGTTTTTGGATATATTAACGGAACAGGTGTCACTGAAAACCTGCAAGCTCTGGCTGATCTACGACGCAGTGAACTAGAGCAATTTAGCCTCGTAGAACCAGCTGAGCAAATAACAACTCAGGGCGCTATTCGTGACAACGACATCTGCCGGGCAGACACCACAACCATGAGTAGTGGAGCTTTAGTGGGGCTAGGGTCAAGCGCAGGAAAAGTCCGCGGCATTGCCTGTGTAGTACATGATCCAAATACCATCGATACCCTTGAGGACAACATGATATTAATAGCCAGGGAAACCGATCCCGGCTGGTTGTTCTTGATGTTGGCATCAAAAGGCATGGTGGTAGAGCGAGGCAGCATGCTGTCTCACACCGCCATCACCGGACGCAAGTTCGGAATACCCACTATCGTCGCTCTCCCGGATGCAACAAGGGTCATCCCCGACGGGGCGCTGATTGAAATAGATGGCTCCTCCGGCGTTGTTACTTTGTTGCCGGAAAACAGCATTAGCAATGACAGCGGTGCCGCAGCATGAACCTAAACTATTGGCAACGCTTGTCACGATTTTCAGACATCATTTATGAACCAAAACAGCACCTACTGTTTGCTGGTCTTTGGTTTTTATCCCTTCAAGGACTATTTGTACTACTGAGCACAGCGGCTGTCTGGCATTGGAGCCTATCCACCGTAGGCTCCATACTGACCTTGTTTGGCGTGCTCTTTGTGTTACGTGCAATTGATGAGGTTAAGGATCTTGAATACGACCAACAATACAATCCAGATCGCCCCCTGGTTTCAGGCGTTGTAAGCGTTACCGACATTCGCTCCTATGTTCTTTTTGGAACATTGATAGTCGCCACCGCCAACAGCTTCATCGCCTTACCTCTATCGTTGTTCATCGCTGTCAATGTAGGTTACGGCCTGCTATTGATGTGGCTGGAAAAAACAATGCCTTTGATGGACAAAAGCCTGTTCTTCAATCTTATCATCACTTATCCGGTCAGTATCGCTCTAAGCTTCTATACGCTTCTACAAACTCAGCATTCGCAACACACAACAATCTCTACAGGCATGCTACTCACCATCGGTTGTTACGTACTCGCATTCCTGCATTTTGAGATCATCCGCAAAAGCATGTGGGAACATCTAAGCGACCCTGAGGAAAAGCTCTACTCAGGCGAAATAGGTTGCAAGCAAGCTCTGTTGGTTGCGTCACTGTTCGGGGCTGGGGCTGTCGCTGGCATTCTTCTTCTGTTCAAACCATGGAACCTGACTGGCTTTGCTGCCTTTACCGGGTGGCTACCTCTGATCAACTTGATTTTTATCGTGCTCAGCCTCCGACTATTCGTCACCAACCGATCCCAGCGCTTCAACCCGAGAAAATTTTCGGTGCCTTATATTGTTTGCTTCTATTCTCTTAATCTAATTCACGGTCTCACGTGGAATCAGCATTCCTTTGGGCATTTCTAGGAAACGGTATGAACAACAATTCTGGCTGGACTAGATACCCAATTACTCATCCATGGCTAACTTTGTCAGCTTGCCTGCTGCTCACTCTTATATGCGGCCTGGGCATAACACGTTATCACAATACAATCGACTTTCGTTTCTTCTTCAGCGATGACAATCCTCAGTTAGCTGCCTATACCAAGCTCCAATCAACTTATGGTTCTGAGGAGTTTATCTTCGTTGCAATCGAAAGCGTGGATGGCAGCGATCTGTTTACAGACACGAACCTCAGATCACTGGAGACCCTAACAGCTATGGCCTGGATGACCCCTTACTCACTAAGGGTCGACTCCTTAACCAACTTCCCATACACACAGGCCAGCGAAGATGAATTTATTGTAGATGACCTGTACAGCAGTGCTGCCAATCTAGACGCTAGCCAATTACGGCTTCGCCGACAATTTGCACTCAATGAGCCAGCTACAGTGAACGCACTGATATCGCTAGATGGCAAAGTCGGCGGCATGCGCATTCTGATCCAATTACCCGGTGTCGATCGTGCGGCGGAAACACCAGAAGTCGTCTATTTTGTTCGTAACATGGTGGCGCAATTTGAACAGGATCACCCGCAGTTTAAAACATATCTTTCTGGACAGGTCATCGTAGACCAGGCCTTCCCCGAATCTACACAGGGCGATCAAGCCTTCGTTTGGCCGGCATTTTTTATCGTTATTCTTGTGCTTCTTGGCGTAATCTTTCGCAGCCTGAGCTTTGTCATTATTACTCTGATTATTGCACTATGTTCAATAGCGACCGGAATGGGCATCTTAGGCTGGACCGGCATGAAAATTAATGCCGCGGTTACCGTAGCGCCAATTATGATACTGATTCTGGCTATTGCCGATAGCGTACACATTTTATCGCGATATCGCTTTTTTACGCAGCAAGATCAAACCAAGCAACAGGCGCTAACCGAAAGCCTACGGCAGAATACACGCCCGGTCATGCTGACCTCGGCATTTACCGCAGCCGGCTTTCTTACATTACATTTCAATGATTCACCACCTTATCAGGCCTTGGGTTATATCGTTTGCGCTGGCGTGTTGGCGGCATGGCTCTACTCGATGTTGCTGCTACCTGCTTTGATAATGTTGATTCCGCACAGTGTAAAAGGTGGTTTTAAGCCACCTTCAGATACAACCAGAACACCCCTAGCAGGATGGAGCAATTGGATAGTAGCGCATCATCGCAGCATTACCCTTATTGGTTCTATTGTCATCATTGCCGGACTTATGTGCCTACCCCTGAACCGCATCAACGACGACCCGGTTAAGTATTTCGGCTCTACACAGATCATGCGACAGCATATGGAGTTTGTGAACAATCACATCACCGGCCTTGGTGCCTTGAATTATTCCATTCCCACCCATCAAGGGCTGACAGTTACAGATCCAGACTACCTGAATCTCCTGGATCGATTCAGCCAGTGGATATCACAACAGCCCAACGTGGTTCATGTGGATTCCATTGCCGATATAATCAAGCGATTGAATCAGTCCTGGAACGATGACAACCCTGACTTTTATACTCTACCCATCGAATCTGACGCTTCCGCTCAGCTACTTCTTCTTTATGAGATGTCACTGCCTTTTGGTGCTGATCTGGGCACAATGATCGCCGCAGACCGGCATGCTTCCCGAGTTCGGGTCACCATGAACAATACTGCCGGGGATTATCATATCGATCTGGATGAGCGTGCACGACAGTGGCTCAGCCATGAAGTCGATCCCACATTAGCCATCACTTCTGCCAGTGCGCCTCTCATGTTTGCCCACATCGGCGAACGCAGTATGCAGGGAATTCTGGCTGGATTAGTCGGCTCACTGTTTGTGATGGGGTTCGTGCTCACGTGGTTGTTCAGATCCGTTACGCTCGGCCTGATCAGTGTTATTTGCAACGTACTCCCAGTGGCACTGGCGTTCGCAGCA
The DNA here is from genome assembly GCF_002863865.1 of Ketobacter alkanivorans. Classification (NCBI taxonomy): domain Bacteria; kingdom Pseudomonadati; phylum Pseudomonadota; class Gammaproteobacteria; order Pseudomonadales; family Ketobacteraceae; genus Ketobacter; species Ketobacter alkanivorans. Next base: position 3,564,923 of record NZ_CP022684.1, on the reverse strand, counting down.
TGGGGCATCATTAATGGCAATATCGACGTTGGGCTTACGGTCACTCTGGGCATAGCGTTCGGTATCGTCGTGGATGACACCATCCATTTTCTAAGCAAATATCGGCATGCCCGACAGGTCTTATCGTTCCCGGCACCTCAGGCGGTACAGTTTGCATTCTCACGAGTCGGCCCTGCTATTTTGGTTACTTCAATTATTCTAATCGCAGGCTTTGCAATGCTCGGCTTCTCGGCCATGAACATCACTGCCAACACATCCATTCTGACCACCATCACCATCGCCATCGCATTGCTGATAGATCTACTCTTTATTCCTGCCCTGCTCATTCTTTTTGATCGATCATCTTCAGAACAAACATTTAAGGAGTCTCAACCCCATGGGTAGTTTCAAAATTCTGGCTTTGGAGTATCTGTACTTTCCGGTATTAGCAACCACTGCCATCATAAGCATGTCCTGGTTTCTACACACAGGGCAACACGTTGAACTGGCTTCATTCGTTATTTCATTGTCGGTGCTGTTAGTTACCATGCTGTTTGAACGGCTTCACCCATTAAATCCAAAATGGAACTTAAGCCAAGGCGATCTTGCACCTGATTTCACTTCGATTCTGTTGGTGGCAGTGTTACTGGAAGGCATTTTAAAAAAAGTTGGCCCTTTAATCGCCTTGTACGCATTTTTAGCGCTAAATCTACCTCAGGGCTACCGCCTGATTCCAGACTCTATGCCGTTATGGGCAGAAACCATTGTTGTGCTGTTAATTGTTGAATTCGCGAAATACTGGTTCCATCGTCTGAGTCATGAGCATCCCCGCTGGTGGCCATTACATTCCGTTCATCACAGCGTCAAGCGCATGCATTTGTTGAATGGCTTTCGCATTCACCCTCTTTATCACCTGTGCACATTCCTGCTGGGCGTAGTGCCCTGCTATTTGATCGGTGCAAGCGAGGAGGCATTAATACTGAACGGTGTTCTGCTGGCCATCGGGGGCTCGATTCAGCACTGCAATATCAAGCTGCGTTATGGCTGGCTCAATTATATTTTTAATACAAACGAACTGCATCGCTGGCATCACTCCAAGCGCATCGATGAAGCGAACCATAATTATGGTGCAGTGCTGATCATTTACGACGTGATATTCGGTACTCGATACTACCGTCCAGATGATAGCCCTGCTGAGCTGGGAATCCACAAAGAGGATCGCTACCCGATGAACAACTACTGGAAACAGCTGTTGATTCCGTTCCGCTGGAAGTCTCAAATGATGGATTAACGTTAACTTACGATCGAACCTGACCTTGGGGACAAGCCGCCACAATTCAACTGTGGCGGTGTTTTTTGAGTTGGCTTAGTAGGGATTTAGGTATTCGATTGATGATCAGACGTTCATTTTCCGCGTCATACACTACTTCTTCACCCAGCAGAGAGGAGGCAAATTGCATGCTCATCTCCTTACTGCGGCCGCTGAAGCGTACATACTTACGCAATTGCGCTTTATCAGGAATCAATTCCTCCCGAGGCTGCTCTTGCTTCTCTCGCACAAACTGATCAAACCGTTCTGGTTCTGCCTCATCCAGATAGTAAGATAATTCTTTGTATAAAACAGGCTCTCCCTGCTTATCCTGATCCATACAGTAATCCACCACCTTCTCCCGATACGTCTTGCTTTCTTCTTCCGGCAGCTGCTCAGCATAGGCTTCCACTATGTTTAAAAACTCACTGGTATCGGCTGTGGTGTTCACCGTATCGGCAAACCCAATCCACTGATTGAATAAATCCAATAAGGCTCGATCTCCGCGATTTTTTGAAATCGTCAGATATTTCTCAGAAATGGAATCAGACCAGTGAGTAAGATTAACACGCGCGCAAAAGCCCACATGGGATAAATCAGCGTAAACGGTTTCAGATATTTCAAGATGACTATTGATCACCAAACCTGTCTGATGCTGCAAATGCGCCACATACAGCCATTCGGCATCGGCGTTGTTTTCCTGCCAGAATAACAGGTGCCCCTGAAAACTGGCCTCCATCTGCTCGAGCATCACGACAAAATGCTCCGTGAGCTTTTTACTCAGGGTTGAAAATGGCATTTGCTGCTTGAGAAAATCACGCAACCAGGCAGGCACCGGGTTTGCTCCCAAGTCTGGATTAAATTGACCGTACCGCTTTGAGGTTTTGGTGCTGAATGCCTGCTTGATTTCGTTTAACAACTGACTGGCGTTATCATCCACCACTATACTGTCATCACGAAAGTTCACCTGTGCGGACTGATCCGGCGTTGGACGATCAATCTGGTGGGCTATAAAGTCAGAAACTGGCATGGCAACCTCTCTCATCGGGGGAGCGCTATTATAAAGGTCTGGCGCTCCCCTTAACACCTCGGCATTAATAAGGCTGATTTACTAAATGCCACGTACTAGCGACGAAATTGCACTGACTGATCAATTGGCTCACGATCGATCCAGGTTTTGTTCGCAGGAATCGATGCATCCTCAAAGCCAAAGCTGATCCCCAGCAGAATATTGATATCATCACCAATATCGAACGCTTCCCGCACAATATCGGGATAGTAGCGCATTGTGCCCTGAGGACAGCAGGCCACTCCATGAGCAGTCATAGACAGCATCAGTGTCTGCATGTACATGCCGACATCAATAGCGACTGAAGCTCCAAACACTTTATCCATACCAACAAAAACCACATGGGGCGCGTCGAACATCTCGAAATTACGCAGATGCGCTCGCATACGGCCTTCTTTATCTCCGCGCTCAATGCCCATATTGCCGTACAGTTCAACCGCACAATCCACTTGCCGCTTACGATACTCGCCTGCAAAGGTATCCGGGTAATCATAATCCGAATTAAAAGGCACACCCTGCATGACCTGCTCAACCATCTTGGCGCGGATGCTGTTTTTCAACTGGCCTGATGCCACATAGACCTTCCACGGCTGAATATTGCAATTAGAAGGAGCCCGTTGGGCCAAAGTGAATATTGATTCCAGTGTGTCCTGCGGCACTTCTTTATCCAAGTAGCCTCGAACAGAACGACGCTGCTCGATCGCATCCGCCAGGGACATGGTTTCCGGTTGATATGACATGTTTTTCCTCAATAATTACAATAACTAGACTGATAATATGGTGGGCATATACGGCCCCCATAATAACCCATTTCACAATTCATGACTTGACCGCTCAATCCACCAAAAGAGCAAAGCAATGTTCACATCCCGCTCACGGGGCTGGCTCTAACATAGCTCTATGATTTATTCTGATAGCATCGATAACCACCTGGATAGCCCTTTGAAGCGTACCGGTATAAGCAAAAAGCTGCTTAAGATTTTTTTCGCCCAGATTCTGCTTATCAGCACATTGACCATTATCGGAGTGTTGGCAGCGGCATTGATAACCGAGGAGTTTCTGGTGAATCAGGCCCTGGAGGGCGAAGCCGACTACTTCTGGCAACGATTTGGCAATGATGAGAGCGCAACGGCCCCAGATACATTGAACCTACAAGGCTACCTTGCAGAAGGAGGCAATACCCAACACCTGCCCAGTTGGCTAATCGGGCTACCAGAAGGCATGTCTCGCGTTGACTTTAACGACACCCGGCCCATTGTGCATGTCTCCAAATTCAGCGATCGCACGTTGTATCTTGTTTTCAATGAAAAGCAGGTGAGTCGTCTTTCCTTCTTCTTCGGAATTATGCCTCTGGCATTGGTGTTGCTTGTCCTCTACGGGCTTGCGTATATCACCTATACCCAAGCCAAGCGGGCCTTTTCCCCCATAATGAAACTGGCGCAAAGAGTTGAGACTCTGGACTTGAATGAAATCGGGGAGAGCAAACCAGACCTATCAGACATCAAAAGTGCCGCCGATGAAGAAACCTTCGTGTTGGTGGATGCGATAGATTCCTTTATTACCCGCATGGACGACTTTGTGAATCGGGAACGTAATTTCACCCGCTACGCCAGTCATGAGTTACGCACCCCGCTCAGCGTTATCAAAGGTTCCGTGGCCAATCTAAGACAGGAGCCTTTGAATGAACGTGCTGATCGCCAGGCCACGCGTATATACAACACCGTTAACGATATGGAATCCCTGCTGGAAGCTTTGTTGGAACTGGCCCGTGAATCCAGTCAGGAGGCATCTCACGAAGCACTGCTACTGAATGACCTGGCAGAAATGCTGGTGGAGCAACTCAATGAAACCTGCCCCAAAGAAGGCGTAAGCCTCAATGTTGTCCACAATAGCTTTCTGTCACTGAATGGCTCCCACAAACTGATTCGCATACTAGTGGACAACTTATTGAAAAATGCCCTCACCTACACCGACAGCGGCCGTGTGGACATGGTGATTGAAGCTGATGGTTTTAGTGTAGTGGACACCGGCATAGGCATGGAACCTGAACAGCTGGCGCGTATCTTCGACCCGTTTTTTCGTATCGACCAGAGGAAAGAAAAGGGCTTTGGCCTGGGTTTGGCCATCGTGCAGAAAATCAGCAAGGAGCTACGATGGAAAATTTCAGTAGAAAGCACGCCAGGAGGCGGCACCCGTTTTAACGTAAAGGTGCGATCTTGAAGCCTTGACCGGGAATGGTCTGCAATAGCGGCGTTGTAAACGGCTTATCGATAGCCTGGCGTAATTTGTATAAATGACTGCGCAACGCATCACTATCTGGCAATGCATCACCCCACAGCTCCTGCTCCAGCGCCTCGCGCATCACCAGGCGTGGCGATTCCCGCATCAGTATTTTTAGAATTCTAAAAGCAGTGGGTGAAAGCTGGATCGGCTGATTCGCTCGGCTTACTTCAAACGTGCCCATATCCAAAACAAGATCGGACACCTGCAGCTTGTTTGCAGCCAACTCGCCCCGCTGACGCCGAATCATGGCCACCAATCGTGCAGCCAACTCTGGCATATCAAAGGGTTTCACCAGATAATCATCGGCACCAACACGAAATCCGTCCAATTTATCCTGTAACTGATCCCGTGCAGTCAACATTAAAATGGGAATATCACTCCCTTGCTCGTGTCGTAACCGCTGACACACCTCAAACCCATCCAGCCCAGGCAGCATCACATCCAGAATAATAGCGTCATAGCGATTAGAACACGCCAGCTGTAAGGCGCTGATGCCATCTCCGGCATAGTCAGTCTCAAACCCGACTCCGCTCAAGAAATCCAATGTGGTTTCTGCCAAATCACGATGATCTTCCACCAGCAGCACACAGGCATTTTTAACTTCCAGGCTCACACCGACACTCCAACTCGATAAACACGGGCAGCATTATCATGAAACAATTTTTTTCTGCTTTCTTCGGGGTAACTCTCCGCCAACGAGCTGTAAAACTCGTAAAGTTGCCGCAACGTGAGAGATACCTTATCCATGGGGAAGTTTGAAGCAAACATACAGCGATCCACCCCAAAGTACTTAAGCACAAATTCGAACAGCGGCCCGGCTTTTTCCAATAGCTCCTGCTGACTCGGCGGCACATCCCGATGCTCAAACCCCCAACCCACCACAGGCATAAACATCCCGGAAAGCTTTACCACCACATTCGGCAGCTCGGCTAACGCCAGCATGTGCATTTCCCAGGTTTTCAGAATGACATGACGTGCCTCAGCTGTGCGACCATAAGATGAAAACTGTCCCCCGACACCAATCGGCGTTCCCATGTGATCAAGTACGAAGGTAATTCCAGGATAGGATTTGGCCAGTGCGACAAGTTCATCCAACTGGTGATGGAAAAGCCAGGCATCAAAGCTCAGTTGATTCTGCTCCAGCAACGACAAGCCCCGTCGCCAGCTTTCATCCTTCGAGAGATAAGGCCGAGGACAAAAACGCATAATGCCTTCATCCTGATCAAAGGCCAGCATCTGGCGGACTCCGCAAAAACGCTCACTGGCCTGTTTGTGGGCGGCAATCACTTGGGCCGCATCTGAACGTTGTAATTGCACATAACCGACGACACCGCCCAGCTGAATAACGCTATGCTCGAACAAACCAGCCAACCAGCGAGTCTCGCCCACTGCACCCATGCCCGACCGATCACGCCATTCTGCCTCCACATGAACGATATGGCTTACGGGCAAGCCCTCAGCATCCTTGCGGTAATCGCCGGGCAAGTAGTTATGGGCAACAAATTCGGGGCGTCCAATGTAACGCTTGTCAGCCTCACTGGCCCCAAGATGGATGGCCGCCTCATATATTCGCCGGTTCCACCCCAACAAGCGCTTGGGCCAGGTCAATATGCGTGGCGTATTGAGCAGATCCCACTGATGAATATGAGGATCGATGATCGGAAAAGAAAAATTCAACCGCTTTGCCCTGGGTTATTGTTATATGACTTAAATTATAGGTTTCGGCTTGCAGTTACCACCACTGCGCAACGCAGGCGATTTTGACCAAAGTGCAACATCATCTCAAAACTGGCGCGAGGAATCGGCAAATAGTGCTTATCCAACTGCGAACTCTGCTCATTTTCGTCTATATCAGGGTCATTAATATAGACAAAGTCCTCATCCATATCTACCAGCAACACCCAGTGGGGTGCCTTTTTGCGATCAAAACGATAGGTGCTGATCAACACCAGCGGCATGGCATTACTGTCCAGCATCTGCTGTAAACGCGTCAGTGGCAGAATCTCGCGATGAACCGGAACATTGCGTTCTTTCAGTTTCTCGTTGAAATCTTCATGCACCATTTCAAGCACTTGCTTCTTGCTTTCATTACGAACCCCCTCGGTAAAAAGTGGGCCGGTGTGGCTGACGAATACCTCAACCTCAAACCCCCGGATGCTGGCTGCATACGCAAGCCCGTGGGGGCCGCACCCGCCATGACCGGAAGTCATGAATATTGTGGTGGCTTCCCGCCAGATCTGCAGTTCATTGCGCTGATCGCATACGGTATCTTCCCGCAGATCCTTCATTGCCATCAGCAGCGATGCCGCGCCACAGGTAAAATCCGTAGTTTGGGCATAATAAGCAACCCGCTCACTTGGCTCTGCTCTGTGCTCTTCTACCCGCTCATGCGGAATAATACGCTTTTGAAAACGCAAGGCATCGGCGTGATCTTCATAGTAGTCAGTATACAGGCCAAACTGACGATACCCCATCCGCTCATACAATCGAATGGCGGGTTCATTATCTTTGCGCACTTCTAAACGCATGAACATACGACCCTGCTCTGCGGACACTTCCTCTGCCTCGACAAGAAGCCCGAGCCCTACCCCCATGCCATGGGCATCCGGCGATACGGCAATAGAATATAGACGCGCCAGACTGGTTCCCTGCCGCAGAAATACCAACACATACGCTATAACCTGTTGCTGCTGTTCGGCCACCAGCAAGAGGTTGTGGTCGTGGTGCAACTGATGCTTGAAGCTGCGCCTGCTCATACGGTCAGAATCAAAACAGCGCTGCTCCAACTGCACCAAGGCATCAAGATCCTGCAACGTTGCTTTACGATATAGAACGGCTGGTTTAGTCATTCAACAAGCCCTTACTGGCCATTTGAATTACCTGGCGCCCTCGCAGCAGTACCATTGTCTGCCATTGTGGCTCAGCCGGATAAAACTGCTTCAACAATTGCAAGCGAACCCGCTCCGCATCTGAATGGGTAAAAGGTTGCTGTCCCTGCTTACGAATCAGATGATCCTCCCGCAAACAACGCAACAACTCAGCGATAGGGTATGTGCCAAATTCCAATGTCACATAACAACTGCGGGCACCCATTGCCGCATGAAAGGCATAATCCACCAGCCCGGTTTTCGGCACCGAGCATGAATCACCCCCTTCCGGGATCGTGACAGCGTCTCCATACCAGCGCTTGGCTGTCGCCAAACCCTCGCTCTCCAAGGCATGATCACAGATCAGCTCACCATGGCCATAAGGCCCCAACCCTGTGTGCAAATCCACCACGGCTACATCTCGATTCGGACAGTCCAGTTCTTGTATTATGGCCTCCAGATTCAAGCGCGCCTGGCACTTAGCTGTACCCCCATAGAACAGGCCGTCCGCAAACTCATATTGGCCGCCGCTGACTGCAAGTTCGTAACCATACTGACCATGTTGCTGTAGATAGGCGGTCAAACGCTCATCACCGGCCTGCAACATCCCTGACCCTACTTCAGCCCCTGATCCTGAGCCAGAAGATCCCGGCACCAACGCATGCGCCAATTCGCGATACCCAGCGTTAATCGGCAAAGGGAGGCTAAAATCGATAAAGTTGCGATTCACGTCAATGCCTTGCTCGTCCACCCGCCGACACCAGGCAAAGCCCCAAGGATTGACGGCATGCACAACAAGCACCGCCAAGCCCTTAGGCACTCGCACCTGCCCCGAGGCAAGACGCTGCAGCAAATCCTGTTGAATAGCGGAACCACAAAACCCTTCCACACCGTGCACTGCCGAAAGCAGCACCAACACCCGCGCAGCATCGGGATCGCCGATCCAGACTTTCCGGGTAGCCATGCTCTCACCCGCAGGACCAACGCCGTCATAGGGCAGCTCGGTGGCTCCAACGCTTCCCCCCAAGGCTGCTACTGACGCCACGAACGCGTCATCCGCATTTTGGTAGGATGTTGAAAATACAGATAATTCTCGGGGAGATAGCAGGGGCGACAGCATCAATTTGCCTCTATGATTTTCATTTGATCAAGCCTAACGCTGTGCTTGTTTTTTTACCAGCCGCCACTGTAAATATAGTTCCAGAGATACTTGAATTTCAGAGCAGTTCTATCCAGTATTGCAGACATGGCTTGCCTCCTGCATCTGTCAGTGTTCGTGGTCGATAGCCGCCTTCTAACCGCACATACCCATAAGGAACACATGTCAGAACTTCTAGTAGTCGTTGACTCTATCAAAGACTGGGCACCCTATTTTCCGGCCGAGGACGTCATTACCTTTGATGAATACCTAAGCCGTCAGGATGGTAAGAAAAAGACCCGTACCCGCGTGATCAATCTGTGCCGCAGCTATAAATATCTTTCCAAAGGCTACTATTGCTCGTTGTTGAGCGAAGCCAGGGACCATCACGTCCTGCCTTCTCTGCGAGTCATAAATGATCTCAACCAGAAGTCTCTGTACACTTTGCACCTGGACGATATTCAGCAGCTCAGCAGTAAGGAAATGCAAAAAACCCACAGCGAGCAGGATCTGAAGTTCATCACCTATTTTGGCTCCACCTCTCAGGCAGAGTTTAAGCCTTTGGCTAAGGATCTGTTCGAGAAATTTCCCTGCCCTATACTGGAAGTCAGTTTGCGCTTTCAGGGGCGCTGGCAAATCAGCGAGCTGCAAGCCTTGTCGCCGCACAACCTGAAAACCGATGAGCAGCAGACTGAGTTTGCCAATGGACTGGATCGCTTCAGTCATAAGATTTGGCGCACCCCGAAATTGCGCAAACAGTATCGCTACGATTTAGCGATACTGACAAACAAAGATGAAAAGCTTCCACCCAGCGACGCAACAGCCATTAAGCGTTTTATTAAAGCTGGAAACAAACTGGGAGTGGATGTCGATATCATCGACCGCAAGGATTATGTGCGCCTGGCAGAATACGATGCGCTGTTTATTCGCGAAACCACCTCCATTGACCACCACACTTTCCGCTTCGCTAAAAAGGCCGAATCAGAAGGCATGGTGGTGATGGACGATTCCACATCGATTCTGCGCTGCTGCAACAAGGTCTATCTGACTGACCTGTTTAATGTGAACAAGGTGCCATCACCCAAGACTTACATTCTGAGTAAACAGGATAAACCTGCTCTTGAGAAGGCCATGCTCGACATCGGTTTTCCCATTGTTCTGAAGATTCCCGATGGCGCGTTCTCCCAAGGGGTATTTAAGGTCAGCACACCGGAAGAATTCGAAACCAAGATCCAGAAGCTGTTCCAAAAATCAGCTCTGGTGCTGGCTCAGGAGTTCATGTACACCGATTTTGATTGGCGCATTGGCGTGATCAACAACAAGCCGTTGTACGCATGCCGTTATTATATGGCTAAGGATCACTGGCAAATTTACAACCACGCGAGCAAGAATTCCCGCTTCACCAGTGGTGGTTTTGACACTATGCCCACCTACGAGGCACCCAAGCCGGTGCTGGATGCCGCCCTGAAGGCTACCCGCCTGATTGGCAACAGCCTGTACGGTGTGGACATCAAACAATCTGGAGATCGTGCCGTTGTTATCGAGGTGAACGATAACCCAAGCCTCGAAAGCGGCGTTGAGGACAAATTCCTGGAAGGCCAGCTTTACGACCAAATCATGCAGGAATTCGTCACTCGCATCGAATCCAGGCGCTCCAGTAAAAACTGATCCTCTTCAAAAACACAAGCTATCCAGCGCAGGTTGACAAGCCTGCGCATTGCCATGTTAACTGGCAAGAAAACAATAAGGGCTTGCGATGAACTACACTCCCCGCCAATGGAAAGCCTTGGGGTCTACTGTACGCCTGCAGGGCCACTCTATATTTGTTGTCGATAGCGGTGCCCACAGCGATCAGTCCCATTTGCCCTGTATTCTGATGCTACATGGCTACCCCACATCCAGCTGGGATTGGGAGTCACTCTGGCCCATGCTGGTGAACAACTTCCGCCTGATAACGTTGGATCTGCTGGGTTTTGGCTTTTCTGATAAGCCCTACCCCTATCATTATCGTATTGATGAGCAGGCCGACATCGTGGAAGCTCTGGTCAAGACCCTGCACCTGGAGCAGTTCCACGTACTTGCTCACGACTATGGTGACACCGTCGCCCAGGAACTACTGGCGCGGCAAAACGAGCTGGCATCCCCGCAATGGCTATCTCTTTGCCTGTTGAACGGTGGCCTTTTCCCAGAAACCCACCACGCGCGCCCAATTCAAAAGCTGTTGGCCAGCCCGCTGGGGCCTTTTATAACCCGCCACATGGGCAAGGCATCCATCCACAAATCCATGCGCAGAGTGTTCGGGCCAAACAGCCAACCGGATGAGGAACTCATAGAAGGGTATTGGGAGGTGATAAACTTCAACAACGGCCGCCGCACACTGCACAAACTGATCGACTACATGAAACAACGACGCCAACACAGAGCGCGCTGGGTAGGTGCGCTTACCCAAAACAGGATTCCTACCGGGCTAATCAACGGAGCGGCAGATCCGGTGTCTGGTGCGCATATGGTTGCCCGCTATAAGGAAGCCGTTGGCAGCCCGCTAATGATCATTTCACTGGCTGACATTGGCCACTATCCGCAGTGGGAAGCACCCGATCTAGTGCATAAGGCTTATGGGCAGTTTCTTGAAGCTGCCTGCAACTAGGATTGCAGAACTCCTTTACCGAAATCCAATTCAACGCCTCGACTCACCGCCTCTAACAATTGCTGACGGGTTCGGAGTTTGGTTGCGTGGTGGGCCCGCATCTTGAGCTTTTCGAATCCAGTGGCAACGGCCATTGCTTCGGCCATAAGATCCTGAGCATCGCACACGCGATCAAGAAAGCCCGCAGCCACCGCACCTTCTGATGAATAGATCTCTGCGTTGTTCACCGCCCGATTAAAATGTGCTGGTGCCAATCGGCCCCGCGCCAGTTCTACTCCAAACCAGGGCATGGTCATACCAATAGCGACTTCGTTCAATCCGATTTTATAATCACCGGATACACCAATACGATAATCCGCTGACAACAACAGCAACCCACCCATGGCCAAACCGTGACCGGTACACGCCATGATCACCGGAGTAGGAAAGTTCAACAAGCGCAAGGCCAGCTTCGCCCCACCGACAACCAGCTGCGCCATGGCGGCATCACCCTGCCCCATTACCTGCAAATCAAAACCAGCAGAAAAGCGCCCAGGTCGCCCTGCCAAAATCACAATCAACTGATCCCGCTCTGCTTGATCCAATGCCGCATTCAGCTCCACCAGCAGTTGCGGCGATACAGCGTTCGCCTTGCCATCATCCCATTGGATGGTCAGCACAGCGCCTTCCTGTTGGAAATTGATCAATTTATCCATAATGTTGCTCCCGCTGTCTGCGCATGGATCTTTATCATTGGTGCCGAATTCATATAATAACCGGGGCTCCACCAGCAATGGCTGAATCTGCCACATCTTGCGCCCAACGCGGACTGTTGCATTTTAGACCTATACAACTTGTACCAAGCCAAACAGAACGATCCAGGCCATGATGCCCGCCACTACGTCATCTAACATGATGCCCAATCCACCGTGCACATGCTTATCAAAATACCGAACAGGCCACGGCTTCCATATATCGAACAATCGAAACAATATAAACCCGGCCAGTATCCAATACCAGGTTACCGGCACCAGAAACATGGTAATCCAATAGCCCACAAATTCATCCCACACGATAGCCCCATGATCATGCACCCCCCAATCGCGGGAGGTTTTTCCGCATAGATAAACACCCACCAGAGCAGCCACCACCAGCACCGCCAAATACCACCACGTGCCCAGCTGTGATAAAGGAATGTACAACAACACCGCCGCCACCGTACCAAAGGTGCCGGGTGCCTTAGGTGCAGCGCCGCTGCCTAAACCAATGGCCAGAAAATGAATGGGATGTTTGAACGCACTGGACGGTACGGTGTTCATGTATGAGGTTCCATTAATTCAGAAATGAGTGTATCCGGTGGGGGTCAGCGGGTGATTATTCTGATCCACCATACCAGGCTGGGCGGTAATCACCCCAATGCGGGTAATTGGCAATGATAATGCCCTCGCCAACTCGTTAACGGTGTCTCGCCTGTGTGCTGGGGCTGCAAAACACAGCTCATAATCATCGCCAGCGGTAATCGATTGCATAGTTGATGCCCCATCTGCAACAGGAATGGCATCAAGATCCAGGCGGGCACCGGCGCCGCTACTGTGCAAAATATGATTCAGATCTGCCAGCAGTCCATCCGACACATCAATGCAGGCATGGGCAACGGAGCGCAGCGCGAGCCCCAACGCTACTCTGGGTGTCGGCCGATTCAATCGATCCAACATTGGGTCATACTGGCTGCTCGACTGGTTCTCAGAAGCCTTCAGCACCCGAGCCAAACCGAGGGCAGCCTCCCCTATGCAGCCGGAGACATAAATATCATCTCCATCCTGAGCACCGGCACGGGTCAGCGCCTCGCCAACAGGTATCAACCCCATGACCTGCACACTAACACTCAAAGGGCCTCGAGTGGTGTCGCCACCAATCAATAAAATCGGGTGAATGCGAGTTAAACTGGCCATACCATCGCAGAATGCCTCAACCCATTGCTCGGATTGATCCTGTAGTGTAACGCAAAGGGTAAACCAGGCAGGCGTGGCGCCCATCGCAGCCAGATCGCTCAAGTTCACTGCCAGTGCCTTGTAGCCAATATCAAACGGGCTGGTGCTTTCGGGAAAATGTACACCGCACACCAATGTATCCGCCGACACCGCCAACTGCATGCCCGCAGGCACAGACACCAGCGCACAATCATCACCAATGCCCAGATCTGCCTGAGGGCGAAATACATTTTCTGAATGAGGCAACGCCCCAGTGTTATCACTGAGGCGTTTGAAGTAGGCATCTATGAGCGCGAATTCGTTCACAGGGAGCCTTGAGGTTCACTCGGCGGGTTTGTCGTTGGCTTTCATTTCCAGCACACGCAGCTTTTGCGCCACCTTATCCAGAATGCCGTTGATGTATTTATGGCTTTCGGTGGCCCCAAAATACTTGGCCAATTCAATGCCTTCGTTAATGGCTACTTTGTATGGCACATCAACGCGTTTGCTCAGCTCATACACACCAATACGCAATATGGCCAGTTCTACCTTATCCAGATCTTTCAGCTCGCGATCCAGAAACGGTACGTAATATCCATCCAGCTCGTTGATGCACTTGGGTATCCCGTGCAACAACTCGTGAAAGTATTCTACGTCGGTTTTACGCAGATCATTATCAACACGAAACTGCGTTTCGATTTCCCCGAGATTGGTGCCGGTCATTTGCCACTGATACAGAGCCTGCACTGTGAATCGGCGCGCCTTGCGACGTGCCGAAGGGGATGGTTTCTTCGAAGCGGTATTCATTCGTTACCACTGACCTCAGTTAAAGATTTCGTATCAGGCTGACCATTTCCAAAGCGCCAATGGCTGCTTCCGCACCCTTATTGCCTGCTTTGGTACCGGAGCGCTCAATGGCCTGCTCGATGCTGTCGGTGGTCAATACGCCAAAGGAACATGGGATATCGGTTTCCAACATAACGCTGGCAACGCCTTTGGTGCACTCGCCGGCAACGTAATCGAAATGGGGAGTACCACCACGAATCACCGCGCCCAACGCAATAATGGCATCTGGCTTGCGCTTGTTGGCCACTTGCTTCACCGCCAGCGGCAATTCAAAAGCACCGGGCACACGAATGACTTCGATATTGCTCTCGGCCACACCGTGACGCACCAAAGCATCAATGGCACCAGTCAGCAAACTTTCCACCACAAAACTATTGAAGCGTGCCACAACGATAGAGAACTTAGCATCGGTTGCGCGAAAATCACCTTCCACTACAGTTACGTTTGTCATTTCTTTACCTTTATTCAATGTCAATATATTCGTGATTAAACGGATTTCGTAAAACGTTATTCAGCTGCATCTGCATCGATGTATTCAACGATTTCCAGATCAAAACCGGACAGGGCGTTAAAGCGCATGGGTGAACTCAACAGGCGCATTTTACTTAGGCCCAGATCCCGCAGGATCTGCGATCCGGTGCCAATGGTGCGATAAATACCGGTGCCATCACCGGTGGTGGGACGCAGCGGCTGACGGCCGGAGAAAAAGCTGTCTACCAGATCGTCAATATTGTGTTTTTCGAAAGAATCACCCAGCAACAGGATTACACCTGGCTCGGTGTGCTTACCGAGAAAGCTCAAAGACTTTGACAGGTTCCAGCCGCTGGATTTTTCTTTTACTGCCATCATCAGATCTCGCAGAGGATCCGCTACATGCACCCGCACAAAAGGCGCATCGGCGTTGCTGACATCACCTTTGACCAGTGCAACATGGCTCTGGCCATCAATTAAATCGCGAAACAACACTACGTCAAAATCGCCATACTCAGTAGGCAGCTTTTCCCTGCGCGTTTGTTCAACTGTGCGCTCGTTTACCGTGCGGTAGTGTATAAGGTCAGCGATGGTGCCAATCTTCAGACCGTGCTGTTCGGCAAACTTTTCCAGATCAGGACGCCGTGCCATGGTGCCATCTTCATTGATGATTTCCACGATCACAGAGGATGGCTCCAGCCCCGCCAAGCGCGCCAGGTCGCAACCGGCTTCAGTATGACCGGCTCGGCGCAGCACGCCGCCAGGTTGCGCCATAATCGGAAACACATGCCCAGGCTGCACAATGTCCGCAGGCTTGGCATCACGGGCCACGGCTGCCTGCACGGTGCGAGCACGATCGGCCGCCGAAATACCGGTGGACACACCTTCTGCTGCCTCGATAGACAGAGTGAAGTTGGTTCCGAACTGGGACCCATTGGAGCCGGACACCATCAATGGCAGATTCAATTGCTGGCAGCGATCACGAGTCATGGTGAGGCATACCAAACCACGAGCATGTTTGATCATAAAGTTGATGTCTTCCGGCCGCACCATGCTGGATGCAATCACCAGATCACCTTCGTTTTCGCGATCTTCATCATCCATCAGGATGACCATTTTGCCGTGACGAATATCTTCGATCAGCTCTTCAACTGTATTCAATTGCATAGAATTAAGCCTTACTTTAAAAACCCGTTTTCGGCTAAAAAGCCCATGGTGATGTTACCTTCCTGACTGGAGTCGTACTTGGGATCGGCTGCCTTGTCACCCAGCAGCAATCGTTCAAGATAACGAGCAATCACGTCCACTTCCAGGTTCACTTTCACCCCTGGCTGCCACTGCCCCACTGTGGTTTCGAGCACAGTATGCGGGACAATGTTGAGATCGAATATGGCTCCGCTGACCGCATTCACAGTCAGGCTGATCCCATCCACACAGATGGAGCCCTTGTGGGAGATGTATCTGGCCAGCTCATCTGGCGCTTTCACTTTAAAGCGAATGGAGCGGGCGTCTTCCTCGCGGGAAACCATCTCACCCAGGCCATCCACATGACCGGACACCAGATGCCCGCCCAGACGCGTGCTGGGGGTCAGAGCCTTTTCCAGGTTCACCTGCGAACCGGTTTTCAACTGCTTGAAACTGGTGTGGTTGAGGGTCTCCAGGGATACATCGGCCCAGAACCCATCGCCGGGCAGGTTGATCACGGTGAGACAGACGCCATTAACTGCGATGCTGTCCCCCAGTTTTACATCCGACAGATCCAGTTTGCCGGTTTGTATGCGCAAGCGCATGTCTCCGCCTTTGGCTTCCATATTGGCGATCTTTCCTACCGCTTCAATAATGCCGGTAAACATGATCAACGACTCCAACCATAGGTCATGCGAATATCCTGGCCGATCTGGCGCAGGTCTGTTAAGTGTAGCGCCTGCGCTTGGCTCATGGTGCGCAGGTCAAAATCCAGTACCGGGCGAGCACTGCTGCCCATCAGCTTAGGTGCCAGATAGCACACCCATTGATCCACCAGCTGTTGTTGCACAAACGCCCCCGCCAGCACGGCGCCTGCTTCCACCAACACTTCATTGACTTCTCGGCGGGCCAACTCCAGCAACAGGGCATTAAGATCCACTTTGCCATTCACTGCTGGCAACTGCGTCAACTCGGCTCCTGCTGCCGCAAGAACAGCCACTTTTTCTATGTCACCTGACGTGTGTGCAATAAGGGTTTTACCCGGTTGCTGAAGGATTTTAGCATCACGTGGCGTTCTTAAGGTGGAATCCACGATCACCCGCAGCGGCTGTATCGGCTGTCTGCCATGAGGCCAGCTCCATCCCGCTGAGGGCTCATCACCCGCAACAGCCTGTGGCCACATATCCGGGCGCACCGTGAGGCTGGGGTCGTCGGCAATCACTGTATCCACGCCGGTAATGATGGCTTCCACCCGCGCCCGCAGGCGCTGGACATCAGCGCGAGCCGCCGGGTCGGTAATCCACTGGCTCTCACCATTAGCCATGGCCGTACGGCCATCCACACTCATGGCGGACTTCACCACCACCCAGGGCAGACCAGTGCGCATCCGCTTGTTGAAACCAGGGTTGATCTGCTCTGCCTGCGCTTGCATCAAACCACAGGCGGTCTGAATACCGGCGCTCTCCAACAGCTGATGACCACGGCCGGAAACGCGGGGGTTGGGATCTTCCATGGCACTGATAACCTTCGCCACACCAGCCTGAATCAGGGCCTCAGCACAGGGAGGGGTTTTGCCATGATGACTGCAGGGCTCCAGGGATACATAGGCGGTAGCGCCTTGGGCGGCTGGCCCGGCCTGGCGCAGAGCATTGACTTCGGCATGGCCTTCTCCGGCGATTTGATGCCAGCCACGACCAACGATTTGCCCCTCTTTCACCAAAACACAGCCCACCCGCGGGTTGGGATGCGTCGTATACAGACCACGCCAGGCCAGCCGGATTGCTTCGGCCATATGCTGGTGATCTGCTTTGGTAAAGAGCGCTGCGGTCATGGAATAGGGCCACTACCTGGGAAATTCGGCCGCAGAGTATACCACAGGGCGAGGCTGTGCAAAGCGGGCCTGAATTGCCGATTTTCAGGCCATTTGCGGCTTGGCCGGACCTGCTGTCAGTGAAAGGGGTGTTTTAAGGGGCTACTTGATGCTGTTGATCTCGCCGTTTTTCTGCAATCGGGCAATTTCATCAGAAAACTGGCTAATGTCCTGAAAGTCACGATACACCGAGGCAAACCGCACATAGGCCACCTGATCCAGCTCCCGCAGGGCCTCCATCACCTCTTCCCCCACCACTCGGGACGGCAGTTCCCGCTCCCCGGTGGCCCGCAACTTGTGGCACAGCTTGTTGATCGCGGCCTCCACCTGCTCCACCGAAACCGGACGTTTCTCCAGCGCGCGCTGCACGCCACTGCGTAACTTGCTCTCGTCGAATGGCTCCCGGGTGCCATCGGATTTCACCACTTTAGGCATGAGCAGTTCGGCGCTTTCATAGGTGGTAAAGCGTTCGCTACAGGCCAGGCACTCGCGACGGCGGCGCACCTGATTGCCTTCTGCCACGAGGCGGGAGTCGATTACCTTGGTGTCATCAGCGTTACAGAAGGGGCAATGCATAGGCTCTTCCTGGCATGGGTTGTTCCTGTTAACCGGGCTTTAAAGCAGTAAAGTGCGCGAATCATACCGCAATACAACTAAATGGACACGGAGGTTTTATCCAAAACCTTGCGCATAACAAAGCTGGAATGCACCCCGGACACCCCCTCAATACGGGTGAGCTTGCCCAGCAGAAAGCTCTGGAAATGATCCATATCCCGCACCACCACCTTCAGTATGTAGTCGGCGCTCTGGCCTGTAATCAAATAGCAGGACTGCACCTCCGGGAAGCTGGAGACCTTCTGCTCGAAGTTTTCGAACCGCTCTGGCGTGTGCTTATCCATGGAGATATGGATCAGCGCGGTCATTTTCAGGCCCAGCTTATCGGCGTTCAGCAACGCCACATAACGGTCTATGTAGCCATCTTCTTCCAGCTGACGCACCCGGCGCAGACAGGGTGAGGGTGACAAGCCAATGCGATCCGCCAGATCCTGATTGCTGATACGGCCGTCGGCCTGTAATTCTTCCAAAATACGCTGATCGTACTTATCCATTGCTCTCCCGCCCCTTGAATCAAAATAATATATCAACAAACTAACAATTCTAGAAATATTATTGCCCAAAATCAAAGTAACAGCGCCACTTTCGCAATCTAATTTCTCCACAGGTGCAATAAACTGTGTTGCATCAGGTCGCCGCCTGACTCCGCCGCCAGAGGTTGGCCCACAAGGCCATCACCCCAGCCGCGGACGATCCGCCCATAAGGCGGGGAAATTGGATCAGCCATTCACGCTGAGCCCGGGCCAGACCTCTTTAATCCCCTGAAAGCATCCCACGGAGTCAAACCATGTCTTTCGACCACCGCAAATATCAGCCCTATTTGCCCATCCAATTGACCGACCGCACCTGGCCGGATCAGGTGATCACCCGCGCCCCTGCCTGGTGCAGCGTGGATCTGCGGGACGGCAATCAGGCGCTGATCGAGCCCATGACGGTGGCAGAAAAGAAGCGCCTGTTCGCGCTGTTGGTGAAAGTGGGTTTCAAACAAATCGAAGTCGGGTTTCCGGCTGCATCGCAACCGGATTTTGACTTTGTACGGGCCATTATCGACGAAGGCTTGGTGCCAGACGACGTGACCATCCAAGTGCTGACCCAATCACGACCAGAATTGATCGAGCGCTCATTTGAAGCCTTGAAAGGCACCAAGACCGCCATTGTGCATTTATACAACTCCACCTCTCCGGCGCAACGGGAACAGGTATTTGGACTGAACAAGGCAGGCATCGTACAGATCGCCGTTGACGGGGCCCGCAAGGTTAAAGCCGAGGCAGAAAAGCATCCTCACACCCACTGGCAGTTTCAGTATTCCCCGGAAAGCTATACCGGTACCGAACCGGAGTTTGCGGTGGAGATCTGCAACGCAGTCTTAGACGTGTGGAAACCGGCCCCCGACAACAAAGTGATCATCAACCTGCCCGCCACGGTGGAGATGACCACCCCTAACGTCTACGCGGATCAGATCGAGCATTTCTGCCGCCACGTGCAGCAGCGGGAGCACGTTATCATTTCTCTGCATACCCACAACGACCGAGGCTGTGGCGTGGCCGCGGCAGAATTGGGTGTAATGGCAGGTGCAGATCGAGTGGAAGGCACCTTACTGGGCAACGGCGAGCGCACTGGCAATATGGACATCGTCACCATGGCCATGAATCTGTACAGCCGCGGCGTCGATCCGCAGTTGGATCTGAGCCCTATGGATGAAATCATCTCAGTGGTACAGGATGTCACCAAGCTGTCGGTTCATCCACGCCACCCCTATGCGGGTGACTTGGTTTACACTGCGTTCTCTGGCAGCCATCAAGACGCCATTCGCAAATGCCTGTCCAAGCGCAAATCAAATGCTCCCTGGGACGTGGCGTATTTACCCATCGACCCGGCGGATATCGGCCGCAACTATGAAGCCGTGGTGCGCATCAATAGCCAGTCAGGCAAAGGCGGCGTGGCGTTTATTCTGGAAAAGGATCACGGCATCGTATTGCCCCGCTGGATGCAG
Source organism: Ketobacter alkanivorans (assembly GCF_002863865.1). Lineage (NCBI taxonomy): Bacteria > Pseudomonadati > Pseudomonadota > Gammaproteobacteria > Pseudomonadales > Ketobacteraceae > Ketobacter > Ketobacter alkanivorans. The sequence continues at coordinate 3,544,702 of NZ_CP022684.1, read as the reverse complement.
ATTGCCTTGAGCAGGGTGGTGCAGGAGGACGCCGAGCACAGTGCCGGGGAAATTTCGTCGGCGCGCATTTGGGAGCTGTTCCAACAGCATTTTATGAACCAGAGCCCCATGTCGGTGAAGTCCTATCGCCTTGAGCACATAGAGAATGAGCAAATCAGCTTTGTTATTGAGCAAAATGGCGACATGATCGTTATCGACGCCATTGGTAACGGTGCGATCTCTGCATTTTGCAATGGACTGAACCAACATTTCGGCTGGCAACTGGACGTACTGGATTATGAAGAGCACAGTTTGCAGCACTCATCTGACGCTCAGGCCGCGGCCACCGTGCAAGTGCATTGCCTGGGCAACCGTCATCAGGGTGCGGCCATTCATGAGGACACGTTGTTAGCCTCCATGAATGCCATTATGGCGGCGGTGAATCAAGCATTGGAGCAACAGCAGGTGCAGGTGGCGTGAATAATTCAGCACACATAAATAAGGCGCCGTAATGGCGCCTTATTTATGTCTCGAAGCTTTCACCTTTCTAAGTAGTGTCAGGGTTCATCAATGAAGTGCAATAGCCCGGCACTATCTCCGACAACTGCTGCCCCCAAAGCCGTCACGGCAATATCAGTAACAAGACCCTTGTCCACCCAAGAATACCAATCAAGGCCTCCATCCATCCAAATAGAGCGCACCCCTCTACTACCATCACGCACCAACACACGACCATCCTGCGTAATCGTAGGCGTATGATAGGCTCGACCAGTCAAGTTATGCTGCCACAACAATGAGCCATTGCTGTCTACCGCTTGCAGGTAACCGGAAGAGTCCGGGTAAGTATCCACGGCAATATAGACCGTGCCATCCGGGCCAGCGACAGGGCTACGCGGCAAAGCAGCAGCCGAAGCCTGGCCATCATTAGATGAATGCTGCCACTGCAATACCCCAGCTGAATCCAATGCAAACAGTGATCCGTAGCTTCCTCCCAACACGACCAACCCTGCGCTGGTTACCACCGGTGGGCGCAACATGCGTCGACTCGACGATGTATAGGGCGAGACATCAAAAACCCACTCAACTTCCCCTTCCTGATTCACTGCGTATAGAAGGCCATCATAGGTGGCAACGTAGATTTGCCCATCTCCTCCTACCACAGGATAGTAATAAGCTGCATTATCATAGCCGTTGAAGGAAAGGGAATTCACCCACAGGATAGTTCCATCCGGTGCAATGGCGTGCAACCTGAAACCAGCAGATAAAACATATACCGTACCGTCCGGGCCTAGCGCTGGCTTGGAATAAGGGGTGGTTACGGGCTGCAAACTCCATTTCAATACGCCGTTTGATTTCAACGCGTAAAGCGAACCGTCAAATGCACCAAAATAGAGATCCCCGGTTTGAGGGTCTGTCACCGCATCAGTAATTTGGGCACCCACGGCGAACCGCCACAGTCCTTCACCAAATTCGTCAATGGCTATCACCTCGTCAGCATCCGTTGCAAATATCAATTCCCCCGATTGGCCTTGAACCGGCGTAGTTCGAATTCGATTGCCAAAATCCAGCGTAGCCGACTCAAAGATTTCGCCTGGCCGTGCTGTCAACCTCACCACAAAACCTGAGTATTGCTTGGAATATCCCGGCACTTGCCTTACAAACTGGCCCGCCACTACATTGCCGTCATCAGACACATAAGTAACTCGGCTGATATGCCCGGGGTATGGGTCATCTGCATCATTAAACTGAATGCCATAGATGGACTCAATATAGGCTTGCAGATCGCGGAGACCCAAACCCTGGGTCCAGATGAACGGACCATTCTCCGAGTTACCTACCACCATTCGGCCATTCGCGGTAATGTCGATGGTCTCGACACGGGTACTGCCCAGCACAGCACCCAGACCCCGCATGCCTTCATCTTGATTCCAGATAAATGCCTCCGTACCCGCAGCAGATCGTGCATAGCCGACAATAACAGAGCCGTCCGGAGTCATGTTGGCGGGGTGGCTGGCACCACTGCCACCAACCAAATCCCCAAGCAGTTGCATACCGGAGTGGGCATCCCAACGCCAGCCCGAATGCCCTGAGGTAATGAAGTTAGGAGATGATCCACCGTAGCCCACAATCACATCACCTGTAGCGGACGTGCTTGTGGCTGACGTGTAATTACCCAAAGACCCCAACCCGTAGACGTTACCGCTGGCATCCCAAACCACTGCATCAAAGCTGCCAGACGGGCCTCTGGACATACCCACTATCGTGTTGCCATCCGCCGAGATATCTCTGGCGTAACTGCTGGGATTGGAGCTGGACAAGTTATTCAATGTGGTACTACTAATATTGCTTCCACTGCCCTGCAAGATCATAGCGCTGTAACTGCTGCCATTGTTGATCGCACCAACCACACTACCTGCGTCGGACACTTTGAAATCATATACTCCAAGATAATTGGACGAGGTCCACAAGCCGGTGCTTTCATTCCAGATCGCAACCGGGTTATCTCCAGAGCTCACCACGTGCCCGGCAAAATACTGTCCACTCTCAGACACATCTGTGACAGATTCCAATTCAGGATAGAGTTGTAACTTGCTGGCCTGCTCATTGGTGACCACCACTCGAACGTACTCTGATGCCATATTACCTTGACTGTCGATTACAACAGCAACGATGGCATGCTCACCATGCGGCAACACAAATTCGCCTGAAATAGGGTCTGGCGTGAACTCACCGGAAAGATCCGACTCCCACTTCACTGTATTGGAGATATCTCCCACCGATGCATCATAGGCTGTAGCAAAAAATGATAAAGGTGTTCCTGCTACAATGGTCACGTCGGCAGGCGACATAATATCCACGTTGGCCAACGGGCTATAATAGGTGGGGTATTGATCGCTATTATCACCTACACCATCGCCATCGCTATCCACAGACTCAGATGGGTCGCTGGGGAACGCATCGCTGTTATCACCCACACCATCACCATCTGTATCTGCTGATTCAGATGGATCGTTGGGGAACACATCGCTGTTATCACCTACACCATCTCCATCTGTATCCACTGATTCAGATGGGTCGCTGGGAAACGCATCGCTGTTATCACCTACACCATCTCCATCTGTATCTGCTGATTCAGAAGGATCGCTGGGGAACACATCGCCGTTATCACCTACACCATCACCATCCGTGTCCACTGATTCAGATGGGTCGCCGGGGAACGCGTCGCCGTTATCACCTACACCATCACCATCCGTGTCGGCAGATTCGCTTGCATCCAGAGGGAACGCATCGCTAATGTCTGGCACCGCGTCATTATCGTCATCCCCATCGGCTCCCATTCCCAGCGCGAGACACGCCGCATCGCAATCGTTCGGAGCACCGTCGCTGTCAGTATCCAAATACCCAACGACACTGATCAAGGGGAACGCATCAACGACATCCAAAATACCGTCGTTATCATCATCCAGGTCGGCGTTATTACCCATGCCATCATTATCGGTATCTTCTGTTTCGCTGGCATCCTGCGGGAAGGCATCAAGCGAGTCGTCCACCCCATCGTTGTCGTCATCTGTGTCAGATACCATACCCAGCGCCTGACAAGCACTGTCACAGTCATTGGGCACACCATCGCGATCTGTATCGACCAGCCCCCCCAGACTGATGAGCGGATATACATCTGAGACATCCGCAACGCCATCGCCGTCATCGTCCAAATCGGCGTTATTGCCAAAACCATCCCCATCCGTATCCAGCCACTCCAATGCATCGAGAGGAAAGACATCATCGCCATCAAGTACCGCGTCGCCATCGTCGTCCTGATCCGCGTTGTTGCCGATCAGATCGCCGTCTGTATCAAGCCATTCCGCAGGATCATTCGGAAAGGCATCAATCTGATCGCTGTAACCATCACTATCGCTGTCCCGCTGAGCGGCAGAGCAGCCATTTGCGTCGACAGGATCACCAACACTCGTGTTGGCACACAAATCGGAACCATTCTGCACGCCATCACCATCGCTATCGAGGCCCTGCGGGTCAACGCTCTGGATCTGTATATCGTCGATTGCCATGTCGCCCATGTAGTTACCAGCGGCCGTGGCCCTGAAGCGAATCTGGCTCAGGTTATATGCACTCATATCCAGCTCTACCTGCGTGTAGGCCGCAGTAGTGCTGGCGTGTTGCTGACCGCTGATAAACCAGATGTCATTGATCCAGACACCGTTGTTTAGCACATCAACCGATAGCGTACCCATGTCAACGCCATACATATGGTATTTAAATCGAAAAACAACATTATCAGAGGTAACGACTGGCCCTTGCAGAATAGCCGTATCACCCGCAGCGAAGGCACTACCAGATGAAGTCTCAAGATACATATAGAAGAGGCTGCCGTCTGCACCCCCACTAGGCCCGGTATTGCTTGACGTTGTGCCGCCTGAATTTCGAATCCAATCGTAGTCATCGATGCCAGTCACATTGCTCCAGTCATCCATACCTGATTCGAAATCCGAATCGCTTAGCACTAGAGGCGTGTTTGCGTAGGCCACATTGATCCACAACGACGCCGAAGCAACAACCTCTCCATCAGAGACACCGACAGTAAATCTGTTATCACCGACATCACCTACTCCAGGCAAACCACTCAATTCACCGGTACCTGATATCTGTAACCAGCTCGGCCCGGAAACAAGATAATAATTCAGAGCACTGCCATTCCCGCCACTGGCATCTGCTGCAATGCTGTCACTATAAACTGTACCGACCCGGCCATCGCTTTTACGCAGTTCATCAGATTGGAATGCCAACGGTGCAGCACCATGCGGCGCCGCCAGAATGACGATGTCGTCCAATGCCATATCACCGGTATAGCTACCGGCTGCTGTGGCACGGAAACGAATCTGTTGCACTGAATAGCCGCTTAAATCCACATCAGCTTGAGAATACGCAGCAGAGTTGGACGTGTGTTGCTGGCCAGAAATGGACCATACAGAATTGATCCAGCTACCTTCACTCAATACATCAACCGCCAACGAGCCCATGCTGCTACCATACATATGGTATTTAAAGCTCAGCTGTACATTAGCACCGCTAAGTTCAGGCCCTAACAAAATCGCAGTGTCACCCGAGGTGTAAGCCCCCCCGGAGGAAGTTTCAAGATAAGCATAATAGGCGCTATCACCTGCACCGGAAACTGGGCCAGTGCCGGAAGACGGCGTTCCTGCCGAGTCTCTGGTCCAGTTTTTGTTGTCTTCTGTGGTCGTGATGTTCTGCCAATCTCCATAACCGCTTTCAAAGTCGGTAAAGCTAACGACAGACGGCGCATTAGCGCTGACCACCTCAATCAGAAGCTCCGCCGTAGTGGACAAGCCTCCATCCGAAGCCCTAATAACAAATGAGTTCTGACCGACATCCCCAGGCCCAGGCAATCCGCTGAGAGCACCATCAGCCGCCACAGATAGCCAACCAGCTGCAGACACCAATGTGTAGGTAAGCTGATCTCCATTGGAGTCAATTGCCTCCCCGGCGATACTGTCCGAATAGATCTCACCTTCGCGAGCACCGGCCTTTACTATTGGGTCATTCACGAACTGAGGTGCCGCCGGCGCACTATTCAGATAGGCAATCTCAACATTGTCGATTGCCATGTCACCCATGTAACCACCTGCAGCCGTCGCGCGGAACCGAATCTGATCAACACTGTAAGCACCAAGATCTACCGTCACCCGAGCGTATGCAGCAGCATTGCCGATCTGTTGCTGTCCGCTGATCGACCACACATCGTTGAGCCAGCTACCGTTGGAGAGCACATCCACTGCCAGCGCCCCCATATTCTGACCGTACATGTGATAAGCAAACGACAAAGTGACGCCTGTCCTAACGGCAAGCGTAGGGCCCAACAGGATAGCGCTATCGCCAGCGATATACGCTGAGCCGGAAGACGTCTCGAGATAATAGTAATAGGTGCTGCCGCTTGCACCGCTCGCTGGCCCAGTACTAACTGACGGGGTTCCTCCAGAATCTCGGGTCCAATCTTTATTGTCACCAATGGTGACATTGCTCCAGTTACCTGAGTTAAATTCGAAGTCATCGAAGTGCGAAACAGTGGCGGCATTGGCCATGGAAGCGACAACTACCAACATGAACCCTATGGCCGATACATATTTTTTATAAATTACACGACTAATACTTGCCAGCATTGACTGGAACCCCATGGACAAACACCTCAAGAACGAAGAAAAACTATTGCGCAATGACGCAATCGAAAAATGTACATTTCAAATAGAATGCCGAGACGTAGTCAGCCATCCATTTTCAAGACTAACTAAAATATGCCGATAATTTAATTATTAATTTAAAAAAGCAGGCATTGATTCACATCAACCCGAATCGATCGGCCGTTTTTTGTTCAATCAGCAATTCAGATCAGACAAATGCAATGACTCCGATGGACACATCGGCAAGGCGATCCATCTTAATAAAATAATAAGACATGACCAAGCGGGGGCGATGATCGAAAAGCAAACCATTGGCGCGCTTATAACTCTTAACCTGCACCCATCCCTCACGCATAAAAAAAGGCGCCCCATAAGGGGCGCCTTTATACTTTCTGATGCTGCTCTCTAAAACTAATGCTCTAGATTCACAGGCCGGTTATTTGCCGTACACCGGATGCTTGGCACAAACGGCTTTCACTTTTTCACGCACCTGGGCAATCAGCTCTTCATTGTTCAGGTCTTCCAGAATATCGCACATCCAACCCGCCAATTCCTTCACTTCGGCTTCGCCAAACCCGCGACGGGTTACCGCCGGGGTACCAATACGCAAGCCGCTGGTCACGAATGGGGAGCGGGGATCGTTGGGCACAGCGTTCTTGTTCACTGTAATAAAGGCTTTACCCAGAGCGGCATCAGCATCCTTGCCGGTGATGTCCTGCTTGATCAAAGACAGCAGGAACAGGTGATTATCAGTACCACCGGAAATAACATCATAACCGCGCTCGATAAACACGCCGGCCATAGCCTGCGCATTCACCACAACTTGCTTCTGGTAGGCCTTGAATTCATCGCTCATGGCTTCTTTGAAGCACACTGCCTTGGCAGCAATTACATGCATCAAAGGGCCGCCCTGACCACCAGGAAATACAGCGGAGTTCAATTTCTTTTCCAGCTCTTCGTTTTTCTTGGCCAGAATAATGCCACCACGGGGACCACCCAGGGTTTTATGAGTGGTCGAAGTAGTAACGTCGGCGATCTGGACAGGGTTAGGATATTCGCCCGCAGCCACCAGACCTGCCACGTGAGCCATGTCCACCATCAGGTAGGCACCCACTTCGTCGGCGATATCGCGGAATCGCTGCCAGTCCATAGTGCGCGAATAGGCTGAGAAGCCCGCCAGAATCATCTTGGGCTTGTGCTCACGGGCCAATTCAGCCACCTGATCGTAATCCACCTCACCGGTTTCGTGATTCAAGCCATACTGCACCGCGTTGTACATTTTGCCTGAGAAGTTAACCTTGGCACCGTGAGTCAGGTGGCCACCTTCCGCCAGGCTCATGCCCAGCACCGTATCACCCGGATTCAGCAGCGCCATATAGACGGCGGCATTGGCCTGAGAGCCAGAATGAGGCTGCACGTTGGCGTAATCCGCACCAAACAGCTCTTTAACGCGATCAATGGCCAACTGCTCGGCGATGTCCACATACTCACAACCACCGTAGTAGCGCTTGTGCGGATAACCTTCTGCGTATTTATTGGTCAGAACAGAGCCCTGCGCCTGCATCACTCGAGGGCTGGTGTAGTTCTCGGAGGCGATCAATTCAATGTGCTCTTCCTGGCGCTGTTTTTCAGCCTCCATGGCTTCCCACAACTGGGGATCAAAATCGGCAATATTCATATCGGCTGAAAACATGGTGTCTCCCGTTCTTCACTGGATAGCTGCAAACAAAACTAACAAAATTCGGTTCTGGCCCGCTGTCGTTGGCATGAAACCACCGGAGCAGGGTCAAATGAGGGCGGTATTGTACATAAAACACCGCCCGACGGCACATGAAACTCCCTCGCGGGATCATCAATTTTCTTCATATAGCCCTAAGCTTGTTAACCTTTGCTGGGCAGGTGCTTCACATGCACATCCAGCTGCGGGAAAGCGATTTCAATGCCCAACTCCTTAAATTGACGATCAATTTCCGTGTGCAACTCGTGTATCAGCACCAAGCGCTTGGAGAAGTTGGATACAAAGGCGCGTAACTCAAAATCCAGCGAACTGGCACCGAATCCCAGGAAAAAAGCTGATGGCTCTGGCTCACGCAGCACAATTTCATTCGCCTTCGCGATCTTCAACAGAGTTTTGGTGACCAGCTCGGTATCCGAACCATAGGCCACCCCTACCTTGATAACCACCCTGGTGGTGCTGTCGCTCAAGGTCCAGTTGATAAATTGGCTGGTAACAAAGGTTTTGTTGGGAATAATCAGTTCTTTCTGATCCCAGTCGACCATCGTGGTGGCCCGCATTCGGATTTGGGATACGGTGCCACTCAATTCGTTAATGGTAACGGTATCGCCAATTCGAATTGGCCGCTCAAACAGAATAATCAACCCGGATATGAAATTGGCAAATATCTCCTGTAATCCGAAGCCCAGCCCTACACCCAAAGCGGCCACCAACCAGCCCAGCTTGCTCCAGTCCAGCCCGATCATGCCAGACACAATCATGACGCCGATCATGATCACCGCATAACGCGCGGAAGTGGTAATGGCAAAGCGAATACCAGAATCCACTTTAAGGCGACGCAGAATCATTACCTCAATCAAGCCCGGCAGGTTTTTTACGCCAGCATAGGTCAGACTTAAAGCCAGCAATGTGGCCAACAGCGTTTCCAGAGTGACGGTGTGCGCTTCCAACCCAGTGTCTGTAGTCACGTTATAGGTCCACAATTCGATCTCCTGAAAGATCTGAATGGCCTGGAAGAAATCTTGCCAACTCAAGTAACATACCACTGCGAACAGAGCAAAGGACATCACCCGCAACAAAGCCCTGTTTTGTTCACTGACCGTTGCCACATCCAGCTTGGATATCTCGATTTCAGGTAATGGCTCACCCGCGACGGCACCCTCCTGCTGCTCCTTAACCTTGCGTAAGGCATCCCGTTTTTCCTTGGCGCGAACATAGGCAAGCTTGCGCTCCAACACAGCAAACCAACGCACCAAAACCTGATCCAAGATGAAGATAAAAAACCCGTACATAATGGTCTGATACATCAGCACCATGATTTCCATTGCGCTGAAGCTGTACCCTTGTACAGACAAGACAATTAACGACAATGGCACCAACACAGCCAACCAGAACAACGCTTTATTCCAGCTCTGATACCAATAGATGATGCCACCGCCCTCGTCTACAGAAAGTTCACGCTGGGTTACACCCGATTTGGGGCTAAACATTCGCGCGCAATAGAACAGGAACACTGACATCACAATCAAATATGCTGCCCGACCCAAGATCCCAGAATGGAAATCATCTCCCTCACGCCACACCACAATAAATACAAATGCTCCTGGCAATTGCAGATAGAGTAACGGCAGCCAGCGCTTAACCGCTGCAATGGCACTGGGCCGCCACCGAAAATGGCCCTCAGCCAAACCGTGGGGCCGCAACAGATGACGAATAAACTCAAACATAAACAACCAACGCGCCAACACCACCAAGGCGGAAGCAAATCCGTCGGCGAATGGAGATGCGACATCACTGTTGGCAAGCGGGTAGGCCAGCACAACCAAAAGCACAGGCCATGGCAGCGCAAGAATCAACGTTCCCAACAACGCCTCAAGCGTGTACCGAAACCGGTCTTTGGTGACATTGCCAACCTTCTGACTGCCTCGCACCAACCGCTGCAGGACTTTACGACGACTGATCGCATAAAACCCAAGCAATAAGCTCAACCCAACTACTGGGTATATCGGCGACACCAATTGCTGCCACCAAAGGGTGAAAGGCTCTCCCCACTGATGGGACATCACAAACCAGCTCACGCTACCAGGCAAAGCGACAAACCATTGCCAATCCAACGGTGCGGCACTGCGCCGCCAGAACAGTTTCTTATTTAAAAGCTCATAAAATTTCGCCCGCTCAGCCTGCTGATCCCCATGCAGCAGTTCTAGATTGGTGAGGTTCACCACATAGTCCGCGTTGACCTGCAACAACTTGCCTAACAGCTCTGCACGCGCCTGATAAATGTTATTCAGATCTTGCCTCACCGAAGGGTCAACCGAACCACTCTTTTTCAACACGCCATCAATATAAAGACTGCGGGACGTTTCCGTACGCACATAATGCAATTCTTCATCAAACTTGAATTGCTCCAGACGTGCCTTGGATACCGACGTTTGGAGGCTGGAATGGGTTTCTTGTTCACGCATCTTTGCCTGCAACGATTGACGCTGACGCAACAGATAATCATCCACAAACTGATAGGAGTCGGTAAGCTCCAACTGTTGTTTAGCCACTTCAAACCGATAACGAATGTCCTGCAGTTCTTGCTTGCCATCGACCAGCAGATCCGCCGTCGCATTCAGGTGTTCAGTGCGGGTCAACAACAGATCTTTGAGGCGTTGATTTTCTTTTTGCTCCTGCTTCAATACTTCAGGGATCTCATCATAGGCTCCCTGCAGTTCCACGCTGGCATCCTGGTGCTCACCGGCGGTTTGCAAACGCATGTCATCGCGCTTTTGTCGCAACAACGTCAGCGCCGATTTCAACATTTCCATACGCAAGAACAATAAATCACGATTCACTGTGTAGAGATCCAGCAGCTTCTGATAGCCCTCCAATCGGTTCTGGGCCAGCTCTTTCCGTAAATTGGCATTGGCAAGCTGCTGCTTTAACAGGCTCAGTTGTAAGTTCTTTAACGAGGCATTCTTGTCGCTATTTTCCTGCTGACGAATTTTCTCTTGCAGTTCCAGCGCCTGCTTCTGTGCGGCCATCACATCTTCACGCGCCTTACTGGGCAGGGATTGCTGTTCGCCGATACGCTCCAATACAAACGAAAGGCCCTGCTGTAACGCCTTGGCCTGAGCATCTAATAGATCAATTGCCCCTTCCAGTGAGTCCTGATTACTGGGTAGCTTTTCCTTGGACTTGCTCTGCTCCAGTCGCTGTATTTCCTGTCGAAACTGGGCCGCCAGCTCCGGGGCAGATTGGATCTCGTTATTCACCGACTGGATTTGCTCACGCAGAGACTGGGCAACAGATTCTTGCTGCTTTAGCTCTTTGCTCAGCAGATCCAGCTCCTTGGTTACCGCATCCACCTGGGAGGCCGCCTCCGGATTGCCGGCGGCCCGCGCCGTTTGCCCTGCAAAAGAGAGTGCACACAAGCAAAGCAGGATGCCAAAACACAGACGCAAGGGGTTACTTTTTTGAATACTCACACAATCTCCTAAAATGCCTGAAATTCATGCATCAAACCGGGGCGGAACCAGCATTCTGCCGGGTTTGCATCGCCGCCCCAATTGGGTTAGCGTACGCCACAAACTCCACCCACTATTGACTAGCTACTTTCCTGTTATGGCGCAATATATATACACGATGCACAGGGTATCCAAGGTGGTACCCCCCAAACGCGAAATCCTTAAGGATATCTCCCTTTCATTCTTCCCGGGTGCCAAAATCGGCGTGCTGGGGTTGAACGGTGCTGGTAAGTCTACCCTGCTGCGCATTATGGCAGGAGTGGATACAGAGATCGACGGGGAAGCGCGCCCCGCCAGTGGAATCAATATCGGTTATCTGCCCCAAGAACCTCAGTTGGATGAAAGCAAGGACGTGCGCGGCAACGTTGAAGACGGCGTTCGGGAAATCAAGGACGTTTTGGCCCGCTTTGACGAAATCAGTATGAAGTTCGCCGAACCGATGTCCGACGACGAAATGAACGCGCTGCTGGAAGAACAGGCTGAGCTGCAAAACAAGATCGACGCCAGTAATGGCTGGGACATCGACCGCACCCTCGAGATCGCAGCTGATGCTCTGCGCCTGCCGCCATGGGATGCAGACGTCAGCAAGCTGTCCGGCGGTGAAAAGCGCCGGGTTGCCCTGTGCCGGCTGTTACTTTCCAGCCCAGACATGCTGCTGCTGGACGAACCCACCAACCATCTGGACGCTGAATCCGTAGGCTGGCTGGAGCGCTTTCTGCACGAATACAAAGGCACTGTAGTTGCGATTACCCACGACCGCTATTTCCTCGACAACGCCGCGGAATGGATTCTGGAGCTGGACCGCGGCCACGGCATTCCCTGGAAAGGCAACTATTCCTCGTGGCTGGAACAGAAAGACGAGCGCCTGGCCCAGGAATCCAAACAGGAAGCTTCCCGCCAAAAAGCCATCAAGGCAGAACTGGAATGGGTTCGCTCCAACGCCAAAGGACGCCAAGCCAAGAGCAAGGCTCGATTGGCCCGCTTTGAAGAGCTGTCCAGCCAGGAAGCGCAAAAGCGTAACGAAACTCAAGAGCTGTACATTCCCGTAGCAGAACGCCTGGGGGACGACGTTATCGAATTTCGCCACGTCACCAAGTCTTTTGGCGACCGCAATCTCTACGATGATCTCAGCTTTACGATCCCCAAAGGGGCCATTGTTGGGATTATCGGCCCCAACGGTGCCGGTAAAACCACTCTGTTCCGCCTGATAGTCGGTCAACAACAGCCAGACAAGGGCGAAGTGCACATTGGTGAAACCGTCGATCTCGCCTACGTCGATCAGTCCCGCGACGACCTCGATGACAGTAAAACCGTATGGGAAGAGGTGTCTGAAGGGCTGGACATCATCAAGGTGGGGTCGTTTGAAATGCCATCCCGTTCCTATGTCGGCCGCTTCAACTTCAAAGGCTCTGATCAACAGAAGCGGGTCGGTGAACTGTCTGGCGGTGAGCGTAACCGCTTACACCTAGCCAAACTGCTGCGCAAAGGCGGCAACGTAGTGATGCTGGATGAGCCCACCAACGATCTGGACGTGGAAACCTTACGCGCCCTTGAAGAAGCGCTGCTCACCTATGCAGGCACCGCCATTGTGATTTCTCACGATCGCTGGTTCCTGGATCGAGTGGCAACGCACATTCTTGACTTTGAAGGCGAGGAAGGCGTGGAGTTTTTTGAAGGCAACTTCACTGAATATGAAGCATATAAGAAGAAAAAGTACGGTGAAGAGTCCGTACAACCAAAGCGCATCAAGTACAAGAAGATCGTCTGACCTCTGGCACGCCCGGACTGATCCGCTACAAACGACGCCCTGCCGGTTTACCGCCAGGGCGTTTTAACTGTAAACGCTTTTACTCGTCGTCGATATCTGCCCAATCGTCGTAATCATCAAGATCATGCTTAAGACGGCGAGCCTCCATCATTTCTTCAATTTTGCGCAAATAATCACCGGAGCTTTTGCTTTTTGCCTCCAGGCGTCGCTCGACATCACCATCGATGTCATCCATTAATTCGTCATCAATATCATCAATGTACTGGGTGTCTTCAGATGAAGATGTTGTTCTCATAACCCCATACCTCTACAGCAAATTATTTTCAGAGATGTGAAACCATGCAAGCTGCCGTTCCGTTCGGCGAATAATCCCTAAAAGCGCTCTAACTTTCATCTTTTAATTATTAACGCAGCATCAAATATTTTTGTAGTTAATTTTGGTGATTTTTAGATGTTTTTCCGATGCTCGGTCACGGTGTTATTCATTTAGCAACCAAGTACCAATCCGTTTCACACCGTTACAAAATCATTACAGGATCAGCTTGAAATAATTGAATTTTCGGCTTTTTATTAAAGATTGACTATGCTGTAAAGAGAACAACCAATCTCAACCAGATGAGTTCAGGGCCATGATCGAGAAACGCAACTTTACACGCATCGCTTTCGATGCCAGCGCACGCCTTATACGGGGCGATAGCGACTGGTCGACCCAACTGTTGGACATATCCCTGAAAGGCGCGCTGGTGAAGCTGCCAGATGACAGCAACCTGCAAAGCAATGACCCCGTCACCTTGTATTTGTTGCTGAGCGACGAAGAAACCGAAATCAGAATGGAAGGCCACGTGGCCCATGTGGAGCAAGAGCACGTGGGAATGGTGTGTGACCATCTGGATGTGGACAGCGCCTCGCACCTGCGCCGCATTGTAGAATTGAACACCGGCAACGAAGCCCTGCTGGAACGTGAGATCGAAGCCCTGGTCACCTACGCCCAGAACTGAAACGCCTCGCCCCCGCTACAGAGCGTCCAGCGCTTGCTCCAGGCGGGAGACTGCCACCACTTCCAGCCCTTCTATGGGCGACTTGGGCTGGTTGCCCTTAGGTACGATTGCCCGTGTAAATCCATGCTTGGCCGCCTCCCGCAAACGCTCCTGCCCGCTGGGCACAGGTCGAATCTCACCGGACAGCCCCACCTCACCGAACACAATCAGCTGGCTATCCAGCGCCATGCTCCGCAGACTGGATACAACGGAGATCAACACCGCCAAATCAGAACCGGTTTCCAGCACCTTGACGCCACCCACCACATTCACAAATACATCCATGCCCATGGTAGCAACCCCACCGTGCCGGTGCAGCACCGCCAACAGCATTGATAATCTATTCTGATCCAGGCCCACCGCCACCCGCCGCGGGTTACCTAGCTGGCTGTCATCCACCAATGCCTGAACTTCAACCAGTAACGGACGGCTTCCCTCCCGCGTCACCATAACAATACTGCCCGGAATCGGCTGATCATAGCGCGACAAGAAAATAGCCGAAGGATTGCTGACTTCCCGCAGCCCTTTATCGGTCATGGCAAATACGCCCAGTTCATTAACCGCACCAAAGCGATTCTTAACCGCCCGAATCATGCGAAAGCGGTTATCCTGCTCCCCCTCAAAATACAACACGCTGTCTACCATGTGCTCCAGCACCCGGGGCCCGGCCAAAGCACCCTCCTTGGTGACATGCCCCACCAGAAACAGCGCTGTCCCTGTCTGCTTGGCAAAACGCACCAAAGCCGCGGCGCATTCCCGCACCTGAGAAACCCCGCCAGGGGCAGAACTTAAGCCTTCGGAGTACACGGTCTGGATTGAGTCCACCACCATAACCCTTGGCTTCTCTTTATTCGCCGTGGCCAGAATGTTCTCGATACTGGTTTCCGACATCAGCCGCAACTGATCCATGGGCAAATCCAGCCGTCGGGCACGCAGTGCCACCTGCTGCAACGATTCTTCACCGGTTATATAGAGCGCGGCGGCCTGCTGTGACGCCAGATAGGTCATGGTTTGCAACAGGATGGTGGATTTACCAATGCCGGGGTCGCCTCCGATCAGCACCACCGAGCCCTCCACCAAACCGCCACCCAGCACCCGGTCCAGCTCCCCGGTACCGGTGGTTGTACGGGGGTCTTCCACCAGATCGACTTCCGCCATGGTGGTGACCTTGCGGGCTTCACCTGCCCACCCTGTTTTGCCGCCACGATTGGACGACATCCCGCGATCGGGGTTGAATTCGGTCAAGGTGTTCCAGGCACCACAATCCACGCACTGCCCCGCCCATTTGGGAAACACGCTGCCGCAATCGCTGCAGACAAATTGGGTTTTCGCCTTCGCCATTCAGTCCACCACTCGCAAACACACCAAAGCACCGAAATAGTAAGCCGGCACCATCATTAATATGCCAAACAGCCAAGTACCTGAGTTAGGCTGCAACTCGGAATCATCTGACATTTGGAGATATTCAGGTAGTTTTTGCTTCAAGCGTTGCAATGAGTACAGATCCCAAAACAACACGAAGCCAAACAACAGATAGGCCGACGGTGCTTTAAACGGCACCAGCTCCGGCATCCAATAGGAGAACACAAAAGCGATACTGAGAAGGGTCGACACCAGCCCACCCACCGGGTGTAACCAGTCCCGCTCGATGCGTCGCAGCAGCGTTACACCAACCGGGAGGGAAATCATCATTAAACCGATGTAGAGCGTCACCCAGATCGGCATTACGTATTCGCCCCATCCACATATATGCGTTCCACACGACCGGTGACCTGACACAGCAATTCGTAATTGATGGTATTGGCCCAGACTGCCACCTCTTCCACCGGCAAACCCGGCCCCCACAGCGTCACCTGGGTATTGGGGCCTGCGTCCGGCAGAGCCGTCACATCAACCGTAATCATGTCCATGGAAACCCGCCCAAGCACTGCGCAGCGCTGACCATCAATCAACACTTCTGCATCCGCTGAAAGATGGCGCGGATAACCGTCTCCGTAGCCAATCGCCACTACCGCTACATCCGTATCCCGGTCGGCGCGCCAAGTGGCACCGTAACCCACAGAATCCCCCGCAGGAACCCGCGTACGAGAGATAATACGGGATTGCAGATGCATCACTGGCTGCATGCTCTGCACTGCACCAGAAGACGGCGCAAATGGGGTAGCGCCATACAACATCAGACCCGGGCGCACCCATTGATAATGAAAGTCGGGACGGTTCAGAGTCGCGGCAGAATTCGCAAAGCTGGCCGCAGTGGCACCCACCGATTGCCTGAGCCGGGAAAACAATTCGCCCTGCTGCTGATTCAGCGGATGCTCTGGTTCATCGGCGCAGGCCAGATGACTCATCAAAACAACGGCCTTCACATTAGCGCTGCTCTGCAACTGCTGCCAAAACAACGCACAACCGTTCGCCGCGATACCCAGCCGATGCATACCGGTATCAACCTTGAGCCACACCGTAAGGGGGCTGGCAAGTTGCGCCTCCAGCAACATGGACAACTGCCATGGCTGATGCACAACGATCTGAAACCCCTGTTGCGCCGCCTGCTGAAGCTGGGCTGTGCTGAGCACACCTTCCATCAATAACACCGGCCGCTCGATACCCGCCAGCTTGAGTGACATGCCCTCTTCGAAGGTGGCCACACCCAGCGCATCACTGCCCACAGCCAAAGCCCGCGCCACCGGCACCAAGCCGTGGCCATAAGCATCGGCCTTCACCACGGCAAGCACACTGCTGGCGGGGGCAACCCGCCGTACTATCGATAGATTATGCTGCAACGCAGCCAGACTGATGACCGCACGGGTACCTCGACTCAAGATCAATAGTCTCCGTAACCCTGAGGGGCCAATTCATCGAATCGGGAATATTTACCTATGAACGCAAGACGCGCCTTGTCGATCGGACCGTTTCGGTTCTTGCCGACGATGATCTCAGCAATGCCCTTATCTTCGGAATCCTCGTTATAGACTTCGTCTCGATAGATAAACATGATGATATCCGCGTCCTGCTCGATGGCACCCGATTCGCGCAAATCTGACATAACCGGACGCTTGTTGGGGCGCTGCTCCAACCCCCGATTAAGCTGGGAGAGCGCTATAACCGGACAGTTCATTTCCTTGGCCAGCCCCTTCAAGCTGCGGGAGATCTCCGAGATCTCGTTAACCCGGCTTTCTGCCCCCGGCACCTGCATCAACTGCAGATAATCCACCAGAATCAGACCAATCTCACCCTGCTCACGGGCCACCCGTCGGGCACGGGCTCGCACCTCCGTTGGGCTTAGCCCCGCCGAGTCATCAATAAACAGTTTTTGTTCCGAGAGAATACTGACCGCAGAGCTGAAACGCGGCCAGTCCTCTTCTTCCAGCTTACCGGTCGTTACGCGAGTCAGATCAATACGGCCCAGCGAGGCCAGCATTCGCATAACGATCTGCTCGGAGGGCATCTCCATACTGAACACCAGTACCGGCTTACCGGAGCGGATCAAGGCGTTTTCGGCCAGGTTCATTGAAAAGGTGGTTTTACCCATGGCTGGACGCGCCGCAACGATCACCAGCGCACCGGGCCGCAGACCGGAGAAGGTCTCATCCAGCTGCTTAAAGCCCGTGGGGATACCGATAATGGCTTCGTCAGATTTGAACAGCTGATCGATCTTATCGACCGTTTCCTTCAACACCAGGTTGATCGGCTGAGGGCCACCCTGTTTAGCACCCTGCTCGGCAATGCCGAACACCTTACGCTCGGCTTCGTCCAACAGATCTGTTGAACTGCGGCCTTCCGGATGAAACGCAGCATCGGCAATTTCATTGGATACGGTAATCATCTGGCGCAGTACCGAGCGCTCACGGACGATCTCGGCATAAGCCTTGATGTTGCTGGCACTGGGCGTGTTTTTAGCAAGCTGGGCCAGATAAGCCATGCCACCACAATCTTCCAGAATACCCGCGTTATCCAGCGCCTCCCCCAAGGTCACAACGTCGAAGGGCTTAACCAGCTCCGCCAGCTGCGCTATGGCACGGTAGATCAAGCGATGGTCGCGGCGGTAAAAATCCACGTCGGAGGTGATTTCGGAGACATCGTCGAAGGCACGATTATCCAGCATCAATCCACCAATAACGGATTGCTCTGCCTCAATGGAGTGGGGCGGCACTTTGATGGACGCGGACTGCATGTCCTCATCCAGGGTCAATTCGATCGGTGAGTCGCTCATGGGATATTGGGTACTTACAGGAACATCGGGTTGCTCAAGTTTAACGGCTGGCCGCTACGCTGTGCAAACCTCTTGGGAAGGGAACAAGCCCATGTCTTGCGGCCTATCCAGAAACGACAAAACTCCGGCACCTTAACAGCACCAGAGTTTCGTCTCAGGCATGACTGATGTCACCAAGTCTAAGCAGATTGCCCCCCGTGGGAGGCAACCAGATCAAACCTTATTCGGGAACAACAGATACCTTGAGAGTAGCGGTAATATCGCTGTGAATCTGCAGGTCGATCTCGTAGTCACCAGCGTTGCGGATAGCGCCGTTGGGCATCAACACTTCTGCCTTGGTCACTTCAACACCGGCAGCTGTGATTGCTTCAGCAATATCACGGGTACCAACAGAACCGAACAGCTTGCCTTCGTCACCGGACTTGGCAGGAATGGTTACGCTGGCCAGTTCAGTTACTTTGTCAGCGCGCGCCTGGGCAGCTGCCAGTTTGTCTGCAGCGGCTTTTTCAAGTTCAGCACGACGCTCTTCGAAGTGCTTCACATTGGCTTCAGTAGCAGGCACAGCCTTGCCTTGCGGGATCAGGTAGTTGCGGCCAAAACCCGCGCGTACGTTCACCTTGTCACCCAGTTCACCCAGGTTACGGTTTCTTTCCAATAAGATGATTTCCATCACTCATACCTCTTTTGAATTCGATTTCTAAAATCAACAAAACTGTCTATTGCAGCCACCGAGATCAGCACCATCACTCCCAACCAGGAGAAAATCACCAATCCCACATAAAAGAACGTCAGCAATGGGCCATTATTAGGCTTAGAGCCCAACAGACCGTGCATCAAGCCAAGACCCGCCATCAGCGCAGGCACTGTTACACAGGGCAACGCCAACCGCGCTTGCGGGTAGTTCTGTGACAGCCACAGAACCAACGCTATCCCCACGGCAGCCATCGGAGCCATGCGCAAGCTGTGAAACTCGCGACGAAATCCGCCGGGGTTATACAGCCGTGCTTGCAGCCAACGTGCCACCAACAGTGCAGCGGTGGCTCCCAAGGTGATAGCCCAAGCCATCATCTCCAGCACCACCTGCCGAGCATCATACTGCTCAAACATAGCATCCGCTTCGGGGTTGGCCTTTTTCAGCTCCACCATGACATCGTCAAAAGCAGGCTGTAGCAACTCCACCAAGACCGTGATCTTGTCTGGAGCCAGGCTCAGCACCAGCACCATATACAGCACTGAGCCCACCCCGGCAGCCAGCAAAGCCCAAAACAGTGATCGCGTATTGGCGAGCACCAGCCCGGCCAGCAGCGCTGCCATGACTGTTCCAGCCTGGGTAATGTCCCCGGCGGCCCAATGCACCAGCACCGCTACCAGCAGCGCCCCCCCAAAAGGGATTGCTGCCTCACTTGCGTTCTTCCTCAGAGCCACCAGCGCCACAACGGCGGCGGAGGCCCAGCCTAACCCTGGCAACATGGCCAGAAGTGCGGCTGCGGCGAGCGCCTGTAAGGGCCCGCCCATGACCCACTTTGCCAGTAAATTCATGATACTGGCCTAAAGTTGCTTACTTGTGTGAGTCAGAATAAGGCAACAAAGCCAGGGCTCGCGCGCGCTTAACAGCACGGGCCAGCTGACGTTGGTATTTCGCACTGGTGCCAGTAATACGGCTGGGTACGATTTTGCCAGTTTCAGTAATGTAGTTTTTCAGGGTATCCAGATCTTTGTAATCGATCTCGGTTACGCCTTCAGCAGTAAAACGGCAGAATTTTCTGCGGCGATAAAAACGTGCCATGGTTGGCTCCTGTTATATTCAATTAACGCAATTCAAGTTGCTGAGCGTGCAACACAAGCTGGGTTGCAGAAGTATCTTTGTAGCTGGCCCGGGAAAGAAACCCGGTAACCACCACCCGATCGCTGGCGGACAGGTTTTCACACTGTGAGGTGATGTCCTGCCCTCGTGCCTCCACCTTGATACGGCAAAGCACCTCCCGCGCGACTCCCGCCTCTTCCTGACGGGATCGGTGTTCCAACATAAAGCTGTAATGAGGAACACCTGCCGGGGTGTAACGCAAACCTTTGATTTCCGTTACGATACCACTTAGAACCAGTTGATTGATTTCCACTCAGCGGTTCACGCAGATCCGATTAATCTTCGGAATCTGTTTCGTCCTCATCTTCATCATCGCTGCTGTCATCACTGGCGGCTTCGGCGCGGTAATCATTACGATCCCCACGGTCACCACGAGGAGACTGCTCACTGCGATCCCGCTCGTTGGATTTGGCCAGTACAGATTGCTCAGTAACGGCTTCGTCACGACGAAGAACGATGTTGCGCAGAACAGCGTCATTGAATTTGAACGCGCTGGTTAATTCGTCCAGCACTTCCTGAGAGCACTCAACGTTCAGCAGAACGTAGTGAGCCTTGTGGATTTTGTTAATTGGGTAAGCCAGTTGGCGGCGGCCCCAGTCTTCCAAGCGGTGGATAGCACCACCACCTTCCTGGATCTGGCCTTTGTAACGCTCAACCATACCGGGAACCTGTTCACTCTGATCAGGGTGAACCAGAAAAACGATTTCGTAATGTCTCATGACATCTCCTTACGGATTATAGCCTCCCTTATGCTTTCCTTGAGGAAATGCGCAGGTAAGGCAAGGAGTTAATACTTACTAACCAAATACCCCTCATTCACGGGGAGCGAGGGATCGCGAATTCTATAGGAGGTTATTCAGAAAAACAACAGGAGCTTTACTAGAAAGACGACCTTTGTCGCAAGGCTTCAAATAGACATACCCCGGCAGCAACGGATACATTGAGGCTTTGAACATCCCCCTGCATGGGGATGTAGACCAACTGATCACAGTTTTCCCGGGTAAGTCTGCGCAAGCCGGGGCCTTCTGCCCCCATAATCAGGGCCAACGGCCCTTTCAGATCAGCCTCATAAAGACTCTTGGCGGTTTCATCCAACTCAGTGCCCACCACCCATATCTGCCGATCCTGCAACTGCTTAATGAGGCGTGCCAGGTTAGTCACCTGAACAAAAGGCACCACTTCGGCCGCACCCACCGCCACCCGACGCACCACCGGCGTTAACCCAACGGACTTGTCTTTAGTAGTCATCACCGCGTGCACCCCGGCGGCATCTGCACTGCGCAGCACGGCACCCAGGTTGTGCGGGTCGGTAACCGAATCCAATATCAGTAAAAACGGGGGCACCTGAAGCTTATCCAGCAAATCGAACAGGCCATGCTCATCCAGAGGGGCCGCCAAACGACAACGCGCCGCCAGCCCCTGGTGGTTGGCATCTGGAAACTGGTGATCCATCGACTTTTTGTTCACATGCTGACAGGCAATACCCAACTGACGAATAATGCCAAGCACTTCGTCCAGACGCCCCTCTTCGCGCCCCTCCTGAACCTTAACTTCCAGCACGCGCTCCGGGTGCCGTTTTAATACTGCTGTGACGCTATGAATACCGTACAACCAATCGGGTTTTGACATAATTTACCGTTTCTTCCTGGCCTTCTTGGGTCTGGGTTTTTTCCCCGCCTGCTTCTTTGCCGCAGCCTTGGCCACTTCGTGGCGAGAGGTCCCGGCTTTTGCCTTACCTGCCGCGGCTTTTTTGGCAGCCCCCCGACCTTTACCTGCAGCGTTCACCGAACCCGCATCTTGTGACTTGCCGGCAGAAGCCTTTTTACTTTTACGCTGCGCCTTGTCTTTATTTTGCCGAGCGCTGTCTTCTTTGCTCCAACGCACGCGCTTACCACCAGCCAGCATCTCAAAGTCGATCTTGCGATCATCCAAATTGACCTTGGCCACGCTGACGGTGACTTCCTCGCCCAGCCCGAACATCAATCCACTGCGCTCACCCACCAGCCGATGCCGCACTTCATCAAAATGATAATAATCACTGTTCAGGGAGCTGACGTGCACCAAGCCTTCGACATAAATGTCCTTCAGCTCAACAAACAAGCCGAAGCCGGTCACGCCGGTAATAATGCCCTTGAATACATCACCGATCTTGTCGCTCATGTACTCACACTTGAGCCAGCCGATGACATCCCACGTGGCCTCATCGGCACGACGCTCAGTCATCGAACACTGTTCGCCCAGCTCGACCATGGCGGCGGCATCGTATGGCAGTATTTTTTGCTGCGGTATCGGCGGCGCATCCGCCGTACGCTTGGCATTGGTACTCTCTTTGCCACTGCGCACAAAATAGCGGATTGCCCGATGCACCAACAGGTCAGGATAGCGCCGAATAGGCGACGTGAAATGGGCGTAAGCTCCGTAAGAAAGGCCAAAATGCCCTTTGTTCTCAGGGGAATACACCGCCTGGTTCATAGAACGCAACATCACCGTCTGGATCAACTCAAAGTCCGGCCGGTCCTTAATGCTACCCAGTACCTCCTGGTAATCAGACGGCTTGGGCTCCGTGCGTACCATAAAGGGGATACTTAATTCTTTCAGAAACGCACGCAGGTTTTCCAGCTTTTCATTTTTCGGGCCTTCGTGAACTCGATAAAGTGCGGGCAGGTTGTACTTTTGCAGAAACTTGGCTGCGCACACATTGGCCGCCAACATGCACTCCTCGATGATGCGATGAGCATCATTGCGCTGCGTGGGCACGATGCGCTCGATCTTACGATCTTCACCGAACTCGATTTTGGTTTCGGTGGTTTCAAAATCGATGGCACCCCGCTGCTGCCGCTGACCACGAAAGGCATGATACAGACCGTAAAGATCCTCCAGATGAGGCACCACAGCGCTGTATTGCTCTCGCAGGTCCTGCCCTTCCATTGATTCAGGCTCTTGCAGCATAGCGCCGACTTTATTATAGGTAAGCCGGGCATGAGAGCAGATCACCGCCTCGAAGAACCCATAACGACTGACCTTGCCCGAGTCGCTGACGCTCATCTCGCACACCAGAGCAAGACGATCAACCTGCGGGTTCAATGAGCACAGCCCATTGGAAAGGTTAACCGGCAACATGGGCACGACATGCTCAGGGAAATACACGGAGTTGCCGCGCTTACGCGCCTCCTGATCCAGCGGATCCCCAGGGTGAACATAGTGGGACACGTCGGCGATGGCCACATACAGCTTCCAACCACCGCTGCGCTTCTTCTCACAGAAGACCGCATCATCAAAATCTTTGGCATCCTCCCCATCAATGGTTACAAAAGGGGTTTTACGCAGATCAAAGCGATGCTCATAGTCACCCTCAGTCAGGCCGCTGCCGAAATGCTCGGCGGCTGCCTCCACTTCGGCAGGCCACACATGGGGGATATCGTGATTGCGAATGGCCACATCGATTTCCATACCCGGCGCCATATGGTCGCCGATAATTTCGACAATACTGCCTTCTGCCTGCCCTCTGTAACTGGGCTGCTGGGTGATTTCCACCAGCACAAACTGACCGTTTTTAGCCTTAAGGGCATCACTCTCGGGAATCAGAATATCCTGACTGATGCGGCGGTTTTCCGGCGTCACAAACCCAATATTACTTTCCTTGAAATAACGACCAACAATGCGCTGGGTTTTACGCTCCAGCACCTCCACGATCGTCGCTTCACGACGACCACGCTGATCCACGCCGCCAGAGCGGGCCAATACCTTGTCTCCATCAAAGCCACAGCGCATCTGGCGCGCACTCAGATAGAGATCATCACTGCCGTCATCCGGCTTAAGAAACCCGAAACCATCCCGATGGCCAATGATCACACCGCGGATCAGATCCATCTTTTCAGCCACCCCATAGGCACCACGCCGATTCGACAGCAACTGACCATCACGCTCCATGGCACGGAGGCGGCGGCGTACTGCTTCTACGGCTTCATCATCGGTTAGATCGAGTTCGGCACAGATTTGGCGGTGGGTGAGAGGCTTACCCCGGTCGTTGAGCAACTTAAGAATGTAGTCGCGGCTAGGCACCGGGTTATCGTATTTTTGGGCTTCGTTGTCGAGGTTCGGGTCATCCGACCAGGACCAATTTGTCATGCACTTTTCCTATAGTGTCGTGTGCTTACCGGCACTTTAGGTAGTTAGCGATCGTTTTACAAGGAAAGATCAGCGCCCAACCCAACAATTTTGGAAATTGTTGGGAAAATGATGTTGACAGCACCCCGCGAAGCCCTTAAATTAGCGCCCCTCTGCCCAGGTGGTGAAATTGGTAGACACGCTAGCTTCAGGTGCTAGTGGCTGAAAGGTCGTGGAGGTTCAAGTCCTCTCCTGGGCACCAAATTTAAAAAACCGAGTTTCTGACTCGGTTTTTTTATGCCTGAATTTCACCCATGCAAGCCAGCTGCCGAGCGATTCCCACCCCTACCCTGCCATTGGGTAGACACCCCCATCAAACAAGCCTATTGTTACCTCGTGTTAACGCAACGGGAGGCAGAACACATGACAACGACAAAAACACTAATAATGTCCGCCCTGATGATGGGTGCTTCAAGCTGGGCCGTGGCAGGCAGCGATAGCGGGTTCTATGTTGGAGGTTCATTAGGCACCGCCAGCGTGGATTACTCTGAAAACGACCCAGATATCGGAGAAGTCAATTTTGATGATGACGACAGCGCCTACAAAGTGTTCGCTGGTTATAACTTTGGCCTGGTTCCTTTCCTGAACATTGCTGTTGAAGGCGCCTATGCTGACTTTGGGTCACAGGAAGGAGAGATCGCAAACGTCCCTGGCTTTTCAATCGATTCAACCGCCTGGGCTGGTTTTGGGTTGGTCGGGTTCGATCTTGGGCCCATAGGATTATTTGCAAAAGCCGGAATGTTTTCCTGGGATGTAGATTTTGATACCCCCTTAGGCAGCGTATCAGAATCCGGCACCGATCCAGCCTATGGCTTGGGCGCAAAAATCCAACTAGGATCAATCGCGGTCAGAGGTGAATACGAATTATTCGACCTTGATGGTATAGATATTGACTACTTCTCAGTAGGCGCTTCTTTCACCTTCTGAGTTTAGATTCCGATAGACCCTCCACCGATGCACGGCGAATCGCATTGCGCTGTGCATCACTCTCAGTTATTCAGCTAAATTCAACTCGATCGCTGAGCCTACCTCCGGCAAACGAGCCCGCTTGAACTCCTTCCCTTTCCAGTACACCGCTACAACATCGGACGCATGCCCTTGATCAAACTCCAATTCCAGAAGCAACGGATGACCACTGCTATCCAGCTTTTTTACTTCCAGACGCATACCATCCGTAGCAACAACCTGCCCCACTTTCAAGGGCTCGCGAGACAGATCCCGAACCGACTGCTCAAACTCATTGATCATGCCCTTCTCAGACTGAATCTCGACTTTATTCTCACCGATACGACGGATGGTAAAATCCATTGCATCTGATGATATCATCCACAAACGCTCGGGGATCGTCCGCTTGTGGGCGAATCGCATTGGTGTAGTCGCCAACGAGATAGGCATGCTTAGCCCAAACAACAGCACTCGGTCGCTTTCACGCTCAACGGGCATTCTCTGATTGATATCCAGCGCCATCAACTTACTCCAAATCTGTGGACTGTAACTGAGCAAAGGCATCAGCAGCGGCGATATCACCAGATGCGCGACAAACAGGACATAAGCGCCAATACGAACAAAGCGGGAATCAACAAACCTTGCTGCCACGGACTCGAATAACAAGCCCAGCAAGGCGGATGCACCGATACCAACCATCAACAAATTTCGATCAGCGGGAATAGCAGCACTTATCGGCACCACCGAAAACAAACAACCCAAGGCCCAAAATCGCGCCAAAGCTGATTGCCTTAATAACGGCAGAAGAATAAAAAGCAGGACTGCCAAAAACAGCACAGACACAATTGAAAATACCATCATGCCATCCGGATTGAAGCCAAAAACATCCGCTGGCACTAATCCAAATTGCGCAAATAACAATACCGGAATGCGCTCCCCGAGCCTACCAAGAAATATTAGAGGTGACGCGGAGGGGTCAATGTAGGTGGTGTCTGAATGGTACGCGCCAAACCCGCCCATTTTATAAAGCACCCACCACCCTACACACATTAGCGCATAGGGCCATAATGCGATCAATGCCCTTTTGGGGCCAGCCTTGTCGAGCATTAGCGCATATGCACCCAGATACGCTGAAGTGCTTATGCCAATCTCACCGCTAAGCAGACTGCACAACAACCACACCAGGCTGAAAATAAAAGCCCGATACGAACCAGACATTCGCCAATTCAAAAAAGACAGTAAACACAACACGCCAAATAACGATGCCATGATGGCGTTACGATTCGCAATCCAGCCAAGTGTCAAGCCGTGGGTGCTATCCCACAAAAACAGCGCAAGCCCTGCAATCGCAGCAATCGGCTGCATACTCATCCGGCAATACAGATGATACAGCAACGCCCCAAGCCCCAGATACCAAGCCAAACTTTGCATATGCATCATAAACGCCAGATCACGCCATAGGGCATGATCCAGCCAATGACTCAACTCTGCCAACGGCCGCCAAAACTGATAGCGAAACCCTTCGTAGGTCCACCAGGGAATAACACCCATATCAATCAGAAACTGAGTTCGCTCGGGAGCAGAATCCACCCAAGAAAACAAACCGAACAACGACCAATCCTGAGTTGCAGGTATATTGATGTCGGGATGCAGTAATGCATAGTGAATATAATCATCACCCAACCACCCCGAAAACAGGGCTGGCAGAGTAAGTATGGCAGTAATAGCCAACACCCAGGCGGGCTTATGTTCTAGTTTCCCCAAATACCACATATATCAGGCTCGCGCACAGCAACACTACGCGGTGCGCTTTGACTCCATGAATTTTTCTGGCTTGTGAATAAACGGCAGATTGAAACGACGCCGCTTGCCATTTAACAACCAACCAATCCAGGTTGATCGCGCGAACAGATGAAAGGTCAATAAACTTACAAACAATGTAACCAACAATACCACCCCAAATTTAACAGCGTGGTGAAGCTGCCAATCATCTATCAGCATCGGCAGTGCTACCGTCATCGGCAAATGAACCAAATACACCCAATAAGATGCCTCAGACAAATAGCGCGCCACCGGGCTAAAGTGATCGCATAACCGCTTGTAGATTGCCAGCACAAACCAACACGCAAATGCGTAGTACAAACCAAGAAATATCACCCCATACCAAACTATTGCGTTAGGGTCTCCCTCATTCTGAGCGGCATTCATTGCAACACTGGCAACAAACATGATCAAAAACAAAACGGCAAATGCAAGCAGGCGCCAGCAACGGTCAACACTTGCAAAGAATTCCTCTCGCAGATGAAAAGCCATCATGCCTGCTGCAAAAAAAAGAAAATACTGAAAGAAGACACCTTTAAAGACATTCAATCCTACAGGCACTTCCAGAAGATAACTGTTCTCGGCAAAATGCACTAACGCTATGAGTATGCCAAGCATCCAGGGCAATACTTTCGCCACATAACGGTTGCGCCCTTCAGAAAAGCACCGAATCAAAACCCCTTGCAACGGGATGGCCAGTAACACATAAATATACAGGTAGTATAAAAACCAAAGATGATAAAGGTGGACGCTGTCACTAAACTCAATGATCGTGCCACGCCGATGCATTAACTCTGCACCATATGCAAACAACCAGTTGCAAGACAACATCAAGGGCCCGGCAAAGATCAATAGCGGGAGCAACACGCGCTGGGTTCTGTGCTTTAAGAATCCTGTACTACCGCGTTTGCTAAGCAACATGGCAGCAAACAACCCTGCCACCAGAAAGAACACCTGCATACGGAAACTATGAATCAGATTAATGAGCACAGAATAACCAATGTGGACATCAACGGATTTATAAGGCCACAGCTCTCCAGCAGGCAAATTGTTGTAACTACCGGCAGCATGCAGCACGATCCCCAGCAACATCATGTGGGAACGCACTTGATCAAGAAAATAAATTCGACGATCCATGCCTAATCCTTTAGATACAGCGAGTTCACAACAATCTCGCTAACGCTTTTTATTAAAAATAACTAACGACGAAGCTAATCCAACCTCGCAAACAGCCGCAACATTGCGCACTGTTTGCGTATTATGATGCTTAGCGTATGACTAATACAACTCCCAAGCCGCACGCGCACTATTACTTATCAATTGATAAAAAACATCACGCCAACAACCTGAAACTGAATGCGGAGCGGTGTATACCGCACCCTTACATTCTCAGGAAATCTTTACCCGAAACGTAACTGTCATTTTACTGTGATAAAGCTACTCTAGTAGCTGCTCCAAATCGCTACGCACTGGCTGATAAATGGATGATAACTGATCCAGCGAGACCGGCGTGTTTTCACGATCAGCCAGCATTATTTTAATACCATTCAATGTAACCAAAGGGCCTTTTTTTGAAACGATATTAGAGATAAACCCTGGCACCATTCCGCCTGGATCAACAAAGGTCTCAAAAATAATTCGGCTGCCGCCGTTATGCAGCTGTACCACCTCAAAACGGTTATTCAGCTCAGGGATCCTGACGTACCCATCTCGCTCAGGCAGCATCCCTGCTAAATTGTTGGTTTCGATCACTACGCTGGACGCCATAACGGACACTTTGCTGTTTAAAGTCGCATCACGATCCGCAACCGGCCAAATGCCGTTAAAGCGCAAGTAAATCCCCTTCCCCGGAACACGTTCTGCTGCCTTACATTGAAACACCCATTGGGGAAACGCCTCTACTCCATCCAGAACAGCCAGCACTTGTAGCGGAGAAGAGGCTACCTCCACCTCACCTCGAAATGCTTTCACTGATGCCCCCGGCACCGCTTTTACCCAGGTTCTGACGTCACCTGGATCTTGACTCTCTACCACTGGGTGCCATTGTTGTTGGCTGTTGTCTTCTTGCTCCTGTGCATTCGCACCCATCACCGCAAACCATGCAGCAACGATAATTACCATTGTTCTCATATCAACTCTCTTGTGATCTACGCAGCATTACTATACTCGACCATATCGAAGAACGCTGCTGGTCGCCACCTTAACAATGACGGAGATTTAAACCATTGTAATTGAAACCTGCATTTTCTATTCTTAAGAGCATGATCAGGCATTGGATCGCATTAACCTAGAACTCCAGCAAACAGCCAAGCTGGAAACTATAAGGAACCAAACGTGACTAAACAGGTAGCAACCAACGTACATTGGCACCACGGTGAAATCACCCGCAACGACCGAGCTCGCCTTATTAAGCAAAGGGGTGCCACGCTCTGGTTTACTGGCCTGTCCGGTAGCGGCAAGAGTACCGTCGCAGTGGCCCTGGAGCAAAAACTGTTCGAGCTGGGGCACTTAAGTTATCGCCTGGATGGTGACAACATCCGCCTGGGCATTAATAAGAACCTGGGATTCTCTGCCGAAGACCGTACCGAGAATATTCGTCGCATTGGCGAAATTGCCAAACTGTTTGCCGACACCGGCGTTATAACCCTATCCAGTTTTATCAGCCCTTATCAGGAAGACCGCGATAGAGTACGGGAAATTCATGCGGCGTCCGGGCTTCCTTTCATTGAAGTGTATGTAGATTGCCCCTTGGCCGAAGCCGAGATACGCGATCCAAAAGGCCTTTACAAGAAAGCGCGGGCAGGTGAAATAAAGAACTTTACCGGCATCGATGACCCCTACGAGGCACCGGGCCAGCCTGAGATTCATTTACGTACCGCCGAAATGTCGGTTGAAGAGGAAACGGACTTAATCATCAACTACCTGCGCGACAACGGATACCTGGGCGAGCAGTAACACCCTATCGCCCTCAACAAAAGCCGCCGCTGTTAACGCCCGAGCAGCGGCGGCTGTTGATCACACCTCTAAACACCAGAGCAAATAAAAGAAAAGCTTATTGACTTTGTGTGGGCACAAATATTATTGCTTTTATATCAACTGGTTATACACATTCTGAACGCCTGGGCACGTATTCGGGCAAGAACCAGAGTTGAACGGCCACCACGCAACAGACCTTATCTACAAAAGTTGCGAATAAAGCGTTAGGCCTTGGCCATTAGCCTTGCCAGCAGGTAAAATCCCAACACTTTTAACAACAGACAAAGAAGCATTCGTATGGGCCGAGCATATCAGAACCGCAAAGATTCCATGGCCAAAACGGCCGCCGCCAAGACCAAGGTGTACTCTAAATACGGCCGTGAGATTTACGTGGCCGCAAAGAACAGCGGCACTGACCCCAACAACAACATCACGCTGCGCAGCTTGATTGATCGGGCCAAAAAAGATCAGGTTCCCACCCACGTAATCGACAAGGCAATCGAGAAGGCCAGTGGCGGCGCCGGTGAAGATTTCCTGCCGGCACTGTACGAGGGCATTGGCCCCGGAGGATGCATGGTTCTGGTAAGCGCACTGACCGATAACGGCAATCGAACGTTCGGCGAAATAAGGGGCGTGTTCACCAAGTGCAAGGCAAAACTGGGCACTCAAGGCTCCGTTTCCCATATGTTTGATCATCGCGCCATGTTTGTGTTCCCAGGGGAAGATGAAGACGCGGTGCTGGAAGCGCTACTAACCGCTGATGTCGATGTCAGCGACATTGAGCAGGAAGACGGTATGATTACCGTGCTGGTGCCACCAACGGAATTTTTCAAAGCCAAAACGTCGATAGCCGAGGCGGTGCCAGGTGTTGAATTCGAGATGGAGGAAATCACCTATCTTCCACAGACATCGCACCCCATATCGGAGGAAGACGCCGAACAATTTGAACGCTTTGTTGGCCTACTGAACGACTTGGATGATGTGCAGGAAATCTACCATAACGGCGAATTCTCTGACTGATCCGATCAAATATGCCGGGTGCTCGACCTGATTCACCCGGCATCTGCTTTGCCTGTGTTTACATGAAGGAAACAGCATGATGCTGCGTCTAGCCCTATTGCTAATAGCGTCCCTGATTTCAGCTATTTCGTTTGCCGAAGACTCTCCTACCATTCGCGATGTTCTAGAGGCTGATTCGCGATCGGAAGAGGTATTGGAGCAGGCGCGGGACGAGGCAGCCGCGATCAAGCCAGGAGAAACGCCACTCTCCACAATCCTCGCAATCCGAGATGCAGGCACAAACAAAGACTGGGCCACTGCCGCCACCTATTTGGACACCCGCTATTTACCCGAGGAAATGCAAGACAGCGACCCGAAGGAGCTGATACGCCAGCTGTCCATCGTCTGGAACCAGCATCGCATCATTGATTTCTCTGCACTGAGCAACAAGCCTGAAGGACACCTTGATGACAAGCTACCCAGCTATCGGGATTTCTTGGGCAATCTACCGCTGACCCGCAACGACAGCATACCGGTCTATTTACAGCGGATTCCTGATGGCAACGGTGGCAGGGTCTGGAAGATTTCCAATGCCACTGCGCGCCACATCCCCGTCCTGTGGGAAATCTATGGGTATAACCCGTTCATTATACAACTCGAGGACCATCTTCCTGACTTCAATATTCTGCACCTGCAGAACTGGCAGGTGGTGGGCTTGATGCTGATCGCAGTTGGAGCCGCGCTGATTGCATACTGCCTGCGCTGGATAATATTAAAGCTTATCGCCCTGTCTGATCGCTATCGTGACACCATGCATCAGCTGGCGGCTGTGCCTATGCCAGGGTTTGTGTTTTTCAAACTGCTGCAAATGGGCGTAGCTGAATTGGGTTTGTCTATTAAAGCCCGCGTTTATTTAAACGAAGCCGCGCTGGGCTACATCGCCGGTACTTTTCTACTTCTGGCCAGCATTGAATTCTTCACCGCCCTCTTCCTGTCTCGTGCCGCCAACCAGCAGTATTGGTCTGGAATTATTCGCCCTGTGCGCACCATTATTAAAATTGTCGGGGTGATTATTATCTTCCTGCTCTGGCTATCGGATGCTGGTTATGAAATCGATACCGTACTGGCAGGACTGGGCATCGGCTCTCTTGCCTTGGCTTTGGCGGCCCAGAAGACACTGGAAAACGTAATTGGAGCAATCACTTTATACATTGCACAACCGATCCGACCAGGCGACTTCTGTAAAGTAGGCGATATTACCGGCATTGTAGAAGAGATAGGTTTGCGCTCCACCCGCATACGCAGGCTAGATCGTTCTGTAGTTCATGTACCTAATTCTTCTCTGGTGTCCGTTAGTCTGGAAAATATCAGCGAAAACGATCGTCGCCGCTATACCCGTCAACTTCGATTGGCACTGGATGCGACTCCCGATCAGTTACGCATAACACTGCAGAAATTGCGCGAGCTACTCCACAGTCATCCTCGATTATTAGATATCGCTGTACGGGCACGCTTTGAGAGCATAGAGCGGGATGCCTACGTTATTGGCCTGAATGCTTATATCGACAGTTCTGATTTTGAACTGTATCTGGCGGTATCAGAGGACCTGAATCTGCGCATACTGAATATACTGCAGGAATGCGGTGTGCTGCTTGCGATACCCGAGCAACGCTTGCTGATCAAACGAGACTCTACCGCCCCCTCTGATACCACCAAACAGGAGGAAGCGGCCGAGTCGGTCCTCGCGCTGGAGCAAAGCAACCAGCTGGCGTTTCCCGATTTCACCGATGCAGAAAAAGCCAGCCTGCGCGGCCAAATTCAGTATCCCGAGCGAGGGCATCAGGAACGCTGATCCGCCTGCAATCATCGACTTCTGACATACAGGCTTTCTTCCGGGTCGCCCTCCTGCAGAGCAACCATCAACGACGGCATCTTTTTTCGTACCGAGGAATGCATTACCCGAATATCAGGCACAAATCTGAAGCCTCTTTTGGGTATGGTTTGAACCAAAGCCTGTCGGGAGGCGCTGTCGCCTAAAGCGCGACGACACTGTGCGACGACCTGAGCCAGGGATTCGTCCGATACAGCGCGCCCTTGCCACAATGTTTCAAACAGGGCCTCGCGCTCTACCAGGGTATTTTCTGCTTGCACCAGCATGCTCAGAAATTGAAATATCTTGGGCGCCATTTTAATTTCACGCTCACCTTTCAATAAACGCGCTTGATCCGGCATAAGACAGAAGTCTTCAAAGTGGTATTCGATTCCTCTCATCATTCTGATTCCTTTCATAATGATGTACGAGCCTCATCATTTCCGCACCAGTATGATTCATCGGCTGATCAAGACGCAGTTAAGGATAACCACCTGTACTGTTAAATATGTGACAAAAGATCTGCGCATTAAAACGCAAATCAACTAATCATCATGAATTCGTCAGCTTTTGTTCAAGCCCAGGCACAAGCGGAAGCATAGTGTGGACAGTGAAACCGAAAGCAATGGTTTCCATCTAATTTTATGATCATGGAGCGACATTATGAAAACCCTGACCACCGCACTATTCATTACCTCAACCCTGGCCGCCCCCTTGGTATTGGCTGCAACCCCCAACGAGATCCGCGACCTGACCCCACAACCAAGCCTGGAGTACAAATTTGCCCTTGATGATCTGGTAGCCCTGCCTACCGCAGAGGAGCCCGATGCAATTCGATTCACCTCCGGTGCACATTATTACAAGCAGGCCATTACCAGCACCCTGCCACGCACCATAAGTTCGGAGAAGTTTCTTACTCTGCCAGGGTCGCGCAGCAAAGTTGTTATTCCCGCCGGTAAAAATGCTTTGGTTAACCTGGCGTTCACCGCAGAATCACGCTGCAATGAACCAGGCAGCATGGCTCCGGACTGGTGCGAAGTGCGCATATTGGTTGATGGCGTCGAAGCCTCGCCTCAAGCTTCCCGCTTTGGGCCGGACACCTATGCTTTCGACAGTACCGATGGCGGCAGCGAGGGCATCTCCTCTTGGGAGTCTCATGCCATGGATCGCCACCATTGCGTTATCAACAGTAACAGCAAAGTAGCGAAGTCAGTTCCTGTGGAAGTGCAATGGAAAGTCACCAATTTTGATGGCGGAGCTGCCCCTCAGTTTTGGCTCGACGACTGGAGCTTTACCATTCAACTGGCAGACGGTTGCCGCCAGGAGCGACTGAAAGTGGATGATTAAAGCGCAATCAGAACACACTCCGTTAACCTAACAAAAGAGGGAGCAACTACCACGCAGTTGCTCCCTCTTTACGTATTACTGCCACTGGCTTTCACCTCGATTCACCCACTCAGTCGCCCTGCCTGCTACCCATTCTGCTCATAGAACAAACTGTTCAATAAGTAACATATTTGAAGCAATTCGCTGTTAGCTTTGTGCGTGAATTATCCATCCACGATCCACCGCATTAGACACCAGACTGCAGGTTCTGACCGCAAAGCAGCAGGAGAGAGAAATGAAAGACGAATTGCAATACGACAACGACAATGAAATCAGTAACCCTACCGATAATCGACCTTTCGAGGACATCCTGCAGGCTAGCCTTGGCCGCCGCAAGGTATTGATGGGCGGCATGGGTTTGGCAGCCGCCTCTTTTGTGGCCGCTCCTAGCCTGGCCAGTGCTGGCCACCGCCACTGGCCAGAACGCAAACCGCTGATTGGTTTTACGCCTGTTGCGCTGGAAGATGGCAGCGGCGCTATGCCGTCGATTTCCGCTGATTATGAATACGATGTCATGATCCCCTGGGGTGAGCCACTGGAACCAAGTGGCCCGGCTTTCAGTTGGCCTCCCAAGGCGGCAGACCAAGCTAAGCAAATCGGTATTGGTCATGACGGCATGGCTTACTTTCCCATCGATCAGAAAGAATGGGCGTTATTTGGCAACAAATTCAACCGAGGCAATAAACATCGCCGCGGTAATCGTCACGGCATGCTGGCCATCAACCATGAGTTTGGCGGCAATCATCATGTGCTGGGCAAAAGCGCACCGGAGAGCCTGGAAGAAGTACGCACATCACAACACGCTCACGGCGTTTCCATTGTGGAAATCAAACAAGGTCGCAACAAGTGGCGACAAGTTGAAAGTAAAAATGCACGCCGTATCCATGTAAATACACCGGTCACGTTCAGCGGGCCGGCTGCAGGCCATGCACTGCTGCAAACACCGGCAGGCAATATCCCACTGGGCACCGTCAACAATTGTTCATCTGGCGCTACCCCGTGGGGCACCTACCTGACCTGTGAAGAGAATTTTAACGGCTATTTCGGCGCGACCAATAAAGAACAGACCTGGTCACCCACTGAATCTCACAATCGCTATGGTTTCTCAAGGGGCGGCTTTGGTTATGGCTGGGAGAAATTCGACGCCCGCTTTGATCTGTCCAACCCCGATTATCGCAATGAAGAAAATCGCTTTGGCTGGGTAGTGGAAATTGATCCGTTCGACGCTACCCAAACCCCAGTCAAGCGCACGGCCCTGGGCCGGGTCAAACACGAAGGCGCTACTTCGGTAATTGGTCACAATGGTCGCGCGGTGGTTTATATGGGCGATGATCAGCGCTTCGATTACATCTATAAGTTCGTTTCAGCGGATCACTACAAGAAAATGCTGGCAGCAGGTAAAAGCCCGCTGGATGAAGGCGTTCTGTACGTTGCCCGCTTCAACGAAGATGGCAGCGGTGACTGGCTGCCCTTGACTTTGGATAACGCTGACCTCGCGGCACGCTTTGCTGACATGGGAGAGTTGCTGGTGAACACCCGTATCGCCGCAGACATCGTGGGCGCAACCCCCATGGATCGCCCTGAGTGGACTACGGTAGCACCCAACGGTGACGTCTATTGCACTCTGACCAACAACAGCCGTCGCACCGAAGCCGATGCCGCCAACCCGTTGGCCCCGAACCCCGACGGTCACATCATCCGTTGGCATGATGCCGATGAGCACACCGGCACCACGTTTAAGTGGGACATCTTCCTGATCGCTGAGACCACACACGGCACAGAAGAATCGTTCGCCTCTCCAGACGGTTTGTGGGCCGATCCCGATGGCCGCCTGTTTATCCAAACCGACGGTGGCCAAAAAAACGGCCTGAATAATCAGATGTTGGTTGCAGACACAACCACCGGCAAACTGAGCCGACTGCTTACTGGCGTCTACGGCGACGAAATCACTGGCATCGCCGTCACCCCGGATCGCTGCACCATGTTCGTCAATACGCAGCACCCCGGTAACGGTGATCCATCCGTGACCAACTTTCCAGCACCACAGGATGGCGTAACGGTGCCCCGCGACTGCACCATCGTCATCACCAAAAAAGACGGCGGCATCATCGGCTCCTAGCCATTTGCGTAACCATTGTGCAACTCAAATCCGATTAATCGGCAATTTGAGATACTGAGTACCGTTGCTTTCTGCTGGCGGCAACTGACCGGCTCTGATATTTACCTGCAAAGCAGGCAATATCAGTACCGGGGCCGCCAGACTGGCATCCTTTGCGTGACGGGCCGCCACAAAATCCGCTTCCGACACCCCCTGGTGCACCATCAGATTGTGCTTTCGCTGCTCGGCAACGGTGGTTTCCCATTTAGGGGCTCGACCATTGGGTAGATAATCGTGGCACATGAACAAGCGGGTTTCTGCAGGCAGAGACAG
The DNA here is from genome assembly GCF_002863865.1 of Ketobacter alkanivorans. Classification (NCBI taxonomy): domain Bacteria; kingdom Pseudomonadati; phylum Pseudomonadota; class Gammaproteobacteria; order Pseudomonadales; family Ketobacteraceae; genus Ketobacter; species Ketobacter alkanivorans. The sequence continues at coordinate 3,507,790 of NZ_CP022684.1, read as the reverse complement.
TAACTGCTGAATGGACCGATAAAGAGCCTGCGCATCACCGCCGGGAAAGTCTGCACGAGCGGTGCCGTAGTCAGGCGTGAACAGGGTATCCCCCACAAACACTGCGTCTGCAATTTTATAACTGACGCAGGCAGGGGTATGGCCTGGGGTAAACAACACTTCACACTCCAATGACCCAATGGCAAGCCGTTCACCTGCCTGGAACAGGTAATCAAACTGGGAGCCATCAGCTACAAACTCAGGCCCTAAGTTAAACAGCTTGGAGAAATGCGCCTGCACTCCAGTGATACCTTCACCAATGGCAATGTTTCCACCTGCCTGCTGCTTAAGCCAGTGGGCTGCCGACAGATGATCCGCATGGGCATGAGTTTCTAAAATCCACTCCACGCTTAGATTTAGTTCTGCAATATAATCAAGAATCAATTGCGCTGAGGTTGTGGATATTCGGGCGGCTTTTGCATCAAAATCCAGAACCGGGTCAATGATGGCACATGGCCCCTCTGGTGCTCCATGCACCACATAACTGAAGGTATAGGTAGACTGATCGAAAAATGTCTTGATAATAGGGGAGTTCATGATGTATCCGCCTTAATCACTTCATGATTGCCAAACATTCAGACACATAGTATATTAGCTACAACTAATATAGCAAATACCGATATGACTATTGCCAATCTAGAAGAATTACGACACCACGCACAGGATGCCGCCAAGCTGATGCAGGCGCTGTCCAACCCTAACCGGCTGATGATCATGTGCGCCCTGTCTCAAGGGGAACACTGCGTAAGCGAGCTGAATGAGGAGCTGGCCCTTTCTCAGTCGGCACTGTCACAGCATTTGGCAGTACTGCGCAAGCAGGGCTTGGTAAGCACTCGACGCCAAGCTCAGACCATCTATTATTCGGTGGCAGAGGGTCCTGCCATGGATATCGTCGCGCTACTGCATCAACACTTCTGCGGAAAATCCTGAGGATTCCCCATGCTGAACGACCACCCAATCAACGTCCCGAATTTATGCAGCCCCAACCCCGATACCCTGGCGTGTGGCTTGCCCAGCGAACAGGATTTAAAGGACGCCGCCCAAAAAGGCATCAAAACCGTTATCAATCTGTGCCCTGTGGAAGAAACCCCACCCAGCGAGCCGGAAGCCGTCGCTCAATTGGGGATGACCTATATAAACATCCCCATTCGTGGCCCACAGGATCTCACCCGTGATGCAGCAAAACAGTTGGCAGAGATAATGGACGACTGCAGCAATCACCCTGTGCTGATCCACTGCCGTAGCGCCAACCGTGTGGGTGCACTGATAACACTGAAAGAATATTGGCATGAAGGCAAAAGCCAGGAGGAAGCCCTCGCAGTGGGCCGTCGCTCGGGGCTCACCATGCTGGAACAAGGCGTCATTGAAATTATGCGTCAACAACCCGCCTGAATGCGGTGTGTAGCGGCAGGCCTTCGGGCCTAAGGGCTTACACGAAATTCAACCTCAAAAAAGGCCGGAGGTATACACCGCCGGCCACACACAAGAGTCGATCAATTTAGCTATCAGAGTACCTGCCGCTAGGACACCAGCAACGGCTGACCATAAATCACACGGTTCGTCATACGGGTAACTGGGCCCGCTTTTTCACCCTGAATGCGTTGGGTTGCTTCAATATAAGGCGGCAAATACTTAACCGATTGTGGTGCGACATTAAAGAACCTGCGGGCAAAGGTTATATCAAAGTCGAAGCTTCGTTGCATATTTACTGTTATCTCGGGAAAGCCAAAATCCTCACGCAGCCGATCCGGCAACAACATTGCGGTATGCATTTTGTGGCGATTTAACAACGGTTTCAGATACCACTTCATGCTGAAGATGTATTCCACCAATTGCCTGCCAACCTCACCTACTGCCAGCTCATCGGAATTCACTACGTCGTTGTAATACGCCAAAAAATCACCCCAGGTTTCTGGCATAGCCGATTCAGGAATGCCAAACAGAAAGGCAAACATTTTGGATTCCTGATAGTACTGCTCTTTTTCGTCAGCGGTGAGCGGCTGGTGAAACAATTCATACACACGCAACCCGGTCACCCACAACGTAGCGTGTACCCACAGCATCGCGCCTACCTGATTGGCAAAATAAGCACTGCCCTTTTTGGTCTTACCCGCGCTTTCACTCACCTGACCGGTGATTTTGGCGTGAATGTTATGCACTTTGATGGCGGAATCCAGCACCTGATCCAGGCTGCCAAACACCATGGCATGAACGTTCAAAAACGTGCGGCGTAAACGACCCAGGGGATCTGTCTGGGTCTGGGAGTGCTGATCAATAGCCTGGGATACCCAGGGGTGAGCCAATTGCAACAGGTTGGCGCAACCCGCGCCCATCATGACAGAGGTATGACGGTTCACCCGCCAAGACATGGATTCAGGGCCATACAATCCCACCCTCGAATCCAGCACACGTTTGGACATATCTTCCAAGCGACTTTGAAGGTCTTCTCTGGTGATCGCCTTCTGTTTTACAACCACTTCTACAGAATTACTGACTGACATGGATAGTCTCCTGTTGCTAATACCCTACCCATCCTAGGGGAATGGCAGATAGAAACATTGATACAAATCATACTATTTGTATCAATGTTTCTATCTGCCACAGCTCCCACCAGCTGGACTATTCTTAGAGGTAAGCACCCAGATCGCGCACAACAGGCCCCAGACAAGGATTCCCGTAACACCATGAGCGGCAGGAACACAGGCGCCATTCGCAAACAGCTGGTAGGCTGGTTCCTTACCGTTGGCCTGCTGCCATTGATTCTGGTGGCAGTGATCAGCTATCAGCAGGCCAGATCCAGCTTACAGGAGGCAGCCCATGCCGAGCTATCTCAAACCGCTGCCGAGAAAATTCGCTTTATAAACGCCTGGTTCGATTACCGCTGGATGGATCTGGATCTACAGGCTAACAACCCCACCAACATCACACTGATCAATACCCTGGAAACCAGCTTCCGCTCCAGCGGCAAAAGCCTGGCAGAGTTCATCAAGAGTGACGAATGGCAACAGCTGGCCCAGTCCCGCAGGCTCGATTTGATAAACCTGCTGGCAGCCTACGACTATATGTATGATCTATTTCTTATCGATACCGACGGCAATATTCTGTTTACCGTGGTGATGGAAACAGATCTGGGCACCAACCTGATTAACGGCCCGCATAAAGACACTCGTTTCGCCCATGCCTTTATACAGGCGCTCGAGACCAACGAACCAATCTTTTCAGATTACGAGCGTTACGCTCCTTCAGCCAATATGTTGAGCGGTTTTTTGGTGACCCCCCTGCTGGACCAGGAAGGCCACACCAAAGGTGCATTTGCGCTACAAGTCAGACTGGAAAGAATTAACCAGCTGCTACTGCATCAACGGGAATACGACATTAACCACTACCTGGTGGGGGAAGATGGCTTATTACGTTCGCAATTTGGCAACCGCGAATCCGAAGTATTAAACACGGCCATACATACAGATATCTTTAGCGCATGGCAGAACGCTCATGGAGAATCACACAGCCAAGCACTTCAGTCTTCGCCGGTAATGTCCCGCTACCTCAACCCCAAAGGTGAAGAGGTCATCGGACAATACAACACCGTCAACATCGGCAACGTAACCTGGGCACTGATCAGTGAAATAAAGCGCGATACCGCATTCGCCTCAATCACGTGGCTGGCGCAATTGGATGTCATACTGCTGCTGTTATCCACTGTGGCCATCACCCTCTGTGCAACCTATCTGGCAGGCCACATATCGCTTCCATTGGCCAAACTCAATGATGCCGTGGAAGCCTTTACTCACAACAACCACGTTAACCCGGTGGCCATAAAAAGCCGCAACGAAATTGGCAACCTCGCCGACAATTTTAATTTAATGATAAAAGCCCGAGAGCGTTACGAAGGCCGCATAAAAGACAGCGAAACGGCAACCCGTAATGCATTGACCGAGCTGAGCATGCAGCAGCGTGCCGTGTCACACCACGCCATTGTTGCCATAACCGATATTCGCGGCACGATCCTTTATGTTAACAGCAAGTTCGAGGAGGTCAGCGGTTACAGCGCAGCAGAACTGATCGGCAGCAATCACCGTATTTTGAATTCAGGCTTCCACCCGCAATCCTTTTTTCGTGAAATGTATCTGACCATATCCAAAGGCAATATCTGGAACGCTGAGATCTGTAACCGTGCCAAAAATGGCCACCTTTATTGGGTGGCCACCACCATTGCTCCATTGCGGGATGACACCGGCAATATCGACCGCTATATGGCCATTCGTACGGATATTACCGATCAAAAAGCCGTACAGCATGAATTACGCCAAGCCAAAGATGTGGCAGAAAGCGCCGCCAGAATCAAAAGCGAGTTTCTGGCCACCATGAGCCACGAAATCCGCACCCCCATGAATGGGGTTCTGGGCATGCTGGGCCTGTTAATGCGTACTAAACTCGATGCCGATCAACAGCATCAGGCGCGCCTGGCCATGAGCAGCGCCGAATCCTTACTGGTGATCATCAACGACATTCTGGATTTTTCCAAAATCGAGGCAGGCCGTCTGGAGATTGATATCATCGACTTTGATCTCGGCGCCATGCTGGGCGAGTTTGCCGAATCCATGGCACCTCGCGCCCATGAAAAGGGATTAGAGCTGATACTCGATGTAGTCGGTATAGAGCACAGCATGGTAAAAGGCGACCCAGGGCGGCTGCGCCAGATCATCGCCAACTTGGTCAGCAACTCCATCAAATTTACCGAGCATGGTGAAATTGTTATCCAAGCCTCCCTGCACACCACACCCGACTATCAATACCAGTTCGAATGCATCGTGAGCGATACCGGCATTGGCATTCCCCAGGATCGCATCGAGCATATTTTCGGCTCCTTTACTCAAGTGGACGCTTCCACCACCCGTCGCTTTGGTGGCACAGGGCTGGGGCTGGCCATCGTCACTCAACTGTGTCAGCTAATGAACGGCACCATCCAAGTAAACAGTACAGAACACCAAGGCAGCCAATTCCACTTCAAAGTAATGCTGCAGCCCAGCCAGCTATCCCAGGCGCTCGTACCCAGTATCAATGTGCAGAACGTACCCATGCTGGTGGTGGACGACAATGCCACGAATCGCGAGGTGCTGAAGCGGCAACTGCAATTGTGGGGCGCACAGGTACAACTGGCCAACGACGGTGAGCAAGCACTTGAACTGATGGAGGCCAGGCAAGCGGAGCAGGATGAGTCAGGCTATGCCGTCGTTTTTATCGATATGCTGATGCCCAATATGACCGGTACCGAGCTGGGACAACGCATCCGCAGCAACCCGAAATTCAACCCAACCAAACTGATCATGATGACGTCTATCGGCAATCGGGGTGATGCCCATCGACTGGCCCAGCTCGGTTTCAACGGCTATTTCCCTAAACCCACCACTCTTTCCGATCTGCTTCATGCTTTGGCGGTGCTGTTGGAAGATGGCGAAGCCTTAGCCCAGGCGACGCCCCTGGTTACCCAGCACTACCTGAAAAGCCTACGTCCAGATCAACGCCAGGACACCATCTGGCCCCAGCACTGTCGCCTGCTTCTGGTAGAAGACAACCCCATCAATCAGAACGTGGTGCAAGGCATGTTGGAAGAGTTTGACCTGCATTGCGAAATGGCCAACAACGGCAAAGAAGCGATCGAGCTACTGCAAAACGCTGAAAGCCGATTCCCTTACACACTGATCCTGATGGACTGTCAGATGCCGATACTGGATGGCTATGACGCCAGTCGGCAAATTCGCAGTGGGGTTGCCGGTAAGCGTTATCAGCAGATCCCCATCGTCGCCATGACTGCCAATGCCATGGCAGGCGACCGGGAAAAATGTCTTGAAGCTGGCATGAGCGACTACATGAGCAAGCCCATCAACATTGACGAGCTGTATAAAAAACTCACGATCTGGCTGAACGGCGACGCACCGGGTGCGCTGTCGGCCACCAGCGCACCACAGCCAACAAGCTCGAACGCTCTCTGGGATAAGGCCGAAGCCCTGAAACGGGTACGCAACAAGCCCGAACGCCTTAACACGCTTATCGACATGTTTCTGAACAACAGCCAGGATCTGGTTGCCCAGATCCGTACCGGCCTCGCCAACAATGATTATGCCGCAGCATCCCAAGGAGCGCATACATTGAAAAGTGTGGCTGGCAACCTGAGCGCCCAGAGGTTAATGAAGGCTGCAGGGCAGCTGGAAGAGGCGTTACGGGAAGGGGAAACAGACAACGCGACGGAGCTAACGGAAAGAGTTATTCGCCAACATGCAAAAGTCAGCGTAGTGTTTCAGGCCCATGTACAGGGCGATGATCACAGCCCTAACCAAGGCCACGCCAGCCCATAAAAAAAGCCCCGATAACGGGGCTTCTTCAACGGTTTAGTATTGACTAATCAGTAAACGGATTGCGCAGAATGATGGTCTCAACACGATCAGGCCCGGTAGAAACAATGTCAATCGGGGCGCCGACGGCGGCTTCCAGCTTCTTCACATAGGCAATCGCATTGGCAGGCAGCTCATCATAGTTTTTGATACCGAAGGTGGATTCACTCCAACCGGGTACGTCTTCGTAAATGGGCTGAATGCCATCATAGTCGGCTGCATCTACCGGGAACGCTTCGATCTTGTTACCGGCTCCATCTTCGTATCCAACGCAGATACGAATAACATCCAAGCCATCCAGCACATCCAGTTTGGTGAGGCACAACCCGGAAACGGAGTTGATCTGCATAGCCCGGCGCAGCGCAACGGCATCGAACCAGCCACAACGGCGAGTGCGGCCGGTGGTAGTGCCAAACTCATGGCCTTTCTCACGCAGATGATCGCCCACTTCATCGAACAACTCTGTGGGGAACGGGCCTGAGCCTACTCGTGTGGTATACGCCTTGGTAATACCCAACACGTAATCCAGGTACAGCGGGCCATAGCCGGAACCGGTCGCCGTGCCGCCGGCGCTGGTATTGGAGGAGGTAACAAACGGATACGTACCGTGATCAATGTCCAGCAGCGTGCCCTGGGCACCTTCGAACATGATGTTGTCACCAGCGATGCGATGTTGATGCAAAATTTCAGTTACATCGGCCACCATGGGCTTCAACTGCTCACCCATTTCAAGGGTTTCATCCAGCAGCTTTTGAAAATCCAGTGTCTCTGATTTGTAGTAATGCTTAAGCGTGAAGTTGTGGTAGTCCAACACCTCACCCAACTTGGACGCAAAACGCTCACGATGAAAAATATCACCCAGACGCAGGCCGCGACGGGCAACTTTATCCTCATAGGCTGGCCCTATGCCACGCCCGGTGGTGCCGATGGCCGCTTTGCCACGGGCCACTTCCCGCGCTTTATCCAAAGCAACGTGATATGGCAGGATCAGCGGGCAGGCTGGGCTCAAACGCAGACGTTCACGTACTGGCACTCCACGCTCTTCCAGCATGGCCATTTCTTTCAACAAGGCATCCGGCGCTAACACCACACCATTACCAATCAGGCATTTTACGTTGTCACGCAGGATGCCAGACGGAATCAAATGCAGCGCAGTTTTTACGCCATCAATCACCAGAGTGTGACCGGCATTGTGACCGCCTTGAAAACGCACGACACAGGCAACGCGATCGGTCAACAGATCAACGATTTTACCCTTACCTTCATCACCCCACTGGGTACCCAGAATAACGACACTCTTGCCCATTACTATTTGTCTCTATCAAGAACAGATTAAGAATCGGAAACGGCTACTGCGACCCAACCGGAGCTGGATAAGCTCAACTGCTGATCACAGCCTTGCGACTGAGCGGTTTGCCCGGCGCCTAACGACTGAATCACCACCTGGCCGGAAGCCCGCAACTGCTGCACTGCCTCCTGCAAACTTGCCTGATCAGCAACTGAACCGGCAACGGGTGCAAAAATTTTCTTACTGGCCACGGAGGAGGTCACACGACGCACCAACGCCGCCAGATCGGTACTAAAGCCCGTGGCCGGACGCGCACGCCCAAACACTTCACCGATGTGATCATAACGACCACCATTGGCGATAGCCTGGCCCATATCAGGGACATAGGCACTGAACACCGGGCCAGTATGGTAGTGATAACCACGCAACTCGCCCAGATCAAAATACAATTTCACATCGGGATAACTGGCAACAAGCTGATCGGCGATCTGCTCCAGATCCGCCAGGGCTGACTGCACAGCCTGCGGTGCCTTGGCCAATACGCTGGCCGCTTTCGCCAATACCGATCGATCGCCCGCCAACGTTACCAACTGGCGCAGCATAACCGCCAGATCCGGATCACTTACCTGTTTTGCCAAGAAGGCCTCCAGCTCGGGAACCGCCTTACGCTGGAAAATTTCAAACAACTGCCATTCCAGATCGCCACTCAGACCGGCTTCTGCCGCCAGCGCACGATAAATGGCCACATGCCCCAGATCCAGATGCAATTCGCAACAACCACCGCGACGCAGGGTTTCCAGCATCAGACCGATCACTTCGATGTCACTGGCGATGCCACCATGACCATAGATTTCGGCACCGATCTGGATCAGGCTGCGACTGGCCGCCAGGCTTTCGGGTTTGGCATGCAACACGTGGCCTGCATAACACAGGCGAGTCACACCTTCTCGATTGAGGGTATGGGCATCAATGCGCGCCACTTGGGTGGTCATATCAGCACGCACGCCCATTAGGCGGCCGGTGAGCTGATCGGTCAGTTTGAAGGTCTGCAGGGCCAGATCATTGCCCGCACCTGTCAGTAGGGATTCGAGATACTCAACCAGAGGGGGAAACACCTGCTCGTAACCCCAGCTTTTATAAAGATCCAGCAAGTCCCGACGCAACTGTTCCAGTTTCGCCGCCTGTGGGGGCAGGATTTCATCGATCCCATCGGGTAACAACCATCGATCTGCTGTGGCCATAAAGCGTTCGCCGTTGTCCTCTATTACTCTGTTTGAGTCGTTGTACGTCATGATTTAGGTTTTGGGGCCTGATTTAGCCCACAAAAAAACCGGGGGATCGCCCCGGTTTCCTTATGATAACACGCATCGAGGGGCCGAGTTAAACCTTTCGGCCCCTTTTTACCTACTCGCTCTTCATAAATCGGAAGAACTCTCCATCAGGCTGCACGACGATCAGGTCGTTCTTGCTGTTAAAGACATCTTTGTAGGCATCCATGCTGCGATAAAAGCTATAGAATTCAGGATCTTTCTGATAGGCGCTGGCATAGATTGACGCTGCTTCCGCATCGCCTGCACCCCGTAGCTCTTCCGCTTGACGATAGGCACCAGCCAGGATCTCGGTACGCTCACGATCGGCAGCAGCACTGATACCTTCTGCCAGCTCGGCACCGCGAGCACGATGGCTACGAGCTTCACGTTCACGCTCGGCACGCATCCGGTCGTATACCGAGGCACTGGCACTGGAAGGCAGCTCGATACGCTTGACCCGAATCTCCACCACATCAATACCCAGGGCTTCCTGAGCTTGGTCGTCAATGGCCTTGGCCAAATCCACCACCAGCTCTTCCCGCTCACCGGCCACAACTTCATACACAGTACGCGCACCAAACTGATTACGCAGGCCTTCGTTCACACGGGGGGCCAACAGCAGCCGCACACGAGTCTCAAGGCCGCCGCCGGTGGCAATATAAAACTGCTTGATGTCTTTGATACGCCACATCACGTATGAATCCACGATCAGACGCTTCTTCTCCTGGGTCAGATACTCTTCCTGACGCATTTCCAGTACGCGAATACGGCCATCAAACAGGCGCGGCTCATGTATAAAAGGTATTTTGAACTGGATCCCTGGCTGCAGATCATCTCTCACCACTTCACCAAATTTCAGCAATACGCCACGCTCACTTTCTTTCACGGTGAATATGGCGCTACCGGTAACCAGGGCAACCACTGCGATCAGCAGTAAGACTGTCATACTTTTGTTATTCATTAGCGATTCTCCCAGCGTGTTTCACGGGCCTGACGAATTCGCTCCAAGCCACGAACGGAGTCGGAGGCTTTTTTGGTCGCACCCTTGCTTTGCTGAGTAGAATCAGCTTCTACAACAATGGACTTCGCTTCTGTACGTCGACCTTCCAGGATTTTATCGATAGGGAGGTACATCATGCTATTGCCCCCATCCACGTCCACCAGAACCTTGGACGTGTTGCTGAGCACGCTTTCCATGGTGTCGATGTACATACGGCGACGGGTCACTTCCGGTGCCAGCTTGTACTCGGCATAAAGCCTTTCAAAGCGGTTGGCCTGACCTTTGGATCGCTCCACGATCTCGGCCTTGTAAGCGTTGGCCTCCTCGATCATGCGCTGCGCTTCACCACGCGCCTCTGGCACGATTTGGTTGGCGTAGGCTTCCGCTTCATTCTTAACGCGCTCTTCGTCTTCCCGTGCTTTGATAACATCATCGAAGGCGGCTTTCACTTCCTTGGGAGGATGTGCATCTTCGATGTTCAGCTTATCAATGGTGAGACCGGTTTTATAACGATCCAGATATTCCTGCAGGCGCTGATGCACTTCTACGGCGATGGCTTCACGGCCGTCGGTCAGCACCCGATCCATTTCGCTGCCACCCACCACGTGACGCAGTGCGGATTCCACCGCATTACGCAAGGTGTCGATGGGCGCACTGGATTCGAGGAAATAGGCTCTGGAATCCGTGACCACGAACTGAACCTGCAGATCCAAATCCACAATGTTCTGGTCTTCGGTGAGCATCGTGGCGCGCACCGGCATGGTTTCACGCTGGTTTACGTCCACTTTCTGTACAGTATCGATGCCCCATGGGTTCCAGTGTAGACCGGCACTGACGGTATCATGGTATTTGCCGAAACGCAGCACCAATGCTTCTTCGGCCTGTTCGACCCGATACAAACCGGCCACCAGCCACAACACGAAGACAACGCCCAGAATCAGCAATAACAGGCCGAAACCGCCGCTATCGTTGTTCTGACCACCACCCAGCATACCGCCGAATCGGTCTTGCAGTTTTTTGATCACATCGTCCAGTTCCGACTGGCCGCGGCCATCCCGGCCTCGCCATGGATCCTGATTACGCCCGCCACCGGGCTCATTCCAAGCCATACTATGCTCCGCTGTTTTCTATGCTGGGGGGAAATGTTATTGCATCTCAAAACGTTATAATAGGGTTATTATTCCGAATGGGTCGAATTTCGCAACCCCGACAAGCTTTGTTCCAGGTTTTCACGGTTCAACTCAAAGCGTTTTACCATCTGCTCCCATGCCTTTTGCGGCATACGAATATCAAGCAACGCGTTGCCCTGCTCGTCAGCCGACTCTGCCTGTACAGCCTTTAACCCGTAACAATGGGCCCGCACTGCTGATAGCTCGGGTGCCAAACACAAGGTACCCTCCACCATGCGCTTACCCAGCCGCTCATTCAAGGCTTGTAACAGTTCTGTCATCCCTGCACCTGTGCGCGCTGACAACCAAACCGCCACAGGCACCCCCTCGTCATCTCGTTCAATGCGAGGAGCGTAGTCGCCCATCAGGTCAATTTTGTTATAGACCATGAGAAACGGCACAGTATCGGCACCAATCTCATGCAGCACTTCATTAACCTGAAATATATTGTCTTCCCGCTCTTCGGAGCAGGCATCAACCACATGCAACAGAAAATCAGACTCGCGGCTTTCTTCCAGCGTGGCACGAAACGCCTCCACCAGTTTATGGGGAAGATGACGAATAAACCCCACTGTATCTGCCAGAATAACCGGGCCAAGATCTGACACATCAATGCGCCGCAATGTGGGGTCGAGGGTAGCAAAGAGCTGGTCTGCTGCATACACATCAGATGCAGTAAGGCGATTAAACAGTGTGGATTTCCCGGCATTGGTGTAACCCACCAGGGATACCGTGGGTACGTCCGCACGCTTACGGGCGCGGCGTCCTTGATCCCGCTGCTTACGCACTTTCTGCAGACGCTGCTGAATATACTTTACACGGGCCCGCAACAAGCGCCGATCCGTTTCCAACTGGGTTTCGCCGGGGCCACGCAAGCCGATACCGCCCTTTTGGCGCTCCAGGTGAGTCCAGCCACGCACCAATCGGGTGGAAAGGTGCTCAAGCTGAGCCAGCTCAACCTGCAACTTACCCTCGTGGGTGCGCGCACGCTGCGCAAAAATATCGAGAATCAGCCCCGTGCGATCCAGCACGCGACATTTGAGCTCGCGTTCAAGATTGCGCTCTTGGGATGGATTCAAGGAATGGTTGAAGATCACCAGATCGGCTTCGAATTCAGCAACCAACCCGGCCAGCTCTTCTACTTTACCGGTACCAATAAATAATCGGGAATTCGGTGCCGGACGCGACCCCTTAAGCACCCCCAGACGCTGGGCACCGGCGGAATCCACCAGCATTTCAAATTCCTGAAGGTCTTCGCCATCGAATTCTTTGGGAAATTCGATGTGAACAAGGACGGCCCGTTCACCACTTTGGGGACGGTCAAAAAGCGATTCCATTTAGCGGATTGCTACCAATTCAAACACAGCCGGAATCAGTGAGACGGGCCTGCGTAGCCGATTCAGCTGTCGCTTGCGACGCAGGCCAAAGCCACTCTGCCAGTTTATTGCTCAGAATTGCCGCCGTTTTCCTGGCCGGGGCGATCGTTTGTGCCATGAGCACGAGGATTGCGGGCCGGTACAACGGTGGAAATGGCGTGTTTGTAGACCATTTGATTAACGGTGTTACGCAGTAAAACCACATATTGGTCAAAAGATTCGACTTGACCTTGCAGCTTGATACCATTAACCAGAAATATGGATACTGGAATTCGTTCCTTGCGCAGGGCGTTCAAAAAAGGGTCTTGTAGAGAGTGCCCTTTAGACATAAAAGTCTCCTTGTGTTGGCCCAAAATCGGGCTAAAAGATCAAAAATAAATCACGATTCACATAGATAGAGAGATCGTCGGCTACGATAGCATGTCGTCCGCAGGCAAAATTTTCAAGACCTTTTCCAACAATTTTGGATCAGGGCTATCCAACCAATGCAGATCCTTCCAACTGCGAAGCCATGTTATCTGACGCTTGGCCAGCTGACGGGTAGCGATGATCCCCCGCTCTTCCATTTCAGCGTAGCTCAATTTGCCGTCCAGACAATCCCATACCTGCCTATACCCCACAGCCCGCATGGATGGCATGTCGGAATGTAAGTCGCCGCGATGATACAGGGCTTTCACTTCATCGTAAAAGCCCTCGATTAACATCTGATGAAAGCGATCGGCTATGCGCCGATGCAGCACGGCTCGATCCTGGGGGCAAACCGCCAGATTGACAGACTGATAAGGGAAATCTTCAGCGTTGCCACCCCAGGTACCGTCCCCTCCTTGTTTTTGGCGGCGATGCCATTCGCTGAGGGGGATGCCGGTGCTGCGGAACACCTCAAGCGCCCGCTGTATACGCTGGGCATCATTGGGGTTTAAGCGGGCTGCGGAGTCTGGATCTACCTTTGCCAACTCTGTGTGCAAGCTGGGCCAGCCTTGTTCGGCGGCCTCCTGCAATAGCTGCCGACGGATTGCATCGTCGGCAGACGGCAGGCTGGCAATGCCTTCCCGCAGCACCTTGAAGTAGAGCATCGTGCCCCCTACCAGCAGCGGAATGCGCCCACGGGCGGTAATATCGGCCATTTCACGGAGCGCATCGGTGCGAAAATCGGCGGCAGAATAACTCTCCGACGGGTCAAGAAAGTCGATCAGGCGATGGGGGGCTTTGACCAGGGTTTCGGCGTCCGGTTTGGCGGTGCCGATGTTCATGCCTTTATAGATCAGCGCGGAATCAACACTGATGATGTCCATGGGGAAGCGTTGCACCAGATCCACCGCCAACGCCGTTTTACCTGAGGCGGTGGGGCCCATCAAAAAGATGCACCAGGGTTTGCTGACAGTCTTCATTTAACGGCCCCGCAGGAACAGTTTATCCAATTCCGCCAGCGACATTTGAGTCCAGGTTGGGCGACCGTGATTACACTGGCCGCTGCGTTCGGTGATTTCCATGTCCCGCAGCAAGCCATTCATTTCTGGCAGGGTGAGCTTTCGATTGGCGCGCACCGAGCCATGACAGGCCATGGTAGAGAGCAGTTCATTGATGGAATGCTCAATGCGATCACTGCTGCCGTGGGTGATGATGTCCGACAACAGATCTCGCATCAGGGTTTCGACATCGGCACTGCGCAGCAGGATGGGGATTTCTCGCACCAGCAAGGTTTCCGGCCCCATACGCTGAATCACAAAGCCCAGTTTTTCAAGGGCGATACTGTGCTCATCGGCAAAATCTGCCTCGCGGCTGCTGACCGCCATGCTCAGTGGCACCAACAGGGGCTGAGAGCGGACTTTTTCTTCCTGCCAACTGGTTTTTAAGCGTTCATAGGTAATGCGCTCGTGGGCGGCATGCATGTCCACCACCACCAAACCATGTTGATTCTGGGACAGGATGTAAATGCCGTGAAGCTGTGCAATCGCAAACCCCAGCGGCGGCATCTCTTCGGGGTTGTGATCGGGCATGACCGGATCAGGTGCAGCAGCGGACGGATGAAAACCGGCGTAGGCCTGCATGGTTTCCGCCACCATGGAAGGACGCTCAGCAGGTTGATTGAATAAATGCAGGCGGCCCTGCTCCCGAAACTCCCCTGCCTGCTGACCGGTTACGGGTGCCGATGGTGGCGCAGTTAAGCCCGGACGGGTGATGTCGCCAAAACCAATGGCGGACGCCGGTACAGGGTTGCTCTGAACGGCGGGCTGCTGCATGTCAGCGGGGGTTAACTCGGCAATGGCTCGGTGCAGGGAGCGGAACAGAAAATCGTGTACTTGACGGCTCTCGCGAAACCGCACCTCATGCTTGGTGGGGTGCACGTTGACGTCGACCCAGGTTGGATCCAGTTCAAGGTACAGTACAAAGGCGGCATGGCGACCGTGGTACATAACATCTTTGTAGGCTTGGCGTACTGCATGATTCACCACTCGATCTTTCACGCTGCGACCATTGACAAAGAAATATTGCAGATCCGCCTGACTGCGTGAGAAGGTGGGCAACCCCAACCACCCCCATAGACGCAGCTCCCCCACCTGGGTGTCGAGGCGCACCGCGTTTTCAATAAAGCTGGGGCCGCACAAACTGGCCACCCGGCGATCTTGCTCTGGCTCGGTGTAGGCGGGTTTTAGGGCGTGCACCACCCGTTGATTGTGGCGCAGATTAAAACCTACCTGGAAATGACTAAGGGCCAGCCGCTTGATGACCTCTTCCAGATGGCTGAATTCGGTTTTCTCGGTACGCAGAAACTTACGCCGGGCGGGGGTATTAAAGAACAGATCCCGCACTTCTACGGTGGTGCCCTGTGGATGAGCAGCGGGCACCAACACGGCCTCCATGTCGCGCCCTTCCGCCTGCACGCACCAGCCAGCACCGGTTTCATCAGGGCTGGAGGTAAGGTTCAGCCGTGCTACGGAGCTGATACTGGCCAGGGCCTCGCCACGAAAACCTAAAGTGGCAACGCCCTCCAAGTCATCAAGGTCGTGAATCTTACTGGTGGCATGACGGGCAATGGTGAGCGGTAAATCGTCCTTATCCACCCCCACTCCGTTATCGCGCACGCGGATGAGCTTTACACCGCCCTGCTCTACCTCCACATCCAGGCGGGTGGAGCCCGCATCAAGACTGTTTTCCAACAACTCTTTTACAACGGAAGCAGGACGCTCAACCACTTCACCGGCAGCGATCTGGTTGGAAAGCCGAGTAGAGAGACGATTAATTCTGGCCAATGAGAAACCCTAAGATCATAAGACAAATAGAACAAAGCGGTAGCTGCGTAATGTACAGCAAAAAGCTGCTCAGGTATTGGGTATACTCAACACCTGCCCTACCCTGATCACATCGGTATTGGATAGGCGGTTATGCTGCATCAGGGCCGCCAGATCCACCCGGTAACGTTGGGCAATACCGGACAGTGTCTCACCACTGGCAATGCGATGCTTCAGGGCATCGCGCTGCTCTTTAAGGGCAGCAAAGTAGGTGCCCGGCGGGGGGTGCTGATCGAAGTAAGTGATGATGCCGCGACCAATGGCCCGCGACAGCTTGACCTGATGATCGGTGGAACGCAGGTTACGCTCTTCCGTTGGGTTGGAGATGAAGCCGGTTTCCACCAGAATGGAAGGGATGTCGGGTGACTTTAGTACCGCAAACCCCGCCTGCTCCAGGTGTTTCTTGTGCAGGTGGGTAACCCCGCCCATCTCCCGCAACACGATGGAGCCCACTTTGATGCTGTGCTCCATACTGCCTTCCATCGCCAAATCGTAAATGACCGAGGCCACCATCTCGTCGGCATTGTTGATGTTGACACCGCCTATGGCATCGGACTGGTTTTCTTTTTCCGCCAACACCCGCGCCAGGGTACTGGTGGCACCGCTACGGGACAATGCGAACACAGAAGCGCCACGCGCTTTACGGTTATCAAAGGCATCGGCGTGAATGGATACAAACAGATCGGCATTGTGCTTGCGCCGGGCAGCTTCCCTGCGCGCTGCAAGCGGGATGAAATAATCACCGGTGCGAATCAACACTGGCTTGATGCCTTTTTCGACCTGTAAGACGTTATAGATACGACGGGCAATTTGCAGTACGACGTCTTTTTCACGAGTGCCTTTGGCACCAATGGCACCGGGATCTTCACCACCGTGCCCGGCGTCGATTGCCACCACGATATCGCGGCCGCCTTTGATGCTGCTGTAGGATTTGGGCTGGCTCACGCTGGCTGGCTTGGCGGTCGCCGCTGGCGCGGACACCGCGGCCACTGCATTGCCAGGACCTGTGTTCTCCAGATCGATCACCAGACGGTGACCATACTGTTCACTGGGCTTGAGCAAAAAACTTTTGGGGTTGAGTTTGCGATCCAGATCCAGCACCACCCGCAGATCGCCATTGGACTGGGCAGCACTGCGCACATTGACCAGGGGCCCACCCTTGAAATCCACCAAATCCAGGGCTTTGGATTTATCGGCGTTTGGAATATCAATGACGACCCGGTTAGGTGCCTCTAAAGTAAACAGGTGATGTGAGACGGGCCCAGTGAGATCGAAGACGATCCGGGTGTTATCGGGGGCATTCCACACCCGCACACTGCTGATCTTCTCTGCTGCCAGCGACAGGGGTGTCGCCAGTATGATCCCAAGCACTACGGTTGCTTGCAGCAGTTTCTTCAATGACTTTTTCAAACCCTTCTCTAACCTCATGAACACAAAACAGTTTCCCCATCTGACTTTTTAGGCTTTTTTTGCCGTTTGGTCAAATTTTCGTTAATCGACCTAACATTGTTTGGCCTGCTGCTGAGTTGGCAACAAGGCTGGCCAGACGCCCGTTGCCTTGCTTTTCGAGCCTGAGAACAAGGTCCGGTGGCGGAATCATGTCCCCACCGCGATCGGGCCACTCAATGATGCAGACTGTGCCCGGGTCGAAATAGTCTCGTATGCCGATAAATTCTAGCTCTTCCGGGTCGGCCAGGCGATACAGGTCGAAGTGAAACACCCGCAACCCCGGCAATTCATAGGGTTCAACCAATGTATAGGTGGGACTCTTAACCGCGCCTGAATGCCCTAAAGATTGGATAATGCCTCGACTGAGAGTGGTTTTGCCTGCGCCCAGATCCCCCTGCAAGTACAACACGCCACCCGCCCGCAACTGCACGGCCAGCTGTTGACCCAGTTTCAGGGTGGCGGATTCGTCAGATAGAGAGAAGGTCGTGTCCATAAACATGCCTGTGGTTAGAAGACTGTGCCAGTCAGCAAGGATTCACCAGGCGGCGAATATAGGGCATTAGGTCGGTGGCCAGCAAGCCCCGCTGCCCAAGAGGAGCGTGAACCTGCGAATATTCTTCGTCAGTGTGCTCCGTCTGACCAGTGGCAAGATCGCCAGCGGCGGCATGCACCTGCACCCCGGCAGCGGCCGCCTGCTCCACACTCAGGCCCTGTGCCAACAATCCACCGATAACGCCGCTGAGCACATCCCCCATCCCCCCGGTGGCCATGCCTGGGTTCCCGGATCGACACACCCAGGTGCGCCCGGCATCGCTGGCAATCAGACTGCCTGCGCCTTTAAGTACCACCGCACCACCGTATTGCTGTTGCAGCCCCCGCACAGCGGCGTACCGATCCCGCAGGACCGCATCGATGGTGTCACTCATCAGGCGAGCGGCTTCACCCGGATGAGGGGTTAGCACCCAATTACCACGACCTGTCCTGGCGGCGGTGGCGTCATCACAAGGTTGTCCGCTGGCCAGCAGGTTAAGGGCATCCGCGTCCAGCACCATGGGCAGATCCGTAGCCAGTGCCTGTCGCAACAAAGACTGACCCCAGGCGCCCTGGCCTATACCGGGGCCAACCACCAATACGTCGACATTGTTCAGCTGAGCGCTGATGTCCTCCCCCACTTCGACCCCGAGCACCATGCATTCGGGGCGACGTGACAGGATTGCACTAATGTGTTGCGGCCGCGTGATCACCGAAATCAAGCCAGCCCCGGAGCGCCCTGCCGCCTCGGCGGCCATGGCGGCAGCGCCCCCCATCCCCAGATCACCGCCAATAACCAATACATGACCATTATTTCCCTTGTGGGAAAGACGGGAACGGGGCGGCAGCCACTCTCGAATACGGGCGTTGTTGATGAGTATGGCGCTGGGGGGCATTGGCTCCACCACGGCAGCAGGCACCTGCAAGTCGGCAAAATATAAATCACCCACGTAGTCGGGCGCCTGCCCGGTCAGCAACCCCTGCTTAAGACCGATAAAACTGATGCTGCAATCCGCTTTTACCGCATGCCCCAGCACCCTTCCGCTATCAGAGCAAAGCCCGGAGGGGATATCCACCGCCAGCACCGGACAACCGCTCCTATTGATCACGTCGATGGCCTGGGCATAATCACCCCGAACCTCGCCACTCAAACCTGTCCCCAACAAAGCATCGACAATGATATCGGCCCCATTCGCACCATCCGACAGATTCGGGTCAAAGGCTTGAAACGATGCACCCTCGCCCTCTGCCCGTTGCAGCGCGGTCAGCGCATCGCCCTGGGTTCTTGTGACATCACCCACCTGCACCACATGAGCCTCGAAGCCGGCCTTTTCTGCCAACGCCGCGATCACGTAGCCATCGCCGCCGTTATTGCCCACGCCGCAAAAAATACACACACGACGAGCCTGCGGCCAACGATCCCGCAGCAAGTCAAACGCCGCCTGCCCGGCCCGACTCATCAAATCAAAACCGGGGATACCGTGCTCTTGAATGGCGAGTCGATCCAATTCACGCACTTGATCCGCCCGATACAGGGCAGAAGGCAATTCGCTGGTATACTGCTTCGATGTTGCACTGGTCATGGGCGGCTCCCTGCATTATTTCTGTGTGCTGTCTGAGAGCCTTCTTATACCACAAGCGCACACTCTTTCTTATGACGCAGGCTGTAATTTGAATTACCAGGAACTCGCCAACAATATCAAGCAATGGGGACAAGAACTGGGGTTCCAGCAGATTGCCATTGCCGATGTCGCTCTGAATGAGCATGAAGAGCACTTGCAAAACTGGTTGGCCGCCGGGTTTCACGGCGAGATGAATTACATGGCCCGCCACGGCACCAAGCGCAGCCGCCCGGACGAGCTGCAACCGGGCACGGTGCGTGTGATCAGTGCGCGCATGGATTACTTGCCGCCGGATACACAAATAGTTGAGGTGCTGAACGATGCCTCCAAGGCGTTCATCAGCCGCTACACATTGGGCCGCGACTACCACAAGCTGATTCGCAAGCGCTTGACCCAGCTGGGCAAGCGGGTGGAAGACGCCATCGGCCACTATGGCTATCGCGCCTTTGTGGACAGCGCCCCGGTGCTGGAAAAGGCTTTGGCAGAAAAAGCCGGGCTGGGCTGGATCGGCAAACACACACTGCTACTGGATCGCTCTGCCGGGTCGTGGTTTTTTCTTGGGGAGATCTACGTGGACATCCCCTTGCCGGTGGACGAACCGGTGTCCGCCCATTGCGGAAAATGCAGCGCCTGCATCGACATCTGCCCCACCCAGGCCATTGTCGCGCCTTACCGGCTGGATTCCCGCAAATGCATATCCTATCTCACCATTGAGCTGCATGGCCCCATCCCCGAAGCACTGCGCAAGCCTATGGGCAACCGGGTATTCGGCTGTGATGACTGCCAATTGGTATGCCCCTGGAACCGCTTTGCCAAGTTCACCCAGGAAGACGACTTTAAACCCCGCCATCAGTTGCAGGATCGCACGCTGGTGGAGCTGTTTATGTGGGATGAGGAGACTTATCTGCGCAATACCGAAGGTTCAGCGATTCGCCGTATCGGCTACCAACGCTGGCTGCGCAATTTAGCGGTGGGTTTGGGTAATGCACCCTCCACGCCGGACGTTATTGCGGCCCTGCAAGCAAGGGCCCATCACGAATCGGAGCTGGTGCGGGAGCATGTGTGCTGGGCACTGACCCAGCACACGGGTGCGGCTAAGACTGAATAAACGTCTGACGGTAATGTTTCAGTTCGGCGATGGACTCTCGAATATCATCCAGCGCAAGATGGGTGGCGGACTTTTTGAAGCCCTCCAGCGCATCCGGTTTCCAACGCCGCGCCAGCTCTTTCAAGGTACTGACATCCAGGTTGCGATAGTGGAAAAACGCCTCCAGCTTGGGCATATAGCGGTACAAAAAGCGGCGATCCTGACAGATGCTGTTGCCACACATGGGGGAGGCACGATCATCCACCCATTGCGACAGAAATTCGATGGTGGCCTGCTCCGCCTGCTGCTCGTTCACCTCACTGGCGCGCACCCGCTCGGTCAGACCGGACTTGCCATGCTGATTGGTACACCACTCATCCATTTTGGCCAGGGTGCCATCACTCTGGTGCACCGCAAACACCGGCCCCTCGGCCAGGATATTGAGGTCAGCATCGGTGACAATGGTGGCAATTTCGATGATGACGTCGCTATCGGGGTCTAACCCGGTCATTTCGAGATCCAGCCAAATAAGATTGTTTTTACGATCAGTGGTCATGAATAATCCTTCAGTACCTAATAAGTTGTGCCCTACGGGTATTAACGTAGAATAGCGCAAGAACCGAATTCTGACCGCAAAGGCCCTAATGAGCAAACGCAAACTCACCCGTCGCCAATCCTGGCGCATCCAGAAAGTGCAGGAAGAAAAAGCGGCCCGCTTGACCAAAAAAGTCAACGAAGTGGGCGATTCCGACGAGTTGGGTGATGAGGAGGAAGGCCTGGTGGTAAGCCACTTCGGCACCTTCGTGGAGGTAGAGCCTCATTCCAGCCCTAACCAAACCGCCCAGTGCCATTTCCGCGCCAATGTCGGCGCTATCGTGGCTGGCGACAAGGTTGTCATGCGACAGGGGAAATCCGGGTATGGCGTCATAGAAACCGTGCTCCCCCGCGGTTCGCTGCTATCCCGCCCTGACCCACGCGGCAACCTGAAACCGGTAGCGGCCAACATCGATTTTATGGTGCTGGTCATCACCCCCGAGCCAGCCCCCTCAGGCGTCCTCATTGATCGCTATTTGGTGGCTGCCGAACTGCAACAGCTCAACATCAAAATACTGCTCAACAAAACCGACCTCATCACCGACATGAACGAGGCCATGCTGGACGATTTGCTCAAAGTCTACCGCGACATTGGCTATGACGTTTGGGAGTGTTCGGCCAAAACGGAGCAGGGACTGGAGGAGCTGAAAGAACAACTGGATCAGCACACTTCGGTGTTCGTGGGGCAGTCCGGCGTGGGTAAATCCTCACTGGTAAACGGCCTGATGCCCGGCGTGAACGCCAAAGTGGGCGAACTGTCGGAAAACTCCAAACTGGGGCGACACACCACCACCAACGCCCGCCTGTTTCACTTCCCCACGGGGGGCGATCTTATCGATTCCCCCGGCATCCGTGAATTTGGCCTGTGGCACCTAGACCCGGACAAGGTGATCGATGGCTTTCAGGATTTCGAGCCCTGGCGCTTTGAGTGCAAGTTCCGTGATTGCAAACACCAAAAAGAACCCGGCTGCGCCCTGCTGGCAGCGGTGGAACGGGGCGACGTTAACCCACAGCGCTTCAATAACTATTTTGCCATTCGGGAAGCCTTGCTGAACGCTCAATGATGGTTTGGCGCAGAAGCCATGACTGAGCTACTTACGTTACTGTACGTATATTGATCTTGGCAGCAGTAAAATGTAGAGTTTATCCGCCTGACTTCGCCACGGTAACGGGCCGGGTTGGGGGAATACACCGATAACAACACATGGGTTTCCGCTGGAACCATCTTTTCAGGCAGCACGGCCCTGAGTGGCAGTTTCACCTACGAAAACGAAGCGACAGAAGTAGGGTCTGTGCCAGTGCCAGGTTACAACAATGCATCTTTCACTGCCTACCAGGACGCGTTTTCTGACATCGATATGGTTGTTGGCGGATCTTCCGTAACAGCCGACTCCGGCTATGGTTTGGTTGGCAACAACGTGTCGCCCACCGGCGTGCCGGCTTTGCTGGATGTATTGCTGGGTTATTCCTCCGGCAGCAACCCTGCTACCAATTTATCCAGCCTGACCATCGGCGACTGGAGCCTCACCGGGTTCTCTTTTGTGTTTGTTAATGGCTACAACTCGTTTGTAGAAGACGACCTCCCCTTGGGCGCGCCAGGCAGCAGCAATTTGATGGAATTCATGTTTTCCAACTCCGACGGGATAGGTCGAAAAATACGTTATCAACTGGACAGCATCGAGGCAGCAAGCGTGCCTGTACCAGAACCCGCTTCGGTGTTTTTGACTGCGCTGGGTATTGCCGGTATATGGGTACGAAAGCGTAGCGCCAAATAAACGATTAATGGTTTCATTGCCGGTAGGTTAAAAAAGCCTCTGCCGTTGGTCACAATACTCGGCAGGGGCTTTTTATTATTCAAAACAACTCATCACGGACCGGTTCATCCCGAACGGGTTCTGCCCCTTGGGCCGATTTGCGGGACATGGTTTTGCGCAGGCGGTCGAAGGCTTCAAATTCGGTGGCCTCATCCGGCACCGCTGCCTCCGGCTGGGGTGATGGGAACTCCTGATCCACCGGCAACGGCTTACCCTGCTGCTGGGCTTTCAGTTTTGCTTCGGTACGCTCGCTCATAACCAGTAAACTGATGCGGCGGTTAATGGGGTTTTCCGGATCCGTTTTGTCGTACAGCATGGAGGACGCCAGCCCCACCACCTGGGTTAATTGCTTTTCTGCAACACCGTTTTTCTGCAGCGCCCGCCGTGCAGCGTTGGCACGATCCGCCGACAGCTCCCAATTGGAATAATCGCTGCGGTCGGTAAAGGCCTGGGCGTCGGTGTGGCCAGTAATACTGAGGCCATTGGGCACATTGGCAATGGTTCCCGCCAAGGCCTGCAGAATTTCATTCATGTAGGGTTTGATTTCATCGCTGCCGCTATCGAACATGGGGCGGGACTTGGCATCGACGATCTGAATTTGCAGGCCATCTTTGGTGACTTCCATGATGATCTGATCCCGATACTTGCGCAGGTTTGCGTCCTCCTGGATGCGGGTTTCCAGGGTTTTCTTCAGCTCCTGAAATTTACGGCTTTCAATTTGCGCGGCCAGATCCTGCACCGTTTCTTCGGTGAGCACTACGCCCTTGTCCTGAATTTTAGTGTCCGGGGTTTCTACATTGGATTCGCCTGAGTATTGGTCGTCTTTCAGGCCGCCGCCCAGATCAATAACATAAGGAGAGCCGCCTTCGCTGAATGCGGTGGGATCGGAAAAGTAACCGGAAATGGCGGCTTTTTCTTCTACGGTTGTGGCCTCCATCAGCCACAGCACTAAAAAGAAGGCCATCATGGCCGTGGCGAAATCGGCAAAGGCTACTTTCCAGGCACCACCGTGGTGGCCACCCTGAACTTTGCGTATACGGCGGACGACGATGGGCTTGTTACCATTATCGAATTCCATCAGCGGCCCCGCAGGTGATCCTCAAGCGCCGAGAACGAGGGGCGATCGCTGGAAAAAATGGTCTTACGCCCGAACTCCACCGCCAATTGAGGGGGAATGCCGTTGACCATGGCCAGGATCGCAGTTTTGACACAAGACAGCGCCTGGATACGCTCCTTGGCTTCATGCTCCAGCGCGTTACTGAGGGGGCCCACAAAACCATAAGCCAGTAGCACCCCCAGGAAAGTACCCACCAGTGCGGCAGCCACGTGCAGGCCCAGCTCGCCCGGCGGCCCACCCAATGATTTCATGGTAATAACGATACCCATAACGGCTGCCACAATACCGAAGCCCGGCAAGGCATCCGACACCCTGCCCAAAGCATGGGCCGGATGCTCGGCTTCCAGCAGGCTGGTTTCGATATCCTGATCCATCAGGGTTTCCAACTCAAACGCCGACAGGTTGCCTGAGGATATAATGCGTAGGTAGTCGCAAATGAATTCCAGCAACAGGTGCTCTTCGGTGATGCGCGGGTAGCGCTCGAATATGTCGCTCTGATCAGGCTCTTCTACGTCCTCCTCTATGGACATCAAGCCATTACGACGAGCCTTGTTGAACAGCTCATACAGCAGCGACAGTAAATCCATGTACATAGCCTGGCCGTAATGGTGTCCCAGCAGTGAGCGCCACACGGTTTTGAACACATCCACCACCACATGCAGTGGATTGGCCACAATAAACGCCCCAAATGCTGACCCTGCAATAATCAGCAATTCAAAAGGCTGCCACAATGTCATCAGCTCGCCATGGGACAGCACATAGCCTCCCAGCACGCTGCCAATGACGATTAAAAATCCAACTAGTTTAATCATATGACCTACAGAGCATTTCAACGTCTATAGTTTAAAGTTAAGGACAGCTTGCAGGATTTAACAACTGACGGGATACCTCACGGGCTATGTCGAGCGCATTTCAACCCAAAGGGCTGGAAAACTGGATCACCATTCTGGACGACCACCTGCTTCCGGTGCTGCCCGCCAGCGCCCGCAAGATAGGGCGTCTGTTGAAAGATCCCGATACTTCACTCAACGCCATTGGTGATGTGGTTGCCAGTGATCCGGTGATGCGAGTGCATGTGGTACGTGAGTGCAACCGCCAGTTCGGTGACCGCGCAGCAGGCACGCTGGCCAACCCCCATCATTGTGTCTCGATGCTGGGTCTGGACAAGCTCACCATCCTTGTGCGTCAGTTCAAGGCCACTAAAGGCGATGCCAAAGACCCGCGAGACTACCACTACTTTCAAGCCATCAGCACCAGCCTGCACGCCGCAGAGCAAGCCGCCAGCTGGGCGCAGTTCCGCAATCAGGCCAGCCCCGATGCCATGTTTATCGGAGCCTTGCTGTATGGGGTGCCTACCTGGTGCCTGTGGCGTTTCGCCCACAAGGAGATGAACATCATTGATACCCTGTTCCGCCGTGAACAGGTGCCGCTGGCAGAAGCAGAGCTGGCGGTATTGGGCTGCACGCGCGAGCAAATAGCCACGACGCTGGCCAAGCGCTGGCATATCCCGGAAGGCATCGCAGCGGCGTTATCCAGCGCCAACCTGCCCTCCTCCCGTTTTTTGCTGCGCTGTGCTCGCCGCCATCAACAGGATCCCCATTACACCATCCCCAATCGCACAGCCGATGGCCGCCTGGTAAACACACCCGCCCTGCCCATCGCCCTCAGTAACAACCTGGCGTTGGAAGTGGCGCGGGACTGGTATTCACCCCAAAGCCGCCGCTGTCTGGATGTCATCGCGGCCTATCTGGAACAGCCCCTGGAGCACATTGAAACCCTGGCCAAAGAGGTGGCCATAAGCACGGCCCACCGCTGGCGACTACCGGGCATTCAGGCCGCCGCCAATGGCCTGCTGTGGCCACTGCAACCAAGACAACCACGGCGAGTAAAGCCCGCAGAACTGCCTACAACCATAGCAAAACTGTACGGGGTGGAGGCCAACCCAGCCACACCAGAAAACAAAGCCAGGCCAGCAAAACAGACCGCGAAGCCTATCGGCATGCACAGCGAACATCTGCCTGCGGATCTGGATCGCGACGCCATTCTCAATGCTCCCAGGCCTCTGGCCAGCCAACCGGTAGCGGCACCGCATCCCGGCTTTGTGTCTTATGAGAAAAAGCAGGAATTCGAAGCCCGGTTACAGAAGCTGCTGCTGGAGCCCGACTACTTCTCGACGGAATACGAATCCATCCGCTATGTGGTGGACATCCTGGCAGAAACCACCCCCCTGAAGCGGGTCATGGTGGCCATCTACAATCGCGGCAAGCACAGCCTGGACGCCTATTATGCAACCGGCTGCGAAGACTACCCACTGCTCAGAAAATGCTCTGTAGGCCTGCAGCCCAGCAACCTGTTCAGCAAGCTTCTGAAGCAACCGGCTGCGCTGTGGCTCAGCCCCGATCGCCCGGCACCGGCCACCGGCTTAGTACCAGGCAGCTTCAAACAGGCCTCCCAAAGCGACACCTTTTTCGTGATGTCTGTCTTCAACCACAAAGGGGCGTACGGCCTGTTCTACGCCGACAGAGGCTTGAACGACCGCATCGGCCTGTCTGAATCAGAATATAAAGTGTTCAAAGTCGCCTGCACCTCCTGCAGCAAACACCTGATTGCCCGCGGCAAACGAGCGGCGGCCAAACCCGCTAACGGCTGAGCCCGAACCTTGGGATCAGACATAAAAGTGTTACAATGGCGCAGACCCGAGCGAAGGACGCAGTATGACGCCTCTGAATCTACCACTGCTGATTGAACCGGCAGACCTGGAACCGTTATTGAACCACCCCAACCTGCTGATCGTGGACTTGTGCCGCCCTGAGCAATACGCCAGCGCGCACATTCCCGGCGCAGTGTACCTGCCCTTTAACCAACTGATGAGCGGCCGTACCCCCGGCCCCGGCAAGCTGCCGGACGCCTCCGTTCTGGCCAGCGTATTTTCTGCCTTGGGGCTCACCCCGGACACCCATGTTATCGCCTACGACGATGAAGGCGGCGGTTGGGCCGGACGCCTGATCTGGACTCTGGATGTGCTGGGCCACACGCACTACTCCTACCTCAATGGCGGACTGCACGCCTGGGCCGGGGAGCAACGGCCACTGGAGGAAGGCGTGAACGTGCCTTCTCCCAGCGAATACAGCGTATCCATCGATCCCCGCCCCACCCTGACCAAAGATGAGATCCTGCAACGATTGGATCTGCCCAACTTCGTGATTTGGGATGCCCGCTCCCCGAGGAATACCTGGGTATACGACAGGGCGCAGCCAAGAATGGCCACATCCCCGGCGCGGTTAACTATGAATGGATTCGCGCCATGGATCGCCACAATGGCCTGCGCATCCGCGACCTCAACGAAGTACGCCAGGAACTTGCCGCTCTGGGCATCCGTGCAGACAAACATATTGTCACTCACTGTCAAAGCCACCATCGCTCCGGTTTTACCTACCTGCTGGGCAAGATCCTCGGCTTTGAAAACATTCAGGCTTACCCCGGCTCTTGGTCCGAATGGGGTAATGATCCGCACACACCCGTTGAAACGGATGCCCCGAACGGCTCATAATCGCGCCTGGCAGAACCAGCCCCCATTTTTTAATCAGGTAACCATGACATGACTGATTCCGCACTGAATCGCTTGAAAGTGCTTCCCCAATATTGCGTGCCGCAGCACCTCCTGTCCCGCGCCGCAGGCCTGTTAGCAGAAACCCGCTGGCCACTGATCAAGAACAGCTTCATCAATTTTTTTGTACGTCAGTACAACATCGACATGACCCTGGCGGCTGAAGAAAACCCGCTGGCCTACGCCACCTTCAACGATTTCTTTACCCGCGCCCTGAAAGACGGCGTGCGCCCCATTACCGGGGAAGGCATTGCCAGCCCCGCCGATGGTGCCATCAGCCAGATCGGCCCCATTGATGACGACCGCATCTTCCAGGCCAAGGGGCATCACTATACGTTGGGTCAGCTACTGGGGGGCGATGCCCGCCACGCCGAGCCTTTCCGCAACGGTCAATTCGCCACCGTCTACCTGTCCCCCAGTGATTACCACCGGGTACACATGCCCTTTGGCGGCAAACTGACCGAAATGGTGTACGTACCCGGAAAACTGTTTTCGGTGAACAACCTCACCGCCGGACAGGTGCCCGCGCTGTTCGCCCGCAACGAACGGGTGGTGGCGTTTTTTGACACTGAGATCGGCCCCATGGCTGTGGTGTTGGTGGGTGCCATGATCGTGGCCAGTATAGAAACCGTGTGGGAAGGCATGGTGACGCCCCCGACACGAACATTGAAAACCTTCGATTACGCTCCGGTGGACAAGCGCCTGGAACTGGCTCGAGGCGATGAAATGGGCCGTTTCAAATTGGGCTCCACCGCCATCGTACTGTTTGGTAAAGACAAGGTTAAATGGAATGAGTCGCTGCAGAACGGTTCACGGGTGTGCATGGGTGAGCAGATAGGCACTCTGCTCTAACACCATACCAGCGCCCGCTCAATCACTCGATTTCTTCTATAAACGGCTCTTCTGAAAGATGTAACAGAATTTCTTTCTTGTAGGTGGTCAGTATGATTCGCTTGGCATCAATGCGCTGAATGCTGACCACATCATCAATATCATCGTCTTCCGGCTCATTCAGCAGATTGGTTTCGTTGTACGAAACAATCCCCGGGAAGACGATACGCCGTTTCAGGTTTTGGGTTTCAGGCGCGTCCATCAGCTCCACAAACACCATCCGCACGTCGATGTCGTAAATCAGATTGCCGATATAAGGGGAACAATCCCCAATAAGTTGTTCGGTTAATTCCATGAGATGGCCCTGCGCTCGAAATGAGGGGCTATTGTAAGCGCACAACGTCTACAAACATAGCCCACAAACCACCTTCGAACTAAGCCACGTGAGACATGAGGCGATATTCCTGTAACAGGTGATCAAAGTTATCGAACAGCACATGGGACATCTTGAGCACCACATTAAAGCGGTTGTGCTGAGCCAACAAGGTACTTTCAAGACCGTTTAACTCGTGGGTATTCGGCATCGTACCCTTGATGTGCGCAGTCAGCTCCTGCAAAGGCTCAAGAATGGGATCAATATAGCTGTCTACTTCCTGCTGCAGCTGATACTCAAGCTGGATCAATGCATCCATTGGCAGATCCAGCTCCGCCAGCGCTTCATCTACTTTGCTGGTCAGGGAGCCTTCCTGTTCATAACGGGTTTGCACGTTAGCCAGTGCCTTGCCGAGTTTTTTCAGCAGCACCATAGAAGGCACCAATTGATCAATGGCGCTGTTAAGGGCCACCGCCATGCGCATCAACGGCTCTAAACGTGCACTAATTTCCACCAAATGATTCATTTTTCCCATCAGCAATGCCATTTGGTTGGCCACATCTGCGGTTTCTTTCTCCATGACCTTGAAGCGAGGGCCGTACACACCCAACTGATCCTCTATTGGCTGGGGTAAACCGGAGATCAGCTCCTGATCCGACAGCCGCGCCACAGACCTTTTCAACCCGGACAGGCGCTGCTCCAGCACTTCAAGATCCCGAGCCATCAAATCCACCACCGGTGCAGTACTGACCGTGAACACAAACAACGGATTCAAATATCCATTCAGCCGCGCTACTAAATTAAACGCCCGATCCAGTGGCTGCTTCAACGCGCGCACTGTGTCGTGCAGATGCGCCGCCGGTCGCAACACCAGCGTCATGGAGCGGGCAGCCAGCTTCTCTGCTACTGCGCTTTCCTCAATGGCGATGTCATTCACTTCCTGCATGGCTTTGATGGATTTGGTCAGGCTGCGCAGAGTGTTGCGCAACGATGCCAGACCCGGCGGTGCCGCCAGAGCAAAGCGTTCCGGCTCGGCTTGCAGAATATTATTAATATTGGCGACAAAGGTGTGCAAATTGCGCACATCGCGGGCTAGGGGGTAAAGAATAGATTTGATGTTACGGGCTTCATCCATGGCCGTATCCCTCAATTGAGTTGGTACTTAGAGCGCTACTTGTTGTGTTGGTCGATGACTGCAAAACCGTCGTTCACCGGTTGCCGTACAGGTCAGCCGGATAGGCTTAGTCATAGTATAGACAGTTCCTCTCTGATAAATACCTAAGGCGCATCGTTTTCAGCGGAAATTTGTCACAAGATCGCGGAACTGAACGCTTATTCGCCTAACGTTATTCACGTTTGGCTAGTAAGCGTTCAGGGCAAAAGGGTAGATTATTCGTCGCTGGAGAAGTCGTAGTTCATCTGCTCGGCCGGTGCCTGCAGATAATAACCCTGGATATAATTAACACCGATCTGCCACAGGGTGGAGAGAATGGCCGCGCTTTCAACAAAAGGCGCAATGGTCAGTTTGCCTTGAGCATGGGCTGCCGCCACCATTTCCTTGAGGGCCTCCCGGCTCTCATCGCTGGCGATATCCTTCATGAAGGAACCGTCAACCTTGAGATAATCCACTTCCAGGTGTTTGAGGGTATTGAACGGATTCAGCGCACAACCAAAGCGGGAGATGGACACTTTGCAATGCAGCTCTTTCAAGCCACGGGTAAAGTCTTTGGCCTGCTTGAGGTAGGTGGTGGCGTCACTTTCACTGAACTGAAACACGATAGCGTCGCTGGGCATACGAGAGGCTTTTAAGGCCACGCTCAGCCATGGCAACAAGGTTTGATCCTTGAGCGATTCACCGGTGATGTTGATGATGAGCTTGGTGTTGTGACCATTGGCTCGATGATCCGACAGCAGCTTAATGGACTGCAAAATCACCCAGCGATCGATTTTCTCGCTCAGCTCCTGCTGCGATGCCGCGCCAAGAAAATCATTGGGAGATACCTGATTGCCGTCTTCATCCACCATGCGCAAGAAGGCTTCGTATAACTCACCACTACCACCGCGCAAATCGATAACCGGCTGGAACAGCAACTTGAACAAGCCCTTGTCGATAGCATCCTGCACAATGGCCCCGGTGTCACTGGGGTCGATTTTTTGCACTGAGGCGGGATCAAATACAGACACACCGTTGCCCAGCGGGTTTTCTTCCCGCACCTGCTCGCTGGCCTGATGCGCACGGGTAACGATTTCTTCCGCATCATCGGTATTTTCGCTGATCAACGTAATACCGATACTGGCGGTTACCTGAACAGTACGCTCCTGAACCTCCGACAGATGATCTTCCACTGCGGCTCGCACTTTTTCGCCCAGGGCGCGGCCGTCATCCAGGGATTTATCTTTGATCAGTGCGGAAAAAATTTCATCCCCAAAGCGCGCCAGTATGGTGCCTTCCGGCATCAGCTCTCGAATCAGGGTTGCCACGTCCGACAACACCATATCAGCACCGGCCAGGCCAATGTCCGATTGTACTGAGGCAAAATTGTCCAGCTGAATGTAAGCCAGCACTGCGGTTTTGCTGTGGGTTACGGCCCATTGCAGCGTGTTGTCCAGCTCCTGGGTGAAGTGGGAGCGATTATAAAGCCCGGTGAGCAGATCCTGGCTGCTGATTTCTTTGAGACGCTCTTGCAACTCGGCATCGGCCTGGTTGGTGCGAATCATAATCTGCGTGCAGGGTTCGCTGTCGTAGGTGGCGTTGGAAAATATCATGCGCGCCTGAATTTCTGTGCCATCGGTACAGAGCCCATGACAGAGGAATTCGTTGCTGTCACTTTCACCGGCGCTGTAAGCCCGCAGAAATTGTTTAAACTCTTCGTGATCCTTGGATGCCACCATATCCATGATGGGCATGCCTTCCAGATCTTCGGCATCGTCATAGCCGAACAGCTCAAGATAGGCTTCGTTGGCATAGGTATGCATGCCGTCGGTGACGTAGGTGATCGCATCGCGGGAACTGTCCAATAACACGGCGCAACGCTTTTCGGCGTCTTTCAAATGCAACTCAGCGCTGCGGCGGGCTCGGCGATCACCCAAGTTACGCAGCTCGCGCTGAATCACCAGAATCAAGCGTTCCAGATCGTCTTTCAGCACCACATCTTCGTAGCCTTCCCGCAACCCTTCTACCACTTCTTCTGGATCGTATTCATCCACCAGCAGAATGGAGGGAATATCTTTGGACTGTTTTTTAACCTCTTTGAGGCATTCCATGGCGAACATGTCATTGGCTTCAGGGCGCAACAACATCAGATCCCAGGAGCCTGCGCCCAGCGCCTGCGCCAGCGAGTCCGAGCTTTCAATCATCTGGCCACGAGTCGCCCGACCAGAATTACGGATCAGGTTCATCAACTGCTCCGCGTCATCCGGCGACTCGTGCAGAATCAACAGTTTTATGGTCTCGGCTTTTTTAGTCATGCAATCTGTAATTCAATTTAGCCCTAGCGGGCAAATAAGTTGCTGGAATGTCCGAAGCAGGGTTACCCACCCTGATGTCGAGCCTCGTTAGAGGCTTGACCAGATCGAATCAAAATCATCATCCTGATTGCTTTTAGTCGGTTCTTCCACTGAGGGTCGATGGTGTTCTTCACGTTCTTCTCCGCGCCCCACCGCAGGCACCAGCATTTTAAACTGAAACTGACTGAAACTTGCAGTGGAAGTTACTTGTTTTATTAACTGCCCCTTAGAAACCAGACCTTCTTCATTAATATTGACTTTATATCCAACGTGAAACGCAATGTTGGGGGTAATCAGGGTAGCGGGCTGACCAATGGCTCGCAGCTCTGGCAGCATGAGTGTACGCATGAATTCGGTGACACCGCCTTTCTTTTGAATAACCTGGGTACCACAGGCTTCGGCCTTGGGCGCAATCAGTTCTACCCCCATACGCACCCCTTCATCCTTAAACTGTTTGACCCAACGGATAACACCGATACTCCAATGGGTTTTATCGCTTTCCAGAATGCCTACAATTTCACCGGTCTTAACCTGATGGGGCACATCCTGCCGCCAGCTTAAACAAAACCCACCGGGGCTGGTGTTCACCACTTCGCAGCTGTACTGGGGATACTTGTCTTTCTCGGCAGCATGGCGCTGTTGGGTGTAACTATCAATTTCACTGCCCACCGAATCCTTCTCCAGCTTGAGCTTGGAGGGATCTACATTCAGCCCCCAGACATCGTTGCTTTCGTAGGTATCACGGCGGCGATTGCTGCCCGGGCCGTGCTGCAAAAAGGGATTGTTCAGCTCCGGATCCAACACATTACTGGAACCGGTCACCATACGGCCAAAGTCTGCCTTACCCGACACAAAATAGTGGGTTGCACTGAGGCCAATACACAGATTGAGATTACCGTGCTCTTCGATACGAGTAAAAGCACGCTCGGCCAACACACCCCACGCCTGAATCAGGATACGGGTCAATTCTGCAGGGAAGCGGTCGGGCACATGAAAACTGGAAACCGGGTGCATCTGCCCGGCCGGTAATTGCAACAACACGCGCAGATGATCGGAAATAGCCGACGCATCAAAATAACGAATATTGTGCGGCAGGGTGGTGCGGCGCATCAGTGATTGATAAATCGGCGGATAATCCGTCATCACATCGATCACAAACAACCCGGCCACGGTTTTTGCATCGGTTACGGTGGCAAAACGGGCCCAATAGCGGGCAGCATCATACACCTGTTCGATCTGGCTCTGTCGCAACTGGTTGGGTTTTGCGGTAGCCAGCAACAAAGCGCGCAGGTACAAGTCGTACACGCCGGATTCCCAGTTGTTGTCTTCCGGATCTTCTATCACCTGCTCCAACATGCCAAATCGCTGAGAAATCAGATACAGCAGGTGCATCTCTTGCCAGAAATTGGCGGGGGCGGGGTAATACAGCTGAAAGCTGCGCAGCAGCACGTGGCTCTGCTCAGAAATCGCTCGGTGAATGGCTTTCTGACACAGTTTTTTTGCGTCCTTGTCCATGTTCTTCACACGGGGCAACAGCTGCATGGTGACCGCTTTATAACCGGTGGCCAGATGATTCTGCAGGGCTTGCGCCAGCGCCGCTATCTTGGCTTCTTTGGGAGGCAAGACCAC
This sequence comes from Ketobacter alkanivorans, assembly GCF_002863865.1. NCBI lineage: Bacteria > Pseudomonadati > Pseudomonadota > Gammaproteobacteria > Pseudomonadales > Ketobacteraceae > Ketobacter > Ketobacter alkanivorans. The sequence goes on along the minus strand of NZ_CP022684.1, from coordinate 3,473,765 downwards.
CGCTTTGTTGAGAAAGTGCTTTTCGAGGCTTTTACAGATGTAATGAATGGGGCCGCGCATGATCTCCATCAGCTGGAAACGGGTATCCGAATCCGTCTTCAGGCGGTTCAGCTCCTGGATGGCCGAATAGAGCCGTTTGGCGGTTTCCCCCACATTCATCTGCGGCAGACTTTCAACCCACTCCTGTACCTTTTTAGGATTAGGCGCACTGAAAGACAGCACTTCCAGATCATGTGGTGGCAGCTTCAAGCTCAGGTGCTCGGCTGGATTAGACATTCAACATTCCCATTTCGTCACTGCGTTTTTTGCGCTGAACGGTTCACTTTATATGGCCTGACCGATACACGCGGGGAAATACCCTTGCTAGTAAGTATAGGCAGACTTTGCACAGGATGCGCAAACATTGATTGTGACCCGGTCTTCAGGATAAGTGTAAATCTATCAGGGTTTTGCCTGATTTTCCTGAAATCTCTCTCACTAAGCGAGGAATCAGGAAACCGGGCAAGCGACGATGCAGCTCAGCCATCATCTTCTGGGCACTTTTTTCAGACACATCAAAGTGATGGGCGCCGGCCACCGGATCCAGCAAATGCAGATAATAAGGCAGCACCCCGGCCTGAAACAGGCGCTCGCTGAGGGCTGCCTGCACATCAGCCTGATCATTTATGCCGTTCAACAGAACCGCCTGATTCAGCAGGTGTACCCCGGCCTGACGCAGCGCGCCCATCGCCTGATCAAACACCTCATCCAGCTCCTGCGGGTGGTTGCTGTGAGTAACCAGCACCCGGTTAAGGCGGCTGTTGCCCAGCACCTCCAGCAGGCCTGTATCAATTCGCTGGGGAATCACCACCGGCAACCGCGTATGAATACGCAACCGGCTTATGGTGGGTATATTTTCTATTATTTTCAATAAGGTAGCCAATCGCGCATTACTCACCACCAGGGGATCTCCACCGCTGAGAATGACCTCATTCACCTCGGGATGGGCTTCCAGATAGGCCTGAATGTCCGCAAATTCCTGGCTGGAAAGACGGTTATCCGCATAAGGGAAGTGGCGTCGAAAGCAGTAACGGCAATTGATGGCGCAGGCTCCGCTGAGTATCAACAGCACCCGGCTCTGGTATTTGTGCAGCAAGCCGCTACTGGGGTTGGCCAGACGCTCCCCCAGGGGGTCGGCCACAAACCCCGGCCGGGGCTCGGTTTCCTGGGCCACCGGCAGCACCTGCTTCAACAACGGATCATCGGGGTTACCCGGCTCAATTTTATCCAGATAGGGCTCCGGCACCCGCAGGGGAAAGTCGTGGTGCGCCTTCAGCGCCGCTGGCAAGGTGTCCAAAGGCAGATTCAGGCGCTTCCACAGGGTTTCCGGGCAACGAATGCTGCCAGAAAGCAGAATTTGCCAGTCTTCAGTATGCCAACTTGGGGCAGTTCGAGTTATCATTAGCGCCTTTCCCGGTTCGGGTACTGCAAATTTTAGAAAACAGGTATTGATCAATGGCCAACTATTCTACCAACGAATTCCGCTTGGGTCTTAAAGTGATGTTGGATGGAGACCCATGCTCCATCGTCGAAAACGAGGTGGTAAAACCCGGTAAAGGTCAAGCCTTCAACCGCGTCAGACTGCGCAACCTGAAAAGCGGCAAAACCTGGGAACGCACCTTCAAGTCCGGCGAAAGCGTAGAAGCGGCCGACATTATGGATGTAGACCTGCAATACCTGTACAACGATGGCGAGTTTTTCCACTTTATGGATCAGCAGAGCTTTGAACAGCAGGCTGCCGACGCCACGGCCGTAGGCGAGACTGCCAAATGGCTGAAAGAGGAAGACGTCTGCACCGTGACCCTGTGGAACGGCACCCCTTTGGCGGTTGCTGCGCCGAACTTCGTCGAACTGGAGATCATCGAGACTGATCCTGGCTTAAAAGGTGATACTGCCAACGGCGGCTCCAAACCCGCCACACTGTCCACCGGTGCCGTTGTGCGCGTTCCCCTGTTCATCAATCAGGGCGATGTCATCAAAGTTGATACCCGTTCCGGCGAGTACGTTTCCCGCGCCTGATTTATCCAGCTGCCCCCGCTTGCGCGTCGGGCAGCATCTTCTTGCTGAAGAACGCCTATGACCTGGCAGCCTACCGCGCCCCTTACTCATATTGTCGCCCGTGCCCGACTCAACCGCCTGATTCGCGACTTTTTTGAGCGCCGCGATGTAATGGAAGTGGAGACCCCACTGCTGTGCAGCAGCACCGCCACCGACCCTTACTTAAGCAGCTGGAAGGCGCAAGCCAACGGCAAGACGCATTACCTGCAAACCTCTCCTGAGTTCTGCATGAAACGCCTGCTGGCGGCCGGTTGCGGCCCCATCTATCAATTGGGCAAGGCGTTCCGGCAGGAAGAGAGCAGCCGCCAGCACAATCCAGAGTTCACCATGCTGGAATGGTATCGGCCGGACTGGACTCTGGACAGGCTGACAGACGAAGTGGAAGCTCTGGTGCTGAACGCTGCCTCCGCCTTTGGCAAAACCCTGCAGCCCTTTGCCCGCCTCAGCTACCAGCAGGCTTTTGAAGCCAGCCTGGGCCTCAACCCCCACAGCTGCAGCCACCAGGATCTGCTCAATGTCGCCAACGCCCGCATCAACGGTGATTTTGCGATGCTGGATCGAGACGGCTTGCTGGATCTGCTGAGCAGCCATCTGGTGGAGCCTACACTCCCGGCAACTGGCTGTTTTTTAGATGAATTTCCTGCCAGCAAAGCCAGCCTCGCCAAAACCAGCCTCAACCAGGATGGGCTCGCCGTGGCACAACGGGTTGAGCTCTACATCGCTGGCAAAGAGATCGCCAACGGCTATCAGGAGCTGGTGGATGCGGCGGAGCAGGCCGAACGCTTCACAGCCGATCAATCCTACCGCGCACAACACGGACTGGACGCCCTCCCCACCCCCAGCCACCTCATTAGCGCCCTGCAAAACGGCTTTCCCGAATCCGCCGGGGTGGCACTGGGAGTGGATCGGCTATTGATGGTGCTGCTGGATTGCGACAACATCGGGGATGTCATCAGCTTCCCCACTCACACCGCCTGAGGCACCGCCGCCATGGCCCTCGACCATTTCGACTGCTGCATCATCGGCGCTGGCGTCATTGGGTTAGCCATCGGGCGCCAGCTGGCCCTAAGCGGCCGCCGCATACTGCTCCTGGAGCAGTACCCTCGCTACGGCAGTGAAACCAGCAGCCGCAACAGCGAAGTCATCCACGCCGGCATCTACTACCCCTTCGGCTCGTTAAAAGCCACCCTGTGCGTCGCGGGCAAAGCAGCGCTTTACCAATACTGCAAAGACAACCGCATCGAACACCGAACCATCGGCAAGCTCATCGTCGCCCAACAGGCACAGGAGCAACACCTTCACAAGCTAAAACAACAAGCAGAAGCCAATGGCGTTATGGATCTGCAGTGGCTCAGCAAAGCCGACCTCCAAAAGATTGAGCCGCAGGTAGAGGCTGATATTGCCCTGCATTCACCCACCACCGGCATCATCAACAGCCACCAGCTCATGCACTGCCTAGCGGCAGAGATCGAAGCAAATGGCGGCTTGATAGGCCTTAATTCTCGCTTTATCGAAGCAGAACCTCTCAACCAGGGATATCAGGTAACGATTCAAAGTCAGGGGGAGCCCTACCGATTCAGCTGTCAGACATTAATCAACAGCGCAGGGCTCCAGGCCACCCACATCGCCCATCGCATCGCCGGACAGACGCCCGACAGCATCCCCCGCCTTCATCTCTGCAAAGGCAACTATTTTAACCTGCAAGGCCGCAGCCCCTTCAGCCACCTCATCTACCCACTGCCCGAACCCAACACCACAGGCCTGGGCATTCACGCCACCCTCGACCTGCAAGGGCGCACCCGTTTTGGCCCCGATATCGAATACGTACAAACCCCGGATCACCGCGTCAGCGAGCACAAAATCGCTACCTTTATAGCAGCCATCCAGCGTTACTACCCCAACCTGAACCCAGCCTTGCTCAGCCCCGGCTACTGCGGCATTCGGCCGAAACTACAAGCCTCAGGGGGGCCAGCCCAGGACTTCCTCATTCAACACCCGACAGCCGGACTTATAAACCTATTCGGGATTGAATCCCCAGGCTTAACCAGCTGCCTGGCCATCGCACAATACGTTCAAGACCTGATCGAAGCGTAATTCTGCCCGACAGCACGAGCCAAAACCCAGGCCAAAAAAAACGGGCCGAAGCCCGTTTTTCAATTCAACCGCAGATCAATTAATGGTCACGCTCACCACGGTTGAGTAATCACTTTTCATACCTGTGCTGTCTACAGTCATCAGCGAGAAGTAATGAGTACCTTCACTTAAGCCATCGACGGTGTAGGTGGATTCAGAAGCATCCACGCTGTCCAGGCGCACCATGCTGCCATTTGCACTCTCAGAGTAGTAGATCTCATAGGCATCAATCTCACCGGCGCTCAAAGCACTATTATCGGTGCGTGATTGTGGGCGATCCCAGGAGATCAGCGCAGAACCACTCACAGCATTGGCCGCCACATCAACCGAAACCACACTGGAAGTCGTGGAAGTACCGGTGTTGCTGACCACAACATGGTAGTCACCGTCATCCTGCAAAGTCACCGCATCCAACACCAGGCTTGAGCCAGTAGCACCGGAAATCGGAGCACCTTCAAAGTACCACTGATAAGACAGGACACCGGTACCGGTTGCGCCCACAGACAGGGTCACATCAACACCCTCATTCACCATCTGATTGCTGGGCTGGCTTGTAATGGTCACGAACTGCAAAACGTTAACCGTCAGCGTAAAGCTGTCACAGCCCAGAGTATCCGTGCCATTGGTGACGGCGCAGTCATAAGTGCCTGCGGTAGTCGCCGCCAGACTGGTGCTGGAGGAGCTCTGTACGATCGAGCCGTTGCGATACCAGGTTACTGTGATAGGTAGATCGTGCTCAACCGCAACGCTGAAAGTATGGCTTTCACCCTCAGTGATCGTTGCGTTCGAAGGCTGAGTAATCAGGTTGAGCACATGAGTTTCCTCAACCGGCTCCTCGATCGGATCAGTGTTGCCGCCGTTGTTGGTTTCATCTTCGCCACCTGTAGTCGAATCGACAACCTGAGCCGCGGGATCACTGGTCTCTCCGCCGGCTCCGCACCCTGTCAGAGTCAGGGCGAAAGCCATAACCACTGCAGCGATCACGTTGTTACTATTGAGGCTGTTAACAAGAGCTGAAACTGACATAACTGGTACTACCTATGCTGAAAAAGCGGGACTAATGAACTTACAAGGACAAGGTTAGTCCACCCCAGAGAAGGCACATGTGGGCCAGTTCACACACAAGAGAACCATACAAATCAACTTCGAAATCTGTGTAGGATGTCACACAGCTTGAGAGCACCGCGTTACGGAACAAGGTGGATGCAGTTACGGAACGATTTCAGGCACGCACCAACCAGCGCCGTTAACCATCGGTAAACAAATAAAAATTTACCCAAAATGGTCAGAAGCGATAAAATGGGCATGTAATTGTGTCAAGAAAGAATCGGGGGATTCCCAAGGCAATTTTGTTTACTTTTTACACAACAAACACCGACAAAATAGCGGATTCGCGTTTGCATGCGCCAATTGGGCATTGCAACCCTATAAAACCGGTATTTTCTCTCAAAGTTTGTGACCACTTTCAACTCTTGCCTAACGTATTTCTGGGAACATAGCTCATTCAATAAGAATTCAATTTTGACGTTCACTTGCCTGGCTTATTAGACCGATGATGAATTTAAATAAAAGAGTACTTTTGACTCTGCTCATGGCAGTAAGCATTCCGCTACTGAATGCTTGTAAAGAAGACATTGACGATCAAAATTCACTCGAGAATGAATTTACAGAGACCAACGAGCCGGAAGGCTCCGTAGGTACGCCGCAGCAACCCGAGCCGACCTTTGAGCCCATCCAGATCAATGCAGCACCTGCCGATCTGAGCGGCTACCCAGGGCAGACTGCCACATTCGCAGTCGCAGCAAGCAGCGCAGCTTCACTCAGCTACCAATGGTTCCACCAGGGTCAAGCCATCGCCGGAGCCAACGCCTCCTCCTACACCTTCACCATCGTCGACGACAATGACGCCGGCACTTACCGCGTAGACATCAGCAACAGCACCACCACCGTAAGCGATTCAGCCATCCTTCTGGTCAGCGACCTGCCCACCATCACCTCCGAACCGCAGGATGTCAGCGTCTACCCGGGCGAAACCGCCACATTCTCAGTTGATGCCAGTGGCGACAACGTCGAGTATCAATGGCAGAGCCGCAGCTTCTTCGGCTGGAGAACTCTGGAAGCAACCAGCGACACCCTGACCATAGAAAGCGTCGACAGTGGCACCGCCAAGCAATATCGGGTCAAAGTTAAGAATGGTGGTGGTGAGAAAACATCCAGAACCACCCGCATCAACCTTAAAAACTCTATCAGCATAAGCTCTCAGCCAGCCAATCAACTGGTGGCCGCTGGCAGCAACGCCACCTTCTCAGTAGCAGCAAGCGGTTACGGCACCTTATCCTACCAATGGTACAAAGGCGGCGCAGCCATCACTGACGGTAGCAAATATCAAGGCAGCCGCAGTGCCAACCTGAGTGTTGTCAACGTAGCCCTGTCCGATGCCAGCCTCTATCACGCGGTCGTCAGCAACGAAGATGGTCGAAGCATGACCTCAAACGCTGCCGAACTGTCTGTGCAAGGGCCTGCCGTAGTAACCGTGCACCCCAATAACACCTCACTCTACAGCGGGCAGTCAGGCTCACTGGTTATCGCCGCCAGCGGAGATAACCCCATTAACTACCAGTGGCAAAAGTGGAATGGCAGCAGCTGGGCAAACGTTGCTGGCGCCACGTCCTCGCAACTTACCTTTGCCAGTGCCAGCAGCAGCAACGCCGGTCGCTACCGTTGTACCGTGAGCAATGCCGTTGCCAGCGACATCAGCCGTGAAGCAACCGTCACCGTACTGGAAGCCGTCAGCATCAGCCGCTCACCCGCCAGCCAGACCGCTGAAGTCGGCAGCAGCGTGGAATTTACGGTGGCAGCCACCGGTGACGACCTGCAATATGAATGGACCAAAAACGGTCAAACCATCACTGGCAGCGGCCCAACGTTGAGCTTCGCCAGTGTTCGCGAACTGGACGCAGCCACCTACAGCTGTCGGGTATACAATAATGGTGGCAGCGCCAACTGCGCCAGCTTCACCCTGAGCATCCAGGCTCCCGCCACGATCGTAACCCAGCCCGTATCTCAATCCACTTACGAAGGTGGCAGCGTGTCACTGAGCGTAGCCGCAAGCGGCATACCGGCTCCAACCGTGACCTGGCTGTTTAACGGCAATCAAGTTGGCAGCGGCGCCACCCTGGCACTCAACTACATCACGCCTGAGCAAGCCGGAACCTATCAATGCCGAGTGGAAAACGAACTGGGCGCCGTTGACTGCGAACAGGTCACCGTGACCGTCAGCAGCTCCGTTCGCATCACCGAGCAGCCCGCCAACACCACAGCAAACGAAGGCGACGCCATCACCTTGAACATTGCCGCCAGCGGTGACGATCTCAACTACGAGTGGAGCAAAGACGGACAGAATCTTAACGTCAGCGGCAACAGCCTGACCCTGACAGACCTGACCGCCGCCAATGCAGGCGCCTACTCCTGCCGAGTTTGGAATGAACACAGCAGCGCCAATTGCAACAGCTTCAGCGTAACCATCAATGGCCGTATTGCCATCACCAGCCAGCCGACAGGCACCACCGCCTACGAAGACGCCAACGTGGCACTGACTGTAGCCCACAACGGCAATAGCGATGCCAGAGTGGAATGGTATTTTAACGACAGCCTGATCGCTTCGAACTCTGCCACACTCAGCCTGAGCCCGCTCACTCTGGAGCAAGCCGGAGAATACCGCTGTGTAGTGTCGAATTCCGTGAACTCTGTAGCCTGCAACCCCGTCACCGTTGCCGTACTGGAGAAAGCACGCATCACCAAGCAGCCCTCCAGTCAAATGCTCAGCACCGGCGACAGCTTCGTGCTGGACATCGAAGCCACTGGCGCTGGCACCTTGTACTATGAGTGCTTCCACAACGGCAGCCTGATACTGGCGGGCAGCGACCCTCGCGCTTTGGTAGTAGACAGTGTCACCAGTAATAATGAAGGCAACTACTACTGCACCGTGAGCAACGAAGGCTCATCGGCCACCTCGGAGCTGGCCTCACTTACTGTATTGGCCATCCAGGCTCGCAGTGTCATCGTTAACTGGGATGCACCCACTGGACGCGCCGACGGCAGCATGCTCGACCCGCAGGATATTTCAGGCTACAGCATACACGTCTGTCCTGAAGGCAACACAGCATTCGAAACCGTTGCCGTTACCACCGGCACAACAACCGAGACCATCATCGAGCTGATTCCAGGTACCTATACACTGACGGTTACCGCCCACGACACCACAGGACTGGAAAGCAGCATGTCGACAGAGCGAGTCTTCACCATCGACTAGCCTCTGGAAACAAAAAGAAAGCATAAAAAAAGGATGCCTCATCGGCATCCTTTTTTTATGCTTTCTTTTTTATCTGCTGGCTTCAGCTTTTATCTTCGCTTTCTTCTTTCTCTTTATTCTTTAACCGGTTACCAATGACCCGAGCAGGATTACCCGAGATAATGCTATAGGGCGGATATTTCTTAACACCAATCACAGAACCTGCAGCAATTATGCAGCCATCCGGTATCTCCACCCCTGGCATAATAAACACATTTGCCGCCAGCCAAACATCATTGCCTATGGAGACAGGCTTGAAATCATAACCCTGTTCCATAATCGGAGTTTCCAGATCATCAAACTTGTGATTGATGGTCCACACCTTACAACCTGGGCCAAAGGCGACGCGATCACCAATGGTAAGCCCACCTCCGGCCTGAAAATTGTTTTCCAGACCGAGATAAACATCATCACCAACGCTCATGCAATGTATGTTGCGGATTCTAACGCCCTGATACACCGTGAGGTTTTTGCCAGCACTTTTGAAATGGCGCGAATAGATCTTCTTGCGCCACAACAACCCCAAATAACCGGGAATCTCACCAAGGAAAAACTGCAGGTAATCAAACCGGTCATTGGGGCGACATAGCTCCCAATAGACTTCCTTCAGAGTTCCAACAAACCCCTTCTTGGGCATCTCCTGGGCCATAGACCTACAGCTCCACCTTCTCGATCAGAATGGCAGGCCAATGGAACGGCGCTGTGGTCTTACGCTTGCTTTCGATGTCGGTGTAAATGAACTGAGCCTGCTCTTCGGTGATCTCCAGTACTTTTGCCAACTGGGCTGCCGATTCACCTTTGTTATAACACCACAACGCAATATCCATTTCCTGATAAGGCAACGCATAGTAGAACTCATCCTGACCCTGCGGCATGCTGTAAGTGTCAGTAGTCGGAATCGCATTACAAATCACTTCAGGCAACCCCATGTGACGGGCCAGTGCATAAACCTGGGTTTTATACAGGTGCGCAATGGGCTTCAAATCAGCAGAGCCATCACCATTCTTAACAAAGAAGCCTTGATCGTATTCAACGCGGTTAGGGGTACCGACTACCGCGTAGTTCAAACGATCTGCATGGAAGAATTCAACCGTTTTACGGATACGCTGCTTGTAGTTGGTAGCAGCAACAATTTGCAGATACTCTTTCAAGCCCAGGCGCTTTTCTGAAATTTCACCCGTTGGCGATTGTACAACCAACTGGAAGTGGTTGATCTTGCCTTCTGCGCCACCGGAAATAACAATCTTGTTCTTCCAGCCTTCGCCGTACTCAGGGAAAGTGGCCACAATAGCCTCATCGCGCCACTTATAGCAGCCAATAGCTTCCAGTGTCGGCGCGATGTTATGCACCAGATACTCGATACCATGATGCTCTGCCAGAATACGGCCTTTATCTTCGCTTTCTGATGATGAATCCTGCTCAGGCAACAGCAGACCGAATACTTTCTTGGGGCCCACCGCGCGAACACACAAAGCAGATGAAACGGAACTGTCGATACCACCGGACATGGCAATCACAAGGCCTCGACGATGTACTTTTTTGCTCAGAATCTCACGAATCCCTGAACAAATCTTATCGATCTCCGCATCCATATCAAAACTGAGAATTTCTTGTGCGATTTCTGATTTCAAACTCATGATTAATCCCCGACCTGCTCGGCTAAGATGTGTTTTTTAACTTTTCCAGATGCGGTTTTGGGAAACGCATCCACTTGTAATATTTGTTTTGGAATCTTGTACGATGCCAAGTTATCCAGGCAGTGCTTCTTCACTGCCCTAACATTCAACTCATGTCCTGCTTTGAGCACCAGGAAAGCAGTGATGGTCTGCCCCAGCAACTCGTCCGGAACCCCCACCACGGCGACCTCTTCCACTTCCGGCAGCTCAACAATCACCTCTTCAATTTCCAGAGGACTGATGCGGTTGGCTCCAGACTTGATCATGTCGGAACGGCGCCCCTTCAAGTAAAGGTAGCCATCCTGATCCTTGTGCCCCAGATCACCCGTTTTCAACCAACCGTCGATAAAAGTGGCAGCGGTTGCCTCCGGGTTGCGCCAGTAGCCCAGCGCCACATTGGCACCCTGCACAAACAGCTCGCCATCCTCTTCCGGCCCACATTCTGAACCATCCGGATGACGAATCTGAATCTCCACACCCGCGATAGGAACACCCACCGAGCCAAGTTTTTCCAACAACTGCTCCGGTGGCAGCCAGGTCAGGCGGGCTGTTGCCTCGGTTTGACCGTACATAACGTACACGTGACTACTCAAGTGTTCCAGCACCTGCTGGGTCACCGGCACCGGCATCGCGCCGCCAGCCTGCAACACATAACGCAGAGATGACAAATCGTGTTCTGCTACTTTGCCACGGCTCAACAGCAATGAGAAGGTAGAAGGCACCCCGGCAAAACCGGTGATTTTCTCCTGGGCCATTCGGGACACCACCACATTGGGGAACATCATGCTGTTCTCCAGATAGAGCGTTGCCCCTTGCACCAGGTGGGTATGCAGCACCGAATTACCGTAGGAGTAATAAAAAGGCAGTACATTGAGAAAGCGATCACCTGGCTGAATGGGCAAAGCAGCCAGGATAGAGCGGACATTAGCCATCAAATTACCATGGCTAATCATCACGCCTTTCGGATTGCCGGTGGTGCCGGATGTGTAAATGATACAGGCCAGCCCATCCCCAGCCTGTTCAAGCTGAGGTGGTTCCTGAGGCAAGCCGCTAGCCTGCACATCGTTCCAGGTGGGCAAGCCGCTGTCGCGCAAGGGTTCGGGTAACGCATCCGCTTGATTGACGGCAACCAGTGACACAGCTAACCCGCACTCAACCAGCTTATGGGTTTCCCGCGGCACAAAATCCACAAAAGCCACTTTGGCTTCGCAATGATTCAGCCAGTTGGAAAAATCCTTCATCTTGGCACTGGTGTTCATCGGCACAACCGCCGCGCCAGCCAGCAATGCCCCATAAAATACGGCGACATACTGGGGGCTGTTTTCTGCAATCAGCGCCACCCGATCACCCTCGGTTACCCCGAGGCTGCGCAAAAAATTCTCAACCCTGCGTGCGCTTTCCCACAAAACCCGATACGAAATCTGCTGCTCTGCGGTCACAATAGCGGCTGCGTCCCCCTGCTCCAGCACACGATCATGGATCGGAGCAAGAACGGTAGCGATGCGGACACTCATTATCAGGCTGCGCTTTTGGCTTCGATAAACTTAACGAGGTTGTTCACAGAATCCAGGTTTTCTGGAACCATCTCTTCATCAGCCACGCTGATGCCGAACTCTTCTTCCAGAAAAAAGATCACCTCAAGAATACCGGTGGAATCAATAATGCCTTGCTCCAGAAACGAGTCACCGTCCTTTAGCGCATCCTGATCATCGGTGAACAGGTAGTTTTCAAGTATATAGTTTTTAACTTTTTCTTTAGCGGACATTTCTGCTCCTTAGCCACTGCCATTTAAGTATCCAAGCTCCCCCAACGGCAGCCTCGGACGATCTGTTAACTCATATACAGGTCATGCCAGACCTGCGTTGAAAGGATTCCCACCAAGGCCATATTGTCTTTGTAGCCGATGGCACGCCCCAAGCGAATCTTTTTCACCAGCATTTGCACCCGCTTGGCATCAAACAGGCCACTCTTGGCCAGAGCTGCCTCACTGAGCAGGTCATTCACGTAATCCGGTGGATTATCCGTGAAAAACGACGGAATATCAGGCGCCCGATATGGCTGCTTGTGACGGTTAACTATAGCATCTGGCAAATAACCGCCCATTGAGCGTTTCAACAGGTACTTTTCATTAAGCGCCTTCATTTTGAGCTTGGGCGGCAGGCGGTTGGCGAATTCAATAACACGATGATCCAGGAACGGAAAACGCCCCTCAACCGAACTGGCCATCAGCATTCTATCACCCTGAGAACTCAGCAAATATCCCGCCATCAAGGTTTTGGCCTCAAGGTATTGCGCCCGATTAAAGTAGTGCCAGTCTCCGGACTGCTGGGGCAACGAGGATTCCACCAGCTTCATCAGATCACCTGATAGAGTGGCCTTCACCTCCGAGGAAAAGAATTCCTTACATTTCGCAGTGGTGGTCCAGCGTGGAATATGGGAGAAACACGGCAGATTGGGCTCATCAAGGTTACTGCCAAAGAAATTGCGCAGATATTGCTGGGCTCGCCCGGGGGAGACGTCAAGATAGGGATACAAACGCTTCAACAGCGCAGGGCGGAACCCGGAATCGGCATTGGCCGCCCAAAACTGGCGAATTTTGGTTTCCTTGAAGATATCGTAGCCACCCAGCACCTCATCGGAACCTTCACCGGTAAGCACCACTTTATAATCCTGGGATCGCACCAGATTCGACAACAACCGCATGGGCACGGGAGCCGTACGCAGTATGGGTGCCTCGGTATGCCATATGGTTTTGACAAAATGCTCAGCTATATCGGCTTCGCTGCATTGCACCCGACTGTGATCAGCACCCACTTGATCAATCATCAGCTGCTGATACGAGGTTTCATCCAGCGACTCCGCATCAAACCCGATGGAGAACGTACGCAGTTTGGCATCACTGAAATGGTGGATCATAGCCACCAGCACAGACGAATCCAGACCGCCGGAGAGGTACGCCCCCACCGGCACATCCGAGCGCAGACGAATACGTGTGGCATCCACCAACAACTCTCGCAGCTGCTCTGCCAACACCTCTTCTGAATCGGCAAGATACTGATCCGCCTGCACCGGAAAACTCCAGTCCCAATAACGGCTGATCTGCATGCCGGAGGCATCCATCACCATCATGAAGCCTGGCGGCAGTTCATACACCCCTTCGAACAGAGTGTTCGGGCTGGCAGGAGCCCAATAGGTCATAAGCTGATCCAGGGCCTGCAGGTTTACCCCAGGGCGAGCTGCCAAGGCAGGCAAAATCGCCTTGATCTCTGAGCCAAAGGTAATGCGGCTTCCTGTTTGGGCATAATACAGGGGCGCTATACCGACACGATCGCGGTACATCAAGAGCCGCTGCTTGTTCGTATCCCAAATGGCGATGGCAAACTGACCGTTGAGTTTGTTTACAAACCCCGGCCCATGCTGCTCATAAAGGTGGACAATAACTTCGGTGTCACTGTGGGTATAAAACTGATGGCCCTGCCCCAAAAGCTCCTCGCGCAGCTCCACATAGTTGAAGATTTCACCGTTGAAAATCACTTGAATGGTGCTGTCTTCATTATGAATAGGCTGAGCGCCACCGGCCAGATCAATGATGCTGAGTCGGGCATGGGCCAAACCAATGTGAGCATCATGATAGAACCCGGTGCCGTCCGGCCCCCGGTGATGCAGCTGCGACACCATCTTCTGCAGTGTCGCCTTAACATCACCGCCAAGACCTGAAAAATCAGCTATTCCCGCTATACCGCACATACTTTTTCACAGCCCCTGAGGGGCCGTCACTCCTTATTCCAAATTAGCGAGAAACACAATCAGCTGCTCGGCGATCCAGCGCTTGCCTGTTTCGCTCAGATGCCCGCCGTCGTCGGTATTACCCGGCGACATGGCCTCATATTGCGTGCCATTCAAGCTAAACGAAAACGATTCGCCGGTGGCAGGGTCAATGGACTCCATCCGGGCAATATCAAATATCGGATCGGCACTATAGGTTTCACGCAACAACGCGTTGTACTCGGCACGACGCACATTGTCCATCTGCTCAGGCACTTCACGCCCAATCAGGTTCTTTACCGAGGTTTTCAGACCGGTGGGCACCGATTTGACGGGCAAGGTGAAATGCACAAAGGTTGTTTCAGGAAACTTGGCCTTCAAGCCATCTACCGACGCCTGATATTGTTGGAACAGCTCCTGTGCATCACCGGCCTGGGACAAGTCCACATAGCAGAACTTCAGGAAAGCCGCATCCACCTGATTACCCAGACCGGATTCCAAAGCGCCCTGAAACTGATCAATTTTAGTCTGAGGGAAACGATTCTTTCCCACGTTCGAGTGCAAGAAAGCCCCCGGGGCAACGCTGCCGGCGCTTTCACTCTCAACAATATTCAGTTTCACTGCAGGGTTATCGGCCATGACCATGCGCAAGCCATCCAACATATTGCGGCCCACGGACTGGTGGCCAAAGAAATAAGTCTTGGAGGACATGGCTTCCAGCTTTGCAACCGGAACATCCCCTAAACGAGTCAATGGCATGTGATCTTCCCCAACGCTGTCGGCACAACCCGCCAGCCCCAATATAAAACTAAACACAATTACGATTTTTGCAGTCATAACTCACAACCTGATTTACTGTCAGTGAATTGGCTGCCGCTACCCTGAGTGGCCACTAACAACCCCTCACCCGAAATTGATGATAGATGAGAAATTAATGGCGCAGTTTACCACCCAATGGCGAAAAACGGCTGTTAAAAATACCGAACCGCACGAAAAACATTACACCCCGGCTTAATACCAGACCAAATCCGTCGGCTTTTGTTCCCAAATCGGGCTTCTGCGAGCAATATAAGCCCCATAAAATCATAACCAACTGATATTAATAATGTATTACCCGCGTGACCCGCGCACTTTATCCCCCAGGTGCTGAAATACTGACACCACAAAGGGCCACAGGCTATTACCGGTGAGCCGCAGAGAGACAAGCCAGACCGGCACCATCAGCGCGCCCGTAATCAACAGAGACAACCACGCATTCATTTGATCTAACGGAATCACCATGCCCGCCAGCCGCAACACCGTCCAACAGGCGGCGGCCACCAGCATGTTCGGAAAAAAGTGCTTCAACATCGGCCAAAAGCGAATATCCAGCGCTAATTTAAGCAAATACGATACCACCAGAAAATCTATCAGCCCCGACAGCGCCACTGCCCAGGCCACCCAGGTCAGACCATAGGGCACCGCCGCCACAATAAACCCCACCTTGACCACCAGAGACTGCAGCTCCTTGACCAAAAACAGCCGCTCCTGCCCCGCCGTCAGCAGCGCCTGCTTGGCAAAACAGTGCATTGATTGAAACATGATCCAGATCGCCAGTATGGAAGATAGCTGTGCAGAAAACGCCCACTGATCACCAAACAGCGCAGTAATCATTGCCAGCGAAGACAGACTCACCACCGCAAAGAGCGGCAAGGCTACCGCACCGACCAGCCCCACGGCATTTAAATAGGCCTCCGCCACATCGCCTCCCTCGCGCTTCACCTTTGCCAAATGAGGCAACGCCACAGGGCCCACGGCCTTAACCACCACATCATTGAGAAACAGAATCAACCCCAGCCCTCGCGAGTAGATACCCACATTATTCATCGTAGACAGGCGCCCCAGAATCAGGTCATTACTGTTCTGCGAACTCAACAGGAAGAGGTTGCTGAGACTGATTTGCATTCCGGCAGAAAACACCTTACCCAGATTGCGAAACGAAGGTATCCAGCTCATCTCCGCTGGGCGATATAGAGTGATCATGGCGAATTCCATCAGCACCCCGGCCAGGGTGCCCCAAGCAAGCCCGTAATAACTGAAGTCATACAGCACCAGTCCAATCGAGACACCATTTCTTACCAGGCAACCGGCCAGCTCGATTTTCAATATGGAATCAAATTTCATGCTGCGAGCCAGCAATGAAAAGGGAATGGTCGAAAACGGTGCAACAAAGAAAGGTACCGCGATGATACAAATCAGATCGCCAAGATCAGGCTGACCATAAAAGTCCCCGATCCAGGGCGAGGCAACCATAAATATCAGGCCCAGGGTCCACGACATAATGACCATCACCCCAACCACCGTTTTCACTTTTTGGCGATCAATGGACCTTTCACGTACCAAGTACTCCCCCACCCCGAACGTTCGCAAAGATGTAGCCACAAACGCCAACGATGTGGCGACCGCAAACACCCCCACTTCCTCGGGTGTCAGCAGCCGCGCCAGTATGGCAATGGAGATAAAGCTGATCACCTGAAGGGAATATTTATTCAACATTGAATAAAAAATTGCCTGCCGCATTTCGCTCATAAGTTACTGACTCAATTATGGTTTTCTGAGTAGAATTGACGGTTAGGCACAACGCCCACAGACAGGGGCCAATGCACTAGGCGCGCCCATAAAGTCCCAACCCATGCAGCACAAACTTCACGGATGACTTCAGGGCACGAATAGCATGATCGCGGCTGGATGGCTGCTGAAGAAAGGCGCCAATGGCACACTTGAGTGCAAAAGAGTAATCCCCCTCCTCTTCTGCGATCTGGGAGCATATTCCCATGGATTTGGCTTTAGTCACCGGCTTCAGGTGACTCTTATGGGCCGCAACCCCTTGTGGAGAGAATATTTTATCTATGACCTTCAGATGATTTGGAAGCGTTTTACGAGTACTTCTTGATGTGGATGCTGCATGCACACGATACCGGACCATCGGTTCGTCGAGATAGGCAATAGGATGTTCACCCGCCACTCGCATCCAAAGATCCCAGTCCTGAATAGACCTCAGCGACCGATCAAAGCCACCGATGTCCAAAAACACATCACGCCGAATCATAACAGAGGAGGTGCCGATGAAATTACAACATATGAGCGCATCCAGCACCTCGCCGGAAAGCTTGTCATTCAACTCGCTATCGCGCTTGCCGTCGTTCACCCCGCCCATAAAGATTGAGTCAGTGTACGACCAGCTACATCCGCCCAACCCCTGGATTTGTTTCTCTATTTTGTCTGGCTGCCAGAGATCATCGGCATCCAGAAAGGCGATCCAGCTGCCATTGGCCTTTTCCACCCCAAGGTTACGCGCAGCGGCCGGGCCTGCATTCGCCTGCTGAACCACCACCACCCGTTCACCGTAGGATTTCAAGATCTCTACAGAATCGTCAGAGGAGCCATCATCTACGGCAACGACTTCAAGATTTTTATAGGTCTGATTGAAAATACTATCCAGGGTATCCCGGAGATGATCCGCCGCGTTGTACACCGGAACCACTACACTGACTAAACCGATCGCACTCTCTTCCATTACGAGCCCCCATACTCTACAGGCGAATCACCGGGGCTCATTCTATCCGTTCCCATGCCAATACCCAACCCTCAGTTGCCGGGTAATAAGGCTTAGGCTAATGACAGAGGCATGGCGTCGATTAATGCTTCAATCAGACCCACACAGAATCAGTTGCGCCAATCAGGATAATGTCGGTCCATCATTGGGCCGCAAATCTCATCGAATTGCGCCTGCTGGCGCACTGTCCATTGCGTGTAATCCGATGAAAGCTTGCCCTGGTTTGCCAACGGCAGCTCCTTACCCGACCATTGCAACCCAACAGTCGACACCAGACGGGCGCGCTCTTGGGCGGAGGCAACCAGATCCTCCAAACGAAACGTGGCATCTGCACACTGCGTCATATTGTCGGTGGTTAACCGCCACAAATGACAGCAATTCTCAAATCGATCCTTGCTGAACACTGGCTTAATCTGATTCCACAGGCTGTTGTCATCATACCACCCCCGATTCATGCCCGACTGGACCACTCGTCGACCATCACGCACAAGGTGCACAACGTAATCGGCATGAATGGCATCGGGACACAACGCGTAATAAGGCGCAGACTCGATATCGTGCATCATATCCCGAGCGATCTTGCTGATACCCTCAGCATCGCCAGCCACGAGCAGCGGCAGGATAAATTCATGCAATGTCTCGTGGCGGGCATTCACGACCTTGTTATTCTGATCAAGCATGCCATCAAGAAACTGTGATATCGCCTGTGTTCCACAACGCCCGGACCCAGAAATCAGCACTCGCCGACTCACCTGCTGATCCAGCACATAGTTCTCATCTTTATCGATAAGCCCCCTGATACCAGAGCGCCCAACCTTCACAACATCCGAGCAGCTTTCCGTCACAGCATCGATACTGAGGCGATCCAGATGCTTGGGGAATCGCAGCTTACGCTCCTTCCCAGCCTCATTCACCGTCAACACCAAATCACGCTTCCATTCTCTGCACAGTTTGTACGCCAATAAGCAGTTATCAGACACTGCCAACTCTACCGCGGTAGCTTTCATCCTGTCACGCCCTCGCTCGTTTGCTTTAGATCACTGATGACAACCTCAAGTTTGCTAAAGCTTGAACCCGAAATGTGACGTTTCAATGATAACTTCCGAAGTGTTATGCTGCGCCACACAGGGAAATCACTATACTTCACTTAAACACTATCCTTATTCGGCAACGGCAACTAACGCGCCGAGCCAAAACGTATTACAACCAGTATCAAATACTTACGCATGCTGAATCTAACATTATTCATCGTTTCATATCTAGGCGGGTTCATCATGGCTTTCACCAGCCATACTGCCTGGGCGTTCATGCTTTACCAATTCATATACTTCATGAACCCTTTGGGACGTTGGTGGAGCTACATGATACCCAGCATCAGCTATTCGTTCTTCACCGTAATATTGATGCTGATCGTGTTCACCTGGAAATTGAAAGAGCACAGCCAAAACCGGCTGATGGCGGCTCCGCAGTTCAAATGGATATTCATGATCGCAGCGGGCTATGCTATTGCATCCGGCTACGCTTCGCTGCCCTCTGTCCACAGTGACGCCACCATTAACTTCATCAAAATGGTGGTTATTCTTTCTGTTGCTTATAAATTGGTGGATACCAGCAACAAACTGGATGGCATTCTGTATGCCTACATTGCAGGCACAGCGTATATTGGATACTTGGCCTACCAAGTTGGCCGGGACAGCACCGGACGAGTAGAAGGCATAGGCACCGTCGATGCGCCTGACTCCAACGGCATTGCTGCGGCCATCGCGCCGTCCGCCGTCCTCTGCCTGTATTTTTTCTGGATACACAACAAAAAGCTGGCCAAATTCTCCATCGCGGTCGCCGGAGCCTTTATCGCCAACGCCATCGTATTGATCAATAGCCGAGCATCATTCCTGGCTATTATTGGCGGAAACCTGTACTTCCTCGCGTACATGTTTTTTTCATCCCATCAACGCACCAATCAAAAAAGCTCCGCCGTGGCCGTAGTTTTTATGGGGTTAATTGCAGCCAGCTTTCTAATTGACCAAACCGCTATTGAGCGCTTTTTATCCATAAAAGAACAAGAGATGACCGAAGAGCAACAAACGGGCGCTACACGGGTATTTTTCTGGATCGCCGCAATGGACATGGCCAAGGATCACCCCTTTGGAGCCGGTGCCGCAGGCTTTGAAGCCCATGCACCGGAATACCTGCCTGAAGACATGGACACAGGGTTCAGCCGCAACCGAAGCGTCCACTCCACCTGGTTTGAAGCGCTCACCGACCTGGGTTACCCCGGCATATTCATGTTGATTATGTTGCTGTACTCCAGCTTTTGGGCAACGCGGCAAACCAAAAAGGAGCTAGCAAGAAGAAAAGACTTCGACAATTACTACAAGGTGGTTGCGATAGAGGGTGCCCTTATCTCTTTCATCATCGCCATGTCATTTATGAATCGATTCCGGGCAGAACTACTGTACTGGTGCGTGCTGTTTACCGCCTGCGCTTACAACATCTACGTAGTCAAGCAAATTGCAGAGGAAGAACCCGCCAACTCACGTCGACGGGTTCGACAAACAAGATCACCACAACTCAAAGGATCTTAATTACCCTGCACCTGCACATTTTCAGGTGGGCGCGGTGGTGACATCGCCGTAAATTCGTGAGCACCAACGTCTACCGAACCCGCCCCACTGCGCTGAGTTCCATCGACATCCGTCGGCGCATAGGACACAGCATCCACCACATTCATGACCGCAGTTGCCGTCTCTCTCAGACGCAGATCACCGTTACCCGGATTAACAAACAGCGCCTGCGCCGCACCGGACGCATTGCCCGTTGCTGCGTAAGTAGCTGAGTTTCTTGATCCTATGGAGGCATCAAACAAATTATTAATGGCCTGTGCCCCAGAGGTATTGAAACGGAACTCGATGGAGCGATTAAGGTTGCCATTGGTCAAAATGGTGTTGTGGGCAACCACACTGTTGGGTGAGTTCCACACGATGATGGCACCATCTGAACTGGAGGTGCGGCTGGAAGAATACAAGCCGCTGCGATAATAGATCATATTGTTGCGAATAACGCCGCCCTCATGATCATAGCCTTCTGAACGCTGCATCAAACCAAATGCCACCGCCCTGTCCACATCAACAAAAACGTTATTCTCTACCACGCTGCCTGACGCACCGTTCCACATAAGAATGGCAGGATTCCAAAGGTTATTGGCCGAATCAGGGGTATGAAAGTTCTCGAAGCGATTACCGCTGATGCGCCAGTTGTCACCGGCATGCACATCAACGCCATTGGTATAACCGGTCCCGCCCCCATGGTTTGTTGCTGGCGGCGCTACCTCATAACGAAACAACGAATTGATCACCACCCCGTCATTCACCCCATTAGAGTAGGAGGTCGGATTCGACTTGATAAACTGAGTACCTGTATTAATCAAAGCGACGCTGTTGATGGTTGGCGCGTAGGCTCCAGAATTAAACACAATCCCATGCTGATAGGTATCGCGTATGGTTAGATTCATCACCGTTAAGTTCTGGGCGTCTGACCAGATGCCATGTGTCACGCCCCCATTATCGGCGTTATCCATGCCTCGCCCCGCCAATATGACCGCACCACAATCTGAGCCATTGCCCATGATAGTGACATTATTGCGTCTTAAATAGAGCGTTCTTGACAGGCTATAGGTGCCCGGAGCCAGGCGAATGGTAGAATTGTTCTGCAGATTCGAGACCGCATCGTTGAGCTCACTCACAGACGAGACATCGACAACGGTGCCACTCGCTGCTGGCAAGCTGCTGCGATCCAGGCAGGGATCGACCGCTGCAAATACCGACACGGGCATCAACAGCAAAAACGACAACACTGATGCCACGGAAATTCGAAAAGAATATTGATTAAGAACGTTCATATTAAATAGCTCTATGGTGAAGCAAATTATCTAAAACCAGCTGTAAAAATATAGTAAAAAGGCCATTTCTGCAGCCAGCAGATCCGTTTTTTGTGAAGTGTGGTACTTAATTCTTACCAACCGTGAGAACTACCTACCAAGGCTGGAGACTTATCCCATCGCCCAGAGGCCCGGCCGCGATACGGCTGCCTAACACGCTTCACATCTGAAATATCCACCGCAAAGTGATGCTTCACCCAAAACAGAGGAGCACCGTCGTGGATATTTACCCTGATCCGGCTGACATAATACCATTGCATCATTCGGTCTATTGACTAATGTACCCACATATCGGAAAATTCTGCTCAATTTGAAAGCAGGTCAGAAGCTTCAACTGCAGAATTTTCAACAAGTTACAACGCTTCACAATCATTGATTAGTGCAACAACACCACCCCGCCCTCGACTGATACCGACATCATAAGGCGCGGCGCAGGTTTCTGGTTGCTTTCATGCGATGCAAAGGCCCCACCGGGATGCAGTTTTCTTCATCGCGCCAACACTGACAGGAACCTTCATGAAAAACAGCGCCGCACGGACATTTTACCAATATCTCATAATCGCTGTGTCGGTCATGCTTATCATAGAAACCGGTCTCGAATATCGACACTACCGACTGGGCTACGACACCCCAATTTTCGGCCCGCAGCCAGAGCAATCCAAACCAACACAAAAAAACGATACCGTCTCCAAGTATGGCCCCGCCAAGGATTTTCCGTTTCGCAGCGAAATCATCCCAACCGAAAAAAACAACAACTTACGAATCTGGATCGCCTCTGCCTCCCACGCTTATGGCGGCAGGGTGCCACCTGATAAAATATTCCCCAACGCAATATGCGAACGCTTAACTCCGCCCATACCCTGCCAATCCATCAATGGCAGTGATAACGGTATGACCATCGCTGGCAACATTCGCCTGCTGCGCAAATACGCTCCACTGTATCAACCGGACTACGCAATCCTGTACCAAATGAGCATGATCATTTCGGACCAACAGAGACAGCTTACCCAAGGCACAACCTCCAGCCAGCAAACCAGCAATAGTATTATGGACTTCTCGCCGGCCGTTAAACTGTTCGAATCGCTATCGCTGTATGTGCATCTATCCGACTACATAGGCAATAACATCAAACTGCGAGGAAACCTGAAAGAACGCCTGCCGGAAGCAATGGATCAGGATTTCGAGGAAAACATACTTACGTTCATTCAGGCTTGTCGAGAACTGCACATTAAACCGGTACTGACCACGTTTGCCCTATCCCATGATTTAAGCAACATCGATGAGATGTCGCGCACCGAGATCACCAACTTTGTGAAGTATCAGGCCTACCTATCCCCCACAGGCTGGATCAAAACAATCAATCACTACAACACGCTCATGAAAAAGATCGGTACAGAACAGGGCGTTGATGTGATTGATGTAGGCCAGGCATTGAACGGAAAACCAAACTACTTTATCGACTACGTGCATTTCACTGCAGATGGACACCACATCATAGCTCAGGTCATCAGCGACACACTGAACCAAATTCTTGCTCAGGAGCCCGGGCGTGACATTTAACTCCTTACCTTTTGCACTTTTCCTACCGATATTTTTAATACTGTTTTACGCATGCTGCACCAAGCAGAGATTGCGCGACGTGCTTCTACTGACCGGCAGCTATTTCTTTTATATGTCTTGGTACTGGCAATACGCGGGCCTGATTGCACTGTCTACCATTGTCGATTTTGCCATCGGTAGAAAACTGCATTACGAAACCAATGAAAAGAAAAGGAAACTGCTGGTACTTGCCAGCCTCGTGCTCAACCTGGGCATATTGGCCATATTCAAATACTTTAATTTCTTTTTTGATGCCAGCAGATCCATGTTTGCGCTTGTTGGCATCGATATCCCCGAAATTTACCACCAGTTGTTGCTGCCGGTTGGAATATCTTTTTACACATTCCAAACCCTTAGCTACACATTGGATATCTATCGCAAAAATCTAAAACCCGAGCATTCCTTTGTTAAATTTGCGGTATTTGTATCGTTCTTTCCCCAGCTTGTGGCCGGCCCTATCGTACGGGCAAAAGACTTTCTGCCACAGATCGACCTCCCAACCAAAGTAAGCGCAGAGCAATGGGAATCAGGGCTAAAACTGGTGTTCATTGGGCTCTTCAAAAAGATCGTCATCGCTGATCTGTTAGCCTACTTGGCCGTGGATGCCGTATTCGAAAACCCCAGCGCCTATTCTTCATGGGATCTTCTGATTGGGTTGTATGCCTACACGTTCCAGATCTACTGCGATTTTTCAGGCTACTCCGACATTGCTATCGGCGTCGCCTTGATGCTGGGCTTTATATTGCCACCGAACTTCAACCGGCCCTACCTGGCACAATCACCTTCTGACTTCTGGAAGCGCTGGCACATTTCACTATCCAGCTGGCTAAGGGATTATCTCTACATATCATTAGGGGGCAACCGAGGCTCAACGCTGTTCACCGCACGCAACCTGATGATCACCATGGTACTTGGCGGACTGTGGCATGGTGCCGCATTCAACTTTATTTTGTGGGGCGCTTTCCACGGCTGCATCCTGATATTCACTCGAAATATCGTCGTCGAGTCACAATTTAACGGCAAGATGCTCGCCAAAATCTTGATCAACTTCCATTTAATTGTCTTCAGCTGGCTGCTTTTCCGCGTCACCAGCAT
Source organism: Ketobacter alkanivorans (assembly GCF_002863865.1). Classification (NCBI taxonomy): domain Bacteria; kingdom Pseudomonadati; phylum Pseudomonadota; class Gammaproteobacteria; order Pseudomonadales; family Ketobacteraceae; genus Ketobacter; species Ketobacter alkanivorans. The sequence continues at coordinate 3,449,517 of NZ_CP022684.1, read as the reverse complement.
CGAGAATTTCACTGATTACGTGAGCGGATTCTTCCAGTTTACTGGTGGATCCCAATTCAATGGGTTGCTATACGGCATACTTGGCCTTGCTGCACTGGTTCATTTCACTCCCCGCTCACTGATTGACCGGGCTGTGAACAAATACCTTGATCCAATGGCTATACCACTGAAATCACTTGTCTATGTTGGATTGATATTTCTGTTTGTTGGTGCATCCATCGGTGCACCTTCATTCATTTACTTCCAGTTTTAAGCGGATTTTCACCAACTTTTTGATATCGATCAGCAGGCTCGCTATTCGGAATTCTCATTAATGACCAGCTCAGCTTTCAACACCAACGAAATTCAGGACATACTACAGCACTTCGAGTTTTATCAAGGCACGCTCGACGAGCTATCAGTAGTCCCTCAGCGCCTGACAAATCAGAATGCGCGATTTCGTATCGGCGACAAACAATGGGTCATTAAACGCTATGATGCCGACAACGCACCAAAGAACCTCGCACTGTCACACGAACTACAAAAACACTTAGCCAGCGAAGGGTTCCCGGCGGCAACATTGGAGTTGACCAAGAATGGCGAGAGCTTGGTTCGCCGTGGCCAGCATCTGTACTCGGTTCACCAATGGATTCGAGGGCGGCACCACAACCATATCGAAACTGGCGAAACGATCTCTGAAAAACTAATCTGCGAAGTCGCTGCAAACCTGGGCCGCTTCCACTGCATTGCCTCAAAGCACTATGAAAGCAGGATCGAACCAGACTTGGCTAACGCAAAAGCGCTCCTGCAGTCTCCGCTTGAGAATGCAAACGCCATCTGCGCCAAAAATCGTCTGGGAATTCGTGGGGACTCCCTGCTGAAATGGAAACTCTTCAAATCCCCAATGGATCGATGGTTGCTCACAACATTTCCAAAGTTTCAGCGCCTCGCAGAGCAATTAGCTCGCATACCGCTGGCACAGGGCTCTGCACTGCAAGAAGTAGTATTAACTCATAACGACATAAACTGGCTGAATCTGATTTTTGATGACCATGAATCGTTAATCGCCATCATCGATTTCGACAACATCCAGTTTGCACCGAGACAGGCTGAAATCGGTTCAGCCGCTTTGGTTGTTGCCGGTGGAAACACAAGTCATCGATCTCTTTTCTTAGAACATTATGAGCGATCATCCGGCCTCAGCGTCGATCCGGACGCGGTAAGAATCAGTATGCTGGTGCGCAGCGCAAGATCGTTTTTGTGGTCTATGCAGGCTTATCGTAGCAAAGCAGTCAACGATATAGACATGCTCAGTACATGGATGCACTTTCTGGACAGCACGTTAGATCAATTTATATCCGACCCGGATTTCCGACATTTGCTGCAACATTAGAAGAACACCCAAATTCAGCCCAAAAAAAAAGCCCCTCATTTGATTGAGGGGCTTTTTTTTATTCGTCTACTCGTTGCACTCCTGGGTTAGCAGGAGGTAACGGGGGTGAAGGGGTGCTAACTCGAAACGCTACAATGAGTGGCGTCCAAGATACCGAGTTGGTGTCGCCTCGACGCAAAGACAAGTACAACAGGCCACTGGCCTCATCATAGGCACCACCAATGACAGGCGTGTCTGTGCTATGGGGATACGATACAGAGGCTTCCAGGCTGCCGTAGGCGTAGGGCATCACTTCATAGGAACGCATCTGCCCATTCTTAACTCGATACAGGTCATTCATATCCCAAAGCCAGTAATAATTAGCTGCATCATCGGGGTTTACCGGACAATAACCGCCACACAAGTTGCCGTCAGTCTGAGTGATTTTATAACCGACGCCACTTTGCATGCCTGAGCTGGATCCGATCGTCATGTAAGTTCGGGTGCCAGGCACAATAAACCCATACGCGGCACGTGACATGTGGTTCCAAAGATCGTTATTCCGATCCCGGTTATACAAATAATCACTGACATCCTGCGAACCTGCACCCAACGGGTTTTCCAAGCTGAAATCCAGCAATGTAGTGGTTGGTATGGTAGAGGATGAAGCGCCATTCAACATAGAGGTGGGATTAAACGCAAACCCGGAAGGGCCCACACTCCAGCGACTGATGATTGGCAAACCACTGGCTGCACCTGTGATATAAGTGCCACCCAACACATCATGCCATTCATCGGGGGCCCTTGAGATCCAGCCGGCACCGTGGGCGGACACGTCGTAACCGTGATATCCACCAATGGCCGAGGATGAGAGTCTGGCTGCGTCACGAACCACTAATGTGGTGTGGGAACCCACGCGGCCAGCATCGTAATAAATGTAGGTATTTACAAGCAATTGACCGTTGATGTATTCCAAACCGCCAATGCGATCCATATCCTGCGGGTTGCCCGTTGCCGGGCGATCCAGCAACTCACTGAAATTCTGCACCACAGACGCAGTATTCATGCTCGACACGTTCATGCTGTCAACCAAGGTAGGAATACGGAATTCAGCAACTGCCTGATCCCTCGCATGGCCAACCACGTAAATCGATTCACCATTTGCACCAAGCGCTATGGGGCCTTCCGAATACGTAGCATTCGACTCACCCAGCGTTGACGATGGCAGCCTGAATCCACCAACGTAGTCCAAATTTCCTATCTGAAACAACGGCCTCCTTTCTAACACCGATATATCTGCAGAAAAGCCTGCCGAACTCATCAGGAGAAAAAGGCTACCAAATAGTGCTTTGTTTTGAATCATTTCAATCGACCAACTAGTGCGCTGTTTACTGGACAACACCTTCGCAAAGTTGAAGCTGCGATAGTTGCTGTGCTTGATGAGATCATAGACAAGTATCATTACACTTCCAACCTAACCACCGTGGAAAAAGCGTCGATATAGAGACGCTTCACAGTTTTCGCGATGATTGGTGCTCAATCTTGCCCAAAAGTCACATACCGAGCAGTCGGCCTCCAGCGCGAAGGGAAAGCCTTTCACCAGCCAGAAAATCACAACATTGTACCCGGTTCTAGCTAAACTTACCAAAGTAGGAAATGGATCTAGCCGCCACGCTCTTAGTACAAAAAGGGAACACTGATCAAGGGAGCGTCTGGAGGATGTCGCTTAACATCTTATCGGCAATGTTCCCCCACAAATAACCATTCTGCGCAATTTCACGGCTCTTCTCACCAAAATTGCCCGCTAATTCAGCATCTTGCAGCAACTTAACCATCGAGCCAGCAAGCCCATCCACATCCCCAATCTCAACAACAAAGCCATTCTCACCCTGATGAACAACCTCTGGGGGGCCACCTTGATTGGAGGTAACGATGGGCAGTCCGGCGGTCATGGCTTCAATGATGACGTGCCCTGCACGCTCAAACCGATGAGGAAGGACAAACACAGAAGCTCTGCGATACAGATCCTTAAGCTGTTCAATGTCTGAGATCAACCCGGTTAGCTCGAGATTGGGGTGCGGCTCTAACTCATAGTGATCGGCGTTCTCACCCACAACGATGAAGCGCGCATCGGGTATTTGCTCAACCACCTTGGGTATGGCCTCACGCAAGTAATCCATCCCCTTGCGAAGAAATTCGTTACCGACAAACAAAACAATCTTTTCGGTACGATTCTGACTAAGGCTCTCGTGGGAAAGATTAATGCCGATTGGGCCCCAGCCAACTGCTACCGCCTTCGACTCAGGAATATCATGACTTTCCAGCGTTTGCTCTCGGGTCCACTGGGACATACAGAATACGCGCTTGGCATCCTCATAACTTTCCCGCTGAGCGCGGTTGAACGCCAGCCGCGGCTTATCAAGCCCCGGAGCATCAACTGGATCAAACGGGTCAAGATGCTTATTACAGCTTTGATCAATGTAATAATAGAACGGCTTATCCTGAAAGGCGGTGTTCTTAACTGGGTGCATCCAACTGCCCCACATGAGCAACGCATCGAACGGCCGATCCAGCTTTTTCAGGGCCTTGACTACATTTGCACGCCGCCCGGCCTGCACCACAGGATGCCATTGGTAGCGAGTCCACCACACTCCACGGTCGGGGTGATAGGTCAACAAAGCTGCAAGATACTTATACTGAGGTGCAATAGGGTCATAATCGATCTTGATCAATTCACCAACTCTACTGCGAAGCTCCTGCTCAAGATTGCCAGAACGCTTGTCATTGGATGCCAATACAAGAGTGATGTCTTTCGCTTCACGAATCATTCTGCTGATTGCTCCAAAACACTTTCGATCGCTTTGCAGGCGTAACGCCCCAAAGCACTCCAATCATACTGATTTTCAACCAAAGCCCGCCCATGGGTTGCCAGGCTCATAGCCAATTCAGGGTGCGCAACCAAATGATCAATCGCCTCAGAAAAGTCTTCGCGTTCAGCTATCCACAGATGTTTACCATGCTCACATGCTATGCCTTCGCAGCCCGTTGCTGTACTTACAACAGGCAAGCCTGCCGCAAAAGCCTCCAGTATTTTCAGGCGAGTGCCACCACCAGAATCCAGCGCCACCACCAACATGGAGGCTTCTGCCAGATATACGCCGATATCCGGAACATTGGCGTGCACTTCCACACCGGGAATCTCGCCCAGCTCCAACACTGACTTGTCGGGATCGCGCCCCACGAGCTTCAATACTGCCTGAGGATGACGCTCTCGAACTTTACCAATAACCTCATGCGCAAGATACTTCGCCGCCTGGGCATTGGGTTGCCAGGATAGCGCTCCGATATATAACAGTACCGGGGCGCTGTGCGATCGCCCCAGCGGTAACGAAAAGTAACTGGAGCAATCCACGCCGTTTGCCACCAGATGCACGTTAGAGTTTCCCAATTCCGTAAAGTCTTTCTGCTCTTCTTGGGATACTGTCATCAAGCCCGAAGCCTGGGTTGCAACTTCCTTTTCGATTTTAGCCAGCAGCCTGGCCTCTCGATGCAGATACCAGCGACGAATACCCTGATGTTCCTCTGCGACTCGCTCCGCCAACAGGGAATAAACGTTATGCAAATCTACAATAATGTTTTGATCTGGGAACAGGTCATGAAACGCAAAAGGATCCAAGTGATCCAGGTAAATCGCATCATAATTGGTGTTGTGCAGTTCCATCTGGATAGCACGACGCACTTCCGCACGGTTGTGCCTATGGTACATAACATAAGGCTCGGATTTGAGCGCCGCAACCAACGCCCTTTTCGCCTCTGCAGGCACTGAACGCGGCCCCACCTTTACATTCAATACCCGCACCCCGACAGATTGCAGCTGCTGCACGCCAGGTGCATCGCTCGGCAGTTCCGGCACCACCAGCGTCAGGTCAAAATTCTGGGCAATGGATTTCAGGATGTGATAGGTACGAATATGGCCCCCGGTGTTGAGCGGCCATGGCAATTCACTGGTAATCGCTAAAATCTTAGGCTTTTTCATACATTTACAAGGGAATGAGGATGCTAGCGGGATGCCGCAAAAAACGTTGGCATGATAACAAGTCCATGCTGAACATGCGAGCGCGCGGCCATATCGAGCCAGTACTGAAAAACGCAGGCTGAGGCCGACAACCTGCGCTACCCTATACGCTCAGTGAAATGATACCCTCACGCTGAACGTCGATTTCGGCGCACTGCCACTCCAAGCGCAGCAACAAGCAAGAGAAATACGCTGGGCTCACTGACGGATTCGGGCAAAGAGGTATCACGCACCAGCCAGCTACCAAACGGGCCACCATTCAGGTCAGGGCTATCAGGAGACAACGTGATGAATGCCTCACCATCACTCCACTCGCCAAAAAACGACTCAACCTCCAACGAGGCCAATCCTACCTGCCCAGGAATACCATAATCGTAATACGCAGAGGTTGCATAAAAAGTGAAGTCTGGATAGGGAGAATCATTAAAGGTATCACCAACGAGCCCAATCAGATCAGCAATAGCCTGATCCGCTCCCGGTGTTCCCAGCGTTATACCTGCAGAAACGAAAAACAGGGTTTGCAGCTCAGACGCTGTAGCAAATCGAAACCCTTCGTAGATGCCACCGCTGGCAAGCTGCGAGGTAACCTGATTGTAGCTCCCGCCACCACTGGCAAGGCCGAGCACAGGATCAAGCCACTCCAGCCCGGTATCCGTATCATAAGTGATGGTGTCAGCACCGAAGCTGGAATCCGCAGATATCAGCAGGGCCTGTGCATTACTGTGCATTAACAGCGATGCAAGCAGCGCGCACGCGCTAATGACAATGCGACGATTTCCAAAGGCCTGCTTGCGAGATGACGACACAGAACCTGTAGAACCGACAAAAAATAGCGCAAACCTGACAGCTTTATAAATATTCATAGTTCCCCCAGCCCGACATGACACCCATTTCCCTGGGTGCTTGAACGATCAATATAGTATACGGATCTTAACACTACGTTAATTACCGTCTGTCAAAAAACATCTAAAGTTTCTGTTTATTTTTCACATAGACTGCATCTTCATTGACCCTGAGCAACCATACCCCCCCAATCGCCTTAAACTCTCGGGGTCGCTTAGGGGCTCAACAGCCTGGCGTACAACGACTCATAGCAGTTCACCATATTAGCCAAGGTAAAACGCGCTTCGTAGGCGGCCCGGGCCTTACCGCCAAGGGCTTGTCGCAACGATGACGATGCAGCCAATTTCAGCATGGCTGTTGCAAGCGCCTGCTCATCATCGTTTGGCGTTAACAGTCCGGACACTCCGTCCTCTATGATTTCCGGGGTCCCACCAACCGCTGTCGCTATCGATGGTTTTGCAAAACACATAGCCTCAAGCAGTGTCATTGAGGTGCCCTCGCTTAATGACGGCAACAGAAACACATCCATGAGCGCCAGATATTGCTGCGGCTTAGGCTGGAATCCAGTAAATATTACGGCATGACGGATTTCCAGCTCATCCACCAACGACTCCAATTCAACCCTTGAGGGGCCATCACCCACAATCAGCATCCTGACGTGCTCAAACGTCTTCAAGCAATGAGCAAACGCCCGCAACATCATTGTCTGATTTTTGATCGGGTCAAGACGCGAGATCGTACCGAACACGGTATGACCTGATTCAAGGCCAAGCTCAAGCGCCAGCGAATCCGATGGCTGGCAAATGCTGTCAGCCATCCCGTTGTAAATCACCTCAATGCATGACGCACTAAAGTTCTCATAAGTCACTAATGCCTGTTTGGTGGCTCTGGAAATACTGGTTATAGCGGCAGTTCGCGTTTGCAGAATGGGGTTGATCAGCTTCCGCTTGGTGCTACTAACATCAGGATAGAAGCGACCATGTTCGGTAAAAATCACCGGCTTACCGGTGAACATCGACCCAAACCAGCCATAGGTATAGGGGGTATATTGATGCGCATGCACAATATCCACGCTCTGGCTCAGCACCAGGCTACGAATTGACCTGATCAAGCCGATATCAAACCCAGGCTGCCGCTGGAGGCAATGATGCTTAATACCAGCCGCCTCAAGCTCTTGTCCCCACGGGCCAACCTGCCCATCAATGCAGAGTACCGATGAGCGAAATTTCTGCCCGTTCAGGCCCAACACCAGGTTCTTGATGACTTGCTCGGTGCCACCAATGTTCATGTCATAGGTGATATGCAGTATGTGCTTCGACATGCTCATTTCCTGATGGCGTAACGGTCATACCATAACTGAAACATCACCATATTCCACAGTTCATTAGAATAATCCTGCTTTCTGGTTTGATGTTCATCCCACAGGCTCTGCACTCGATCCATCTTGAAATAATCACACAGCCCTGCTTTAGAGTTAAACAACAGCTCTTCGGCTTGGGATTTTATTTCATTGCGCAACCATTCGCCCAGCGGAACCGAAAAACCCATTTTCTTTCTATAAAGGGTATCCCGACTCAAGAAGCGACTGAACGCTTTTTTGAGGATATGCTTTTTTTCCCCTTTATGAAGCTTCAGATCAGATGGAATGGTGGCTGCATACTCAACCAACTCGTAATCCAGCAACGGCGCTCGCACTTCCAGGGAATTGGCCATACTCATTCTATCCACTTTAACCAGGATGTCTCCGGGCAAATAGGTTTTGAAATCCGTATACAAGATTTTTGACAGATGATCTTGGGCTGGCGCCTTATGATAATAATCCTGGGTGAGGCTGGAGGGATGATAACCGTTCAGTTTGCGCTGAAACTCATCCGCCACCAAGCTATCCCATACGGATTGACGGAACGTGGAATTCGACAAAAAGAATCCATACGCAGCATCTCTGCTTAAGGTTGAACATAGCGTGTGCGCTTTTCGCAATAACGGATTTCGAGCCCCGGCCAACAGCTTTTCAAACACGGGGAATAGCGTTTTTCGCAACACAACCGGCACGCGGGCACGAATGCGGTTCTCTACTTCATCCACCGCATATTTGCTGTAGCCAGCAAAGTTTTCATCTCCTCCATCGCCTGCCAGTGCAACAGTCACCTGGTTACGGGCCAACTGGGACACAAAATAGGTTGGCACCAGGGAGGGATCAGCAAAGGGCTCATCAAAATAAGCGGCTATTTTTTCAAGGTTATCCGCGACATTCTCTTTAACCGTGAACTCGTGATGATCGGTTTTAAACTGCTCGGCAATTTCTCGAGCGAAATCCACTTCATCAAACTCTTTTGAATCAAATCCTATAGAACACGTGGTGACCGCTTTGTCGCTGCTTTGCGCCATCAATGCAACCACACCACTGGAATCCACTCCCCCGCTCAGAAACGCACCCAAGGGCACATCACTGATCATGCGCTGCTCTACAGCATGTCGTACTGCATCCAGTAACTCTTCCGCAACTTCTGCCTCTGAAGCGCCGCTTTGATCAGAAAACGACAGATCCCAATACTGTTTCTTCTGATAACCCGATGCGTTTACCGTCAAGGTATAACCGGGCTCCAATTTAAATATATCTTCAAATATCGTTTTTGGATCAGGGATGTATTGATAGGTAAAAAAGTCATAAACCGAATCAGGCCTGATAACACGAGGCAATTCTGGCACTTCCATCAAACATTTCAGCTCTGATCCAAACACGATCCCATTGGCACAGGGGTAATAATAAAGCGGTTTTTTGCCTAAACGATCACGCGCCAGAAACAGCTCTTGCTTTTCAATATCCCAGATGGCAAAGGCAAACATGCCGTTGATTTTCTCAACCAGTTTTTGACCATCGCGCTGATACAACGCCAACAATACTTCGGTATCGGTTTTTGATGTGAACGAATAGCCATCTTCAATCAGCTCGGCTCTCAGTGCCTGAAAATTGTAGATCTCTCCGTTAAATACGATCACCAATTTGCCATCGGATGAGTGCATGGGCTGATTACCCGCCGCCGACAGATCGATAATGCTCAAGCGACGGTGACACAACCCCACAAGCTCATCCAGATATTCGCCACCGGCATCGGGGCCGCGATGAAACATCACCTGCCCCATTCTCTCGAGTAATGCCTGATCACCAAAAGATGATGAGAAACGGGTAAAGCCTGCTATACCACACATGAAACGCCACCTATGCAATCAAAGGCTAATGTAACGACGAAGAATCGGGCCAAGGAAATTAACGAGGGGAGCAGGCATACGTCGCCACGCTTCGGCCACCTTATCCCGCATACCACCTCCGGCTCCACCAGCATCGGCAGATTCGAGCACATCCTTCGTCAGCACCTGCCATTGCAGTGGGACGGGTTCAGCACCCCACTGTTTCTTAAATTTAAACGTGCCTTCACCTACTGTTGATCGCCCGAAATCGAATTTTGCATAACCACCCTCTGCCGCCATCGACAGCAATCCCCAATACAACAGCATATTAGGCGACAGGTGATTAAACTCAGGCAGGGTAGATGCCCAGGGAACCGTTACAACACCACCACACAACAGAATGATCGCACCACCAACCACCTGCCCCTGAAACTCGACCATCCCCAAACGCGCCCTGGTACCATAGCTGTCCAACACAGCATCAAACCAAGCACGCGAGTGAACAGGAGATCCCAGTTGATGCATGTTAATCTGCATGACCCGGTAAAATTCCTGGCGATGTGCTGTTGTTTTTCCCTCGAAGAAAACAACGCCGTTCTTTTCAGCCTTGCGCACCTGACTGCGCAGCTTGGATTTAAATTGTTTAAACTGCTCTTCTGCGGAAGATTCCAGCTTCAACAACATCCGAACCTTTATGCCTTGCTCAAGCTCACCGACCACGTCTTGCTGACTATGACGTAACTCAACCTGCTTTACACCGTGACTGTCGAGCCAGCCGCGGGCATGCTCCAGGAGGCTGTCTCTCGCCTGATCGGTATCAGCCAACACCCCGCCCAGATCACAAAAAGGCAACGAACAAGGGCGAGCCCCAAGCAAAGGCACCGACATATTGATAAGAGGCAACACACCAACAATATTCTGACCTTCATGTGCTACGAGGTAGACACCTTTATGGCCATAGGAACGCTCTACCGCCTGCCCCCAAGCCATCAAATGATATGGCGTCGCGTGCGGATGCTTTTCCACATATTCGTCCCAGGATTGCATCTCCTGAAACGATACCTGTTTGACCCCAATCAAGAACTCACTCCTAATTTTTACCTGTAATCAATCTTCAGGCGGCCTTAAACGATCTGCCGCCTCAGTTATGGTGCAAAACTCAATATCAGCCGCACCTTGGAGAAACTCTACCACTGAACGTATTCGCGCGTACAAATCATGACGCCCGACATTGTGATGATTATATTCCCCCATCCCCTCTAGTAGGGTAGAGCTGTGCAGGAACATATGGATAACCGGTTTACCGGACGCCATGGACGCTTTCACTAAACTGATCATATCTTCTGCTGTGGAAAGCTCAGGGCTCAGAAACAATTTTCTGAGCATTTGGGTATGCCAGGCTAACCCAACCAACCTTAAACCACTCAACCAGGGCGCAGATATAGCAGAATGCATTTTACCCCACATGGAAAAGTTGGGGCGGTTGAACCCTGAAGTAATGGGCAGCTCAAAAATATCCCGTTGTACGCCGGGAACATTAGGCTGCTGTAAATCAGGCCAATAGGGTGTGTCGCAAGCATCCATACAGGAGAAATATTGATTTTCATAGTATGGGTAAACGCTGGAATCGACCTTGAAGCCATAGTCGATGAGCACCTTCAAAACCTTGCCGTCAATGCCCCAGCGGCCCGTGCGAAACACCTGTGGTTTAACACCTACGTTGTCCTGAATGGCTCTGATTAAGACATCGAGCTTTTGGCGAATAAGCGGCTCTGGTAAATTGATGACATGAGACTCTCGTTCGCTGTTGGCTCCCTCAATGGGCGGCGTGCACCACGGGTGTAGATGCGCCCCGATTTCGGCATCGGCTGTTGCCAGTATTTGGCGAAGAATGGCTGCAGAATCAGGACTGGCCGCGACAGGATAATCCACCAAATAGGTAGGGCGCACGCCCAACTGCTGACAGAACTGATGGAACTCCGGCAGCAGCTTGATATTATCGACGCAGCATTCACCCTGGGGAAACACCCCACTCCAATCGAACTCTTCCTCGGTATCGACCGAAAGCACGAAAAGAAGCTTATTGGTATTGCTGCGTCCAAACCTCATAGGCGCTTTGCAACCAGCATTTCCGCGAACAAGCTGTCATATTCTTGCGCCATACGCTTTCCTGAAAAATGATCCATTACATACTTTCGAGCATTGGCAGAAATTCTTTCAGCGCTTGCAGCATCATAAATCAGCGTTTCCCAGTGCTGAGTCAATGTCTGCTTATCCCCCAGATCCGCCAACATCCCGGTTTCATTGTGCTGCACCAGTTGATCGATTCCTGCGATATTGTATGCCGCCACTGGTACACCCATCGCCATGGTTTCCATCAAGCAGCGTGGAATACCTTCAAGTGTGGATGTCATTACAAAAAGATCAAAACTTTTAAGCCAATCCAAGCGATCATCGCGAAACCCGAGAAACTCGATTCTGTCTTTAAACTTCAGTTTATCAGCATACTGCTCCAGCTCGGGGCGCTGCTCACCATCCCCCAGCAGCTTCAATTCAACATCATCGTGGCGAGATGCGATGTCATCAAAAATATCCAACAGATCAAAAATATTCTTGCGGCTGATCATCTGACCAATGAAGCCGATTCGCTTCATTGTTTTGGGCAGCGCTCTGGAATCGTTGCGATGCTGCTCTACTTCGTCCAGATCCACGCCGTTTTGAATGTAGCGCACCTTTGCCTGATTCACGCCAATTGTGCGCATATCCTCACACAATTGCTCTGATAACGGCGCAACCCGATCAAACCACTTTAAAAACTGATTCCCTAGCCCAATGTAGGTTTTCAATTTCCAATCATCCGCGTTCTCAAATCCGTGAGGAGTGGATAACGCACGAATGCCGGTAAGCCGCGCTGCGATCAAGCCAAGGATGTCTGACTTGTAACCGTGAGTGTGTATGATCTGGTAGCCTTCACTGCGGATCACGTTACACAGTCGCCGAATCACACCAATATCAAAGCGCCCGGACATCTCAATTTTGTGGGTCTTGCCCACCAGCAGTCGATACTGGTTTTCAAGCTCCAGCTCTTGCAGGTTCGGCTCGACGGTAACCGCCAGATCACATTGCACTTTGGCTGGATCCAAATTCTTGGCCAACGTCAAAATCCATCGCTCTGCACCATAGAACCCTGTCGGGCAGATGAACTGGAGGACTTTTACTGGCTCACTCATTAAAGATTCCTATTATTACTGTTGAATTCAGCGTATTTCACTATTGATTCTGGCCGCTCGGACCATAGAGACGGCTGTACACTCGGGCAAACGCTTGGTGTCGATGCCGCAACCACCCCAGTTCCTTGCGCAGCGACACCCGGAAAAAGGCTTTTATTACATCGCGAACGGCAATCAGGATAATCTGACTGCGGCTGCGGTAGGGGCTATTACCTGCGCCAGCCTGGGTGGCGATAACCGCCTCTGACTCCTGCAACCGGTCACCGGGCGAGAAATACCCATTCACCCCATGATTTTGCATCAGTATTGCCAGTATCCGAGAGTAATGTCGCGTGTCACTTTTCATTAAGGCATCGTAGACGTACTGATAAAAGTAATCCGCTCTTTTAAGCAACGCGCTCCGATGCTCTTCATCGGCAGCATAGCTGCTGGCGTAGTACAGAATGCAGGCTTTACGTATGTCTTGCGCCACCCAGGTATCGTTCGGAAACTCCAGGATATCGGGCTGACTCAAATAAGGTCGATCATGGTCTGCTATCCACTGAGCATACTTGATAAATGCGCTGCTCACAAAACCATACCCCGCGGTGGATCGCTCACCACGCAGTTTTTTCACCTCCAAAAATCGCGCTACCGCTTGCAGGAAAATCGAGTAGAACCAGGTTGTCTCAACATCTGCCAGATTTCGATCGGCGATATTATCCTGCGGACTGAAGGTGAGCCCGATAACCCTTTCCGCCTGCTGCAAGTAAGCATCGTCTCCGGTCAACGCATGGCTATCCAATAGCGCATTCACATAGTTGCCCACACCCCGATTAAACGGATAGCGGTGATCGAGAATCTTGCCAGGATCATCGGCATTGCGGATACGGGGCAGCACTCTGCTTTTGATATCAAACAGTGTTTCCACCAGGGTGCCGGTGCCTTCATAGAACCGGGTAATCCACTGGGTCAACTGCAGCACCGCCTGGCGCGAGCGATCACAACCAGTCAAGCAATGATGCAACATCAATCCATGGGTATAACAGTGCTCCGCTCCGGGGCCACCACCTTGGGTCACATCCTGCCCATTGGGCTTTTGGTGGCGGGAGTAGGTACGATGGCTGGCACTAAACGCATCAACATAGTGATCGGTGTGCCAAAACAGCCCCCCATTGTATTCTTCGCGGTCCTCCACCGTACTGTAGATATCGATATCCCCAATGTGCCAAGCCAGCTCGTTCGCCATGGTCATCCAACGTGGATCACCGGAGTGTAAATACTGGCGCAGAAAGCCATACAACGGATCATATTGATTATTATAGTGGGAAATGAACAGCTTGCCCTGGGTAAGGTACAGGCTCTCATGGTCGGCAAAGATGTCACCAAAGTTACGCCAACCATATTCGTCGATGATTTCACGCTTGGCTTGGAAGCCTGTGCGCTCATCCAGCCCAACCTGTATCAGCTCGTCGATGGATTCTTTGCCCACAGCAAAGTGCTGAATGGCCGCGGTTTCTGCCACATACTCTGGCGGAAGATTAACCTGAAGAGGAGAACGCAGCCCCTGACAGTTGGGCTCATCTGCTGCGAAATCAAAGCGGATTCGATGGGTTTTGCGCTCACCGGGCTGCAATTCATGCTCGTAAGGGCAGCAAGGTGGAAACAGCTGAAAACTCAGGCTGCTCGTATCGGTTTCGATTGCTTTGGGGAAATTTTGCCAAAAACGATCAATATAGACCCCACAACCTATCGTGTGATACAGCAAGGGGGACGCTCTGCCACCGCTGCCCTCCTGATCGCCGGACTGCAGCCTGTAGCCGCTGAAATCGAGATTGCATTGCCCGCTTCGATCCACGTGGTTAAGGCTATCCCAGTGCTCACCGCCACTGGAGGCCTGATACAAACTCCACTGTTCAGCCATTGTTGACCATTCAAGGCCGGGCTCAGGCTGCACTTTGAGGCCGCCTGCAGCGGGCAAGCCCAGGCTGAATTCCAAACCCTGAAAAATAAGAGAAGCAGGATCACCCAGATCCCACAGACCGCCGGGATGCTGGGCAGCTCGTGGATTATGCAGGGTAAATTGCCAATGTACCTTGGCACTGTGAGCATGAAAGGCCAGCTCGGATTCGAATCGACACAGCACTTGACCCTGATCCCCAAGATAAGCACCCTGCTGAGTTAACAAGATCTTTGCCTGGGCTTCTGTGGCCGACCATTGCGCGCTCTGCACTGTCATGGTGGGCCGGTAGCCGCTCATCTGCAGTTGAGGGGAGTCAAACTTCAGGCTGCTTTGATCGTGCGACACCCCGATCGCTGATGTGTCGACCTGGAATTGCGCTACACCGGTATCGACCGTACAGGGCTGGTCGGGGCCCCCGACAACGACTCGAACCCCTGATTGGGTATTCGTGTGTTCATCAACGCAAAGCTCCAGTGTTTTCTCTGCTCCCGCCGCCACGGCCACCACTGTATCCAGCAGGCACCAACGCACGCTGCCATCTGGCCAATACTGGGTGGCGCTGCGATCCAAGGGCAGATCCTCAGATCCATCTTTTAACCGTATCCGACTGACGCCAGATACCGCACCTGCCGGCAGAGGCACCCCGAAGCAGACTGGCTCGTCCCGCCTGCCAATACCTTCGGTCTCCCGGAGCTTGATATCTACGAGCTTCATAATGACTGTCACGTTCCCTGAGGGCAGATTGATTTCCGACTTTTGCACCATGGCGAGCGGCCAGCCGGAAGGCTAGAAATTGTAAACCAACTGGATTCTGAATCCAGAACTAAACCCCAAGCGGCTATTATACCGGTTATCTACGCCGATTTTGTGGCAATATTGACACATTCATGAGACTTTTAATGTATTGATTATGTTGGCAATATAACAACCCACTCACGATCTCATCCCGGCTGCTATGAAGATACTCTACCTGTGTCACCGCACTCCCTTTCCACCCAATAAGGGCGAGCGCATTCGTACCTTTCACCAGATAGAATATCTGCACCGCAAAGGGCATGAGATATCCGTGTTCGCACCGACCTTTGAAGCGACTGACGCAGACAACCTAAAGGCTCTGGAAGCCAAATACTGTGAACGCACCTTTCACGCCCCCGCCCCTGGCAAGCTGGCGCTGGTTAAAGCACTGCTGTCCGGGTCGGCCTTGAGTGTCAACAACTTCTACAGCCGCACACTGCAACGACAGCTGGATGAATTCATCAGCGCCCATACGGTGGATGCCATTGTCTGCACCAGTTCCAGCATGGCGGCTTACGTATTTCGCTCCAAAGCCATCGATCTGACAGGGGGGCAACACCCGACCTTGGTCATGGACTTTATGGATTTGGATTCAGATAAATGGCGTCAGTATCAAAGCCTGAAAGGCTTGCCCTTGAGTCTGATCTACGGACGCGAAGCCAAGTTGATCGCAGCACTGGAGCAAAAGATACACAACCACTTTGATGCCTGCCTGCTTATCTCGCAGGCGGAAGTAGACTTGTTTCTGCACACCATCAACGACACAGGCAAGCTGCATGTGGTGGCCAACGGCCTGGACACCGAGGCGTTTCAACCGTCAACCGAACCCAAACCCGAAACAGGCCCTGTTCTGCTGTTCACCGGCGTGATGGATTATTTGCCCAATGAGGACGCAGTTGCCTGGTTTGTGGAATCGGCCTGGACCAAACTAAAGCAAGCGCACCCCGATGCTGTCTTTTATATCGCGGGGATGAACCCTTCATCCCGCGTTAAGGCTCTGGCCAAGTACCCCGGCGTGGAAGTAACCGGGTTTGTCGACGACATTCGCACCTATTACGATCGGGCGCATATTTTTATCGCGCCGTTTCGCTTGGCGCGAGGAGTGCAAAACAAGGTATTGCAGGCTTTCGCCTGCGCTTTGCCCACTATAACAACCCCTATGGGCTGTGAAGGCATAAACTGCGAAGCAGGCAAAGAGGTGTTGGTTGCCGATACGGTGGAAGCCATGCTAAAGCACATTGACTGGGTTATTGCCAACCCTGACCAGGCGCAGCAACTGGGAACCAACGCCATGCGCCTGATACAGGATCACTTTTCCTGGGACAGCCAGCTGGCGTGTTTTGAATCGCTGCTGCAACCTGCATCTTCCCACTGAGACGGTCATTGTTATGAAAGCGCTCATCAAGTCAGTGTTCATAGTTCTGGTTACCGTGCTGACCAGCCCGGTGTATCTGTCATATCACTTTATGGCCCTGTTTTTTAACAAAGACGGCCTGATTCCGGCCTACACTCAGTTTCTGAGCCTGTTTCCCGGCCAACTCGGTAATTATATGCGCAAGGTAGCGCTGCATTACATCCTCACTGAATGCAGCACCGATTGTGTAATTTCCTTTGGCGTACTGCTATCACATCAGGACACAGACATTCATGAAGGCGTCTACATTGGGCCGCACTGCAATGTCGGCCGCTCCAGCATCGGCGCACACACCTTGCTGGGCAGTGGTGTTCATATTATCAGTGGCAAGAAACAACATAACTTCGAGGATCTGGACACACCCATTCGTGATCAGGGCGGTTTATTTGAAAAAGTCTCCATTGGCGAAGACACCTGGATCGGGAATGGTGCCTTGATCATGGCCAATGTGGGCAAAAAGTGCGTAATTGCCGCAGGTTCCGTAGTGACCCAGGATGTGGAAGACTACTCTATCGTGGCGGGCAACCCGGCACGGGTCATCAAGAAACGCATCGCAAGCTGATCTATTGATATTGATACAGCTTTGCCAGAGATCCCCACTCGAAATCGGTCAACAACCGACCCAGCCGGGCTTCTACCCGCTTTAAGTTGAGGTAATGACGGAAACGACTCTTGGCAGATGCGCCATCCATACGCGGCTGGTTAGGGTCCACCTCCCACGGGTGCAGGTAAAATATGTACGGCTGCGCCTCTTTGTTCATGAAGCGACTGACTGCCCAGCGGGTGAACATGTAGGGGTATAGCCGAAAATAACCGCCGCCTGATATGGGCACGTTTTTGCCAAACACCGGCAGGGTGCTGAGAGGGATTTCGTCCACCCCGGCAGGGGTTTCATAGCGAAAACGGGGCGCATCGGGGATGCCGTAGTGATCATGCACAACCGGGTAGACACTGGAGCTGTAGACATAACCTTCTTCTGCCAGCACCTCGTACACCCATAGATTTTCTTTGGTGAAGGAAAAGCTGGGGGCGCGGTAGCCTAAAATCGGTTTGCCGGAGAGATCTTCCAAAAGCCGCTTGGCATCCCCTACATCTGCCTTGAACTGCTCACGGTTCTGACCGCTGGCGCGCTGATGCATGGTGCCATGACTGGCAAGCTCATGGCCCTGCTCGACGATACGATGCACCAACTGTGGAAACCGCTGGGCAACCCAACCTAAGGTGAAGAAGGTGGCCTTGGTATCGTGATCGGCAAACAGTTGCAGCAGACGATCCGTATTCGCCTCCACGCGCGGTGCCATCTTGTCCCACTGGCCAGGGTTAACCAGATCTTCAAAAGCAGAGACCTGAAAATAGTCTTCCACATCAATGGTCATTGCATGTTGCATCTGTATCTCCTTGCCTTTCCAGGGACTGCTTACTGTGATGTCACCGACTGACTTAATTCTAACGCACTTTCCTGCAACGCCTGCAGCAACCTAGACTGTGCCGCTTGCAGGGAATCCGAGAACTCCATGCTTACCGCCACCATGGCACCACCGGACGACCTGAACGAAAGCGTGTTGATCGCCTGCTGCAATTTGATGACAGAAGCACGGCTGTCGATGCGACCAGGTACCACGAACCAGTGCGCCATAAGCCGTTGGTGGCCCGATATGGAGGTTAGGTGGCTTATGGTGATTGTACCTACTTCCGGCACCTCTTGGACATACTCCGCCTTCAGCGTCCACCTTCTACGCTCAAATAAGCGCTGGAATGAGCTGATCAGCTCGCGGCCTTCTACGTTTAGGAAGTATATCGCCTGGTATAGATGGACTCCATTCGCAGCATCATACCCCACCCGATAAGCATCCGCGTGAATATATCGAGGTGTCCAGGGCTCTAGCTCCACCTGCTGCTCGCTGACCGGTTGCAGACCGCGCTCAACCATATCAAATGTGTGGCTTTGTTGCTGGCTCACCACAATCTTTACCCCCAGCGCCAATACAAAGGGCAGGGCGCTGGCCATCAACAACAACGAGGGTCGACGCAGATGCCAGCCCTCATGAACATTAACCACCTCGCTTTGCCACTGCCGTTGTCCATCGGAAAACCAGTAACCCACCATGACCAAAAACACGATCACCACTGCGAAGAAGAACCAACCGTAAATCAGATGGTCAGCCCCTGCCGCATGCTCCATTTCGGTGAGGTGCCCGATCAGGATGATACCAAAGGCGCGAAAGCCGTTGGCCACCACTGGCATCACGATGGAAAACACAACGAACGCAAAGGCACGCCACTTGGAGATAAAATTCAAATAGGCGTAGGCGCATCCGATCACAACGCAGGCGATGAAGAAGCGGATGCCCGAGCAGGCTTCTGCCACAACAAAATTGCCGTTGGCAACAGAGATGTATAACCCGTCACGATACACGGGAATGCCGATAATCTTTAACAAGGCCACGGCCATATCCGCGGTGATATCTTGAAATTGGGGGAAAAACTCCTCCCCCATCGGGACACTGAAGAGGATAAAGGCCAGCGGTGCCCAGATGATGGCAATGACACGCCACCCAAACAGATATAACGCTACCGCCGGGATCAGCCCAAATATGGCCAAATGCTGTAACAGTTCAGCGTATGCCGCCTTTCCCAGGGCATAAACCACTAACGCCGCCAGCACCCCCAGCAAACCCAACACAGAATAGGCTGGCGGCTGCTGAAGGATGGCTCCGCGCTGCCGCCACAAGGCATACAACACAGCCGGCAACACAAAAAAGCAATGGTTGAAGGTATCGTTGACGATCCAGACGCTGGCGGCACTCTGTAGTGAATCATAAAAAATCAGGCCCCAAATGACTATCCAGGCCAGCACCGCCAGCCCCAGTTTTTTGGCTGCCCCGCTCTGCAACGTAACGCTATTCGCATCAATATTAATAATGTTCTCTCCGCTCCTGCTGCGCCTGCAAACGTGCTTTTAACCGGCGCCCCAATTGCTCCAATCTGAGCATGGCTTTTGGTCGCTGCAAGCTCACCAGCTGGAGTGTGCCATGCTGGTGGCCCAGTGACTGTTTATAGCGGGCCTCCCCGCCCATAAAATCATAGCGATCCATGCCACGATCCAAATAGTGTTGAATGGCTCGCGCGTGTATAACCAAGCCTGGCTTGAAACGGGAGTCAGCCTCAAACTCCAACCCCGACAGATAAAAGTAAACACAACCACGATATAAGAAGTTATAAAGCAAACCAATAACTTGGCCATGCAAACTGAGAGCGCAGAACTCCACCTCTGCGTTTTTGGCACCTTCGCGAATCAGTGCCTGATGGAATTCCACGAAGCTGGCATTGGCAAATCCACTCTGAACTGGCTGGCTGCCCCAGCGCTGCTGATGCAACTGTGACAACCTTTCCCAGTAACCTGCTATTGCGTCTGCAGCGCTCAGCACCGTGAACTCAAGCTCCCCCGCTTCCTGATACAACCTCTCACTGCGATTGATCTGATAGCGGGTATTGCGGGAAAGCGTTTCCAGATAAGCGCGCTGATCTTTGCGTATAGCGGTCAAATCCACACTGTACGCCGGGGCGGACCACCTCTCAACCGAGCTGCAACCCTCGTGCTGATAACGGCGCTGACAAGCCTCGGTGCAGGCTCCAAACTGAAACTCATCCCAGCTCGACTGCTGCAGCATGAACGCCATAAACGCCTGGGAAGCCCCATCGACATGCGCGCGGTCCAACAGCAAGTCATTGTATTCGATCCAGATTTGATCCTGGGCGGGATCACCTGTCTGACCCAAACGCAAAACTCTGGAGCGCAACCAGCGATGTCGCCATTCCACAGAAATGGTCAACAACCCCAACCCCACCAGCACGTCATCACAGTAAATGCTTACCTGCTGACAATCAGGCTGATAAACGTCGAGCCACGTAGACACCCACGTCCAGGATTGGAAGAAACTGCTGTCGGCCCGCTGCTCCAGCTCACACCACAGGGGTTTCAGCTTATCCGCTGTCGGCGTTTCCAGAGTTATGGTATAGCGATCCGGTTTACGCAAAAGGTGCCCTTTTCATAAACATCACCGTCATAGACATCAGGATCGAGTCAACAATTCCTCACTGTCTCGATCCCGCACCCCCAACAGATACAAAATGCCATCCAACCCCAATTCGGATATGGCGTGATCTGCGCTTTCTTTCACCATGGGTTTGGCGCGAAAGGCGATGCCCAACCCTGCCACACTCAACATAGGAAGATCGTTGGCACCATCACCCACGGCGATCACCTGTTGCAGGTTGAGGTTTTCCTGCGCCGCCAGTTGTTTCAGCAACTCTGCCTTACGCTTGCCGTCGACAACCTGACCCTGCACTTCGCCGGTAACCTTGCCATTATGCACCACCAGTTCGTTGGCAAAGACGTAATCTATGCCCAGCTTCTGCTGCAGGTAATGGCCGAAGTAGGTGAAGCCTCCTGAAAGAATAGCGGTTTTGTAGCCAAGCGCTTTTAATGCACGAATCAGATCCTCGGCGCCTTCGGTGATAGGCAAGCTGTGGGCGATGCCCTCCAGCACGGATTCATCCAGGCCTTTGAGTAAACCCACCCGACGCTTGAAGCTCTGGGTAAAGTCCAGCTCACCGCGCATGGCCTGCTCGGTGATGGCGGATACTTCCTCACCTACCCCCGCAGCCTTGGCCAACTCATCAATTACCTCAGCCTCGATCAACGTGGAATCCATGTCGAAACACACCAGACGCCGATTACGACGGTATGCGTTGTCTTTCTGGAAGGCTATATCAACCCCCAGATCACCGGCCGCAGCCAGGAACTGGGCCCGCATCTGGGCGATGTCACGGGGGGCTCCCCGCACAGAGAGTTCGACACAGGCCTTTTGATCTTTGCTCTTCTCCCCAAGGGAGATGCGCCCGGAAAGCCGATTGATATGATCGATGTTGAGGCCATGCCCCGCCACGATGCTGGTGACGGCAGCAATATGCTTGGCGGTGATTTTGCGCGCCAGAATGGTAACAATAAAACGATCCTTGCCCTGCCCTCCGACCCAATCTTCATATTCCGCATTATTGATAGGGGTAAAGCGAACCCCCATGCCCATGCCGTGACAGGCAAACAGCACATCCTTCAGCACCGGCGACGATTCAGAGCCCGGAGGAACCTCTATTACCATGCCCAGAGTAAGGGTGTCATGAATCACGGCCTGCCCGATGTCCAGCACGTTCACATCGTAGCGGGACAGCAAATCAGATATGGTAGAGGTCACACCGGGCTTATCTGGCCCGGAAATATTAATCAGCAGTATGTCGTGCACGCCCATTCCTTAACAGTACCAAGGTCGCAATTGGTCGCTATTCTACACGGTTAAGCCTGCTATATAAAAAGTAGGTCGCGTTGCAAATTGGTAACGAACATGGCGTAATCCATTCATTAGGGATTTAAGGGATCAACGCATGTCAAGACACTTGCCTCTTTTACTGGTTTTGGTATTTTGCCTGAGCTTCATCGGGCTGCATTCGCAGTTCAGCCGCAGCCTACTGAAAGAAACACCGCCACGGGTGCCAGAACAGATCACAGCCTCTGCCAAACCTGATTTCGCCGCCATAAAACAGGTTCGCAAACGCAAAAAGGCGTTTTTCGAGTTTATCCATGAGCAAGTGGATGTCCGCAATCAGGAGATTCTGGCGTTACGGGCCCGCATTCAAGCCAACGAGGTCGATGACGACGAGCTCATGGTGCTGGCCAAGCGTTATCGCATCAAAAGCGACGATCCGGCCACCATTCGTCAGCGCTTGCTGATCAAGGTGGATGCCCTGCCCCCTTCCCTGGTGCTGGCTCAAGGTGCGATGGAAAGCGCGTGGGGCACCTCCCGGTTTGCAGTAGAAGGTAATAACTATTTCGGTCAGTGGTGTTTCAGACCCGGTTGTGGCTTGGTGCCGGAATCACGACCTGAAGGCAAAAAGCACGAAGTGCGCCTGTTCCAAACACCTCAAGCATCAGTGAACAGTTACATGCGTAATCTCAATAGCCACCCAGCTTATCGAGACCTGCGCGCGGCGCGTGCGCAATTGCGGGCGGAAAACAAGAGGCTAAACGGCTGCTATCTGGCGCAAGGCCTTGAGCACTACTCGGAAGAAGGCTTTCGTTATGTGGAAAGCCTGAAACAACTGATTCGTGTGAACAAGCTGGAACCGAATCCAAATGACCACTGCGCCGCAGTAATGCTGGCAGAGGAGGAAGAGCCTAAGGTCGACCAACCACAAGAACTCGCTGTGGATGAGACCCAAAGCCAGGCGACGCCACTGCCCGAACAAAGCGCACCCCCGTCCAGCTAAATACCCACAGGAATCCATATGGAAAACTCAACCCTGAGCCCCACCCTGCGCTTTCTGCTGGGCTTTGCCTGTTTCGTAGTTGTGGTGGCCGGCATGAAGGCGGCCGTGGAGATCATGGTGCCATTTTTGCTCTCCGCCTTCATTGCGATCCTGTGTGCACCCGCCTTGATGTGGCTGGAATCCCGCAAGGTGCCCACTACTCTGGCAGTAACCCTGGTGATCATGGTTGTGGTACTGACCATAGGCGGCTTCTCGGTGGTAGTGGCCGCCTCCATCAACGACTTTGCCCGTCAGGTGCCGACTTACCAGGCCAGCCTGCTGGAGGAGACCACCGCCATCACCCGCTGGCTGGCAGGGCACGGTATAGAGCTTTCCCAACAGATGGTGAAACAGCAGATCAATCCGGGGAAGGCCATGGATCTGGTGCGCAAGGTGCTCACCGGCTTCGGAAATGTGCTGACGGATTTCTTCCTGATCTTTCTAACAGTGCTGTTTATACTGTTTGAGGCCTCCAGTTTCCCCGGCAAATTCCGCCGCGCCATGGGTGAGCAACATCGATCACTCTCCGCCTTTGAGCAGTTTAACGATTCCGTAAAGCAATATCTGATCATCAAGACGCTGGTGAGCGTTGGCACCGGCCTGTTCATCGGCGTGTGGCTGACTGTGCAAGGGGTGGACTATGCCGTGCTGTGGGCACTGCTGGCGTTCTTGCTGAATTTTATCCCCAATATTGGCTCGATCATCGCGGCCGTACCTGCGGTGCTGCTGTCACTGGTGCAATTCGGCTTTGGCGGGGCCGGGTTCACTGCCCTGGGGTTTCTCATTGTGAATATCGTGATGGGCAACATCATTGAGCCACGCTATCTGGGCCAGGGGCTGGGGCTGTCCACCCTAGTGGTGTTTTTATCCCTGCTGTTCTGGGGCTGGGTGCTGGGGCCGGTGGGAATGCTGCTGTCGATCCCCCTTACCATGATCGTCAAGCTGGCCTTGGAATCCAACCCCGAGACCCGCTGGCTGGCAGTGTTGCTGGGCAACAAGTAGTGGTACTATGCGCGACCGACGCATCGCCACCTGTAAATTAAAGAGAGTATTACCATGTCAAGCAAAGACAAGCAGAAGGTTATCGGTGAGGAGCTGGACGAAGCCAAAGTGGCTCGTTTTCTGGAGATGCAGCCAGTTGGCGACGAGAATGCCGATTTTCACGTTTTGACCAAAGCCTATCGAGGCCTGCCCGTGGACTATTTTGACCAGTTTCTGGGGCTGTTCACCGCCCAGGGTCGCAACATCAACGCCGCCGACAAACAAGGCCGCACCCTGGCCCAGATCGCGGCCGAACACGGCAATCAGCCGGGCTACATTGACGTTCTCAAGAAACACGGCGCACACTAGATGCCCCGCAGCGGTCCGGCAATGACGTTGCTACGACCGCTTCATCTTATACTGGCATTGATCATCCCCGCCATCAGCGCCATTGCCTGGGGCAGCCTGCTTAAGCTCTGCGGCCGCCCTCCTGCCTCCATTGCAAAAGCCATGACCCGCGTTGTCGGCTGTCTCGGGCCTCGCCTGGCTGGCTTGACTCTACATTGCGAGCATCCTCAGCGCCTTAATACTGGCCCGGCGGTATTTATATTCAACCATCAAAGCGGCCTGGATCCCGTTATCGTAGCCGCCCTGATCAGCAGCAGCGCCCGCCAAGGCGGCGTGGCCGGAGTGGCCAAGCAGAGCCTCGCCCACAACCCGCTGCTCGGCCCACTGCTGCGCCTCACCGGCAGCGTGTTTGTAACCCGTGGCGAAGGCTGGGAGCAACAACTGCTACCACAAGCCACCGCACGCGTGGCCGCCGGTTGTTCCATTGTCATCGCGCCGGAGGGCACCCGCAGCTACGGCAAGGGATTACGCGTTGGCAGCTTTCGATTAGGGGCATTTGCCATCGCCCGCCACTGCCAGATCCCCATCGTACCGATCGTGATCCACAACAGCGGCACACGGCTGCCGCCACGCTCAGCCCAACTGCGGTCGGGGCCGGTTTATGTTAGCGTACTGGAGCCTTATAAGATTGACCCGGAACTGGACCTGCAACAAGCGGCAACCAAGATGGAGCACACCTATGATGACTGTCTGGCCCAGGGCTTTGGCGCTGATATTGATCTGGATAGTCAGCCCCGGCCACAGTGAAAGCTGGCAACCGCAGAATCAACAACAGAGCCAGACAGACGATCTGGTGCAGCTCTGGATCCAGCAAGATAAGGCAGCCAAGCCTCATTATCAGCTGGTGCGGGCCGAAATCACCATCCATGCCCCCATCGGGCAGCTATTACCCTTACTGCAGGATGCCTCAACCCAGCACCACTGGTTACCCTATACCCATAAAGTGCACGTACTGGAGCGCCCGTCGCCGCTGCAAACCCGGGTTCAATTTATCACCCAAAGCCGCTGGCCCTTTAAGCCACGAGACGCCATCACCCTGTTCGAGATTGAGCCCCTTGGCCCGAACCAGATTCGGATCAACATGATCAACCAGCCCGACAGCCACCCCCGCGCAACCGGACATCTGCGCATTCAAACGGCAGAGGGCCACTGGCTGTTAACAGCTCTGGAATCCTGCAAAACCCGAGTACAATATCAGTCCGGTAGCCGCTGGGGTGGCATGATCCCCCAGTGGCTGGTGGACAGCACCAATGCCAGCCTGGCGAAAGACGCACTGACGGCGCTGAAACCCTGGGCCGAACAACACTACAAGGACTACGCCGCCTATGATTTCCTCCCTGCATCGACCTTGCATCGCACTTGCCATTAGCCTGCTGTGGCTGGTCGGATGCACTACCAACCCGGCAGACTCCAGCTCGGCACAGACCTGCCAAACTCAACTGGCCGCACTGCAGGATGCGGTAGCCCGTCATTCGGTGCAGGATGCGCAATACGCACCGGTGGATGGGTTTGCCACCTACCGTACTAGCCGTTTCTGGTCCAGTTTTAACGGTACAAAGCTAAACCAAGAGCAAGAGCGGGCCTGGCGCCAACAACTGCATAACCTGGGCATGACGAGTCTGGCCATCGAATGGCGCGCCCTGCCACCAACGGCCAAAGAACCCCTCACGCCGTTCAACGATTTTCGCCGCCAATGCGATGCCGAGCTGTTTCAGGCCAGCCTGCACCAACCCTTGCCGCCAACCGCCGTGACGGTGGCCGACAGCTACAGCAGCTGGCAACGGTTTTTCGGGTTGTACGCCCTCATCAAATACGGTGCCGCCGGCTCCATTGAGGAATATCAGCAGGACATGCGCCAGCGCATTGAGGCCGTTACCACCCCCACCGAGCCGCTCCTGCGCTTAACCCCACCCGCCAACCCAGGATCGATCACTCGGCCTATCCCCGCCGCAGACTGGTTACATGCCGCCTACCAAAGCCACCCCTTGTCGGTGCCTATTTTACCCGCCGCGCAACGACAACAACTGATTCAGGCCCACGCGCCGGTCTTTGCAATCGCCCAGCAGAGCCTGGCGGATCGGCCCGGTGCCGCCCAGTGGAATCCGACCGGCCAGCAGCGCCGTATCAACACAGATCTACCCACCGTCTATTCGGATTCCAGCTACATTCGCTATGGTGATCGCATCCTGCTGCAACTGAATTACACACTATGGTTTCCCGAGCGCCCCAAACCCACCCCCAACGACTGGTATGGCGGCGAGCTGGATGGACTGGTGTGGCGTGTGACCCTGCAGGAAAACGGCACCGTCTTGTTCTATGACAGCATTCATCCCTGCGGCTGTTATCACAGCGTGCACATTCCCATGGATTCACCGCTGCAACAGCAACTCACCCACATAGCCAACCAGGATACGCTGGAGCCGATTATGGCCTTCTCCACTCACCTTAAGGCCGACGAACACCCCGCCAGCCTGATGGTGGAAGCCGCCACCCATTATCTGGTGCACGTCGACAAACCCAGCGCAGACAGCGGACAACGCTACCAGCTGCAGGACTACGATCAACTGCGCTCACTCCCCGCCGGGGACAACGTTAAGAACTGGTTTGATAGCGACGGATTGATCGCAAGCTCATCCCGGCGCGAGCGTTATTTTCTGTGGCCACTGGGGGTGCCCAACGCAGGGGCAATGCGTCAGCGGGGCCACCACGCCATCGCCTTTGTCGGAAAACGTCATTTTGATGAGGCCAGCGTTGAACAACTGCTGGAGCTTGGGGCTGGGATAATACCCGGGACTGAAAAACAGCCTAGTGCTGCCGATTAATGAATTAACCTACAAGCACCATCTGCTCACGAATTTCATGCTCAATGTCGCTGAAGTCTTCTTCACTGATACACAGCTCTGCAAAAATGGCGTCGGCAATAGCCGACCACTGGATCCAGCCCCAGCAGCATCACCGCTTGATTGATGGAGCCTATCTTGTTGGGTAAGTTAAAAGCCGGTGAATTGACCGTACGAAGGATATTAGCGGAGATACCGGCATCCTTGCCGATCAGTTGCGCAATTTTAGGCAGATCCGGGCTGACTTCCCGAATCTGCTCAATAATGGCGTTGCGGCGGTATATAAATGCAAGTTATTATACTTTACGTACCCAGAGTGGTTCGAGATACGGATATCACGCCAAGGGGATACCGCCATGTCAATTTTATCAAAGCCTTATTTTCACAACGAGGAAGCCGCATACGAGCTTGTTGAATCAAAGCTCTGGCCTCATGGCGCAACCTGCCCCAACTGCGGTGAGCGTGAGCGTGTGTCTAAGATGCAGGGTAAATCTACCCGCATAGGCGCTTACAAGTGCTATGTGTGCCGCAAGCCGTTTACAGTTAAGGTCGGCACCATCTTTGAATCGTCTCACGTCAAAATGCACTTGTGGCTCCAGGCCATCTTCCTCATTGCTTCTAGCAAGAAAGGAATCAGCTCAAACCAGCTTCACCGCACCCTTGGCGTGACCCTTAAAACCGCTTGGTTCATGAGCCACCGTGCTCGCGAAGCAATGAAGAGCAAGGACTTGGCTCCATTTGGGTCAGGTGAAGGCCTCGTCGATGTGGGTGAGACATACATGGGAAATACAACAGGCATCGGCAAAGGCCCGCACAATGGTGGCCGATGACATCAAAGTTGAAACCATTCTGCCAATTGTGAAAGCCAATCTTGCTCGTGAGGCGCAACCGATGACCGATCAGGCAATAATCTACAAAAAATCGACAAAGAGTTTTCGGCTCATCACGCCGTTTACCACGGACGTGGCGAACATGTTCGGAAGAGTTCAAGCCATATCCACACAAACACTATTGAGAATTGCTTCTAGGTATTCAAGCGAGACATCAAAGGCACCTATCAGCACCGCGGTCACAACCATTTAAACCGCTATCTGGCGGAGTTTGACTTCCGTTACAACCATCGCGTAAAGCTGGAGATTGATGACGCTGAGCGCGCTGAAATCCTACTCTCAGGGATTGCTGGCAAGCGCCTGACTTATGAAAGAACTTGTTAATGAGGAGCGCCATCGGAAGCTGGATCAAAAGTGCGACCATCCGCGGGCGGGGGGGGGGGGGGCAATAAATTTTAACAGAATGCATGTTGAGCAGATATTAGAAACTAGGCTAATCTAAAAAGAGAGGAGGCGTTGCGATAGCCCAATACTTAGGCTTTAACAACTATTGGAAAAGCTTTCTTTCCACACGATTTAGCGTACAATCGTTTGCCGTTCTTTAGGGTTATATAAGCTACAAACTTTACTACATAACCTTCCGGAACATCCAAGTTAAGCTTTTGCTGTTCGGCCATTTGCATCACCTCCTTATTCGGCCAAGATTTGCGTGTTGCACCACGCAGACCGACTTGGTTCGGAGTTAAAAGGATGCAACGCCTCCTTAAGCATGACCACCTGCTGTTCACATTCGTGACGGATTCTGAGCCCTATCGAATGTGAACAGCAGTTTCATCGCCTGGTAAGCAGGTGGGCACAAACCAGGCTGCACGCTCTTCTTTTCATACTATTCCCCCAGAACTATTTAGATTAGCTGCTCTTGAGCTTCATCTTCTTGGCCAGATTCAGGTCCAGCACCAAGCGCATACGTGCCTTTGTTTACGGGATGAATTTCGCCGCGCTTTGAAAGACGATAAAGTCGTGCAGTGAGCTGGTTTCGCTTGTGCTGGACGTTGTATTTGCGCCAGCATGCGATAAGAATTTCGTTGAGATCGAGGGGCCTGTTTGCAATTCGCATTAGCTCAATGATTTGAGCATCCTGTTTGTCCCCTTCGGTAATGCTGATTTCTTCCCGAAAGTCTTCGGGCAAATCGTCTATATCAAGTGGATTCAGGGAAAACAAGCCTTCTACGTCATCACTGCTTACTGGGCGCTTGGGAGGGTTAGCTAAGCACTCTTCAAACCAGCTTATTATCTTTGCGAAGCCTTCTGCAGACTCAGCGTGCCTTGCTGCAGCATTTGGGTTTGATTTCTCCAACTGACGCTGCTTGCGCTCTTGGAAAGATTTCTTTGACTTGAGGAATTTGATTGATTCTAGTATACTTTCGTCCATAGAGCTTGCCCTCACTGCGCTTGTTCTTACACGTAAAAATTGACTGGGTAGCTCCAAAACAGGAGCTTTAAATGTCTAAAACAGCCCATAAAAAGCGCCGCCTCTCATTAGCCCGGGACGCGGCGCTTTTTATTTGATGAAAGTATCATATCTAAGATCGGTGTCATGGTCAAACATTATGTGATATCCGCGAATCGCGAAAGCGAGAGCAAAGCGAGCAGCACGAATAATTAGTTAATCTATTGATAAGTATGAATATTCTTGGCATTTTACCGATTCAACAAGTACTCAAAAATCCTGCGTAATGAGGATAACGAATGAATGAAGCAAAAAAAAATCAAGAATCAAACAAAGATAGCTTCGAGGAAATTGCTAAACGTTTAGGTTGTGACGAATCTGACGAGGCGCTTGAGAATATCTTTAACAACTTCAATATTAAGAACCAGAAGAAAGAAGAAGCATCTTTTAAAGAGAAAGCGTAATTAACTTTTGCTCTGGGTACGCAAAGTATAATAACCGAATATAAATGCCGCGCATAAAATCAGGGCGTTCATCCAGCTTGGCAGCGCTCATTTTCTCAGCTCCAAACAACCTTTTTGGAAGTATGGCAGGGATTACACTACCTCAATAGCATCAACTTTCTGGAATCCTCGCGGTAACTTATTACCACGACGGCCCCGCTCACCCAGATAATGCTCCAAATCCGCAAACTTCAAACCAATATGGCGCTTACCGGCGAATACCTTCAGCTGATTTTCACGCCCCAGCACCACTATGCCGATCACAAATTCCTCACGGCTTTCCACCCGCGCACCGGGTATGCTGATGATCTTGTTGCCTTTACCCTTGGCCAATTCCGGCAGCTCTGCCACCGGGAACATCAACATACGGCCTTCATTCGTCACCGCCACCACATACTGGTTCTCGGCATCGACCACTGGCTGGGGCTGCAACACGCGACTGCCTTTGGGCAGATTGATAAACGCCTTACCATTTTTATTACGGGTTTGAGCATCACCTAATTTACCCACAAAACCGTATCCGGCATCACTGGCCACCAAATAGCGCTGGCTGTCAGACCCCATCAACACTGCATCGAACGTGGCACCAGAAGGCGGCGACAAACGCGCCGACAGAGGCTCACCCTGGCCACGGGCCGATGGCAAAGTATGGGCAGGCAATGAGTAGCTGCGACCGGTACTATCAATAAACAGCGCATTCTGATTGGATTTGCCCAAAGCAGAGGTTTTGTATTCATCGCCTGCTTTATAGCTTAAGCCGACAGCATCCACGTCATGGCCTTTGGCGGCGCGCACCCAGCCTTTGGTAGACAGCACCACAGTAACCGGATCGGCAGACACCAGCTCGGTTTCATCCAGCGCCTTGGCCTCACCCCGCAACACAATGGGCGAGCGGCGGTCATCACCGTACTTTTCCATGTCTTCGCGAATTTCATCCACGATCAGCTTCTTCAGCTTGGCGTTGGAGTTCAGAATGGCTTCCAGCTTTTTACGTTCGGCTTCCAGCTCTTCCTGTTCACCGCGAATCTTAAACTCTTCCAGTTTGGCCAAATTACGCAGTCGAATATTTAGAATCGCTTCAGCCTGAATATCCGACAACCCAAACCGCCCCATCATGACCTGCTTGGGATCATCCTCGGTACGGATGATATGGATCACCTCATCAATATTCAGGTACGCAATCAGCAAACCTTCCAGTATATGCAGCCGATCCAGCACTTTATCCAAACGGTATTGCAAACGGCGGCGCACGGTGGTGATACGGAACTCAAGCCACTCGCTGAGCAGGTCGAGCAAACCTTTCACACCAGGGCGGCCATCGTTACCGATCATGTTCATATTGACACGATAGGTACGCTCCAGATCGGTGGTGGCAAACAGGTGGCCCATCAATTGCTCAACGTCAATACGATTGGAGCGGGGCGTCACCACCAGACGGGTAGGGTTTTCGTGATCCGACTCATCCCGCAGATCGCTTACCATGGGCAGCTTTTTCTTGTTCATCTGATCGGCGATCTGTTCCAGCACTTTACTGCCGGACACTTGATGGGGTAGCGCAGTGATGATGATGTCACCGTCTTCCATCAGATACCGAGCGCGCATACGCAAAGACCCGCGCCCGGTCACGTACATCTTGATGATGTCGTTGCGAGGCGTAATGATTTCGGCATTGGTGGGAAAGTCAGGGCCCTGCACGATGTCGCACAGATCATCCACCGAACAACCGGGATCTTCCAGCAGCTTGATGCAGGCGTTGCCCACCTCCCGCAGGTTATGGGGGGGGATGTCAGTGGACATGCCCACCGCAATACCCATCGCACCGTTCAACAGCACATTGGGTAGACGTGCAGGCAGCACAACAGGTTCATCCAGAGACCCATCAAAATTAGGCTGCCACTCCACTGTGCCCTGCCCCAGCTCCGCCAACAGCACTTCAGCGTAAGGGGCCATACGGGATTCGGTGTAACGCATGGCAGCGAAGGATTTGGGATCATCGGGGGACCCCCAGTTACCCTGCCCGTCCACCAATGGATAGCGATAGGAGAAAGGTTGTGCCATCAGCACCATGGCTTCGTAACAGGCACTGTCACCGTGAGGATGATATTTACCCAGCACGTCACCCACCGTACGAGCGGATTTTTTGTGCTTGGAGCTGGCCTTTAACCCCAGCTCGGACATAGCGTAGATAATGCGACGCTGTACCGGTTTAAGCCCATCCCCCAGACTGGGCAGCGCCCGATCCAGAATGACGTACATGGAGTAATCGAGGTAGGCGCGTTCGGTGTATTCTTTTAGGGGAAGGCGTTCAACACCTTCAAAATCCATAGGCTGAGTCATAATGTTCTGTTTTTCATCGCTCGTGTGCGGATTTGGATCTGACAGATTGCCTTCATTCTAATAGAAGAGACTGAAAAAACCAGAATTGATTCAGTGGCTTAATCTGCCAGATCGGCATAACCAAAGCGACATTGTAAGCTCAGTGGACAGTTCCATGATTTACAACCCGATCACTCAGCCACCGTAGCCTGGGTCTGATCATCGAGGCACACCGGCTTTTCGTATTTCGGGCAGGCCATACGGGTACAGGCGGCCATTTCCGCCCCTGGAGCGCGACTACAGGTATTACAGCCATCAAAGAAATGGGTGCAGGAATCGGGAATCATCGTGCGCCAACTATCATAGTTGTAATCCACCGCAGTGGGCGCAGGCTCGGTTGTAACACAGGCAACCAGGGTGGATAACGCGGCGGCAATCAGAAGCTGTTTCAAGGGTTTCATGGTAGCGATCCTTGCGTTGAGACTTTCATGTTGAGGCTTTGGCATTGACCTGAGAGCTACCTTGCCACAAAGCCACGCCAAAGAGCCACCGGAATTTCGCTTACTGCTGGGCCCCGATCTTGCGTCGCACCAGCACCAAACCGATCAGGCCCAGCACGATCAAACCCACTGATCCGGGCTCTGGCACAGCAACTCCGCGCGCCATGACCTGGATACCCTCACCACTGTAAAATCGTTTGTGGCCACTGGCAGCCACAGCACAGGCATAACCGCCACCACACGTGCGCCACAGTGGCCCGGGGCCTACCGCCAACAGTGAATTGCCGTCGAATGCCAGCAGACCTTCTATATGCCGGGAGAGCCCATCCCCCAGTAGCCCGCCGTTCAGGTCATAGACCAGCCCGAACAGGTCATCCAAACCAAAAACAAAGGAAGCCAAACCGCCTTGACCATTGAAGCTCAACGCGAAGCCGCTGATCTCACCGGAAAAAGAAGATAGCTGACCATTTCCATCCAGATCCTCACCGACAAAATGCCCGTGCAGGAAAGCCCCGCCGGTATAGCCACCCTGATAAAAATCATAGCCAACCGGCATGGCAGAAGCGGATACGGCAACCAGCGATGCAATGATAATGGCAGTGGCCAAACGTAATTTCATGATCCTTTCCCCAGTAGAATGTGTTGATCTACTTGGGATAAGGCAATCGCAATGCCATCCACAGAGCGCTGTAACAAGTATCCAAAAGAAATGGGAATTTTACCGATAATCGCGCACATCGACGGTCAGTTTACGATTACGAAAAAAAGTGACATGACACTATGGGCCAGCATCATGTCATTTTTTGTGGACATCCCGATACATCAACATAGCCACCAAGCGCTCTTCTCTGGCTGCGGTAAACCCGCATTGCCCACTCCACTCCTTAGGGTTTTCGTAGGTGCCAAACAACATGTCCCACCATACGATATCACCGTAGTTATTCTTGTGACGCCCGGCCTGATGATGAATACGATGCATCTCAGGCCGCTGGAAAACAAACCCTATCCAATGCGGCGTTTTGATATTTGTGTGGTAGAAAAATTCCCCCAAGGCCGTACAGGCCGTGTAAACCAATCCAGCCTCAACAGACAAGCCAAGCACGCTGTACACCAGAACACTGCCGATCAGAGAATTTACGACCATTTCTCCGGGGTGTTTGTAGAACGAGGTGATTACCTCAAGTCGGCGGGGACTGTGATGAATCTGATGGAACGCCAGCCACAGGATATCGTACTCATGCCGCCAGCGATGCCACCAGTAAAATACAAACGTCGCGATAAAATACGCTAACAATCCACCAGCCCAATTGGGCATATAGTCGGACCAATGCATAACAGAAGCAGAAGATAGCCAATGCTCCCAACTAATTCCTGCTAGCAGCACCACCCCAAGCTGCACCGCATTAATCAGAAGCACACGCAGCGGCCAAGTCTTAACTTGTGGTAACCTCCAACCGGGCATGCTGCGTTCAACAACAAAACAAAAACAGAATACCGCCAGAATTTTCAATAGCATCACCAACCCTCCCTGTAGATGAGAACTTCGAACTGCGCACGCTGCAACGTTGCGCGGCCCGTCATGCCGCCCGCTGCTTTCGAAGCCGCTCCAGCACGGCGCTGGCATCTTGCTCGCCGGAGGTAATGCCTACCTGTTTGAGGCGATCATTCAGGTGCTCGCCATTCAGCTCGGCGTTTATCTCACGCATGGCTTCATCCATTTCGGTAGCCCGGGTTTGCTGATGCTTAATGCTGTTAAGTGACGATGCCATTTCCTCCATAGACGCAGACAAACCATTGGAATATCCCTGCAAACTGCCCAAGGCTTTCTGTGCACTACGGTTGGCCTTCGCCAACGTTAATTCACGCTGATACTTCTGAATACCGTTGGCGGCTACTCTAAGCTGGCGCTTTAAGTGCGTCTCCTGCTTTTCCAGACAGATGACTTGCTTACGCTGCTGTTGAAGCAGGTGCTCATCTTCAGCAATGACCCCAGCCAACTCCAATGCCAGTTCTTCTGCCTGTTTATCCAAGGCTTCGCCTGCCTGACGCTCCTTGTTGCTGATGTTTTCCTCCAACGCCTGATTGTGGCGCTGCAACTGCTTTTTCTCCGCCATGACAGTCGCCAACTGCAACTTCGCATGCTGGATGGCTTTTTCTGCATCACGGATCTCTTGTTCAAAAATACGAATGTTGTTGGCGTCCACCAAATGATGCAGTGGTTCTTCGGCAGAGGCACGAAACAGGGTGTTCAATTTTGTCCATAAGCTCATGGCAGTTACTCCGCGTATTCTTTGATCAGTTGTTTGGTTTTGGCATCGGATATTTTGTTGATCAGACGCTGATTTTCGTGTTCATCGCGCATGGTTTTCGACAAGGTAATACTGGTACTCACCAGAAACAGCGCGCACAGCCCCATATAGCCTTTAACCAGAAAATCAGTAGGGATAAACAGAATGCCGGCAGCAGTCGCAGCCAGCGCGACGGCAAAAGATGCCTTTACAAAGAACAGCCAGCCTTTGGAGTTGTCGTTAATGGTATCGATCATGTGCGTTTTCTCCATTGATGAAAGCAACACGATCAGTTTGGCGGGGTGTATCGGTATGAGCAACCTGACTGGTAGAAGTCTTAGCTAGGCAGCCCAAAGGTATCAAATTTCGATACCTTTGGGCTGTATACAGATATGAACGAAGGCTGCAAGGGTGGCTTAGCTTTCCAGAAAATCCTGTTTCACCCAGCCTTCCTGCTCCACTCGAACCTTGGCCCAACCATTCTCCTGTTTAAGAATGGTGACTCGCGTGCCATTGGGCAGGGGGTCACGAATCGCCTTGGCGTTTAAAGATGGCAGCTCGCGAATATTGAGTTTTGAAGCACTGACCCGAGCCTGCTTGGTGGCCGCAGGCGCCAGGTTTAAATCAGGGGCCAGCGGGGCATTGTCGGAACGGCTCAGTAACAGCTGATCCCGCAGGGTCTCCAATGGAAACGCAGGGCCGGGATCGCTCTTGCGTTGCGGTGCTATCTCTTCGTGCCCCACAATGTATTTCATGTTGTAGGTATTCACCAAGGCTCCACATAACTCAAAAGCACACATGATCTGCGCCTCGGTATAGGTGTGCCAATAGCGGGCACCACTTTCGTTACGATGCACCGCTTGAATCACATCGTTCTCTTCAAAACGCCCCCCGTATTGAGATACGAAACCATCGCCCGATTTCTGCAACGGCCCCGCGTTCACCATTTCAATACCGATACTGTACTGATTAATGCCTTGCCGGTTGGCGTATTCACTGCGCCCCGCATGCCAGGCCTTTTTGGTGAAAGGAACCATCTGCACGATGCTACCATCGCGCCCCACCACCAAGTGGGCAGATGCCTGCACGTGAGGCTTGGCAAGGTGGCTTACTGCACCCTCAAGGGTGGTGCCTGCGGTGTAATGCATCACGATCATATCCAGCTGACCGGGCTCAAAGTTGCCGGAATTTTTGCCGGAAATCAGGCGCTGCTCGACCCTATCCCCATGCAGCAAGCCTTGGTCATCAATTGAAAATGTCATACTCAACTCCCTTTTATGAGTGGGCACTCTATATGGGCTTGGCGGCAACGATATCTGTTAACCTTTTGCCTCTGATTCAGGCGTGGTGGTACCGCCCATGCGCTTCTGCAACAGAGGCAGAACATTGCGCATAGCGCGTTCACCAAACAGGAAACCCAACACTAAAAAGTTGATCATCCAGAATGCCGATTGAAAATCCAAACCCACAGAGCCTGTCGCTTGCTCTATTTCGACGGTTGGCCATTTGTTCTGCACAAACACGGCGTAATCCAGATACAGCACAAAAAAGCCCCAAATCGGCCGCTGCATACCGCGCAAAAACACCACCAGTTGCCCAAACATACCGAATTGCTGAAGATCTTTCGCAGTGCCTTCCATTTCTCGGATGCGCTGATCAAACATCTCCTGCTCCTGCTGTGCCAGGGTAAGCAGTTGCAATTCATGCTCTCGTGCCGCTTTACGAATGACTTCTTCAAGTTTTAAACGCTCAGACTCGCTGAGCTTGGGAGGGAAATAGTCTTTGACTGTGTCGACGATTTTCTCGCCGATGCCGCCACTGAGAAAATCCACCACTTTTCCAAATAATGCCATATAGCCCCCTTTAGTCTGCCTGACTGGTGCTGGATCGAAATGGAATAGGATCTTACAAAGAGGCAGGCGCACCACGGCGGTGGCAGCGCCAGCTCAAAGACATCAAGACTAATTACTGTAATGCAAACTCGCTATAGCGTCACCCCCTTGCAGCGCGGTTGTGACGAATGCCAATTAGACTTTGTGCAGTTTTACATCAACCGATGCTTTATAGGTGATGCGTTTTAACGGAAAGGGCTGGAGAAAAACGTATCCTGACCCTGTCTCGCCTCTACCCTGAAGCGATACCAACGACCGGGAGCAGCAATTTCCGGGTTGTACCAACGCAAAAAATAACGCGCCATACCCGCATCTGAATCGCCGTCATAAATGATCTGAAGATCAACGCCTTCATCATCCACCGGCGTGCCTTGTTGATCCGTCAATACCGAAAAGTGCTTACCATCATCGCTGAATTCGATAGACAGCAGTGGCTCATGCAAATTGATATGACTGGGCGACACATCCAACATCTGGGTTTGCCAGTGTGGTTCCTGGTGGGTGGTCGCATCGGTAAACGCAGGTGGTAGTAACTGAACGCGCTTACCCTCAGGTGCCACCGCTTTGGGGTAGTAATGTGCGCTCAGCAAATTGAACTGCCAATGCTCTGGAAGGTCATAATAGCCCGGTTGTCGCAGCATGCTGGCCACCAGTTCAGCGGACTCTCTCGCCAAAAACGGTGTTGTATTGGCGCCATAAATGGTGTGCCCGCCCTCATACCATTGGGCGCTATATTCTTCCGGAGTGGTGCTGTAGCCGAAAAAGCCGTTGGTATGACTGCTGATCACAACATGCGCCAGCTCCACATTCTGCAGCCCTGCGGCAGTGGCTACAGCATCAGCCATGCGGTTGCCCGCTTCAAAGGTGATTTCAAAGGGCAGCCCCACCAACAACAATTCATTGATGCGGAAAGCGCTGATGGAGATACGGTGTGGGTAACGCCAGGGTTGTAAACCCCAGGCCTGTAATTTGGACAACATCCAGCGTTTCTCGCCATGACAATCTCCAACCGGATCATCGGGCCAACCGCGCTGAAACGGCGGCAGGTAGCTGATGGGAAACACTTCATCGTTCTTGGCTGCACCCACCGTGGCAGCGCCAACAACGGCCCGCTCACACAGCATACCCTTATCTTCATCCGATAAATCCAGCACATCTAACTCGCGCTGTGCAGAATAAAGGGTAACCTGATCGGTAAGTTGGTCATCCAAACTGCGGTACAGCTGCCAGGCTCGCTGCGCCAGCGCCAAACCAATACGGCGGGTTTCAATATCACCCCGCAGACCGGTGCGATAATTAGGGTTGTTGTCTCCATGATTCGCCTCAAACGGTCCATGAACGACTGGCCAGGGTGGCTGATAGTGTTCACGGATATTGGCTTCCAACTGTCGCTCAAAAAAGGCCCAGACATCCCCGTGATAGGGATGGGTAAAAGGCGGAATCCCGGTGCCATGTATCGCGAACGTAGAGAACGCCCCCATCGGCTGATAAGATCCGTCTGCCGCTAACCCATCCAGGCGCACCAGCGTAATCAGAGGGTTCACCGCCCGCAGTGCGGCAGCATCGTTCTCCTGCTTATCCACCACATTTTCATTGCGCACATACGCACCCATCGCACGGTTTTTAGTGGCACCGTACATCTGTGTACTGCCTATGGCGATCTTGGCGGGGCGTCGCTGCTGGTACGCCTCCTGGACCGCCGCAGCCATTTGCTCAGCCAGAAACTCGAACACTTCTGGATCAAAACCCGGCCGGTTAGAGCCAAATACATTATAAAAATCACTGGCAAAGTACTGCCCCGGCCCGCTGTGGGTATGGGTGGCATGAATACTCAGGTTATGAACCGCAACATCGGTGTTAGCCGCCACCAACTCCGCCACCCGCCGCTGCAGCACCAAAGAGCTGGCGGGCAGATCCGCCTGCAACACCAGCAGCGGCTCTCCGTCAACTGGCTTCAAATAAAAGGCTCGCGCCTTCAGCCGATTACGAAAACCGTCCGCATCCCGCGCCCAGGCGGAATAGCCCATTTTCGGAATACCAATCGGCGGCGTAATATCACGTACTGCAATCCCCGCCATAAACTGCTGCGGCAATTCAGCTTCCGCCTCCCCTCTTATAGGCTGCGGTGCTACACGGCTGATCTGCACATCCACCACGGGATAGGCCAAAAATGGCCACACAGCATGGACACCTGCACCCACTGCCACCACCAACACCAGCAGCACACCGTAAATCGTACGTTTTATTGTTTTTTTCATGCGGCATCATACCTGACATTAAATTCTGAACGATCGTACCAAAACAACAATCAACATCACAACCACAATCATGATTGACTTACCCAACCCTAACACGCCATCCCATGACCGAGAACATGGACTAATCATGCCAACTGATTCATTCTCAAGGGAAAGTCATCTGGAACACACAGCATGGGCATTGATATTCGGCAGGATACCTTTAGCGAAGACGACTACCGCCGCTTTAATGACAAGATTCGCCACAACCTGCAGGCACTGCAACAGCTACTGCTGCGCCCCGGCTTTGGTATGGGCGATGATTCCTTAGGTGCGGAGCTGGAATTCTATCTGGTGGATAATAAAGGCAATCCAGCGCCCTGTAACCTCGCGATTCTGAAACAGGCCAACAACCCGCAACTGACCCCCGAGCTGAACCAATTCAACCTTGAATACAATCTGCAACCACAACCTTTCGCTGGCAGCCCCTTTGCAGCCTTCGAGCAGGAGCTGAGTAGCGCCATCACCGCCACCGACCACATTGCAGCCGGGCACGGCGCCGAACTGCTGCCCATCGGCATCCTGCCCACAGCCCAACCCAGCCAGTTTGGGCCGCACATGATGACAGACCAACCCCGTTACCGCGCCATGGATAAAGCATTGCGTAAACTGCGGGGCGCCCCCTTCGCCATCCACATCGATGGCAAACCACCACTGAACCTGACCTGGGATGACGTGACGCTGGAGGGGGCCAATACCTCCTTTCAATTACATTGGCGCCTGAACCCCGATCAGTTCACCAACAGCTTTAATGCGGTGCAGCTGGTCACCCCCATTGCTCTGGCGTTAGCGGCCAACTCTCCTCTATTGTTTGGCCATGAGCTGTGGCAAGAAACCCGCATCGCCCTGTTCAAACAGTCTATTGACTGTCGCGATGATGCACACGGCCAAACCAAATATCCGCCCAGAGTTTATTTTGGCAATGGCTGGCTGCGCACAGGCCCATTGGAGTTATTTGCCTCCACAGTAGCCCTGTTCCCGCCCATCATGCCCATACTGCATGAAGAAGATCCGCTGGCCCAGATAGCCGCAGGCAAGCTGCCACAACTGCATGAACTGAAACTGCATCAAGGCAGCACCTGGCCCTGGAATCGAGCGATTTACGATCACCACAATGGAGGCCACATCCGCATGGAGGTGCGCGCACTTCCCTCAGGGCCCAGCCTGCAGGACATGAGCGCCACGTCTGCGTTCCTACTGGGCAGCGCACTGGCATTGCGGGATTCCATGCCAGAACGAACCAACATGTTGCCGTTCAAATTCGCCGAGCACAATTTCTATCGGGCAGCCCAACATGGCCTTAATGCCGACATGCTGTGGCCCTCTTCCAGCCAGATCAAAGTCGTGGAATACAACGTACTGGAACTGGCCAAACGCTTACTGCCCCTGGCGGAAGATGCCCTGCAACAAGCCGGCATGGATACAGCAGAAGCCAAACGCCTGATGCGCAATATCCACGATCGAATTGCTGCCCGTACCAACGGTGCTCAGTGGCAGCTGAACGTACTCCACCGGTTACAGCAATCAGGCCTTAATGCCGAGGATGCGCGCCACCAAATGCTAAACCGCTATCGTGCAAACTATCATTCCCATCAATCCATCAGCCAATGGAGCACCGAACTATGAGCCTGGGCAGCCCCCTGATTCGCTACTGGTACCATCCCACCGCCGACAGCTTGGGAGACACCGTAGAGGCGTTCCTTCAGGAAATGGCCGGGCCCACCTTGCTCCATATTCCCGGCAAGAACCGGCAGCGCAAGCGTGCCATTTGCACCCTTCTACACGGCAATGAACCCTCCGGCACCCGTGGCATTTTTCGCTGGTTAAAACAGGGGGTCGAACCCGCTGTGGATATCCTTTGCTTCTTCGGCTCGGTCAAAACATCACTGCAGGAACCACTGTTTTTCTATCGCCATCTGCCCGACGACAAAGACCTGAACCGCTGCTTTAAAGCGCCCTTCGAATGCGATCAAGGCCGCCTAGCCAAAGCGATTCTGGATATACTGCAAGACATGCAGCCAGAAGCCCTGATCGATATCCACAACACATCCGGCATGGGCCCATCCTTCTCCGTTTCGATGAAACAGGATGCACAACATGAAGCACTCACCAGCCTGTTCACCGAGCGCATGCTGGTAACCGGTTTACGCCTGGGAGCACTCTTCGAATACAGTGAACGCAACGTGCCAACCGTGACCATTGAATGCGGCGGCGCCCAGGATCCAAGAGCCGATGATATCGCCTATGAAGGTATTCTCCGCTACGTCAGCCAAACCGACGTACTGACGCCACAACAGGCGGACTGGGAGCTGGATGTGCTGAAAGAACCGGTACGACTGGAATTACGGACAGATGCCACCATTACCTACAGCGAAGCAGAAGATGTGTACGCCGACATCACCCTGCCACCGAATGTCGAGCGTCACAACTTCGGCCGTATCACCACGGACGTACAACTGGGCTGGGTTAAGCCGGAAAGCTGGGACAAATTGATCGTCAACACACCGGCAGGCAAGGATGTAAAAGACAAAATACTGAAACTGGAAGGCAACCGGCTGCATCCGGCGCAGCCTCTTAAATTGTTCATGATCACAACCAACGCCACCATCGCCAAGAGCGACTGCCTGTTCTACGCCGTTACCGACGACGGCAGTCACCTGAAATAACGTCAATCAATAGAGCGAGAATCCAGCATCGACGCAACCTGATTGCTGCGCGCGCCATCCAACCTGGAAGAAGGCTGCTTGAACAACCAACTGGCCAGCACCACCAAAGCAGCCATCGCCACGACCGACCACATACTGACACTGCCTTTAGTGGAAGCCGTAGGCCGCCCATAGGCTCTGCCGGTGCGCACCGGCGAAGGGCGACTCGATCGCGCCACCGGGGCACGGCTGGCCGGTTTCGGCTCAGCACCGCTATACAGGCTCAAACTGCCAGCTCGTTCTGCCAGGCCTGTCAGCGGTACCGGCTTGATCATGCAATCAACCCCAACCTCACGTAAGGCGGCCTTCAGCTTGAAGGCATCTTCATGTGCCATCAGCTTTTGCAAAACCGGCGCGCTATTCTGCAACAACGATTCAACTTGCTGATCATTCATGTTCAATTGTCTGGATAACTGCAAACGAACTTTGGCTGAGTCGAATCCTTTCAACACACCCAATACCGAGAGCTTGAATTTAGGTGCAGACACCACGGCGGAAACCCCCGAAACTCTTAATGGTCCGAAGGCTGCGATCCTAGAAACTATTGTGTTCGGAATCTGTGGACTGCATCCAAATTTTATAAGAAAAAAAAACGCCCTCATCAAAACGGGAACCGGCACACAGTTCATCGATGGCATCAATATACACAGACCGCAAGCACTGTATCCAGTCGCACATTAATCAACCAGCGCTTCATCTTGCAACCGCAGAAACCCAATAGCCTTAGAAAAGTTATGGATAGAAGCACGAAACTCGCGATTCACGTTCAACAAAGTCGAAGTCTCCCGCTCATCGGCCCCCTCATGCAAGCCTCTCACAAACAGAGCTTGCTGTGTCGCATAATGAGCAGCTCGATTGCGCTCCCTCAAACCATCCAACGCCTCACGCAAGTGGCCAGGCTTGTGCTCGGTGGTTAACAACGTCAGCAATGCACTCAACTGCAGCGCCTGCTGTGCCATTTGATCCTGATAGAACTGCACCAGTGTTGGCCTTTCGGAACGCCGCAGCTCCACCAGGTTTGTACGAATATCTTTCTGCGACTTGGCCGCATACACACCATGACGAGCACTATTGAGATAACGGTGCAAGCACTTTACCTGCTCCGGTGTCACCGTACCGGCCTGAACAGCGCCGCAAAATTCAAGAATTTCGCCTTCCAGCGTTTTGATATCGTCATAGCGCGACTCAAAAGATCCCGCATCGATCAGCGCCTTATCCAGTCGCTGTTGCAACTCGTCCTCAAGCTCCAGA
Organism: Ketobacter alkanivorans; assembly: GCF_002863865.1. NCBI lineage: Bacteria > Pseudomonadati > Pseudomonadota > Gammaproteobacteria > Pseudomonadales > Ketobacteraceae > Ketobacter > Ketobacter alkanivorans. Next base: position 3,406,054 of record NZ_CP022684.1, on the reverse strand, counting down.
CTGCTCCCATCCAGCTTCATATTCTGCAGCGCCAGCGCCACCACTCTCACCAACAAACATTCCACCTCCTTACGCACTGCATCCACCGCTTCACTCACTACGGTAACAGGCACGTTCTGAATATAGGTGCGCACATCCTCTTCGCTTTCCAGAAAACGCCGCTCCAGAAAATGCGAGAATGGCTTGATAAACGGCAGCATTAAAAGAATCCCAATCAGATTGAAACCACTGTGGAACGCTACCAGGTGATACAGAGGATCAGACAAGCCGGAAGATTGAATCAGCGGCAGCAATAACGGCAACAAACTGAACGCCAACACCGCAGTGACCACATTGATCAGCACATGAGCAAGCGCCAACTGCTTCTTAATGGCGCTGCCGGTCATACCCCCCAACATAAGGGTACTGGTAGTGCCCAGATCGGCCCCAATCACCAAAGCGGCCGCAGATGGCAAATCCACAATACCGGCATTGAGCGCGCTTAAAGTGATCATCATGGCGGCCGAACTGGATTGAATCAGGGCAGCAAACAACACCCCAACCAGCAAATAGAGAATGGCCGGATAACCTTGCAATACGGACACATCAAACAGGGCTGACACGGCCTCCATACTGCCTTTCATGGCATCCAGGCCAAACAACAACAACCCCAGCCCCAACACCAATCTCCCCCAGGCCAGCCAATATTCGCGACGGGCAAGCAACACACTCCAAAGCGCACCCGCCCCCATCAAAGGCACCGCCAGCGTCGCCAGATCCAGCTTGAACCCCAGCGTCGCCACAATCCAGCCGGTGAAGGTAGTGCCCAAATTCGCTCCCAGCACCACACCAACGGCATTGTAGAGCGGAATCACACCCGCCCCCACCAACGCCATCATCATCAGCCCGACCATCGAACTGCTCTGCACCAGCATAGTGGTTAGAGTTCCGCCCAGCATCGAACTGACAGGGTTGCTGGTCGTGCGACGCAGAAAGCGGCGAAATGAAGTGCTGCTCAGCACTTTGAGGGCCTCCTCCAACTGGCTCATGCCAAACAGAAACAGGCCCAGTCCCGCAAGAAACATTACAATACTTAAAGATAGCGACATAATTCAGATAGTTATCCTGTTCAGGCAACGTTAAGGTTAACCTTGGCACCCTTGTTATGGGAAGCCAATCCACCTTGGCGTACAAAAGAACACACAGCATAAAAGAGGCGTTCTTGGAAGAATATCAAGCACTCATCAGCACCATTGCCCTCACTATGGGAATATCCTGGGCCAGTGGCATCAACCTTTATGCAGCCTTACTGGTACTGGGCATTGGCGGCTCAACCGGTAATATTGATCTGCCCCCCGACCTGCAGTCATTGCAAGATCCTCTGGTCATCATGGCCGCCGGGGCCATGTACGCGGTCGAGTTCTTTGCGGATAAAACACCCGGTGTCGACTCCGGCTGGGACACCCTGCACACCTTTGTACGCATTCCCGCCGGAGCCATGCTGGCAGCAGGGGCGGTCGGAGACGTCACCCCCTCACTGGAAATTGCTGCCGGTATTCTCGGTGGCGGTATGGCTGCCACATCCCACGCCACCAAAGCAGGTACGCGTCTGCTGATTAATACCTCACCTGAGCCTGTCACCAACTGGATTGCATCATTCAGTGAAGACTTGCTGGTATTCGGCGGCCTATGGGCTGCCCTGAATCATCCGATCCTGTTTCTTGTATTCCTGTTGGTATTTATCGTACTGGTAATATGGCTGCTGCCGAAAATATTCCGCGCCATCAAATTAATGGTACGCAAAATCGGGCAATGGTTAGGGCTGGTGGAAAAAGACCAAGGCGGGGCTGACAACAAGTTACAACAGCACTATCTGGACCGGCTGCAACAGCTAAAGCAACTGCTGGACCAAGGGGCGCTGACCCAGGAAGAATTCGAAGCCGAGAAAGCATTGCTGCTAACCCAAAGAAATAAAGCCAGTACCTGATCAGGCACTTTATTGCGCGCTGGGTGGCTTAGGGTTCTCCACCCAGCGCTCGTAAAACACGTCGGCGGGCACCGGCCGGTCAAAATAGTAGCCTTGATATTGATAACAACCCTTTTCCTTAAGGAAATTGAGTTGGTATTCTTCCTCAACCCCTTCTGCAATAACATCCAACTCCATCAACCTGGCCATGGCAATAATGGTTTCCACGATGACCCTGTCGTTGTTATCACTGCTAATATCCCGCACAAACGCCTGATCAATTTTCAACTTATGCAACGGCAGTTCACGCAGGTAAGATAGCGACGAATACCCAGTACCAAAATCATCCAATGCTATGTAAAAGCCCATCCCATGCAGCAGCTTCATCTTCTCCACCACCTGATCTAGGTGATGCAGCAACATACTCTCGGTGATTTCCAGTTCAATCTTGCTGGGGCTGATATTTGCCTCTTTCGTAAAAGCATCCACTTTAAGAGCAAAATCATCCTGCGAGAACTGACGCGCACTGATATTTATCGCCAGGCGATCAAAGCTCGCCGGCAAACCTTTAACCATCCACTCCTGCATTTGCTGACAGGCCTTGCGTAAAACCCAGTCCCCCAACGGAATAATCAGCCCCGATTCCTCGGCGGCACGAATAAACAAGTCAGGGCGAATAAAACCCAGCGTCGGCTCCTCCCAACGCAACAGAACCTCTGCGCCAATCAGCTCCTCAAGATCATTAAACTGAGGCTGAAAATAAAGCACAAACTGCTCTTCCTCCATCGCACCGGGCAGCAACATCTGCAGCTTAAGGTTCTGCTCGATTTCCTCGTGCATTTCCTTACTGAACAAACACACAGTGCTGCGACCTTCCTCTTTGGCACGGTACATGGCGGCATCTGCCTGCTTCATGATGTCGTGAATCGTCTCCTGATCCAACGGATACAGCGCTATTCCTATACTGCAACCAATATTCAACTTGTGCCCAGAGACATCAAAGGTTTCCGCTAGCGCAGACTGCACTTTCAAGGCCACATTGCGCGCCAAAGACGCTGCTACGGTTGGATCAGCACTCAACTCTGGCAACAATACTACAAACTCATCACCACCCAAGCGGGCCAGCGTATCCTCTTCCCGTATAACGTGTCGCAGACGTTCTGCGATGGCAACCAGCAGACCATCCCCAATAGGATGCCCCAGGGAATCATTCACATTCTTAAAGTGATCCAGATCGATGAACAACAACGCTCCACTGTGACCATGTCGAATTGAACGGGCCTGCTCCTGGCTAAGCTTATCATTCAACATACGCCGGTTCGGCAGCCGTGTAAGCTCGTCATACAACACCTGCTGACGAATGCGTTCCTCGGCCCGCTTGCGCTCGGTGATGTCCATGATCCCTGCAATCAAACCAGTATAATGGCCGTAGCTATCATGCATAGCGGCCGACTTCAGGGTGACGTGAACTCGACGCCCGGTACGGGACACCAACTCAAAATCTTGATGGGCGTCCGGGCCACGCCCTTTTCTGATCAGTTTTTCCTGTAAAAGGGCGCGACTGGTCGGCTCCATAAATTCCAGCATGGAATGACCGATTAAATCCCCTTTGGCATAACCCAGCATGGATGCCATAGAATCATTAACCAGCGTTGTAAAGCCTTCGTCGTCCAGCACCCAGATACCTTCCTGAGCCATATCAAATAACATTCGATACTTCTCTTCGCTACCACGCAATGCGTCTTCCGTGCGTCGTTGCAAAGTAATATCGGTATGTATAGCGATAAACCGCAATGCTGTGCCATTGGCATCGCGCTCCACCACTTTCCCCCGCATCAACACAAAGCGAGGCTCTCCATCTGCTTTACGCAAACAGTATTCCACTCGGCACACATCCGATAGCCCTTGCACATGGCGCTGCACCTTACGCTCCAGATAGGGCCAGTCTTCTGCATCAACCAATGTTTTCCACTGATCCCATGCAAGATCCTTGCTGGCGCTAATGCCCATCATTTTCTTAAACTGAGGCGAGAAAAAACTCTTACCTGTGCGCAAATCCCAATCCTGCACACCATCCCCGGCTCCCTCCAATGCAAAAACCCAGCGCTCCTCGCTGATTCGCACATCGCTCAGGCTTTTGTGCAGATTCCTATTCATTCTATTCAGCGCCGAAGACAAAGCACCCAGCTCAGCAATACCTTTATCTTTGAAGATTTCAATTTCCTGACCTGATGCAACACGATCGGCTTTTTGGGTAAGGTATTTCAGCGGCGTAAGCACTATTCTCTGCAAAACATACAGCAATGTAGCTAACACCATAGCCATCAATAGCCACAGAAACACCAGATTCTGCCAAACAGAATTACGTATATTTTCGTAGGGCCGATATAAGCTCCACTCCACATACAACACCCCGATTTCATCAGGCCGTAAGCCCGTTTCAGGGGTGTTCATCAACAGCGGATAATAGGCATAAAGCACGTCATTGTTTTGATTGGTAATGATCACCGGGTTACGTGATTCTTTCACGCGGCGAAACAAACTGTCATTGAACTGGGGCAGCTGTCCCCGTGCTGGCTGCCCTAACATCACAAAACTGGAAGAGAACTGCACCACACCCTGATGATCCACCACAGCCGAAAGCCCGACATCATCCAGCAGATTCAGGGCCATAACCTCGCGCTCTACACTTCTCAGGTCATCATGACGAAATTCTTTATCGAAACGGGCCTGTGCCACCATCAAGATGGTTTTTAGATTCAACTTGGCCTCGTCGAAAGCATGCGCCTTCAACGCCACGTACTGATTGTAGGAAAACACCGCCGACAGAATAGCAAAACTGATGGATATGACCGCTACCACCACCCACGCCAGCGACCGCTTGAACAATATCAAGAAGAGACCTCCAGCACCCAATCCGGCGGTGGTTTTGGTACCGGGCTCCCCTGAACCAGATTTCGCGCCTTCATGACATCCAAAACCCGATGAAACGATTTCGTATATGGACTGGGGTTCCCCGAGAGCCAGTTAAGATTATCCTGCTCCGAGGGTAGGTAAATACCGGAGAAAGCCCGTCGCAACTGCTCCTCATCCAGCTGCAGGCGCTTACAAAAAAACACCTCAGCCTCACTCCTGTGGCTCAGCATAAAAGCCCTGGCCTCACGATACCCAGCTATCAACGTTTCATATTGTTTTGGGTAAGCCCGCAGTGACGCTTGTCTGGCAACCAGCACATTAACCACCAGCTCAGGCGCCTGAGAGGTATCAAACAATACCCTGCCACCCTTGGACAACAAGCGGGTCTTAACCGGTTCTGTGGTGACTACCGCATCAACCTGCCCCTGCAGAAATGCATCTTCATGCTCATCAGGGCTAAGGCTAACCATGTTAATATCACTGAACTGCAACCCAGCCTGACTAAGGGCTTCGGACAACACAACTGCTCCCTGAGCAGTATTCTCAACGCCGATTCTCAGCCCTTCCAAGCCCCCCTTGGTACCTGCAGAAGCAACGACGGCATGCCCGCCGCGGGAATGATCCAGCGCCATCAGCACCACCAGATCCATTCCTTTGGCCATCAGCAAAATGGCCTCATCCAGCGAAATCGCAGCAGCATCAACGTTACCATGGGCCATGGCCCGCATCACTTCCGTGGCAGAAGCAAGCTGAATGATGCCCACACTCTTACCGTAGGTACCTAAATACTGCGCCAAATACAATGGCTCGTACCCTGGCCAGAGGTTGGTGGCAACCTTCAGAGGACGGCTGTGCTCGAACGCACACCCCATCAGCACCAGGCCAAGCCACAAATAACCTAACGTTCGAAAGAATTTCATTGATCCAGCAACAATCCCGAGCACCGTTTCACTTCCTTTCACTATAGCAATGAAGCCCTTTACCTGCTGAAAACTTGGGTAATTCTTCGACAAAAGCACTGTTCTAACAGAGGGGCACGGAAGGCTGTCTTAGCGGAAATAAACTTCAAACGACAAAGTGATGGAAGCGACACCAGAGAACGACTCTTCACGGGGAAAGGCCAATTCGGGAATAACATTCATATATAACCAATCCTTATATAAACGCCTACGATAGTCTGCGCTGATATAATAGGTATCGATACTGGGGTGACTAAAACTGGTGCCGAAAACTCCAAGCTGATAAACAATCGCATCGCGTTCGCTTAAATCATTGAATATCTTAAAGGTTTGACCAAACTCAAGGGTGTCGTTCTCATCCCGCCAGTCAACAAGAGTTGTCATTCGAAACAGGTAATTCTGAGTCAGCAATCGTTCCAACACCACATCGGCATCCGCGTGAAAGCCACTGGAATTAAACCACTCGGCAGTGCTGTGCAATACCAACTCCCACTCCTTGCCAATGGGCACCAAGCGTTTTCCTGAGGCCCTCAGAAACGGATCTGGCGGCAGTTTCACCTTGATACCACCACTGAGCTTGGTTTCCCATTGGCCGCTTTCGTCAGAAAGGGTTCGTAGCAGACCAGCAAACAGAGATTGATCATTAGAAGGCACTGCGGTTTCACTGGGGCGATTGCGCTCCTCCAAACCCTGCTCATTATCTTCGGTATACAACAGCACCAGGCGATAGCGCTTTTTCGTGCCCGGCAAATCCAAACGAAACTTATAGTCCAGTTCAGGCTCAAATCGCCCTGTCTCTATCCACTTCTCAGCCACCCGCACTCTGAGATAAGTGTCGTTTTCATTCATCTGGTAATTTTCGCCAGCAAAATAGGCGTCCATCCTTTCACCCATAACAGACACCGCCGAAGAAACCGACTCTCTGGAATCCAGCAAATACTGCACACCCTGATCCAGATAACCCGGACGCAGGCGAGGCACATAATAATCCTTCAGGGAGGGGTAGTCGTGGAAAGGGTCGGCGGATATATCGGCATCATCTAAAGCCGGAGCAGCAAACTCAGGCTCTGGCGCAGGCTGGTTATAATAGCGCAGCTGGTTTCCAGACAGGGCTAACCAATTCGAAGTACCTAGATCATCCTGACCATAGCACGTAAGACAACACAGCAAACACATCCAAGCCAGTTGTCGAAATTCCATAGCGGGTAGAAAGCGCACAGATTCATTGGCACCACACAGTAATGGTGGTACCGCCATTACTGGTGAAGGTATACCTACTCTTCAAGAGGTTTGGGTTTTTCAATTCCGTATCCTTGGGCAAAATCCACACCCAGCTCACGTAAACGGTCTTCAATTGCCTTATTCTCCACAAATTCTGCCACCGTTTTCAGGCCGGCGGAATGGGCGATGGTGTTGCAGGCATTAACAATGGCCAGATCCATCGGATCATTCAGCATGTTGCGCACAAAACCGCCGTCGATCTTCAATACATCCACCGGAATCGCTTTAAGATAGGCAAAAGAACTCATGCCCACACCAAAATCATCCAGCGCGAACAAAAACCCCAGATCGCGAATCTCGGCGATAAAAACCGATGCAGACTCAATATTGGAAATAGCCGTTGTTTCGGTGATTTCAAAGCAGATACTGTTGGCGGGAATATCATATTGAGCTTTGCATTGTTTCACGTAATCAAAAAACATTTCGTCATTCAACGACGAACCCGACAAATTGATGAAGAACAGGCCTTTCTGATCACCAACCTGATTCAACCTGTCTCTGACGTAAGAGAAAGCATGATTAATCACCCAGCGATCAATCAGCGTCATCAAATTGAAGCGCTCCGCTGCCGGAATGAACAATCCAGGGGGCACAATATTGTCCCCATCTTTCATTCTCACCAGGAATTCATAATGGGTAACGTCCTCAACCAGCCCGACAATTGCCTGCCTAAACAGAACGAAATCATCTCTATCCAGCGCCCTTCGAATACGGGAAGCCCAATGCATTTGATCGCGACGATGGGTTAAGTCCTCGTCATTCAGATCGTATACTTGGATGTAGCTTCGCCCTTTATCCTTGGCCGCATAACACGCCATATCTGCGCTGGCCAGCAACTCCTCTACTGTGGTGCTGGAACCATGGATCTGAACCACACCAATGCACGAGGAGACGGTGAATGGTTGCTCATTCCATAAAAACCGATGTTGCTTAATCGCCTCATGTATCTTCCCGGCCATAGCGCTGGCTTCCTTTAGCGAGCAATCAGGCAGGAGCACACCAAATTCATCCCCCCCCATGCGGGAGATATAATCAGAATCGCCCAAAACCGCTTTTATCACGCAGCCAATCTGCTTCAGCAGCTCATCACCAGCCAGATGGCCACAGGTATCGTTTATAATTTTGAACTGATCCAGATCCACATACACCAGCGCATGCTGTGCATCTTCACGCAATGCCGACTGCAACGCCTGCTCCAGATGCACTTTGAATTGGTCGCGATTAATAAGGTCGGTGAGGGTATCGTGATTGGCCAGATACGCTACTTTCATTTCAGCAGCTTTGTGCGCCGAACGTTGTGCTGCTTCCCGCAGTTCGCGCTCAACCACTGGCACCAGTCGAGCCAGGTTTTCTTTCATGATGTAGTCTTGTGCGCCAGACTTCATGGAATTGACGGCAACATCGTCACTGATAGCACCAGAAACGACAATGACTGGGGCTTCTGGCTGCATAGCCTTAACGATGCGCAATGCATCTGAAGAACTGAAAGACGGCATATTGTGATCGGTAACTACCAGATCCCAGGTCTGGCGGTTGAGAGCAGCTTTTAAACCCTCGGCACTTTCCACCCGGTCAAATTCACACCGCAATCCACCCTTGCGCAGCTCCCGAATTAGCAAGAGCGCATCGTCTTCCGAATCATCAGCGATCAAGACATTTAACATGCGTTCCAATTACGTTACCTATTGAATTTTTATTATTTCAGTATAGTGCGGGAACGCGATTAACACCTAGCCAATATTGACCCAGCAATTTTACCTGGGAGACGAATTCATCGAAGTCCACGGGTTTATTGATGTAACTGTTTACACCGATATCATAACCCGCTTTCATGTCCTGAGTTTCATCCGAAGAGGTCAGCAACACCACGGGCAAGCGCCGCGTGCGATCATCCTGTCGGATATGCCGCAACACTTCCAAACCATTCAGTTTTGGCAACTGCAGATCCAGAAACACCACCTTTGGCAAAGCACGCACATCACGCCCCTTATATTTACCTCGGGCAAATATATAATCCAGCGCCTCTTCCCCGTCTCTGGCAACAACTACACTATTGGGTACATCTGTTTTTCTCAACGCACGCAAGGCGAGAAGCTCGTCGTCAGCGTTATCTTCTACTAATAAAATAGTCATATCATTCATACAGTATGATTCCGATAGCGTATATCAGAACTAAAGAAACATGATATCGACCTTATAACCTGATGATTGCTAAGTCAATCCATAGACTGTGGATTTGAGAAAGCCCGCTACAATCAAAATATTCAGCCTGCAACGGTAAAATAGAAAGTGGTGCCCCGATCAACAACACTCTCGGCCCAAATATCACCACCATGACGATGAACCACTCTGGCAACCGTCGCCAAGCCTACCCCGGTACCTTCGAACTCATCCTTACTGTGAAGTCGCTGAAATGCCCCAAACAGCTTATCGACGTATCTCATATCGAAGCCTGCGCCGTTATCCTGGATATAATACACACCCTCCTTACAGCCAATAACAACCTCCGGCTCCGCTACCTTTTGGGTATATTTAAAAGCATTATCCACTAGATTGGTTATAACAATACGCATTAACCGGGAATCGCAACGCATGGTCATACCCCGCTGCACGCTTACTTTAATATTACGACTTGGATCCCGCTCCCGAACATCCTTAACCACCTCCTCGCACATCAAGGTGAAATCAACTGTACGCGCAACTATCTCTTGCCGCGTTACGCGGGACAACCACAGCATGCTGTCGATCAACACCCCCATGCGTTGACTGGCCATGCGAACGCGCTCCAGATAACCAAGGGCTGTGGCATCCAGATCCTGGGAATAGTCTTCCATCAATGCCTGACTGAAGCCATCAATCGCCCGCAGCGGGGAACGTAAATCATGGGATACCGAGTAACTGAATGCCTCTAACTCCTGATTTGCGGCTTTCAGTTCCGACGTACGCTCTTCAACTTTGGATTCCAACTCTACCTTATGGGAGCGCAGCTCCTGATCCCGCTGCTCAATCGCCACCAGCATGGCATTGAAGGCATCCACCATCTGACCAATTTCGTCATCACTGGTTTTGTTAGCTCGAAGACTGAAATCACGTTCTGTTGCGATGCTGGCGGCGGTAACGGCCAGCTCGGAGATCGGATCGGTAACGGCTTTCTGCAACACCATTGCCACCAGTAACGAGACAATGGAAACAATTCCCAAGGCGGTCAACATCATATAAAAATAGCGTTGAATCTGACTGTTGACGTAATCCATATTGGCACCGATGAATATCGTGCCAACACGCACCGATTCAGAAAACACGTCCTCGATATGGTGGTACTTCGAATTCACAAAACCGGTGGTATCGGCATGGGGGTTATCCGGGCAAGGTACTGCCCTGGCAGAGCCGGGGAAAGAGCGCGCCTTAAGATCAAGCGCGCCATCGTAGATACACACCACGTCTATTGTGTAATCAAAGTCCAGACTGTTTGCGCTTTCCTGCAGGGTATTAAGATCATCAAACTGCAGTGCTGCCGTGACCTGGGAATAGGCTACCTTGGTGATCACTGCTATTTCGTGCACCAGCTGCTCGCGGGTTTGCACCCGCTCATACCCCATAAAAAACACACCAATCAACACCACACCGGCGAAAATGGTTAACAGCATCACCATGGTGAGCTTTTGCTTAATACTGAGCGCTCGCATCAGAGTCGACATCTCTATTCGACCCTCCGAGCCAGCTGTAACAACCGGGAGCTGATCTGAAGCTGGGATGCCTTGGCACGCCCCAGGTTGATATCAAAGCGAATACGGCGACCCTCGGTGATTAAACCAATAATACCGCCTCTCTCAACAAAATCCGGATCGTCACTGATGGTTAATATGGCTTTATCTTGAGTCTTTGGCAGAATCTTACGGACGTCTTCACCGGTGACATAGACGACCTGGCAGCCGTCCAAAGCGTCCCCCATGGAAAGATTCACAACTTCGATACGGAATGTACGCACTTCGCGACCAGCAAGCTGCGATAACTCGTCCGTATACGCACCCTTGCCCGAAACGCAGACACGCAGCTGCCCGTTGGCCTGCTCTGTCGCCAGGGGCCAGGTCACATACTTGGTGAAGTTATATACGAACGCCGCTTTAAGTTGAGCCTCATCTTCTGCATAACCCAGGCTGCTTAACAGCACACCCAAGGTATATACCAAAGCTCGCAGCATCTTATGGCCTGAGTCAGGCCTAGCGATCCCCTTCAAACGCCCTTCCTATGCCAAATCCATATGTATAATAGTTCATTATAGTGTGACCGATCGTGAACTGCCTTGATTTTTATTGAAAAACTTGCAGCGCAGCCACACCGCACCAGTTAGGTGGATAGTTCTAATTCCAGCCGCTACATTAGCCTCAAATTTTCACTGACATTACCGTCCGAGGCACCGCCATGACTCTTGATTCCATCACCAATTTTGGATTGAAACAGCTCGACAACGCAGGTTACTACTTGACTCGTTACGGCATCACCGACCAGGTAAATCGCCACAACCTTATTGCTATCGCCATGACCGAAAAAGAGAAACTGATGGGCGAAATGGCACGACTTGAACTGAAAGCCAAAATTCAGAAGCGTCGAATTGAGAAGCTACGGGATCAGCTGGACGCTCAATCAGATGAGTGGATCGCCAAAACCCCCAAGCTGGTGGCAGATCGACTGTTTAAGGCCAAGCATCTGGTGGCATCCTACATCTAAGCCCCTGTTTTATATAGCCAAACCCCTGTACAAGTGTGAGAGGGCTGCCGTGTCGCGGCCCTCTTTACTCTGCAAAACCGATACGCTCAAGAAATTGCGCAACATCCTTCAAGTACTTACCCTGATCCAAATGAATAATATGATTGCCGGGGAACCAGTGAATTCCTGGCCTATCCCAATGATCCCATAACAAACGGGCATGCTTGGGGGGCGCAAATCGATCGCCCGCCCCACCAATAATCATCAACCTGTCTTTAGGAATAACCGGATCGTAGGTTAACGGACAGTGCACCGCCATAATATGGCGCGCATCCTTTATACTGACGCCACTCAAACGCAGCGCCGTCTTGATCATTGCGCTGGCCGGAAACCATTGCAGCATGAGATCAAACAGAGAAACCACCGGCACATTGGGAATGCTGAACTGAAGACGCTCATCTACTGCCGCCAACAAGGCGCTGGTGTAGCCCCCCAAGCTGATACCGGTAACTCCGAAACGTGGCACTCCCCGTTGCTCCAGATAGTTCAGAAACAATCGAAAATCGTACACCGAATGGGCAACCGTCTCACTGATATGGGATATTCCATTGGCAAAATAACCATGCCCGCTGAATGGAGAAAACGGGCCTTGCCGATGCCCATGAAAAGGCAGCGTATACAGCAAAATGTCGTAACCCATGCTGTAAAACCAGGGTAACCCTAAAAACAGGCTGTTCACCCAATAGGGATCGGCCATAAAGCCATGCACCACACAGATGGTCGGGCGCGGGCCTGTATCATGGGTCCAATACTGTGCCACCGCCTGCATGTTGTGCTTATTTTTCAGATAGCGCTTGCGCAAACGGGGGTTAACTGGCTGAAACGGGCTCTGAAACACCAGCTCTCGGCATTGGCCGTCCGGTGGGTGAAAATGCACAAAACCAGGCTTGCGCTCCCTCACTTCCACCTGACGATCCGGCGCGGCGAAGAACCGGTCAGCCCGATGGCTGGATGCCAACTCTCGATAAAGTTGCCCATCCTCCATATCCTGTAACAAGCGACGGGGGTTGGCCGACAAGGGCAAAGCCAGCACCGATACTAACGATGCCACCGCTGTTCTGACGGCCAAATCCACCGCCGCCGTTCCATCCACCAGCACTTGTGTCGGCAGATCCAGATCAAAATCATCAGGGAACTTATGAAAACTGCTTTCCAGATTATCCCACCAAGGCTGGCTGGGCATGATGCGGCGGGAATGCCCGTAGGTTTCGTTGGCCACCCGAGACACAGTTTGATAAGCAGTGGACATTGTGCAACTCCTCCGAACAATCTACAAAAAGTATAGACCGTTCAGAGGGTTGTGTCGCAATGGCTACAGCGATCAAAGTTTGTCGATAGCGCCCTGAATGCGCTCGACGCGCTTCTTGTTGGAGGGATGAGAACTCAAAAAGCTGCTATCAGAGCCGTACTTGGATTCCAGGGTCTGAATTGCACGCTTCATCGAATAAGGATCCTGGCCGAGGCTGTGCAACATTTTTACAGCAAACGTGTCAGACTCCAACTCATCGTGCTGGGAGAACTGAGCGTTCACCGTGGCATAGGCCAGCTGCCCCAACTGCCCCTGCGTTAGCTCACCGATAGTGCCCCCCACAGAAACCACGCCTTGAAACACCGAGTCTGTCAGCAGGCGTTTCTGCATCTGCTCATAACTGTGTTTGTGATAGACGTGGCCGATCTCATGACCAATTACCGCCAGCACCTGATCATCCGGCATGGCGTCCAGCAGGCCCGAATAGACCCGCACCGCGCCATCAGCCATAGCGAATGCGTTCACTTCCGGCGCCAAGTAGACCTTGAAGTCAAAATTCATGCCTCGGTAATTCTGCAAATTGGCAGTGATCTTTGCCAAACGCACGGAATACGGATTACTGGCTGCCGCCACCTGGTTTTTTCCGTCCATCTCTTTAGCCGCCAAACTGGCAGTGTGTTTTACGCTGTCTTCGTCCAGGGTCACTGCCTGAGCCACGCCCATCCCTACGGCCATGGCTTTGTTGCTATCAAAGCTGCCATCAGTGGCACAGCCGGACAGGTTAAGGGCTGCGGCCAGGGCGGCTGCACTCACAATTCGTTTCATAGGGCCTCTCTCTATGGGTTCTGCCAGGATCGGTATGACCGTTAGCATGATCAGGGTTCAATTAAGCGAAGTGGGGATAGTCTAAAAAGAAAGCGTGATAATGCAAGACGTTAGGATGCTATCTGCGCTGAGCGCTGGCTCAAACGAGAAATGATAGTCTGAATATTGTGATGTACGCCTGCACCAAGACCCGCCATATCCGTCAGCGATATCGTGCTCAAAATCTGCACAATCAGCTCATTGATCGTGGGCATATGGTATTCCACCTCACACCCACCGGACAGCTCACAGCCACCATCATCCTCGCAGCACTCGGTAATGGCCATGGGGCCTTCCACCGCCGAGACCACCTGGGCGATACTGATCATCTCTGGTAAACGGGCCAGCAGATAGCCGCCTTTGGCCCCCCGCTCGGATCGAACCAGCCCAGCCCCCACCAGTTGACGCATCAATTTGCGCACAGTGGGCAAACCAAGCTGGGTGGACTCCGCCAGCTCTTCCATACGCAACTGCTGCGCAGGGGACTTGGCCAGCCGGTGCATAATCACCAGTGCATAATCTGTCATTTTGCTGATGCGTAACATACAATGCGCGCCTGAAATGGCCTCTTTGAGCGAAGCCGAGGGCCAAAGAATACCAAATTGGTATTGATTTTTAAAGCCGACTATTTTAGTCTGCTTTATCGTAGAGAGCCCTAATATTTAATCAGCCCGCCCGGCCCGACCTGGTTTCAACCTAGCGGCCTGCGGCACCTCTGTCAGCGCGGATTGCACTCCTGCGCCCCGACACGCCCAAGCGATAAGCGGAGATACGCCATGAGCGACGAAATAGATGCGTTAATACGTCGTGAATACCAAGCCGGCTTTATAACCGACATTGAATCAGAAACGCTCCCCCCGGGCCTGAATGAAGACATCGTCCGCATTATTTCCGGCAAGAAAAACGAGCCGGAGTGGATGCTGGAATGGCGGCTGGAAGCCTATCGCAAATGGAAAGAAATGACCCCGCCACAGTGGGCACATTTGCATCATCCACCTATCGACTTTGATGCCATCAGCTACTATTCGTCGCCAAAATCCAAAAAAGATGGCCCCAAAAGCCTGGATGAAGTGGATCCCGAAATTCTCGAAACCTTCGAGAAACTGGGCATCCCCCTGCATGAGCGCGCCAAGCTGGCGGGTGTCGCCGTGGATGCGGTTTTCGACAGCGTTTCAATCGGTACCACCTTTAAAGATGATTTGGCCAAAGAAGGCGTGATCTTCTGCTCCATTTCAGAGGCGATTCAGGATCATCCAGAGCTGATCAAAAAGTATCTGGGCAGCGTGGTGCCTCAGCAGGACAACTTCTACGCAGCACTGAATTCAGCCGTATTCAGTGATGGCTCCTTTGTGTATATCCCCAAAAACACGCGCTGCCCCATGGAGCTATCCACCTACTTCCGCATCAACGAGTTGAACACGGGGCAATTCGAACGCACCCTGATCATAGCGGATGAAGGCAGTCATGTATCCTATCTGGAAGGCTGTACCGCCCCCATGCGGGATGAAAACCAATTGCACGCCGCGGTTGTGGAACTGGTTGCTTTGGGCGATGCCGAAATCAAATACTCCACCGTGCAGAACTGGTACCCCGGCGATGAAAACGGCAAAGGTGGCATCTACAACTTTGTTACCAAACGGGGCGTATGTGATGGCCCCAACGCCAAAATTTCCTGGACCCAGGTAGAGACTGGCTCCGCCATCACCTGGAAATACCCCAGCGTAATTCTACGGGGCGATAACAGCATCGGTGAATTCTACTCTGTGGCGCTGACCAATGGTTGCCAGCAGGCGGACACCGGCACCAAAATGATTCACCTGGGAAAAAACACCAAGAGCACCATTGTCTCCAAAGGCATTTCTGCCGGCCGAAGCCAGAACGCCTATCGTGGGCTGGTGCGCATTTCACCTCGCGCCGATGGTGCCCGTAACCATACCCAATGTGATTCTCTGTTAATTGGGGATAAGAGCGGTGCCCATACCTTCCCTTATATAGAAAACAAAAACCCGGACGCCATCCTGGAGCATGAGGCCACCACCTCAAAAGTAAGTGATGACCAGTTGTTCCTATGCCGTCAGCGGGGCATTGATGAAGAAAAAGCCGTGTCCATGATCGTGAACGGCTTCTGCAAAGAAGTATTCAAAGAATTACCAATGGAGTTTGCGGTTGAAGCAGGCAAGCTGTTGGAAGTAAGTTTAGAAGGGGCTGTAGGTTAATGAGCACAAAACCCATGTTAGAAGTGAAAGATCTAGTGGCAGCTGTAGATGGCAAAACCATTCTTAACGGCATTTCACTCACCATCAATCCTGGTGAAGTTCACGCCATCATGGGGCCAAACGGCTCCGGTAAGAGCACCCTGGCTAACGTACTGGCAGGGCGTGATGATTACGAGGTGATCAGCGGCAGCGTCACCTTCAAAGGCTACGATTTGTTTGAACTGGAACCGGAAGAACGCGCCCGTGAAGGCATCTTTCTGGCGTTCCAATACCCGGTGGAGATTCCCGGCGTCAGCAACATGCAGTTCCTGAAGGCGTCAGTGGATGCCGTGCGCAAACACCGTGAACTGTCGGAGCTGGATGCCCCCACCTTCATGAAGATGGCGCGGGAGAAATGCAAGGAGCTGAGCCTGAAACCGGAGTTCTTGAAACGCGGCGTCAACGAAGGCTTTTCCGGCGGCGAGAAAAAACGCAACGAAATTCTGCAAATGGCGCTGCTGGAACCCAGCCTGTGCCTGCTGGATGAAACCGATTCCGGCCTCGACATCGATGCCCTGCAAGTGGCAGCCGAGGGCGTTAACGCCCTGCGCGACGAAGCACGCAGTTTTATCGTGGTGACGCACTATCAGCGTCTGCTGAACTACATCGTACCGGATTATGTACATGTGCTGGCAGGCGGAAAAATCGTAAAATCAGGTGGCCGCGAGCTGGCACTGGAACTGGAAGAAAAAGGGTACAGCTGGATTCAATAACGGCGAGCAGTCATGATTACACCCCTAGAATTTAAACAACAGGCACAAACCAGTCTCCGGCAAACCGAATCGTTGGAGTGGCTGAACCTGCCTGCCAAAGCACAGGCCACCTTTGCGGACATGGATATCCCTACCCGCAAAACCGAAGCATGGAAATACACTCCGCTCACCGCGCTGCTGAACCACGACTATCTCCAGCAAACGGCAAGCGGTAATGTGGACGAGCGCGCCGCAAAAAAGCGCTTTGGCCAACTCACTGATTCCAGTCGCCTGGTGTTTATCAACGGCCACTTTCATCAGGATCTGTCCAGCTACAGCGATTTAGAGAACCAAGGCATCGTTACCCTGTTCAGCAACGCCAATGACGCCCAAAAGGAACTGATCAATCGCGAGCTGGGCACCGCCTTCGAGCCCCAGCAACATCTGTTTGCCGCGTTCAATTATGGCAGCATCGATGAAGGCGTACTGCTGCACGCCCCCAAAGATTTCAAAGTGCAACAGACTGTGCACGTGGTTTACTTGAGCACTACCGAGCCATCCGACAGCCTGGCTCAAACCCGGCTGTTGATCTGCGCAGAGAGCGGCTCCAGCCTGGAACTGGTAGAGCAGTTCGACAGCCTGGGCAGCAGCAATGTATTCCACAACCACATGACCGAAATCAGCCTGCACGCCAACGCCAGGCTCACGCACTTACGCCTGCAAGTGGAAGATGAACAGCTAAGCCACATCAACGGTACGCATATCAAGCTGGCGGCAGGCAGCCACTATGAGCAACACGCCATCGCGTTCGGCAGCCAATTGAAGCGTAACGACATCAACGTGAATTTTAACGGCAGCAATGCCTATTGCCGCCTGAACGGTGTATTCCTCAGCAAACACAAGCAACACATAGACAACCACCTGAACCTGGAGCATGCCGTTCCACACTGCAATAGCGATACGGTATACAAAGGCTTTATCACCGATAGCAGCCGGGCTGTTTTCAACGGCCGCATCCACATTCATAAGCATGCTCAAAAGACTGAAGCGCACCTCAACAACAAAAATCTGCTGCTATCCAAGCAGGCTGAACTGGATACCAAACCGGAACTGGAAATTTACGCTGACGACGTAAAATGCTCCCATGGTGCCAGCATCGGCAAACTGGACAACAAATCCCTATTCTACTTTCAGTCCAGAGGGATTGACCGCGCCACAGCAGAGGCCATGCTATGCCTGGGCTTTGTGAACGAGATGGTAGAACAGTTCCCCAACGAAGCAGTGGTTGATCTGGCACGGGAACGCCTGTCAGAGTTCTTCAACGACGTGGACAAACTCAACCACTTATGGACTCTGGGGTAAGCGTCATGCGCAGCTTTGATATCGACGCCATCCGCGCAGACTTTCCGATCCTGCATCAGGAAGTAAAAGGCAAGCCGCTGGTGTATCTGGATAATGCCGCCACCACCCAAAAGCCTCAGGCAGTGATTGACGCGCTGAGCCGCTACTACAGCACCATCAATTCAAACGTGCATCGCGGCGCTCATACACTAAGCGATCTAGCTACACGGGAGTTCGAAGAGGCCCGTCACAGCGTCCAACGTTTTATTAATGCTCGCAGCAGCAACGAAATCATCTGGACCCGCGGCACCACCGAAAGCATCAACCTGGTAGCCCACAGCTATGGCCGCGCATTCTTAAAGCCCGGCGACGACATCATCATTTCAGCCATGGAGCACCACTCCAATATCGTGCCCTGGCAATTGGTTGCACAGCAAACCGGTGCAAACCTCAAAGTGATTCCCGTTACCGATAATGCTGAACTGGAAATGGCCGCCTTTGATGCGCTCTTGTCTGACAACACCAAACTTGTATCCTTGGTTCACGTCTCCAATGCGCTGGGCACCATCAACCCGGTAAAAACCGTAATCGAAAAAGCCCACCGCGCGGGCGCGGTGGTACTGCTGGACGGAGCACAGGCAACGCCCCATTGGAGCGTCGATGTACAAGAATTGGGGTGCGATTTTTACGCGTTCTCTGGCCACAAAGTATATGGCCCCACCGGTATAGGCGTGCTGTACGGCAAGGCAGAACTGCTGGACAAAATGCAGCCCTATCAGTCTGGCGGTGAAATGATTGAAAAGGTGTCCTTTGATGGCACCACCTTCAATGCCCTGCCCTATAAATTCGAGGCCGGCACCCCCAACATCGCTGGTGCCATCGGCCTGGCAGCGGCTATTGAGTACCTGAACCAATTCGACAGACAGCAACTGGCCAATCATGAACACAGCCTGCTTACCGCTACCCTGGAACGGGCTGCCGCCGACCCCACCATCAAACTGATCGGCCGCGCCGCTGATAAGGCCGGGGTGTTTTCCTTTTTGCTGGAAGGCACCCACCCCCACGACCTGGGCACACTGCTGGATCAACAAGGGGTAGCGGTACGCACGGGCCATCATTGCGCCATGCCCATCATGGATCAGTACGCCATACCCGGTACGGTTCGCGCCTCGTTCGCGTTTTATAATACGCTCGAAGAAGTGGATCGCTTCTTCACTGCGCTCGAAAAATCCAAAACCTTTTTACTGTAGGAATAGAGGGAGAGCATCATGACCGTTCAAACATTTATTCCCGATCAATCCATCACACTGACACCGGCGGCCATCAAACATATGGCAGCTGAAGTATCGAAACAAGACGGTGCAAGCGCAGTGCGCATATCGGTAAAGCCCAGCGGCTGCTCCGGCTTTATGTATGATATGGAACTGGTGAGCGCCCCCCAAACAGATGACATTACCATCCAGGCCGCCGATAACCTGACGGTGTATCTGGCCCAGGACAGCCTGACCATATTGCAAGGCACCGAGTTGGATTACGTGAAGCAGGGCCTGAATTCAATTCTGCAGTTTCGTAACCCCAACGCCACCTCAGAGTGTGGCTGCGGCGAAAGTTTCTCGGTGACCAAATAATGATGCAGCAAGCTGCCGAGCAACGCATGGTTGCAGTGATGCGGGATTGCCCGGCAAGAGCCGTTCCCTCTGGCACACCGATCACACTGCCAAAAAATGCGTTTGTCACCATCACCCAAGCCCGCGGTGGCAACTACACCATCAGCTTCAGAGGCAATCTGGCCCGAGTGGATGGTACCGATGCCGACGCACTGGGGCTTGAGGTTGAAGAGCTGGACTTCGGTCAGGTAGAAGAAGGCGCGCCGGTATCTGAACACGTGTGGGAAACACTGCGTACCATTTACGACCCTGAAATACCGGTCAACATTGTCGACCTGGGCCTTATTTACAACGTTGAGATCAGTGAGAACACCAGCGGTCACGACGTGGTTACCGTAACCATGACCCTGACCTCCCCCACCTGCGGTATGGGCCAAGTGCTGGCAAATGACGTGCGTTACCGCTTGAAGAAAGTCCCCAATGTGGACGAGGTGGTAGTGAACATCGTGTTTGACCCACCTTGGTCCCGCGATAAAATATCGGAGGAAGCGCAGTTAGAACTGGGCATCTTTTAATCTGCACAAGTAACACGACCGAACTTTCCAACCTTCAAGGCAGCAGCATGAGTGACAACCCCTTTGGCACCAGCATTACCAGCGACGACATTCTGGAAGACCTGGAATTCTTTGACGACTGGGAAGATCGCTATCGCTATCTCATTGATCTGGGTAAAAAATTGCCTGCTATGCCTGAAGATGAAAAAACCGATGCCAACTTCGTTCACGGTTGCCAAAGCCAAGTGTGGATCAGCTCCAAGTTTGATGCCGCCGATAACACCCTCTGCTTTCTGGTAGACAGTGACGCCCACATTGTACGCGGCTTGGCCGCCATGGTCATGGCTGCATTCAACCGCCGCAG
Source organism: Ketobacter alkanivorans (assembly GCF_002863865.1). Classification (NCBI taxonomy): domain Bacteria; kingdom Pseudomonadati; phylum Pseudomonadota; class Gammaproteobacteria; order Pseudomonadales; family Ketobacteraceae; genus Ketobacter; species Ketobacter alkanivorans. The sequence goes on along the minus strand of NZ_CP022684.1, from coordinate 3,385,260 downwards.
CCCACAGCAAATCATTGATTTTAACGTGGATGATTACTTCGGCAAAACCCAGCTTATACAGCATCTTAGCCCTACCCGTGGCAATGGCCTGAAATCCATGGTGGCCAAAATCCGCGCCGCCGCCCAAGCCAGCTTATAACACGGCAAAGCCACAGCATTTTCGTGACGAATTCACTTTGCCCTTTATAATTCAATGCAGATAATGGCGGCTAGCCATTATCTGCCCGCAAGGACTCACCTCATGCGCATACTGCTTTTCACTCTGCTCTGCCTCAGCTCCACCTTGATGAACGCCGCAACCCTGACCGATGCCGACATACAGCAATGGACCAAAGCATACAAAGCGGTGGTAAATTGGGCCGAAAGCACCAACATCGAAGACGAACTTGAAAACAGCACCAGCGCAACGGAATACAATCAGGTATTCAGCCAAATGCTGGAACAGGCCCAGACCACCCAGCACCATCAGAGCATTCTCAACATTCTAAAAAGCAACGGCTACGCCGATCCAGCCAACTGGGCGGCCATGGGCGACCGTATCATGGTGGCATTCATGGCCAATGAAATGGATGGCAACCAGGCGGCAGTGGAACAGCAGCTTCAGCAGATGAAGGCCATGCTGGCAAGCGGTATGATTCCACCCGATCAAAAAGAGATGATGGAAAAGATGCTCAATGAAAGCAGTAAGGCATTGGCCGCCGCAGCCCAAGCTCCAGCCGAAGACAAAGCTGCGGTCAAACGCAACAAGGCCCTACTGAATACTGTTTTCGATTCTGGCGAGCAGTAAGAGTGATTTTTTGACAGTAAAACCATAGCCTTATCCAATCTGCCAGATTGCTGACGAGCATTGCCACGCAGCGCAGACACCTTCCTGTTACTGCCACAAAGCAACGCCCAAGTTTGAACTATACTGAAACTTGGGCCCTTTCCTAAAGCACACTGAATACCGTAAAAAACGGCCGGACAGGCAGCCCACACACATTACCGACGTTCCACTCTTTGTACAACGGATGCGAAATTTGTTTGCAATTCAACGCCATAACCTGATGAAGGCTATTCTGACTCTGTGCCTGCTCTGCATCAGTGGTGTCAGTCATGGCGTGCAGACCGTCATGCTTTCCGACGAGGCAAATGAGCTGGATCTCAATCAAAAGCATTTGGAATTGTTTGAAGATTCCAGTGATCGGCTCACCATTAACGAAATCACAACAAATTCAGGCCTGCTTTTTACGCAAGTGGATCAGGACGTAATCAACCTGGGGCACACAGATAGCTCCATCTGGGCTCACTTCCGCCTAAGATTGGACAGCGACCAAAATACACCTCAATCCTGGATTCTGGAATCCGCGTTTCCACTATTACACCGCTTTGACATTTTTGTGGTAGAGGATGGCGTAATACAAGAAAGTCACCGCATCGGCTACTCCCGCCCAATCATGGCGCGGATGTTACCCCACCGGTTTTTCGCCCAACCCCTGCATTTGCAGCCGGGCGTTGAGTACGACATTTACATCAACACCATGCGTGTCGGCGGTAACGTACAGTTGCCGTTAAAATTATCCAAACCTCTTCAGTTTATTTATAACGAGCTGATTCACAACCACGTCTTCGGCATCTTCTTTGGCATCTTTATCGCCATGATGGCCTACAACCTGTTTCTGTTTTTTGCAGTCGGAAACCGGGCCTACTTCTATTACATTGCCTATATCGGGTTTTCTTTTCTGACATTCCAAACCCTGACCGGATTCGGGTTTCTGTTATTCTGGAGTGACTCACCCAACCTGAATGAATACGTCACCCAAGTGTTTGCCTGCATGGCGACAGTGAGTGGGCTGTTGTTCTCCAAACATTTCGTCAAAACCGAACTCTACGGCCGCTTTATCACCACCAGCATCAACATAGCTGCGGCATTTGGCGTCGGATTGGCCCTGGCCCGCCTCACTACCGATTATTTCCTCAGCACTCAGGTCTCAGCGTACATATCCATCGTTAGCATTGTGTTTCCGCCGATGATGTTCTATTGCTGGATAAAGGGCTCTCGCCCGGCCGGCTTTTTCCTGCTGGCGTGGATGCTGTTGATCGTGGGTGCTGTGATGTACACCTTGGTACTGCTGGGTGTTCTGCCCTCCAATGCGCTTACCAACAATGCAGTGCTGGCGGGCTCTGCTGCCGAGATGGTGCTGTTGTCACTGGGGCTGGCTGATCGCATCAATTACGAACGCAAAGCCAAATACTCTGCACTGCAAGAACAGCATAAGGCCATAGTGCGCCTTAAAGAGGCCGAAGATCGACTGATGCATCGCGCGCTGCACAGCCGCACCACCGGCCTGCCGAACCGCACGCTGTTGCGCAGCACACTGGACGGTTTGCTGCAGGAAACGCAGCAGACGGGGTTCACCCTGGTTCTGGTGAGCATCAATAATTTCCATGAATTCAACAAGACGCTGGGCCACTCCAATGGCGATGCCATTCTTTATATTCTCACTGAACGCCTAAGCGCTCTGGGTCAGTGCGTTGAGAATATCGTTCCCATCGAAGATACCGACGCACGGGCTCATTACATCTCCAGCGTGGAGGGTGTCAGCTTCGCTTTGATGATCCGGGAACTGGATTCTGATGTGATTAATTCGGTTGTACTGCAACTGTTGAAAGATATGGAGAAGCCATTTGAATACCAAGGGCTGACCCTTGATGTCGATGCCAGTGCAGGTATTGCGTTTCACCCCGAACACGGCAGCAGCAGTGAGAACTTACTGCGCAACGCCCATATTGCGTTGGAAGCAGCCAGTGGCATCAATGAGAAATACGCTGTCTACTCGCAGGAAATCGACCCCTACAACCAGCGCCGCATATCGCTGCTGGGTGAGCTGCGTAACGCCATCGACAAAGACGTGCTGCAGCTCTATTTTCAGCCGCAGATCTGCCTGGACACCATGGAGGTCTCGGGAGCCGAAGTATTGATCCGCTGGATACACCCCGAGTACGGGTTCATTCCCCCCGACGAATTCATTCCTCTGGCAGAGCGTACCGGCGTTATCCAGCCATTAACCTACTGGATCTGCCGTAAGGCATTTCAGTTCATGCACAGCCTTTCCAGCCAGGGTTACAACCTGAACTTGTCCATCAACATCTCTGCACGCAACCTGCAGGATCCCCATTTCAAAGATCAGGTCTGCAAGATCGCGAAAGAACAGGATGTCACATTGGAAAAAGTCATCATGGAGCTGACTGAAACCGCCGTGATGCACAACCCCGATGAGGCCCTGCGCGTTCTGGGCGAACTCAGCGCCGCAGGCATACGGCTCTCCATCGACGATTTCGGCACAGGTTACTCTTCACTGTCGTATCTGAAGAAACTACCGGTGAACGAGATCAAAATCGACCGCAGCTTTGTAATGGAAATGGCAAAGAACAACGACGATCAGGTTATTGTTCATACCACCCTCACCATGGGCCATAACCTTAGCCTGGAAGTGGTCGCAGAAGGCATTGAAGATGAAGCGACATTGCTGAAATTGAAGGAAATGGGTTGCGACTTGGCTCAGGGGTACCACATTGCTCGCCCCATGCCCGCCAATGAGTTCTTCACCTGGCTGTCGAACTATCGCAATGATGCAAGCCCATCACCGGTCGCCTCCATCATCAAATAACCACGGCTGGCACCGCCCCCCATAACAAATGCTCACCGAATAGAACCTATACTTACAGCGCTTAACACCGCCGCCAACTGATTGAATTGCGTACAGCTTCACCTGTTCACGCTGGACAGGTATGCAGTTATGGCCCAATTAAAACGCCCGTTGGCCACAGTGACATCCTAGACACAAATTGCTGCCAATGGCGCTGATATACCCTTAGTGCACACTTGCGCACCTGAATAACCCCATGGTTCCCACAATCAAAATACAGGAAACAGTGCGATGCCTCAGTATAAAGCGCCCTTACGTGACATGAACTTCGTGATGAACGACGTTCTGAACTACCCCAAGCATTATGGCAAACTGCCCTGCGCCGAAAATGCTACACCCGATATGGTAGAAGCCATTCTGGGTGAATGTGCCAAGTTCTGTGAGCAAGTACTCTCCCCATTGAACCAGACCGGTGACCAAGAAGGCTGTCATTTTGAAGACGGCAAAGTCACCACACCCAAAGGCTTCAAAGCAGCCTATGATCAATACTGCCAGGGTGGCTGGCAGGGCCTGTCCCATCCGGAGGAATACGGCGGTCAGGGCATGCCGATTTCCCTAAGCGTCATGAAGTCCGAAATGATCGGCACCGCCAACTGGTCCTGGGGCATGTACCCCGGCCTCAGCCTCGGCGCCATGAATACTATTTTCCTTCACGGTACCGAAGAGCAGAAGCACCACTTTCTGCCCAAGATGTGTGAAGGCACCTGGTCTGGCACCATGTGTCTGACCGAACCCCACTGCGGCACCGACCTGGGCCAGCTGAAAACCAAAGCGGCGGCCAATGCCGATGGCTCCTATGCCATTACCGGCACCAAGATCTTCATTTCTTCCGGTGATCACGACCTGGCCGACAACATTGTTCACATCGTGCTGGCACGCCTGCCCGATGCACCCGCCGGAACCAAAGGTATCTCGCTGTTCATCGTGCCCAAGTTCAAATGCGATCCTGCTGGCAACCTGGGTGACTTCAACAACGTAGTGTGCGGCTCTATTGAACACAAAATGGGTATCCGGGCCTCTGCAACCTGCGTACTGAACTTTGAAGCCTCGGAAGGCTACCTGATCGGCCCACCAAACAAGGGCCTGGAGTGCATGTTTACCTTCATGAACTCTGCCCGTGTAGGAACATCCTTACAAGGCCTGGGCGCAGCTGAGCTGTCCTACCAGGGCGCACTGCCTTACGCTAAGGATCGCCTCTCCATGCGCGCTCTAAGCGGCAAGAAATACCCCGACAAAATTGCCGATCCAATCATCTGTCATGCCGACGTACGTCGCATGCTGCTGACCCAAAAAGCGTTCGCTGAAGGCGGTCGCGCCATGGTGTATTACGCGGCAAAATACGCCGACTTTATGCTGTTCGGAGAGACCGAAGCCGTGCGCAACGAAGCCGACGATCAGCTAGGCTTCCTGACCCCGATCCTGAAAGCCTTCCTGACCGAAACCGGCTGTGAAGCAGCCAACCTTGGCATGCAGGTTTACGGTGGTCACGGCTACATCAAAGAATGGGGCATGGAACAAATTGTGCGAGATACTCGCATTGCCACCCTTTACGAAGGCACCACCGGAATTCAAGCACTTGATTTACTCGGCCGTAAAGTGCTGCTGGGTAAAATGAAAACCCTGAAAACCTTCAGCCTGGATGTGCTGAAATTCTGTAAAGATAACGGCCTGATCTCGGGCAACCCACACAAGAAAGAAATGAATCGGTTCATCTGGCCACTGTTCAAGTACACCACTAACTGGCAGCAGTACAGCGTGCGCCTGGCTATGCGCGCTCGGAAGAATTTCGATGTAGTGGGTGCCGCATCAGTGGATTATTTAATGTATTCCGGTTACGTCAGCATGGCCTATATGTGGGCAATGATGGCGCAAGCCGCTTACGAAAAGCTGGCAGAAGGCACAGACAACCCCGAGTTTTATAAAGCTAAAATTCAAACCGCTGAATTTTACTTTGATCGTTTGCTGCCCAGAGCAAAAGCTCACGCTGAATGCATGATGGCCTCACCCAAGTCACTGATGAAAATGAAGGAAGATAATTTCTCATTCCTGGATTGATCTGAGGATCGTTCCGACGCTTTCCAACCCACCTCGCACTGGGTTACCTATGGCCCTCCTTCAGGAGGGCCTTTTTTTATCCCAAACTCTGTAACCTTTTGTTACTGACATCAACAAACTTTTGCACTAATACCCTACTATTTCCACCGCCTTTGGTTTGTAGTAATCACTCAATCCGTATAAAAGTCATAGTTGCACTGTTAACTGCGTACCGTTACAAAAAAATACGCAGAATTCTGCTCACGATGGGCCAGATAATACAATCATGGTCCAAACTAGATAGGCGTATAATACGGGTATAGACCAATCGGGTTCTAAAAGTCGGTGACGGTCTTTCTAACCAGACCAAACCAGTTTGATCGTTAACTAAAAAAATTATAAATCGACGACGATAAAGGTAAGACCATGACGTCCAACAGTGCACTGTCTCAATTCGCTGATCTCAGCCCGGAAAAACGGCAGCTGCTGTTTGAGAAAATTCGACAGAAAAAATTAAACAGTGCGCGCCGCCCCGTCAACCAAGAGCCATTATCTGCCGAGGGCAACCCGGTTCACCTGTCGCCGCATCAGGCTACACTGTTCCCACGAACCGCAGACACCGTCAGCAACCGACTGGTAGAGCTGTCATTTAAGGGTGTCTTGCAACTGGAACGGCTGCAGCAGAAGCTACAACAACTGCACGCCATTTATCCGACACTCGGAGCCAAACTGGATTCCACCCGTCAACAATTCCAGGTGGGCGAATGTCCGTCGGCCGAACTGATACAACTATCATTGGACGCACCAGACAGCGACAGCCCATTGTCAGGGGTTCGCAGCGAACTTCAGCATCGTCAGCACGGGCACAACGCACTGCACCTGACCTTGGTGCAGCAAGACAATCAGCCCTCACGGCTTTTACTGGCTGCTCATCCGCTGCTACTCGATAGCTATTCCCTGCTGCGTCTGGGCAACCAGCTGCTGGCCATGCTGTTTACGCCGGTTGCCAACATTGAACTGCCAGATCAATGCAGCCAAGCCAGTTTTGCCAATTGGTCACAACAGGTGCTGGACAAAAAGTTCCTCGCTAACGAATGGTCTCGCCTGGCACCAAAGTCGATGTTGGAACAGCCCGAGATAGCAACCAGCTCCACCAGCGCTACCCACACGGAGCAGCTGAACAGCGAGTTTCTTCTGGCGCACCTGCCTGCCGGCATCAGTGCCAAGCAGTGGCTATGCGAAGCCATTAACCAGTGCCTGTATTCATGGCTCTCCCACCAGGATATTACCTACTGGTTCTCGGACCCTAGCCTGAAGGACAGCGAGTTCGAGAACTTGCTGGGCTACTTCCCATACTATGTCCCGGTGCAATCGCAAAAAGTCGAAGGCCAGCGCTTTAACGCCGCCAGTCATTTCGCCAATTTACACACCCGCTTTTCTCCGGTTTCAGAACAGCTGGCACAAAGCCTTTGCCAGAAAGGCTCACCGGTACCTTTGGTTCACTACCATTGGTTCGATGTGGACAACGCCGATGCAAACGAATTTGAACTGATCTCAGCAGAACATATCAGCAGCGGATTGATGCTGGCACCCTTTGAAGTGCATATTATCGAGCAAGTCGACAACATCAATCTCAGCATACACTTTGATTCAGATCGGATGGGCAGTGATCAGATTCAGTTTCTGGTGCGGGATCTGCTGGCATTGCTAAAACAGGATACCCACAACGATCCCGCCAACCGGCCTAGCCTGGCAGACCAGCTGCGTGCGATCTGGAAAGATCTTTTGCAGGTGCCAGACATCGCACCGGGCAAGAGCTTCTTCGAGCTGGGCGGCCACAGCCTGCAAGTCACTGAAATGAAGTTCCGCATAAAACAACAGTTGAAGCTCGACATTCCCATTTCGGTGCTCTACGAGCTGCCCACTATTGAAAAGCTCAGCAGTTTTATCCTGGCTACCCACGGCAACAGCCTGGGCTGGGTACCTGAAGGCCAAACAGAAGAAGTCGAAGAGGAAGAAGGCACCCTATAAAGGGTGCCCGATCAAGTGCTGCCCAAGGCCTGCTGATTAAGACAGGGGCGTAATTGCATCATCTGCGGCGGGCTCTACTTCAGGCTCCATACCAAGATAGCCTGAATAACGTGACCAGAACGCCATATCAAAACTTTCATACTCCGGTTTTTCGCAGCCCAAGCCACGGGCAAGATGGAACACGTAAACCATCATCATCTCACTGCTGTGCTCGAACCGGATATCCCCAAGCGGAGTGTTATCCAACAGATCTATGGTCGATACACCGGAGATCGTGGCCATAAAGAAATGCAGGATCTGGAATTTAAGATGATGGGGGTTTTTCTCCGGCTGTAACTTCGCCATCAAATCCATAATTCGACCAACGGGCTCTTCCATATACCGGTTATACAGAGCTTTAAGGTCGTTATCGGCCTCCAACATCAAGCGGGCGCTCAACTTCACCGCATATCGACCATACTCAGGGGTGCAATTAAGCACCCAAAAGGGCAACATGATGGCCATAGCAATATCCTCGGCCTGAAGCTTACCCTCACTGGCACGCTCATCCAGACCCGATAAAACCTGGTCAAAGATAGGCCGAAGCTGCTCATTCAGCTTTTCCATGACCGCTTCGATGATGCCCATTTTGCTGCCAAAATGATAATGCACGGCAGACGAATTACGGGTACCGGCTGCGCTGTTGATATTGCGCATGGATACGCCGCTAAACCCCTGCTCGGCGAACATTTTAATGGCCACCAGAATCAATTTTTCACGGGTATCTGCTTTATGGTCTGCTCGATTTTCTGCGATCACGCGACTTCTTCCTTTATTCTATTGGATGTGCGGCAGGTCATTTATTGCCAAAAGTATAGCGTTTTAGCCCCAGCGATCTAAGACCTAAAGGGAGGGGTTTAAACCTATCAGTCACGGACATCCGGTTCAAAAAACAACCAACGAACACCGGGAAACGCCTGCCGTAACTCAGCTTCCACGTCATTGATCGCGTCAATTAAGCCCTGTTCTGAGCCGGTTTCGGCCATTTTTGCTTTTACTGCCACCATAAGATCATTACCCATTTGCATGGTCAGCAGATTGAACAAATGCTCCACTTCCGGGCGCTGCTGCAACCACACCCGCATCCGTTCCCGCACCACAGGATCGGCACTTTGCCCGATTAACAGGGCTCGAACCTCATTACCAATCAACAGGGCGATCAGCAGCAACAAAGCACCAATCACCATGGTACCTGCGGCATCGTACATGGGGTTGCCTGTAATCAGCGTCATCCCAATGGCCAGCAACGCAAACACCAACCCAACCAACGCCGCCAAATCCTCACCGAACACCACCAACAGCTCGCTCTGGCGGCTTTCGCGGAACCAGCGCCAATAGGATCGCCCCGCCAGCACCTTATTTACTTCGCGCACGCAGCCCCACATGGAGATCCCTTCCGCCACAATGGCAAACACCAAAACCCCGATGGCCACAAAGGGATAGCTCAAGGGCTCAGGGTGGGACAGCTTGTGCCAACCCTCATATAGCGAGAACAAACCACCCAGGCTGAACAGCACAATCGCCACAATGAATGACCAAAAGTAAATCGACTTACCATAGCCAAGGGGGTAATCCTCACTGGGGGGCGTCTTGGCGCGCTTCAAACCCAGGATCAACAAGCTTTGGTTGCCCGCATCGGCAAACGAGTGAATCGCCTCCGCCAACATAGCTCCAGACCCCGTCACCAGTGCGGCAGCCAGCTTGGCCACAGCGATGGCCGTATTAGCGCATAAGGCAAACAGTATACTTTTAAGTGAATCAGCTCCGTGAGACATGAACCATCCTATAGATCAATAAAGCAAGGCGACGATGGGCGCATTATACCGACACAGCCCCCCCATACTAGCCCCTGTGCTACCCCCCTCGCCTGTACGCTTTGCGCAGTCTGGCCGGTCAGGTATGATGCCGACGATGAAACTGAATTCCGAACAAGAAACAGCCGCCCACTATCAGGGTCAGGCTCAGCACTTGCTGGTGCTGGCGGGAGCAGGTACGGGTAAAACCCGCACCATCATTGGCCGCATCCTGTTTTTGATCAAACAGGGCGTCCCCGCGGAACGGGTGCTGATGCTCACCTTCACCCGTCGTGCCGCCAAAGAGATGCTGCTGCGGCTCAATAACGAAGTGGGAAAGGTCGCACAGAGCATTACCGCCGGAACCTTCCATCATTTCTGCCTGCAGGTAATGCGGCGGGTGCCCAAGGCCTTTGCGGTAGAGGATCGCACCGTCATTGATCGGGATGATGCCCAGAGCCTGTTGCAACTGATACGGGGGGAGCGGCTGAAAAAAGGGGAAAAACGTGACTTCCCCAAGGCTCCCACCATTCTGAACTACATATCCTACGCCAAAAACTGCTGCCTGCAGCTGGATGACTACCTGGCTCAATTTACTGAATTGGACACCGGCACCATGGAGCGCCTGGTGGAAATCGCCAATCTGTACGAGCAACGCAAGCACGAGCGGCGCTATCTTGATTACGACGATATTCTGCATCTCTTCGTACAAGGCATCGAGACAAACAGCAAATTGCGAGAGCGTATCGCTGGCCTCTATCAGCATGTTCTGGTGGACGAAATGCAGGACACCAACCCTCTGCAATGGCGAATCCTCAACGCCCTGAGCAACGCCAACCTATTCTGCGTAGGGGATGATGCGCAATCCATCTACGCCTTTCGTGGTGCCGACTTTCGCAATGTACACGAATTTGAAGCACGGCTGAGCAACGCCACCACCCTGAAATTGCAGGAAAATTACCGCAGCACACAGGAAATTCTCGATATCGCCAACTGGCTGTTACAAGAATCCACCATAAGCTATGACAAGGAACTGCACGCTCACCGGGGCCGGGGCCTAAAACCTCAATTGTTGGATTTTGAGAGCAAATTCGATGAAGCCGAATGGATCGCCACCGACCTGCAGGAGCGTCATGAGGCGGGTGCAGCGTGGAGCGACCATATGATACTGGTACGGTCGGCATGGTCTGCCAAAACCCTGGAAGGGGCACTGATAGAGCGTCAAATACCCTATAAATTTGTCGGCGGCACCAGTCTGCTGGAAGCGGCCCACGTGAAAGATCTGCTATCACTGTGCCGAGCCGCCATCAGCGCCTACGATGAACTGGCCTGGATTCGCTATCTCAAGTGCTGGCCCAAGATCGGTGACGCGACGGCCGCCAAAATCGTACAACAGCTGATCGAGCTGGATCCGGCGGACAACCCCCTGCAAGTGCTGGACAGCGCCCTGGCCAAACGGGAAGACATCCGTCAGGGCATTGCACTCATACAGCAATACCGGGCAGAACCACAAACCGCCTTAAAACTGGGAGCCGAACACCTGAGCAAAGCCCTCGCCCTGCGCTACGATCGCTGGGATAGTCGCTTGGCGGATTTGCGCCTCCTATCGGATTTGGCGCTGCGCTACAAGGATCTACTGGGGTTTGTGGAAGCCTACACCCTTGACCCGGTCTCCAACTCCGAGGCTGAAAAAACCGACCAAGAAGATTGCCTGACCCTGATCACCGTACACAGCGCCAAAGGCACAGAAGCACCCGTATGCTATTGCCTCGGCGTGCAGCCCGGTATGTACCCCCACATGCGCAGCCTGGGGGACAAAGAAGCAGAAGAAGAGGAGCGCCGCATTCTCTATGTTGCACTGACCCGGGCCCAAAACGAATTGCTGATCACTCGCTCCGGTGACGACAACCGAACCCAGTTCCACGGCGGCTCTTTTGTACACGGGGCCAGCAGCAGCTACTTCCTCGAATACCTACCAATTGAACTGGTTGAATTTAAACACTTCGGTTATCACTTAGGGCACGGCGGCGGATCTGTACTGGATGAACTGTTGGATTTCGAATAAAAAGGGCCCGTAACAACAGGCCCTTTTTATCTAGCATGATCTCCTAAAATCTAACGCGTTTTTCATACTCGTATTCATATTCATATCCAGCTCGAGAGTAGCCATTGTCGCGACGATGCTTCTTGCGATTACTGGCACGATCATCGCAATACCGATCATGGCGATGCTTGTGACGCTCACGATACTGAGGTGGATTATGAATCACATAATGCTCCACCCTTTGCGGCGGACGATGATGATCGTTATAACGGGACTGATCCCGATACTGCCAATCTCGCCGATCATGCTCACGATGGTGCTTCACCGCCACTGCAGCCACCGTGCCCACCGCCAACCCAACCAACAACGCAGCCTCATCGTCATTTAAGGCATAGGCTTGATTGGCACTGAACGCCGTAGCCGCAATCATCACCGCCGCTGGTAACATCATTTTCTTATACCACATAAGGAGTCTCCTCAAATTGACTATATGTGTCTAACACTAGGCCCATACTAGTCCGCAGTAACTGAATCCAACCTGAACTGAGCGCACATTCCGATTCAGGCACAATTCAGCCGCTCCACGCTGTAATAGCAGCAAAACACAGGAGTGAACATCATGTACAAAATCCCCTTTACTGTAGTCACCCTACTACTATTGATTCTGGCCAATCACCCCCAGGCTCATGCGGCCGCAGCAGATACGGCAATCACGGCGACCCCAAACACTGCCACCGGCAGCAAAACAAAAGGGCAGCTGGTAAACAATCCCAGTAAAACAGAATCCACCCTGAATACGCGCGCGCTCTCCTACCAAGACGCCAGCCACAGCGCCCATGGGTCTGTCTCTCTTTACGATATCTGGTTTGACATGAAAAGCGACATTGATGGTGATGGCTACTATCACCAATTTGATGTTAGTTTTGATCTGGATACACACTACAACTCGCAAACCATCTACGTCATCGCCGAACTGAACGGCCTTACAACCCAAACCCTCTTTCAAACCACCCCTTACACCCTATACGGAAACAGTGGCAACGACAGCTATCAAGCCAACGTTCTGCTCACGGATGGATACCCGCCTCATCAATACAACCTCACCTTGCGTGTATTTGATGCCAACAGTGATGAACTACTATTAACCTACAACACCCGTGATCATAACGACGCCAACACCCTCAACCTGGAAGACAGCCAATACGAATCCGTTAGCAATCACAGGCTATCCCTATATGAACTGAGCTATGAGCTTAGGGCGGATTACGATAGCGATGGTTACTATACCGAACTGACCGTAGACTTTGATGCAGATGCTCCCGGTGCAGAACAATGGATCTATGCGCGCATCAGCCTGATCGACTCATACGGCCAACAGCATGAAATAAGCCTCAGCAACGATTTCATGCTTTACGACTACGCAAGCAACGATGCGTATTCCACACAAATCAATTTGAATCATGGTTTTGAACCTGACACCTATCAACTGATCGTAGAATTATACGATGCAGACACGCACGCCCTACTTCTTACCAGCACCACACCACCCAGCGCACGGCTACGCCTGGAAAGTAGCGACAGGGACGCATCATATGGCGTTACGGTAGAGGAAGAATATTACGTGGCCGGTAGTGGTGGTGGAGCAGGCATGCTTCTGCTCACAACATTAATGATACTGTTGATACTGAAACGCAGGTATAAAAGTGAGAAGTAAAAACGGCAAAGGCGGTTACGGCGAGCGCCACAGCATTTCAGACTGCCAACTGAAATCTGTGGCTTTCCCCGGTCTTTTAAAGGTCGGCACGACCAATAAATTCTTGCGCAGTATCAATAACACCGCAGTCAGCACGCACCAAGCCCGGAACAAACAGAAGAAACACTGACAACAACGCAATGGTCAAAGCTGCTGAACCCAACCTATCCAAAAATCTTACGTTGTCCATACTACCCTCCTAGCTGTCGCACCAAGCATCCTGATCGGTGTGTTTTGAATCGTTACTGATCAGTGTAATGGGCTATTGTGAACCTGCAAACGAAAAGGATCATGGCAGTTTTCCACAAAACCTGAGCCCAACTTTACCTTTGTCACGCAAGCCCACTGATCCATGAGGAATTTTTCCGCACTGACAAATTACTCATATTCTGAATATTGAAAGATGATGTAACGAATAAGTCTAAATGACATACAATTGACCTACGTGGCGACTTTCTTCCTAGACGAAGTAGCTGATTTCCTGACACACTAGAGCATTGAATCGTTCCACTTTTCCGTCACACAGTACTCATGAGACTTGACAAATATTTAAGCAACTATTCAGGGCTATCCCGTAAAGAGGCCAAAGAAGCCATAAAAAGTGGTGACGTTCTGGTGAACAGCAACGCGGTAACCGATCCTCGGTTCACAGTGGACGAACAACAAAACGTACACCTGAATGGTATGCGCATCAGCCCGCGAGGGCCTCGTTATTATATGCTGCACAAACCCGAAGGCTGCGTGTGCGCCAACACCGATGCCCAACACCCCACTGTGATCGGGCTGTTCAGTGAAGAAGACGACTTCATGGAGTTACATGTGGCAGGCCGCCTTGATATGGACACCACAGGTCTGGTATTGATCACTGACGATGGACAGTGGAGTCATCGCATCACCTCCCCAAAACATAAGATGCCGAAGCGTTACCAGGTCACACTGGAAGCACCCATCGCCGCCAACGCAGCAGAACTGTTTGCCGAAGGTGTTCTACTGCGCAATGAACATAAGCGCACTCGTCCGGCACAGTTGAACGTGATCAATCCACATCAGGTTGAACTCACCATATATGAGGGCAAATACCACCAGGTTAAGCGCATGTTCGCCGCCATCGGCAACCATGTTACAGCCCTCCATCGTGCCCGTATCGGAGATCTGTGCCTGGATCCGAACCTGCATCCCGGTGAATACCGCCCACTTACTCAGGAAGAGATTATTAGCCTGTCATGACTGATCCCGCACTTGAATTTTTATGCGAAGCCCTGTCGAACTACCCGGGAAAACGCTTGCTGATAGCCGATGAGCACCTGGACAGCACCCTACTATTATCCCTGAAAGCGATGGAAAACCTAACCCTGTTAAGCAATCGTTTCGATGTTCATCAGGCCGCCACCGCTAACAATATTCCTTGCATATTCAACGACATGGATCTGACTGAAACAGACACCACCTACGATGTCATTGCCTACCGCGTATCCAAAGAAAAAGCCATCGTACACCACGTGATCAACCAGTCTGCCCAGCACCTCAACCCGAAAGGTTGTCTGTTAATGTGCGGATTCAAAAACGAAGGCATTAAAACCTACATCAGCAAAGCGGAACAATACTTCGGCTGCAAGGCAGATGTCAGCAAGGGAGAACGCCAACTGAAACTGGCGGAACTGCACCCCGTGCAACTGGACGAACCACTGGACGACCGCGACTACCAAGCGATCATTGTCATTGGCGAACAGCGCCAGCACGAATTGCTCAGCAAACCGGGACAGTATGGTTGGAATAAGATCGACAAAGGCAGCGAACAGCTGATCAGCGCCTTCGCTGAACATGTTGAACAAACCGAACCTCCGTCTACCTTACTGGACTTAGGCTGTGGCTACGGCTATTTGTCGGTGATGGCTTGGGCATTGGGTGTTAAGCATATTGTTGCCACGGATAACAATGCCGCTGCATTGGCAAGTTGTCGCCAAAATATCCAGCGACACAATATTGATGCTGAAGTTATCGCTGATGATTGCGCAGGCGGCATACATCATCAATACGACGCTGTACTGTGCAACCCCCCGTTTCATAAAGGGTTTGATACCGAAAAAGATCTTACAGAAAAATTCTTGCGCAGTGCGCGCAATCACTTAAAAAATGATGGTGTAGCCTTCGTGGTGGTAAACCAGTTTATCCCCGTAGAAACTCTGGCCCCGGCGTTTTTCAAAAGCACAGAGCTGGTGTTTAGGGATAAAAGCTTCAAGGTATTCAAGCTATCTTCTTAACGGCATAACGCAAACGACACGCAGCACGCTCTGGATTTAATTCCGACGTTTGCTTTAGTGACTGTCGTAGCTGTTTGGTTTCAGTCTGCTTACGTAAAAAACCCACCACCGCGTTATGGCAAGTTGGTGTTGCGAACTGGTATACCGAAGCAAAGTTCTCGGCAACAAATTCATCTGAAAAATACGCGCTGTCACGCCACTCACGATAGTTAACAAAGTTCATTACCAAAGCACCCTGCTCAGTCAAATGCTCCATTAACAAATCAAACCAGCTGGCATCGGCCGCAATAGCGCGCTGGGGCTCACCATCGGCCTCAAAGTATAGATCATCAATAATTAAATCGAACGGCTCACCCTGATAGTCAATTATCCAATCAATTGCATTGGCATGAACCAATTCCAGATTATCGTACCTTAAGTCAAAAAATTTCCGTGCCAGCCGTATATGTAAGTCGCTCAATTCAATACCCAGGATTTGTTCCGGCTTCATGAAACGATTCAGCATGTGGATTACAGCACCACCCCCAACACCCAACACCAACACGCGCTTTATCTCTTCGGGCTGATAAAACTGGCTGGGCAAAAACAGTAAATCCCAAACGCTTCCGGTAAGTACATGGGCCGGGTTGAATTGACTGTGGAAAACACCATCGGTATACAGCCTGCGACTGCGCCCCGCGCTGCGCACCTGATAATGTCGCCCCTGATGATGCTTCTCAAAAACTATGGCCATAGTGTCGTCCGGTGAAATGTTCGATTTATGTGGTCAAAACTGCCATTGTAGCGTTTCCTGCTTTCACGCGCAGAGGTTTTACGTGCTATTCTTCCAGTCCGATTTATATAATGACTTTCCCACTTAATCCTGAATAAAGGTGTACCTATGCCGATTCCGAGCAGCTTTGAAGGCAGACTGAAATTACCCGTTGTGGCGGCCCCCATGTTCCTGGTGTCTGGCCCGAAAATGTTGATCGAAAACTGTAAAAATGGTGTTGTTGGCACGCTGCCCGCACTCAACCAGCGGACCAGCGAAGGCTTTGAAGAATGGCTGGTGGAGATCGAACAGGCATTGTCTGCTTTCGAAGCCGAAACCGGGAAAAAAGCAGCGCCATACGGTATCAACCTGATCGTGCATAAAACCAACCCACGCCTGCAAGCGGATTTAGAGATCTGCATAAAGCACAAGGTACCTCTGATTATTACCTCGCTGGGCGCAGTACAAGAACTGGTGGATGCCGTACACAGTTACGGTGGCGCGGTATTCCATGATGTCACTAACCGTCGCCATGCAGAGAAAGCCGCCGAAGCCGGTGTAGATGGCCTGATTGCGGTCTGTAATGGGGCTGGAGGCCACGCGGGTGTCACCAACCCATTCGCATTAGTGCAGGAAATCCGCAGCTTCTTCGACAAAACCCTGCTCATGGCGGGCTGCATCAACAGTGGCTCCGATGTCGCTGCGGCACTGCAAATGGGCGCAGATCTGGCGTACCTAGGCACACGATTCATTAACACCAGCGAAAGTGAAGCAATTGACGATTACAAACAGATGATCGTGGACTGTGGCAGTAAAGACATCATACACACACCGGCAGTATCCGGTATTCCTGCAAGTTTTATGCGTCCCAGCATGGAAGCCAACGGCTTCGATATGGACGCCATCAATAAGCCAGGTGAAGTGGATTACGGCAATAAACTAAAGCCCATCAGCGATGAGGCGAAAGCCTGGAAAACAGTGTGGTCTGCTGGCCAGGGCTGTGCTGGTATTCACGATGTAGTGCCCGTTTCAGAACTGATCACCCGCATGCACCAAGAGTTCACCAGCGCGATCCAGGCCCAGGCCAAGCTACTGGATACGTACAAGTAAGCTTAAATTGTTATCGAGACAACAAAAAAGGGTGGCGCATCGGCACCACCCTTCTAAATATGAAGCCAAACCAATGGCTCCAATCAGGCCGCTTTCGCTTCTTGACCCTGCATCTCATCAATAATCGTTAACTCTGCGCTGAATTTCTCCAATAAGTCATGGCGCTCGTCCGTCTCCCATGGATGAAAATTAGGGCGAAAATATTGCAGAAGGAAAGGCGCTAACGCACGCATAATGCCATCCCTGCCCCAGAGTAATTCTCGAGTTGCCTTACGATGCTTGGCATCCCACAATCCATCCTGCTCCAGCAGATAACGCATGCGATTGCGCAACCGCACTAACAAATCCATAGTCACAAACACCATCGCCGATACACGCATAAAGTATCCACCGTTGGCTTCCTGATACAGGTCATAGCACACGGCCTTGTGCTCTACTTCCTCCAAGGCGTGATATACCAACAGCTCACGAAACGGCGTGCCCGCCTTCTCAACCAAATCTGGACGATGATATATGAACAGGTGAGCCAACGAAGCGGTAAAGTGTTCAGACGCCGATGTCATCGCCAGCCGCGATAACGCTGAAAGATTTTTACGTGACCACTTATTATCGCGTTTTAATTTTTCATCAAACATTTTCATGGCAGGATAACCCATATCAATCAGGGCTTGAGACCAGCCATCATGCTCACGACCATGCATGGCCTCTTGGCGTATAAACAACTGGATCTGTTCCAGCAACTGTGGCGGCAATTTGTCTTTTCCCACCTGATCTCGCACATCACGTGCAGAGTCCATAAAAAAGCGTTCACCCTCAGGGAAAAGGGCTTGTAACGCATTGAAAAAATGGGTTTTAACCGGGTCGTTATCATGCCAATAACGATTTTTTTTCATCGCATCCAGATAGTTAAAACGAACACTGCGGGCTATCAGCTTTAATGCATCTGGGGTGCGCGCTCGACGCTTGCCTAACATAATTATTCAGCCTCTGTTTCAGTCCAATGTTAAGACTAGTCCAGTACTTTGAGCTATGTTAGGTGAATCAGTGACGAAGTATTGTGAAAATACGTCAACACCGCAAAAGGCACAAAAAAGGCGCCCATATCTGCGGGGCGCCTTTTCGTAGTTAAGCTCAGTCTACCATTCTCCTGTCACTACTTGATATACACATCCTGAAATTGGTCACGCAGCTCTCGCTTAAGCAGCTTGCCCGTTGGTGTATGTGGCAATTCATCCACAAACAACACTTCATCCGGCATCCACCATTTCACGATTTTATCCGACAGATAGTCGAGCATTTCTTCCTTGGTCAGGCTATGGCCTTCTTTAACGATCACCAGCAACAGCGGGCGCTCATCCCACTTTGGATGAGGCACACCGACTACAGCACACTCCGCCACAGCCTCCTGACCAATAGCAATGTTTTCAACATCAATGGAGCTGATCCACTCTCCGCCAGACTTGATGA
Organism: Ketobacter alkanivorans; assembly: GCF_002863865.1. Classification (NCBI taxonomy): domain Bacteria; kingdom Pseudomonadati; phylum Pseudomonadota; class Gammaproteobacteria; order Pseudomonadales; family Ketobacteraceae; genus Ketobacter; species Ketobacter alkanivorans. Next base: position 3,366,288 of record NZ_CP022684.1, on the reverse strand, counting down.
CATCTTTGGCACGATCTACGATGTTCATGTAGCCCTGTTCGTCTATAGTGGCAACATCACCTGTGTCGAACCAGCCGCCTTCCCAATCGGATTGATCTTCATGCTTGTAGTAGGAGCTGGCGACCCAGGGCCCACGCACCTGCAGGCGACCAAACGCTTTACCATCGTGAGCCAGCTCATCACCCTCAGGGCCAACAATACGAATTTCGATACCGAATATCGGTCGCCCTTGCTTGGTTTGCAGCTTGTAGCGTTCCTCTTGCGATAGCCCCGCCATATAGGTATTCATGCTGTTAAGCGTGCCCATCGGAGACAGCTCTGTCATGCCCCACGCATGTATTACAAATGCATCGTGCTTTTCCTGAAATGCTTTGATCATAGACATGGGCGCAGCAGAACCACCAATTACCACATCCTTCACCGAGGCAAGGGTGAGGTTCTCTTTTTCACAATACTGCAGCAAGCCCAACCAAACAGTAGGCACACCCAACAACAGAGAAACATCTTCCCCATCAATCAACTCATACAGTGATGCGCCATCCATACCTGCACCGGGCAACACCAACTTGGCCCCACCGGCGGTCGCTCCATAAGGCACACCCCAGGCATTCACATGGAACATCGGCACCACCGGCAACACCGACGTGCGATTGCTGATGCCCAGCGCATCACTGCTGACGGAAGCCAGGGCGTGGATCACAGTGGAACGGTGACTGTAGAGCACCCCTTTAGGATTGCCCGTGGTTCCCGATGTGTAGCACAGTGTCGCTGCCAGGTTTTCATCAAAACTGGGCCACTCATAATCTTTGCTGGCTTGCTCGACCAACTCTTCATAGCACAACAGGTCCAGCTTGGATTCTGGCATGCTGTCTTTACCCACCATTAACACTATGTGTTTTAACTTGGGAAGTTGATCGCGAACGGCCTCTATCAACGGTACGAACTGGATATCCAGAAAGAGCACTTCATCTTCGGCATGATTCAATATGTATATGATCTGCTCAGGAAACAGTCGTGGATTCACTGTGTGCAGAATCGCACCGCTGCCGGATACTGCAAAATAAAGCTCATAATGACGGTGACTGTTCCAGGCTAAGGTAGCGACCCTGTCTTGCTGTTTCACACCTAAGGTATTCAATACATTGGCAGCCTGGCGGGCGCGACGGCCAGCATCGGCATAGGTGTAACGAAAGATACCGCCTTCAGGATTACGACTGACAATTTCAGAGTGCTTATGCACCGTTTCCGCATGCTTTAGAATGGAAGAAATGGAAAGCTGGGTATCCATCATCAATCCGTGCATCATGATCTCCTCGCTATTTTGGGTGTGTCTGTTCTGGTTATTATAATGGCGCTCAGTTCTGGCACCTACAAACTAAAAAGCCCGGGTTTTCACCCGGGCTATCATATCCTACTTTCTTATCGGCTCGCTAACTTGAATGAAGTTGTCACGATTCGTTGATAAACCACTGGCAACGTCCGCTGCATAATGTCCAGCACTCTGGCATCCGGCCCAATTAACACCCGACGCTTGTCAGCCATCACACCGGATAGAATGACGTTGGCTGCTTTTTCTGATGTTGTCATAAACAAGGCTTCAAACTGATCACGCATGTTCTCAGCGCTGGCAGTTCCGGTTAGCTTTTCCATGCTGTTACTCATGCGTGCATTGCGGGCGATATTGGTTTTAATACCACCGGGATGCACACAGGTACAAGACACTTTACCACCTTCAATGTCCAGCTCCTGACGCAGGGATTCGGTAAAACCCCGCACCGCAAATTTGGACATGTTATAACCACTTTGGGTGGGCTGAGCGAACAATCCGAACACGCTGGAAATATTAATCACATGGCCTTCTTCACCGGCCTGTTTGATATAGGGCAAGAAGGCTTTGGTGCCATACACCACACCCCACATATTGATTCCCACTATCCACTCGTAATCCGCATAATCCGTATCTTCAACCGTACCGCCCAGCGCCACCCCGGCGTTGTTGAATACCAGATTCACTTTGCCATGATCCTGCACCACCTGGTCAGCCCAAGCCTGCACAGCATCGCGATCCGCCACGTTTACTTTAGCTGTGGTTACTTTAACACCCAGCGCAGACACCTGTTGTGCTGTTTCCGCCAATCCTGCCTCATCAACATCGCTTAAGGCCACATGACATTGCCGCTTGGCCAACTCAACCGCCAATGCACGCCCAATACCCGACGCCGCACCGGTAATGGCGGCTACTTTATTTTTAAATGATTTCATGCAGATGCCCCTACTGTACCCTGTGTTGTTGTTTGTTCTTCTGCGCCGTTAAGCTGATATGCACCTGCATCGAAGTGACGGGTTTGCTGACGGAACTGCCAGGTAAACCCGGGCCACAAGGTCACATTTTTACCACTGACCGGGTGCAGGTACCAGCTTTGGCATCCACCATCATTCCACACAGAGCCCTTTAATTTGTTCTGGATGCGATGGTTATAGGCAGACTGTGCCGACGGTGCCACATCTATCTGCTTGACGCGCTTACGCTCCATAAAGTCCATGGCACTCATCACGTAGTTCACCTGGGATTCGATCATGAACACCATGGAGTTATGCCCCAAACCCGTGTTCGGGCCCATTAACATAAAGAAATTAGGGAAGCCTGAGATGGTGGTGCCCTTATAGGCCTCCGGGCCTTCTGGCCAGGTGTCCACTAGATCCACACCGTTACGCCCAAAAAATAGACCTTTTGGTACCGGGTCAGTGGCGCGGAAGCCCGTGCCATAAATGATGGCGTCTACTTCGCGCTCCTCTCCATCCACTGTCACAATACTGTTGGCCTTAACCTCTTTAATGCCAGTGGTAATGACATCGACATTAGGCTGATCCAGGGCAGGATAGTAATTATCAGACATCAAAATACGCTTACAGCCAATGGTGTAATCGGGCGTCACTTTTTCGCGCAACACAGGATCACTGATCTGATTTCGAATGTGGTTCAGGGCCCATCGCTTGGCAATGGTCATCAAACGCGGATTAATCAACATACCTACAACACGAGATTCCAAAGACCAATAAATACCATCGCGCAAAGCACGCTGCGCCGTGGGGAAGCGCTTAAACAACAGCTTTTCTGCAAAGGTCATAGCGCGATCAGGCTTGGATAAAATCCACGGCGGCGTACGCTGATACAATTCCAATTTAGCGGCCTGCTTCTGCACTTCAGGCACAAACTGAATGGCCGACGCACCGGTGCCGATCACCGCAACTCGCTTGCCGCTCAAGTCATAATTATGATCCCAATCCTGGGAATGGAAGGCCTTGCCTTCGAACCTCTCCAACCCGGGAATATTCGGATAGGCAGGCACCGACAAGCCGCCAGCTCCAGCCACCAGCATATTGGCGCTGTATTGCTTGCCGCTCTGATCTTTAATAATCCATAGCTGCTGCGCTTCATCCCAGCGGGCACCGGCCACAGCATTGTTCAATTTAATATGGGGCATCACGCCAAACTTATCGGCGCAATATTCCAGATACTTTTTGATTTCGGGCTGAGGAGCAAACATGCGGCTCCAGTTGGGATTGGGCGCAAAAGAAAACGAATACAGATGAGAAGGAACATCACACGCACATCCGGGATAGTGATTTACTCGCCAGGTACCACCTACACCCGCCTCTTTTTCAAATACGATAAAATCGTTCTCGCCTTTTTGCTTCAAACGAATTGCCATGCCCAGGCCGGAAAACCCGCTGCCGACAATGGCCACCTTATGATGCTCAATTGACTGCTTACTCATGTTGTAGTCCTGATCTTTTTTATGTTGTGCAGGCCAAAACCTTTATTGGGAGGGCCAGCCTGATCCCGGTATATCTCACCAACAGGTAGACATGTGTCTACCCAATGGACTTAAGTATACAAGCGTATACTTCCCGGTCAAGAGGCGGTACAATTCCTCACATTCCTGTTTACCAAAGTATAAAAAATAGCCTAACCATGAGTCTTTCCAAGTCTGTACTGGCCCAGGGCAAGCGCCTGTTGATGGAAGCCGCCCTCAAGCTTAATGCCAACACCCGCAGCCTCAACGCGCTGAGCCTGCGGGAGCTGGCACGGGAAGCTGGCCTGAATCCGAACACTTTTTATAGGCATTTCAAAGACTTTGACGAGCTTGGGATGGCCATAATTGAAGAGATGACCAAAGAGATACGCCAACCACTGCGGGCATTACGACGCCAAGCGGCAGAATCAGTGGTGCCTCCGGGTACACCACAGGATTCCTGGCAGGAAAACCCGCAATTGAACCTGGCCAAGTCCATGCAGGTTAACAAAGCGACAGTGAAGCTGTTTTTTGACTACGTGGCCAACAATCCCAATGCGTTCATCCTGGGCGTACGGGAGCTTCACGGGGCCTCACCGGTTCTGCGCAAAGCCCTGCGCAAGGTGATGGTGGATTTTGCGCAAGACATGGCCGACGACATTCAGGACCTGAATTTATTGCCCGAACTGGATCCGGCAATTTTGTATGATGTGTCTGAAACCGTCAGCCGGGAGATGTTTCAGCTGTCTATGGATTACATTGAACAGCCTGACAAGCGGGATGAAATCTGCCTTAAAGCCGAGAAACTGATAATCTCCCTAACCACCGGCAGTGCAGTGCTGCACGGTTACGGCCCACTGTTACTGGGGGCCCTTGCAGGTACAGATTGGACATCGCTATAACCCGCAAGGCAGAGCGTAGAACAACCGTGCTCAGGATAAGCATGGATATTACAATAATAACCAGCGCGACAAACACGAGGGAATACCATGTCTGCCACCATCATCCTGCCCCGAATTCTGCAGATCGGTAAAAATGCTTGCGAAGCGGTCGCCTCCATTGTTACCCAGCTGCATTGCCAGCGGCCATTGATCATCACCGACGCCATGATGGTGAAACTGGGCTATGTCACGCGCATTCAAGCTGTACTGACAGAATCCGATATTCACAGTGAAGTATTCGCCGACACCGTACCAGAGCCCACCGTAGCGTCTATTGACGCCGGGGTCGCCGCCACACGACAGGGCAACTTCGATTGTCTGATTGGTTTAGGGGGCGGCAGCCCCATCGACAGCGCTAAAGCCATCGCCATACTGGCAAAACACGGCGGCACCATGCGCGATTACAAATTCCCTCGCAACGTCACCGAAACCGGCCTGCCCGTAATTGCCATACCCACCACGGCAGGCACAGGCTCAGAAATGACCCGCTTCACCATCATCACCGACGACCACGTGGATGAGAAAATGCTGTGTGTAGGCATGGGTTTCTTACCAGCCGCAGCGCTCGTGGACTACACTCTCTCATTGAGCGTACCGCCTCGAGTCACCGCTGATACCGGCATTGACGCTCTGACCCACGCCATTGAGTCCTATGTCAGCAAGAAAGCCAACGCCTATAGCGACAGCCAGGCTCTGGCCGCCATGAGGTTACTGGCTCCCAATCTACGTACGGCATACCACGATGGTAAAAACGAAGCTGCCCGCGAAGCCATGATGATGGGGGCGACCCTTGCCGGTGTTGCATTTTCGGCGGCTTCCGTCGCCCTGGTACATGGCATGAGCAGGCCCATTGGTGCCCACTTTCATGTGCCTCATGGATTATCCAATGCCATGCTGCTACCCACTGTTACCGAGTTTTCAATTTCCGGGGCGGAACTACGTTACGCCCGCTGCGCGAAAGCCATGGGGATAGCCGAAGAGCACGACAACGTGATTATCGCTAACAAAAAGCTGCTGCAAGAATTGAAGAGCCTGAATCAAGAATTGCAGGTACCCACACTGCAACAATACGGCATAGATAAAACGAGCTATCTAAACAAACTGGAACTGATGGCAGAGCAAGCACAGGCATCCGGATCACCGGGCAATAACCCGAGAATACCCACTATTGAAGAAATGGTGTCGATCTACCAATCGCTATGGCAGGACTAAAGCTTGATTTGCATGTCATATTTGTCATAGTTGATCAATACTACAGCGTCATAAGGGCCTTTAGTTGAAAAACAAGGAACGCAAGCCAGTCCCCCCTCCGTTAAAGCGGCAGGTCAAAGTCATTGTGCTGATTCTACTCACAGTGAGCGTTGTGGTGTTCATGCTCGGCTACCTCCAATCTCAAGTCATGAGTGGCATCACCGCCTATATTCGTGGTGAGGGCTTATGGGCCAAGAGCCAGAAAGAAGCAGTCATTCAACTTTATGAATACATTCATCATCCCGATGACAGAACCTTTCAAGACTTCAATCGATCCTTACAAATCAACCTGGAGGATCAGCGGGCACGCCTGGCACTACAGCAAAATACACCCGACTTTACCAGTGCCAGAGAGGGATTCATCGCGGCAAAGAACCACCCCGATGACGTAGACAACATGATGCGGCTGTTTCTGATGTCCGACCGCGTTCAACATATGAAACGGGCGATTGAAATCTGGACCGAAGCCGATCGCCACATTGCTGAACTTATAGACCTCGCCAACCGCATACGCAACCACCACAAAGCCTTGCCCCTCTCCGATCTGACTCAGTTCAAGCCGGAACTGGATCGACTCAATGCAAAACTTAACGAGCTGGAAATCGCGTTCTCACTTGAATTGAGCCAGGGCTCCCGTTGGATGACCAGAACCTTTCTTATCGTCAACATTCTTTTGCTTTTTTCAATGCTGGCAGCAGCGACCTGGGTTGCGCGCAGAACCATTGTGCAAATTGACGCAACTGAATCGGAGTTACGACACAGCGAGAGTCGATTCAAAACCCTTTATGATTCGAACATCATCGGCATTCTGATATGGGGCAAGGATGGTGAGCTCTACGATGCCAACGACGCCTTTTTATCAATACTGGGTTATACCCGTGCTGAATTGGATAGCGGCCAACTTAACTGGCGGGAGCTGACCCCTCCGGATCATAGTGACCTGGATGACAAAGCCATGCAACAAATCATGACTGTTGGCCACTGCACCCCCTTCAACAAGGATTTCATACACAAAGCTGGCCACAGAGTACCCGTGTTTTTAGGCGGTGCGTTGATGGATGGCAGCCATGATCTAGGTGTGGCATTTATGGTGGACCGAACCAACATCAAAAAGATGGAGGATCAACTGCGCCTGTCAGCTACGGTTCTGGAAGCCAGTCGAGACGGTATTTTAATATGTGACCACAATCGGAAAGTTCTTACAGTTAATGACGCTTATTGCTATATGAGCGGTTATCCTTCCAAAGCCATCATCGGAGAAACCGCCCACTTTTATCACTCAGCCAACGCAGAAGAATCCAAGAAAATCGAAGATTCATTGAAAACACATGGTTACTGGCAAGAAGACACTGAATTGCTAACTTCTGCAGGCGTAAAGCTACCGGTAAGAGCAAGCATCAGTGCCGTGTATGGCAAGGGCAATGAAACGCGCCATTACGTTGCCGTGTTCGCAGACATAAGTGAACGTAAAGCGTTGGAGCGCAACCTCAAAAACATGGCTCACTATGATCATCTTACCGGACTGGCCAACCGCAGCCTGTTCTCAGATCGTTTGGATACCGCCATTGCTCGGGCCCAAAGAAGTCGAAAAGATTGTGCGCTTTTATTCGTCGATCTGGATAAGTTCAAACCCGTTAACGATCAGTATGGCCACGCCATCGGCGACGAAATTTTACAAGAAGTGGCCTCGCGATTGAAATCAGTCACCCGTGACGCTGACACATTAAGTCGACTGGGGGGCGACGAATTCGTAATCATTGTAGAAGGGCTTACAGAAGACAGTATCGTAACCCACATTGCAGAGAAAGTGGTTCATCAACTAAGCCAACCGTTTAACGTAGGCCGGAATTCCATCACCATTGGCTGCAGCATTGGCATAGCCATTTACCCACAACATGGATGCACGGGCATTGAACTTACCCGCGCCGCTGATATCGCCATGTACGCTGCCAAAGCCGCTGATGACACCCACTACTACCTCTACCAAAAAAAGCCAAAAAGCGATGCAAATCATCTATAAAGCACGGGACATTACTGAGGCTCACATAGTTGCGGGGTTGCTACGTTCGAACGGTATTGAGAGCCATGTGGGTGGACACTACCTACAAGGAGGTGTCGGCGAATTGGGCATGAATGACTTTGCTGTCATCAGGGTAAGCAACGATAACATTGCGGCGGCACGCACATTAATCACACAATACGAGCAACAAGCATACCCTGAGCGTAGCACTCAGCAGAAAACCATTGAATCACCTAACCTGTCAGCACTTTTTGCCATAACTTTGTTTCTGGTTTCGGTGGTGATACTCATTGCGCTTGTGGGATAGCATAGACTCACCGCCCTGCACCGATTCAAGCACTATCTGAAGAATCGGGATACTCCGCTTTGATCGCCATAATTTTATGAAGCTGTGATTTAAAGCACTCTACGATCACAGGGTCGAATGCGCCTCCACTCTGATCATCCATAAACTTTATGGCCTCTTCCGTTGACCATGGCTCTTTATAGGGGCGTCGTGACGTTAATGCATCAAACACATCGCACACACTGGTGATTCGAGTGAACAAAGGTATCTCTTCCCCTCTCAAACGGTTCGGGTAGCCAGTTCCATCCCAACGCTCGTGATGGTTTAACGCTATCTCCGCCGCCACTTTAAGCAGCTCTGAATCATTATCGTCATCCCGCAGAATGTGTGCACCTAATGAGGAATGAGTCTGCATAGTGGTCCATTCATCGCCCGACAGCTTACCGGGCTTCAGAAGAACACGATCCGGTATGCCAATTTTACCAATATCATGCATGGGGCTGGCCTGTTCAACCAATGCAACGTCATGGGGCGTCATGCCCAGGCCCCGCGCCACGATACCGGTCATTTTACTAATGCGCATGACATGGGCACCCGTTTCATTATCCTTGAACTCCGCTGCACGCCCCAGACACTCTATCAACTTAACTTGCGAAAGCGCAGCAACACCTCCCGGTGATTGAACGGTTTGCGGATAAAATCTCTGGCTCCACTGGCCAGCGCTAAATCACGGGTGTAATTGTCCTCATCGGCAGTCAATACGATGATGGGAATAAACTCATTAGGATAGGAATCAGATAGGGCAGCCATTACATCAAAGCCATTCATTACTGGCATATGTATGTCCAGCGCTATCAAGTCATAGCTTTGCTGGTTATACAACAACGCCACTCGAGTTGGGTCACCCAGAAACACGGCATGGACTGTTATTGTTCAGACTCTGCCGCATCGGCTTGCTTGCCTTTGCTCGTATCGAACCTTACCGGCTGCTGTTTAAATCTAGCGTTGGCTCCCACCGCATTGACGGCCGACCCAGGCTTGCCAGAATCAACAGCTTGCGCAGATTTCGGTGCCGTCGGTGATGCGCCTTTGGCAGACCCTGCACCACCCCCACTATTGATACGCACTTGCGAGCCGCTGATGGAGACACCTGCCGGGTTTAACACCACGGTACCGCTGCCAGCCTTTAGCGTTATGGACATACCGGCATCCAGCACTACACTGGTGGCGGCCTTGAGGCTATAGTCAGCGCCGGTTTGTTCCAGCCAGTTCTGCCCTGCTTTTTGCTGGACGCCTCCGCCCACCTGCTGTGACAGTGTTTGCCCTATTTTGATGTTGCGGTTTTTACTGGTTTTATTGCTGAGATCGTTTCCGATATTTTCATGGGCAACATTAGTAACGATGCGGTGACGATCTTTATCGATGCTGTCCATCCGATCATGCTTAACATAGAGGTCAACATCTTTCTGTCCATGGATAAAAAGCTGCTCATTGCCCTTTTTATCCTCCATTCGCAGCTCGTTATATCCATCGGCACCAGGGCTGCTCTGGGATTTGAACGTGGTACGGGTTTTATGGGCAGGCAAATCGTAGGGCGGCTGGGTGCTGGCGTTATATAATGCCCCGGTAATAATGGGCCGATCAGGGTTGCCATTCAAAAAGCTTACTATCACTTCTTGACCAATTCGGGGTAGTGCCATTGCTCCCCATTGGTTGCCAGCCCACCCCTGACTGGTGCGCAGCCAACAGCTGCTGTTTTGGTCGCGCTTGCCTTCACGATCCCAATGAAACTGAACTTTTACCCGACCATATCGATCTGTGTATATTTCTTCCCCTTTGGGGCCGGTGACAAAGGCGGTTTGCACACCACTGACACGAGGGCGAGGCTGATTATGCGAAGGCCTGTATTCTACCGAGGCGGGCATACATTCAACATGTGCCACAAAGCTGCTGCCTTCTTCTGAGGCTCCCTCCTCAAGTACCTGGGGTTGTTTGCCTTCCATGCGCAACGCTGTAATTACGTATTCGCAATTAAATGCCTGCGTACTGTGCTGACTCAGTGTAAAACGTGACCCTATTGCAACCCGCAGGCAATCGGATTGGGCGTAGCGCTGATCCCGCAATGCCTGATGACCCAACAATTGCGCTTTGGCATAGGCCTTACCCTCGGATGTGTCCGCAAAATGGCCTGGGTATTGATAGTGCTGCAACTCAGGATAATGCTTTGCGCTGTGATTGGCTTCCAACCGATTAGCCGGTTTTTCAAAGCCGAAATCACGCATGGCAACGGCACCGCTCTGCAGGTGTTGAGCCGCATGAAATTCATACACTGACTCTTCTGCACTGACCATCCCGGTGCGGGTACGATAGGGTAAGGTGGCACTGCCTGGCATGGGCTGAAAAGTGCTGTTGCCATCGGCGATCACCAGGGTATGCCGATCCAGAGCGTGCTCAAAATAGTAGAACAGCCCTTCTTCTGCCAACAAGCGGCTGATGAACGCAAGATCAGTCTCACGATATTGGACACAGTATTCACGAAGCAGTGGCTTGCTGCTGACTTGCCAGCGAACGTCCGTACCTTTTATACCGGCGTCTTTCAGGACTGTTGTGACGATATCAACGGCCGATTGATCCTGGAATATACGCATTCCGCTGCGCAAGCCCAGCATCCAGATTTTGGGGCGCAGGGTGACGCTATAGCTTGTGAAACGTTTGCCAATACTGCCCTGCGTCAGGCTTGTCATCTCACCATGAATGTAACGCGGGTGGCGCTCATCAAACAGGGTCAATACTGCAGCCTTGCCCAGCAGCTCATCCAGTGGCAAATCCCTGCGCAAACTGGCTATTTCAAGAGCGCACTCATAAGGTGAGTCAAGCCCCCCCTGAAACCGGAATGACACTACGCGAACCTCATCCTGCAGGGAAGGAATCTGAAGAACAAATCGACTGTGATTGGCAACTGGACGTTTAGCGGCGGTAGACATGGCGCTCCCTGACTGTCATGCGGTTGGAACCTTAAGGCCCGTAGGAGCCTTCTACATAGACAGCAGGAGCGCAGCTTTTTGAGGAATTTAGGCCAACTGCTAGTGAGTACCTTGCAGAATCACGTGACTCACCAGCTCCGGATGATCCCACATGGGCACATGGCCACATCCGGGCAGCCGGACCCATTTGGTGTGGGCAGGGGCACGGGTTTTATCACGGGTACCCACCGGAAACACCATATCCAAATCACCAAAAGCCACCGTACACGGCACGCTGATTTCGCTGCTCCGCAGGAACGGTGGTCGGAACGCTTCAAATATCGGGTCGAATTGATGGGAATCGGCAAACATACGGGCCGAACGAATGGCTTCATGGGCAGGCATTTTCCAACCACGGGCGGACACAGCGCCTGCCATGATCAGAGTTCTTCCTGCTGTAGTTTTCAGCATTCGGTCGACCACACCCGGCATGGTTTTATACATCTTGCGCATAGCACCGAATAAAGGCTCGATATGGGCAGGCCCTTTTTCGCGCCACAGACCCGCAGGGGAGATACCGACAATGCTGCGTGCCAGCCCTTCAGCAGCAGCATCAAACATAATGCGGCCGCCGAGAGAGTTTCCGACGATATCCACAGGTTCGTCGATCCCCATCTTGGCCAGGCTTTGGGCCAGACTCGCCACCATGGCCTCGGAGTTGGGTTCGCGATCCTGAATACCTGGAGTCTTGCCAAATCCCGGAATATCAAACGAGATGACTCGACGCTGAATCGCCAAACGCTCCATTACCGGAGCCCAGGCCTCACTGTTCATGCCAATTCCATGCAAGAGTATCAGGGGGCGTCCGTGACCCTTTTCAATATGGTGCCAAATCATGCTTCCCTCGATATTAAGTCATTTGGTTTAATTGTAGGCTGGCAAGCTTATCACGGGGCAACACCTTATGGAATTCGCCACGCAGCTTGATCTAGACGTCATTCACGTTGACGAAAATCCGTAGGGGATACCTTCATGTATTTACGAAATGCTCTGGAGAAAGCAGAAACATTCGTGAAACCGGCGTTGCTGCAAATGGTTTTTATCGGTAACTCGGTGTTCTGGAGCTGTTTCTTGGCCAGCTCCAGCCGCACCTGACTGAGCAGATCGCGAAAGCTGGCATGCTCATTCCCCAAGCGCCGGGTAAGGGTGCGCACCGACATACATAGCCGATCCGCAACTTGGTCGAGGGTGTAGAACCGATTGTTTTTGCTGCCTTCCACCAACAGTTGGCGCACCTGATGGCTGACTCGTTCATGGCGTCTAAAGTTTTCCCTCAACCCTTCGCAGTCTTCCAACGCTCTGATATATGGTAGCGGTGAGTAGTTTTCGCTCTCGATCTCCAGATCGCCACGGGGGAAGATCAAGGCATTACGCTGACCCGATTCCGGCCGTAAGTTGAAGAACCGATCGTAATATTCCAAAGCATGAATAGGCTCATGGGCCAGCCGGACACGAACCTGACTTGTGCCGTTACTCGCCTCCTGAATTTTGCGCCGGATCAACAGCATACTGAGCTCTATATACAGATCTTTCACCGGCCCCATATCGAGCACGTCATCGAAATAAATGGTGACATCGTTCTGACTTTTTACCTGCTCGATATTAATAAGAGGCGCTGTGATATAAGCATGCTGTAGCCACACATCCAAACAGGCAGACACCGTAGGTGCCGTTGCAGCGGCCATACCCACCGGCCCAAAATGATGCGGCCCTGAATCCTCAACGTACCAATGAATGAATTTTTCGGTGCCGCACATTGATGTGCCAAAGCGAATGACCTGCAGATAGGTTTTGACGCTGATGAACGTGTTCAACTCATCGACGTTGCAAATATCAATGTTGACGCAATGCTTGAGGAATTGCTCCCACACTTTCGCCCCAACGCCCATACGATTGAACGTTTTCTGTGACAGCATAAACGCGAAAATAGGCACAAGCGGATCATTAGGCTGATCAGGGGGCAGGTTCCAAAGTTTAAACCAGAACATAGGCGCATCGTTTTTTGTAATTATTATGAGTCCATCAATTGTATGCAGATTTGGCCAGCACAGAAGCCATTAATCCGTGTGATTTACAATAAAGCAACAAGAGACTTACCTAGCTACAAATGTTTACTTATGTCTATCCAGTCGGGCACAGGCTCTGTCCAAAAGTGCATACTACGATTCAATTTGCACTTTAAGACGACCGGTCATATTATGATCCGATGAGTAGAACATCTGACCCCAACGACATTCCAGAGCGCCTGATCAAGTCCGGTCTCTCACTTTTCCTGAACCAAGGCTACAACGGAACAGGCATCAAACAGATTACGGATCACGCCGGTGTACCGAAAGGCTCCTTTTACAATCACTTCACCAGCAAAGAGGCCTTTGCCGCTGTAATCGTGGATTACTATGCCGAAAACAGTGCCGAGGCCTGGCAACACATGATGGCATCGGCCCCGCACGACCCCATGGCAGCCATCAGGCATGTATTTGAATGCATGCTTGATCACCACCAACGAGCCAGCAGCCCCGCAGGCTGTCTGATTGGAAACTTCGCAGCGGAAATCGCGCTCTCCAGTGAATGCTGTCGCCTAAGCCTGATCGCCGCTCAGCAAGCTTGGCGAGATCGCCTGGCCAATCTGATCGAACAAGCTCAACAGGCAGGCTCCGTAAGAACAGACGTCGATGCCCAAACCCTGTCCGGCACCACCTGGAGTGTATGGGAAGGCGCTCTGCTGCGCATGAAAATAGAACGCTCCACACAGCCGGTACAACAGAGCATTGCCTTGATTCTGGATCGACTGTATCCACCACCTACACAACACGCACGGGGTTTTAAATGAAGTATCAGGATCTGACCGGCAAAGTCGCTCTCGTCACCGGAGGAAGTTCAGGAATAGGCAAGGCCACCGCGTTAGCTTACGCGCAACAAGGAATGCGCGTTGCGATCGTGGACATCAACGAAGAACAAGCCAACAAGGTAGCCTGCGACATCAACTCTGTGGGCGGAGAATCAATCGCAATCCGTGCCGATGTATCTCAGGGCGACCAGGTGGCTGCCATCATCAGCAAGGTTGTGGACGAGTTCGGCCAGCTGGATGTAGCCTTTAACAACGCCGGTATCGATCTTGAAAATACGCCCTTGGCGAAAGTAGAAGAAGACACCTTTGATAAACTCATGGCCGTCAACGTCAAAGGCGTCTGGCTATGTATGAAATATGAAATAGAACAGATGCTGGCCCAAGGCTGTGGTGGAGCGATCGTAAACACCGCATCCATTGGCGGAGTCATCGGCTCACCACGCATGCCCATTTATGGCGCGACCAAGCACGCGGTGGTTAGCATGACCAAAACCGCTGCCGTTGAATATGGCCGCAAAGGAATTCGGGTGAATTCAGTATGCCCCGGTGTGATCAACACCGAGATGGCCCGCCAGGCCTTCGCTCGCGACCCCCGCCGTGAGGCCATAGCCACCCAAGCCCATCCAATTGGTCGACTGGGCGAAGCTGAAGACGTCGCCAATGCGGTGCTGTTCCTAAGCTCAACAGAATCCGCGTTCATACTGGGCCATCAACTTATGGTAGACGGTGGTTACACGGCCATTTAAAGCGCAACCAAACCAACAGCGACCCAATGGGCGGAGGCAAAGCACGCTTATCTGCACACCCATTGTCCAAAAGTGCAAAGCACCTCAGCCTATACTGGATCCTCATCATAATAAAAAGAGGAACACCTTATGTGGCAGAAACCTACCTATACCCGTACTCGCCTTGGCTTTGAAATCACCATGTACGCCTTTGCACGCTAATGCAGATCCTGGTATTGGGCTCAGGCGCCGGTGGCGGTTGCCCGCAATGGAATTGCGGTTGCGAACTCTGCCAAGGTGTTCGCAACAACGCCATACAAGCCTCTCCCCGCACCCAATCCTCCATCGCTGTCAGCAGTGATGGTGTGAACTGGGTATTGGTGAATGCCTCCCCGGACATTCGCCAACAGCTTACCGAGAATCAAGCACTTTGGCCCAAAGACACCCGCCACACTCCCATTAAAGCCGTGCTGCTCACGGATGCACAGATTGATCACGTTGCCGGGCTACTGGCACTACGGGAAGGCCTGCCGATGGATCTCTACTGCACCGACCTTGTATACAAGGAACTCTGTGATTCGTTTCCTTTAATACCGGTACTGCACCACTGGAACGGTGGTTTTGCCCATAAAAACATACCAGAGAGTGGGAGTCTTTCGTTTCACCTGGACCAAACACCGACACTGGATTGGCATGCGGTGCCGCTGATCAGCAATGCACCCCCATACTCCCCGCGCCGCAACTATCCGAAGCAAGGCGACAACATTGCCTTGTATATCAAAGATCGCGTGAGTGGCCGTAGCTTGTTGTACGCTCCCGGACTGGGGCGCATCACACCATTAATAAAGACCTATATGGAAAAGGCTGACTGCCTGCTGGTGGATGGCACCTGCTGGCAGGATAACGAAATGGAGAAAGTGGGCTCCACCAAACGGGCAAGAGAGATGGGCCACCTGCCTCAAAGCGGAGACGGTGGCATGATAGAACAGCTGAATGGGCTACCCGGAAAACGCAAAATACTGATTCATATTAACAACACCAACCCGATACTACAGGAAGATTCCCCGGAACGCCGCCAACTGCAAGCACAGGAAATCGAAGTGGCCTATGACGGCATGACGCTGACCCTATAACAAAAATGTATTAGTGAGAGGCACACGAATGATAGGGCGCGAATGCAGTCTGAATATAAAAAAAGGTTATCGGCTGCAATGGGAAGAAGCTCAGGCAGGATGGGTGATACTGTTTCCAGAAGGTATGATCCAACTCAACGATACCGCAGCGATGATTTTACGGCAATTTCAACAGCCCACTGTCGTGCATGAAGCCATCACCAAACTGGAAGCCACCTTCCCTGGCGAAGAAATCCAGAATGACATCATCGAATTTCTGGAGGATGCCTGTGCACAACAATGGCTCGAACCCACAGAATAACCCCCATCGACCATTCTGGTTGCTGGCAGAACTCACCTACGCCTGCCCTTTACAGTGCCCTTACTGCTCCAACCCCGAAGATTTTGCCAGCTCACGCACGCGCGAACTGAACACAGCCCAATGGATCGACGTGTTAGAACAGGGGCGTAAACTGGGCGCTGTACAACTGGGCCTGTCTGGCGGTGAGCCTTGTGTACGTCAGGATCTGGAAGCAATCGTATCGGCCGCCCGCGAAATGGGCTACTACACCAACCTGCTGACCTCCACTGTTGGCCTTAACCGGGCGCGCATCGACCGATTACAGCAGGCGGGGCTGGATCACATTCAAGTGAGCCTGCAGGGTGCCGACCAACGCATCAGCCAGCGTTTTGCTGGCAGCGATTTCTTCGAACACAAACTGGCGATGGCAAAACACCTAAGGGCGGCGGGCATCCCCATGGTATTGAACTTCGTTGTACATCGGCACAACCTGCATCAAATAGAGCAGGTTCTTGAACTGGGCGTGGAACTGGATGCCGAAGCCGTGGAGCTGGCAAATTGCCAATATCACGGTTGGGCTATGCAGAATATCGACGCACTGCTTCCAACCCGCGACGAACTGCGGCAAGCAGAAGAATCCGTACACCGCTTTCGCCAACAACACAAAACAGCGATGCCTATTCTGTTCGTGGTGCCTGATTTTTACGAAGGCAGACCCCGCCCATGCGTGAACGGCTGGGGCACAACATTAATGAGCATCAGCCCGGACGGAAATGTTTTGCCCTGCCAAGGAGCTGCCGATTTACCAGGCTACACTCCGTGCAATGTAAAACAGTTCTCTCTGGAGAATATCTGGAACAACTCCCCCTTATTTGAGCGCTTTCGCGGATTGGACTGGCTGCCACAGCCCTGCCGCAGCTGCGATGAAAAGGAGCAAGACTTTGGCGGTTGTCGCTGCCAGGCATACTCACTGACCGGAGACCCGGCAGCAACGGATCCAGCCTGCAGCAAATCACCACAACATGCGTCCGTCTTGCGATTGATTAAACGAGCAGCACAACATCCCAGCGATCAACTGATTATGCGTAGCACCCAGCGCAACATTATTAACCTGCATGAATAATGGAAACTGTACATGAGCAATCAACCCTGGAGCCAGGACGAATTTCGGCAAAGGCTGTATGAAAAAGGTCGTTTTTATCATATTCACCACCCGTTTCATCTTGCTATGAACGGCGGAAACAGCACCAAACAACAAGTTCAGGGCTGGGTTGCCAATCGCTACTACTACCAAGCCATCATTCCAGTGAAAGATGCCGCCATCATGGCAAATTGTAATGATGCCGCCATACGCAGAAAATGGATTCAACGCATTATCGATCATGACGGATGCGGCGATGGTAACGACGGTGGCCTGGAAGCCTGGCTGCGCCTGGGTGAAGCCGTTGGCCTTGAGCGAGAAGCCGTAACCTCGTTCCATCACGTGTTGCCAGGGGTGCGCTTTGCCTGCGATGCCTACCTTAACTTTGCACGTAACGCCAGCTGGCAGGAAGCCGCCTGTTCATCTCTCACCGAATTGTTTGCACCCACGATTCATCAGAAAAGACTGGAAGGATGGCCTGAGCATTACCCATGGATTGAACCCAAAGGCTACGAATATTTTCGTAAGCGTGTTCGCGAAGCACGGGTTGATGTAGAACACGGACTGAAGATTACACTGAATCATTTCCAGACTCGAGCACAACAAGAAAAAGCGCTGACCATTTTACAGCTTAAACTCGACATACTCTGGAGCATGCTTGATGCCATGGAAATGGCGTACGTGTTTGAAAAGCCGCCCTATCATAACTGCAACTAACCTGATTGGACTGACCACTAGAGCAAACACATAGACTGAAGCTGTTCACATCATCGGCGTATTCTGGGGGTTGCTTTTTATTTTAAAAGCCAACCGACAACAATAAGCAAATGGTGAATCCATGAATAGTAATTTGGCACGATCTATCAGCCTCGCGTGCACGCTGCTGGTATCTGTTTTCCTGACTGCCTGTGGCGGGGAGCAAACTCCACAATGGGTGATGTGTGATCAGCCGGTTAACACCAGCTCTCCGGTACTCAATAATGGTTTTGGTTTCAACCTGAACAACACCCGCAATCAGCCTTCACCCATAAACTCCAGCAATGTTGCCAATCTCGAGTTAGATTTCACACTTAACGCAAAAAACGCCAAGGAACGCCGCGGCGCCCCTGCAGTCACTCAGCAAACCATCTACTACCATACACCAGACTCAGTGGACGCAGTTGACCGTGAAACCGGTTGCCTATTCTGGACTTATGATGCCCCCGACCGTGTGCGCAGCGCGTCAGTTACCTTGGTGGATGAACCCACTTTACGTAAGCGCATCATCGTCGTTGGCACCTGGACCGGCTTAGTGATCGCGCTGGACGCCAGAACCGGCACAGAAGTTTGGCGAGTGGACGCCAGAGAATTCGATACCAATATGATTACCGGTGGTATCCAGTATCATAATGGGCGACTGTATGTGCCCCTGGCAACCAAATCCGTCATTCTGGCAGTTACACAGTTTTCATGCTGTGAATCCCACGGCTCATTGGTGGCTTTAAATTCAGCCAATGGCAATGAAGTATGGCGTTTCCATAGCACCGAAGAAGCCTTCCGCGTCAACATCAATAGAATGGCACCTAATGGAGTTTCCATCTGGTCTACTCCATTACTGGATGTTGCCCGCAATCAAATCATCATAGGCACAGCCCAAAATCTAACCCAACCCACTACTGCCATGGAAAATTCAGTCGTGGCCATCAACATGAATAACGGCTCTGTGAATTGGGTGTTCCAAGCCACTGCCAACGATGCCTATAACGCCACCTGTGACGTCACCGGCGAACCCATTAACCAATGCGATGGCCCTGACCATGACTGGGATGTCATTACTGCACTGCTGACCAAAACCAGTGCCGGTGACGACATCATCATTGCAGGCGATAAAAAAGGATCTGTTTATCAACTGAATCCAAGCACTGGTGAAGTAAACTGGGAAACTCGCCTGGGAGCCGGTGGCAAGCTCGGTGGTATTCATTGGGGTATGGCCGTCGATAACAATCAGATCTATGCTGGGGTTGCCGATGTCACTGCCGCCAAATCATCAGTGATTGATTCAGCCCTGGGCACTGATATTTTCGGTTGGACCAGCCTCGAAGTGCCCATGATCCAAGTACCCAACGCCATGCCAGGAATATACGCACTTAACAAAGATACAGGTGCGATAAACTGGGAAATACACGACACTCATTTCTATGGCAACGCCATGGTCGACAGCATTTATTCTGCCGCGCTAAGCGTAACCAATGATGTGCTCTTCGCTGCTTCTTTGGATGGCGTCGTCAAGGCATTCCGCACCAGCAATGGCGATGAATTGTGGAGCTTCAATACCGCTATATCAATTACCGACCTGCAGGGAAGAACAGGCAATGGCGGCACCATCGAAGGGCCTGGCCCGATCATTGCGGGGGACAACGTTCTGGTGAATTCGGGCTACAATACATTCGGTGGCACCAACGAATTCCAAGCTGGCCCGGGCAATGCTCTGTTTGTATTTAAACTGAGATAGTTGGCTTATCTACATTTAGCTGTGCCGGTAAGTGGGCTGACTGATATTGGCCCACTTCCATACCATTCAACACGGCTTCGGCGCGCCGCGGATTGCCTTCGGTTACGGGATGATAACTCCAGCGCAGATAACGCAGAAACGACCTCGCCAAATAACCAACTGTAGGCAAATATCCTGCGCGACTGGCTGCCACATAAGCCCTAAAACCGTAACGTGGTTTTTCTCGGACATCACCTTCACCAGGGCTTTGTTCAATGAACACCTGCGTACCCCGTTTCCAGGTTAGCACCACAGCCCATACCGCCAGCAGAAACCAAAACATACGCCCTACATTGCCTCCACCCAAATGGCGATATAGATCAAATGCCACCGTTCGATGCTCTACCTCTTCTGCTCCGTGCCACAACAATAAATTCAGCATTGCTTGATTGGCACCGGCCTGCCTCAATGTTTCATTTTCCAAAATCCAGCTGCCAAGCACGCAGGTAACATGCTCGATTGCTGCCACCATGCCAATACGCATCCGCAACCAGCGCAGCTGCCCCTTGCTCTTCACAGCAAAACGCCCCAACACTTTATCACCCAACAGGGTTCCAAAAATCTTATTCAAGCGCTGCTTTGACACTGAAAAATTCCAGCCTTGCGACTCATAGAAACTCAACACATCTCGATGGCCTCGTGCATGCGCACCTTCTTGAGCAACAAATCCCTTAACCTGCTCCCTCAAGTCATGGTCACGGATCAGCGGAAGTGCCTGATTGAACAACCGACAAAACCACAACTCTCCGGGCGGCAACACCAGATGAGTCACATTCAATACAGAACAGGCAAACTGTTGCTGCGGAATCCACACCGGAGGAACATCCTCCCAGTATCCGTTGAAATTTCTTGGCTTAATCATTTTTACGCCTCTTTGTTTTGCTTTGATCAGAGTGTTTGCTAGAGGCTAAAGCGAATAAGTTGGCTGCTTCAATTGATGAGACGGCTAACCTACAGGTTAGAAAGGTCATCCATAGGGGTTTGGCCGATATGGCACGCAGAATGACTTGTTCGCATATAAACCGGATGTTTAACAACCGGAGGTTATTGGACGCTGCCCTTTAGATTTACTATGTTGTGTATTCATTTGTGATTGTTTCACAGGCTTGATCATGGAACCCATTAGCAGCAACAGCGCAACCACATTAGTTCAACCCAAAGCAGCAGAAGAGAAGCAGACGCGGGATGATTCTGAGGCTCAGACCCGATCTGAAAGCCAAACCAGAAGTTCCAGCGACAGCTTTAGCAGCAGCAACCCTGTCAGTGAACTGCAGTTACAACGCAGCCAGGTGGTGGTGGATTTGGGCAGGGCTCAACAATCCGGATTGGAGACAAGCCAACCGTTCCCCGCTGCACAGCCGTCGGAGAGGGATATAAACAGCCAGGCCGAAGCGGAAGCACTTAGCCAGCAACTGCAGCAACAGATCGGCGATAATCCCTCAACCGCACTGGACGCTCAGGCCAGTCAAGCCAGCCAGCAGACCACGCTGACACTATTCCAGTAACATTGTGGCATTTTGCTAACAGGCGATTTATGGTTTGATTAGTTGCTATACTCGTACTAATCAATCTAGTGTGTCGGTGAAATGCCAGAGCTTGACTGGGATCTACAAAAGTATGATCGGCAACTCAAAAAAGGATTTAAATCTCTTAGCTTTACGCAAGAGCTGGAAGTAGAGTTCCGAAATTTCTTTCACGCCCGC
This sequence comes from Ketobacter alkanivorans, assembly GCF_002863865.1. NCBI lineage: Bacteria > Pseudomonadati > Pseudomonadota > Gammaproteobacteria > Pseudomonadales > Ketobacteraceae > Ketobacter > Ketobacter alkanivorans. The sequence continues at coordinate 3,344,610 of NZ_CP022684.1, read as the reverse complement.
AATGTTGTAAAACAGCGGGGCGCTATTCTTGTTGGCATTATTTTACTGTTGATATTGGTACCACTGGACGTTGCCTATCTGGAAGGGGATGTTCTTGAATTTTATCTTATCAGTCGGGTATGGATTACAGTCCCCGTTCTGATAGTAGCCCTGCTGTTTACGTTCAAGGAGAGACTCAGGCGTTACTTTTCTGTATTTAGCTTCTTTATCATCACGTTTATCGGGATAACCACCAACGTTTCGGTGATTTACAGCCAGATGACGCACATCTACGCCCCTTACGAAGGTGCCATGCTGTTGATTATGGTGGCTTTTTTTCTGGGTGGCATGTACTTTCGCCAGTCACTGTCCTGCATCGTCATCATTGCGCTTAGCTACCTAGTGCTAAGCGAGATCTACCTGCCCCATGAGCAATACCAACTGCATCGCTATTTCTTTATATTTGCCACCTGCCTGATAGGTGGGGTCAGCGCATACACCTTCGAATATCAGGTACGAATCTCGTTTCTGCAGCGCGGTGCCTTGAAATGCCTGGCCAAAACAGATCACCTTACCGGCCTATACAATCGTGGCGCGCTGAATCAAAAACTTACCCACCTTACCGAATACGCTTTTCGTGAAAAAAAACCCATCACACTAATGTTGGTGGATGTGGATTATTTCAAAAATTTCAACGACTTCTATGGCCACATCAAAGGTGACCGCTGCCTGGTGGAAGTGGCTGCTGCGCTGGCCAAAAATTGTCAGCGGCCGCTGGACTTCGTCGGCCGCTACGGTGGCGAGGAATTTCTGTTAATGTGGTTTGATGCCGCCCCTAACGAGGCGAAGGGGTTTGCCGAAAAAACCAAGGCCAGCGTTGACCGGTTGCAGATACCCCACCAACAGTCCCAGGTCAGTGATCACGTTACCCTCTCTGGGGGCATGATTACCGGCGTGCCCAGCCACGCCAACCAAGCCGAAACCATCCTTAACCAGGCCGATCAGTGCCTTTATCGCGCCAAGGAAAGCGGCCGCAACCGTATCGTTATTCAGGATCTGGGTGACGAAAACAACATCGCCGATCTGGTTAAGTAAACACAGGTAACAGAACGTAGAGACCGAACTCAATTTGTTATAAATTGAAATACGACACTTTTTCCCCAAAACAGCGTCTAAACTGTAAATAACCAACGTAATTCAGTGAGCCAGCTCGCCAGTAGTAACGGAAAAAGGTCAATTTTTGAAGAACTTACTTAAAACATCAGTGCTTTGCTTCCTTGCTCTGGCCAGCTCTGTCGCGTGGTCGGTGCAATCGCTGATTATTTCAGATCAAACTGACAACGTTAACCTGCTGCCCTACCTGGAATACGTACCGGATTCCACTCATGCCCTGTCATTTGAAGACGTCAGCCACCTGAGTTCAGCAGACAGTTGGCGCACCGCCCCTCGTACTCGAGAAAACCTTAATTTCGGTTACACCGATGATGTGTACTGGTTCCGTTTTAATATCGAAAACAGCACCAACAAACGGCAACTTACCAACATCGAGCTAGGCTATACCGTACTCGATTTTGTGGACGTGTATATTGTTCAACCCAACAAGGAAACCCGGCTGATCGAGCTAGGCGACAAACATCCGTTCCCCGAACGTTTGGTGGATCATCGTAACTTTATTATCCCAATGGATTTAGCCGCTGAAGCCAGTGCAACAGTGTACATGCGCATTCAGACCACCAGTTCCATGCAGGTGCCCATGTTTCTGTGGCGGGATCACAGCCTGCTGAAAATAACCCAATCGCAAATGTTGGGGCTGGGTATTTATTTCGGCACTATGGGCGTGATGGTGCTATACAACCTGTTTGTGTTTTTCTCCGTACGGGAATCCAACTACCTGTACTATGTATTGTACGTGGCCAGCATCGCCATGTTCTTTTCCAGCCTCAGCGGAATATCCTTTCAGTATCTGTGGCCCAACAACATCTGGTGGAACGATCAAAGCATCGTTTTCTTTCTATCTTGTGTCGTTCTGTTTGCAGCCCTGTTTACGATTCGATTCTTACGCATCGCCGAAACGTTTCCGCGCCTTAAATACGTAGGGACATTGGTGGTAGTCATCAGCGCGGCGATTGTGGCCTGCTCACTGCTGATTGAATATCGCACCATGATTGCAGTAGTGATTAGCTGGGCAGTCGTCGGCATTACCATCGCCATCGTGATCGGTATGTATCGCTGGATGCTTGGGGATTCATCTGCCAAGTACTATTGCATTTCGTGGTTCACTTTTCTCATTGGTGGCGTGATACTCGCCTTGAACAAGTTCGACGTAATTCCCCGCAACTTTCTCACCGAGAACGCTACCCAGTTCGGCTCTGCGCTGGAAGTTATACTGCTTTCATTTGCGCTGGCAGATCGACTCAACATCGAGAAACGCCGTCGCTTTGAAGCCCAACTCCATGCTCTGGAAAATGAACGGGTGGCTCGACTGGCCCAAGCAGAAGCTTTGCAGCAGGAAAAAAATGCACGCCAGGCCCAAGAGCAGGCACTGATACACGAACGGGAAGCCCGAGAAGCGCAGGCATCTGCACTGGCAGTGCAGCGCCAGGCCACCGAGACTTTAGAGTACAAAGTTAAAGAACGCACCCACGAGCTGGAAATCGCCAATCAACGTCTGGAAGAATTGACCTATACCGACGGCCTAACCGGTATCCGCAATCGCCGCTACCTGAACCGGGCACTGGAACGGGAATTTTCGCGGGCACGCCGGGAGAAGGCACCCTTGACGGCAATATTGATCGATATAGACCATTTCAAACAATTTAACGACACCCATGGGCATCTTGTGGGAGACGACTGCCTGCGCGAGGTAGCCATGGCTATCAACGAATGCGCGCTGCGGGACAACGATGTGGTCGCCCGTTACGGTGGCGAGGAATTCTGCGTGCTGCTGCCCAACACCGATCAAGCCGGTGCCATGCGAGTTGCAGAAGAGATATGCGATGCCGTTCGAGCGGTTCAATTCAAGGCCTCCGGCCAGAAAATCACCGTGACCGCAAGCCTGGGTGTCAGTGCCTGCATTCCTGAACGGCACCATGATGTAGACAAGTTCATCGCGGCGGCGGATACCGCCCTCTACGAATCCAAAGCCAACGGCCGCAATCAGGTTAATTTCGCCTTACCCGACTTCTCATCGACCCTCAATCAAAACAAGGGATAAGTTGACCCGCCTCAGTGGGCGTGCTTTACTGTAGCCATAAAATGAATACGGATTCACTTTATGGCTTACCGTGCTACTGCATTCACCGAAAACCGCAAGGCCCAGACCCGAGCCCGGCTACTCAAAGAAGCCAAAGGCCTGGTGTCCGAGGCAGGCTTTCGTGGCCTGTCCGTGGCCGAGGTGGCCGCCCGCAGTGGTATTGCCACCGGTACTGTTTATCGCTACTTTCCTTCTAAATCAGAACTTTGCGTCGCTGTGTTTATACGCGCCACCGAACGAGAAATCGAAGCGGTAACCGAGCCCAGTGATCACCCACAGTCGCCCGCACAACAATTACAGCAGGCGCTAGAGCGCTTTGTGCAAAGGGCTCTGAAAAATCCAAATTTGGCCTATGCGTTAATCGCCGAGCCGGTGGATCCTGAGCTGGAACAAACCCGCCTTAACTATCGCGCCTTATGGGCAGAAACCTTTGCGCGCCTGATCAGTAGTGGCATTGAGCAGGGCGACTTCATTCCGCAACCTGAAGATATTTGTGCCACCGCACTGGTGGGAGCGATGGCAGAAACCGTCATTATCCCCTTGCAGCTAGCCCGCCACGACAACACCAAAACAGCATCCCCTTTAACCCAAACCCACTGCGAACAAATCGTTGCTTTCTGCATGCGAGCAGTGGTGAAACCTGTGAGCACATCATGACTTCAACTCATAACCCGATGGCCGAATCCATGAGTGCCGTCACCCACGAAGTGGAAAACCAACCAGAGCCATTGGAAAACTACAATTTGTTTCTTTCCGACGTGGCCCTACAAGAGGCCATGACACGAGAAGGCGCAGCCCAATCCAAAGCCGACCTAACTGCCTTCGGCCAGATCACAGGATCAGCCGAGGTCATCAAATGGGGGTTTCAGGCAAATAAGCACAAGCCGGAATTCCGCAGCCACGATCGTTATGGTCGCAGAGTGGACGAAATCGAGTTTCATCCCGCCTACCACAAGCTGATGGAAACCGCCGTTGTTAACGGATTACACTCAATCCCCTGGACTGATCCGCGCCCTGGAAAGAACGTGTTCCGAGCCGGGATGTCTTATCTGATGTGCCAGGTGGAAGCCGGGCACGGCTGCCCTATTACGATGACCTTTGCAGCAATTCCCACCATCCGTAAACAACCTTCCGTCGCCCAGCTCTGGGAACCTCTGATCACCAACCGATTCTACGATCCAAGTAACATACCCGCCCAACAAAAGCAGGGCGTCACCATCGGCATGGCCATGACCGAAAAGCAGGGTGGCTCCGATGTACGCGCCAACTCCACGCGCGCCTATCCGGTCAGCCAGCGGGGCGGTGGTGAGATCTACGAGTTGGTGGGACACAAATATTTTGTCTCCGCCCCGATGTGCGATGCCTTCCTGGTGCTGGCTCAGGCAGAAGGTGGAATCTCCTGTTTTCTGGTACCCCGCTGGCGACCGGATGGCAGCAAAAACCCACTGCAACTGCAACAGCTCAAAAATAAAATGGGCAACGTTTCCAACGCATCGTCGGAAACCGAGCTGCGCGGTGCAATGGGCTGGCTTATCGGTGACGAAGGACGTGGTATCGCCAACATACTGGAAATGGTTGCCCTGACCCGCTTCGACTGCATGATTGGATCGTCTTCTGGAATGCGCCAAGCCATGGCACAGATTCTTCATCACACCAGCCAGCGCAAGGCCTTCGGCAAACTGCTCATTGAGCAGCCTTTGATGCAGAACGTGTTAGCCGACCTCAGTATTGAAAGCGAAGCCGCCATGGCCCTGACCATGCGTATGGCTCGTGCCATGGACGCGCCCGAGGATGAGCATGAGCAGTTGGTGGCCCGCATCGGCACCGCCATCGGCAAATACTGGATCTGCAAACGCACACCCGGCCATGCCTATGAGGCCATGGAATGCATCGGCGGCAGCGCGGTCATGGAAGATTCCATCATGCCGCGACTATATCGAGAGGCTCCAGTCAATGCGATATGGGAAGGCAGCGGCAATGTGCAGTGCCTTGATATGCTGCGAGCAATGAGCCGCACACCAGGCTCACTGGAAGCGCTATTTGTCGAAATAGATCAAGCCAAGGGACTGAACAAACACTTCGACCAATTTGTGAATCAAGCCAAGATGCAGTTTAGCGACCTCTCCAATGTGGAGTACCGAGCACGCACACTGGTTGAACACCTTGCATTGGCACTGCAAGCCAGCGTACTGCTGCGCGCCGACAACGAAACCGTGGCAGATGCATTCTGTGCCGCTCGCTTGCAACAGGGCAGCCATCAAATGTATGGAACATTACCAGCGGGCATTGACTGTGAAGCAATCATCAGTCGCGCCTCACCACAGCACTAGACTCCGAGAGCGCTCATGACCAATAACACCCTCACCCCCAAGGAAGTGCAGCAATACCTGCAGGAGATCTTCCCTCAATTTGATGCCGTCATTACCCGTATTGATAAGGAGGGAGCGGTGCTGGAGCAGATTACCGACGAGCGCCATCTGCGTCCGGGCGGCACCGTCTCCGGCCCCACCATGATGGCATTGGCAGACGCCGCCATGTACGTGGCTATTCTTGGCAACCTGGGCAAGGTGGCGCTGGCAGTCACTACTAACCTCAACATCAATTTCTATCGAAAACCAGGGCCGGGAACATTAAGAGCCGAAGCCAGAATATTGAAAATGGGAGCCCGTCTTGCAGTGGGCGATGTACTGCTGTACAGCGAAGGGGTCGATCAATCCGTAGCCCATGTCACGCTGACGTACTCAATTCCACCGCAGTAATCCACCCATAAACAGCACTGGATTTTCTGCCATAATATCCTTTACTTACAAGAATGTTTCGCTCAATATCGGGGGGTTACTGTTTGCGGTGTAGTACCGATATGGATACCGAAACATACCAAAACTAATAATCTGGAGATCAATGGATATGAAAAAGCTATTAATCGGCGCAGTACTTTTGGGTTCCTCTTCCATCGCCATGGCAGAAGCACCAGGTGGCCCAGACTGCGGCTGGGGCAACATGCTGTTTGAAGGTCAAAGCGGCTTGGGCCCTCATTTCCTGGCGTCATGGACCAACGGCACTACCGGTAATGCCACCTTCGGCATGACCTCTGGTACCAACGGCTGTTCCTCAAACGGCACCCTGACCTACGGTGGCCAGGCACTGGTTGATCTCTCCAAGGTAATGGACGAATTCGTTGCTGATGCTGCACAAGGTCAAGGCGAAGCCATGACTGCCGTTGCCGTTTCCATGGGCATCGCTCCTGAAGATCGTGCGCACTTTGCCAGCACTGTCCACAGCAACTTCTCCGACATCTTCGCATCTGCAGATGCCACAGCCGAAGAAGTATTTGGCAATATCGTCAGCGTTATGAAAACCGATGCTCGCCTGTCCAAATATGTAGGCTAAAACGTCTTCGCCCGTCAGGAAAGGAGCAGTGCTCCTTTCCTGAATTAATTATAATAATCACCCCTCAAACAGCCCCACTTCATGAATTTATTTAAGCACCCTGCGATGGTATTTTGGTTGCTTCTCCTGTTATTTAATACCAACAACTACGCATCTGTCTCATCACTGAACAGCGAGCAACTCGAGCCCATCGGCGCACACCCAACCTGGCACCGCTTATTGCACTATGAAGCCTCCGCCAGCAACAACGGCTTCACCAGTCAGGTAGACGACACGGGTTTCTTCCTGTCTCCAGCAGGCAAACACAATCCGTTGGCTGAAGCGGTCGCCACTATCGATGCATTCTATGCTGCACCTGCCAATCTTGATGAACACGCAGTGTGTCGATTTCCAGCGCGCTGGCGCTTCCTCCAATCAGAACTATCGTTACCGGCAGCAGCGATCAGCATCGCCGACTGCCCCGAATACAATCAGTGGCTCAATACGCTCAACCCCCACAGCATCAGTCTTGTGTTCGCCTCTTCCTATCTAAACAGCCCATCTTCCATGTTTGGACACACATTCCTGCGGGTCGACCCACAAGACATCGAAAACGGATCCACCTGGCTTTCTTACGCGGTCAATTTTGGTGCCGAGCTTCACGCCGAGGACAACTCCTTTTTGTATGCCTATAAAGGGCTATTTGGCGGCTACCCCGGCTTTTTCAGCGTGGTCCGGTATTACGAAAAAATTAAAGAATACAGTCGCATCGAAAATCGTGATCTATGGGAATACAACCTGAATCTATCGCCGCAAGAAACCCGCAATCTAGTCTCGCACCTGTGGGAACTGCGCAATGTGACATTCGATTACTACTTCTTCGATGAAAACTGCTCTTATCGATTACTGGAATTGTTAGAGTACGCTCGCCCCGGTACGTCATTACGTGAGGATTTTGGCATGCGGGCCATTCCTATCGACACCATTCGCGCAGTAATTGATGGTGAATTGGTTGATTCGGTCACTTATCGCCCCTCCATGGCCGCCAAGCTGGAACACCATGTGAACCAGTTGAATGATGAGCAGCAAATGCTGGCATGGCAACTGGCTCGACGGCAAACGGATCTGGATGATGAGCGACTCACCCCTCTGACACCCGCAAGCAAGGCCATGGTTATTGCATCCGCCTACGAGTACCTGCGATATCTTGAATTGGAGAACCCCCGCGACCAGCAGACTGCGAACTACAGTCTGTCGCTGCTCAAAGCTATAAGCACCCTGCCTCTGAACAAAACACCACCACCGACGCCGGAGATCGCGCCTGACCAAGGCCATAAAACGTTACTGCTCGGCTTAACCGGTGGCACACAAGATGCGATCAACTTTGCCGATCTGCGCATACGTCTTAGCTATCATGATCTGACGGACAATCGTGACGGCTATCTGGATGGTGCAGCCATCAATATCGGCGAGCTTCGCTTGCGCCAACGCAACAATGATTCGCTGCAGATTGAAACGATCAACTTCGTCGACATCAACTCTCACGCCCCTCGCACCCTGTTCCTAAAACCAGTGACCTGGCGGGTAAGGGCTGGTTTTGAACGCATCTATTCCGCACAGGATGACGATCTGGTCGCCCAAACCAACGGCGGTGCCGGCGCAACCTATGCGCTGGGCGAACACAGCCTGGTATACGCCATGGCCATGGGCCGACTGGAATACAATGAACTGCTGAATCACAACTGGGCAGTGGGCGCCGGTGCGTTGGCCGGTGGCCTGGTTTATCTCCCTTTTGGTACTCTGCAACTGGAATCCAACTACTACCAATTCAGTGACGGACTGGAACGTTATCAGCATCAACTGATCCAAAACATCAACATAGGTCGCGACAACGCTGTACGATTAAAGGCAACGCACCAGAAACAAGTGGAAACCAACATCGATGAGTTCAGCCTGGAATTCCGCCATTATTTCTAGAGTGGTGGTTTATAGCACTCTAATGGCCTGCGCGGTGATCGCAATGAATGGATGCAGCCGTTACTTTTTTTACCCGATGAAAGATCTGATTCATAGCCCGGAGAAAGCAGGGCTGACCTATGAGGATGTGCTGGTCACAACCCAGGATAACGTACAGATACACGGCTGGTTGCTGCGTGCCGACCACCCCAAGGGCATCGTATTTTTTCTACACGGTAATGCTGAGAATATCAGCACCCATATTGGCAGCGTTTATTGGCTGCCGGAGCAAGGCTACGACGTGCTGCTGATGGATTACCGCGGCTACGGCCGCTCCGAAGGTACACCTGATTTTCCTGAGGTATTTTGGGATGTGGACGCGATGTACGACTGGCTCAAGCTCTACGCACAAGATAAGGAGCTGCCGGTATTTATACTCGGGCAAAGCCTGGGGGCAACCATCGCCAGTTATTATTTCAGTCAACTCGGTAATGACCAGCGACGTTATGAAGCCGTAGTGTTGGATTCCGTGTTCTCTGGCCATCAGGATATCGCTAAAGACGTGCTGTCCCGCAGCCTGATCACCTGGCCATTTCAATTTGTTGTGCCGTTGTTTCTACCCACAGAGTACAACCCCAAAGATCATGTGGCAGGATTCAGCCCCACGCCCGTACTGTTTTTTCACAGTCCAGATGATGAAATTTTACCCTACGAACAAGGTCGTTATGTTTATGAACAGGCCAAACCGCCAAAATATTGGGTAACCAGTCATGGGCCGCACATCGCCACATTCGGCCACCCACTGTATCGGCAGATTCTGCTCAACTTTCTGAATGATCCGAATACCGATCCGCAGCAAGGGGTAAACATCAGCCCCACTGCCCCCCCACAAACGGATTCGTCTTCATCTCATAATCAAAAGTAGACATCGGGCCGTGGCCGGGAATGAACTCCACATCCCCACCCAGCGTGAACAGCTTTTCTTTGATGGAACGAATCAGGGTAGCGTGATCCCCACCGGGAAAGTCAGTGCGCCCGATAGAACCGTTGAACAACACATCACCCACGATGGCCAGCTTGGTAACCGGATCAAAAAACACCACATGCCCCGGCGTATGCCCCGGACAATGCAGCACGCTCAAGGTAACATTACCCACCTGCACGGATTCGCCATCCTGTAGCCACTGGGCAGGCTCGAATATACGCGCTTCCTTAAACCCGAACATCTTGCTCTGCTGGGGCAAGCCCTGAATCCAGTAATCGTCGCCCTTGTGCGGCCCAACAATGGGCAATGAATGCTCGTCGGCCAGATCCGCTGCCGCACCCGCATGATCAATGTGGGCATGAGTGAGTAGAATCTTGTCCAACGTCACACCCTCTTCCTTCATGACAGCGTAGACTCGATCCAGATCACCACCGGGGTCCACCACCGCCCCCCTCATGGTTTCATCGCACCAAACGAGGGAACAGTTCTGATCGAAGGGTGTCACAGGAATAATTCTATATTTCAACATGCTAGACTCTCTCAACAGGCTTAACTGAAAGGACGATTTCCTACATCCATCAGCACTAAGACCGGTATCATACCATCTATCGAAAGAGCAATTGATAATGAGGAACACCATGCAGATAAATCAACTCTGGCACCGTGCTGTAGCCATCACTCTCCCTGCCCTGGCTGCTGCGGTTTTACTGCTGAACAGTGGTTGCGTTACGGTGGAAGAGCCCATCGACAAAATCAACCCTGCCCTGCGCCAGTCGTCTGTGGTGTCCACCAACGCCCCCGAATTCAGTCCACAACGAGGTGAAACTGTGGCCTGGAGAGGCGATATAACCGTGCACGCACCGGAAGGCCAAGCCGTGCCGGATGCGCTTGTGGCAGATTTGAAAGCCAAAATCGACACGCAGCTGGTTGCCAAAGGCTACAGGTTCACTCAGATAGGCGAGCAGCCAGACTACCTGATGCATGGCATCATCGTGTTGGGAAACGAGCTTAACGAAAACCAGTTGCGGGATGTTCTCGGATTTGAACCCGGCCTGGTGACCCATGGACAAAAATATGAAAAAGGCAGCCTGCTGCTGATGTTGGTAGATCCCAACAGCTACAGCACAGACTGGCGTGCAGTGGTGCAGGTGTTTACCTCTCAGGAGCTCAGCCCCGAGGAACGGGATCACCGCTTTGACTACATTATACGCAGCCTGTTGCGCCCGCTGCCTGACCTGAAGGGCTAAGCGGGATGTCACACGCGAATTACGCCGGCCACGCCTTTCATGATTCATTCAACAATGGCCGTGCCTCCGGCGAAATCACGATTACCGATGCCCACGTGCAGTTTCGCAATGATCAGGGCAACGTGCGCTTCAGCATTACCGGCGCACAGTTCAAACTGGGGGGGGCCAGTGATCGCCTGCTGTTTATCAGCCACCCCAGTCAGCCCGGCTGGAATCTGTACACCTCAGACCTGAGCATCCTCAAGCATCCGGCGCTGCACAATGATCCCGCGGTACAGGCTCAGGTGAAAAAGGCCCGCAACACCAAACGTCTTGCCTGGGGCGTATTCGGCTCCGTCGGCATGCTACTGGTGGCCATTCCCTTATGCATTGTGCTGTTTATGGACAGCATTACCGGCCCCCTTGCCCGCCACGTGCCCGCCGAGTGGGAAGAAAAGCTGGGCGAAACAGCCTTCGGCCAATATCAGATGGGGCAGGAGTTCTTGCCACAAGAGGAAGCCGATACCCTGCTGGAGCCGATGATCCAGCCACTGCTGGATCATCTGGATTCGGATCGCTATCAATATCGCTTCCACATCAGCCGCGATGATCAGGTTAACGCCTTTGCTCTGCCGGGAGGCTACATCGTGATCAACAGCGGCCTGATTCTGAAAGCAGATTCCGCCGACGAAATGCTGGGGGTCGTGGCCCATGAAATCGCCCATGTCACCCAGCAGCACAGCGTGCGCAATATTATGGGCACCGCCGGTGTCTATCTCACCATCAATGCAGTCCTGGGGGATATGACCGGCCTGCTGGCGGTCATGGCAGACGCCGCTCCGTTTCTGATCAACCAAAGCTATTCACGGGGCTTCGAATCCGAGGCGGATGCCGAGGGCCTGGCCCTGCTGCATCGGGCCGGCATCAACCCGGAAGGGCTGATCACCTTCTTTGAAAAGTTGCGCCAGCAGGAACAGGAACAAATAGAGAAAATGGCCGGTGAGGACAACAGTGCCGCGGTGGAGAGCACCCTGCAGTTTCTCAGCACTCACCCCGCCACCGAAGACCGCATCGCCCAATTGCGCAAGCGTATAGACGCCCTGCCCCATCAACGGGAGCGCGATCTGCAGACCGAATTCACAGCATTACAGGAACGGGTCAAACTGTTCGTAGCCGAAGAGGATGAAGAAGAGCAATGAAAACGGAAATCAAAGGTCAGCCGGCCTTTTCCTACATTGATGTAGAACTGGAACCCGGCGACACCATCACCACCGAATCCGACGCCATGTCCAGCATGGATGCCGACATTGAACTGCGCTCCCGCTTCAACGGCGGTTTTTTCGTAGGTTTGCTGCGCAAGTTTCTGGGGGGCGAAACCCTCTTCATCAACGACTTCAGCAACCCCACCGATGGCACCCGTCGCATGACCATCGTGCAGCCCACCCCCGGCGAAGTGCGCGAACTGCAGCTCAATGGCGAAACCCTGTACATGCAACCGGGCGCCTTCCTGGCCTGCACCGATGGCGTCAAAGTCGGCGTCAAGTTTGCGGGGTTCATTTCCTGGATCGCCCGTGAGGGCCTGTTCCGCATTGCTGTCAGCGGTACCGGCAAAGTCTGGTACGGTGCCTTCGGTGCTCTGCTGGATCGTGAAATCGACGGCGAATACATCGTCGACACCAGTCATCTGGTGGCCTACGAACCCAGCATCAAGCTGAAACTGCAACTGGCCGGCGGCATTTTCTCCAGCCTGTTCGGTGGCGAAGGACTGGTCACCCGCGTAGTGGGTAAAGGCAAAATCGTCATTCAATCCCGCAGCATCAGCGGCATCGCCAGCTGGATCAACCCACGGCTGCCATAAGGAGCGCATCATGCACATTGAACTGCTTAACCGCCCCGGCAATACGGCGGCGAAAGTAACACTGCAACCCGGTGAAACCTGCACCGCCGAATCCGGGGCCATGATTGCCATGAGCGGCAATATGGACATCACCACCACGACCCACAAAAAAAGCAGCCGTGGCATCATGAAAGCCATCAAGCGCATGGTGGCCGGTGAATCCCTGTTTCTGAACCACTTTGAACCCAAGGGCAAAGCCGGTGAAGTCTGGCTGGGCACCTCACTAGCCGGGGACATGGAAGTCATGGAACTGGATCAGGACAGCCTGATCGTTCAAGGCAGCTCATTCCTCGCCTGCGAAGAGGACATCGATATCGACCTGGGTTGGCAGGGCTTCAAATCCGTGTTTTCCGGCGAAAGCGTGTTCTGGGTCAACCTGAAGGGCAAAGGCAAAGTCATCGTATCCTCTTTCGGTGCCATCTACCCGGTGCAGGTGAACGGCGAATACATCGTCGACACCGGCCACATTGTCGCCTTTAACGAAACCCTGAACTTCAGCATCACCAAAGCCGGTTCCAGCTGGTTTCACTCCATGCTGGGGGGCGAAGGCCTGGTCTGTAAATTCAGCGGCCAGGGTACCGTCTGGTGCCAATCCCATAACCCCATCAGTTTCGGTCAGGCCCTCACCAGCGGCCTGCGCCCACGACGCGTTTAGGAGGCAACATGAGCACATACAACGTCAATGTGACCGGCGACATCAGCCCCTACGCCCAGCGCGACACGGTCATCGCGGCCTTCGCCAAGATGGCCAATATTGATGAGCAGAAAGCCGAAGCCATTTTTGACCGTGGCAATGTCACCATCAAAAAAGGTGTCGACGAGCAGACCGCTGCCAAATTCCAGAAAGCCCTGGAGCAAATCGGCGCTATTGCCGTCATCGACCCGCCTCTGCCCGGCAGCGAAGCGCCCCTGAGCTTTGACGAGCCGGTAACCGTGGAAGAAACCACGCCTCCCCCGGCAGCGCCCGCCCTTCATCAGGCTGCGGCGGCTCTGGAGCAAACCAACCCCAAGGGTTACCCATTCACCATCGAAGGCCGCCCGGACTACGCCTTCCTCACGGTGAAAGTGCCCGCCAATGAAACGCTGAAAGTGGAAGCCTCCTCCATGGCCACCATGGACACCCACATGAAAATGAAAACCAAACTGCGGGGTGGCTTTGGACGTTTTCTGAGCGGAGAATCCATCTTCATCAACGAATTCACCGCAGAAGGCGGCCCCGGCGAAATCGGCATCGCGCCGGGCTCCCCCGGTGACATGACCCACCTCTACCTGGACAACAACATCGTCTACCTGCAGAACTCCGCTTTCGTGGCCTCCACCATGGGCGTGGAAATCGAAAGCAAGTGGCAAGGCCTCACCAAGGGGTTCTTCTCCGGTGAGAGCCTGTTCCTGATCCGCGCCAGCGGCAGCGGGGATCTGTGGTTCAACACCTACGGTGCCCTGATCGAAATCGATGTAGAGGAAGACTACGTGGTGGATACCGGCAACATCGTCGCCTTCACCGACGGCCTGGACTACACCATCACCAAAGTGGGGGGCTATAAATCCCTGTTCTTCTCCGGGGAAGGCTTTGTCTGCCGCTTCAAAGGTCAAGGCAAGGTCTGGATTCAAACCCGAGGCGTCGCCGCCTTTGCCTGGTGGGCCCACTGGTTCCGACCGGTCGAAAAATCAAACGGGTAACCAGCACATCAAAAAAATCTAATCATCACGGATGATTATTTTTGATACACATCCCCAAAGCCAGCCGCTACATTGACTAAACGCTGTGCTTTGGGGAGTTTTGTTGTGAAATCTGTAGCCACTCTGTTTAACCTGATCAGCATTGCCGCTCTGCTTGCGCTGTCGCAACTCGCCACAGCCAATGAAAACTACGCAGAACAATACGGCGATGACAACTATCAAGAAGAAACCTATCAGGATGAGGCCTACCCCGAAGAAACCTACCAGGATCAATCCTACACCGAAGAAACCTATCAGGAACCAGCCTATCGGGAAGAACCTGAGATGGACAGCAGTCAAGCCGCGCACGTGAAGGAAGTCAAAACGCTTTGCCAACAGTGGGCTCAGGAGTCCGGCTTGGAAGACGAAGACAAAAACGCCTACATAGAAGATTGCGTGTACAGCCAGACCGGTTTCTGACCCTTCTGCTTATTTAAAAGTATTAAACATCAGGTAAAATATTTTTTGCTATCCATACGGTATTCGCCTGTTTTCTAATGCGCATGTTCACGGCGGTTAACACCGCCAACCCGACCACTTGAGCCTGAACTTTAACCAGCAAGGCATTCGTCACTGAGGTTAAACATGAGCAATGCGTCAACAGCAGATTGGGATGACGACACCTTCGAAGAAGAAGACTCCGTAGATGTCTCCACTCTGGATGACCCCAAGCTATCTCGAAAACAACGTTTGGATATCCGCCGCAAACTCGAAGACCGAATGGAAATGAAGCGTCTGCAGAGCGAAATTGCCGAGCTGGACAGCTACTGGCTGGACTGATCCCGCCGCTACACCGAGAGGGGCTTCAGCAGCTGCACAACTTCATCCACGATATCCTTACGATCGCTGGATGCCCGATACACCGCGTACAAGGGGCGGGAAAACGTAGGCGCGCCTGGCACCTGCAACAACGTCGGTGTGTGCTCCTGCTCCAACACGCTGTGAGGCAGATACGCAGCCCCTTGCTGGTTATGCAGATAATCAAGCGCTATGGCACCCATGTTGGTATGCAAAACCGGCTTCGGTAAATCACCAAATCGCTTAGCGTGGAACATCTCGAACGACACCCCCCAATCCACATAGACATAGCCGGACTGAAAAGCCGTTTTACTATTAAGCTCAGGGTTGTTGCTCACCAACACCAACTTTACCTGCCCAATCTTCTCTGCCTTGAAATCCACCAAGCGGGAAGGCTCCAGCAAAAATGCCACATCCAGCGTCCGATCCACCAGCATACGGGCAAGCATCTCCGACGGGTGAGAGATGGCGCGCACCGCCGCCTTGGGCAACATCTGAAATATCTTGGAAAGCTGTTGGTGCAAACCAAAGCTCCAGAGACTATGGGTAGCCCCGACGTTCACCTGCTGCTCCTGATCGGCTTTCAACGCGACATCCTGCAACGCCCGTGACCACGACAACAACATCGTGTCGGCATGGGGCAGCAGACGCTCCCCCTCCAGGGTCAGCTGAATGTTGTTGCGGTTGCGAATAAACAAATCCACCCCCAGCATCTGCTCCAGCTGACGCACACGGGCGCTCACTGCCGCTGGCGTCAGATAGAGATTTTCAGCAGCCCGCCCAAAATGCCGGGTTTTATTTACTTCCAGAAATGTCTTCAGTAAATCAATATCCATACTGCGGCTCTAGTAAAGAAACTTGGGCAGCTTAGGCCAAGGTCTACGCTGAAATCAAGCGCAGATACGCGGGTCTGTGTTACTGTAATGTCCCTGATACCACCCAAAATATCACCCGATCAATCGAGGAATCCCCAATGCCATTTGCCATCAGCCCTGTCGTTCTGGAAGGTATAGGGGTTCGGCTGGAACCTCTGTGCACGAATCACGCAGCAGAGCTATACGCAATCGGGCAGGAGCAAGACGACTGGCAATACATGCCCAGAGGCGCTTTCGAATCCCTGGAAGACACTCATCAGTGGATCGAAGCCGCCCAGCAACTGGCAGCAACAGGGGAACACATAAGCTTCACCATCATCGACACCCACAGCAATCGGGTTGCCGGCAGCAGTCGCTACCTGAGCATTCGCCCTGCCCACAAAGGGTTGGAAATCGGTTACACCTGGCTGGGCCGCGAGTTTCAACGCAGCCACGTCAACACGGCTGCCAAGCTTTGCCTGCTGAGCCAGGCCTTTGACACCCTCAAAGCCCTGCGGGTAGAACTGAAATGTGACAGCCGTAACGAACGCTCCCAAGCGGCCATCACTCGCCTGGGGGCCACTCGAGAAGGCGTGTTTCGAAAGCACATGATCGTGCGCAATGACTTTGTAAGGGACTCCGTCTATTTCAGCATCATCGACAGCGAATGGCCCCATATAAAACGTCGGCTCCGCCAACAACTGGATGCCCAATGAAAATAGACAAAACCCTGCTATCGGATCTACTGTTGCTGGCGGTTACCCTGCTGGCGGCTGGCGGCTGGATTTTTTCCAAAGAAGCACTGCAGGGCATCGCGCCATTGTCGTTCCTCGGCATTCGTTTCTTCATGGCAGGGGTTCTGCTGATGGTCATGTGTACGCCACAACTAAAACGCATGACCGCAGCCCACTGGCGCACCACCCTGGGCATGGGACTACTATTCAGCGTAGCGTTAATGCTGTGGGTGAATGGACTGTTCCTTAGTGACCACGTGGGCGAAGGTGCTTTCATCACCAGCCTGGGCGTAGTACTGGTCCCCGTGGTCGCAAAATTAGTATTCAAAGACACGCCGGAAGGCAGCACCTGGCTGGCACTGCCCGTAGCCATCGTTGGACTGGCTTGCCTGTCACTGAACAATGGCTTCCGCTTCGAAACCAGCCAACTATTGTTCATCGTAGCGGCGATTATGTTCGCCGTGCACTTCAATTTAATCAGCCGTGCATTGATCCAAGTGCCCGCATTCGCACTGACCTCAATTCAACTCACCTTTGTTGGACTAAGCGCCACCGGTGTAGCAATGTTTGTCGAACCATGGCCACCACAAATCAGTGACTACACCTGGGGCTGGATATTAGCCAGCGTATTACTGGCCAGCTCAGCCCGGTTCCTGATTCAGGCCTACGCTCAATCGATGGCCAGCGCCAGTCATGCAGCCATCATTATGGTATTGGAACCACTGTGGGCATCACTGATGGCCATATATTGGTTTGGTGAATCCATGACCGCACAGCAGATGCTTGGCTGCACATTTATTTTTCTGGCGCTGTTACTTAATCGCTGGCGCTCCGTGCGCCAACTCCTAAAATCGTTGCTTCGATAACGCAACTAGCCTCTCAATACCAGCAATAAAAGTGGTAATAAAAAATGGAAGAAAAAATTGTCAATATTGAAACCCGCCTGGCTTTTCAGGATGATACCATTCAAGAACTGAGTGACGTGATCTACCGCCAACAACAACAAATAGATCAACTTGAAAAGACACTGCAGGCCTTGCTCAACAAAGTGCAGGATTTAATGGAAGGCGGCAACGAAAAAATCGTTGATGAAAGACCGCCTCACTATTAACAATGCCAGTTGATTGCACGCCGTGATCCCGCAATCAACACATCAACCGACATTCAAGGAATGACCATGCGCACACCATTACGAACGATCACCACATTTCTACTATCAGCCGCTGCCATCGCCGCACTGAGTGTAGTCGCAAGCTGCAGCACCAACAGCCAACAAACACCGGATATCAAACTCTACGTATTCAAGTGTGGCAACATTTCCAGTCGCGACATTTCACTATTCTCCCCAGGAGTAAACGAAGGGCAAAGCAAAGAGCTGACCGATAGCTGTTATCTGATTCGTCACCCACAGGGAGATCTGTTCTGGGATGCCGGTTTGGCTGACTCCATTGGGCCAGATGGCATCGAAGTTTTCAACGGGGCGCTGCATTTAAGCGTGACCAACCCGCTGCGGGCACAGTTGGACGCCATCGGGGTCAAGCCTGAAGAGATTGAATGGCTAGGCATTTCCCATTTTCACTCCGACCATATCGGCAACGCCAATTGGTTCAACAACGCCACCCTGCTGATTCAAAAAGAGGAGTTCGACGCTGCCTTTGGTGCCAACCCTCAGCAATACGGTTTCAACCCCGATCTGTATAGCCAATTCAACGCCAGCAACTCACAAATATTGCAAGGCGACCATGACGTCTTTGGTGATGGACGTGTTGTTATCAAGCGCGCAGTGGGCCACACCCCAGGACACCAAATGCTGTATTTGGATCTATCCAACAGCGGCCCCATCATGCTGTCCGGCGACCTGTATCACTTCACCAGCAACCGAGAACATCAACGGGTTCCATCATTTAATTTTGACAAAGAACAAACCCTCGAAGCCATGAAACAAATCGAGCAGCATGTGAAACAAACCGGCGCGCAATTCTGGATTCAGCATGACAAAGAACAGAACGCCACCATTCTCCATGCGCCGGAATTTTATAACTAGGGGGATTTATGAGCAGTAGATTACAGATCGGCCCGTTGCTGGGCCTGGAGTCAGAGCAGCTCTACACAGTCTGTTTCAGCACCGACAAGAGTATCACAGAAGCCAAGGTCAACCTGAATGGTCGCAGTGTACGCGCCCTGAAAGTAGGTGAAACCGGCGGCAGCCTGTTCTGGCGAGCAGAACATGAAGAGCCACCCCATACCAGCGCCAAGTTAGTGCGCTACAACATCTACCTTGACGGAGAGGTGGCCAACAACAGCCACAACAAAAGCGAATGGACTTTTTATGTCCCCGCGCAGAGTGAACAACCTCGTTTTGCATACGCTTCCTGCAACGGGTTTTCCAGCGCCGACCTGGTGAATAAGACCGACGAACCCTATTCGCTGTGGGAGAAGATGAAAGTCTCCCATGATAAGGAGCCGTTCTCTCTACTGCTGATGGGCGGCGATCAGCTTTACGCCGACGAAATGTGGGGCAGCGTGCCCAGCCTGAAAGCCTGGGGAAAAAAATCTCGCAAAAAAAGAGTGCAAAGCGCCTTCAGCCAGACCATGCAACAACAGGTCGAACGTTTCTACGATGATCTCTATCGCCAGCGCTGGAGCGACACCAATATGGCAGAGATGTACGCCAGCATTCCCAGCGTTATGATGTGGGATGATCATGATATCTTCGACGGCTGGGGAAGCTATCCTGACGATTTACACTCTTGTGATGTTTTTCAAGGCATATTCAAAACAGCCAAACAATTCTTCGAGCTGTTTCAGATCCGTTCCAATAAAAACCAGAGTCTGCTCAACGGAGCAGCAGGCCACTATGCTTTAGGCTTTTGCTTTCGCGGCTTTCACATCCTGGCCTTGGACAACCGTGGCGAACGCACCTTGGAACAGGTGATGAGCCAACAGCAGTGGAAAGACCTGATCAAATATCTGGACGAACACGCAACTCACGGCCATTTACTTCTCATGTCGGCAGTGCCGGTGGTTTACCGTGACTTTTCCTTCAGCGAAAGCGCTTTGGATGTCACCCCCTGGGAAGAAGAACTCACTGACGACCTGAAAGATCACTGGCGCGCAAAAGAACATCAAGGGGAACGCGCCCGACTGATCATGCGTCTACTTAACAACCATCAAACGCGCAGCGGTAAAACAGTTATTCTGTCTGGAGATGTTCATATTGGCTGCCTCGGTGTCATCAACGATCGTCGCAATGATAAGCGCATTCATCAGATCGTATCATCCGGCATCGTCCACCCTGCACCCAGCCGTATTGCCTGGCTGGGTATCATGGCAGTCACCAACGATAAAAAGGAATATCTGAACGAAGATCACAGCATAGAAATCTCCATGCTGCAGCCCTACCACTCCGACAAATACCTGCGAAGCCGAAATTTCGTTACCCTGCAGGAAGGAACCGACCAAAAACTCTGGGCTCAATGGATCTGCGAATCGAAGGATAAGCCGGTTTACCCGCTAAGCTAGTTCATCTAGCTCAATCTAAAACTAGGATTTAGGTTCTAATTCATTCAGCGCGCTGGTCAATCGAATATTTGATGACCAGCTTTCGCTCCTCCCGTCTGTTTACCCTTATTTCTGATACACACATAACAACATCTGCGCTATAAAAAAGTAGTACCCAGGATCAGGGTATAAACATAATAAGGAATTTATAATGGCTACTCTACATTTTGCAGGTGCCATCAGTGCACTTGCCCTCGGTGTATCAACACTGGCCCTAACAGGCTGCCCCAAGAAAGAACTCGTAGCATTTGATGATGATGGCGTCTTGAGCGCCAAAATCCGCCGTACCGATTATGGTGTTCCCCACATCAAAGCAGACAACCTTGAAAGCCTGGCCTTCGGTATCGGCTATGCCTTTTCAGAAGATAATGCCTGCTTACTTCTGGATATTGTGGCTCGTTATAATAGCCGCCGTTCGCGGTTTTATGGGCCTGACAAGGTGCCAGGTTCCGGTGACAGCGTTAATCTTATTTCTGATTTCAGTTACCTGGCATTGGGAATCAGAGAGCAGGCCGAATCCGGAATGGACTCTTTGAGCGATAACACCAAGTCTATGCTCTCGGGTTACAGTAAAGGTTTTAATCATTATCTGAACAATACCGGGAGCGAAAACCTGGACCCCAACTGCGCAGGCAAGCCCTGGGTGCAGCCAATCGACGAAGTCGACATGCTCACCTCGTTACTGGGCACTGCACTGCTGCCAGGCTCAGGAAACTTTCTGGCGCCCATTTTTATAGCCACTCCCCCCAATACCAGTTATCTGCCTTCACCTGTGGTTGCCAACACCCAAAAACAGGCGTTAAACACAACCCAACTTACGGCAAATGTCACCTTGCCACGATTACCTCAAGGCAATCCTAATGATCTCGGCTCCAATGCCTGGGCCATCGGCAAAGATAAAAGCGAGAACGGCAAAGGGCTGTTGTTGGCCAACCCACATTTTCCTCATACGGGCATATTGCGCTTCTGGCAGTTTCATTCAACGATCCCCGGCGTAATGGACGTCATGGGCTCATCCCTATACGGAACCCCCGGCATGGTAAATGTTGGCTTTAACAAAAATGTCGCATGGTCGCACACCTACTCGACCGCCGAACATTTTATTGTGTATGAGCTGGCACTGGATGATAGTGACCCTGCAGGCCTGACCTATGTTGTGGATGGCCTACCCCGCACAATTGAAGAGAAAACACTGACTCTGAATGTCGCCGTCGGGCCAAACACCACTCTGCCTTTTTCCAAGAAAGTGTACTTCAGCGACTTTGGACCCATGATTGTTATTCCAGACGTTTTGCCCTGGGGCACCAATCAGCAATCACGCTCAGTGGCCTACTCTATCAAGGACGTCAACAAAGCCAACTTTGATATTGTTGACCACTGGATGGCCATGAACCTTGCCCGGAACATGGAGGAGTTTAAAGATGCTTTCAAGCAATACAATGGTGTGCTGTTTAACAACACTTTGGTAGTCGATAAGGAAGGCAACACGTTTTACATCGATGATTCCACAGTACCGAATTTATCCCCCGCTGCCGAACAAGCGCTGAGAACTGATCCGACGCTAATGCAAGCCCGTGAAGTGACAGGATTCAGCATCCTGCCGGGCAGCTCGGAGATTTTCAACTTCAACGGCCCGGTACCCTACGAAAACGCACCCAAGATTGAGCGCAGCGACTACGTACAAAACTCCAATGACAGCTACTGGCTGACTAACCCTGCAGCCCCCTTAACGGGCAGCTCCATCCTGTACGGAAAAACAGATGTAGCCCAATCCTTGCGTTCCCGCATGTCGCACGCTTTGTTTGCAAGCAGCGCAGGGGACGATGAACGCTTCAATATCGACGAACTGCAAAGCGCCCTATTCAGCGAACGATCCTATCTGGCAGAATCCGTGCTAAGCGATTTGATTGAACTGTGCGAAGCCCAAGCTGAGGAACCGGTCAGCGTAGAAATTCCCGCTGATGAAAACACACAGACCGTTCTTGTGAATATTGCGCCTGCCTGTACTGTGTTAGATCAATGGGATGGCCGTTTCAAAAAACACAGCCGAGGAGCTCACCTGTTTCGGGAATTTGCACAACAATTTTACCGTGATCCTCAGTGGGAGGTTGAATTCAACCCGACTGATCCCACCGGCACCCCCAACACACTGAAAGGCAACACAACCGTGCTGAAACAACTGGCGCAGGCTGTTCTAGTACTGGAGCAGGCAGAGGTAGCCCTGGATGCCAGCCTGGGTGAGGTACAATTCGTAGAACACAGCAACCTGGACGGCACCCCCTCAGGCGAGAAGTTGCCCTGGGAAGGCAGTAATAACATCGAAGGGGGCTTTAATGTGTTTCGATCAATAAGTGATGACAGCTCACTGATCCCCCGCAACGTATACCCATCGATTGCTGGCAGCCAAATAAGCGCCGAAGGTAAAGGCTATCAGGTATCGCAAGGATCAAGCTGGATCATGTTAGTCACATTCACCAAGAAAGGGCCTGTGGCTCGTGGCCTGATGACCTACTCTCAATCCATTAACCCAGAGTCTGAACACAGAGATGATCAAACTCGCCTGTATTCAGCACAACCGCAACTGAGGCCATTATATTTCAATGAGCAAGACATCAAGGCCCATACCCTGTCAGAAACCAGGTTGGAGTTGGCCTTGGATTAACCACAGTACCAAACAAGGGGCCGCCTGAGCGGCTCCTTATGCTGCACCGTGCATATGATCCACCACCACTTGATTACGGCCGCCATCTTTAGCTCGATACATGGCTCGATCCGCCCGCCGCAGCATTTCATCTACGCCCATGCGCACATCGCCTTCATTGCACACCAGCCCAAAACTTCCGGTCAGCTTGATACGATCGCCCTTCGCTAAAATAACATCGGTACTTTCCAGCTGCTGGCGACAGCGCTCAGCGATAGTCTGGGCACCTTCCAAATCAGTACCCGGTAAAATGATAAGAAACTCCTCGCCGCCATAGCGCCCGACCCGGTCATTCTGACGCAAGCTTTTCTGCAGAGCATCCGCTGCGGCGATCAGCGCAAAATCGCCAGCTTCATGGCCACGATCGTCATTAATGGACTTGAAGTTGTCCAGGTCAACCATCAGCAAGGATAACGCCGGCCCTTTTTTTCGGCTGCGCTCCTGCTCCTGATCCAAATGCACAAGAATGCTGCGGCGATTAAACAATCCAGTTAATGGATCGGTAATGCTCAGCAAGCGCACCTTTTCTTCACGATCGCGCCAGCGGCGCAGCACCAGATAGGACGCCGTAATCAGAAACACCATATGAGGCAGGGTGTAAAAATACATATGAAACACAACAAAGGGTGATGCCGATGACATAGCCCCTTGAGTATTGTGAAACATTGGCGCATAAGGCCACCATTGCCAAGCGGCCCCGAAAGACAACGCCAGCTGCACCAGCATCGACAGAAACAGCGCCAACATCACTGCAGCTCGGTTAAAAAAGATAAATCCAACCACAGGCGCCCCCACCATTACTGCCCCCACAGGCAATGACAGCGTACCGACCTGATAACTGAAATAACACAACGACAAACCAAAATAGAGTGATGCGATGTATTCAAACAGCACCAGATCACCCTTTAGCTGACGAACCAGATAGGTTCCGACAATAAGCAAAAGCGAGGTAAAGGAAAACCCGTAAAACCACCTTAACTGACTGGCCAAATGCGCCTGATCAATCCAATGATTATCAGCATCCTGAATCAGCAACAACTCCCCCCAAAGAGCATAGTGCAGATACAGCCCACAAGTCACAGCCCCCAGCAACATGGCTTTGGAACTGGACTCCCATTCCAACGGGTTGCCAATTCGTCGGTTCAGTTTTACTGCAATGGCCTTAAGTCTACTCCACACAATAGTAGCGCCCCAATACGCATAAAAAATTCAGATCAAACATGCAGCCCCCATTGCTATGGCGCTACCACTAACCGGTCCCGACCGGTGCCCTTGGCCTTATACAACGCCACATCCGCCTGCTTAACCAAGTCATCAACCGTGACAATCTGTGACACCGTATAACAACTCATCCCCAAACTCGCAGACAAGGAAAGCGATTCGCCATCCGGTAATTCTAGTACGAGTGCAGCAATAGTTGTACGAATTCGTTCAGCAAGACATCTCGCCTGTTCTGCCTCCAAGCCGGGCAATATCACCAGAAATTCTTCACCGCCATATCGCCCCACATGATCCAGCTGTCTTACCGTATTTTTCAATGCCATAGCAGCCATTATCAGAACCTGATCACCCACGTCATGACCCCAACGATCATTAATGCTTTTGAAGTGATCAAGATCCACCATTACCAGACACAAAGGCATCTCCCGCTTTTCACAAGCGGCCTTTTCCTGCTCCAACAAGCTCAGAATGTGCCGCCGATTCACCAGCCCGGTCAGACTGTCAGTGCGGCTCAAATGCATAGCCTCCTGCTCTCTGATCCGCCAGCGCTGTAACACGTAGTAAGCCAATGCAAAAATAAAGACCAGATGAGGTGACGCAAACACCATGTAGGTCAACTGCCACCCCATCGACAACCGGCCATCACCCTGATACAGGTTCTGAGCTAAAGGCGCATAAGGCAGAACATCCATGAACGATGCCAAACTAAGCCCAATAACCAGTACCAAGCTAATCACAAACGCACTGGCAACAGCCAAACGATCAAAAAATATAAAACCAACCACCGGTGCCCCTGCCAACACTACGCCCACAGGTAACGACATCAAACCAACGCAATAGGCGTAATACACATGGCTGACACCAAAATACAATGTTGCCAAATACTCATAGAACACGCTCTGCCGATTTCGAGTTTGCGCCAAGCGGGTCAGAAGAATCAGACCGGCTGACAGCATCAGCAGACTATTAAAATAAACCCGATGATGGGCAACCTGTTGCAGATCGATCATGCCCGCGAACTCAGGCAGTCTCATCGCCATCTCTATCCAGACCTGATAGATGCTCTGCTGCACAAGATAAATCCACAGCAACAGATTTGCCTTTTTTGCCGAACTCCATTCCAGCGGATTACCAATTTGACGGAACACTTTGTCGCAGAGATTCATCAGTAGATAACGCTTGTATGATTATTATTATGTATTCAAAAGCACAAGG
The DNA here is from genome assembly GCF_002863865.1 of Ketobacter alkanivorans. NCBI lineage: Bacteria > Pseudomonadati > Pseudomonadota > Gammaproteobacteria > Pseudomonadales > Ketobacteraceae > Ketobacter > Ketobacter alkanivorans. The sequence goes on along the minus strand of NZ_CP022684.1, from coordinate 3,319,142 downwards.
CTATGTTTACTTTTTACCTCCGATGGACGGGTTATGCAGTTATAAATTGGTATGGATGTATTACGGTTGGTAAGCAGAGATTACAAAAAGGAACCAAAGCAACTGGCAATTTGAAAGCGATCGGCTATCCCAGGCATACACCTTATAAACCTAGGAATATTAGAGGGGCAGGCACATCACCAGCCCCCTCCAGACAGACAATAACGGCCTTTGCTCTACTGGGCCGCCAACTTCGCAAAGGCATCAACCACTTCCTGAGGTGCCTGCACCAGCTCTATCAGCACACCTTCACCGCCGATGGGAAATTCCTCATTGGCCTTGGGATGCAAAAAAGTGATATCAAACCCAGCCGCACCTTTACGGATACCACCAGGAGCAAAACGCACGCCATTAGCACTCAACCATTCCACTGCCTTCGGCAAATCATCAATCCACAGCCCCACGTGATTCAGCGGGGTGGTATGCACCGCCGGTTTCTTCTCAGGGTCAACCGGTTGCATCAGATCCACTTCCACCTTGAAAGGCCCGCTCCCCATGGCGCAGATATCCTCATCCACGTTTTCCCGCTCGGAGACAAAGGTGCCGGTAATCTCCAGCCCAAGCATGTCGACCCAAAGCTTCTTGAGTTGATCTTTAGAAGGGCCACCAATGGCAATTTGCTGGATACCAAGCACTTTGAATGGACGCTGCATAATCTATTCCTGTTAATAATGAGTCGAAGAGTTAAAGCCTCCATTATAAAGGCTGAAGAGTGCGCTGAACATGACCGGTTGGACACAGATACTGAAAACTCCACACTGAACCACAGCCGCAACTGGCCTAGCAGCAGCGATTCGCCCTACAATGGCCAGCTTGCAGTAAAAATCAGACGCTAAGGAATCCCCATTGGACACACCCCGCTGGAATGCCTCCAAACTGGCCGCAGAGTTTATGCTGCCGTACAAATGGCAGATCGCCTATGCCATTGCTGCACTGCTGTTTACAGCCACCATAACTCTGTCTATCGGTCAGGGCGTTCGGCTACTGATCGATCAAGGAATCGCCACGGCATCGCCAGATCAACTGGAACACTACGTACTGCTGTTTCTGGTGATGGTCGTAGCCTTGGCACTGGGCACCTTCACCCGTTATTACTGGGTATCCTGGCTGGGGGAGCGGGTCGTGGCAGATATTCGGGAGCGGGTATTCAATCACCTCATTCACCTGCATCCCGCTTTTTTTGAGCAAAACCGCTCTTTGGAAATTCAGTCCCGCCTGACCACCGACACCACCTTGTTGCAATCGGTGGTGGGCTCATCTCTGTCTATGGCTCTGCGCAATCTCATTATGATGGTAGGAGGCATTATCTGGCTGTTCATCACTAACCCAAAACTCACCGGAATCGTGGCTATCGCCGTGCCGCTGGTGATCGCCCCCATTCTGATTTATGGCGGAAAAGTGCGAGGGCTGTCTCGCAAAAGCCAGGACAGCATCGCCGATGTAGGCGCCTATGTAGGAGAAATCCTCAGCAATATCAAGATAGTACAAGCGTACAACCATCAAGGGCTGGATCAAACTCGCTTCCTGTCATTTGTTAATAGCGCCTTTGACATTGCCAGACAACGCAACATTCAGCGGGGCCTGATGATTACTCTGGTGATTGTTCTGGTGTTGGGGGCGGTCGGTATGATGCTGTGGGTGGGCGGCATAGATGTTATCGAAGGCCGCATAACCGGCGGTGAACTGGCAGCCTTTGTATTCTACAGCGTAATCGTGGGCTCAGCGGTTGCCTCCATATCCGAAGTGATTGGTGAACTGCAAAGGGCCGCAGGTGCTGCACAGCGGATTGTGGAACTGCTGCAGTCCACCTCAGATATAACAAACCCGGCCCACCCGACGCCTCTGCCTACGCCTATTCAGGGATATATCGAGATAGAGGATCTTACCTTCACCTACCCCTCACGGCCGAACGACCCCGCCATCGATCACTTATCCTTAAACATCGCCGCAGGTGAAACATTGGCACTGGTAGGCCCATCGGGGGCAGGCAAATCCACTCTGTTAGATTTGTTGCTGCGCTTTGCAGACGGCAACGCGGGCTCCATAAAACTGGATGGTATTGATATCAAAGCCTTAGATCTGGCAGTGCTACGCAACTGCTTCGCGTTGGTATCACAAACACCCACGCTGTTTTATGGCTCCATTGCCGAAAACATCCACTACGCCAAGCCCGATGCCACCAGTGAGGAAATCATCGCTGCGGCAAAGGCTGCACACGCCCATGAATTTATCGAGCAATTACCGCAGGGCTATGACACCCGCTTGGGCGATGGAGGCATAGGGCTGTCCGGTGGGCAGAAACAACGCATTGCCATCGCTCGCGCCATTCTCGCAGATGCCCCCATCTTATTGCTGGATGAAGCCACCAGCGCCCTGGACGCACAAAGCGAACATCTGGTACAGCAGGCCGTGGACAAGCTGATGATTGGCCGCACCACCCTGGTAATAGCCCACCGACTGGCCACGGTAAAAAACGCTGACCGAATCGCCGTATTAAATCATGGCAAACTGGAAGCATTGGGCAAACACGAAGAGCTGGTAGAAAAAAATGAACTGTATAAACGCCTGGCAGAACTGCAATTCAAAACACAGGCGTAACCTGCCCTAATCAACCCGCCCCGGATGATACTCAATAGAAGCCAGGAACGAGGCACCCGGCATGGGCAGGTGTTCAGTTCCTGCCAGAGGCAAATAGTATTCCTTGCCGAATAGATTCCTTAACTGCAACCCAACGCTGGTGCTCGGAGCAATCATATAGTTGAGGTTTAAGTCCAGCACCGTGAAACCACCCACTCCGTCTCCTGATGGTGTGGAGTATTCATTTACCCAACGCCCCACAACCGATCCAGATAACGGTAACCCACTCACACCTCCCCACATCAAACCCAGGTTGGCTTTGGCATCCGGGACATCAGACAAATTGTGAGTCGCGCTGGTTTTACTTTCAGCACGAGAGCTGTTAAAAAACCACTTGGTATTACTGTTCAAATGATACTGTGCTTCCAGCTCCCAACCACGAACGTCCACATCATCAGCACTGTTAACATACTCGCCCAAACTCGCCCAGTTTCGCCCTAGATACTCTTCCGTGTGTGTTTCAAAATAGGTCAGGCTCAGCAGCCACTTGTTACTTTGAAACACCGGCGCCACTTCAAATGTTTTCACCTGCTCTGGCTGCAAATCCGCAATATCGATCGCTGGATTCTCGGCTCTGACTTCGTCATTCACACCCAGCTCCTTCACCGAGGGCCCGCGCAGTGCTTCGCCATACATCAATTTCAAATTGAAATGATTAGTAAAGCGCTGCACTACCGCCAACCGCGGCGAAAGCTTCGAATAGGTATCACTACCGGCCTCACCTTTATCTTCCCGTGCACCTAACGTAATCAGCGTACCTTCAAGCAGTGGCAAGGTTGTTTTGAACTGAGTGTATAACGATAAGGTATCCACATCCGGCGTTCTTGGAGTAAGCCTCGACACGCCACTTGCCTCCACCCATTCAGACTCACCATATCGCGTATCGTAATTCACACCGGCGATCAGATTGCTATCACTGCCCAATCGCCAGTCCAGTTCAGCTTGGCCTTCATAGGAATGAAAAGGATAATCGTATTGGGAGCGCACCGTTTCGGTAGCATCGTAAAACGTAGAGGCCTCCGTGGCGTAGGCGTACTTTAGATGGCTGTTGAACTGCAACGCTTTCGTTAAGGCCGTTTGATACTTCACATAGGTTACCAACGTCTCCCAGCTGATTTCATTATCTTCACTGGAGTAATCTGCCCAGAAATCACCAAGCCCACCTTCTTTTTTGAGATACAAAGTGCCTAACCGTACGCCTTCTAACGGCCCCTGATCCCACTGCCAACTGCCATAAAGAAATACGCTCTGCTGATCATCGTAATTGAGATGACCGGCATCGCCTGCCACCACATCTTCGGATGCCGATTTATCATAATAACCAAATCGCACACCACCGCTGCCCACCGTATTTCGGAACAGATAATTACTCACCAAACGCTTTTCGCCATCCTGTGATCCAGCGGAGGCTCGAGCTGAAAAATGACTCCCCTGTGTTTGCTGTTCCAACGGTTCAATATCAATCACCCCATAAAACGCGCTGACGCCATATAGCGCCGAAGCAGGGCCACGCAAAAAATCCACTTGCTTGGCAAAGTAAAGTGGGAGGTGATTATCAGACTGTACGGAGTAGGCACGTATATGATTGATGGGGATACCATCCAGCAGCAACAGATGGCGATTATTGTCAAAACCCGAAGCTTTTTGCCCTCGGGTTTCCAAGGTATTTTCACCAATACTGGTATAGGAGGAATAGCCTGGAGTGATGTTCGCTAAATCAGCCAGGTTATAGTAACCCAGCTCCTGAATATCGCGCTGAGAATAGGAGGTAATACTGCCGGGAGCATCAGCAATGCGCTCTTGTTGTTTGCTGGCCACGGTAACTTTGACCTCAGCCAGCTCTTGCAGAGATAAATCAAAAAAATCAGTGGGTTCTGCTCGACACCAACAGGAAACTAACCATATCAGGGCCCCTCTTGTGAACCCCAATCCTGTAACCTGCCAACCCACCCTTGCGATTCGATCCGCCATATTCCTTTGGCCTCAGCCGCACACAATTCCGTTGTCATTAAACCGGTACAATCCTCCTCAGCTTAATTTTCATTCAAGGAACATGCAAGTATATGCTTTGAGCATCCTCTGCGGGCTATCACCACTGCACCTTACAACACACCCTCGGTTTGGACACAAATACCCGAATACAGAATTGCCCCCGATGGTTTTTCTTGCAACGGTCGATCAACCGGCTCAGCGCTAACCACCAAGCGACGCGCATTCTTAATACGCTGCCACAGCTCTTCAGTGATTGTATGTTCGATTGAGGTTGTGGCGCCTAAGGTGTCGATCGGCGTGTAAAGGCCACTATCACGATCCACCGCCCACAACTGTAATCGGGTGGCAGGATCATCGTGCGTAATCAACGTTTTAATCGTGATGCGCCAAGGCGCTTTATCCGCCCCAACCACTACCGCAGCCCTATCCTGATCATCAAAGAGCACACCCAGATACGCAGGATTCATCACCGCAGGTGCGCTGAAAAACAGAAACAGCCCGAATGTTGCAGCAGCCAGGCCATTACCCACCGCCAGCATACGCCAGAGACGATCCCAAAAGCGGTTTCGTACGGATTGGGCCTTACTAGAAGGCGTGGTGATGGCATGCGCTAAATTACGCCGGATATGGGTTGGTGGCATTACCGGAGCAACACTGTCAGCAATGGGGTGCAACACTTGCTCACAATCCATGACCAACGTGAACAAACTCGAATCACGGGCCATCAGCGCCTCAAAACGGCGACGAGCACCACCAACCAAGCCGCCCAGAACATACTCTTGAGCAAGTGCTTGTCGTAAGGTTGGATCCGTGTATTTCATAAGCCCAGGCACTCCCGCACTCGCTGCAAACCCCTTCGAACCCACGATTTTACAGAGCCAGTGGGCTTGCTCAGACGATTTGCGACTTCCTCATAGGTTAGGCCATCAAGATACATCAGGCGAATGCTTTGACGATGCTGTTCATTGAGCAACTGCATGCAATCATTCAGACGAACCAGCTCACAGTGGGTGGTCGCATCCCTCAAAGGGTCAGTGTGCGCACTCAACTCCAATTGCTCATCGATGTCGACATTGCGGCTGCTCTGACTGACCTCGCGACTGCGCAACCAGTCTAATGCACGATTGCGCGCAACGTGGGTCATCCAGGTCATAGGATTAGCTTTAGCGGCCTCATACGATCCGGACGCCGTCCATATTTTCATATAGGCCTCCTGCAGCACGTCTTGTGCCCATGTATCTCTTTTAACTATACGCAGTATCAAGCCGTACAGTTTCGCAGAAGTCGCATCGTATAATGCCAGAAATGCTTGCTGGTCTCGCAACCCGCAGCGGGATAACAGCTGCGCTATGTGGTCGTGGTCTGTCATACTATCCGGCCGTTATGGATTTAGGGTGAGCTTATTGAGTGAGTGCGGGAGCCTGCGGACTCATGAGCTAAATATATCAATGAATCGGCCTGCCAATCAATCAGGAGTATAACCGCCTTTGCGGTCAACGATATAAGAGCTGTGGCCTGACTTTATGAAGTAAACTACAAGGGTTGCAAAACACAGTCGTAGTATTGCGAACGCAAAGCTCCATAATGCTATCCTCGATATCACAACGGAAGCGATTGCTGTCCAAAAGATAATGAAGCACGCCTGTTTTGGGTAGTGTTCAGAATTCAAATCAATATTAGGCACGTACTCCAAACAACGTTTATGCTCATGACATACACTATTATTCTTTGCGAGCCACTCCCATTTAATGTGTGGTCTCGAAGAGAAGCACTCTACACATATCTTTAAACTTAAGCCATCAGATCTGATTAACCTGTGTGAGCCCTCGAAGTCTAAAGGCCAACTGCGACGATTCCCTGTTACCAACAAGAGAGCCTTCGTAACTTCCCTAGTAATTTTGAGAGTTTGGAGAGACTTAATATCTGTTTTCCTCCCCAAGAGATGACATAGAAAAGCATTAACTTTCTGAAATCCATTCAAATGAGCTACTCGATGAAAATAGCCTACCAAACTCTCATCCGGATTGAGTTTGGGGCGAGACAATAGCATCTTCCTAGGATCTTCCACTGATTCCAGCTCCGAAGTCTACTAAGCTTTAACACCGTCTAAATTAATAAACCCAACGAGTGTTTGCTAGTGGCATCTTGTTAAGCAAATCTCTACGCTCTCGCCAGTCTGGAAGAAAAGTATCCATATAGTGCTTAAACCTTGCGTTATGCTTGCGTTCATGCAGATGCACAAGCTCGTGCACCAAGATGTATTCCAAGCACTCAGGTGGCTTTTTGGCCAGTTCAAGATTTAGCCATATGCGCTTTGCATTGGTGTTGCAACTACCCCACTTGGTTTTCATCTTTTTTACACCCCAATCGGCGGCTGAAACGCCAACCTTCGTTTCCCATGAGGGCAACAACTCGCTAATCCGCTCCTTAAGCAAACCACGGTAAAACGAGTCCAATTGCAGCACTTTTCTTTCGAATGTAGTCCCTTCACTTACATGCAGATGCAATCGCCCACGCCCAACCTTAATCTCATGGCGACCTTTACGCTCTATAAGATCCAACCGATAGCGCTTACCCCACAAATAATGGCATTCACCACTAACCATTTCACGGTCAGACTGGCGGGGTTGCTTGGCGAAATCACTTTGCTGCTTCCTGATCCAGGGAATACGGCTGATCACTGCCATGCGAATGGCGTTATCACTCATGGTTTTGGGTGCAGATACTCGCACCCGCCCATCCGGTGGTAATACACTGATATGCAGATTTTTGATCGCCTTGCGATTAAGCTGCACTTCAATAGGTCCGATCTGGATCAGCGACATTAATCGTAATCCCGTTGTGCTTTCGCTAACTCCATAACACTTTGAATATCCACATCGTAGCCTGCGGTTTCTTCTCGCACCGCATTGGCGATCTCCCGCTCCTTAAAGCGGTCGCCTTTCCACATGGCCTTTTTAGTGTAACGAATGGCGTCATCGATCTTGGTTGCCAGCACTTCATCCTGACCAAAATTGTCGTAAAACGCCCGCTTTGACAGCGTGTCCATTGAGTAAGGATAATTAGAGTCAGCTTGTTGGGGGCGAATAACCTTGCGCGATAACTCGCGAATGCGTTCAAGATATTCCTGGTACTCAATGGCTTTCTGTCGGCGCAGCTCTATCAGCTCATCCAATAGCACCGACATTTGCTCGTAGTATTTCGGGTTAACCGGGTTTTCGTCGACAATGGTTTTGCGTACGTTGTTTTCGATGGTCTCTGCCATCGCCTCAGGGTTGCGGCGGATACTGTCAGGCAGTACACCTGCCGCATCCGCGCCTTTTTCCACGATCAACTCTATCAGGCCCAATTCTTCGAAATCCATCAAGGTCTCACTGTCATCGGCGCGGATATACATATCCAGCAAATGACGCATGGCCGGCTCAAAGCGCTTCATCTCCACTAAATCGCCACTATGCAGCTTGATCTCATCCCGCATCTTTTCATAGTGTGCGATCTCTTCGCGAATCGCTTCGATCTGCTGTGCGGTATAGCCTGCATCGGGCATCTCATTGGCAATATTGGCAAATGCCCGCAGCAACTTGGCCACCAACTGATACAGAGTGACGCGTAGCGCCTCTCTTTCTATCAGTACATCCGGGTCGGCACCAGGATCACAACAAAAATAATGAAAGTAATCTTTCTGATCTCGCGGGGCCTTCACCGGCTCGCACAAAGCGCGCACCATCTCCAGCGCGTTATCCAAATCGAGCTTTGCCTGCTCCAGACGATCTTTTAGCAACCCGGCAACGTCTTCTTGGTCATACCCCTCAAACGCACCTTGAGTGTAGTCAGATATCGCCTTATCCAATGACTTGAAGAGATCCTTATAATCAACAATGTACCCGTATTCCTTGTCATCGCCATCCAGCCGGTTTACCCGGCAAATCGCCTGAAACAAGTTGTGATCGGCCATCTGCTTATCAATATATAAATAGGTTGCCGAAGGCGCATCAAAGCCGGTCAGCAGCTTATCTACCACGATCAACAAGCGCATCTGGCCCGGCTCATCAATAAAGCGCTTTTTAACCTCTTTTTCGAACTCCTCCACCCGGTTTGCGGCTTTGTCTTCGGGCTGTTCAAAATAGTCTGCTAACATTTTGCGGTAAATGTCGTATTTGAACAGCTTCTCGGTCAAACCTTCGCCGGTTTCCTCGCCTTTGATACTGGCCGCTGTGGGCTGGTAACTGGTGACAATAGCCACCTTGCCCGCCAAGTCGGTTTGGCTAAACATCTCATAGGCTTTACAGGCCTGATACACACTTGCGCACACCAACATCGCATTGCCGCGCCCATCCATCAACCGCGGTTTCGTTTCCATATCCAGCAAGATATCGTTCACGATCTGTTGCAGACGCGACTTGCTGGAAAGCACCTTTTGCAGGGTGCCCCACTTCTGCTTGATCTGAGTTTTGGCAATGCGAGAAAGGCCACGGGTTTTGGCCTCAAACCACTCATCCACTTTCTTTTGAGAGGTGATGTGCTGGTCAATATCCCTTGCCTCATAGCGCAAGTCCAACACCACGCCATCAGACACCGCTTCATCGAACTTATAGGTGTGAATATAAGGGCCGAACACTTCCACCGATTTCTTTTTATCCTTCTTCATCAGCGGCGTGCCGGTGAAGCCGACAAACATGGCCTCTGGCAGGATAGATTCCATGGCTTCGTGCAGCTTGCCCGACTGGGTACGATGGCACTCATCCACAAACACAAACAGATCGCCCTTGGCCTTAAAATCGGAAGGCAGTGACTTTCTCAGTTCAGCGATAAACTCATCTGTGGCCGCATCGCTCTCTGCATCGGATTGCCGGCCAAATTTGTGCACCAGTGAGCACACCAGCCAGGGATTGGGTTGATTCAGGGTCGCAATCAAATCCGCACCGCTTGTGGTACGGTAAATGTCTTCCTCTACCCCGGTGAATACTTTCTCAATCTGCTCATCCAGCTCGGTGCGGTCGGTCACGATCAGAACCCGACCATCAGAGACGTGTTCCCGTATCCATTTGGCTAGCCACACCATGGTCAAGCTTTTGCCGGAGCCCTGGGTATGCCAAATGATGCCCCCTTGGCGTTTGGCGATGTAGTTCTTAGCAGCCTCGATACCAAAATATTGATTGTGGCGGCAGGTTTTCTTCGTGCCTGCGTCAAACACAATAAAATCGTGAATAATTTGTAGAAAACGCAGTTTGTTGCAAATACGGCTCAGGTGAAAGTCAAGCTTGTGCTCATACGGGTTGGCAACATCTTCTTTCCACTCCAGATAATACTTTTCCGGGGTTTCAATGGTGCCGTAGCGCAGGCCTTGGGAATCATTACCTGCCATCACCAATTGCTGAGTGGTAAAGAAATTTCGGATAAAGTCTTTCTTCTGATTATCCAGATTCTGGCGAATACCCTCAGACACGGAAACCGATGAGCGTTTAAGCTCAATTACACCCAGGGCAATACCATTTACGTATAAAACAATATCGGGGCGCTTTTTATTTTCGCCCTTGATGGAAACCTCTTCGGCGATGGCGAAATCATTGTCCTCAGGATTTTGCCAGTCGATCAGCCAGACGGTTTCATTGTGGTGGCCAGCGCCTTCCTTATCTTTCACGCCATAGCGCAACAGGCTGTACACATCCTTGTTGGCGTAATAGAGCTTCTTGCCTTCACCCAATGCCGCAGCGGTATCCAGCTGGCGCAGGGCGCGATTGATTAAGGCCGAGCTATAGCCTCGCGATGCTAACCAGCCCGTTAGAATATCCTGCTCCACATTCTGGTTCTGGGCTCTGTCCTCCCAGTTACCCAGATAGCGGTAGCCAAGTTCAGATTGAAAGAACTGCACAACGCGTTGCTGAGTCAGTCGTTCGCGCTGCCCTACTTTACTCATGATTCACCCGTTTATTTTGAGATCATGTTGTTATAAATCAGCAGGTTAAAAGCACCTAACCCTATTAGAGACTATGGCAGCCAACCCCGGATCTGGCAACCTTATATCCTGTTGTAACAGGAATATTCTGTTATAATTTATATAATTATCTGACTCTACAGGTCTTTTAGCATGAAAATCAAACGCCAGCGCAAGCCCGCCCAGCCGGTGGCCAAAGCAATGATGATGCGATCCGTAGCCAGCTCTACCGCCATTGAGACAGGGCAAAGCGTGAAAGCCGTAGAAGCCAAACTGAAGTCCAAGCGCAACAAATTCAGCCATCTTGGTCTTTCCGCGTGATCCACACTCTCACAAATAACATCCAATAAGCCCTAAAGCGGGCTTATTGCGTATTAAACGCCTGCTCTACCCAATGCATCATGGGTTTATAATTCATATCAAGCCCGGCCTGAATAGCCGCAAAATAATCGGCCTTATTCTCATCCCATGGCGAGTAATCCAATGTTCCATAACCAGCCTGTGACGCCATCACATCGGCGATCAAGCGGGCAATGCGGCCATTACCTTCTCGAAACGGATGAATCAGAATAAACTCCACATGCACTTCGGCGATCGCTTTAATCAGGGTTTCGTCTGTCAACTCGGTACAGGGTGTTAACTGGCTCAGGTAGTCCCGATCCAACTTATGCAAGAGGTTAGGAATTTGAGATGCGGCGGCAAAGTGAAAGTCCCCTTTGCTCAGGTTAACCGAACGCTCCTCTCCCGCCCATGGGTAAATGGCCCCCAACCATTGCCGATGCCAGGACTTGATTAATGGGCTGCTGAGGACGTCCGGCAGGGGTTGATCCAGCAATACGTGTTGATACAACTTCTCCAGCAACGCCAGTTCGGCCTCATCCATGTCCGCCGGATCGGTGATGCCCAATGTATTCGCCAGCACCTGATCATTGGAGCCGGGTTGATAACGGGTCTGGGATTCTGTCAGTTCGTATTTACTCATGCTCCAAGCCATCCTTCGGCACAAAAATCCAGCCTTCCGCCGGGGGCGTATCCGGCAGGGGCTCCTGCAACCGATCCGGCTCATTGTCATACATCCAGGCCAATAAGGCGCAGATCAGGGCATCGCGTTTGTCATCGTGATCGATCCCGGGCACAAAGTTTGCGCCCTGCCATACGGCATTCAGAGGCAACATTTCAATGTGTTGCTCAACAATAAACGGCTCCAGTAACCTGCCCATATCGCCGGAGTGTTTGCAGGCAGCGGGATAGGCCTCGATGGCGTGCAGGTAGCGATTCCCTTTAGTAACCCCGTCAATCTGCCCCTCAATCAGGCCCTGCCAGACACCCACCTGATTGGGCCGGGGTGCAAACCGGGCCAGCGCGTGCATGCCTTTGGTGGCCTGACTGCCGATCATATCCTTCACCGGCGACAACGGTGCCAGGCCCTGTTCAAACAGATAACGGGCGGTGCGGCGGTACAGGTAAGGGTTGGTGGCGGAATCGGCGATGGGCCCGGCAGCGCCTTCTCCATTGATCAGTTGCCGAAAGGCCTGTGAGAAACCCAGCGGTGTATCGATGGCCAATACCACGGGTGGCAGATCATCGGGGGAATACGCTACCTGACAACAATCCAGTAATGCCTGCACCCACTCGGCGGTGGTGTTGGCTTGGTTGATGGCATTGCGCAGATTGCCGCGCCAGGGTTGGCCCAACAGGGTGCGGTTGGCATCCAGCACCACCAGGACATCGCGGCTGCTTTTGTTTTTATCGCAGTTCCAGCCGCCGACGTCCCAGCCTATGTAGAGGGCATTAGCGGGAACGTCGGCGTGCATTAGTTTGTGCTCCCGGCGGGTTGGATAAGGCGGGTTTTGCCGGTGAGCAGTTCCTGCATCATGCCCTGTTTGATTTGGCGGGTTTTGGTGAGGCGTTGTTGCAGGGCTTGGATTTCGGTATCCATATCGGAGAGGATTGTGGCAATGCAACCTTGCTCTTCCTTGCTAGATAAAGGAACCAAAAAGTTAGCCAACTCTCTTGCACCTAAATTCGGTTGCGCAGCACCACCCGCCCATAGAGTAATCATTTCCTTTGAAAATTCGGACTTAAAATACACAGAAACATAATCTGTTGTTGTTCTATGCTTTTTTGGTCTTATTATTACCAGAGAACTAGCGATGGCTCCTGATCCAAACTCTTCTGGAACCACACCAAATTTTCCTAATGAACCCCTTAAACAAAACAGTACATCACCCGCCGCAACTTTCCCCCCTCCTAAACGCTCATAAACATGTTCGGGAATATAATCCATATACCTCAAATCAATAAGACCATCAGCAACATGACCGGCATTTATAAACGAAACCCCATATTCAACAAACTCATGTGCTGAAGGATAATTTGAACTTCTGTCTCCATTTTCAAAGTTACATATCTCTCCCAGCGTTACCACATCCCAATCCTCCGGAATTTCACCCAGCTCGCTTTGCTTATAGCCCTTTTTCGAGCCATCTTCGCGCAGGGCGAATTGTGGCAGGCGGGTGCGGCCGGTGAGGAGTTGTTGCATGGTGGCGGTTTTGATGGACTGCTTTTTGGCGATCAGTTTTTCCAGCTCGCTGATTAGGGCATCGACATCGGAGAGGGCGTTGGCGATGGCGGTTTGTTCTTCTTTATTTCTCGGAAGAGGGATTAGTATTTCCCGAATTTCTTCTAGGTGTAAATTCGTTACCGTCCCCTGTTTAGCTCTCTGCGCCAATTGCAGGTCTAGGAAATCAGACTTAAAGAATTGTTCTAGATAATTGACTTCAAGGAGGTTCTTCTTCAATTTTATCAAAGCGAGACTGACAAATATGGAAAATTCCCACTCCCAACTAACGACTTTGGGAATCCCGATTGTTCCATTCTTACTAAGTAGCAAGTCACCTTTTTGCGGTCTACATCTTCGAATCAAGTAAGCATGCTCTTCTTCAGAAACATATTTGAATTCACTATCGTCCAACTCGCCCTGAATATCTGTCACTCGAAGAAAGGGCACTCCATAAGTTGTATACCTTGGCGTATGATGTGTGCCATCGATTATTAGTACCGTTAGCTTCTGCAAATTTTCAACGTCCCAATCCTCAGGAATCACCCCAACTTCCGTTTGCTTGTAACCCGAAGGCACAGCATTCTCATCCAGCTCCGCCAAATACTGCGCGCTGACTTCGGCCACTTTATTCACAGTCACAGCGCCCACTCCAAGCCCATGGCTTTCAGGTGCCCTGCCACTTTCTCACTCAAGTTCTCAACCGACTGGGTAATAGCTGGCAATGGCTCCGCATAGCGCTCTTCCAATTCCTTCACCCGATTGGCCAGTTGCTGGGTGATGCGCTCGATCTCTGCCTCGATATTGGTTTGCAGGGTGGCGAGCCATTTGTCGTCCACCAGCAGAGTTTTGATGTCGTCTTCGGTGAGTTCCGGGTATTGCTTGAATACAGCCAAATCCAGTTCGTCCTGGGCTTCTTTGAGGGATTTTTTGGCGTCGGTTTCAGCGTCGAATAAGTTCTTCGCCTGTTTGAGGGCGGCTTTTTCTTCTGGATCTTTCGCCAGTTTCAAGCGCGCGGTGACGCTGGCTTTGGTGACTTTGTCTTTGTCGTTGAGGGCTTCGCTGAGCAAGCCATCGTCTCCACTGTTTTCTTCAATGAAGGTTTCCAGTTCCTGGCTGGTGCTGTCCAGCGCGGCTTGCAGGGCGTCGAGGTTGGCTTGTTCGGTGGCAAAGTAGCGGGCCACGATCAGGGCCGGGGGAATCAGTTCGGCTTTGTATTTGGTTTTTCCCAGAGTGAGGTCGGGGGTTTCCTTCAGTTTTTCGCCCTTTTTCACCACCAGTTCCCGCAGTACTTTACCGGCGGCCCAACCATCCTGCACCAATACATAGGTGTCGTCCTGCATGGTGTCGGCCCAGTAGTCCATGAGGATCTGGTAGATGTCGTATTTGCTGAGCAAGGGGGTTTGGCTGTAGCTTTCCAGCAGGTCTTCGCTGATGCGGTGGATGATGGCTTTGGGTTGTTCTGCGGGCTGGATGGCTTTCAGGTCAGCGCGTTGGCACCAGGCGGTAAAGGGCGCAAGGCTGCGGGCGGCAAAGGCTTTGAATTCCGGGTGACCCAGAATGGTGCTTTTGACCTCGGCCGCTTTCACCAGGCCTTTGCTGTAACCGGGGCGCTTTTTGCTCTCTGGTGCGTCCGCAAACAGTTCGGCGCGCAGGCTGGGGAACACTTGCCAGTATGAATCCAGGGCGTCGATATCCCGATTGGGGATGCCGCCTTGCAGGTGGGCGCTGAGGTCGTGCAGGTCTTCCGGCTCGCTGGCATCGATGTAACGGGGAATGTTGAGGTTGTAGTCGTTGGCGGCGATGTCACTCAAGGGCACCATGCGGCTGTAGCGTGGCTGTTGCAGTTGTTTGGTGAAGACGTCGACGATTTTGTGGATGTCCTGGCTGCGCAGGCGGTTTTTGTTGCCGTCTTTCATGTAGCCTTTGCTGGCATCCACCATAAAGATGCCTTTGCGGGCGTGGGCGTGCTCTTTGTCGATAACAATGATGCAGGCGGGGATGCCGGTGCCGTAAAACAGGTTGGCAGGCAGGCCGATGATGCCTTTGATGTAGCCCTGTTTGATGAGGTTTTCGCGGATGCGGGCTTCGGCATTGCCCCGGAACAAGACGCCGTGGGGCAGGATCACGGCGCCTTTGCCCGTGCTTTTCAGGCTTTTGATGATGTGCAATAAAAAGGTGTAGTCGCCGTTCTTCTCCGGCGGGATGCCCCAGGTGAAGCGGCCGAATTCGTCTTCGGCGGGGTTGATGCCGCTGGTCCAGTTTTTGTTGGAAAACGGCGGGTTGGCCACGGCAAAGTCGAAGGTGGCGAGTTGGCCGTTATCATCCTTCCACTGGGGATCGGCAATGGTGTTGCCTTTCCATATTTTGGCGGTGGTGTTGTTGTGCAGGATCATGTTCATGCGCGCCAGTGCGCTGGTGGCGTTGTCCATCTCTTGCCCGAAGATGGACAGGCCCCGTGGCGCTTCGTCGCTGGCTTTTAACAACAGGGAGCCGGAACCGCAGGTGGGGTCGTAGACGGTCACATCTTGCGAGGTATCGGGGTGGATGCCGATGACTTTGGCCAAAACGCGGGACACTTCGGCGGGGGTATAGAATTGGCCCTTAGATTTGCCGGATTCGGTGGCGAAGTGGCGCATGAGGTATTCGTAGGCGTCTCCCAGCAGGTCGTCGCCGTCGGCGCGGTTGGCGGACAGGTCCAGCCCCTCAAACAAACCGATGAGTTTGGTCAGGCGGTCGACCATTTCCTTGCCTTTGCCCAGCTTGTCTTCGTCGTTGAAGTCGGCCACGTCGATAACGCCCTTGAGGTCGTTCTCTTCCGCCAGGGCGCCGATGATTTTGTTGATCCTGTCGCCGATTTCCTTGTCGCCCTTGAGGGCCACCATGTCGTCGAAGGTGGCACCGGGGGGCACTACGATCACGCCGTTTGGGTCGCCTTTGTATTTGTCGGAGACGTATTTCATGAACAGCATGGTGAGGACGTAGTCTTTGTACTGGCTGGCGTCCATGCCGCCGCGCAGCTCGTCGCAGCTGGCCCAGAGGGAGGAATAGAGGGCGGTTTTCTTGATGGCCATTGGTGATCCTTGCGGAGTGGTGAGGCTCCGTTGGTATTGTTATGTTGGTTAGAGCAGCTCGGGGTTCAGGCCTGCTGCTTTCAGGCGCTGAGTCAGGTTGCGCATTTTACTGAATTCGGTGCCGAAACTCTGCCGGAGCCCAACGCCTTCACAGAATTCTTTGGCAGTGACCTTTTCAAGTTGGTCAGCATACTTGATCATTTGCAGGTGAAGCTCGGCCGTGTATTGGTTGCGCGGCGCGCCTGATAAGACCTGCTTTATGCGGCTGTATATTTCTTTATCTTTCATTGTTTGGCTATGAGTTGACTGGGAATCAAAGGGATTTATCTAATTTTGATAAATTATATAAATATGGGTGATTTCACAAGGGTAAATTGTGCTGACAGTTTACTTGTCCTGATATTCTTGAAACGAAACATGCTTTAAGCAGAGGGAGTTACCACTAACATGGACTGGATAAAACTGATTACGGCTATAGTGTCAGTAATAGCGTTTATTTGGTAGTGTTCAGAATTCTGTGTCATTTCTTTATCATTAGACCAAAAGAGATGACCTATGACCAAACCTACTTTCGATATGGAAGCCAAATGGGGCGACAAATATCCAATGGTAATCCAGTCTTGGCGCAGTAAATGGCCGACGTTATCGACTTACTTTAAGTACCCGGATTACGTGCAGAAGGCGATCTACACGACAAACGCTGTCGAGGCTGTACACCGCCAGTTCCGCAAACTCACTAAGACGAAAGGCGGCTTCCCTAATGAAAACAGCTTACTGAAGCTGTTGTATGCCGGTATACTCAAAGCCACTGAGCGATGGACTCACCCGATACAGAACTGGAACCTGACGCTGTCACAGCTCACAATCCACTTCCCAGACCGGCTGGAGAAATGCATCAGCTTATGACGCCGCTAGGCTGACACAGAATTTTGAACGCCCTCACCCCCTGCATTATCTCCCCTACATTCTTTTCCGTAATCTTTGTAACACCTTTCTCCACTATCTTTTTAATATATTGGTATTTTCGGTTAGTTTCTCTCTGTTCTTTTTCTGTAAGATCAAAAAACTTCAGCTCACCAAAATCTCGAGATTCAGAGAGAATCTTTATCCCTCCAGCTGAATATATTTTATCGAGTTCATCTCTGCTTATTCTTTTCGAAGAACCGTTGCTAATATCCGCAACAACAATCTCGCTTTTTCCTACAGATCTTATAATTGCCCGAGGAAACGGGATCTGATCGCCGAACTTATGAGTTCAGCGCACCGATGAAGATTTCGTACATCCAAGGTGGGACGCTTTCTGTATTGATAAAGCTTTTCGTAGTTTGATAGTAGTGGTCTCTGGTAGATCTCTGTTTCATCAACCAGCAAAAAACTTGCACCAGTGTTTTCTAGCGATTCTTCGAAACCAGTAAAAAGTTCTTGGTAATGCTCGCTCTTGGCTCGCTCAGATGGTTTCACCTCGACATATTTTCGGCCACCAGATACGTATCGCACTTCAAAATCCGGCGTGTAGGTACGTAGTTCAGCACCGACGGAAACCGTGAATGTTCGAGGCTGTGGAAAATATTCCTCAACGCTCGAATCAAATTCGAGATAGAGGCAATATTTTGATTCCAGAATGGATTCTACGAGGATGGATTTTCCGCCATTCGCCTTAACCGGCGGAAAACGAACGATGTTTTTGACAGCAGATCTTTTGAGCTTGCGAGCTCATGTAAAGGCGTATCCAAAGCATCCTTGCTCAAACTATACGCTTCTTTATAAGGTTTCCCTAAAAATATTTATAAGGTAGTCCTATAAATTTATAGGTTTTCCCTACAATCCACAAAAAATGTAAATCCTCGCAAAAGCTTGAACAAAACACCTCTACAGCCCGCATTTTTCGGCTCGATTCGAGATAAGTTTGAACAAAACTTTCGAGAAAAGATTGAACAAATTTCTGCTATCCCCAAAAAACGCCTAAGGCCCACGCACCACGTGGGTTCGACATAAGTTTGAACAAGTTTCTTACCGATCCCAGCTCACTATCTCTTCACGACCATGCGCTGAAATTCTATGCTCAAAACATGAGCAGACTACTAATTCGACCCCATCGGCAACCCGATGAGTGCATGGTCAGTTATCTCATCCGGGTCAGCGAGCAAAATGGCTTTCACCATATCGGCCATTTGCTCCAGCATGCCGGTCTACCGTGGAAAAACCTCCGGATACCAGCCCACCAGATAATTACTGGAGAGTATGACATAGCGCCGTACTTTTCCCAGCTGGGGCTCGATTATACCTATCCGAGAACAGCTGACACCTTCAAATCGTCCCAAGTGCCGCACTTTACCACCAAGATCTTCGTCAAAACCCCGAAAATCTGCCCCGAATGCCTCGAAGAGATGGGATATTCTTCCGACCTATGGAGCCACATCGCCTATACAGCCTGTATCAAGCACAAGCTGTTACTCGTCGATACTAGCCCCAAGACAGGGAAGAGGCTGAGCTGGTACCGCCGCTCTCTCAATGAATTCGGTGAAAGCGACCCATTCCCACCGGTTAATTCGATACCAAAGGCCTCGCCTGCAACCTTAGCCTTCACCAGGGCAATGACTCATCTGATTGAGGGACGTAACCCACCAAAATCGATTCCCACCGTGCTTAGGGGCCTGAACTTCGCTGAAGCCTTGTCTCTAATCCATTTCATTGCACACTACCAGTACAGGCTGTTCCACAAAACACTGTTCACACCGGCTAGTTTGGACAACCTGACTGTATCTCACCATTACACCCAGGCCTGGCAAGCCTTGAAACGCTGGCCTCTTGGTTTCCATCTGCTGCTTAGCCAGTACATTGATAACCCGATGAGCGAACGCGGGCAATCGGGTATCAACAAGCACTTCCGCGACATTCACGAAAAGCTGTATCGGCAGCGAGAGAACAAAGGTATTGCTCGCCTAAGAGCCGCGTTTGACCAATTCATCGAGATCAACTGGCCGAATGCAATTCAAACACATCGGCTGACCAGAATATCTTTGTCATCCGATGAGCGCCCGCTAATAACCCAAAAGGAGGCACAACGCCTCCTTGATTGTCGGGAGCCCCGAATTCATAGTCTGATAGCCCAAGGCAAAATAACGCTCCATAAGTTCAAAGGCAAAGCCTACTTCAACAGAGAGGAAGTCGGGGCTCTGGCTAGGCTGTACCAAGATAACTGGTCAATGGAACAAGCTGTCATTGAGACCGAACTTTCCCGCTACCAGCTTAAGCAGCTACTTGATGCAGGACTTGTTAAAGCCTTGCAAAGGGCTGACTCACAGAACCGAGATTGGTTAATCTGTAAAAGGTCATGGCAGCGCATGATTAACAATCTCAAAAAACCAGCCCTGCAACACGAGAGCCCAAAAGGTAAATCACTAAGCGGACTACAAAAGCAAGGCTTCATGATCACAGACGTATTTAATATGCTTGCGAAATCACAGCTAAATCACTCATTCAAAGAATCAACAACCAAACCTTTTAGCTTTAAACAAATTGTAAATTTCCGTTTGGATTGACTGACAATTCCATAGAGATCTGCTGCATTCATATCACTTCACAAATCTAAATCTTAATTCCCCACATTTCTTTTATTCTTTTCACCGTATGCTCCCACTTGGGGGTACGAGGCCTGGCAACCGAGTTTTGGTTCCCAAACAGCCCAACCTCATTCACTGCTTGAGATTCTGGCACCTGGTGAAGCCAGGAAACCGGTACGAAGTACTCAGCTTCATCCTCGCCACAGTCTGAGGCCAGGTTGTATTCGCCTTTCAGATGCAATTCAGGGGTGATGAACTCATCGGCCATCACGGCATGGCCTGTTACTTTGCCCACTCCCACATAACCAGTACCAGGGATATTCACCCACACTCGATCGCCTGGCTTAAGCATAAACAATGTCTTGCTGTACCAACGCCCACCGCCAGCCGAAATGAAACCATGATTGATAGCGTCCTCCCAGCTTCTACCTCCGGGCCCGGCACCAAAGCTCGCGTAGAATTCGCCATTCCACTCACCTTTTTGGCGGGTGTTAACAGCATGCTCTTCGGTTTCGACAGGGTCGATCATCCAAGCACGACTTAAATACTGATTATCTCCGTCCTGGAAAACCGAGAAAAACACGGCGTTGACAGCCACACTGGCCTTGTCATTCAGGTAGTTGATAATACGCTCCGTGCTTGCATCCAGCTCAGCCGCAACAATCACCATTTGATGAGAGCTATTAATATCGTCCTCTACCGGCAAAGCTCCAAATCGCGCTTTAAACGCCTCATCGAAACTCTTCTCGGGCAAACCATTCCTTTCAGCAAATTCCGAATAGATCTGAACAAACTTTTCTGAGGGCAGGTGTTCTACCCAAGCGGCATAGTCAATTGCTTGCGCTACAACATCTCTTGGCGTCTTATGTTTTTTCAGCTCGATAATGATAATAGAGCCGGTGGCATCAATGGCGAGCAGGTCAATGTACTTACCAAAGTCGGTGTAGACTTGGCGACCGATCAACATCCAACCACTGCTCAGAATGGATATATCACGAGTAATCTGCTCTTCCAGCAACGCTTCACTATCCAACCTGATGGCGGCCAAAGGCTGAGGTTTCTCGCCAATCTTCCAGATACCATGTTGAACTGCCATTTTTGTACTTACCCCTCAATATGCAGCGAAGTTATGACTTTTAGTCATATAACGGCACTTGATTTTTTCCTTCTCCATCACCATACTTGTGCGCAGCTCATCTACCATGATGTAGAAGGAGTAACGACAATGTCATATCGCTGAATATGGCATTGTCAGCCTACCTAAGCCTTTGATTCCCAATACTTTTCGTATTCTTTTTGCAGTTTCCGCTGCTGGTGCGATCTCGTTACTTGGTATGCCGTCCAAGGCAGTATGTAGTCACCCCTATCAGCCAGTACAACTAGATACTGTTCAGTTTCCACCCATATTAAAATCCGGGTTTCGTTTTTGCCCCGAACATTGCGCCATACTTTTACCACCGGTGCATCTTGGCGCTCATCAGTGTTTTCTATAACCGGCTTTGGCCAACGAATACGCTCCATTCGTCGAAAATCAGGCGTTCTATCGGCTTCAACTTCACCCTCACTGGTCATATGCCAGAATGTTGCTTCTTTCCCATCAATAACGGGGTGACGCTTTAAGCCCAATCGCCTGCCCATATAGAGAGGCTTGCTATCAACAAAATCGGCAACAAAAAAATGGTAAACAATATCGAGGTAAGCCTCCCAAACGCCACCGCTGTCACCCATTAAAACCAAGGGCGGCAACCAGTCAACGGAATCACCGTTCATCCTCGCCCCCCATTGCTTTGCCAAATGAAGACATTGCATTTGTTCTCCCTGGGAAGCGTTGTGCGCGTTAACGAGTAACCAGAGCGCTCCTGTATACGCTTCACTACAGACTCCTTGGCAGTGCTATTGAGTTCGCCTCTATTCACATACATGGTCGCGCCGATTAACAAGTCCGCAAGCTGTTGCTGCTGAACCTGAGCAGAATCCACCAAAGACACTTGCTGAACGATATTCTTTGAAAAATCGTATAGGTTGTTACATACAACATCGTGTAACTTGCGAATTTTTTCTGCGCCCTGCGTATCTTTGATGTCGATGTAAACGCGATAGCGATCATGTGGATTAAAAATGGTTTTCAACATGGTGAAATACATTTTGTAATACCATTGATCGTGATCTTGCTGAAAACCCTGATGATTGAGCACGGTTTTATCTGGTACTACCAACACTCGAAAATGTAAATCATCGTCATCAAAAAAAAGATCGACTAAATCAAGGTAGAAATTTAGCTTTCCTGGCGAAACATTTGTCCACTTAATTTCATGTTGCGGGCTCAAGCCATGTCTGGCTTTAATATCCCGTACTCGATCAGCAATTTCACGTCGCTTACTGATGGGGCACCAGACCGCACCAAGCGCCATTACCTTCTGTCGGTCATTTTCCAGGTGGCATGATTCGTCGCAGTAAACATTGTATAGCTCACTCATTAGCATACTCCTCACCATATACAAACCCAACAGTCGGCTCTGCCAACAATGCTATCATTATTGCAAGCACGGCCTTGGCCTGTGATCGGGTAAAGTATTCACTTCCATGGGCACCCAACTGGCACACATTTTTGAGTTGTTCGCGGAGGCTCAGCAACCGCTCTATGGAAGACATATCCTGACGCTCTTTACTATGTGCTTTTGCATTGGCTGCAGAAGATTGTCTTTTATCATCACGCACTTTTTCGATCTGCTCTATGATATGACGACACTGCATGACTGCATCTTTATAGTGGCCGGTTTCGATAAACTCTTGGGCCTTACCCATAAGGCCTGATAGTTCTTCAGAAACAGCGGGAAGCGGTACTTCAAACAGTAAGGTTTGTCTGAATCCGGCACTTTTCAGCGCGTTAAGCCAATGCTCTCTGGGTACAACAACATCTGCCACATCGAAGCTGGTAAGCAGGCCATCACTCGACGTCGTTAAGGCCCTTAAGCCCACATTTAGCTTAAGGTCACCTTCCAAGCGATAGTCTTCAATCGCGTTGACTTGCCCCTTAGTTAACACACACTCAAAATGAATCTGCTCACTGTTATTACCGAAGCTGTGGCACTGAACCACTTGAGTCGATGATGGAACAGCGGTTAGTAATGGTCTAACGGGGTCGGAGAGAGAAAGGCTCAGGCTTATATCAAAAATACTGACGGGGGCACTGCATGCCGGACGGCTACCGCGCAAAGTGAAACTAAAGGCATACCCACCTGCCGCTTCGCGCCCGCTAACAATAAGCTGATCGAACTCAATGATGTAACTGCTATTGTTCCGTATAGATATCCTCATGATGTGACTTCCGGTTTGACAGCTAATTCAGCCTGGTGGTTGCCATCCTCATTGGCAACTCCCATCATCATGTTGTAGTGACCTAACTGACGGGCCTTTTCGAAGACACTACGGAAGACACGAAGGTATGCCTCATTTGTTTGCTCGCCATGATTGATATAAAGGTCGTCATGAATTGAGTGAGACCCGTCATTGACCCAGGAAAACAGGGACTGGCAAATTAACTTGTCTCGCCCATCGAAGAGCGCACAAATTTCGTCTTTGCCCATTCCACCCCACATTGTGAAATAATTCTCAAGTATTCTACGCAATGTATTTTGAAGGCTGACACTGGAAATATTTTCTGCCTTCACGTCTTCCCACAATAGCTCATAGGCCGAACGAATTGGATTAGTAATGCAACGTTCAACAACAGAACCCTGCTGAAGTTTCTTTACCAGCCAAAAACTTTCCTCATTAAGAGCTTTATCATCCGGCCTGCTTCTGTTGTAACTAATTTCCTTATGAAAATAGACATTATGAGTCAACACAAATATTTGCTTGATCTGAGAACTCTGGCTTCTTACCTCTTCCATCACGCCTTTAATAAGACTGCTTACGATGTAAAGAATGTCGCTGTCTAGCGACGATATGGGGTCATCAAAAACAACGACTCGGTTGGCTGTAATACCTGAGGGGGATTGAGCACCTTTGATTAAGTAGTAGAAGTACAAAAATGTTATAAAGGTCTTCTCACCTTCGCTAAGTGAGCGACTTGCATCCTCACCATTTGCACGGATTATTCGATAGTGACGACCTTCATCCGCCTCTCCAATTGAAAATGAAGTGAAGCCAAACTTCTGCAACAAGTCATTTATAGCAGCAATCGTTGGCTGAATGGATGTTGTTTGCTTTTCTAGTTCCTTTACTTGATCCTTCAGCCCACGAAGAAATACGTTCTTCTCTCGTAGACTTCGCTCCATACCTTCAATCGTTCTTTCAAGACGATCTTTACTTTGATGGTACTGCTGTAAATCATCCGACAATTCATTCAATACATAGCGCCAGACTTGCCCGATCAGGGTGCGCTTTTCAACAGCAATATTTGCCACCATCTGATTATGCTCATTAGTTGCTTCGTTGGCCTCGACCAACAAGGACTGCAACTGCGCAACCAATGGATCGATCGATTCCAGCTCAACCTTCCTGCTAGGCTCATCAATCTTCTTGTTCAATATGGCCAAATTACTTTTCAATCTTTCTGTAAGGGCCTGAGCTTCTGCGTTAAAAAGATCCTGCTTCAAAAATGGGTTTTGAGCCTCCACACAGCGCTGAATTGTTGCCAATAGCCGTTCGATTTCACCCTTGTAGATTACCTGTAACTGCCTTAATGATTGAACGTCGTTGTCATAGGCTTCGCTAAAAAACGCTGTGAGATCATCCGCAAATTGTTTGCCGGTGGACTGTTGGCAGAAAGGGCAGATTTCGGGTTCTTGCTCGTGATACTGACGCCCTTGTTTCACCCAGTCACTGTTACCAAGGCGATTAATCAGTGCCGCAATATTGACATCCTGATTACCGACAATCACTTTTTGCAGTAACGCACTTCCCTCTACGGACACAAGGTCAGTAGCGGAAAGGATCTCAAGCGGAACAGCCCGCTCAAGTTCATTTGAGAAAACAGTTTGAGCTTTTTGTTTTAGTTCTTCCAGCGACAAGAGATCCGCCGTGTTGGTTGCCTGTTCCAACAACACTTTCTCTTTGAATCTCTCTTTATTACCCCGAACACTCGCTGCAGCGTAGGCCTCTTTGAAATAGGCGTCATGGAGTTCCTTTTGCTTCCAGCACTTATCCCTTAATACAGGCTCTAAATCTGAAAGCTCTTTTCGCTTGCTAGATTGACCATCTTCCCCATCCAATTGAAACTTAAGGCTTGTAATTTGACCCTCTACTTTTTCTATCTCTGGACGTAAACGAGCAATTTCGCGCTCGGCCTCAACTTGATTCTCACCTAAAGTAAACACCCCTTGCAGAGGGCCATCCTGGTTAAAGTTACGATCAACAAAATCCCGGTTGTACACCATGCGTTCAAGTTCACTTCCACCTCGCCAAACTAGCTGGCAGTGCTCGTGCCCTTGCTCTGCGGCAATCACACGGCTGATAGTCGTTTTTCCCGTACCATTCGCGCCGAAGATATAATTGATACGACGCAGATCACCGAGCCTTGCCGAGCTCAGATAAGTCGCCAGCGGTGGATCTATTATGATTTCTCCTATCATATCCTCTCCCTAGAGTCGCGACGATATTCTTTCTTTAATATTAATAGGGTAGCATTTCACAACTCACTCGGACCCCACTACCACTAAATCAGCCATCGTCGTTTTCTTTATAAAAAGCGCTGTGCTACCCAGCAACTTAAGCCCTTCATCATTAATTTGGCTGACATCAATTCCCGGTTGGACAATAACAACGCCAAACCGAATAGGCGTAGTTCTCGAACGTTCTTTCATAGCAACCAGATCTTTGATTGTGCCTTTTAAGAAACGCGAATATCCGCGTGATCGCCACTGTTGTTCTCGATGCTTAATATGGTGATACAAATAGTTAAGATTAAGGTGCTTCCAGCGAATGCAGCGCTGTGCTTGCCCACATACCTCGTACAAGTCCTTAAGCCTAGCCCCTGGCTCATCTGCCCCCGAGTACTTGCAATGAATTAAGGTCAATAAAATACAATCGTCTATGATCTTTAGCCCAACCAAGTCGGCAGATTCGCCTTTGTCATCATCATTAATAATGACATCATAATCATCTTGTATTTCAGTGAACCATCGCCATTGAATTGACGTTTGTTCGCGCTCGTATCCCATGGACTCCTTCCGAATATTGGTCCCTGTCCAGTCAAATGAAACAATTTCCCCCCTATCATAGAGGCCAATATTCTGGCTGACATGAACAATATGTGCATTGTAAGAAAATGCACCATCGGCGTAATGAATCATCACTGGGTCAATTTCCATATACTCTGGAAGAGGTATGAGATCAGATTCGCCGCGCTGCACAAAGACCTCAGGGCCAGAAATCAGCTGGTAGCTATAGCCTTTTGGCGTCGAGGCCCCTAAGAGGCAAAGCTTATATTCAGATTCAATTTCATCCGTAGAAAACACAAGTCGTACACTGCCATCATCAAACTTGCCGGTGGTTCTGACTTCGACCAGATATAAATGAACCGTTATAGATCCAAAATAAAAATTGACCTTATCCTCAAACGCAGTGAGCAAGTACTCGCCCCATTGAGCTGATATCGGATACTCATTATAAGGTTCGAGAAGTGGCACGGGACGCAAGAAGTTACGTGTCAAATTGTTGGGATCTGGCTCCGAACTGAAAATCTTATCCCAGGCGCGCTTAACCCAGTCACACCAATCAGCAATGCTGCCACCTTTCTGCGGCGACCAGACTTTACCTTTGCGCTGAGAACATCCCCAAATTACGCGATTGCCCGATTCATACCCTAGTGCAGCGATATTGCTCAAGCTGGATTGAGAGGCCTCAATTAATGAAAGCCCTTCAGTTACGTTCGGTCCAAAGTATTGAGTAAAACTAATAGCACCAATCTGAGACGCCCCCAAATTTCTTGCCAGAGGGTATTCAATCCCATTAAAAACGTTGAACACCTTGTCACCACTAACAAGCTCACACATTTCATTACAAATAGTGCTTGCCAGTTTCTCAACACGAAAGGTTTTGTAATCATTCGTAAAAACAAACAAGGCAGACCTATCAGAATCCCAATGTGCAATTAGAATTTTATAGTTCGTATCTTTTAAATCCTTGTAGCTACCCCAGCGGACGGCGGATGATTGGACAGCAAGAACCACAAGCAGGTTTTCATCATCTGCTATTGCATGCCAATACTCATCGAATTTTGGCAAGTCCTTTTCATACCTCTCTGGAGACCAATTATCGCAGGAGGTTTTAAATAACATCGCGGAACAGCTAGGCTCAAGATTCCATAAGGAAATCTGATCATGCAAATCACCTTTTTCCTTTAAGGCATCAACTAACTCTTGAAGCCTAACCTCACGAGCGATCCTTCCTTCTGAGAGCCTTCTGAGAACGCTGTCCCAATCAGCTCCTATTGAATAGAGATGTTGCAACTCGCCCTCGACAGCGGGGTCAGCAACATTCATTACTACTGTCGCTTGCCCTAAATTTTGAAATTGATTGACACGTGTAAAGCGGCCAATGAACTGCAGGGTAACCGCCAAGCTTTTATGATGATCATGAAGCGCTGCTATTTTCAAATTGGGTAGGTCATAACCTTCACCCAACATATCCACGCAAATTACAATTTTGGATTTCTTTGCTAGCAAGGTATCAAGGCGCTTTTTAACATAACCTCTAGAGTGTCCAGAATGAACAACGATTGGATCAAGATCTGGCGCTAAGCTCTGATAAAGACTAAAAAGCTCATCCGCACGATGTTTATTACTCGTTCGCGCCATGAGCAAGTGATCAAGGCCATTGCTTATATCTGCACGCAGTTGTTGAATAGCTTTTTCCGCTATTGCGGCATCTATAAGATCAGGATAATACTCTTCAACAGGCAACAAATTGACATTTGTGAAATAGCCCGCTCGCTGCGCCTCTCCCATGGTGTAGTTATAGACGATCTTCCCGCCAAGGGACTTCTTATCATTTCTAAATGGAGTTGCCGTAAACTGGACTACACGCTTGCCTTTAAATTTCTCTCTAATCGTTTGCCAAGAATTTGCCGATATATGATGGGCTTCATCTACAAAAAGATGGCTACACGCCTCACAAAGTGCATTCAAGGCTGCATCAGAACAGGCTGACAAGACGCTGGTTGTTGCCACTATTACGTTGGAAGCATACGCCAGCTGTCTTGCCTCTTCGGCCAACTGAATTCCTTTTCGAATAACGGCAACATTTGGGAGTGCAATATCTCTTGGCACGACCGTTAGTTCTGGCAAATAACCCAGATCAATAAACTTTTTAGATATTTGTGACCTGAGAGAGTCAGATGGGACAATAAGAAGTATTTTTTTACATTGCTGGTACACCATAGTGGCCAGCATCGTTTCAGTCTTTCCCGTTCCGGTAGGCAATACAACGGTAGCCGGTTCCACCTGCAAAACTGTCGAAAAATAGCCTGAAATCGCGTGGAGAGCACCCAACTGAGGTTTTCGAAGGCCGGGGAGGCCAAGTTCAGCGTTTTCCTCTTTAAACTGAAATTGATGACGCCAAAGGTCGTTAATTTCATCAGGTTCTGCAGGAAATGATTGTTCCGGAAACTGTTCCCAACTTAGCTGGATATCTTCCGACCAATTATCTAAGGAGAAATTTTCTTTGCTTTTAAGAGACGGAAATCCTTGTCTGCACTTCCCCCTGACATTTGGGTCTTTTAAATAGACGATATTCAGAGGAGGCTTCAGCCCTGTGACAAGCTCAAAATACCCTGAGAACTCTGCAACTTTGATTTGAGCCTCAACTTTTGTTGCTCTGAACAAGAGTTTGTGAATAAGATTGCCACCAACTTTTCGTGCAGGAGCCGACTTTTGAGGTAAGGTAAGCTTTATCGTCAGCGGGCCAAATAAGTCCATTTTACCTACCTCTATAGCAGGCCTGAGAAAGCACGCTGGCTTAATGCAGAAAAAATATCTTCACTACGGCACTTACCATCAACCATCCTAGCTAAATTACGATTGATATTTGAAACAACTAAGTGATATTTATCGATAAGTTCTGCATTCGGGAAAAGAACTTCAAAGTTTTTAAGTTCGATCGGCGATATATGCGGAACTGTTGTTTCAGTTGGACAACAGTGCTTTTCGAAGGATTGCGACTTGATGCAACTATAGATGTAATCCGTGTAGGCGCCTCGGTGAGGACGCAATCTAGCAACTCGCTGAACTAGATATGTCTCCCGTTGATTTTCAGGAAACACACATACTTTCAACCCGCTTGATATCCACGGACGATCCATGGCAAGAATAATGTCGCCAGCTTGTATAAAATAACTATCGAGTTTCTCTAGTTTATTTTTCGGCCAGAATGCAGTATCGCTCCAGTCAAAATATCCAGTAAGAGTGTTTGCACCTCTACACAAGCGCACTGCTTCTGGAGAATCGCTAACGTACTCATTACTTTTAAAAGCAAACCCTGTAATGACATCTGCGAGGTCGGTAATAGGAACCTTTTTAAAGCCCTTCGGATTCGTAACCGGATCACCAAACATCTCCAGAAACACGGCACGGAGGAATTCGTCGGCGAGCTGGATGGCTTGCTGGCGTTTGCGGCGGATGACGTCGGCTTTGTCGAGAATGGCGGCGATACGCTCTTGTTCAGCTAGGGGTGGGAGGGGGATTTCAAAGCCTCTCAGAAAATCAGCGCTTACCCTCTTTTGTCCAGCAGCCCCGGACATCGAAGACTCGCCAAGCCAGCGAAATTTATCACTCCACACCATGTAGAAAAGATACTGGCTATCCAATTTCTCAGGATCTACCCTTAACACGTGAAATTCTGTTGAGCCAAAGCCAATTTGACTACGTATTTGATTTGGCCTAAGACATTTACCATTTTCAAAACAAGGGGTTATTTTAGCCAATAACACATCGCCTTTTTCAAAATACGTAAAGCCCTTCCTCGTTTCAGATAGAACACGGCTCTCTTCAGCTAGCAGCGAACCCTCTTCGGATGCGGAAGCCATCGCAACAAAAGAAACCTCCTGCGCTTCGTCGACATCTTTTGGCAACCTAGGATTGATTGTCGCGACTTCAGCCAATTTAACTAATGGCCAACTCACAGCATTCCCTCCAACTCATCCAAATCGGCCATAATCTCGCTTTCCAGCGCTTTGAGCTTTTTCAGAATTTCTTTCGGGTCATCGTATCGCTCTTCCTTATAAACCACCTCTTTATAGCGGTTGATGGAAAGGTCAAATTTGTTGTCAGCGATGTCCTTGGCGTCGACCACAAACGCTTTCTGGGTTTTATCGCCAAAGGCTTTAACAATTTCTTTGATCGATGCGTTCTTTTCAACCAAGGCGCGATACTGCTTCCACTTAGCAATGGCGTCGGGCAGATCGTTGCTGCCTTCGCCCTTCAGCTCGTTACGCTTATCATCTAATGAATAACCATCAGCTTGCAGGTCGTAGAACCAGACGCGCTCGGTAGTGCCACCTTTGGTAAACATCAGAATCGCGGTGCTGACACCGGCGTAGGGTTTAAAGACACCACTGGGCAGGCTAACAATGCCTTCTAGCTGGTTGTTTTCTATCAGCTCCTGGCGCAATTGTTGGTGCGCTTTAGAAGAACCAAACAGCACGCCGTCAGGCACAATCACGGCGGCACGGCCACCGAGCTTGAGCGCACGCAGAATATGCGCCACAAACAGCAACTCGGTTTTCTTGGTTTTTACCAGGCCGAGCACATCCGGGTTGGTGTTGGTTTCATCCAGGCTGCCTTTAAAGGGCGGGTTGGCCAGAATCACATCAAAGAAGTTTTCTTCCTGCTCGGGGAAGTTCTCTTTGATGGATTTACTCAGGGAGTCTTGGTACAGAATGTTAGCGCCATTCACCCCGTGCAGGGCCATGTTCATGCTGCTGACGCGGAGCATGGTGGTGTCGAAATCAAAGCCCCAGAACATGTTTTTGTTGATATGGTCGCGGTAAGGCTCTAACAGGTCACCGGTGAAGTGTTTGTTGCCTTCTTCATCTTCAAAGGTACCTGCCTCACTGGAATGTACATGGTTAAGGTACTCCATGGTGCGGGCGAGAAATCCGGCCGTGCCACAGGCCGGGTCGCAGATGCTCTCGGTAGGCTGCGGATCGACCAGCTCGATCATGGCATCAATGATATGGCGCGGGGTACGGAACTGGCCGTTAATGCCAGCAGTTGTGAGCTTGCTGAGCAGGTATTCGTAGATATCGCCTTTTACGTCGCTTTGGGTGAGCGGCAGCTCGTCCACCATTTCTACAGCGCTGACCAGTACCGATTCGTTTTTGATTTCGAGGTCGGCATCTTGCATGTATTCGCCGATATGGCCTAACGCCTCTATGGCGCCGCCATCACTGCCTAGCCCATCTTGCTCATCCGATTTTTTACCCAGCTTGGCAAAGTAAGGAAATACGTTTTGCTTAAGGTGTTTATGCAGCTCTTTGCCGCTGAGATTTTTGAAATTCTTCCAGCGCAGCAATTGACCTTCTGGGCTATTGGGAAACAGGCGGTCAAAGTCTTTGCCCCCTTTTCCTTGCTTATGAAGAGCGTTCGCTTTGCGCTCTGCCATATCTTCCTGCATGTCGAGCATGCGGGCAAACATCAAGTAGCTGATCTGCTCGATCACCGTTAATGGGTTGGTGATACCGCCAGTCCAGAACTTCTCCCAGAGCTTGTCGATATCGTTACGTATTTTGCCTGTTAGCATTGAGTTACTCGCTTAATGGTTTTCTGCTGTTTCTGATTCGATTGTGGGTGCCGATTGTGCATCACTGTCTAAATGCTCTGGTTCCGGCTTTGATAATGGCTCTTCTATTAATGGCTCTTCTATGGGCTCAACAATTAAGGCCAAACGCTCAGTTTCGAAATCCACATGGGTTGCCTCCAGATGAGGCAAGCTTTTGCTGACTTTGGCGGAGAGCTGACTGAATCGATCCACTTTACCGTACAAGCCTTGCTGGCCAGCCAACGCTTTGACTGTGTTGTTGTAGTGATTGCTGACAGTGCTCAGGGTGCCACCTAACTTGCTCAATCGCTCAGCAACCGTACACACAGAGTTGTAAATATCGCCTGCTTTCTCGCTGATTTCTCGGGCTTCTGCGTTACTGCGTTCAATCATCCACAGGTTGGAAACAGTGCGCAGAATAGGAATCAAGGTGGTATGGGAGACCAGCACGATGCCTTTTTTGTAGCCGTATTCAAACAGATCTTTGTTGTTCTTGAGCGCCTCAATGTAGGCGGGCTCTATCGGCATAAACATGAGCACAAAGCTGGGGCTGCGCATACCCACCAGGTTGGTGTAGTCCTTCGATGCCAGATCATCAATGTGTTTGCGCACGGCTTTTACGTGCTCGCTCATGGCAAGCTGGTATTCTTCTGGCGATTCCGCGCCTACAGCCCGGTCGTAGGCATTCAGGGCTACCTTGCTGTCGATGATGATGTGCTTACCATCAGGCAGCTTGATCAAGTAATCGGTTTGCTTTTGTTTGCCTTCGGCGTCTTTGAACGAGCTTTGCACTTCGTAGTGCGCTTCTTCGATCAAACCACTCATCTCCAGGGTGCGGCGCAGTTGCGCTTCACCCCAGGCACCTCGCTGCTGGGAATCACCCTTGAGGGCTGAAGTCAGGTTATTGGCCTCTTTGCTCATTTGCAGGCCAATTTCCAGCACCTTTTTGATCTCGGCATTGAGGCTGGTATTTCCCTGAAGCGACGCATCGTGCACTTCGTTAACCCGCTTCTGGAAGCCTTCGATCTGCTCGCGGAAGGGCTTGAGCATGGTGTCGATGCTGGCCTGGCTGGTATGGGTAAAGGTTTTGCCTTTTTCCTCGAAGATTTTGTTTGCCAGATTCTCGAATTCTTTGGTGAGCGATTGTTTGGTCTCACTGAGCTGGTGCATCTGCTCTTTGAAGTGCTCTTCTTTGCGTTCCAGCGTGGTTTTCAGTTCTGTATACTCATTACTGAGCGACTGATAGCGTTCCTGAAGCTGGGTATTACGCTGTTGAACCTCCATAAGGCTCTGCTTGGCTTCCTTTAGTTGCTCACGCGCTTCAAAGTTGGACGATCCAAGCTCTTTGGCCTTTTTGCCTTCCTGAGCCAATTCTTCTTTGAGTTGGCTCACCAGAGAGCGCTCTTGCTGAATGTTCTGTTCCGCTTTTTCCAGACGGCTTCGTAAATCCAGCGTTTGATCTTTCAACGATCGGTTATCAGCTTGGGCAGTTTCCAATTGCTTTTCGGTGCTGTGATGCTGCCCTTTAACCTCATCCAACGCGCTTTGCTGAGATGCCAGCTGCCCCTTCAGTTCTGTTACTGTGTCATTCAGGCGTTGTTCGGTGGCTTGGGCTGTAGCCTGAACACTATCCAGCCTTGTCTGCAACTTGCTTTCAGACAGATCCTTCTCGTGTAGGGCTGCACTGAGCTGCTTGATGTCTTCTTGCTGCTTCTGGCTCTGCGTATTGGCCAATTCCAGGGCTTGCTCGGCCTGCCTCAGCTGCCCGCTTAGTTCAGTGTTCTTGCGGCCCAGCAATACCATCGCCAGCAAATATCCCAGTACAACAAGCACTAAGCCTGCTACCGAGGCAGTAATAATAAGTTCAGTTGTCCATTCCAGTGATTGCATGTTTACTCCTGTGTGCTTTCTGGCTGTGAACCCGATGATTTGGGTTCAGCCTTGATAAAGGGTTTCAACACGGCAATCAGCTCACCCACGTCGTCTGGGGTAAATACGCCGTCAATTCCTTCGTGTGAGACGGAGGTAAATGGCGCGTCGTAGAGCTTTTCGATCACGATGGAGCCGTGCTGAGCGATGTAATTTTTGAGCAGATTCATAAACCGCACTTGCTGAGCGGTTAGCGCTGGATGAGCGTGTAAAAAGCTCTTGAAGTGGTCTTCAATGGCTTGTGCGTCCAGGCCGATAATTTCACGTACTGTCAGGTGCAATTGATCCGCCGTACGACCATAGAATTCATTCAGCACCTCCAGACTCACACCTGGGTGGCTGGTGAGTATGGTAGACGTCAGTGTTTTTAATTCTGGCTCCGCAATGGGTTCCCCTTTACGGATTTTCTGCAACGTGGGGTTGGCAGCCACCATTTGATCCAGGATATCCTTGAGCCTGCGGCGGTAGATCATGGCCTCGTTGGCACCGGCGATCTTTACCTCACGCTCAGCTTCACGCACCCCGGAATCCCCTGCACGCGTGGTGCCGGTCTCATAACCGGGGCCAGTTCGCTGCTGGCGATATTTCATAATGCCGCGCAACTCTTTACGGGCCTTTTCTAACCTTTCAATATTGGGCGCTTGCCAAAAGTCGGCACTGCGCACTTCTGCAATGATGGCGTCTTTCTGGCGTACCGCCTGAATATTCACGGCCAGTTTGTCTATCTCGGTGAGCAGCAGATCTCTGCCATCATCAAAGCAGCTCGCTTGTTCTACCAGGCAGCGTTCAATGGTGGCCATCAGCTTGTCCAGCTGGGTTGCATGTTTGTCGCGAAGCACACGTGCAGACATTAAGGGTGCGATGGTATTGGCCAGCAGATGCTGGGTTTTCGCATCGAACCCCTTTAGCAGATCGGTTTGCTGTAGCTGGTGTACGACCCGCAGTTCGCGCTTTACCGCGATGCTGGTGTCGGGCAAGTCATTAATGTCGGCCCGCAGTAGCTCAATGGCCGTATCAAAAGCGGCCGCATGGTTTTGCTGTAATGCCGCCTGCGCCAGCTCAAGACGGGCTTCAAAGGTGGTTTGCAGCAAGGATTTACTGCCGGTGTCATCAGGCTCCTGATACTCTTCTTCGAAAAAGTCGAAGTTGCCATAATGGTCGAAAATCAGGAACTCGGTTTTATGCTTACCTGGACCAAAGAGATTCGGGCGCAAGCGCGTGCCACGACCAATCATCTGCCAGAATTTCACCCAGCTCTTTACCGGCTTGGCAAACACCAGGTTGACGACTTCAGGCACGTCGATGCCGGTGTCCAGCATATCCACTGAAATAGCGATGCGAAAATCGTTATCGGATTTTTTGAATTCTTTGATCAGGCTTTCCACATGGGGAATCGCATTGTGGATGACCTTGCACACCTTGGTGCCATATTGCGGGTAGAGCTTGCAGAACAGCTTTTCCAGGTGCTCAGCATGGTCTTGGCGCTGAGCGAAGATAATGGTTTTGCCGACCAGGGAACCTGTCTCATCCTTGATGCCGTTGTTGATCAGATTTTCAAGGATGATGCGATCGGTATCTTCGCTGAAGATCTTACGGCCAATATCTTTGCCTGCAATGGTGGTATTGCGGGCTTCTTCTTCGCCCAGGTCTTCTTCCAACTGACGCTTTTGTTCTTCTGTCAGGTCGTTGTAATGAATACCATCGCGAAGAAAATCGGTGGTCAGGTCTTTCACCCGGAAGGGTACCAGGTAAGGCGGTTCGTTATTAATGGCCGCGTCCAAGCCAAACTCGAATGTCGGATCGGTGGTTTCGCAGTCGAAGATGTCGAAGGTATTTCGACTGATGAATTTCACTGGGGTTGCGGTTAAGCCCACTTGCAATGCATCAAAGTAATCGAACAGGTCACGATACTTGTTGTAGATGCTGCGATGGGATTCATCGGCAATAATCAGATCGAAAAAGCCAACATCTAACTGTGCAAAGCGATTCATCATGCCGGGGTAGGTGGCAATGTAGATCCGCGCACTTTGATCAATCTTGTTGGTTTCACCAATCACACAACGCGGCTCGGATGGCAGGTTTTGCTTAAAGGCATCATCAGCCTGTACGCGCAGCTCTTTTCGGTCGCACAGGAACAATGCCCGCTTGGCCCAGCCGGTACGCAACAGCAGCTCAGCCAACGCGATAGCTACGCGAGTTTTACCGGTGCCGGTGGCCTGAATGATGAGCGCTTTGCGACGCTGGCTTTGAAAATGCGCAGCGACCGTTTTGATGGCTTCAATCTGGTAAGGGCGATCAGCAATGCTGAGTTCTGGATTGAACTTTTCCAGCTCTGCGGCGCGATAGTGGCGCTGATAAATCAGGTAATCCAGGCTGTCTTTACTGTAAAAGCCATAAACTGGCCGGTAGGTGTTGTACTGGTGATCGTCCCAGATGAAGGTTTCGTAGCCGTTGGAGTAGAAAATGACAGGGCGTTGATAGCCCATGTGCTCAAAGGCATCGGCATATAGCCTGGCCTGTTCTCGACCAGCCTGTAGGTTGGTATTGCCGGATTTCTTGGCCTCGATCACAGCAAGTGGGTGACCGTTATCCCCCCAGAGCACGTAATCCACATATCCCTTGCCGCTTGGGTTGTTGGGAAACTGTACTTCAACTTCCTGGCCGACCTGATCGCGGTTCTGAATATCCCAGCCAGCCTGCAACAACATGGCATCGATCAATAGGGCGCGTGTTTTAGCTTCGTTCCATTGTAAGCTGTCGGCTACCTGCTGACTCTGCTGCTGGCGTTTTTGCTGATCGGCCCTGGCAGGCGGCTCCAGCTTTTCGATGTTTCTGGTGCGCTCACGCTCCAGCTGATCCATGACTCTTTCGAGCTCTTCTTGCTGCTTTTGCAGTTCTTTCTCGTAGCTCGAAACGGATTTCTGTAGCTGATTTAAGGTTGCTGTTGGATCTTTTACATCAACAAATGCGGCGATTTGTTCCTTCTTCTTGCCGTAATACTTGATGCCCATGTACATAGCCAACTGGTGCGCCGTACCCAGAGCCATTTGTGCATTACGTAATTCACCCTCTGCGCCGTGGGCGGTGTCATTGCCCTGAATACGCAAAAAGTTGATCTGATGAATCAGTGATTTGCTAACG
The DNA here is from genome assembly GCF_002863865.1 of Ketobacter alkanivorans. NCBI lineage: Bacteria > Pseudomonadati > Pseudomonadota > Gammaproteobacteria > Pseudomonadales > Ketobacteraceae > Ketobacter > Ketobacter alkanivorans. Next base: position 3,282,512 of record NZ_CP022684.1, on the reverse strand, counting down.
CAATCCTCAAAAACCGGACTTTTGATCAGCTCGTAGAAGCTGGACTGCGGCATACGCGGCAGCAGCTCTTCCTTATAGATGGCCTTGGTCAGCTCTTCAGCAAAACTGCGCAAACGGGTCAAAGCACTACCCGGATCAATATGCAGGACCGCCTCGGCCAAACCACCGAGGTTAGCAAGTAGGTCATTCTCGGGTCTCAAGAATTCGAAGTTCACTGATTTCATAAAAATTATTCTGTCCATGACAGCCTTATAGCGAAGGCCGTGCCAAGTTTACTTAATCACTAGGAAATACCGTATTTTTCCATCCAGTTCTTCAGTGTCTGGTAGTTTTTCAAGCCCAAAAGCTGTGCTGCACGGGTCTTATTCTGGCCACTATGAGCCAATGCTTTACGGATATAATTCGCAGCAACAAAACCAATTATCTCTTGTATATCAACACCTTGAGAAACATCCTTGTTCAGCAATCCCGAATCCTGCTCCGGCATATTGAACAAAGCCTGACGGATATCGGCAGCATTGATCACATCACCCTGGCACCACAAGGCGGAGCGCAATAAAGTGGATTGCAACTCACGCACATTTCCTCGCCAAGGATGCTGAAGGATAATATTTTTTGCGTCAGGAGAAATATTTTTACCCTCAAGCATTGAGTCATGATCACTCATCGCTTTGATCAAGGTATCCGTCAGGAGCGACAGATCGCCCTCTCGCTCCCTCAGCGGTGGCAGATGCAAAACACCAACAGCCACGCGGTAAAACAGATCCTCCCTAAAACGGCCGTTGGCTACCGCCTCCATTAAGTTGCGATGTGTAGCTGTGATCAGGCGAACATCGACCTTTTGTTCTTTGGTGCCCCCTACCGGAACGAATGCCCCTTCTTGCAATACCCGCAAGAGGCGCACTTGCACACTGGGCTCCAGCTCGCCAAATTCATCCAGGAACAAGGTCCCGCCATCAGCTTGCTCGAATACTCCAGGCTTGTCAGATGTAGCACCGGTAAATGCCCCTTTCTTGTGGCCAAAGAGGACTGAGTCGACCAGTTCACCGGGAATGGCACCACAGTTCACCGGCACAAATGCTTTATTGGCCCGTTGGCTGGCATTGTGGATGGCGCGAGCAAAGAGCTCTTTACCGGTGCCGGTCTCGCCATAAATCAATACCGGTACTTCACGTTCCGCCAGTATCTGGGCCTGTGCCTTCAGAGCCTGCATCCAAGGGTTGCGAGTAACGATATTGTCGAATGCCGCATTGATGGGAGCATTGCCTTCTACCAGCCGACTGATCTTGGCACTGCCTATGTTTTGAGCGGCAGGCAGGTACTCTGCGGAAAGCTCAAATGGAATTTCTACCTGCTGAACGCCCTGTTCCAGTGACGATTGATAAAACTGACAGGCATAGCGGGTTTTGCCCAAAAGAATCCAAACCGCCTGCATGGCCGGGGTTCCTGGACTTAACAGAATGGACAACTCACAACCCAATGCTTGCAGCCTGGCCAGCTGCTGATTGGCCTGGACATAGATTTCACCAAAATTGACCGGTGAAGACAGGGAAATGGCTTGAGCGTGGATCGGCGTAGCGGTCTGCTTCTTCAGCCATGTCAGATATGGCTTTACCTGATCTTCTGGATAGTTGTAGAGCAGCTCTACGCTGTCGAATACCTGCTCTTTGAGAGTAGCTGCAATCGGACCAAGGGCTTGCCCCTCTGCATCACTGCTGCCCGTAGCTTTCAGGTCGTTTCCCCCAACCCAGCTCACAAGTGTTCGAAGCCCTTGCTTGTTTTTTGATTCAGGCTTGCTCATCCGTGAACTCCAACATATCGGCCACTTCACACTCAAACAGGCGACAGAGCTTATCCAAAGCCTCGATATCGATCCTTTGCGCCGTCTCCTTGTACATTAGGGTCACGGTATTCCGGCTTAGCCCGGTTTCGCGCAAAACATCGGAGATCTTCATTTTTCGCTCCCCCATCAGGCGAGCGAGATGGCAACGTATCATGACCGGGCCCTACGGTTTACAGAGTCAGGCCCGATATTAACCCAAAAGACTGAAATAATTAAAGATTAGATGAAATATTTAGCGCAAAAACTAAATTATTCGCGACCAGTGCTGAATCCCTAGCTAGGTAACTGCCACGCTAGACCAACTTTTCACTTTGCAGCTATGCTCACCCGGTCTACCGGGAAGCATTATCAACAACTCAGTGGTTAACCCGCAGGAATAAACCGCCTGGCGCAGCGCTTTGTCGGTGGCCTCATCCAGGCCTGCCAGCAGAGGGATATAGTCGCGCAGACAGAGTTTTGGAGTGTTTCGCGGAGCCTGGTGTGCATCGCAGATAAACATGAGCATGGGCTCACTGGCGATCAGCTGCCGGGATGCCCATTCCAGGCTAGCTTCGGTGGCACCTTCCGCACCTGCACCCGCAGCCCGGAACAGGTTGTTTGGCACCATGCGCTGCCAGAGCAAAAGGGCTGATAGCAAGCGCACATCGCTTTCCTGGAGACCTGATTGCTCTGTGATTAGGCTGGCAACCCGATCGAATCTGCCATCAGAGTAACGTTCCGCAGGAGGGGTGCTGTTTATCCAGCCCAGCGCGTTCATCGTATGTACGCGGATTCCCAGGTGAGCCTCGTAGAACTGCTTCAAACGCCAGCATAGCCACCGGAGCTCGTCGGCGCATTTTTGCATGTTGGTGTATGCCAACCAGGGGTCACTGGAATCCAGAAAATCGACTATGGGGTGCTGGGGCAGATCAACATCCACATGGTCGAATGTTTCGTTGGAATCTGGCTTGCTCAACGGCTGGTAGTGGATGTGGCAAACCTGGTAATCATCCAGATACCAGTAAAACGGGATAGCCTTATGTTCGCTGAGGCAAGCCTTACAGGTTTTCAAGATGAGATTGGCTTTGGCGAACGCTGGCCGGTCGAAGGATTTTGTTTCGACGATACGATCAAGATAACGGCTTAACATCCTGGCCATCGTATCGGCGCTGTCTAATCCGCGAATACTGTACCCAGCCACTTTGCACCATGCTCGCAAATAGGTGCTCAGTGTCATTGCTGAAGAGAAACCATTTGCAGCGGAGAGCCTGACAACGTAGTCATCGATCCGCTCCAGCGGGTGCTTAACTGGCCTGATCAGTAACTTTTGCTCAGTCGTCATCGGCTTCGATTAGTTCAAGCTTTTTGGTCAGCCGGTAGGTTTTGAATTCAGCACTCTGAAAGCTTTCCTTATTGTAAGATTTTTGCTGTATCCACTTGGATGAATTCACAATTTCCCTCAGCCGCAACTCCGTCACCGGCATGATAAAGACGTTGTTGTGATCCTTTATCCCCCTTGAACGAATCGCGTCCTGAAAGCAGGCCAAATCAATTGGTTTTCCCGCCGCCTCCGCCAAACTGGCCGCTCGGATGATTTGCCCCCTGATAGCCCTTATAATTCCAGAACTATACGCAAACAGCCGATAGGCTGTTTCACGCTCAAGAAGTGAAAAGTCATTCGCAAATTCATAGCCCGCTGAAAAAAGCTCAAGAAATTTTTCAAAATGGGAGAACCGACTGGAGACCCTAAAGGTTTCCAGATAATAACGGTACCCTACACGTGTATCGAGCTCATCATTTTCTTTAACGACACCGAGACACCAAGGCATACCAACTAACGCCACTGGCACTTTAGAGTGGTTCATTAAGTCTTTAAACCAAGCCGTTATGTTGGCAATTACTCCTAATGAGCGGTTTTGGATGACCGTTTGCATTTCATCAAGAATAATGAGCTCGACACCGCACTCACGGCAGTATTTTTTAATTAGCGAAAAGCCTTCCTCTTTGGTTTTTATTCCTCTGCCGCCCTGGGGATCGCCCAACGCAGCAAGCACCTGCTGGGTGAAAGCTTTGGCGGTTTGCGGTGAACTCAACTGAACATACAACACGGGAATGTGGGTATATTCCTCCAACTCCCGACGCGGATACTTCGCAGCATACCGTTTTACCAGCTCAGATTTACCAGATCCCGACTCACCGGTGATAAGGCAATTGGTGTCACCTTCTTCGATATAGTTAATCCGAAGATCATCCAAAATTTTGAAGATATGTTTGACATCACCAGTGGCTACAAAAGGGTAGGTATTTCGGTTCATCATCACCATACCTCCCAGTCATCCGTTACTTCTTCAGCCTGAATATTCTGAATAACCACTGGGGCTGGATCATTGAGAATTGTGTTGGCAGAAAACTCTTCTACGCCCAGCGAATGTATGCGAGCGGCTTTTTTCGCGGTCGCCTGCGATTTTTTCCTAACATTACGATCATGCAAACTTTCCAGATCGCCAAAAAGCTCAACCTTGGCTCTTTGGAGAATCACATTATCCTTGTAGCTTTTACGCGCAGTATTAATGCGTTTGCGGATGGCCTTGTGAGCATACATCGACAGGCCTTTTGCATACCTGTAGTTAACGCATGGCACCCGGATATAGATCCGGTTGAGCTCATCCCACACATAAATGTGACCAATATCGAACGGACTATATCTGATCAACAGTTCGACAACCCCTTCTCGCCGGTAGATATCTCGCAGAGGGTCTGAGTTGTATTCAAGGTTTTCATACTGAATACCTGATCGCTGTAGAGTTCTCGTATCGGAACACATCAAGGCTGTCTCAATGCGTTTAGCATCTTCCTCAACCACCGGGAACTCGCGAGCAGATTCATTCCAAAGATCAAGAGGAGATTTTTCGGCTTTGCCGTGTGGCTCAAGGTGATAGATATTCACAAGCCAGGTCAGGAATATCTTTTTGAACTCCGACAATGTGAGCTTTGCCTCGTTCTGAGCAATGTATTCGTCTGACCCGTTACCGACGCCATTTGTCTTGCCTGGCAGAGAATCAATTAATCCTGTTCTCAGTGTAAGAAAGAAACGCTCTACAACACCTTTATAATTTGGGCTCCTGACTGGCGCATATTGAAGCACTGAGCCTACCTCACTGATCGCCATATCGAGATTGTCACCCCAGAACTCTGTGCCATTGTCGGCGACCAGCATTTCCATGACACCATGAGCAGGCCAATCGCCTTCGACGCCGTAAAATTCAAGCAGATCCTTTTTGGGTAATATGGCACTCCCGATAGCCATGGCAGCGGACGCATATGAAGGCTCTTCAAAAGAAATCTGAAAGCCCATGACCATACGAGAATAGTGATCTATCAAGAGCGTTAAGGTCGGGCGACCCAGCAGTGTTCTGGTTTCATCATGCAGAACATTGATATCCAGAGGGGTGTGGTCGGCCTCAACGCGCTCAAGAATACGACTTGTTTGAGGTGCTTCACCGACATTGGCACATTCATAGCGAGCAGCATTTTTACCAATTCTTCCCTTAACATGCTCCTGGTAACTTCGCTTCTTAATATGGTAGTCCACAGTGCTGTAGGCTGGGATAGCCAACAGATCATCTGGATTGCTCAGATTGTGTTTTAGTACTTTCGCTTCCACCATCTGATGAATGCTGCTCACTAGCATCTGGCCATTTTTGAAATACAACTTCACCGATTGATCAATTATTTCACGAACTCTTGGATCAACCCTTATATCTCGGCGACCCTTTTTAGGATCATTTGGGTACAACCCTTTAATTCGGCAACCGGCATTGAAATACTTATTCAGCCAGTTATTGAACGTATTCCAGGCCGGTGGCGTATCATCGTCTATCTTTTCAGCTACCTTTTCGATTATTTTCTCAAGCTTCTTCTTCGATCTTTTTTGATCATCCGAATCAAGAAATTCTCGAACGTATGCATATCTGCGAGCGGTTTCCTTTTGATACTCCTCCGGCAAATCCTGAAATACGATTTCACCGTTATAGCGATCATCTGCCATGAACTGAAGCGCCTTGTTCTCCAGGCATTCTTCAAGCTCCGCCTCCGGTTTCACCAACACAGATTTATTATCGATATCGGCCAAGGTGACATTTGAACCGTTGATCCGCCTTATCATCCATATAGCATCCCGACCATCGAAATTTGCACAGAATGCAATGCCGGGCATCCATCTCGAAAGATTATGCATAGCGCACCTCTGCATCCAACGAGAGCTTAGCTACCGAGAGATTTGCCGTTATCTGCCCGTTGGCAATGAGCTTGTAAATGGTCTCCAAACGTATGCCCAGTGGATTTGCAATCAGGTCTTTCAACGTTCTTGGATGAGGAACGGCATTTTGAAGCAACGTAAGGGTGCCTGAGTTACTCGTTAATCTGTCACGATAGCGTTGCAACTTGCGGAGGTTTTGCAGAAGAGGATTTATGCGTATCTGAGGTTCATCGACACATAAAAAGTCATATCCGGCTTGCCGCATTTCAATCGCCGCTATTTCCAGCTTATGCAGATAGACCGTATCCAGAGAGCTGAAGTCCTTCTTGACCTCCACATAAGCCTTTCGACCGCCGCGAAAATGGACTTCAAAGTCTGGCGTGTACTCCCGATTCTTCAACAACGTGCTATTGACCATGAAGGTCTTGGGCTGAGGGAAGTACACCACGACGTTTGGATTCGCTTCCAAGTGAAAGCAATAGTCTTTCTCCAGCATCGACTCCACCAACACCATTTGATATCTCCGATGGCAGGGCTCAACAAATGACTTGGTAGACGGAAACTTGAAGATGTTTTTAACAGCGGAAGCCTTGATCTTCCGAGCGGGTTTTCGGCGCATAAGAGTACCTCCCGGCATTGAGCAATAATGCCGAATCCGTGAATTTTGGGCGCAACCACGCAATCCACTCTCGGCTCAAAGCTGGATCGCAGACACGAGCCAACCTCGACGGATGTCGATTCGCGGCAGTATTCGGGGCTTGCTCTTGACGGGACAGCAGGGAGGGGAGATACTTCTAGGCACCACACCGTAGGTATCACCTACACCTAAAGCCCGATAGCAAGCAATTGTTGTCGGGTTTTTTGTTTCTAAGTCATTGAATCACCTCAGCTTTATAGAAGCTCAGATCCTCGTAGCAGCCTGTTTTTCCTTCCTTTAACCCAAGCTCAACGGCAATTTTGTGGCTCTCACCACGCAACGCTTTCCGGCTCCCATTCAGCACCTGATACACCAATGCCTGGGAATAGCCTCTCTCTTTGGCCCAGCCACTGATGCTGAGGCCGCGCTCGGCAAACTCCTGCTTGACCTCTTCGGGTGATTTCATGGGATTCAACTAAACTCTCAATTGATACATTTATGACAATATTATACAGTTACAAACACTTTTCAATATGTTTGTACTAAACGATAGATGGGAGCCTACGTTAATGGGTTTGGACAGGAAACGTTTCGGGCAAGCTCTCAGTTCGGAGCGTAAACGCCTGAATCTACAGGTGAACGATGTAGCAGATGCCTGCGAAATTAAGGCTGGTACTCAGTATTTGTATGAACAGGGCAAGCGGGCACCCAATGCCGACTACCTGGATAAGCTATTTGAGCTGGGATTTCGTCCGCATGTCTTACTGCCAAACGCCACGCTGGCAAATGATCAATGTGACATCCAACACCTTCGAGAAGCCTTCATCCAAGCAGACCAGGATTGTAGAGATAAAGAAGGCCGACTCCTGGATTTGGAGCACAGGCTCAGTCGGTTTTTGGATTTGTTAACCGAAATTCAATCTCCCAGCAAACAAGCTGCACAAAAATGACCGTGTTCCGCCACCTTTTATCATTAATACTCTTTGGTCGGCTCCGGTCTCTGATCAAGCTTCATGCTTCTTTCAAGGCGCTTAACCAGATCACCTCGCAAAATGACTACAATGATTTTGCAGCGAAAACCCGCTTCAATGAATTTCAAAGACATGAAGAAACACTACTGTACGGAACCATACTTTCTGCCGCCCAGCGAGAAAAACAGAACTTACTCTTCCAGAAGCTTCCCAATGACACTCTGGTGCACCGTTTGTTTGTTGGTCGGTACATACAAAAGGATGGTCAAGCTATCCGGCACTCGGTTCTTGAAACCGTTCTTTTTTTGTTTGGTTGCGTAGTGTTACTAACAGCCACCGCTGCCACCATTAGAATTGGATTGAATGTCGCTCTATTATCGGTACCACTTGCAACAAAGCTAGGATTCATATTGACGCTGTTTGCGGTGCTTGGATTTCCGACATACCACCTGATTGGCCGCTACCTGGCCCCTGCATATACCTATTTAAAATACTTTCATAAACTCTAGAGTCATTCGTGGATCGATCACTTCAAGCCGAACTTGTGGAAAGGCTTTTTTCTTCCCTCTCCGACATCATTCTAGTAGCACAAGATATCCGAGAGCTTGCATTAGAAGAGATGGATTCCTATCCAGTTTATGTGCCCACAATAGGCACATCTGAAGAAGAACATAGGTCAAGTGTTGCCCGGCTGGCAGCAATCGACAGCATGACCCAAATTTTCAGGGCAAACAGAGATGATAAAATCCTTACGGCTGGCATCCTGTGCACTTCAGATCAACTTGCCAGAAAATTCGAAGTTTTCAACAATGCAAAGAACACCTTCGTTCACTTAACCACAAAAGCCCAACGCATTTATGGTGTGTCGAATAGCTCCACACCAGGACGGTTTATATCAACATTGCTCCGCAATGAACTGAAGCAAGGGACACAAAGATCTTTGTTTGATCTCGCGACACGTGAACAGATTATTTACAACCAGATCGATCTCCAAGCATGCCGCTGCATGATTCGTGTTTTACCAAAAGACATGGACGTATTTAGCTGGACCTGGTCAAGCTCACACAAGCGGATAACCAAAGTCACACGGTCAGACGCCCTAAAACTGGCTAAAAATCTTACCGACGACGAAAAAGAATCTGCCCTCGAAGCCCTGGCGCTATGCTCTGACAATGAATTTGCAAAGGTTACTCCCCTGAAGGAGCAGCTCCGGGCAAACTATGCCTATTTTGAAGATGGCGTTCGAATACCGAAATCAACGCCCTTATCCGGTGTAGTCGTTTTGCCACAGAAAAACCTGCCACGACTGCAATGGCGACAGCCGCCATCTCAACGCGAGCATGTCGAACCCCGAATTCAACGCGAATCCAGCATACACGATGAACCTTTCATTGCTGAAATAGGCCTGCACCGCTATCGATAAATAGCCACCCGTTCAAGAAAGATCTGATTCGAAGACAAAATCGCAAAACAAATAGAATGGTGCATTGCTGTCGGAGAAATGGGATCTGTAGCCGTTAGGGTCTAAGATTATGATCGTTTTCCCCGCTGTATTTCTTCTGACATCAAGGAATGTCCGCAGCGAATAGGCCTCTTGGCTATAGGGGTCAATCTTGCTCAAACCATCAACAAGCAATAGATCGCCATCAATGGACTCCAAGGGCAGGTCAATTGCTGTCTCCGAATCCAAGGTCATAATCTGCACGCGGCCACACCGTTCATTTCCAAGCTTCTCTAACAACGTAATAACTTGATGACGGTTTTCAGCTTCGACAACTAGCGCGACACAACCGGAGTACAGGTCATCGCGCAATAGGTCGAGTATTCGCTCTAGCGAAATCGGGATCATGGATTACCAAGGTTTGACATAGAGTTAATCAAATTCAGGGCGAGGCATATGCACATCCTACCTAAAGTCTTAAAGATGTTATGACCCGCAGTATGTCAAAGTATCCAAAAGTATTCTCTCGAAAACTAATTTATTGTGTGACCATGAAATCTGAGTTCACTTCTTATCGAACAGATCGTCAGAACATCATCACAAGCCAATAGATTTTGTTCTTATTATTGCGTGGCCCATAAAAAAGCCCCGGCAAATCGAGTTTGGCGGGGCTTTTGTTCAAACTTATGTACTTATTTGTTCAAGCTTATGTCGAACTGTTCAACTTTATGTACTAATTTACAAAAAATCACACCACCGCCAAGTTACCCTTGCTCTCCAGCCACTCCTTACGATCCCCCGCCCTTTTCTTGGCCAGTAAAAGGTCCATCGCTTCATTCGTGTCGTCACCCGGCTCCACCACTAGCTGCACCAAGCGGCGAGTATCAGGGGTCATGGTGGTTTCCCGTAGCTGCAAAGGGTTCATCTCACCCAGGCCTTTAAAACGGGTGACCTGAATATTGCCGCGTTTTTTCTCTGCCTTGATACGATCAAGAACGCCCTGCTTTTCATCTTCATCCAGCGCGTAGTACACATCTTTCGCCACATCAATTCGATACAGAGGGGGCATGGCCACATAGACATGGCCAGCCAACACCAGCGGGCGGAAATGCCGCACAAACAACGCGCACAACAGTGTTGCAATGTGCAAACCATCGGAGTCGGCATCGGCCAGGATGCATATTTTGTTATAACGTAGATTACTTAGATCATCCGACCCAGGCTCCAGCCCAATGGCGACTGAAATATCGTGAACTTCCTGCGATGCCAGTATCTCGCTGGAATCGACCTCCCAGGTATTGAGGATTTTTCCGCGCAGCGGCATCACGGCCTGAAACTCACGGTCGCGGGCCTGTTTGGCGGAGCCTCCTGCCGAATCACCCTCCACCAGGAATAGTTCGGAGCGATCAGAATCCTGGCTGGAGCAGTCCGCCAGTTTGCCAGGCAGCGCCGGGCCAGCAGTGACCTTTTTACGCACAACTTTTTTGCTGGCGCGCATGCGCTTCTGTGCGTTGTTGATCGCAAGGTCTGCCAGTGCATCCCCCTCTGCTGTGTGCTGATGCAACCACAGGCTGAAGGCATCCTTTACCACACCGGATACGAATGCCGCTGTTTGTCGGGATGACAGTTTCTCTTTGGTTTGCCCTGCAAACTGGGGATCCTGCATTTTTACTGACAATACGTAGGTACACTTGTCCCAAACGTCGTCTGCGGTGAGCTTCACTCCACGGGGCAGCAAGTTGCGGTTTTCGCAGTATTCGCGCATGGCCTCTAACAGGCCAGTACGCAAGCCGTTAACATGGGTGCCACCTTGGGCGGTGGGAATCAGGTTAACGTAACTTTCGGTGATCAGCTCGCCGCCTTCAGGCAACCATTGAACGGCCCAGTCTACGGCTTCAGTATCTGCGCTCATCACACCCACAAAAGGGTCTTCCGGCAACAGAGTCCAACCACGGTTAGCGGTAAGCAAGTAGTCTTTGAGGCCGTCTTCGTAGTACCATTCGGTGGTTTCGCCGCTGTTTTCATCGGTGAATTTTACATGCAGGCCGGGGCAGAGCACAGCTTTCGCCCGCAGCAGATGCGTTAGCCGGGCAACGGAGTATTTGTTGGTATCAAAATATTTGGGATCAGCAAGAAAGCGCAGCGATGTACCGGTGTTGCGCTTGCCGCAGGTGTCGATGATTTCCAGGTCGGAGGCTTTCTCACCATCTTTAAAGCCCATGCGATACACGTTACCGTCGCGCCGAATGGTAACTTCCAGCATGTTTGACAGGGCGTTGACCACAGACACACCAACTCCGTGCAGCCCGCCGGAGAATTGGTAGTTCTTATTGGAGAATTTGCCACCTGCATGAAGGGTGCACAGAATCACTTCTATACCGGGAATGCCTTTCTCGGGATGGATATCCACCGGCATGCCGCGACCATCATCCACCACCTCCAGTGATCCATCTTTATAGAGGGTCACTTCTATCTTGCTGGCGTGCCCTGCCAGTGCCTCATCCACACTGTTATCGATAACTTCCTGCGCCAAATGGTTGGGGCGCGTGGTGTCGGTGTACATACCGGGGCGTTTGCGCACCGGGTCCAGTCCACTTAAGACTTCAATGGATTCGGATGTGTAATTGTCGTTTGCCATAAAGCGTGGTTATTCCGATGTTTGGTCTGATGGTGTGATATTAAAAAACTCGAAGAGGGTGGGCAGGTGTTGTTCAAAGCCATCAAAGCCATGAGAGCCGCCCTCTTCTACAATTTGTCTGCTGCCGGCGTATTTTGTCACGCCTTGAGTGTAGTCCAACACTTCGTCGGCGGTTTGTGTGAGCAGCAGGTAGCGCTCTGGCTTGGTAATTTGCGCCACATCGAGGGCCCGTAGAAGGTCGATATGTCGCTCGGTGAATTCATAGCGCTCACCAGTATACATATTCTCATTAATGCCCAGATAGTCTTGCAGCAGTTCGTACGGTTTGATTGCCGGGTTTATCAGCACCAATGGCAGATCATAACGCTGCGCCAACCAGGTGCCGTAAAAGCCGCCCATGGAGCTGCCCACCAATCCTATCGGCTCTGGCAGGCAGGCTTCTACCGCTTGCTGCAGGATCTGGATGGATTGCTCTGGATCGTAGGGTAGCGCGGGTACATGAAACTGAACTCCGTCATATCCGGCCAGTGCCTGCTGAAGTATACGGGCCTTGGTGGACTGAGGAGAACTGTTGAAACCGTGTATGTAGAAAAGATGAAAGCGCTGTGACATGTGGTGAGACTAATAGCCTTTCACGCTGTAATCCACTACAAATTCGACACCCGTCACGCGAGACACTCCAGAACTGAGGCTGCCATCGGCGTTCAGATCAATCCAACGATAGCCGGGGTTCGCTTTATCGACCGCAAAATCCTGGCTATTGGGCATGAACTGTACACAGGTAGAAGGTACTGACATCAGCTGTACGCCATTGCGCTGGGCTTCAAACACCTGATGTACGTGCCCCCATATGATGGCGCGCACATTGGAAAATCGATCGACTATTTTGAAAAACTCAGCCGCATTGCCCACGATTTGCTGATCCAGCCAACTGCTGCCTACCGGTACCGGCTGATGATGCAATGCAATCATCACATGCTTGCCTGTCGATTCCACAAGGGCTTGCTCTAGAAATTGCAGTTCGGTATCAGAAAAATTACCAGGCACTTTGCCTCGGATGGTGGAATCCAGCATGAGGATTTGCCAATCACCCTGATCGATGACACAAGGGCTCATGCGCTGGGCGATCTGGTGATTACCCATAATATCGGTGAGGTCGTGATTGCCAGGAAGCCAGTAAACAGGGCAACTGAAGGCATCCATGGTTTTGTGGAAACGTGCATATGACTCGCTGCTGCCATCCTGAGAAAGATCTCCGGTGGCCAACACCAAGTCGATAGCAGGCTGCTCGGCGCAAATGAGGTCCATGACCTGCGCCAGGCTATGCTCGGTGTTCAAACCCAACAACTTGCCCTCTGTGCTTTTAAACAGATGGCAATCTGAGAGCTGAACAATACGAATTGAGGGATGGGTAGTGTCTCTAACCAAAGGTCAATCCATTCTATTTGTCATTAGGTGCTTATAACCCACGAGTTCGGGCGCTGCCAAGAGAGACGGCAATTTGTCCAGTATAACGGGTTTTTTATCCACAGGGACAAAACAATACGTCAAAATCAAAACCAACTTAGCGTGAATTTTCACTTTTTCAGAGTCTGTGCACCATATCACATCAGGCTTTCAACAAAGCCCGGCCTGATCGCAGGCAGAATTCCAACCACTCGCCCAAAAACACGTTGAGCTGGGCCTTCTCATCAGGTTGGAACATTTTCTCGTTCGGGTAGGCGTAGGTTTGACGAATATAACGGTTACGCTGAAAGGTCAGCACCTCTGCCATCTGCGCGTCGTGATACAGCCGCACAGTCAATGTGGGCTTTGGAACCCAGTCATCCAGCAGGGATTCCTGCGCCACGGCCACTGTCGTGGTGTACTTGCTGCGCTCAACGATGTGGATGCTTACCTGCTTTAACTGCTCGGTATTGGCGTCCACTCCAAAACGCCACTCCTCCAGATCATCGATCTCGGGCAGCAGGCGCATCAGCCGATGGTAGTTGATTTCACAATCACTCATCAGCTTGCTCAGATTCGGGGTGTAGCCTTTTTTCGGTTTCATGACCGCATTACTGCCATTTTTCCTGCAAGCGCTTGTAATTCATTTGCAACCACTGCAGGGCAATGATGGTGGCCGCGTTATTAATGTAGTTTTCCTGCAATATGTGCCAGGCCTCTTCCCGCGGGAAGACCTGCACCCAGATATCTTCACCCTCGTCAGCCAGGCCATGCACACCACCCACACCAGAGGAGTCGATGCCACCGCAGTACAGGTACAGTTTTTCATTGGAACCGCCTGGGCTGGGGTAATACTCGTAGATATATTCCAACGCCAGCACGTCACTGCCGGCTTCCTCTATGGCCTCGCGATGCACAACATCCTCTGGCGATTCACCCTTTTCCAGGATGCCTGCTACCAGTTCGAGCTGCCACGGGCCTTCATTACCTTCCAAAGCGCCAATACGGAACTGTTCCACCAATACCACAGTATCTTTGTAAGGGTCATAGAGCAGCACGCCAACCGAAGGGCCACGATCAAAACACTCTCGAATCAAAGGCTTACACCAGCCACCCTCGATCAGGCGGTGACGTAACTGATAACGCTGCATTTTGAAGAAGCCGTCATACACCAGCTCCTTTTTCTCCACTTCTACGTCTTCGTGGCCAAAACAGTGCCCTTCATTCCGATCCATGAATACACCTTTATCCGTCAGTGAACTCTCTCTTAAGGCTAGCCAGAATACCGGCCTGCGACAACGCAAGGCCGGGCACTATTTTCGCACCCGGCCGGTTGACTTTAGACTTTTTTATAGATTTCAGCGCCTTGCGCTTTGAACTCGCGAGACTTCTCAAGCATGCCCTGCTCCGCCTCACTGGCCGCTGCTTTGTCGGCCTCCTGAGCAGCAGCATAGTCCCGCACATCCTGTGTGATCTTCATGGAGCAAAATTTAGGGCCACACATGGAGCAGAAATGAGCCACTTTATGAGCCTCCTTGGGCAGAGTCTCATCGTGGTATGCCTTGGCGGTATCCGGATCCAGCGCCAGGGCGAACTGATCCGCCCAACGGAACTCAAATCGCGCCTTGGACATGGCATTATCCCGTATCTGTGCGCCAGGATGGCCTTTCGCCAGATCAGCAGCGTGGGCGGCGATTTTGTAAGTGATCAGGCCTTCTTTTACGTCTGCCTTGTTCGGCAGGCCCAGGTGCTCCTTGGGCGTTACGTAGCAGAGCATGGCAGTGCCATACCAGCCAATCATGGCGGCACCGATACCAGAGGTAATGTGATCGTAACCGGGTGCGATATCGGTGGTCAGCGGCCCTAACGTATAAAACGGTGCTTCGCTGCAGTGCTTGAGCTGCTCTTCCATGTTCTCTTTGATCATGTGCATAGGGACATGACCTGGGCCTTCGATCATTACCTGAGCACCGTGCTCCCAGGCTTTGTGGGTCAGTTCGCCCAGGGTACGCAGTTCGCTGAACTGCGCTTCATCGTTGGCATCCCGAATCGAGCCGGGGCGCAAACCATCCCCCAGCGAGAAGGTGACATCATAGGCGGTCATGATCTCGCAGATGTCATCAAAATGGGTGTAAAGGAAGCTTTCCTTGTGGTGAGCCAGACACCACTTGGCCATGATAGAGCCACCGCGAGACACAATGCCGGTAAGGCGATTGGCCGTCATCGGCACGTAGCGCAACAAGACACCGGCGTGAATGGTGAAGTAATCCACCCCCTGCTCCGCTTGCTCGATCAAGGTGTCACGGAAAATATCCCAGGTAAGCTCTTCGGGCACGCCATCCACTTTTTCCAACGCTTGATAGATGGGTACAGTGCCAATGGGTACAGGCGAGTTACGTACAATCCACTCTCGGGTTTCGTGAATGTTCTTGCCGGTGGAAAGATCCATCACCGTATCGGCCCCCCAGCGAGTGGCCCAGGTCATCTTGGCGACCTCTTCTTCAATGGATGAAGTCAGGGCAGAGTTTCCAA
Organism: Ketobacter alkanivorans; assembly: GCF_002863865.1. Classification (NCBI taxonomy): domain Bacteria; kingdom Pseudomonadati; phylum Pseudomonadota; class Gammaproteobacteria; order Pseudomonadales; family Ketobacteraceae; genus Ketobacter; species Ketobacter alkanivorans. Next base: position 3,266,767 of record NZ_CP022684.1, on the reverse strand, counting down.
TGTTGGCATTAACCTTCACCAGAAAATTACGGCCCAGAATTGCCGGCTCCAGCTCAAGATGATTGATATTGGCAGGAATAACGGCGCGCCCCATGGCCACCTCCTGCCGCACGAACTCAGGCGTGATCTCATCAGGGATCTTGGCACCAAATGGCTGGCCTGGGTGCTGTTGCTGCAGAGCACCATTTTCACGGGCGTCCTGCAGCTTCATGTTTTCGCGGATGGCAACAAATTCCATTTCGTCGGTAATGATGCCCTGACGCGCATAATACATCTGGCTCACATTACCGCCGGGCTTGGCCCGCAGCGGCTGCCGTAGATGATCAAAGCGCAAATTCGCCAACATGGGATCATTCTTACGACGCTGGCCATAGGCTGAGGTCAAATCGGACAACGTTTCGGTATCGGCGCGCCGCTCAATCCAACCCTGACGAATGGGATCCAGCCCGTTGCGCACATCGATGGTTGCCGCAGGATCAGAATACGCTCCCGAAGTGTCGTACACATACACTGGCGGATTCTTCTCGCCGCCAAAATCCGTGGGCGTGTCACCCAGAGATATTTCTCGCATGGGCACACGAATGTCCGGCTGACTCCCTTCTACGTACACTTTGCGAGAATTGGGAAACGGTTGAACGGAGGCCTCGTCGACCTTGGCTTTCTGGCTGAGAAAATCGTCTGAATAAGCGCTCATGGTGCTCTCTATGGTTGCGAATGGAGGCTAAAACCGCAGAAAATGCAGGGTTTTTACTCGAAATGCACGGGGGTCAAACCCGCAATACATCAATGTAACCTTGGTGAAACTTAGAAGGGGAACTATAACCAGTGCGCCAGACGGCAGCAACCGGCGTCAGGAAATCTGCTGGCAAATGAGCCCAAATAAACGGTCCATTGCACCGCGATTTTCATCCACCACGCACTTGCCACGCTTGGACAGCGCATAACGGGCAGATTCATCCATAAACAACATCTCTACCGCCTGACCAAGCCCCAAAGGGGTGGTGACTGTCTTAAGCACATCAAGCTCGGTCAGCATCTGAGCTACCACCTGAAAATTGAACACGTGAGGCCCGGTCAGCGCGGGCGCCCCCATAGCCAACGCCTCCAGCATATTGTGCCCACCCACCGGCACCAGGCTACCACCGATAAAGGCCACATCAGAAGCACCCAGCAGCTTCAGCAAATCCCCCATGGTGTCCCCCAGAATCACATCTGTCTCTGCTCCGATAGGGTCTTGGGTGCTCACACGGCTTAGGGTCAACCCCATAGCCTCTATTAATTCCGCCACATCATTAAAACGCTCAGGGTGCCTTGGCACGATCACCAGCAACGCGCCTGGCACCTTACTGCGCAGATACAGGAAAGCCTCCAGCACCTGCTCATCCTCACCAGCGTGAGTGCTGGCGGCGATCAACACCTTACGCTGACCACCCCACTGCTCCCGCAACGCCAGCGCCTGCGCCTTGGTCTCGGGCTTGATATCCATATCGAACTTCACCGTACCGGTGACCTGCAAATTACGGGGCGGCAACCCTAATTCCACAAACCGATCCCCATCCACATCAGACTGCGCGGCAATCAGGGAAACTTCGCGCATCATAGGGCGAAACAATGGCAATATTTTGCGATAACCCTCTGCAGATTTTTCAGACAAACGCGCATTGGCAACAACGATAGGCACTCCGCGGCGGTGAGTGAAATGGAGCGTATTAGGCCACAGCTCCGTCTCCATAATCACCAGCACCTTAGGGTTGAAGCGCTTCAAAAAACGGCCGATGGCGTCCGGCAAATCGTAAGGCAAGTAGACATGATGCACGCGACCAGCCCGGATTTGATCAGCATAGGCTTGCTGCACACGATCAGACCCGGTAGGCGTCATGGTGGTGATCAGACAGGGCGAATCCGGGTAAGATTGCAGGATACGATCAATCAGCGGCTTTGCCGCCAGAAATTCGCCCACCGACACCGTATGAAACCAGAGCGAGCCCTGTAGCGGCTTACCAGGGGGATACAGCGCAAAGCGCTCACCTATTCTCAGGCGATACGCAGGGTTCTTCTTCGCCCGCTTGCGTAAACGCAGCAACAGAAAGGGTACAGCCACATAGAAGGCCAAAGTGTAAAGCCAGCGAGTCAGCATTGCAGATCCAAATGATTGTTATATTTGGGAGTATAATGGGTGGACACTTAAGACCATAGTAATGACGCCACAAATATTCCATGACCTTGTTAATTTACAAGCCAGCACTTGCCTCGTCACAGCCAAACCCTGATACTTTACCCCTATTCAGCAATAGCGAAAAGCCCAGTAGCAACCATGCCCCTATCTGACTCAAATTCTGGCTTCAGAGAAGCACTTCACATCAGCGAGAGAAAAATTAACCTCCTATGTCTTTGGCTTTTATATGGGTTTACGTTCACCTATTTTTGCTTTCCAGATACAGGAAAGCTGCTAATGCAGCTACTGATCTTAGCTGCAAGCGTTAGTATTCTGATGCAAAAGAGCACTCTTAGAACCACACCTTTCTTGCTATTTGGCCTATGCATACTAGTACAAACCATCTCGTGGATTAACAGCCACCTATACCATCCAGAGCTAGCCGAAACTTCCCTTAAGCTACACCGTCTGGCTCCTTGGTTTCTGTTCATACCAGTGGCTTGGACCTTGCGCACGAACAACCAATCTCCGTGGTTATTATTGACCCTAGCGCTAACCGGCTTCTTTCTCGCCGCATGGACGAACGGTGAGGGTATCGATGACTTCATAAAAGGATTTAATGGTGAACGGCCTAGATTCGGCGTTGTAAATTGGGAACACGCAAGCATGCTATCTGCGGCAGCCTTGATCGGCCTAATCATTTTCAGCAGACGGGTATACCAAAGCCAAAAAACATCTCGATCAAAAGCCCTTGCAATCATAGCAACTGTGACAGCAATGATCTATGCAGCAGTGTTACTGAAGCTCTCTGATACTAGGGCGATATTCTTAGGGTTTTCTATAGCCATTGCTACAACCATATCGTTCTTCCTCTTTCAGAATCTCAAAGGTGGGCACAAAGCGAGATCGCTAACATACGGTTCCATTTGCTTTGCAATGCTGCTAAGCATTATTGCTTTCAATTACCAATACATAAAGTCCGAGAGGTGGCAAAAGGAGTCCCGCACGTTGAGCGCCATTACCTCTTTCAACTTTGAAAGAATGCCGTATTCTAGCATTGGAATTCGAATTCACACATGGCTAGAAGCAGCCAAGTTTTACAAACAGCACCCCATTGTAGGCTGGGGAGGGAATGGAAAGAAGCTTGCCATCCAAACTTCGACAAACCTTCCAGAGAATATTAGGAACAAATTCAGACATCTCCACAATACATACTTGGAAGTCGCTGTAAATTATGGCGCTTTAGGGCTCGCAGCATTAGCGTCCCTTTATTTCTGGACATTCACTCATATCACTTCGGCCTGGCGACGGCGCATGATTCACACCGATATTTATGCGTTTTATATGGCATACTTTTCAATGTGGTTGATTGTAAATTGCTTCGAATCGTATATGTTTTATTCTACTGGCATATATATATACGGCCTACTAACCGGCATCACCCTTCACTATACTTGGCCCAATCATACCCACATCCATAAGCAGCAGATCAACTCAAAATGAAAGCTTTTATCATTTCTCTCTCACCAGACAATGAGACCGCAAGAAACCTCCAAAACGCACTTGCACGAGACGGCGTTGATGCGGAAATTTTTCCAGCGGTTGATGGGAGGATCGTTTTTCCACAACTGCTTAAGGGCGAATCCATCAATCAACACAAAGCACTAACGAACCGAAAGGCCGAACTGACAAAATCAGAAGTTGGATGCTACCTGTCACACCTCAGGGCCATTAAAACAGCATACAATTCTGGCCTCCAACATGTAGCCATATTTGAAGACGACGTCATTGCGGAAGCGCACATTGGCGATGTAATGGACGCTATCGAGAATCTTGGTGAGGGCGCCCACCTAGTTAGACTCATGTCGCTAAAACTCAGAAAGCGCAAAAGAATCAAGATGCTAACTGATACTCACATCCTAACTCGCCCAATAAGAGGAGGCCTAGGTACACAGGGATACATAGCAAACAGAAGAGGGATGGAAATAATACTTAAGCACGGCTCAGAGATATCCATGCCCATCGATAAGTTCTACGACAGCTTCTTTTTGTACAACCTAAGATGCTATAGCGTAGAACCCCACGCCATCTACGAAAAAACGCACCCAACAACCATTAAGAAAACTGAAGGGATCATAAGTCGGAATTTTGAGGTAATCCTCAGATGGAGACTTAACAAACTTTATCGGAGCCTACGAAGACACTACTTCAGATTTCGGCACTACGCAGATTTCTTCCCTGCATCAACTCCACCCAAAGACATTGGAAGAAGCAAACGAATTAGGCATTAACTATACACACAAAAACCGATACAAGTCATAGTGACCAAAGACGGCGTTGATCTTGCTGTCATTACCATTTCTCGGCTTCCAATTATCGCGCTTAAGACTCTGGGCTTGCGAGCCTTCGATTGTCAAGAATCGACTCTTCCATGAACGAGAATCTTCAACCTTGGAAGAAAGACTGCCCGCCAAAAGACTCATCGCTTTCAACCACACATCATCCGCCCCCGGACAAAGACGCATAAACAGATTCACATCAAGCACATCCCGATGGAGACTCCCAGGAGGATACAATACACCTGCGATACCTGTCGGAAAAATATCGATACCGGTCTGCCCTTCGCAACCAACGACATCCCACTTCTTGTAAGGTTCGAGCTGATTGTTATTGCGAACCCGCATTCTATAGGCCCGATGACAGTGAACTGCAGCAGGACTGAGCAAGTAAGATCGATATAGCTTCTCCACCATATCCACCGGATACAGAACATCATCATCGACTGTGATTACGAGACTTTCAGGGCACTCGTCAAGGGTATATATGATCTTCTTATAGGGTCCAAGATCATCCTCAATAAATCTAATTTCAAGACCTTTTTCACACTGAGACAAGAGCGTTCTAGGTAAATCCTTTCCGGGGAAATTCTTAACCGACAGCCACAGAATAACCCTATCTGCTTTTAACGATTGTCTAAACAAACTCTCGATACACAAATAAAGCTCGTCTATGCGTTTCTCATAGGATGTCAATGACACAACAATGTTCTGAGCACAATCGTTCCCTATCCCAGACCCACAACGAGCGATGGCCGACTGCTCAAGATGAAGCATAGTCATCATCGATTTTAATCGAATATTATTATTCTCATCGTGCTTTTTGAGGCGCTTTTTTAGAAAGTAGTGCAGCATCGTTTACCTGTTCTAACCTCAAGTGAATGTATGGAGCAATGCTTTAGATTGCCTAAAGAAAATACAGGCTTACGATTATGACTTATAATCTACCCCAATCAACCTATTAATGGCATCAAAAATGGGCACGCATCAACCAATGATATATGTATTAGAATCAAAGCATATTGGTAGTAACATCCAACTTAACGCCATTGCCAATGCATTACAGAGCAATCCAGACCTAATCAACAAACTTCATTGCGAGACACGGTCACGCAGAAGCATATTTTTCAACTTATATAAAATTGCAGCATGGGCCTTAACTAGAATAGAAAACCCTAGCCTAAAGAGGATTATCGCTTGGGCCTGCATCGGGCAGCACCCCGAAATTGAAGCAGGATCATTCATCATCGCTAAAACGGCCCCCTTCGAATATCCGGCCTTGATATTATCGAAAGCTTATTCGAGCTGCATCATATATATGGGAGCACCTAAGCGAATCGATCACAAAACAATCGCAACGCTAATATCTACCCCATCCACTCCAGCACAACATGCCCACATTAACCTTCAAACACTACCAACCAGCATTACTTTCCAGCAGTTCACACTGTCCCGACGCGCCCTGACAAACCAAAAGAAACTTACTTTACTAATTGGAGGCAACACCAAGGGCTACCAGTATTCCGAAGAATTCTGGGAAAGGCTCTGTCAATACATACTTGACTCCAGCATTGATCTGGAAATTGAATGGACGATATCGACATCCCCTAGAACCCCTGAGACATGCACAAAAATCCTTAGTAAGGCTTTCCCAAAAACCAACGAAAGAATCCAACTCCACCTATGGCACAAGGACGATGAAAGAATTTCTTTAATAGATGCAATATCCCAATGCTATATCCTAGTCACGACAGAAGACAGCGCTTCAATGATTAGCGAAGGTGTTAACGCACGCTTACCAACCGTTACCATTCGCCCCCAGGGCAGGGGCTACAACAACCTAGTAACACCTATGGTTGAACAACTCGAAGAATCAGGCAAGATAATCCGCTGCGAACTAAACAACCTGTCAATCGGCCAAATAATAGACTGGGCAAACAGTGAAAAATTCCGCCCGCTAAAGAAATGTTGGTCAGAAGAGTTAACTAGGCAACTCTTAAATTAAACCCACCAAACAATCCTACCTCTATGAGGCTTTCTGCAAAGCAGATATTAATTCTTCTGTATCCGGCGAGAACACATTGTGAGTCATCCAATTTTATTTCAGCGTCCAAAAAGGAATCATCAACCAGTGCCGTCAAAATATCCTCCACACTTCCTCGCCCTACAGGAAAGCACGCTCTCGATGACAACCCAAAGCTCTTGAGTAAACTAAAAAATTTGGAAGAGTAACCCATAAGGTTGACTCTCCGGCCAGACAAAAGCCCCCAATACGCTCCGTGATAGGAGTTAGTGATAATTCGTTCTGAGCACGCCAACGCACTCCTAAACTCGCCCTCACTGCAATTGTTAAACAACAGACGCCACCCATTGCTTTGCGCCAACAAGCAGACAGATTCGAGCGCCTGAGGGGGAGTTACTTTGGGGTCAAAATTTAAGAAGAGCAACGTCTCATCTGATTCACTACCCTGATCAAGCATAGGGTGCAAACAGCTTACACACGGCAGAAAACGGCGTTCATCTGACAAAAAATTTTTGTCCCTTACCCCCCATGCTAAATATGGTAAACTCGCTACTTGCTTATTGTTCATACTTTCATCTCGAATCGACTGCCCTACCCCCCAAAGCACAGCCTTCCTGAAGTCCACACTTTGCGCCTTCAATTTAGGTACAGCAAACTCAACAAAAACACCTCCACCGACAATAACAACATTTTCCAGCGGCTCACTCCATGTAAAATAATGACGAGGTGAACAAAGAAAATCGCCTATATTGCCGCGACTGGGATTGTGATGCACATAGGTAATCCCATCAATGATAGGGTAATCCCACTTCTTCTTTTTACCAAATTTCCTAACGAGAAAGCTTTTCATTCAATCATTTACCAACTCAGAGTTATATAAATTGGCGTAGTAACCTCCTTTAGCAAGCAAGTCCTCATGGCGCCCTTGCTCCACAATCTGCCCTGCATCCATCACGATCAACCTATCTGCTTTTAATATTGTGGACAATCGATGAGCTATTACAAAGGTAGTACGACTATCAGCAAGTTCCTCTATAGCCTGTGTAATTTTAGATTCAGATTCGTTATCCAGCGCAGAAGTTGCCTCATCCAAGATCAATATTGGAGCATCCTTTAGAAATGCTCGCGCAATTGAAATTCGTTGACGCTGCCCTCCAGACAGCATTAATCCATTCTCTCCAATCATTGTATCCAAACCTTGAGGAAGTGCATTGACAAAATCTTCAGCATGCGCGCTTAAAAGAGCACCTCTTATCTGCTCATCTGTGTATGCAGCATCCCCGTAAGCAATATTATTACGCACAGTATCTTCAAACAGCGACACATTTTGGCTTACAAGCGCGATCTGCTTTCGAAGATTGGTCAGTTTATAATGATTGACGTCGACATCATCAACAAAAACGGAGCCGTCGTCCACCTCATAAAGCCGATAAAGTAAACTTGCCAGAGTGGTTTTTCCGCTTCCAGAACGCCCCACCAAAGCTACCATTTCTCCTGGGTTAACGGAGAACGAGACTTGAGAAAGCACATCTTGTGTTGAAGATGGATAGCGGAAGCATAAGCCATCAAAACGAACAGCTCCCTGCACTCGTTGAATTTCGAAATTTCCCAAATCTTTCTCTGGCTCAACATCCAGAATCGAAAAAACCAAATCTGCTCCAACCAATGCTCGTTGTATCGTCACGTTAATACCGCTGAGTTGTTGCATCGACTTAGGTAGCAACGCCACGGTTGTGAGATAACCCACTAGCTCACCAGTTGTACTGCTCATCAGAAATATAGGATTTAGAAGCAAGAAAATGATTATAGCCACTGCAGATGCAACTATTAATTGCGATAACGGAGTAAATATTGATGATATTTTTCGGATTTTTAATTGTGTTTTAAATGCTCTATCCAAGGCCTTGCCATATCGTTGGCTTTCATATTTTTCCGCACCAAAACCTCTAACTACACCGTAATTACTTATTAACTCTTTAGAAACCTGCATTGCATCGCCTAGTGCACCCTCACTCTTTTTTGCTACTTTTTTTAGGCGTTTTGTCGAGTAAGAAACCAAAAGCACAAGCAGCGGTGTCAATGCAAGAAACGTCAAGGAGAGCCTCCAGTTAAGGTAAAATGCCCACGATAATAGAGCTATTATCGTGAAGCCTTCCCTAACAAGCACCTTCAAAGCATTCGTCACTGCAGTCTGTATTTGATGAACACCACTATTAAGCCTATGCAGCAACTGTCCCTGAGATGCCTGATCATAGTACCTTGCTGGCAGAACGATTAAATGCTGGAAAAGTTCATATTTTATGCGTCGAATGACACTTGCCCCAACATACTCATTAAAATAGTTGCCCATAAACATGCCGAACCCACGCACAGCAAATATGCCAACAGCAACAAATGGTAACACCCATCGAGCATCTGCATCTTTGTGCTCGATTGCATTAATTACCAGCTCCATTAGCTTGGCCAGCATTGGCTGAGAAACACTAAATACCAAAAATCCGAATACGCTTAAGGCAAAATACCCTCTCAAACCACTCAAGTACCCTAATAGCCGCCAATAGGTCTGCAGACTCGTACGGGACAATCTCGCTTGCTCTGTCATTCACTAGCCTCGAATACACATGTCCGCGCATTATAACGTATTGAGCGCTATTCACTTGCGGCTAATGTTATAAATAATCTGCACGATGATTCCTAACAAACAGCCCCTGCATGTAAGAAATGCACGTAGAATTTTGCCCACAAGACGTTTATCCTTCGCCCTTTGATTGTCGTAAAGCCTTGAACATTCACACACTTCACAAATAGCAATGCAGGATAGCACTAGTTATGAAAATCACCGTATTCGGAACCGGCTACGTAGGTCTTGTCACTGGCGCCTGCCTGGCTGATGTGGGTCATAACGTGGTCTGTGTAGACATAGACCAAGCTAAAATAGACAAGTTAAAACAAGGGCTTATCCCAATATTTGAGCCCGGCATAGAGGACGTAGTGAAGCGCTGCGTGTCGGAAGGCACTTTGAATTTCACCACATCTGCTGCCGAAGGTGTTGCTCATGGCACGGTACAATTCATCGCTGTGGGCACTCCGCCCGACGAAGACGGCGCTGCAGATCTGCAGTACGTGGTGGCTGTTGCCAAAACCATTGGCCAGCACATGACTGACTATAAAGTCGTTGTGGATAAGTCCACCGTTCCTGTGGGTACCGCGGAAAAGGTTCAGGCAGCGATCGCCGGCGAGCTGGCCAATCGAGGTGAGGCCATCGACTTCGACGTATGCTCTAACCCTGAATTCCTCAAGGAAGGAAGCGCGCTTGAGGATTTCACTAAAGGCGCTCGTATCATAGTGGGTACGGACTCAGAGCGGGTTCAAGAGGTCATGCAAGAATGCTATGCCCCCTATATGCGCAACCACAACAAGCTCATGTTTATGGATGTGCGTGCGGCAGAATTCACCAAATACGCCGCTAACGCCATGTTGGCCACCAAAATCAGCTTTATGAACGAAATGTCGCAAATGGCGGAGCGACTGAGCGTCGACATCGAGCATGTACGTGAAGGTATCGGTTCCGATCCGCGCATCGGTTACCACTTCATCTATCCTGGCTGTGGCTATGGCGGCTCTTGCTTCCCGAAAGACGTCAAAGCACTTGCCAGAACGGCACAGGATATTGGATACAACCCTGAATTGTTGTTAGCTGTTGAAAACGTCAATGAACGTCAAAAGTCCGTGCTATTCGACAAGGTAAACAAGGCATTCGACGGCGATTTGAAGGGTAAAACCATCGCGGTGTGGGGTTTATCCTTCAAACCCAACACCGATGACATGCGCGAAGCACCCAGCCGTAATCTAATGGAATCCCTTTGGGCTGCTGGTGCCAAGGTGAGGGCCTATGACCCTGAAGCGATGGAAGAAACCCACCGCATTTACGGTGACCGCGATGACTTGGCTTTCTGCGAGCATCGCAATGAGGCTGTTGCCGGAGCCGACGCACTGGTGATCTGCACCGAGTGGAAAGCATTCCGCACACTGGACTTTGACTGGCTCAAGCAGCAGCTCAAGTTCAGCGTGGTGGTTGATGGTCGAAATCTATACAATCCAGAGGACGCCAAGGCCGCAGGCTTCCTTTATTACGCTGTGGGTCGCGGGGATTCTCTGGCTCCAATCAAGTGAACCAAGCTGACAAACCAATGAAGATTGTCCAGGTTCTCCCTGCCTTAAATTCGGGCGGGGTGGAACGCGGCACCGTGGAGTTTGCCAGAGAGATTGCAGCGCAAGGGCATCACTCAATTGTAGTCTCCAGCGGTGGGCGCATGGTCGATCAGCTAGTGGCTGAGGGCACCGAGCACATAGAAATGCCGGTACATAAGAAGTCCCTCAGCTCTCTGCTGCAAGTCAGGCCAATGCGGAAGCTGCTTACGGAGCTCAAGCCGGATATTGTTCACGTGCGATCACGCATCCCTGCCTGGATCGTCTGGCTAGCCTGGCGCAAGATGCCGCCAAGCACTCGCCCAGGCCTGGTGAGCACGTTTCATGGTATGTATTCGGTAACACCCTATAGCGCAATAATGGGCAAGGCTGAACGGGTGATCTCTATTTCTGACTGTGTACATCAATATATTTTGGATAACTACGATGTACCCCCGGAAAACATAACCCGCATCTACCGCGGGTTGGACCCCTCAGCGTTTAACCCGAGAGCTTGCTCGGAGCAATGGAGAGCAACACTGCTTAAGCAATACCCCGAACTAGAGGGAAAGCGCATAATTCTGATGCCGGGGCGCCTATCTCGCTGGAAAGGCCAGGAGGCGTTTCTGCAGATGATGGCCAAGTTAATCGAAAGGGAGCCTGGCGTCCACGGCGTGGTGGTGGGAGCAGCAGAGGCCAACAAAGAGCACTATCTTGACGAACTTCTGCAACTTCGCGATAAGCTGGGCCTGAACGACAAGGTAACTTTTGTGGGTCACCGTTCAGATATTCAGGCCTTCTATGGTGTAGCCGACATCACATGTCATATGTCCAGCAAATCCGAACCTTTCGGCCGGACCGTGCCAGAGGCTCTCGCTTGCGGCTGCGCCGTTGCGGCCTACAACCGCGGCGGCGCCAGCGAATCATTGAATGCGGGTTTCCAGCAAGGGCTGGTGGAACCGGACAACATTGCAGCTTTTGCCTCGCGTGTCAGTGATCTGTTACGCACCAAATACGATATCTACCTGCCAAAGGAATTCTATCTGGAAAGTCAGGTGCAAGGCACCCTGGCGGTTTATGAAAGCCTGTTGCAACAAAAGCGCTGACCTGCACCCGCACGGGTTATGCGCTGCGACCAGCACTGGTATAATCGAGAGCAAATTACGCTAATATCACCCCTGGGAACACCACTCCATGAGAGTACTCAATATTGCTTACCAACAGCTGCGCCGCTACGGGAAAACACGGGTCAGCTGGGCACAGAAACTGACCTTCGGACTAATTAAGAACGATCACTATACCCAGGGATTCAGTGATCGTGACGTCGCCGCGTTTGAGGCACCTTTGGGCATACGAGATCTTGGCGTCAAAAAAGCCAATCGGCGCTTACTGGAAACCGTAGATGCCTTCGAGCCTGACTTAGTAATCGCTGGTCATTGCGATATGATCAGCAACGATACTCTTGCGGCCATTAAAAAGCGTTTTCCCGAATGCGCTGTCGTTCACTGTAACAACGACCCGCTTTTTGTTCCCAGTAATGTCAAGCGCATCAAGCATCGCGCTACAGTCACTGACGCCGTTTTCGTTTCAACCGGTCGTCGTGAATTGAAAATATTTGAAGGCTTTGGTGCTCGCGTCTACCACATGCCCAATCCAGTGGACGCATCTATCGAGAACCTCAACAATCACGAAAGATCCGACCTGCCCATAGATTTGCTTTTCTGTAGCAACAGCAACGATTTCACCAAACGTTTGCAAATGATCAAGCGATTCAAAGATGCCCTATCCAATGAAATGAATTTCAAAACCTACGGCAGCTTTGGCGAGCCACCCGTATGGGGGCGCGATTATGATCGAGCACTGGCGAACACAAAAATGGGACTAAACCTTAACCGCCAAGAAGGTCACTATTGGTACTCTTCTGCACGCATGGCACAACTGGCCGGGAATGGAATTTTACAGTTCACACATTCGGATCTAATGTTTAACGAACTCTTGCCCGCAGAAAGCGCCGTCTATTTTCGACACGAAGATGATCTATTAAGAAAAATTCGTGAATTCCATAACGATGATGCGAAACGCCAGGCGTGGGCAGCTAGGGCTCACGAATTTTTCCATTCCGAAATGAATTCCAAACTATATGCACAATACATTCTTGAAGCGTCTACCCTCACTCCATTTAGCCACAACTACGTCTGGGCGCAGGATATCAACCTTAACGGCACCATGAAATGACTTTGATGCTATCGTCGCAGCGCCCTTTTGCCCAAGGTGGTAACCGGTTATGCTTTGTACACCCAAAGCACCCTGACCGCTGCGTGAAAGTTCGACGCCCTGATTTTTCTCTGGAAGCACGACGACGCAAAAAGGGGTTCCCTAAGAACCTTAAACCTCTTTCCAGTTTTGATGACAACCTTGAAGAATTTCATGTCATGCAACAGCTTGAACAGCAGTTTGGCATGCCCATATTCAACCTGATTAGCCGCTGCTACGGTTTTGAAGACACTGACATGGGCCGAGGACTGACGTCAGAACTAATACGCGATCACAGCGGACACATATCCCACACTCTCAAGCAATACCTTTGGGATCACGATCACACAGAAGATAGCCAGCACGCGGTAAACACGTTCTGTAATCAATGGATCGACCTGGGAGTACCCTCTCGAGATCTTCTTTTACACAACATTGTAGCCCAAAGAAATCACAAAGGCCTTATTGTACGCTTGGTGTTGATTGATGGCTTAGGCAATCAAAACATTTTACCCATGTGGCTACAGCCACTGACATTACGCCGCAACAAAGCCCGTCGTAAAACAGAAAATCTTCGAGAGCGAATAGAAGCGCTCGTGAATCAGCGCGGCGCCGACACCTTCCCCGGCTTCCACGGCCAGCTGTTTCATGAAGGAGTAGAGGATAAAGACCATGAACAGTAACCCCATTCGCGTCGCTCAGGTACTGGCCGGTGCCGAACAAGGCGGGGCGGAAAACTTCTTTGTGCGACTAGTAAGCGGGCTAAATGGGTGCCCCGAACTGAATGAGAAAGCGTTTATTCGTGACCACGCCCACCGCATTGACTCTCTGCGCAACAATCACGTCGATACGCAAGGCTTTCGTTTTGGTGGCAAGCTCGATCTGCTAGGTAAGTGGCAGTATCTACACGCTTTGAAATCCTTCGATCCTGAAATTGTAATGACTTGGATGAGTCGGGCCAGTGGCAGCACTCCGGCATCAAAAAAGTATCAACTGGTCAACCGGCTGGGGCATTACTATAAGCTAAAGTACTATCGCCATGCAGACTACTGGGTTGGTATCAGTCGTGGCATTTGCCAGCATATGATTGATGGCGGCTTCCCCAAAGAAAGGGTTGTCTATATACCCAACTTTGCCGACGAGACACCTGTCAATCCGATTCCTCGGGATAGCTTTAACACCCCCGCCGAACGACCTCTAATATTGGCAGCAGGTCGGTTGCATGTGAACAAAGGCTTTGATGTGCTGCTGCACAGCCTGTCCCAAACGCCTAATGTCACCTTGTGGCTGGCGGGCTCTGGGCCGGAAGAAACCAATCTTAAAGCTCTATGCCATCAATTGGGTCTGGATGAGCGAGTTCGTTTTTTGGGCTGGCGCAACGATGTGACCACCCTGATGGCCAGTGTGGATCTGTTTGTGTGCCCTTCACGACACGAGGGGCTAGGCTCTATCGTGATGGAATCCTGGGCGCACCGCTGCCCGATTGTGGCCACCAACTCCCAAGGCCCAGGGGAAGCGATCACCGATGAACTCAGCGGGTTGATCACACCGATTGACGATGCTGATGCTCTCAGCAAGGCGATAGTGCGAGTATTGGAAAGCGATGATTTGCGCCAATCCCTGATTACAGGTGGCAGCAAGGTGTATGCAGAGGGTTATTGCAAACAGCATATCCTGCGGGAATACATAGAATTCTACTCACGAATCAGACACAGGTAATCAAGGTTAAGTCAGATACGCCAATAACCAACGAGCCCCCCGATCCGCCTCCCACAGTTTGGTTTCTGTCTCTGGCAGCGACTGCGTTACATTCCATTCGGCATAGTCACGCACCCATTTTTGCCCCAGCAGTTTATTCATGTCTTTCACTACACGGGACTGGCGCAGGGGTTTCATATCCAGCAGGCCAGTGGGGGCGCCGGAGGTAATACATTCGTATACCATGGACACGCTGTCACGGGTGACCCACAGCTGGCCGGTGGTATCCAGCTGCTGTTTGATAAAGCCGCGCTGGGTGTCTTTGTGGGAGATCAATTTCAGGTTGGGCAGGCTTTTCATCGCCAAGGCTGGCAAGAAGGCCTCTGGCGTACGCCGGGAGTCGGTCAGCAACCATTGTACTTGTGGCTGTGCCCGACAGATTTGTTCCACCTGCTCAATAATGACGGCGTCATCCCACTGGTAATGATCGTTAGTGCCTCCGATCAGGAAGGTACCGGTGTTACGATCACGACCTTCATAACGAGGGGTTACTGGGTTCATGACACCAATTGTGGGCAGTACGTTGCTGCGCTTGGGGGGATTATCGTGCACCGGCGTGATGTTGGCATCGAATAAGGCCATGGGGAAAGCGCCCCGCATCAGCAAGATGGTTTTTGCGCGAAAGATGCGTTTCAATTTCAGAATCAGGCTGTGGGTACCGGCACCGGCTCCCAGTATCCAGTCCGGTTGGGGCAGATCGGCCCGCACCCGGCGCCGCAGTATTACATCCAACCAGGCAATACTGAGGCTGTCGACGTTGACCCAATGCACTTCAAACGGGGCCAACGCCTGTAGCCGCTCCACCAAGCCCTCTTGCTGGCTACGGTGGCCGGGTTTCTCGTCGGTAACGATCCACAATACACGGGGGCTGGCACTTGTCATGAATGGTCTGCCTATTGCCGCATCACGGCATGCGCTGGGACAAAATCCACCTTAAACCAGGCTGATCCACTCTGGATGCTTGTCGGTCCGACCCATTACATGGTCAAAATAGAGCTTCTGCAACTGTTCGGTGATGGGGCCACGCTTGCCGGAGCCGATCACGCGACCATCCAGTTGCTGAATGGGCAGTACTTCTGCAGCTGTACCGGTGAAGAAGGCTTCGTCTGCTACGTAGACTTCATCCCGCGTAATGCGCTTTTCGATGATTTCATAGCCCAGTTCTTGGGCCAGGGTGATGACGGTGGCGCGGGTAATACCATCCAGACAAGAGGTCAGCTCTGGTGTGTAGATTTTGCCTTTGTAGACAATAAATACGTTCTCGCCACTGCCTTCAGCCACGTAGCCTTCTGGATCCAGCAGCAGTGCTTCTTCCGCACCGCAGGACAGGGCTTCGTTCAACGCCAGCATGGAGTTGATGTAGTTACCATTGGCCTTGGCCTTGCACATGGTGATGTTGACGTGATGGCGCGTGTAGGAAGAGGTGCGCACCTTGATGCCGATCTCTTTGGCTTCCGGGGTCATGTAGGATGGCCATTCCCAGGCAGCAACGATCATGTGTACTTTGAGGTTGTTGGCACGCAGGCCCATGCCCTCTGATCCGTAGAACACCATGGGGCGCAGATAGGCGTGGGGCAGGTTGTTTTCACGTACTGCCGCCAACTGGGCTTCGTTCACTTGTTCTTTCGTGAACGGAATTGTCATGTTCATGATGTGTGCAGAGCGGAACAAACGATCGGTGTGCTCCTGCAAGCGGAAAATGCCCGGGCCG
Source organism: Ketobacter alkanivorans (assembly GCF_002863865.1). Taxonomy (NCBI): domain Bacteria; kingdom Pseudomonadati; phylum Pseudomonadota; class Gammaproteobacteria; order Pseudomonadales; family Ketobacteraceae; genus Ketobacter; species Ketobacter alkanivorans. The sequence continues at coordinate 3,250,343 of NZ_CP022684.1, read as the reverse complement.
TTGACGGTTTCATACGCGCGGACACCTTCAAAGACACCCATGCCGTAATGCAGGGTGTGAGTCAGCACGTGCACCTGGGCATCGCGCCAGGGAACCATTTCTCCGTCAAACCAGATAAGACCGTCACGGTCGGCCATGGACATGATCTACTTCTCCTATGAAATTCAGATTCCGATAATGGATTTTTCAGGCGGGTCGCCCGAACCCGCAACTATAACATACTAAGAAAAGGTTTTACGCCAGATTTCACGCACTTGTCGACGCTCATTGATGAACAGGTCAGCACTGACGCTGGTTCCCCCATTGAGCAGCGCCAGGGCGTGGGTTTGGCTGCGGTAGAGCAGATAGGCGCTCTGCAGTGCTGAAACGTCATCGGGGCTCATCACACCTTGCTCCAGCGCGCTATCGAGTATCCTCATGTTGTCAGTCCGTTGTGCCACTGGCGGCTTTTCGCCAGACCAGCGCAATACCAGGTATTGCGCCAGGAATTCGATATCTACGATGCCACCGGGATCCTGCTTAAGGTTGAAGGTGAAATCCGCTCCCAGACGGTCTGGGTTTAGCTCCAGCTCTTTGTAGGTGCTTAGATGACTTAGCATTTTCTGCCGCATTTCAACAACTTCCTGCTTGAGCTTGGCTTCGTCACGGGGGGCAGACAGGATGCCTTCGCGCACGGCATTGAAGCGTTCGGCCAATTGCGGGCAACCGGCCACAACACGGGCTCGCACCAACGCCTGATGCTCCCAATTCCAGGCTTTCTCCTGCTGATAATCCTGAAAGGCCTTGAGCGTGCTCACCAGCAGGCCCGCATTGCCGGAAGGGCGCAGGCGCATGTCGGTTTCGTAGAGTTCACCGGAGGCCATTTTACTTGTCAGTATGTGAATAATGCGCTGCCCCAGCCGGGCGAAAAAGACGCTGTTGTCGATGCTCTTTTCCCCATCGGTGGAGCCACTGGAGTCGGCATCATGAATGAACACCAGATCCAGATCAGAGCTGTAACTAAGCTCTATACCCCCGACTTTGCCGTACCCTATGATGATGAAATCCTGCTCACAAGGGGAGCCATCGGCCCGCAGGGGCCGACCGTATTTTTCCACCATCTGATGCCAGGAAAGATCCAGCACTGCCTGCAGCAAGGTTTCAGCCAGCCATGTCAAGTAATCACTCACTTTCATTATAGGCAGCGTACCGGCTATCTCTGAGGCGGCCACCCGTAATACGTGGCTGTGTTTGAACTGGCGCAACGCATCCATCTGCCGCTCCAGGTCATCTTCGGGTATACGCAGCAAAACCTGACGCAGTTCGTTCTTAAGGGTGTCGACATCGGTGGGCTTGAGCAGGGTAGCTTCATTGAGCAGCGTATCCAGCAGCATGGGGTAGCGGGCGATGGTGTCGGCCACCCAGGGGCTGGCGGCAAACAGCATCGCCAGCCGCTCTAATGAAGAGGGGTTTTCCACCAGCAGAGCGATGTACGCAGAGCGACGCAATATGGCCTCCACCAGACGCAGCACCCGCTGAAAGGTCAGATCCGGATCGGCCTGCTGAGCACAGGCGTTGATCAGCAGGGGCATCAGCTTATCCAGACGCTCGCGCCCCACCGCTTGCATGTGGGTAACTTGACGGCTGGTCTGGAATTCGTGCAGCAGATTCCAGGTGTTCTGGGGCTCGCTGAAACCCAGTTGCTGCAGGTCTTCGATCGCTTGTTCTGCGCTCTGCTCCGTCAACCATAGGCTCACCGCTTGATCCAGCACGGCCACCTCATCCTGATCCTGGGGGGCGGCAATAACTGCATCAAAATGGGTACGCACCCGCTGCCGCGCCTGATTCAGGGTTTGGTAGAACGTGGCCCAATCGGCAAAGCCTAAGCCAATGGCAATGCGCGCCTGCTGTACCTCTTCTTCTGGCAGAAGTTGGGTCTGGCGATCCTGAAGCGCCTGAATGCGATGCTCGACATTACGCAAAAAAACATAATCATCACACAGGGTTTGCACTATCTCGGGGGGCAACAAACCCAGATCCCGAATAATGCCCATTACCTGCAGCAGGTTACGTTGCTGCAGCTCCACATCCTGCCCCCCCCGGATCAATTGGAATACCTGGGCGATAAACTCCACCTCACGAATTCCGCCCGCTCCGGTTTTGACGTTATCCTCGTTGCCACGCCGCAGCACTTCCTGATTTATAAGCTTTTTCAGCTCACGCAGGGATTCGATGACACCAAAATCCACGTAACGGCGATACACGAATGGTTTCAGCCGCTGCAGCAGTTTTTCGCCGTCGCCATTATCACTGCCAATGGCGCGGGCCTTGATCATGGCGTAACGTTCCCATTCCCTGCCCTGCTCTTCGTAATAGCTTTCCATGGCCCGGAAATTCAGTGCCAGGGCACCACTGCTGCCATAGGGACGTAAACGCATATCCACCCGAAACACAAAGCCATCGACGGTGTTTTCATCCAGCGCTTTAATCAGCTTTTGACCCAAACGGTTGTAGAAATCACGATGGGCCATGTCCTTGCGCCCACCTCGGGTTTCGCCTTCATGGGCGTAGGCGAAGATCAGGTCAATATCGGAGGAAAGATTCAGCTCCCGCGCACCCAGCTTGCCCATTCCCAGCACCACCAAGGGCATGGTTTGATCGCTCTGCCCGCCGGACTTGTCTTTGTAATAGGGCAGCCCGAATTGAGGCTCCATCCAGGGATAAATCTTATTCAACGCCTGATCGATACAGGCGTCTGCCATGGCGCTGAGGTCACGGACGGTTTCCTGGTAATCGGCGAGCCCATTGCTGTCCCGCCAGATGATGCGCACCATCTCGCGACGGCGGAATTGGCGCAACGGCTTGGATAGCCCGGCTTCATCGGCAACAGGCTGCAACAGGGTATGCAGTGTGGAGGCGTAATATCCAGGCTCGTGGCTGCGATGGAGTTGACCGCTACCCGCCAGCTCCAACAGCAGTTCAGGAAAGCGAATCAGTTGTGCGGCCACATAATCACTGGCCAGAAAGCAGCCCTGTAATTCCTGAAGCAGGGCAGCCCCCAGACCGGCAACCTGATCCAGCAGGCCGGCGTCGGACAGGGCCTCTTCATATCGATGTAAATTGGATTGCAGTGCAGGCAGCACCGCTGCGGGAATACGATCCAGCGAAAACAAACTCATGGCAGGCAGTGATCCTTTTTTTGCAGGCCGTTTGGCTCAGATGCCTTGATTATTAGTCAAGGCGGGAGTCGGCACCATGATCTGCAACAAATTGCCAGGAAGCAAGCCTTTGACACACACCTTTAAGGCGTAGCGCACTGGGTAGAATCGAGCCTCAACTCTATCGACTGCCCCTTTTCGGGTAATACACAGAGCGCTACATTGCCACTGTTCCAGTGGGAAAACTGATACAGATCGCTGGTGATGGGGCTTGAGAACTGGAAGCGGGCTCGCACCGGGACGCCGTTGCTCACTTCCATGACCGTGACGATCATACCCGCCAGCTGCACACTGTCTCCCTTGGTGAAGGGAACCTGTGGGCCCCGCAGCACGCCTTCCTGCACGCCATCATACAAGCCGCTTTCACTGTAAAGATCCAGGGTGTAGGCATTCAGCACCGTCAGCGTGAGAGGCTGCATGCCCGACGCCAACAACCAGGTTTTTGACGCCACCGGCAAGCCATCATAGGCCCGCACACCATTAATATAACCACCGGCACTGGATAGCGGTGGATTAATGAGGATGGGCGTAGTCTTACGGGGAATATCACTCAGATCCCAGGAACGGGCACCGCTGTTGAGATAGTTATCCCCCACCAGACGCATGGACACCATCTCTAATGGCAACAGCACTCCCGACAAACCAATCTGCAGCACCACCAACACACCCACCAGCAGCGTGGTGACACCTTTCAACCATCCGCTGACGGCCAACTCGCCATTGCGCCAAGCGGAAAACAACAACCCCATAAAACCAGCACTGCCGACGCTGGCTGCGATCAACAAACGGCTATGGGGAATGGTACTGGCCACCGGCACCAAACACAGCAGCGCACCCAGCAGCCAAAAACGCGCTCGACGATCCGCCTTCAGCAGCGGCCAGGACACAACCAGCAACAGCGCAAACAGCAGCATGAACACCAGCCGCCGCCATTCAGGCAAACCGGAGCCCAGCTCGGGCGGTACCATCCAGAACAGACCACCCAGCAAATCCAGCCCACGCCCCACCAGCATCTGCAGGAACAGCCCCGGCGCTTGGAGCAGGTCAATATAATGACCGGAACCACTGGCCCCATACCCAAGCAAAGATCGCATCCCCAGCCAGGCAGCACCAATCACACCGTATGGCAGCAAGGAGTAAATGCGCTCCCGCAATGCGCCGCGCTCCAGCATCAGGGCATAAGCAAACAAATAGGCACCCGCCGTCACCGCCATCTCACCACACAACAATCCCAGGGTGAAAAACACGCTGGATTTGAAATCCAGGGGGCTACGGCTGCCCTGCCGCCACTGATGATGAGAGGCGACCGTAAGAACCACAAACAATACAGCCAATACCGCGTTGCGATTGGCCAACCAGCCCGCAGGCACCCCATGGGTGTAGGACAGAGCGAAAATGAACGCCGCCCACAGCCAAGCGGATGACTGGCCCTGAATCAGCTTGAACAGACGAAACCCACACCACAACATCAAGCCGAAATAAATCAGGCTGTGCACGTGCATCAGTTTCGGCAAATGGGGCCAGGCCGAATAATCCAGACCATGGGTCAATTCAGTGAGGGGTCGCCAGAACGCGTATTCCACCAGAGGATAGGTCCACCAAGGGGCCAGACCCAGGTTCATCAAATCCATTACCCGCGCAGGATCACCATCCACAAAACTGAACAGCCCGTAGGGGCTGGCGGGGCTCACCGTCTGCAGCACCTGACTACGCTGAGTCACCAGCCCCCAATGAAAATAATCATCCAGCTGCATGCCCACCCACAGGGAAGGCAACGCCAACACGATCCCCAATACCAGCGCACACCAGGCACGCTTATCCAAAGCCATTGAAGTCATGTTATTTCCGCAAATTCATGATTGGGCGCTCAATGATCAGATAAACAATCACTGCGCCCAGAATGGTAATACCGGTAGCGTACACACAGATCAGGCTCATGGCCTCCCAGTGCGTATAGTCATAACGCTCAGGATACTTCTGCATAGCCGACACCCCCAACTGCACCAAAATCAATATGGGGAATATATGCAGCAGATACATGGAGTAGGAAAGCTGCGCAAGGGGATACCATAGACGATTGGAAAACAGCAGGTTGAGAACACGACTGAGATAACTTTTCTCAAGACAGACAAGCGCCAGATAGGCCACAGCTCCGCTGAACAGATTGCGGCTGAACGTCTGGTACAATATGGTGAATGCCTGCTGATCATCCATACTGCGACTCAGCACCGGCAACCACATCACGAAAACAATGATGCCAAAGCTGGCAAACTCCAACACCTTGCCCAGGGTGGAATTCAAAAACTGTCGTAGAGCCTGCTCGTTATGAAAATAATAGAATGCTGCGATACAACCACTCAGCAACGCACCGAAACGCGTGTACAAATTGTCGTACAACACCGAGAAGTGGTAGGCATGGAACTGTTTATCCAAAGCCAGATCGCTACCAGACATGGTGCGAATGGGCTCATCTAACATGATCACCATAAAACGCACCAAAAACGACACCCCCATCAATACCCACATACCCAGCAGAGGCCGCCGGGTATGTTTCACCAGCACAAACAGCACCAACGGATATACCAGATAGAACTGCTCTTCTATAGCCAAAGACCAGGTCCAATTCATGGCCTGCTCTTGATAAGGGATAAAGTTGTTCACATACAGCAGGTTGGCCCACAGATTATCCAGATGCAGCTGCTGCCGCGCTTCCAGATCCATAGTGGATAACCCCATCCAGGCGTACAGTGCAATCATGAACCAGTAAGCGGGGCTTAAGCGCATAAAGCGGCGCCAATAGAAATTACCAAAGCGAATGCGCCCATCACGATCGATTTGGCGCAACAAGATGCCGGTGATCAGGAATCCACTGATCACAAAAAAGATATCAACACCCTTATCCGCGTTCCAAATCCACGCAGACCAACCACTGGCTTCCACCATATCGATGAGCTCGACTTCCGGGTTATAAACGCAGTAAATACTGAAAGTGTGGAACACCAGAATCAACAGCATGGATAGCGCGCGGAAACCATCCAGCACAGGAAAATTAGATTCCGGGCGAACAAAGAGTTGTTTCAGGTTGCGAACTGGTGAAAACGCAGACAACAGGGAACTCATTTTTGTCACTTCTTATTGTTATGTCAGACCGCTGTGCCCAATGGCTCCCGACAGCAAGTTCATCTTCCTGATAAAGAGTCTGTATTATTCGGATGCCCCATTCTAACAACGGATTCACTTTTTAGGGAAACCTTAACCGCAGAATCCCATATTTGCAGGCTGATTCACAAACCAAATTAGCCTAGCCAGAACCCACTACAGGGGCGACACGCATGACCTCTTCCGGGGTAGTAAGCCCGCTTGCAACCTTTTGCGCACCACTCAATCGGAGGGTACGCATACCCTCTTTCATGGCTTGCTTACGCAGATCACTCAGATCGGCCGAGTGGCTGATCATGTCTTTCAGCTCCTGTGAAAGAGGCATCACCTCGTAAATACCCACCCGCCCCAAATAACCGGTCTTGCGGCATTCCAGGCAACCCACCGGAGCCTTGATCTTCTCCGGCTGCTTACCTTTCCAGGGGCTGATCAGGTTTTGCCAGGCATCGGGGTCTACGTATGTATCGCGCTTACAGTGAGGGCACAGAGTTCGCACCAAACGCTGCGCCATTACCCCCAGCAGAGTGGCGGATATCATATAAGGCGGCACCCCCAGATCGATCAAACGCACAATGGCAGAAGGCGCGTCATTGGTGTGCAGAGTGGAGATCACCAAGTGACCGGTGAGGGCGGCCTGAATCGCCATATTGGCGGTTTCCAGGTTACGGATCTCACCCACCATGATGATGTCAGGATCCTGTCGCAACAACGACTTCACCCCATCGGCAAACGTCAGATCAATATTATCCATAACCTGCATCTGATTAAAGGAAGGCTCTACCATCTCGATGGGGTCTTCGATGGTGCAGACATTTACCTCCCGAGTGGCCAGCTGCTTAAGAGTGGAATAAAGCGTGGTGGTTTTACCCGAACCCGTAGGCCCGGTTACCAACACAATACCATTGGGCTGCGTCACCATGGCATTCCAGCGCTCGAAGTCTTCGTCTGCCAAACCCATTTGAGCCGAAGAGCGAACCAGCACTTCCGGATCAAAAATACGCATCACCATCTTCTCGCCAAACGCGGTAGGCAAAGTAGAAAGACGCAACTCCACCTCATCCCCTTCCATGCTCTTGGTTTTAAGGCGACCATCCTGGGGGCGACGCTTTTCTGCCACATCCATGCGACCGAGGATTTTAATACGACTGGTTACGGCGGCCATAACCGGTGCCGGCAGCTCATAAACATCGTGCAGCACGCCGTCGATGCGGAATCGAATATTACCGGCCTCCCGCCGGGGCTCCAGATGAATGTCACTGGCACGCTGGTCAAAGGCGTACTGCAGCAACCAATCCACAATCTTAACAATATGCTGATCGTTGGCATCCGGCGACGTCAGCTCACCCAACTGCAGCAACTGTTCGAAATTGGTAACGTTGGATGGCCCTTTACCGCCACTGGCCCCCTTTACTGAGCGCGCCAGGTTGTAGAATTCCAGAGTGAAACGCCGGATCTCGGCCGGGTTGGTAATCACCCGCTTGATGCGCTTACCTTTCAGGGTCTGCTCCAAACCCTGTTCCCAGTCACGACTGAATGGCTGGCCACTGGTAATGGTGACAGTTTCATCATCCACGGCCACTGCCAGAATTTCGTGACGCTCCGCAAACTGGAACGACATCACTGCCGTCGTAGCGGCCACATCCACTTTCAGTGGATCAATATGGTAAAGCGACTGATTCGCACGCTTGGCAAGCCACTCGGTCAGCCTGTCCAAATCCAGGGTTTTAGACTCATTCTGCTGATCTTGCAGATTAAACTTGGCCAGAAACTGCAACGGGTTCCAGTTCAACTCCGACTTTTCACGCCGCTGCCCGGAGACGAAATTCAGGTCCCGTTCGCTGATACGACCATCCTCAAACAGGCCATCCAGCACCCAGCGTATATCGATGCGAATACTGGGCTGCATAAAGTTGGCTTTGCTTTTCTGAATACTGGTCACATTGAATGCTCTGCTGGTTAGTGGCCCCGGCTTAAACACCGGCCGAAGGGTTGGTACTAAAACAATTGTAGACTCAAGCGTTTATCCAAACCAACCATAGCTTTACAGAACCGTGACCCCGCACCAAATTTCCGGTATCTTTGCCTCATCCAAACGGTCACTCGGAAGTATATCCCCATGGAATCATTGATCGAAAAAACCCTCTACGCCAGCCGCTGGGTGATGGCTCCGGTCTATCTAGGCCTCAGCTTACTGCTGGTGGTGCTGGCCTTCAAATTCTTTCAGGAGCTGATCCATATTGTACCCGCGCTGCTCACCATGCCGGAGCAGACCTTGATCCTGAAGATCCTGACCTTAGTGGATCTGACCCTGGTGGGCAGCCTGGTGGTGATGGTCATGTTCTCTGGCTACGAAAACTTCGTCTCCAAAATTGACATTGACGAAGGCGACGAAAAACTGAGCTGGCTGGGGAAGATGGACTCAGGATCGCTGAAACTGAAGCTATCTGCGTCGATTGTGGCCATATCAGCCATCCATCTATTGAAAGTATATATGGAATTCAAGCCCGATAGCGACGCCATGGCCGAAACCAAGATCATGTGGCTTCTAATCGTCCACATGGGCTTTGTGGTCTCAGCCCTGTGCATGCAGATCATGGACAAGATGGATCGGGCCAGTAAGACGGCCAAGTAAGCACTGAACGAGCAGAACAGGGTGAGCCTTCTGAAAGGCCACTCCGTTCTGAAATTTAGTTATAACAAAAAAAGGAAGGAATCTAATGAAAACCCAGACACACGCTTTGATCAGCAAAGGTATGCTGGTTGCCGTGGCATTCGGTCTTGCGGCTTGCAAACCCACCACAACGGATATTAACCAGGTGGTTCCTGCCGGCAGCAGCCAGGCTATCTCCCTGAATGCCAAAGATCTGGACAGCTCCAGCTTCACCTACCAAGTAAGCCAACCTGAGCACGGCACCCTGAGCGGTACCGCACCAAACCTGATGTACACCCCGACGGCGGGCTACAGCGGCTGGGATAGGTTCACCTACACCGCCAGCCATGGCGACGCTGTCTCTCGGGAAACGCAGGTCAGCCTATTTGTAGAAGAATCCGCAGCACCGGACTGGATCACTTTGCAGGGCAACGCCAGCCACGACGGTTACGTACCCATCACCCTGAATGCAGATGACTTTTCCCTGCTGTGGCAAACGGACCTGGGGAGCACCAGTTATCAACCTCCAGTGAGCAACGGCCAGCACCTGTTTATTGTGGCTGACCAGACCCTGCAAGCTCTGCGCACTCGCAATGGCTCCAAGGCCTGGCAACACCGCTTCAGCTCAGCCGTCACTTCAGTCAATCCCCCCGCCTACGCAGCCAACAGCGTATTACTGCAAGTAGGCCAGGAATGCAGCAGCTGCACCAACAAGCCCTTTCTATACAGCTTCAACGCCAGCACCGGCGCACAGCAATTCGCCAGCATGTTCAGCGCCCAATGGGAAGACTATCTGGCACCTACCCCCTTTGACGACACCGTTTACGTCAACGCCGGAGCTTTCGGTGGCCTCCAGGCCTTTGACCTCTCCAGCGGGACATCGCTCTGGTTCACGGAGTTACCCCAGTTCGATAGCTGGACCCCGGCAGTCAATGCAGATTGGGTAACTGGCTATATGGATGGTGCGCTTCATCTGCTGGATCGCCACTCAGGAAGCGTGCTGGGCAGCATCACCGACCCCGATTACAGCTGGCATGGCTATGACGTGGAATACGCGCCCGTGTTAACCAGCCAAGGCAACGCCATCGTGGCGGAACAGGGTCGACTGCTCAACTTCAACCTCAATCAAATGACGCTTGACTGGCAGCTCAGTGAGGAGTTTTCAGCCCAGCCGGCTTACGCCGACGGCACTGTTTACGCCATCAATAATGGCTCCAGTGTGCAGGCCATTGCGGCTACCGACCAACGTATTTTGTGGCAATGGGATGCACCGACCAACGCCACCGGTGCCATCATCGTCACCCGCAACCTGATCCTGATTTCCACCGCCACCACAACCCATGCACTGGATCGAGCCAGCGGTGCAGAACACTGGCAATTCAACTCCGGCGGCCATTTGCTGCTGGGAAGTGACCATGTTCTGTACATTCTATCGGACGAAGGCCGCTTATCCGCCATCAACACCCAACCCGATTACGATGGCGATGGCCTGCCCACCTGGTGGGAACGTCGCTATGGTCTGGATCCTTATTTCACCGATGACGCCAACACTGACACCGACGGCGACCTGCTCACCAACAGCCAGGAATATGCCCATTACAGCAACCCCCTGCTGGCGGATAGCGACGGCGATGAATTGAGCGATTACGACGAAGTCAGCGTCCACGGCACCCAGGCAGACCTGCCGGACACCGACGGCGATAAGATGAGTGATGGCTGGGAAGCCCGTCACCAATTGCTGCCCAACGATCCCACCGACGCCAACCTCGACCCGGATGGCGACACCAGCAGCAACCATGAAGAATCACTGGCGGACACCGATCCCAATGATCCCACCTCCACTCCGCCGTACCTTGAATTTGGTTCGTTTTCGTTCGAAGACCCACAGCTGCCCACCGGCTGGGAAACCGACGGCAGCCCGGACTGGAGTCTCAGCACCAGCCTCGCCAGTGACGGCAACCAAGCCCTACGCCAGGCACCTGACAGCGACGGCAGCATCATCTGGAGCGGCTTCTTCGCAGGCAACAATGTCCAGATCCAGGCCGCCAGCAACTGCATCTCGTTCAACAGTTTGCTACAGATAGACACTGGCCAGGAAACCTTCAGCTTCACCCTCTTAGCCCCCGGCTGGTCCACCTTCACCTTCCCAGTGGCCCGTGGCTTCAATCGCATCCGCTTCCACGCTGATTCGAATTGCACAGTCTATCTGGACAACGTGCAGGTCTCCCGCCGCACCGGCTGGTCCGCTCAAAGCGGCGCGTTCCTGACCATCTACGACGAATCTCTGCGCCTGTATTCAGCAGACGGCCAAGTAATGCGGGAAGTGGCCGTGCCCCCGGCTGGTGGCTGCTGCGACTACCCCCGGGATCTCACCTTGCTGGATGACGGCCGCATCGCTGTATTCAACGGCACCTTCTCGCCCCAGCTCAGCCTCTATAACCCGGCCACCCACCGCTGGACGCACCTGCAGGCAGAGGACTGGTCCCTCATCAACAATGGCACTTACGGTGGCATCGCCAGCAGCGGTGATTATGTCTACGTGGGCAACATGAGGAACGCCCGCTACAACCGGGGCGGTCTGATTCGCTTTGATGCCATCACCGGACAAGTCACCTACTTTGCCGAAGACGACTACATCGATCTGACCCTGGGTCTGGATGGGGTGCTGTATGCTCTGGATGATCGGGGTACAACCGTTCATGCCTTTGACCTGGAGTCCCTGTCGCTGATGAACAGTACGGGCATCAACCAGGCAAGAGCCATCGCAGTGGACGCCAACGGCACCCTTTACAGCGCCACCTGGGGAGGCCTGATTCAGCGCCATAATGTAGATGGAACCATTGATACCAGCCTGAACGTAGGAGGCTCGTTGTACGACCTGAACCTACGGGAGGATGGTTTGCTGCTGGCCAGCGACCGCAATGGCCGCCTGTTCAGCACCTCTACCGACCTCAGTACCTTCATCAACATCGTGGCCACCAACGCCGCCGACTTTGTTGAGGTGGTGCCACCTGCGGCTACCAGCAGCTCGGTTGCCCGCGCCCTGCACGCTGTTGCACCAAATACCCAGAACAGCCTCACATCGAACGGCACTCCGGATCCGGACTCGTTTGATGAGCAAGGATTCAGCAACTCCCCCTTGGGGCCCGTGCGCAGATAACCCTGCGCCAGCCCCACACTGGCACAAAATCACATTTTTCTGTCTCTTCTTGCGCTGTCTTCCACAAGACAGCGCCATTATCATGTCTCATCCAAAACACTCTATATACCTAGACGCTTTATAAGAAGTAGACACAGAGGGCAGTCAACGTGTTAGCAAGACAGTGGGCAAAGTGGGTGATGAATCACCGCATCGCCAGCATTATGCTGGTGGTTCTGGGGGCGCTGCTGCTGGGCATGGGCGGCAAAGACGCCCAGTTCTCGGCCAATCAGCGGGACTTCTTCAAACCAACGGACCAGAACCTCAACAACCTGATCAAAATCGAGCAGGATTACACCAGCGACAAGAATGTCATGGTGCTGGTGGAACCTCGCAACAAGAATATCTTCAGCCCCAACGCCCTGCGCGCCATCCAACAACTGACCGAATTCGGCTGGTCTATCCCCTATTCCCAACGGGTGGAATCCCTGAGTAATCATCTCTACACCCGCGTAGACGGCGACGAGCTGATGGTGGAATTTCTGGTGGAAGACGTGAACGCGCTTTCCCCCCAGGAACTGCTGGCACGCAAACGCTACGCCACGCAGAAAACCGGGGTAAAGGACTATTTGATCACTCGGGACGGCGATCTGTCGCTGGTCTCAGTCATCCTGAACTTTCCCGAACAGGACAGCGGACAGGCCGCGGTAAAAGTAGTGGAATACGTGCGTGACTATGTTGCAACAATCGACCAACAATATCCGGACATTGATTTCCGCGTGGTAGGCGGTGTAGCGGTGGAAACCTCCCTGCCCGCCATCGTGCAGCAGGATGGCCGCACCATTTTTCCGTTTGCATTGATTCTGGTGTTTGCTTTCCTCAGCTTCACCTTAAGGGATCTGATCGGCAACCTGGCCTGCATTGCCACCTCTGTGCTGGCCATCTTTGCTGGTATGGGTGCGGTGCTTTGGAGCGGTGTCAAAGTGTCACCCATTTTAGTCAACACACCGGCCATCATCGTTATCATTGCCATGGCGGACTGCATTCATCTAATGGTGAATTACGCCCAGGGGCTGAACAAAGGGCTGGACAAGAAAACCGCCCTGGAAAAAAGCATCGAGGTAAACTTTTCCCCTATTGTGTTCACCAGCCTCACCACCGCCGTTAGCTTTTTTGCCCTCAACTTCAGCGAATCGCCACCGTTTGCCCACATGGGCACTGCCGCTGGCGTCGGCATACTCTACGCCATGCTGGCCTCACTCACCTTCTTGCCGGCGCTGGTGTATTACCTGCCCAGCAAAGCCCGTGGCGTCACCAAGCTGCCCTCCATGGGCCGCCTGATTCACTACTATCAACCCCACGGCAACAAAATCATCGTAGGCTTTGTACTGGTGATGATCACCCTGGCATCGTTGATTCCCCTGAACCGCCTGGATGACAACTTCGTTGAATTTTTTGATAAGAAACTGGAAGTACGCCGCGACATGGATTTCATGATCGAACGCATCAGCGGCTCCGTGGTGGTGAACATCAGTATTCCCGCCACCGAAAACGGCGGCATTTACGATCCCCAATACCTGAACCTGCTGGACGATCTGGAGCAGCGGCTACAGCAAAACCCACAACTGCGTTTCACCACCTCTCTATTGGAGGTAATGAAAACTCTGAACAAAAATCTGCACCAAGACGACCCGGACTGGTATCGCATCCCTGAATCGAGGGAGCTTGCCTCCCAGTATCTGCTGATGTACGAAATGTCACTGCCGTTCGGCCAGGATCTGAACAACCTGATCAATTTTGATCGCTCGGAAACCCGTGTGATCGCAGTGTACGATCAACTGTCGGATAAGGAGCTCATCGATCTTGAGGGGCATATTCAAAGCTGGCTGGATCAGCACGCCTTTGATACAAAGCACGCTATCATCGGCAGCGCCAACCTGGCTTTTGCCCACATGCAATACACCAACGTGAACAACCTGTCGAAAGGGTTTGTGGTGGCGTTGATCTTCATCTCACTGCTGCTGATCGCCATGTTTCGCTCCTGGTCCCTGGGGTTGATCAGCATGATCCCCAACTTGTTCCCGGCGGCCATGGCATTTGGTGTATGGGCTCTGATCAGCGGCAAAATCGGTTTTGGTATGTCCGTTGGCATCACCATTACGCTGGGCATCGTAGTGGATGACACCATTCACTTTCTGGCCAAGTATAAATACGCCCGCGAACAACTGCATCTCAACAACTATGAAGCCGTGGAATACGCCATGGATACGGTCGGCGTTGCCATGCTGCTCACCACCGCCATGATGTCCATCGCCTTCACCGCACTGCTGTTTTCGGATTTTATTCCCAATCAGGATCTGGGGCTGATCACCATCATAACCATTATTTGCGCTGTACTGGTGGATCTGGTGCTATTGCCCATTTTGTTGCTGAAACTGTTTGGTGATAAAAAGGATGCACCGTCGGCCCGCGATGAACCGCTCCCAGGAGAGTCGGCAGTCAACGGATAAAAAACGGCGTAGTCAGTGTGGTGTGCACTGCTACGCCGCGGCAAACAGCCAAGCACTAATTTAATTCAGATAATGGCACCGACAACACGGCCAAGCTAGAAGGGTATTGGGGGCCGTGATGCAGGCTGGTAACACCACCCACCACATTCTCACGCTGCACTAAATTAAGCACTCCCTGAGCCTGATTGCTGGGGCTGATCGACACCCTCAGACGACTGCCTGCGCGAATCATCGCACTGGTGGGAAACACTTCCACTTGCATTTTCACCACATCACCCGGCGTTAATAACTGCTCACTTTCTTGAGTTAAGAAATGATAGGGCTGCACCATCTCGCCCAATACATAACGGGAACGGCTTTCATCCACCGCACGCATAGACGCCAGCAGCAAACCGTTGGTAATGGGCACAACTCGTCCACCAGGCAACACCTCTTCAACCCGCACCGATACCACCGCATCATGTGCGGTGCTGGAGACCCACAGATCCGCCTGTATGGGCCCGGCGATAACATAGTCTTCCGCCATCACTGCCGTCTCATAATTCAACGCATTGGCTTCCAGCTTGCGATGATCCCAAAAACAGGGTTTTATCGCGGTCAACCCCGCTACGCCCAGCGTCCACTGCACATAGCTCAGCGAGCACTCAGAGCCATCATTGGGCGTAATGTGCAATTTCAGAAAACCGCCATCGTCGCTTTTGCCGTATTCGTAATCTGCAAAGGGGGCGGCCTCCATGGTGCGGGTTTGTTCTTCCATAAACGGCATTTGTTGCGACATCGCACCATCACCATGTAAGTACCAGCGCTGGGGTTCAGCAGCGGGGTGAGGCCAATCCTGCGCCGTAATAAAGCCCTGCCAATTACCTTGTTTGTAGTGCTTTACATATTGAGTAACGGGGGGGATAGATTCAGTACCGGAGTCGAGCCCTTTCAGGTGTTTATCAAACCATTGCAGCATCACATGCAACACCGGGCTGCTTTTATCGGTACCTGGAATAGCCTGCGCAAAATTACTGAGGTGATCACCGTCGAACAACATCAAGCGCGCATCGACACGATCTTTAAGACTTTCGTACAGCAAAGGTGCATCCCGTTGAAACAGATCATTCAACGCCCCGGTGATGATCGTAGGCGCTTTAATTCGATCCATATTCTCCAACGGTGAACGCACCCGCCAGAACGGGCTGTCGTAGGCCAGCTCGGGGTCGCCGGTGATCGCTTTTTCAATCAACGGCAGATAGTAATCGTCCATATGATCGATATGTTCTTGCGTGGCCGCCATAACCTGCGGCATCAGCGCAGGCTGCATTAACATCAGCGGCACATTTTGTGTGGAGGTCAAATGGGTCAGCGTCATCCATTCCCCCATAAACACCCCATTCAGCAGCCCGCCCGTGCCCACGATGCCACGCTTGGCATCCCCCAGCGGCACGCTGGCAAACACTGCTTTAATATCATCGGGCCGCTGTTGCGCGGTAAACAGCGAGGTAATCCCCATATAAGAAGCACCCGCCACACCGATGTTGCCATTGCTCCAGGGTTGCGCCTTCACCCAATCCACGGTATCGCCATAACCGACCTGCTCTTTGGCACCAAACAGCTCCCATCCCCCTTGGGAGATGCCACCACCGATCACGTCCACCGACACCATGGCATAACCCCGGCGCACCAAATACGAATCCGGTATGCCAAGCAACACCCCACCGGGTGCCGCTGCAATCGACATCAAACCAATGTTGTAACCACTTTGCACCAGAATCACCGGGAACGGCCCAGGCAAGGGCTCACCTTGCTCATCGGCGGGCAGCGTCAGGCGCATGCCTAATTGCTGACCTGACGATATAGGTATATAGCTCATAGGGGCAATGTAGACCCGAGGATAATCGGCAGCACGATGGTAGAGTGCCGTATTAAACTCGGCATCGGCTACTGCTTCAAACTGCTCAGTCTCCTGCTGCAGGGATACATCACGCTCCAACGAAGCCTGCGAGTTCAGAGGGGAGTCTTCTGAGTCACTCCCACAGGCGGATAACAGCAAGGCCCCCAATACCACTATCGCCATACGACCCTTTAACATATACACCGGCCTACCCTCTTAGTTATTGTTTTTGTGCTGAATGATCATCCGCACTGTAGACCAATAGCCGAAGAACGTATTGACGAAAACCAAGTCCGATAGACCAACAGCGCAACGCCATCAGCAGTACAAAACCCATCATATTAGAGGTATGCTTTGCTATCCTTTACGGCCAAATCATGTTAAATATGGCCACCCATTGTGCGTACAAATAATAAAAAGGAAGCAAAATGGAAAGCGCGGTCACCGGCACAGTTCGCGTAGGCTATGTCCGAGCACTGTTGGACTACTTGGAAGATCATGACCTGGCCACCGCGTCGGTGTTTTCTCCGGAACTGCAACAACGCCTGGATGATGACTGCCTCAGTGAGCGAATTCCTGTACCACTGTGGAGCGATCTATTGGCCAAAGCCATCGCCGTCACCGATGACGAACATCTGCCACTCAAGCTCGCCCAATCCATAATCCCCAAACACTGGGGAGTGTTTGCCTACGCCGCCATGACCTGCAAGAACCTGGCGGAGGTTGCCGCCATCTTGATCCGCTATGAGCGTCTGATTGATGACGCTAACGATGCCAAGCTGTTGGCCGATGGTGACCAAATCGCACTGCAGTGGATACCCCGTATCCCCGATCTACACCCGGCCCTGATGCAAATTTCCGTTGCCAGCTGGGTGGTGTTCGCACAGCGCCACACTGGTCGCAGTGATCTGATAGCCGACGTCGAATTCTCCTGCCCGCCCCCGCGGGATATAACCCAGTATCAACACCTGTTTGGTGGGCGCGTGCGCTTTGATCAACCGATAACGCAATTACGATTTCCCAAAGATTACCTGCAACTGCCCATCACCTACCACGATCCCGAAAGCCATCAATTACTGGTGTCGCAGGTAATCCAGCAGATACAGGATCTGAAGCGCCCCGACGAATATCAACAGACCGTGCGGGGCATCATAGTGCAACAGTTGTCCCACGGCCGCTGCACCCTGGACAGCGTCGCCAACGGCCTGAACACGCCTACCCGCTCCCTGCAACATCAACTGGAGCAGTCTGGCACCAGTTTTCGACAGCTGTTGGATAACACCCGGGCTGAGCTGGCGCGCCACTATCTGGATGATCCCGACATGGCGCTGGTGGATGTTGCCTTTTTACTGGGGTTTTCCGAACAAAGCCCGTTTACCAAAGCCTTCAAACGCTGGACAGGGGAAACCCCCGGCGAGTATCGCAAACGACACACGGGCTGAACCTTTCCACTCGCTAAATTTTTGCCCCACTTCAGTCTATAAAAGCATACACACCATAATGGGGCTCTGTGCATGCCGTTCCGCTTTTCCGTCGATAGCCAACTTTACGATCTGGTGAATCCCAGCCAGGGAGGCGAAGTCGTGCATCAATGGAAACTGCCCCTGCGCCAACGCCATGACATTGAACGCTTTATCGGCAAACTGCTGGAACAGAACGAGGCACAGCTGCCAGAACTGAAGCGCTACCTGAGCCTCGCCGGTAATCAGCAGCCCAAGGATCTGCTGCTGGAGCAACTGGAAAAAGGCCAGTTGTTAATACAAAAAGGCACCACAGCCAGCGGGGGTGGCGCGGCCAAAGCCCCCACAGGCACGTCTGCTTACCGGGCAGAACGAGCCCATTCCCAACTGTTCAGCAACCCAGTCATGCGCCAAATGATGGGGGTGGATGAAGGCAGCAGCGTACTCAGCAGCATGTTGGCTCAAAGCCCAGGAATTGACACACCAGCAACCGGTGGCGGAGCTGTTACCGATCGCAACACCACATCGACCGACGATGCAACCCATCATAAAATTTGCATAGAAATAGCTGGCCGCGCCCGCTGTCACAAGCAGCGCCTGGAGATCAACGCGTTAAACGGAGGCAGCCAAACCGGGGAGCGTCAGCAAACACAAAGTGTACGCCTGGATCATCACGCCAAACACCGCAGCCTGGTGGAATTCAAACGCCTTCCCAATGCGCCCCGAGACCTCACCCTGATCATCGCCACCAGCGGCCCCGCCAGCCCCATCCGACTGCCTCTGGTCAGCGGCCAACCCACCAGCGACGAACAAACCAGCAAAGCCGAATGGGATACCGTAATCATCCCCGTACGCCCATTAGGTTACATCAACAAAGCACGCAAGCGGGAACAAACTGACCTGCTCAAACCCGGTTACGTCTACGTGTTCTGGAACAGCAAACTGTGGCGAGAACTGGAAGTGGGCCAAAACCAGACCCTGCGAGACATCAACGTCGACTTCTTTCGTCGTAACTGGAATGGCGATCTGGGTCAGGCCAACAAGCGGGAAGCAGACGGCCACTGGCTCAGCGAAGTATGGGTGCCCTACAAACTGAACGGCGCAGATCAAAGCGCCAATCTGCACATGCTGTACTCAGAAAAGCAGCTGGATTTCCCCTACATAGAATCTCTGGAAAACGACAGCGCCAAACTGCAGGCGAAAGGCACCTCCCTGGCTGCCATTGCCCAGTACAGCAACCAACAGAGCTTTGCCAACAGCGAAGGAGACGTGGGCGACATCGAAACCGCCTTGCTGGATCAGCGGATCGATCCCGCAAGCGGCTATGAGGTCATCAGCGAACAGGGTCGCCACCTGAGACGGGCACGCCAGCACAACATTCCCACCGCCTACCTCACACCTATTGGCGAGAAGTTTGTGTTGCAGGTGCAAGATAGCCAGGGCAGCCCCTTTGCCAACAAACCCTTCACCCTGACCCACGCCAGCGGCACCCTGACGGGGGTTACCGATGAACACGGTGTGCTGGAGGTCATTGTAGAGTCCCCCATCAGCGAGGCAGAAATCGAACTGGGCCTCAACGACGACGGCAGCCCCAGCCACCGACTGGCATTCAAAACCGAGGGCGACACCTTGCCCGAGGTCAGCACCGTAAAAGGCCAACAGCTACGCCTCAATAACCTGGGCTACAACGCCGGTGTGGTGGATGGTCTGATGGGCCGCAAAACCCGCACCGCCGCCAAAGGCTTTCAGAAAGACCAACACCTGGATGTAGACGGGATCATCGGCCCACAGACCCAGGCCAAGCTGAAAAAAGTATACGGACAATAACGCCATCATGACCACACCTGCCAACCTCACCCAGCTGCCCGACACCTTGTTCCGCATGAACACCACCAACAAACTGGTGATTCGTATACCGCCGCTGTATCAAGCTGTGGTGCCCATTACCCATCAGCTGGCCGTGGATGAACTACCAGACTTGGCGGGTGTACCCGATGATCAAGTGATATTGGACCAGCACCTCGACATCATCCAAGACCAGCTCGACACCACATGGCGCCCGCTGCGGGATGGCTACCTGTACATATTCCGCAACGACACCCTATGGGCTGAATATCGCGCCACCTTCGATCCGCACAGCCTCACAACCACCTACCAGGCCATCGACCTGATCACCACGCAGGGCCTGGATCAGCGGGCAATCGACGATGCCCACACCCCAGCACCCTATGTGTTGATTCCCAAGGAAGGCCGCTACCAAATCGCCTACAGTGAAGGTCAATGGCCATGGCTGCGTATTCAGCTGTTAGGTGGACTACATAAAGATCACCAGATCCCCGCCTTCGGTATCCCCGAGCCCGCACAAGACCCGAACCTGATCGACTGGAGCCCGCAAATCGCCAGCGCGCTGCGCACAGAACGCTGCATCACCCAATCCCCCAGCACCCTGCCAGACCAGGGCTTGCTGCACCCGCTGGAGCGCCAGAGCCAAACGCCGACCCCCTTGTTTCCTGCCGAGTTCGTTGCCACCGTGCCGGAACTGGCCGCCTGCCAGAACCACCAGGACGCTCTGCAGCCTGAACAATGGGTCGCCGATTGGGTACTGCTACCGGTAAAAGATCCCCTGCTGATCGGGCAACAGATGAGCACCCACTTAAAAACTGCCTGGCATCTTCTGCAAACCGTCACCACCAACATGCAAGACGCCAGCAACACGACCTACCCTTATGCCAAGTTCTATGAAAGCGCCGTGCTGGCTTATCAAGTGTTTTACACCCGCGGCGAACTACCCAAAGGCAAAACCCGTTGGCAACAGGATCAATACAGCGACGAAGCCTTCAAACACCTCAGTCTGGAAGACATCCAGTCCGCACTGGCCCTGGATCTGCGCCGCAGCCTCTACCAACTGATCAGCCACTGGCAAACGCGCCTCGCCCAGCTGCTGAACGGCGATGCCCAGTGGCAGAAATGGGACACCGCTCTGCGCGCCACCCTGGATGACTACTGGGCTATGACCGACTTACCCGGCCCAATTGGTGGTGATGACGAAGACACCGCCTACTGGGGTTACGCCCATCGCCGCTGGTATCACCTGTCTGCTCTGCTCACCTTACTGGGCACACCGCCCCAAGCCACCGCAAAGCTCATCGAACGCGACCCCATTGGCCTGGAGCTGGCCGCAGACGCAGAAAAAAGCCCCGGCCCACAACTCATTGCCGCCCTGCTGACAGGCAAACATACCTTGAGCGAACTGGCCTTCAACGCACCGCAAGTGGCCCTGTACAGGTTTCAGATGCCACTAACAGAGCTGGCCCAGCGCATCAACGCCAACGCAGGTCAAGCCTACAGTGACACCCTTTACCAACAAGAGCGTGAACTGCTGGCCGCGTTACGTACCGAGGGCAAACCCAGAGCCAACCTGTATCGCCCTGATGCCGCTACACAGCATCAAAAAAAGCGCAACCAGGACACGCAAGACAAAGAAGGGCAGGTAGAGCCCTCCACCCTGATCAAAGTCAGCTTATCCACCATCCGACTGGCCAGCAGCGTACTGGGCACCTTGGGTGGGTCGGCCATCAAACTCACCGGCGACACCTTGCGCCCAAATCAACTGAACACCACCGTGGAACGACTACGCCACGCCTTCAACACCGTTCAGGAAACCCATCTGCGCTACACCAGTTTCGACACCATCTACCAAAACAAACTGGAGCACGGCACCCAAATCATTGCCACGTTTTTAACCAGTGCCAAGCAGCAACGGACCGAGGAATTTGCTCTTACCAGCCCGGACGAGTTCGCCACACAGCAGCAAACGCAACTGGACACCACGATCGATGACCTTAAACGCCGCCACGCCACCGAACGCCGCAACCTGAAAAAGCAGCTGCGCGATGAACTGCTGCCCGAGTACAAAAAACAGTTCACCCATGAGCAAAACCAATTGCGCAGCAGCCTGGCGGACCTCAGCAATCAGAAAGCCGCTCTGCAAAACGAAATGAATCAGGTCGTGCGCCAATACAATGATGGCTCGGGCAACGTAGAGATCATGGAAGCCTCCGCCGAGCGCGATCCAGACTACCTGCGCCTCGCACAAGAGCGGCTCGCTGCCGATGGCGAGTACCAAGTCCAACGGCAACGCTGGAATGAACTGGATCAGGCCATCGCCGGACTCGATGCGGACATCACCGCCCTAAAAAACGACATCGAGGCCAGTGCTCGATCCGGTAAAGACATCGACGCACTGGACACCCTCATAGAACAAGATCGCGTCCAGTATCAACGTAGCCATGATCCTGCACACCCCTTGCACGAACTCCTCCAACAGGATCAACAACACCTGAACCAAAGAGCTGAGTTGCAAGCCAACACCACCGAACAGATCAGCACGCACAGCCAACACTACGATAAAACCGTACACGACATTGAGCAGCAAGGCAGACTGCCCATTAACACATCCACCCCCGAAGGCCGGGAGCTGCTTAACTTTTACGAAAGCCAAACCATCCGCCTGGAGCAGGCCCGCAAAACCGAGATCATCACCTCCAGCAGCGCCACCGACTTCGAGGCCAAACAAGCAGAATTCGACACCAGCCCCAACCACATCGTACTGGATGAATACCAAAGCACGCTGTGGAATGAACAACTGCAAGGTAACTACTTGGTGTTAGAAGGTGGTGAGCACTTGTATGCCGCCGACCCGTCGCAGGGGGTCGCCAAGAATGCGCTGCGTGATGCCAGCTTAAGTTCCGCACTGCTGGCGTTTGATGCATTGAACCTCTACAACATCACCCGCGTCGTCTTTGGCACCTCCGACAAGGCCACCAGTGGCCGCAATATCACCGACCTCGTGGCAAATATACTGGGCACCGCCTCCAGCATCGCCGATTTCTGGCAAATAGTGCACAGCCATCGCGCCTATTTAAGCAACGCCGAAAAACTGAGCACCACCTATGGCCAGGTTATGCTGGGGCGCACGCTGTCCACTACGGCTTTAAATACCGCCAAATTCCTTGGCTACTGCGGCACCTTCTCGGCTGGTTTGGGGATTGCGGTTGGCTTGCTCGATTTTGTCGAAAATCGGCAAGAAGGTGATGATGCTATGTACGCCGATGCCGTCATGGTGGTAGGCGGGGTACTCGGTTTCGCTGGCATGGTCACGACTAGCCTGGTTCTGGGCCCCATCGGTATCGTAGTTGGGGTTGCCGGGGTACTGCTGAAGACCTTCGTCTTCAAGGAAGACAACCTGCTGCAAACCTGGCTGGAACAGGGGCCATTCAGTGCAGACAAGCCCGTGCGCGCATCCCACTTAATCCCCATGCGCGATTTCGGGTTGACCGAGATCACTCTCAAAAAACCCGGGCAGGACACATTTGCTCTACCGGGCTTCGAAACCAGGGCAGTGATGGATCATTTAAGCGCTCTGCCCAGACCCGAGTTAGATACCGCTGCCACCATATCGCACTACCTGACCTCGAAATTCAGCACCCTAAAAGACGAACACGGCAAGCCCCTGCCAGATCTCCAGCTGACTGGCCGCATACTGGGCTCACTGATACTCGATCAGAATTATAAACCACTTGGACTCATGTACAGTGAGGGGCACATGACCTCTTCCATGCCCAAGTTCTGGCTCCAGCCCCACGACAACACTATCTACATCAAGCAGCAATCCAAACTGATCCCCTGCGCCGAAATCGGCAACCCCATTGCCGCCAACAAAGCCGCCGTCAGTCAACATTTGGACAACCTGATCAACAAAGTGCTGGGGAATAGCATCGCCTCCGATACCTCGGATCGCTTCTCTGACCGCTGGTGGGAATTTGATGATGAAGAATTCACTAAACCCATGACCCGCGAGGGGCACGAAGGCACCGCCAGTTTAGAGCTGCTGCTGAATGGCCTGTTCCCGGTCAAGACCAAACTGTCCATGCAGGCCTTGGATGCAAATGGGCAGGTGATGCATAAACGGTTTGGCCGTGCTGCGATCGCAGCCGGGTACACACCGTTTAAAGGAGAAATCGACTCCATTCGGTTTATCGTCGAAATAGACGCTCCGTATTTTGTGGAGGGGCAGTCGTCATTACATGTTCAGATCACAGAGTCACCATCTGTATTCAGCAAAGAAATTTCGGTCGATTCCTTTAGATTGCAACTTCAGGACACCTCCACCAAGAAGTCTCGCACCACCTTAACTATCAGTCACTTCTCGATATCTGCTACATCTGAGCCAGAATCAGATGGAGACTACTTGCTGCCGAAATCGAACAAATTGTGCATCATTCGGACTCTCAAATATCAGCATGTATCAGACCTCACAGATGACCTAAAATCCATGGAATTCGTCTGCTGGACTCGGATCACATCTTCGGCCAACAACGACCTATTTTCTAAGAGCGATGTATTTTTTCCCTACAGAAAAAATGAAGTTTTTGAAAACGAACTTAGCGACAAACACACAGATACATGGGCAACCTCAGACCCGCGCGGCTTATAATGATCTAACCGATAACACAAAGTTGTCAAACCCTAGGTCGAGCGAAAGATTTCTATCTCTCTTGAATGAATAGATACTTTGATAAAGAACCGGAAACATCAATTGAGGCACAACAACAAAGTAGGCATCTCCGAAAGACGAATACAGGGAACAGGAGTAATCACTATCAACATAGCCGTAAGCTGTTTCTTTTTTGTACGCACCAAATACCGAAGACAGATCAAGGTAGATCACCGGCTCTCCAGAAGATGTACGTGATGCTATCAATGGAATACTTTGAACCTCGTCTCCGAGTTTATATCGGACGTTTTTCTCTTTTCCAACATCAAACCCACCCACTTCCACGACACAAACTCTATCAGGACTGGATTCGTTTAATACAAAAGGGTACGTCGCATCATTTAAAACGAGCCCTTCAGGGGACACTAACGCAACGGCATTTATATACTCACGATTAACCTGAGTGACCACTTCCCTTAAAATTTCAAATTTAGAATAATAACTCCTCCAATCCCCATCCACCGGCTCCCCAAAATCATACCGTATCACCTGCCGATCCAACGAGTAATCATAAGGTGTATGCCATTTAATCTCCGCCAACCCAAATCGCTCGATCTCCGCCTTCAACTCAGGGCTGGGCTTCACTTCCAAAATATAAGAAGGATAATGGGCAAAGGGATAGTTATAAAAGAACTTGGCACCGTACAGCGCAGGAAATGGCAGCGCGATGCCCAACATAAACAAATACGCCATCATCTTGGGGCCGTAGCCCTCACGCACAATGCCGCGCTGTTTCTCACGGATCTGACCGTGCATGGCACCGATCGCCAAGGGGGCCAAAAACAGCCCACCCCCCGCCAGAGCGCACACCATGGACAGCTTGGGGCTGAACACTTCGGGGTAGATATCACACACCGCCATAATGATCACCGTGGGAGTGCCCACAAAGCAGATCAATGCACCCAGAATCATCGTCAGCGGCAGCACGATGGTGGCAAAATGAATGGGGGCTACCCCAGGATTTCGATATCGATTAACAAACGCTTCCAGCAACACTGCTTACTACCTTTCCATTCGTAGCCTGTACCGCTCAGCAGTGTACTGAAACCCACTGTGAATACCAAACCCTCATGGCTAAACTTGAGCAATACACCCAGCCATTTTTCAGCACAATCGCACACCTTGCGTGTTCATTTCTCCAAAAACCTCACGCTCCCCCCCAACCTGTGCCAAAATTACTTTAATATCATTGTTTTGGCACAGGAATCTCCGTGGCACGCTGTAAAGCCCCTTCATCCATGGGACTGGAATTTCCACTCCCTGACAACCTGCTTACCCACTACTTGCGCAGCGAGGAAGACGCTGTGCAGGAATTGCTCATGGGCTACACCCTGGATGCCCCCTCCAAAGATCGCATCAAGGCCCAAGCCAGCGAGCTATTGGTGGCGATTCGCAACGCCAAACCCGGCATTCGGGTGGAAACCCTGCTCAAAGAGTACGGCCTGGACAACAAAGAAGGGGTTACCCTGATGTGTCTGGCAGAGGCACTGCTGCGCATCCCCGATCAGGATACCGCCGAGCGCTTTCTGCAGGATCGCTTGCAACAGGGCAACTGGGCAGAGCACTTAGGGCACAGCGATGCCCGCTGGGTTAACGCTTCCACTTGGGGGCTATTAATCAGCGGTAAGCTGTTCACCAAAGAGGATATGCCGGGCAATTGGCTGTCTGATAGCTTTAAAAGCCTGATTCGGCGCATGGGTGAACCGCTGGCATTGAGCGCAGTCCGTCAGGCCATGATGGTGATCGGCCAGCAATTTGTGGCCGGTGAAACCATCGAAGACGCACTGCAGCGTAGCCAGCAGGAGTCCGAGAAAGGGTATTTTCATTCCTACGACATGCTGGGTGAAGCAGCCATGTCCATGGCGGACGTAGAACGCTATATGGACAGCTACGAAGGTGCCATTACCTGCCTGAGCGAAAAACTGGAAACCCGCAAGGATCACGGCGGGATCTCCATAAAACTGTCAGCGCTGCACCCACGCTTTGAATTACGTCAGGGCAAAAGCCTTGATCAGCTCTACCAACGGCTAATGGAGCTATTACTGCTGGCCCAGGAGAGAGACATCGCCGTTACCATTGATGCCGAAGAAACCTGGCGCCTGGAGCCCAGCCTGATGCTGTTCGCCAGAGCCATAGGACACAACCGATTGCGCAGCTGGGGCAAATTGGGAATCGCGGTACAAGCCTACCAAAAACGTGCCCCTGCGCTGATCCAGTGGCTGATGGACGTGAGCAAGACCCAGCACTGCCAGATTCCCGTGCGCTTGGTAAAAGGTGCCTACTGGGATACCGAGATCAAACAGGCCCAGCAACTCGGGCTGGAGGAGTATCCGGTTTTCACCCAGAAGGATCACTCCGATCTGTGCTTTTTGTACTGCGCGCAAACCTTGCTCAGCAACAAACACTTCCTCTACCCCCAGTTTGCGACCCATAACGCCCACACCGTTGCCAGCGTGATAACTCTGGCGCAGCAAAGCAAGGTGGGCAGCTATGAGTTTCAGCGCCTGCACGGCATGGGTGAATCCCTTTACGATCATTTAATCAATAGCTACGACGACGTCCGTTGTCGCATTTATGCGCCCGTTGGCCGGTTTCAGGAACTGCTGCCCTACCTGGTGCGCAGGCTGCTGGAAAACGGCGCAAACACCTCCTTCGTGCGCCAGATCCAGCTTGCGCAAAGCGATGGCAGCTGGCTAATCGAAGAACCCAGCGCCAACATTCAAGCCATGGAAAGATTGCGCAACCCCCGCATTCCCTTGCCCCGCAGAATTTTTCAGCCAGAGCGCAAAAACTCCCAAGGCATCAACCTGGATAGCCTTAAAGCCTTGCAAAATCTCAGCAAGTCCATGCAGGAACAGCTCAAAAAACCGCCTGTGCTGGGCACCGAAGACGAAAAACGCACTCCGGTATACTCCCCCAGCCATCCACAGGAGATCATCGGCAGCTATAAAAAAGCAGGGCGACAGGATTGCCATCACGCCTTTGATGCCAGCCGCGCCGCCTGGAAGAAATGGCGCGTAACGGATGTCGAAGAGCGCGCATCCCTGCTGGAGGCCACCGCCAACCTGTATGAAGAACACTACGCCGAGTTAATGCTGATCACCATGCAAGAGGCCGGCAAAACCCTCAGTAACGCCCTCGCAGAAGTGAGGGAGGCGGTAGATTTTCTGCGCTATTACGCCAATCAGGCACGCCATCTGTTCGAACCCACCAGGCTGCCCAGCGTCACCGGTGAAGAAAACAGCCTCTCACTGGAGGGCAAAGGCCCTGTACTGTGCATCAGTCCATGGAACTTCCCCTTGGCGATCTTCACCGGTCAGATATCAGCCGCGCTAGCGGCAGGCAACACAGTCATCGCCAAACCTTCCACATTGACGCCCTTGATTGCCAAACGCGCCATCGAACTGTTTCATGAAGCAGGCTTCCCCAAAGACGTGGTACAAGCCGTAATCGCCCCCGGCAAGCTGGTGGAAGACACCATTCTCAAAGAATCGGCCCTGCGCGCGGTCATGTTTACCGGCTCCGCCGCCGCCGCCAAGCAAATCAATCGTCAGATCGCCGAACGCGACGGCCCGATCATTCCCCTGATCGCCGAAACCGGCGGCCAGAATGCCATGATCGTCGACAGCTCTGCCCTCACCGAGCAAGTCGTGCGCGACATTGTCCAGTCCGCGTTCGACAGCGCAGGCCAGCGCTGCTCCGCCCTGCGCGTGCTGTTCATTCAAGAAGATGTCAAAGAAAAAACCCTGAACACACTCAAGGGCTATCTGGATACCTTCACCCTGGGGGATCCGCTGGACTGGGAAACCGACATCGGCCCGGTGATCGACAGCGCCTCCCAGTCTGAACTGATGCTGCACATTGAACGCTTCCGCCAGAAAGATCGATTACTGTATGAGGGCCAACTGCCCGAGTTAGAAGGTCATTTCGTTCCACCAACCATTATCGAGCTGGATGATCTGAACGAACTGCATGAAGAGGTATTCGGCCCGGTACTGCATGTTATCGGCTTCCACTCTGACAAAGTTGAAGAGGTTCTCAACCAGATCAACAATACCGGCTTCGGTTTGACCCTGGGGGTTCACAGTCGCATCAATCAGTTCTGTGAAACCGTCGCCAAGCGGGCACAGGTCGGCAACGTATACATCAACCGCAACATGATCGGCGCAACGGTGGGCTCTCAGCCTTTTGGCGGCCAGGATCTATCGGGCACAGGCCCGAAAGCCGGGGGGCCACACTATCTGTTGCGCTTGGCAAATGAAAAAACCATCTCCATCAATACGGCGGCGGTCGGTGGCAATACAAAATTATTGACGGATGATTGAGGTCAGGGGGGCCGCAAGGCTAAGATAACCCCTGACTACCCGGAGGTTTAGCAACATCGATACGCAACCTGATCAAGCAGCGAACACCACAGACTACGTAAACTGGTTTCGCAACAGCACGCCCTACATAAACGCCCATCGCGGAAAAACCTTCGTCGTGGCCTTTCCCGGCGAGGCAGTCACGGCTGCCCGCTTCCCACAACTGATGCAGGATGTAGTGTTGCTGCACAGCCTGGGTATTCGGGTGGTTTTAGTTCATGGTGCTCGCCCACAAATTGATCAGCGCATGGTCGACAGCCAACTCCCCATTCAAATCGGACACCACCGCCGCGTAACCGATCAGGCGAGCCTGCCTGCCGTGATGGAAGCCATAGGCCGCACCGCGATTCAAGTCCAAAGCCAACTGGTTCAGTGCATGGCCGCCGCCCACCTGGGTGACAACAGCATCGTCTCAACGGGCAACTACGTGGTCGCCAAGCCCTACGGTGTTCACCAGGGCATCGATTACCAGCACAGTGGCGAGGTACGCAAATTGCGCCACGACGCCATACATAGGCAGCTGAATAATGGCCATCTGGTGCTATTGTCTCCACTGGGCTACTCTCCCACCGGCGAAGCCTTCAACCTGGTTTGGGAAGAAGTGGCAGAAGCCACCGCCACCAGCATCAAAGCGGATAAAATAATCTATCTGAATGAAGCTGAAGGCATACTGGCACCTGCTGGCGAGCTGATTCGTGAACTTACCGTGCCCCAGGCCAACGAACTGATCAGCCAGCTCGAAGACCCCAATTACACCTTAATCAGCGCCCGCAACGCCGTCACCCGTGGCACCAGCCGAGCCCACATCATCAGCTACGAAACCGACGGCGCTCTGCTGCAGGAACTGTTCACCGTAAACGGTAACGGCACCCTCATTACACAGCAAACCTACGAAAAAGTGCGCCTTGCCAATATCGACGACGTAGCCAGCCTGCTGGAACTGATTGAACCCCTTGAGCAGGAAGGTGTACTGGTGCGCCGCTCTCGTGAACTGTTGGAAAACGAAATCGAACACTTCACCCTCATTGAACGGGATGACAAAATCATCGCCTGCGCAGCCCTTTATCCGTTTCAGGATGAAAGCAGCGGCGAATTGGCCTGCGTGGTGGTTCATCCTGAGTATCGCCAGGGCAATCGGGGGGATACACTGCTCAAATCAATCGAACAGCGTGCCGCCATGCTAGGGCTTGGCAGTCTGTTTGTTCTCACCACGCGAACAGCACACTGGTTTATGGAACGCGGGTTCAGGAGTGCGACCATTTCAGAGCTGCCACAACACCGTCAATCCCTGTACAATTACCAGCGCAATTCCAAGGTATTTGTAAAACGGCTGACCGTAAAAAGCACCTAGCTTTAAAAAGCGCCTAGCAAGGGAGCGTTGGCGTTATAAATCACAGTTTCGCGGGAAGCGAACTGGGGGAACATACAGAACCAATATGACTTTAAGTAGAATGCTCATTCCATTCTTTGCGAAGATGGCAACCAGCCCCAAGACCCGCAACCTGAAGCGGGGCTGGTTTGAAGTAAAGCGGCGACTACTGCCGTCACTGAATACGGTTATCTTTTACCATCGGGTAAACGACCCCTATTCGCTACTGCTGTTGCAAGCATTACCCCGCTTTCTGGAAGATTTTAAAGTCAACCTGCAGATCCGTTTCGTGCTGGATTTGACAGAAGACGCCAATCCGCATCAAGATCTACAGGCACGCTATGCACTGGAAGACGCCAAACGTCTCGCCAAACTGCATGATCTGGTATTCCCTGAAGATGCCGAGCTGCCCACCGACGAAGACGCCCTCAAAGCCACCGCTATTCTGCTGAAACATCAAACCCGACCCAAGTTACTGCATCTGGTAACCGAAGTAACCGGCGCACTGTGGGGTTGCAGCACCACTACATTTCAGAGCGCTGCCAAGCGTTATGGCAGCCTCAAAGAAGCCGAAGCACGTAACTTACTGGCCCAATCGGGAGCCGAACTGTTGGCACGGGGCCATTACAACTCCGCCATGCTGTATTATGGTGGCGAATGGTATTGGGGGCTGGACCGACTGGCTCACCTGGCAGACCGGCTCAACAAACCCGGCATTCGTCGTGCCACCGGCGACATCGCCGATTATCAGCGCCAGTATCGCCATGTATTGCAGAGCTACAACACTCTGCGGCCGCGCCCCAAACAGGTCAAAACCCTGGACTTTTATTTCTCGTTTCGCAGCCCCTACTCCTATCTGGCGGCAGATCGAGTATTCAAACTGGCAGACCTGTACAAAATTCCTGTGATTCCCAAGCCAGTCATGCCCATGGTCAACCGGGGGATCGCCCTGCCCAAAGCCAAACGGAAATACATCCTTAAGGATGCCAAGCGAGAGGCAGAAAAACACAACA
Organism: Ketobacter alkanivorans; assembly: GCF_002863865.1. Taxonomy (NCBI): domain Bacteria; kingdom Pseudomonadati; phylum Pseudomonadota; class Gammaproteobacteria; order Pseudomonadales; family Ketobacteraceae; genus Ketobacter; species Ketobacter alkanivorans. The sequence goes on along the minus strand of NZ_CP022684.1, from coordinate 3,219,047 downwards.
TGCCATTCGGCAAAATCAGCGACCCCCTGGGTGATGGTATCAACAACGCCATGGCTCTGTTCGAATTCGCGCAGCAAAAAGGTCTCGACAAAGAATACGTTGTGTCCGTGATGAGCGGAATCTGGTCGGAAGGACTGGATATGACCCGCAAAAGCCACATGAAAAAAATTGTCGAACGCGCCGAACTGGACTGGGCCGAAGCCGAAGCATTTCTCGGTGGGGACAACTGGCGCAAACTAGCAGAACGGAACCGGGATGAACTCGGCAAATTGGGCTTGTGGGGAGTACCCGCATTCAAATACGGCCGGCTCACACTCTGGGGCCAGGATCGACTCTGGGCCTTGGAAAAGGAAGTTCTTGCCGGCACCAAAAATGGAAACTAGGAATACAACATGCGCGCACTACTGATCGTTATCGCCCTGCTACTGCCCAGCACCATATTGCATGCACAGCAGGCTACACCGGACCCGGCCCAGATCCAGAAACTGATCGAGGCCACCGGCCTGCAAAACCAAATCCAGCAGATACCGGAAGCATTGCGACAAACCGCAGAATCCCCCAACAACCCTGCCAGCGGCCTGATCAGCCCACTGATCACATCGCTGATCGACGTGTTTGACCCCAAAGAGATGCTTGCCATCCTGTCAGCGGATTTAATAAAACGGCTGGATGTACCCACTCTTTTGGATTCAATGAAATGGTACACAAGCAGTAACGCCCGGATCATGCTTGAAGCACAAACCCAGGCTACCCGGCCAGAAGCCATCGAGAAAATGAGCGCGGTGCTGCTATCCCAGACCGCGAACATCAGCGAACAACGCAAAGCACTATTACAACAAATGAGCACCGCAACCCAGGCCAACGACATTGCCCTGGATATGGTGGTCAACCTGCAAGCCGCTTTCATGAGCGGGCTTGGTGTGATCATTGCCCCCAATAAGCCTCAAAGCTTTCAACAGCTGCATGCCAGCTTCGATTCAAGCAAAGCCCCCATGCGGGAACAACTCAGCAAACAACTCCTGCTGCAACAAAGCGTAGCCATGGAAAGCGTGAGCGATGACACCATCAAAGAGTTCCTCGCCTTTGCCAATACCCCATCGGGTAAAAAGCTGTTCACAGCTGTCCGCGCCTCCCTAGACCATACGGTTCAGACTGTAGCCCAGCGCGTACCCCAAGCCATGCAAGCAAAAGCGGCACACACCATCCAACCCAAGCCCTGATGCGGTTGCAGAAACCATTCACTCTCCACACCATCGTTGGCCTGCTGGTGCTTGCTGTCAGTATACATTCGCAAGCACTGCCCCCCCAGCCAAACGTTTGCCAGCAGCCTCCATCCCGCTCCGCACTGATTCGCATCGGCGACTGGATTTACCGCAACGAATGCAATCGTCAACGACAATGCCTTGTGGACTGGAATCAGGGGGAGAGCTTTCCCTCCTTGGGCATCGGTCATTTCATCTGGTATCCGGCCAACCTGGATCAAGGTTATACAGAAAGCTTCCCCCAACTGATTCAGTATTTGCGCAGCAGAAACGCTCCGATACCAAAATGGCTGGAACGGCTTCATCCTTTCGATGCACCATGGCCCAACCGCAACGAATTCATAGGCAGCGCAAACAGCGAGAATATTGAAATTCTGCGCCAGTTTCTGGAACAGCATACAGCAGAACAAACGGAGTTTATGATGCAACGCCTTCAACTGGCGCTACCCCGGTTGGTAGAACACACTGCGCCACCACAACGGCGCACGCTGCTGCAAAAACTGGACGCCCTCTGCAACACCTCCAGGGGATGGTATGGGCTAATTGATTATGTGAATTTTAAAGGTGAAGGACTCACAGCCGGGGAAACGTATCAGGGACAGGGCTGGGGCCTGTTACAGGTATTGCAGAACATGGATGAATCAAGCTCGCCCAACGACGCCTTTGCACAGTCGGCGGCCAATATACTGACCCGTCGAGCCGCGCTGGCGCCAAAGCCGATAGAACAACAAAAGTGGCTACCGGGCTGGCTAAAGCGGGTTAACAGTTATCGTGGCGAGGCTATGCTAGACTGAAATCAAGTATACGTACCTGAGTCATAGACTGCCCTTAGGGATGCTTGATTCAGTGTCAGAACACAACTACAAGCAGTTACGACCATGCATACATCACAGAAAAATTGGGCTTTGCCCCCGATTCTGGGGCTACTTCTGCTCCTGCTAGAAGCAACCTGCTTCGCCAACTCCATCAACATCAGCAATACACCTGCCTGGGTCACACCGCTGGTAGTGCCGCCCACTATCGAATACCCGGAATCCGAAATACAGAATGGCATTTACTATCTGTTTTTAGATGTTCAGGTTCGAGCCAACCCTCAACAGCCTAGCGAAGTATTTCAGCACTATGCCGAACACATCGTGAATCAAAACGGGGTAGAAGAGCATTCACAAATCAACATCAGCTATGATCCCGCCTATGAAACCGTGCAACTGCATACACTGGCGCTCATCAGAAAAGGCACACGCATCGACAAGATCCCCACTGCAGACATGAAGATCCTGCAGCGGGAAGATGAAATGAGCAACCTGATCTACAACGGTGAACACACCCTGAATATCATATTAGATGATGTTCGCGTAGGTGACACCATCGAGTACAGCTTCACACGCAACGGCGAAAACCCGGTATACAGGAACATATTTGGTTTCGGCCACTACCTTAACTGGAGCGTACCCGTGGGCCAGTTAAAGTTGCGCATCCTGTGGAACAAGCCAACCGAGCTGCATTACAAACTCACTCATTCCAGCCTTGCTGTAACACAAAACAAAACACCGCAAGGCATAGAGTACTCCATCAACACAAAAAACATCGCGCCCATTCACAAAGAAGACTCCACTCCGGATTGGTTCGATCCCTGGGGCAGTGTCCATTTCAGCGAATCAAAAGATTGGCAGCAAGTTGCTGACTGGGGGGCGAGCCTTTATGAATCGGTATGGCTCAGCAATGAAGAAATGGATGCCTTGGTCAATGACATCAACAACACAACCGACACCGATGAAGAACGCATCAGCAAAGCGCTGCGTTTTGTTCAAGACGAGATCCGCTATCTCGGTATAGAGCTTGGAGAAAACTCCCACAAACCCAGCACAGCTTTCGAAACGTTTCAGCGCCGTTATGGCGATTGCAAAGATAAAACCGTGGTACTGATTACACTGCTGAACAAATTGGGTGTAGAGGCTTATCCAGCATTGGTAAACACTGACCTTGGCGAACAACTGGCAAAACGCCTGCCCAGCAATCGCGCCTTTGATCACGTCATCACCTACGTTAATCATAATGGCAAAACCTGGTGGCTAGACCCCACGCGCACCTATCAGCATGGCTTAATCGACTATATCCACCAACCCGACTTTGGTATGGCATTGGTGCTTCGCCCTGGCACCAGCCAGCTGGTAGAAATGGCGCCAAACAACACCCAATTCGGTCTGGAGGTTATGGATCGGTTTGTTCTGAAACGCGACACCAACCTGCCAGTACTATTCACAACCTCGTCCATATACGAAGGCTGGAATGCAGAGCGGCAGCGCAACCAACTGGCCAGCAATGGACAATCCAAGCTACAACAACAATATCTGGATTTCTTTGAATATTACTACCCGGACATTCAGGTACGACAAGATATAGCGATAAAAGATGATCAGCGCGAGAACAGATTAGCCGCTACGGAATACTACAGCATCAATAACTTCTGGGAGGACAATCCTAAGGAAGGCAAATTCACCAGCTCCTTTTATCCCAATGCATTAAGTAGCTATCTTGACATACCTGACGAGCTCCGCCGTCAACAACCGCTGTACCTGACCTATCCTCAACGCATTGCGCAAACCATTGAGATACAGTTCGCAGATGATGACTGGAATTTCGACAATGAAACCTTCACTGAGAAAAACCCCTATTTTACGTTTTATTATCGAGCCAAATACAACAAAACTGCCAAAACCCTGAAGCTCAATTTCAAGTATGAATCCAACAGCGATCACGTTCCTGCCAATGAATATAGCAACTATATCAACGCACTGAAAAAAACCCAGGATTACTTAAGCTACGGCATCTACCAGTACCATGATGAAGACACACCAGCCCCAACCGATTCTTCATCCAGCGCCGAAAACACCCTGTTCAATATCGAGTGGCACGAGCTCGACTACCGCATATTCATACTGATTTATTTGCTCGCCTACGTTCTGATTTTTGTGCTGTGGCGTCTGGACCAATGGCGTAACCCGTTTCATGGTGAAGCTATATTCTTCCCTGTCACATTACCAAAATTTCTGTTTATGTGGGTCGCAACGTTAGGCATATACCCCATGTACTGGTATTACCGAAATTTTCTCTATATCCGCCAGCAGCAGCAAAGTGCGATTATGCCAGCGCCCAGAGGGATCTTTTACTACCTGTGGTACTTCAATCTATGGCAACACTTAAAGCAGGATAACGACACACGCTTTGAGGCCTCGCACCTGCCCGGAAAAGCGCTGGCTACTCTGTTAGCAGCGGTATTTTTTATTGTAGCGATCATGATGAACAATACCGTACTGTGGATACCCTGCCTGATTATTTCAGCTGCCTTATGCCTTCCATTGGCAAACTACATATTGTTCATTAATGCTGAACATAAAGATGCCGTGCAACACTTCTCAAAATGGCGATTCAGGCATATTCTGCTGCTGATCGTGTCAACACCTGCGTTACTGCTTACCCTGGCACAGGAATCAGGCGCTATCCCCAACTCCATTGTTATCAATGGCGATCGTTTGTGGCAGCGGGATCTAAAGCAAATGCAGCGCCAGGGCATCATTCAGCCCGGCGATGACATTCTCTATTTTTACAGTGATGGCTTTCTGTCAGTCATGGAAGATGGCAACGGCATCACGCAGCGCCACGTGTTTTCCTATTGGAAAGAAGAAGACGGCACCTTAAGCAGCGAGCTGGCCCTGTATAGCGATATAGCGGATATCGAGGTAACCAAAGGCAGCACTCTGGGGGAGAACACCATCGTCAATATTCAACGTAAAGACGACAGTGATTTCGTGTTGTTTCTGGCAACCGACGAAGGCGGCGACACCCGCTTTATTCAAAAACTGAGGGAACATCTGCAAGCGGCAAAGTATTAAGCCAGCACGATGAAATCTGCACCATTAGAGTACGCCAGACTCAAAAGCGCGCCTTTTCGGGGCCGTCTTTTTACTTGATTACCGCAGCCTACCGTAAGAAAAGGTATGGTTTAAAATAAATTACCCGAACATCGGCCGCAGGCGCCGGGCATGGCACAAGCTTTGCTTTTGGTTTAAGTGAGCTAATCAGAGGAATCAATGGCATCATGCTATTGGCTCTGAACACATTTAGGCGCAACACCAATAGAACGCTAGGGTTCCGATCGGTGTCCAGTTATATGGGCAATCGATGGCTGGTCCGAGAGCTTTCGACCTTTCGCCGCTTCGCAGGCAAGGGGTTACACGGCGGGATAAAAGCCCGGGAGGCAATCATGGCATAGATGCCATTGACTCCTCTGCTTTAAAAACGTGTAACCTCTGGAGGTTAACCATGACCAAGCGCTTCACTACTGCACTTTGCATCCTCGCCGCTCTTACCAGCTTTGCTAATCACGCCACCGCCAAAGATTCGTTCAAGATCTGCTGGTCCATTTACGTGGGCTGGATGCCCTGGGATTACGGCGCGCAGCAAGGCATCGTAAAAAAATGGGCGGATAAATATGGCATCAAGATTGATGTTGTACAAATCAATGATTACGTTGAGTCCATTAACCAGTACACGGCTGGTCAATACGATGGCTGCAGCATGACCAACATGGATGCATTAACAATCCCCGCAGCTGGCGGAGTCGATTCCACGGCGCTGATCGTTGGTGACTTCTCTAACGGCAACGACGGCGTGGTACTGAAAGATAAAAAGTCCCTGAAGGATATTAAAGGCCAAACCGTAAACCTGGTTGAGCTCAGTGTTTCGCATTACTTACTAGCTCGAGGCCTGGAATCGGTCGGCATGGCTGAAAAAGACGTAAAAGTTGTGAACACCTCTGACGCCGACATGGTCGCTGCCTACACTACAAGTGACGTAACCTCGGTGGTTACCTGGAACCCTTTACTGAGCGAAATCACTGCAATGCCAAACAGTCATATGGTATTTGATTCCTCTCAGATCCCAGGGGAAATCATCGACCTCATGGTAGTCAATACCGATACACTGAAAGCCAACCCTAAATTCGGCAAGGCGCTGGTAGGCGCCTGGTACGAAATCATGAGTCTCATGAGCGCAGAAGGTAAAACGGGTAAAGAGGCACGCGAATTCATGGGCAAGGCTTCCGGCACTGATCTAGCGGGTTACGACGCGCAACTGGCGTCTACCAAAATGTTCTATACACCACAAGATGCCGTTGAATTCACTAACAGTGACAAACTTAAAACCACCATGAAATATGTTGCAGAGTTCTCTTTCGAACATGGATTACTGGGTGATGGCGCAGCTGACGCAGGCTTTATAGGCATCGAAACCCCATCAGGTGTTTACGGAGACAAAGCCAATATTAAGCTGCGCTTTGATCCATCTTTCACAAAGATGGCCGCTGAGAAAAAGCTGTAATCCAGCGACACTGTACAGGGGGCTGGTTGGCTTACAGCCACCCCCTCTCATCACCTATTGATGCGGCCCACATTATGAAGAAACTCATAAATCAACAGCCGAACAAAGCAAGTCTCTGGTTCCTAGGCATTACGCCTTTCATACTTCTATTGGTTCTCTATATGGGCGCCTCTAACGCTCGCCTGGCGGAGAACCCAAATGACAAACTTTTGCCTTCATTCAGCAGCATCTCTGATGCAATGGAAAGATTGGCCTTTGAGCCCAGCAAACGCAGCGGTGAATATGTTTTTTGGCAAGACACCGCAAGCAGCTTACAGCGACTGATGATTGGTGTCGGCATCAGTGCTTTACTGGCTCTGATCCTGGGGGTGGCCAATGGCACCATTCCTTACGTAAGGGCCAATCTGTCGCCACTGGTCACCGCTATTTCACTGGTTCCACCCATGGCGATACTACCTATACTATTTATCGTACTTGGGCTAGGTGAACTATCCAAAGTGATGCTAATCGTAATCGGTATAACCCCTTTTCTTGTGCGCGACATACAGCAAAGATCGATGGAGATACCCGCAGAACAATTCATTAAGGCGCAAACACTAGGGGCCAACACATGGCAAATTATTGTGCGGGTTGTATTGCCTCAAGTCATGCCACGATTGATCTCGGCCGTACGTCTTTCCTTGGGCTCGGCCTGGCTGTTTTTAATTGCCGCAGAAGCAATCGCTGCCACCGATGGATTAGGTTATAGAATATTCCTAGTGCGACGCTACCTATCGATGGACGTAATACTACCTTATGTCTTATGGATAACCCTGCTGGCATTCGCAATTGACTATCTACTGCGCCTACTCTCACGCTGGCAATACCCATGGTTTCACTCTCAGACTGCAGAGAGGAAATAGACATGAGCTATATCGAGATAAATAATGTTTGGAAAGAGTACAGTGATCAAATTGTACTGGAGCGCATCAATAATCAAGTCGAAGAAGGTGAGTTCATTACCATTGTTGGTGCTTCCGGATGCGGTAAAACAACTTTTCTAAACATGCTGCTCGGCACAGAATCCCAAACCAGAGGCAGCATCAGCATAGCCGGAAAACCACTGCGCAACGAACCCGATCAAGAGCGGGGCATTGTTTTCCAGCGTTATTCTGTGTTCCCTCACCTCACCGTACTGCAGAATGTGTTGCTATCCCGCGAGTTTGAGCAGAGCCCATTGCTTTCGAGATTGTTTGGCGATGCGAAACACAAAGCAGCTACAGAAGCCCGCGAAATGATTGAGGCAGTTGGCCTAAGCGCCGCACTGGACAAATATCCACATGAGTTGTCCGGCGGCATGCAGCAAAGGCTCGCCATTGCTCAAGCGCTTATCAAAAAGCCACGCATTCTGTTATTGGATGAACCTTTCGGCGCACTGGACCCCGGTATTCGTGCAGACATGCATCAATTGGTTCTAGACCTTTGGCAACGCTATAAGCTCACAATATTTATGATCACTCACGATTTAAAAGAAGGCTTTTATTTAGGCACACGACTTTGGGTATTCGATAAAGACAGAATTGACCCGCAAGCACCCGGCGCATTTGGCGCACGTATCACCTATGACGTACCTGTAGGTTCAGTAAACGCAGACATCAGCAAGACTCTAGAGAAATCAATTCAACAAACAGCAATATCCAATCCGGAACATGCGGAGTAAAACCATGACCGAAACTCTTTATCAATACACGGTTCCCGCAGCTGCTCATTGGTCCCTGCGAATTCGTCGTGGCACTACCTTACGCCTTACGGATGTAGAAGGTGGTGCCAATCTAGGCATGATGCTATACAACCCTGAAGACCTGCTTGAAAAGTATAATGCACCAGACACCCTGAAATGCCAGCACACCTTTAAACTTACGCAGGGCAACTGTTTGTATTCAGATATGGGCCGAATATTCTGTTCAATTACTGAAGACTCCTTTGGCTGGCATGACACTGTTTGCGGAACCGCAAACAAAGCCATGGTTCAAAAAAAGTGGGGCGAGAAAAACTACCAGTCTGCCCATAACGAGTGGCATCAAAACGGTTACGACAGCTTCCTGGTCGAACTGGCCAAATATGGTCTGAACGGCAAGGATCTGGCTTCCAACCTCAACCTGTTCAGCAAGGTTGTGGTCGATAACGAAGGCAATCTGAGCCTCGACGCTAAACACATAAAAGCCGGAGCCAACATTTCTCTGCGTTTTGAAATGGACACTCTAGTAATACTGCACACCTGCCCTCATCCGCTCAACAGTGAAGCGGCGTACCCCTACAAACCTGTGCACTGCGAGCTGATGACCACGCCACCAATGCCAGAGGATGATTACTGTTTGAACTTTTGCCCAGAAAACCGGCGTGGCTTTGAGAACAATCGCCTTTATCACTTTTTCCGTTAGGAGGTGACACCATGATACAAGAAAGCACCTTAGAAGCAGCGGACGCCGTGTTCCGTCAAACAGTACCAGCGGGCGACTATTTTCTTAAAGTCATTGCGGCGGGGCAAACCCTCCGCATCCTGGATCTAGAAGGTAATCAGGCTGCAGACACATTATTCTATAATGCTAATGATGTTTCTGAACGCTACAGTTCCATGGATACCATACGCGAACAAGGCAATATCTATCTCACTGCAGGCAGCAAATTGATGTCAAACCTTGGCAACGAAATGCTTGTTATTGTTGCAGACACCTGTGGCCGCCACGACACACTGGGAGGGGCCTGTGCAACAGAGAGCAACAGCGTACGTTATGATCTTGAGAAACGCTGCATGCACGCCTGTCGTGACAGCTGGATGCTGGCCATCGCCGAGCACGAAGAATTAGGGTTCACTAAACGCGACATCACCCACAACATCAACTTTTTCATGAACGTACCAGTAACCGCACAAGGTGGGCTTACCTTTGAGGACGGAATTTCCGCACCAGGGAAATATGTGGAAATGAATGCAGCCATGGATGTTATTGTTGTGATCTCCAACTGCCCGCAACTGAACAACCCCTGTAACGGTTACAACCCTACGCCCGTGGAAGTGCTGATCTGGAACTGATGAATTCACCCTGAGCAGGACGACCTAACTCAGTATTTCACAGCGGGACGGCCCGCCACAGATATCGACATGTTAGAAAAAGTATTGATCGCCAATCGCGGTGCCATTGCAGTTCGAGTGATACGCACACTTAAGCAGATGGGCATCCATTCCGTTGCCGTTTATGCAGAGGGAGATGCAGATTCCCTTCATGTCTCGCAGGCAGACAGCGCCATCAGCCTGGGAGAGGGTGGTGCTCGAGAAACCTATCTTAATCAAGACAAGCTGTTTGATATCATGCAGCAAGAACAAATTGATGCGGTACATCCTGGCTATGGTTTTCTAAGCGAAAATCCTGACTTCGTTGAACGCTGCGAGGCAGCAGGTATTGTCTTTATTGGCCCCACGGCCGAACAAATGCGCGTATTCGGTCTGAAGCATACCGCCCGAGATATTGCACGCCAAAACCAGGTGCCCCTGCTGCCTGGTACGGATCTGCTGCTCACTCTCGACTCGGCCCTAGAAGCAGCAGACCGTATCGGCTATCCAGTCATGCTAAAGAGCACTGCGGGTGGCGGTGGTATTGGAATGCAGACCTGTTATCATCCCGACCAACTACATAATGCATTTGCTAGTGTAAAACGCTTAAGCGCCAACAACTTTAGCAACGACGGCGTGTTTCTGGAAAAATATATCGAACAGGCTCGCCATATCGAAGTGCAGATTTTTGGTGATGGCTTCGGTAACGCCATTGCTCTTGGTGAAAGGGATTGCTCTGCCCAACGCCGCAATCAAAAAGTCATAGAAGAGACCCCCGCGCCCAACCTGCCCGACAACATTCGCAGCACCTTGCATAAAGTAGCTGCTGACCTCGTAAGCGCTGTAAATTATCGCAATGCTGGCACCGTCGAGTTCATCTACGATCAAAATGATCAGACATTCTATTTCTTGGAAGTAAATACTCGTCTACAAGTGGAGCACGGCGTAACCGAACAAGTCTACGGCGTAGATCTGGTGCGTTGGATGGTACAACTTGCGGGCGCTAAACTACCTTCCCTCAAGGAACTTAGTGTAAATTTAAAGCCCCACGGCCACGCGGTGCAAGCCCGAATCTATGCCGAGAATCCTCACCGTAACTTTCAGCCCAGCGCTGGCTTATTATCTGCAGTAGAGATACCACCGACGGATGGCACACAGCTGCGCATCGATCACTGGATCAGTTCCGGACTCGAAGTTTCACCCTTTTTTGATCCGATGCTGGCAAAAGTCATTACTTGGTCTGAAACACGTAAAGATGCCATCGCCGCCCTGGATCGCGCGCTTGAACATTGCGTTATTCAAGGCATCGAGACCAATATCGACTATGTACAAACTGTACTGCGCACCGCAGCATTCCAGCACGGCAGTATACACACGCGCTACCTGAACGATCTAGCCTATCATCCCGCCACCGTGGATGTAATCAGCCCCGGTACGCTTACTACGATTCAGGATTTCCCCGGCCGAGTTGGGTATTGGGATGTTGGCGTACCGCCTTCTGGCCCCTTCGATTGCTATTCGTTTCAACTGGGTAATCGCTTGCTGGGCAATTCCAACCTGGCCGCAGGCCTGGAAATCACTCTCAACGGCCCGACGCTGCTGTTCAATCACGACGCTCAATTTATAATTACGGGCGCGCCCATTGAAGCCACACTCGACGGCACGGGCATCGCAAACTGGCAAACCATAAGTGCGCAAGCCGGGCAAACGTTGATACTGGGAAAAGTAGATACGGCTGGCGCCAGAGCCTATCTATTAGTTAGTGGAGGCTTCGATGGCAATCAGTATCTGGGCTCTCGCTCCACATTCACCCTGGGCCAATTTGGTGGCTTCAGTGGACGCGCCTTACGCAGTGGTGATGTATTGCACTTGCTGCAGCCCAATTCAACAACTGCTGATCCTGGCAACAAAGATGCCCTTAAAGAGGCCACTCCAAAACTGGATGACGCGCTTAAACCCGCCATCTCCAATCGGTGGAAACTACACGTAACCTATGGCCCTCACGGTGCGCCAGATTTCTTCACAGAAAAAGATATCCAGAGCTTCTTTGCACACACCTGGGAAGTTCACTACAACTCCAGTCGCACAGGTGTACGATTGATTGGCCCCAAACCGGAGTGGGCTCGTAGCAGTGGTGGTGAAGCAGGCATGCACCCCTCCAACATCCACGACAATGCATATGCCATTGGCACTGTCGACTTTACTGGCGACATGCCGGTGATTCTCGGGCCAGATGGCCCATCGCTGGGAGGCTTCGTTTGTCCTGCCACCGTCGTTACAGCTGACCTTTGGAAACTCGGTCAACTAAGAGCAGGTGACACTCTACAGTTCGTTCCTGTTACCCAGCATACTGCTAAGAACATGGAACTGGCGCAACAGCATCAAATTAGCAACCTTGAAGTGTCAGCCTATGAACCTCAGCCTGCATCGCTGTTTGAGCTTGCGCCCATCCACAGTAGGCTGAGTGAGGCTGAAAACGGCGTAGAGGTGGTGTATCGCGCAGCCGGTGACAAATATCTATTGGTTGAATACGGCCCACAGAAACTGGATGTTGAGTTACGGTTTCTTGTTCATACGCTAATGCTTTGGCTAGAGGAAAATAAACATGCCAACCCTGCACTGTCGGCTCTAAAGGAACTGACGCCTGGCATTCGCTCTCTGCAAATTCACTATGACAGCCTTAAACTGCCACTTGATGAACTCGTTCAGATACTGATTGCTGCGGAACAGGAACTACAACATCAAGAAGACTTAACAGTGCCAGCACGCATCGTTCACATCCCCTTAAGTTGGGATGATGAAGCCTGCCGGGTAGCTATCCAGAAGTACATGCAATCAGTACGCAAAGATGCCCCCTGGTGTCCCAACAACATTGAATTTATCCGGCGCATTAATGGCCTTAACAGCATTGAAGAGGTGAAAAAAATTGTATTTGATGCTCACTACCTGGTAATGGGTTTGGGTGATGTCTACCTAGGGGCACCGGTAGCAACGCCACTGGATCCACGGCATCGCCTGGTAACAACCAAATACAATCCAGCCCGCACCTGGACCGCCGAGAACTCTGTCGGCATTGGCGGATCCTATATGTGCGTTTACGGCATGGAAGGCCCTGGGGGCTATCAATTTATAGGGCGCACGCTGCAGATGTGGAATCGCTACCGCCAAACAGCAGAATTCACCAAACCCTGGTTATTACGGTTCTTCGATCAAATCAAATTTTACGAAGTGAGCGCAGATGAACTGAAACAGATTCGCCAACAGTTTCCCCGCGGACAGTATCCGCTGAAGATTGAAGAAACCACGTTCAGCTTGAAACAATACCAGACGTTTCTAATGGACAATGAAACCAGCATTCATTGCTTCACTGAGCAACGCAATCAAGCATTCGAAACCGAGCTGCAACATTGGATTGACAGTGGTCAATTCCATTTCGATTCCACACCATCAGGGCATGATCAATCAGCATCGGAGCAAGCTCTGGGTGATGACTGCATTGCTATTGAAAGCCACGTTGCGGGCAGCATCTGGCAGTGGAAAGTGGCAGAAGGCGAAAAGATCTCTGCAGGCCAAACCGTATGCATACTTGAATCAATGAAAATGGAAATAGAAGTAATGTCCTCCGATAGCGGCACAGTCCAATCCCTCTGCCGCCAACAGGATCAACAGGTTTCTGCCGGGCAGCCCCTACTTATTTTGAAACAGGAATAATTATGTTGGATCTAAGCACTGTCAATATGACCATCACCGGGTTGCAACAGCACTATACTAACGGCGACTTTACACCAGCATCATTGCTTCACAGCCTGCGCGAAGCCAATGCCAAGTTCAACGAAACCAATCCTGTATGGATACATCTTTTAAGCGAAGATGAACTCAACCTGTATTTGGAACGTATAAATGATGCCAAACCTGAAGACCTCCCTCTGTTTGGTATTCCGTTCGCAATTAAAGACAACATTGATCTTGCAGGCATTCCAACTACAGCTGCTTGCCCTGATTTCGCCTACATACCACCAGCCAATGCATTCGTAGTGCAACTGTTATTGGATGCTGGCGCCATACCTTTAGGCAAAACTAACCTGGATCAATTTGCCACCGGCTTGGTGGGTGTTCGTTCGCCCAAGCCATGGGGGCCATGTCGCAACGCACTGAACCCTGAATACATTTCCGGTGGCTCGAGTTCAGGCTCTGCTGTCACTGTTGCCAATGGTCTCGTGTGCTTTTCTCTTGGCACCGACACCGCAGGCTCTGGCAGAGTTCCCGCTTCACTCAATAACATCGTGGGGCTGAAACCCAGCAAAGGCTTGTTCAGTACCACTGGCGTAGTACCCGCCTGCCGCAGCCTGGATTGCTTAACAGTATTCGCACTCACTGTTGACGATGCCAATACGGTGTTCGATGTGGCGGCTCGGTTTGACAGCAGCGACGCTTATGCGCGCGCCAACACGTACGAGAACGGGAAGCGCTATTACAGTAGCCAAATTGAAGCGTTAACCATCGGCGTGCCCGCACCCTCACAACTTGATTTTTTTGGCAACGAAGAAGCCAAAGCACTGTTCTCAGACAGCATTAGTCAGCTACAAGCACTGGGTACAAACATCATTGAAATAGATTTTGATGCCTTCACCAGTGCAGCCCGTCTGCTGTACGAGGGCCCATGGGTTACCGAGCGCTATCTGGCCACACAGGATATAATTGAAAGCTCTCCCCACTCCATGCTGCCGGTAATACACACCATTATCAGTAGTGGCAACAAGTCATCCGCTATTGACGTATTCCAAGCCCAATATAAGCTGCAGGAATACGCGCAAGCAGCCAACTTACAGCTTAACAAGGTAGATGCCATCCTAACCCCAACCAACGGCAGCATCTATACGGTCGCTGAGGTACTGAATGACCCCATCGAGCTCAACAGCAAACTGGGATTCTATACAAACTTTATGAATTTGTTGGATTGCAGCGCTGTTGCAATTCCATCCGGCTTTTACCAAAACGGTGTCGGCTTTGGTGTCACACTTTTCCACCGAGCGTTTTCAGACAAGAGACTGCTGGGATTATGCAGTGCACTACAGCGCGCCAACTCATTACCTTTGGGCGCCACCGCTTTGGCTGGTGCCCCATTCAAGCAGGATCTTCGATCCGCCCCCAGCCACATCAATGTGGTGGTGTGCGGTGCACATCTTCAGGGGCTTCCCCTCAACTGGCAATTACATGAGCGCGGCGCCACACTGGTGGAAAAAACACAATCAGCTCCGCATTACAAGCTCTACGCCCTGGCTGGAGGCCCACCCTTTCGCCCCGGCATGATGCGATGCGAAACCGGTGGCCAATCCATTGAAGTAGAAGTGTGGAGAATCCCTATGGAGCACTTAGGAACCTTTGTAGCTGAAATTCCTGCACCTTTGGGCATCGGCAAAGTACAGTTGAATGATGGACGTTGGGAGAGCGGTTTTATCTGTGAAGCTTGCGGCCTGGATGGTGCTAAAGACATCACCCAGATGGGAAGCTGGCGACGATACATAGCCAGCTTAGGATGATGTAACTTGTCATGCCTTGGGCTTACTTTGCCTCAAGCGACTGCTTTTTGTGATTCTGCGCCGCGATGGGGAAACAATTCTTTATGGTGACCTTGCCCTGCAATAAGTTGCCTTTGGAATATTCATTAAAGTGGCAAACATTTGCTTTAGGGTCGTAATTCTCCACCCATAGATTGTCATCCTTCCAGGTTGCCGCTATATGCTGCTGACCTGCGGGAACCTCAATGGTCATGACACCGCCATATCGCTTAACAAACACTTGTTGAAAGTGAAAATAGTAGGCCAGTGAACCCACCATTAAAATCGCACCACATCCGATCAGGGCAGGTTTCCAGTGGTTCATTTTCCCGAAAATACCCAGCACACCGACAGCCAGGGCAACCACCACCAGCCAATAAAAATACGTAATCATACCCCTCTCCTTTGTTCAGTCTGGATCGTTTAATAGGAATTAAACTCATCGCAGCGAGTTAAATCAATAAAGCCCAAGCCAGGATACTACATCCACTATGGCATACCTCAGCTATTCACCCCAAAACCAAGTTTACCTCAAAGTCCGTAGCAGCTGGCCTGATATGACAATCATTTCGTCCCATTACCATCTGGTTCCCGGTTCTAATTTTGTTTAAGGTTTAGACATAACAATGACTGGCTACTTCCTTAATAACACCATAACGATCAGGAACCAAGATGAAATCATTGACGAACAAAGTGGTTGCCTTAACCGGCGCTTCTTCGGGTATTGGGCGAGCGTTGGCACTACAGCTGGCTGAGCGGGGCTGCCAGCTGGCACTGGCGGACGTTAACGCAGAGGGGCTAAAGGAGACCGCAGCAAGCCTGCCTGCATCAACTCGGGTGACCACTCACATTGTTGATGTTTCCAACAAGGATCAGGTGTATCAATGGGCAGAGGATGTCGTGAACGCTCATGGCGGCGTTGATGTGATCATCAACAATGCGGGCGTGGCATCACAGGGGCTGATTGAAGATTTGAATTACGACGATTTCAATTGGGTATTTGATATTGTTTTTTATGGTGTGCTGTATGGCACGAAAGCCTTTTTGCCCTATCTAAGGCAGCGCCCAGAAGGTCATATTGTCAATATTTCCAGCGTAAACGGCTTCTTTCCGTTCCCCAGTAATGGCCCCTACAATTGCGCCAAACATGCGGTGAAAGCACTGAACCAAACGCTGATTCAGGAATTACGCGGCTCTAATATCCACATCACCTCAGTACACCCCGGCGGCATCAAAACCAATATCGTGCGCAATAGCCGTGTGGTGCAACCATTGGATCCCAAGTTATCCAAAGAGCAGGCAGCCGCCCGCTTTGACAAAATCGCAGGCACAACAGCAGAAAAGGCCGCCAGCATTATCATCGGCGGTATTCAGAAGAACAAGCAGCGGCTGCTGGTGGGTAAAGATGCTTATGTGCTGGACATACTCACCCGCACTTTCCCACAGGGCTTCTCTAACCTGGTAGGGCGGGTGATGTTGCGAGGGTAAACCCAGATGCTTAGCTGTGCGTTAGCCGGGCGGCGGTGAATCCCGCAGCTCGTGCAGCCACTGCACCATTTTATGGGCTAGCTCATCTATGATTGCCTCTACCTGCAGACCCGGTGGCGGCATAATGGCCAGTTGCAATAATGTTGATCCGGTCATGGTGGTGATAAGGTAAAGCGATTCCCGCGAGGGTGTTATAAACAGGTGTTCTCGGGTTTTACTGGCCCCAACCAACGCCAGCCGAAACAGCTCTGTGCGCAGGCCCTCCACTGCGGGCACTTTATGTATAAAAGGCACTTGGAACAGCAGCACTTTAAGCAGCCGGTGTTGATCGCGGGACACCGCATAAAGGCTGTAAATCCAGCTGCGCATGGCAGGCTCAAAATCCATATCTTCCACGCTCAGCAATGCAGCCTGCATTTTCTGCAGTGATACTTCGACCAATTGCGTGGCAACCGCAGCCACGATGGCTTCTTTGCCAGGGAAGTACTCGTAGACTGAGCCAATGCTGACCCCAGCCCGCTCTGCCACCCCATTGGTGGTTAATGCGGCATAACCCTCCTCTTCCAATAACTGAGCACTTGCTTGGATTATAGCCCCTACCGTCGCCTTGGAGCGCGCCTGCCTTGGAGACTTTTTCTCTTTTAAATCAAACTGTTGTCGCTTTGTCAAAGGGTCTTATCCTGCTTAATTAATATCCGAGTTTTTCTGAATATTCGCTTAGTTTAGGATATCTGAATACCATACCATAAGAGCAAGATTATGAATTCTGCTGCCAAGAAACAGGTTGAAGACCCAAAGCCCAGCCACCAGCCAATACAAACCCAGTGGGCTCCACAAAGCGGAAAGGAGATCGACGCGGCGATTCCGGGCTGCATCGACAGCGTGGGGTTATTAAGCGGCGTTGCCAATACCATTATGCAATTGGCCTATCCCGGGGTTGGCCACGGGGTGATGGAAAGCCGTGTTGAGTCCGGCTCCATTTTGCATCACCCCATCAAGCGCGCCCGCACCACGTTGACCTATCTGGCGGTGGCCATGCAAGGCACCACCGAAGAAAAACTGGCTTATCGGCGCGCCATTAATGTCGCCCATGCACAGGTAACCTCCACTGAAGCCTCCCCCATCAAGTACCGGGCACTGGATCCGGAACTGCAGCTGTGGGTGGCCGCTTGCTTGTTTTGGGGCCATGTGGATGTATATGAAAAATTGCGCGGCCCGATGTCCCAGGCGGATCTGGAGCGGTTTTATGAATACGCCAAGCCATTGGGCACAACCCTGCAGGTGCGCCCGGACATGTGGCCAAAAGACATCAATGCGTTCTGGGTTTACTGGAATGAAAACCTTGACCGCATGGAAATGCCGGAAGACGTACGAGACTGGTTATTGCAGCTGGTGGATCTGAGTTTTGCAGGCCCTGCTGTGAGTATTCCCTTTGGCCGATTTGCCAAACTGATGACGGCTGGGTTTCTGCACCCCCGCATCCGCACGCAAATGGGCTTGAAATGGGGTGACAAAGAACAGCGTAACTTTAACCGCATCATTAAGTTGCTGGGGGCCGTCAACAACCGTATGCCGCGCCAGCTTCGTCAGCTGCCCTCCAGCGCGCTGTTGTGGGATTTCCGCCGACGCCTGAAAAACGGATTACCGCTTAACTAATCCGCCATGCGTTACTACGCCAAAGCTAACACCAGTGCCAACGTTAACGGTGTTAGCAGGGTTGCCATGACATTCAGTGCCAGCAGTTGCGGTTGCTGGCCTATGTCAAAGCCGCAGGTTCGGGCTCCTCGCCACGCCACCGCCCCCAATAACCAGGGTGCCAATGCAAGCAGGCTCCACAGGCTAAGCAGACCAGACACGGCATACAAAACGATCAACAGGCCAGCCAGCAACCACATAATGCCATAAGCAACATTACTGGCGGCCACACCATAGGCGATGGGAAAGTGATTACGGCCGATGGATGCATCGGCTTGTACATCCGGGTATTGATTTAACAGCAGCAGGTTATTGACCAATAAGAATGGAATCAGGCCAACCAGCAGGGAGGTTATGCGGTAATCTCCCGTGAGTACAAACTGGGTGCCCACGACCATCAACACACCAAATCCCAGACCCGGTGCAATCAGGCACAACCACGGCAATCCATTGATCCAGCGAGTGTACAACACTACCAGCAGCAGCCCCGCCACACCCAATGGGAGCAGAGCAAGGCCGTGCCGCCACAGAAAATACAGGCCAATTGCGATGACCAGCAACAAGCTGATCACCCCAACCCATAATACCGCACGGGACTGCTCCGGATGCTCGGGCAACGCGCCGCTGCCACCACTGAAAGGGGTACGGCGGGTATTCAGATCCAGGCCGCTGGCAAAGTCCAGGTACTCGTTCAGTGTGTTCACACTGATGTGAGCCAGCAAGCCCCCCACCAGTGCCAGCGTTAAGGTTTGCCCCGAGATTGGCAGCCCCTGGGCGATCACTGCTGCTGCCCCCAGAAATATGCATATGGGCGTTAAAATCAAAAACGGAATACGGGATGAGCGCAGAATCACCGACAAGCTCATGGCTACGCTGACTCCTGAAGCCAATGTTCAATTTGGTGAATGATCCAACGGCCATCATCCAACGGTAAATCGTGCCCCGCACTGGCGTGAGTTGCCAGCGGCCACGACCAACGCTCAGCCAAGCGCCGGGTACAGATCGGGTTTACCAATCGGTCACGGGCGCTGTTCAATAACAGCACTCGATCATGAGGACAGCGCTTGGGCGCTCGGTAACGGGCCGCTGCCATCAATTGGCGCACCGCGTTTTTGGTACTGGTAGGATGAGTGCGGGCGTATTGTGCCCACTTGCGCGCCAACTGAGCTTTGTGTGGATACAGGTTACTGGAGATATCCAGTATCAGTTGCTCACGGCTTTGCAGGTCTCGATCCAGCAAAGCCTGTTTCAAGATGGCGAGGTAGTTTTCAGGCTGCAGCCGATCCAGCACCGTGCCCACATCCCGCATGGAGGAGTTGATGATTACGGCAGAGGTAACTTCCTGCCGATGCCGGTGCATCCATTCCAGAGCCACCATCCCACCCAATGAAATCGCCAGCAGGTTGACAGGGCCGTTCACGCTTCGAGCTTTCAACAAACGTCGGGCGGACTCCATCATTTCGCGGATGGTTAACGGGCTGGGGCGATCACACAAGGCGCCGTTTCCCGGCAGATCCAGCAGATGAATGCGTGCTTCTGGAAACGCCTTGGCAAACAGTTCAGGAAACTGCTCCCAGTGTTTTTGCTGACGCACTAACCCCCGCAGAAAAACCCAATCCCCCTGCACTGAGCTCATCGGGCATCGATCCCCAGCTTCACAACCCGGCCTTTCAGGTGGGCTTTTTTGGTTTTGGCCACGGACACCCGCCCATGATTCAATTGGGTTACATCCACTAGATATTGTTTGATGACCAGGGCGCGGGCGTCCGCCAGTGCCAGCAGGTCGGTCGAGGTGATCTCTTGCTTGTCCGCGACGTCCTCGTACATGGCTTGATAGACGGCTGCCTCCAGCTCATTCCCTTTTAATTCAGGGTTCTGCGCCTGCAACGCATCCTCACGCTCACCGGTGTCGGGCAGTTTCAGTTCATCGTTGATTCGCAGTATGGCTTTGCGATTGGCACGCACGCTCCACCAGTCCACATCACCGGCTTCTTCGCGCAATTCAAGCAACGACATTTTACGATCATCCGCTACTCGATCCTGTATGCGCAGCTTTTTCAATACGGGCACATCCTCGGGGGCGAACGCTCCACCGTGGAAACGCACGATCAACTGCGGACGTTGCTGCAGTGCTTCTGTGAGCTTCTGCAGGCGTTGCTGGCTATCATCGGTGAGGTCGGCAAAACCCGCCGCAAATTCAATTTCACCTATGTCTTCGCTCCCGCCTACCAGCGAGCCCAGTAGCTGAAACGGCGAGCTGGCGGCTTTCACCATGACGTTCAAGAAGGCTTTGAGGATAACCCCTGAGATACTGAACCCCGGATCGTCCAGATCGCCAGACACTCCCACATCCAGATCAATAACGCCATTCACATCCCGCAGCAACGCCAACCCAAGGGACACCGGTGCGTCAATGGCGTCTTCACTGGGCACTTTTTCACCCAGATAGAGTTGGTCTGCAATAATGCCGTTTTCGCCCTTCAATTTACGGTCGTGCAGGCGATAATCCAGCTGTAGGTTGAGCTTGCCGCTCTCCAGGTTGTGGGCAATAAAAGCGGCGGAATAAGGTGAAAGTGGCGGCAGCTCCAATCCTCGCAGTTGGCTTTTGAATTCAAAGCCTGGCTGTTTGGCTATGGGGTCGAGGGTGCCTTTGACGTTGAACGGAGCGTAACGGTCGATTTTACTGGTGAGACTGAACGGCACCGGCGTGGAGTTGTTGCTGGCCACTTCATCCAGTTCGAACGCCATGCTGTGCAGACCGGTCTGAAACACGGGCGATACGCTGTTGTCTACAAAGCGGGTGAGGCCATTGTTTATTTCTACTTTGCCGATGACGTAATTCCAGCCGCTTGCTGCCGCTTGCTGTGCATCCGCTGCCACTTCCTGTTCGGCGCTGGCGACCGCCTCTGTCACCCCTGGATCGGGTCTGGCGATGGTGGCCCAGTTCAGTTGTTTGTCTTTGCCGATCTCCACCAGCAGATTGGGCTCGGTGATGGTGAGCGCCGCCAGTTTGAATTGTTTGCTTTGGGTTTCCAGCACGGCGTCGGCGGCTTTGATCTGTGTGAACTGGATCACTGGCTTACCGGTACGCAGGTCTTCGGCCTGAAAATCGTTCACTTCCAACGCCAGTTGCGACGACACCGGCACCTCGCCCTCGGTGCTCAGATCCACTTTGCCGTTGAGGTTGAGGCTGCCTTTTTCGATACGCAGATAGGTGGCCAGCTCGATGTATTCAGAAAACGACGGTAACGGCAGATTCTGCAAGCCGTACTCAAGCTGCATGGAGAACGGCACTAATGTAACCACACCATCTACTTTGAGCATGCCCTGCTCGTCTAATGTGGCCTGAATGCTCAGTGGCACCGGCTGCTGCTCGGTCAGCGTAAAATCATCCAGCGCTACCTGTATGCCACTAACAGTGTGGCCACGGGTGATTTTTTCATTCTGATCCGAGAAGTTAAGCTGACTGTTGCCCACTTCAAGCCGACGCACCACTACCTTCCAGGGAGCGGCTTCCTGTTCGGCTGCCACTGGGCTGTGCTGCGCTTCGATGTTTTGCTCCACCACTTCTTGCACCAGCAGGTGTTGGAAGCGGGGCGCGCCATCGGCATCAAGCCATTGATTCAGCAGCACCTGATCCACATTGAGTTTGCCGATCTCAAGGCTCTGCTGCAGCAAGTCAAACTGCAGGCCACTGATGGTGATGGTGTTGATGCGGGCCATGGGCGGCTCGGGTATGGCATCATCCAGGGCCAGCTCGGTTACGGTAACGTCGGTGTTATCGATGTTGACTGCGACGTCTTCTTGTTGCTGCTGTACCAACACGTGAGCGTTCAGGCCCAAGCGCCCGCCCGTCACGGTCATGGGCACAACGTTATTAACGAAATCACTGAATTCCTTCAGTTCAATGCCCATGGCTTCCACGTTGGTATCCACGTAGAGCGGATCAAGGCGGTATTCTCCGGCCAACTTGATCTGGCCACCGCCAGGAATGGCAGCCGTGATGTTGAAGGGGTTTAGATGCTCATCACCGGTGGCCAGATACAGATCCAGCACTTCGATGGTGATGTCATCCATTTCGGAGCGGGCGGGCTTGCTGCCACTGAGATCTGTAAAGCGAAAAACCCCCTGATTGATGGCGGTGTTTACCACTTCCAATGCGATACGGGTGTCGCCTTGTTGTTCCTCCACCGCAGCCTCATCGCCGGAGAACTTGTCGATTATGTCGCTGAAATTGAAGCGATCACCGTGTTTCTCGATGTTGACCAGGGGCTGATCCAGCTGGATGGCCTCAAATTTGATGTCCCAACTGAACAGGGAGCCCCAAGGCGTGAAGTTTACATAGAATTGCTGCCAGGCGAGCAGTGGCGCATCGGGTTTGTCTGCCACAGCAAAGTCGTACACCCGTAATGACAGATCGAAGGGGTTGTACTCAAAGCGCTCAACCGTGAGTTGGCGTCCAACAAATTCGGACACGTCGGCTTCCACGACTTGTTTGAGTTTGCCCGGCAGGTACAGGTAGGACAAAGCGATGTAAATTAGATAAACCAGCACCAGCCCGAGTAGGGTCCATTGGTGCCAGCGCAGTTGTTTAAGGCGGGCGGAGAAGGTGGTCACGGGCACAGCTTCCTTTGAGTTGCTTGCGACAGATTCGAATAGAAACTGCGCCCATTATACCGATTTATGATGCGTTGGGATGACAGATGTCTAGAAGTCGAAGCCTACCCCGATATGGTAGACCCAGGGATCGACCGTGACGCTGACGCTGGCATCGCCCACTTCTGCCGGACTGTAGGTGGGCAGGCTTGGGGTATCCACCCAGATGCCGGTCACTTTGGCGTCTGCTTCCAGCCCGCCAATGAATTTGACATCAACATTCACCCACCAGTCTTTATAGAATTTGTACTCTACACCGCCCTGCACTACGTAGCCAAAGACGTCGTCTACCTCCAGTTCGGGCTCACCATATTGAGTGAGTATGGGGTTGGTGACTTTGGAATCGTAGGTGATCATATAAGCCATGCCGCCCCCCACATAGGGGCGCAGGGGTTTATCCAACATGAAACGGTACACCAGGGTGACCACCGGGGGCAGCACTTTGGTTTCGCCAAACTCTGAACCCAGAGGCGGCACCCCGGTAGGAATGTTGCCCAATGCATAAGGGGCAATGGATTCTGTGGCCAGGGTACCTTCGGCAGTGAATTCCACGGTAAAGGGCAGCGCCAGGATGGTTTCCACCGACAGGTGTCCATCCATCCACGGCAGGCGATAGCCCACCACGGCACTGGGGAAGCTTACCGGCTCCACGCCAGCACCTGAACCGGCGATGGGGCCATTGTCGATGGCAAGGCTGGCTGCTCCGTCCACACCACTGAGTACCACTTCGGAGCTGGAGGAGTCCGGCTGCAGGGAGGTGTATCCGGCGCGGAAGTAAAAGGGTTTTGCGCCCTTCTCCATGCCCAGTGTTTTGGTTTTGAATCGATCCCAGTAGTTGGCTTCCTGGTGTGGATCAGGTTGCTCTACCTGGGCCCAAACCGGGGTGGTGATGATGGTCGCCAGCAGGGCGAATGAAAATACCTTGTTCATACGCGTCTCCTATTGACGACCTTTGAGTGGGTTGCCGATAAGGCTCATTTTCATGGCGCCTGAGGGAATCTGCAGTAAGATGCTGCCCGGCAGATTCAATGCCGATACGTTGACGATCAGATCAACCGGCGACAAGCTTTCCGGGGTGATGAGAATGCGCCCATCCTCCAGAAACTCCACAGGCCCTTTTATGGTAACCTGAACCGGTTTGCTGCTTAGATCATGAGCCACACTGATCACTCCGAGCACTTCGATGACCATGTCCGGTGCATCCATATAGAGATCAAGCTGTGCAATAAACTGGGGTTCCGCTACCCCTTCTTCTTCCACGATATAACCTGTGACAGGCTCTCCACCTGCCTGGCGCAACCGAAGAATGCTGACCCCTGTATCCACATTATTGATCGGTATCGTAACGATGACCCGTGCGGTGGTATCAAGGCGAATCGAGGTGCCATAAATAATACCGGGGTGCACGGTAACCGGTATCTGGCTGGTTCCGGCGATGGTCATACCCCAGGTGAGGCCATCCACGGTGATGGGTTCCGGCTCTCCCACAGTGACGGGTAACGAGCCACTCAGGTAGATATTGGGGTCGCCATCAATCAGCGCGCCCACAACAATTCCGCCAACGCCGGTCACCGCTACCCCGGCACTGTTTTCGCTATGGGCCGTTTCACCGGCATCCAGGTAGCCGTTACCATTCTGATCACTGAACGGCTGCATTTTCAGGGGCAGAAACACATCATTATTGGCGGCCACCGCGGTAAAGGTGTTGACGATATTGCCGCCACCGGCATCACCGGACTGACCGCCATTAATAGGATCAGGGTTGAGAGGGATTCCGTTCTCGCTACAGATCTCACCGGCGCCACAGCTGGTGTTGGCTCCGGCCACCAGGGTCAGGCGGTAGTCGGTACCCTCGACCCAGCCGTTGCGGGGTACAAACTTGAAGCTGCGGGTATCGGCGATCAATGAGCCATCCACCACGCCCACGCAGGCACCACCACCATCCAGTTCTTCTACGCGCACAGCACCGCTGCCACAGGCACTGCCCAGGGTCAGGGTGGACAAATCCATGGGCTGGCTGAAGCTCACTTCGAGACGCACATCGGCTGGAATCGTGAACGGCAGGTATTTTTCATCACCGGACAGCCCGCCACTACAACGACCGGCAAAGCTGGCGTCGGCTCCGGTAAGGGTACAGGCTGCTCCCGAATGAATGGAACTCACCACCGGGCCAACCGTGGTGGCTGTTGGGTTTTCGGTGCTGAATTGAATGGCTCCATCCCCGCCGGTGGCATCGGCACCGTCCAGCACCAAGGCGTTATTGGCCAGATCCGTGAGCGCCCCCAGGGTGATCTGATAGGTTTTGTTGTAGGCCAGGGGGCTGTCGGGCTGCAGCAGCATGGTGCTGCCATCCCAGGTGATCTGGAAGGCAACCTGGCCACCATCGGTCACATTGGTAAGCACGATTTCATCCTGAGGGTCGACACCGGCATTATCCATGGGCTCGCTGAAAATCAGTGACAGCTCATCGCGCACCGGGAAGTCGGCGCTGCCATCACCGGGGTAGGCGCTGGTAATGGTGGGTGCCACGGTATCCTCTACCGGTGTGCTCACCAGATCGGAATTGATCGCCAGCACCAGGTGAGCCGGTGCCCGATCCAATCCCAACAAATCCATCTCTAAGGTGCGTACGCTTTCAATGTACAGGGTGCCGTCTTCGATATAGGCGGTGCCGGTAGCCTGGACATGGGGAATGGTCTGATTCAGCACAGCATTGCCATTGGGGTCGGCACTGGTGAGTGCCAGATCAAAAATCAGATAGACGAAGATGGGCGACTTATCGTCGTCCACCTGGGTGCTGTAGGGCCGGTAGGGGTTGCGATCCATGTAACCGGTCACGTCGGTAATGAAACTGGCGGTGATGTCGCCGGTTTGCAGATTGGCGGGCACCTCACCGCCCAGCCGCAGATCAAGCCCGGTAATATCGAGATACACGCCTTTGCGGATCACAAATGGAATCAGGCCACCAAACGCACTGGGGTCTGCCAGCCGCGCCTCCAATGTGATATCCCGCAGATTGATATCGTTGCTGCCGATCAACGGCGAATACAAATCAATGGCATTAAGGGGGCGTCCAGTGAGACGGGAGGTCTGAGGGAAACCTGCCTCACCATAGGCCGCCGTGGTATTGAACCGCTGGGTAATAACGCAATCGCAGCTATTGGAATTCACCGGCACCATCTCATAGGTAACCGGGTTTACCGCTTCACCATTGAGATCCACAATGCCGCTGCCCAGGCGCAATCGATAAGTAACTCCGGGGGTCAGATCCTCATCCGGGTCAAAGCTGATGTGCTGCTTACGCACCACCATGGCACCCACCACCGGGGTTTCCGTTGCGCCATTCACTTCCACAAACTCAAAGCTGGTTCCCACTTGCACGGTTTTTTCATCCAGAGGCTCGCTGAACTCCACTCGCATCGTAGAGAAGTCCATCATGGGATAACGGGCATCCGGCGGGGACGGCAGCGTAGTGGAATACACATCAGGATCTTCACCGTTGATGGCAGTAACTGTAGGGGCCACACCGCTGACAGGATCGCTCTGGGTGGTGAGGAACGTCACCAATGGATCGCTGGCCGGCAGATTGGTGCTGCCGCCGCCAATGACCGCACTGCGCACATAGAGTTCGTAGCGAGTCCCCTGTTGCAGCTGATCTGTTTCAAACTGCACTATTTTGCCGCTGACGCTGGGTGCTATGGATATCACCGCATCCCCAGGGCCGATCAGGCAAAAGTTACCTGTGACATTGCCACTGCCATCCACGCTGCAAGCCGCATCCACGGCCGACTGACTGGCATTCTTGCTGAAGGTGACATAAAAACGGGTGCCCAGATGCACATCGGTCTGGCCATCAATGGGGTAAGTAAAAATGACGCCGTCGGACAACGAGGGGGGCACATAGGGGTCGCCACCCCCTCCACCACCGCATCCTGAAAGAACCAACACAGTCGCCGCCGTCAGACCTGATACGCATTGGAGAAAGGAAAACTGCTTCATACGGGATACTCTTTTACGCTTATATAAAGGGGGGCTCCGCCGTTCCGAAAACCTGGTTTCCTGGCCAGGAATTGATCAATTCACTCACCATTAACTATGGTAGACAACGTGTAAATCCGCCAGTTTAGAGCGGCTTTAGCAGGGGAATGCTCTTGATTGATGCGCAATTTCCGTGGACACTAGGTGTTTGTAGTCCCAAAAAGAATAAGCAGAGGGAATCAATGAATAAAAAGTTCGTATTGGGTTGTGCGATGGTCGCCAGCCTAATCATTCAAGGCTGCACCAACACCGTAAAATACGATGACACGCCCGCCTCAAAAACCATCACCAAGGATGTGAGCGCCGACAGCATCAGCGCAAGCTCGCTGTCTATGCTCGAAGGCATGCTGGCGGACGCGCAGGTACAAAATGCCACCAAGAGCGGCCGCCCCATGCTGGCCGTGTTCGGACTCATCAACTTCACCTACGACAAGCTGGATCTGGCCACCATCAATGGTCAAATCATGAATGAGCTGAATAAGGTGAACCGCTTCCGCTTTTCTGATCAGGGCCTGATGTCGCAAGAAAGCGAAAAATGGAAGGAAAGCCTGTATCAGCTGTTTGAAGAGCCCGCCAGTGGACTGGATCTGGCCAAAGCGGTGGATGCCGACTATCTGCTGGTGGGTGAAATCAGCAACCTGATTCGCACCGAGCCCAAAACCAAAAAAGTGTACTACCGCATCACCCTGAAGCTGCTGGATCGCAAAAAAGGCGACTACATCTGGCAGGAGCAGCGCGAACTGCTGAAAAGTGAAAAGAACATCGTGTACGGCATCTAAATCAGCCGGCCACCCAAAACAGGCCTCCTTGCGAGGCCTGTTTTGTTTCTGCAAACTGCATTGTCAGCCACGGCCATCACAGCAGAATCCTGTCGGACTGCGCCGGATACACCGAAATCTGTACAGCCAAATGATCATCCCCCAGGCCATCCAGCCCACGCAATCCAAACACCAGCAGCGCCAGCAGCAGTACAGTGAAATACCAACGGTTGCTCCAGCGACGCTTAATGGGTGTTGACGGCAAAGCATTCAAATTCATGGTGAGTCTCCTCTCATTGTGTGCGCTCAAGCCCCAGTACACACCCACACCATGGCAATTTAGCCCGCCAACGCTGACCAAGCCGCAATGAATCATGATCAATTGTGGCAAAGCCTTTTGTCAGCAACACACTGTTGTACACTTAAGCCATTCCCATATTGAGAGCGATCATGGCCAAACACATTGCGTTGATTGAAGACGAAGCCGCTATCCGCGAAAACTACAAAGCCTTTCTGCAAGGGCAGGGCTACCAGATCAGCACCTACGAATCACGGCCCCAGGCGCTGGCAGGCATGCAGCAGACCCTGCCGGACATGGCGGTGATCGACATCGGCCTCAAAGATGAAATCGAAGGTGGTTTTGACCTGTGCAGGGAGCTGCGCCAGATCGCCCCCCACCTGCCCATTCTGTTCCTGACCGCCCGCGACAGTGAGCTGGACGCCATCTCGGGGCTGCGCTTGGGGGCCGACGATTACCTCACCAAAGACATCAGCCTGCCCCATCTGTCGGCCCGCATCACGGCTCTATTCCGTCGCCTGGATGCCCTCAATCAACCGCGTCAGCAAGAGGACCGACTGCAACGCAGCGAACTGCTGCTGGATCTTGACCGGCTGCACGCCAATTGGCGTCAGCAGCCACTGGATCTGACCCTGACCGAATTCTGGATTGTGCACGCTCTGGCCAAACACCCCGGCCACGTAAAAAACCGCCAGCAGCTGATGGACGCCGCCAGCGTAGTACTGGACGACAACACCATTACCTCCCATATCAAACGCATCCGCCGCAAGTTCAATCAGATTGACCCCCAGTTCGATGCCATCCAGACCGTATACGGCATGGGCTATCGCTGGCACATTCCGTCTGCCACCCCCTCCAGCGGAGCCTGACATTTGGGCCTGCGCACTCAGTTACTGCTGGTTTCCCTCACCATTTTGCTGCTGCCATGGGCCGGGTGTCACTATGTGCAGGAAATGGAGGGCGCACTCAGGGAAAACCAAAGCCAGGCACTGCTGCAACAGAGCGCCATACTGGGCCGCCTGGCTCAGACCGCAGAACTGCCCTGGGATCTGCCCGAGGCCCTGTTCTACACCCCCCGCCGCTATCAGCCGGTGCAAGTAGACGGTTATGGTGACGATTGGCAAAACCATGTGACAGAAACCTTATCGGCCAGCCCGAGCGTCACACTGCAAAAGGCTCTGTATCAGGATCGGCTATACCTGTTCCTGCAGGTAAAGCGCTCCAACATTCACTATCACAACCCCGGCCTGCCCTTCAGCCACAGCGATCATGTGCGCCTGACCACCCACGACGGCCGCGTGCGCCGCCAATGGGTGCTGTTCACCAGTGCGCCGGGGCAGTTGCAGGCCTACCAGTGGCTGCGCCAACAACAGCAACTGCAGCCCCTGCAGGATATGGAGGCCTGGTGGCAGGAAACCCGCGACGGCTTCAACCTGGAAATCAGCGTCGCCCAACAGGATCTGCTGCCCAACATCGTACTGCAGCTGTATCAGGTTGCAGCCCAACCTGAAGCACAACTGGCCGCCACCAGCCTGCGTGTCGAACAGTCTCGCGGTGAGCACTGGTTACGCCCTCTGCCAGCACTGGCATCGCTTCTACAGGCGCAACGTACCGACCAGCTGGATGCCGTACTGGTTGATCCACAGGGCTGGCCCCTGTCCCCCCAAAAGGACTGGATCAACCAACCACCAGCCATCGAGCCCCCCACCGACCCGGAAAGCCTGCTCAACCAGGGCATGAGCCGCTTCTACCGTTTACTCATTGACCTGCTCACCCCCAGCGACAGCCAGACTCCCTGGCCCCTGCAGGCAGAGGAACTGAGCGCCAAACAGGATCGTTTTGATCTGGCCCGACTCAAACTACAGCATGCTCCGCAGGCAGGCTGGTATCAGCTGCAGGATCAGCAACGATCCGCACTGCTGGTCAGCCAGCCGCTGTACGCCGAGGGCAAATTGCAAGGCTACCTGCTGCTGTCCCAGACCGGCGACGCCCTCATCAGTCTCACCAATCAAGCCCTGCGCCGGGTTACTCACCTCACCCTTGGGGTACTGATACTGGTGATT
Organism: Ketobacter alkanivorans; assembly: GCF_002863865.1. Taxonomy (NCBI): domain Bacteria; kingdom Pseudomonadati; phylum Pseudomonadota; class Gammaproteobacteria; order Pseudomonadales; family Ketobacteraceae; genus Ketobacter; species Ketobacter alkanivorans. The sequence goes on along the minus strand of NZ_CP022684.1, from coordinate 3,188,764 downwards.
GTGGCGCTGGTCGCCTTCGCCAGCAGCCTGTCGTGGCGCATTCGCAGCCTCAAACAGTCCGCCGAACAGGCCATCAGCTCGGATGGCAAGGTAAACCGGTTTAAGGCCTCAAAGCGCCCCGATGAAATCGGCGACTTGTCCCGCAGCTACCAAAACCTGCTACAACGGGTACAGGGCTATACCGAATACCTGGAAACCCTGAACGGCAAACTGGCCCACGAACTGCGCACCCCCCTTGCCATCGTCAAATCCTCGCTGGAACTGGCTCGCAGCCAGACCGACACAGACAACACCCACCCACAGCCTCTCAGCGACTACCTGCAGCGGGCCGAAGAAGGCAGCGAACGCCTGCGCCAGATCCTGTCCGCCATGAGCGAAGCCAGTCGGGTGGAACAGACCATACAACAGAGCGAAATCAGGCAATTCGATCTGGTGCCGTTACTGACCGGGCTCACACAAGCCTATGCCGACACCTATCCGAATCACCACTACCAGATGCGGCTGGACGTGACAACGGCCCCCCTCCAGGGCAGCCCCGAACTGATGGCGCAGCTGTTAGACAAACTGGTGGATAACGCCCGCAGTTTTGCTCCCACCGGCACCCCCATCACCCTTGGACTGCAGCGGGAGCAGGATCACCGGGAACGCGCTCAGCTGCGTTTGTGGGTGCGCAACGAAGGCTCCACCCTGCCAGATCAACTGCAACACCAACTGTTTGATTCCCTGGTATCCATGCGCGACCAGCAGCACCGCGACGGCAGCCCCCACCTGGGCCTGGGCCTGTACATCGTGCGCCTGATCGCAGCCGCCCATCAAGGCCAGGTCCACGCCCGAAACCTGCCTCAAAACAATGGGGTGGAGTTCTCAATTACACTAACCGAAAACGCGGCCGCTACCTGAAACCCAAAGCAGCGTCTATGCTTGAAGCTAAACGATCAATCAAAAAAAAGACAAAGAGAATTTGGTATGACCAGTTACGATGACCGCAGAAATGCCCCCCGCTCCCCCATCGAAGACACCCTCTTTATCGAGTCGGTGTCCTCCAGTCAGATCAGCATGGTGGAGCCCACCAAGGCCAATGCCATCAACGCCTCCAGCACTGGCCTGCAGGTAGAGTTGGATTTTGCGGTACTGCAGGGTGCAGAAATTGCCCTGTGGATTAACGCCGAAACCGGTGCCCGCACTCTGATCAGCGGCACAGTACGCTGGATTCAGTCCACCGAACGGGAGACCTATATCCTGGGAATTGAGCTGGATGAAGCCTCTGGCCCCGCCATCACTAACTGGTTGAATGGTATACACTAAACTCGGATACAGTATCCTTACCAAACGATACTTGCCACCGCCCCCCTCATTTGGTCACAATAGTCGAAACAACAACAACGATATGTACCAAGAGGGAGTTTCATGAAGACCCTAATAGCGTTTGCAACCGCAGCGGTTTTACTGGCCGGTTGCAGCAGTTCCGTAGTGGAGCCTCAGGACGACCCCATCGTCGCCGATCTAACGGGCAAACCGATCGCTTACGTGGAAAAGAAGCTGGGCCTGCCCAACAAGCGTAGCGAAACCCGTTCCGGAGCCATGATCTGGATCTATCTGGATAAGCAAAAAGGCATGGCCGCTAACGAATGTACCGTTACGTTGTCCATCCGCAACAACAAAATTGAAAACGTCGCCGTTGACCGGGATGCTCAATCCCTGCTGTCCATGGTCGGCAGCTCCTGCAAAACCATCCGCAAGAATTTGGGCGTTGCATCCTGATACACGCGCTGCCCTGATATAAACACCTTGATATAAACAAGGGGGCCTGGGCCCCCTTGCTTGCGTTAGCCTTTGGCTTTTTCCAGCACCGCAATAAAGCGCTTGCTAAAGCGTTCTCTATCGGCGGTCGCTACCGGGCCGATACCTGCCCACTCCACTTGCATCTGCTCAACCTGCTGATGGCTGCTCACCGCATCACCACGATGGGTCAGCCCATCGTTCAAACGGTTTATCTGCAACGCCATGCGCTTTTGCTGATCCTCGGCTGGGGAATCCACACCCACGGCAATCTCCAGCTTCAAACACAGCTCATGTAAACGCTCGGCATTCTCTGTCAGTTGATCCTGCGTGGGTACTTGGGCGCTTTTCAAGGCATTCACTACCGCATCATAACGGGCCTGGAGGACAGCCTCCGCACCGACGGGCATGGATTGCTCACTGTGCCATTCCGACTCCGGTGCCACACCGAACAAATCCCCCTGATTGGCCGTAACCAAAGAATCTTCCAGCTCGTCACAAATCGCCGCCCGACGCCACAATTCCTTAAAGCCCTGCTGGCGCAATGCTACTTCGGCTCCAACAATCGCCGCCTCGAACTGATCGCACACGGCCTGAAAGCGCGCTTTAATGACGTCCTGCTGGTCACGGGGAATAGGCCCCAAATCCTGATAGCGCTTGGTAAGCTGCCGGAACTCCTGGCGAGCACCCTTTACATCGCTGAGGTCGCTTTCAGCCAACTGCTCGATCTGTTCACACAGATGCTCACCGTGCACAAAGTTCTGGGCTCGCTCTTTCTGTACTTCTTCGCGCTGTTGATCACGGCGCTCAAACACCTTATCGCAGGCCGCCCGGAAGCGTTTCCAGAGGCGAGCGTCATCCCGCCGCGCCACCATGCCAACATTGCGCCAGTCACGCTGCAGCGATTTGGCCTGCTCGATAGCTTCCGCCAGGTTTTCGACCTCCAGCAAGGCATCCACCGCCTCAATCAGTTTTTCGCGTTTGACTCGATTGCGTTCGAACTCACCATGCAAACGATCCCGCAACTGATCCAGCAAACCGTTAAACTGATCCTGAACCTTTTTACCTTCTTTACGTTCCACTGGTGTGTAAAGCCGCCATTCGCTCTTGGCAGTGTTATACACCTCGTTCACGGCTTTCCAATCCGCGTTATCCCAATCGTACTGTTGCAAGTAGGCTTCAAGCTGGGCGCAGACGTTTTTGCGTTTATCCAGGTTGACCTGACGCACTTCAGAAAGCTTATCGAAATACCCACGGCAAGGTTCGTATGCTTGGTCGGCAGCCGCACTAAAGCGATCCCACAATTCCTTGTTGCGGCCTTTATCCGCCTCCCCCAGCCCACGCCACTCATCCTGCAGGCGACGAATTTTGGTCGACAGGGCCTGTGGGTCCATGTCCGTTCCTACCAGCGATTCCATTGCGCTAATCAATTCTTCTTTTTTCGGCGTGGCAACAAAACCCTGCCAGTCACGCAGCTCATTAACCTGCAAAGTGAGTTCACGCAATTTCTTTTGATAACCCGATGCTGCCTTGATCGGCAGGTGCTTGACCAATTGACTGGCTTCTTTCAACAACCGATTAGCCGGTTTCAGATGGCCCTGCTCGATTTCACTGCTCAGCTCGTTAAAAATCGACTTGATGTTGTTGATGGCATCGTCTTCCATCACCTTGGCTTTACTGCGTAAACGCTCAAAATGATCCAATGCCTGTTGGTGCAATTTCAGTGACTCCGGCCACGCCAATTCCTCCGGCCATTTCAGATCACCCAACGCCTTTTCCAACTGGCGCTGCTTGGTTTGCAATGTCGCCATGGTGGCCTCTTCCAAACCCAATACCGCTGTGGCTGCATTGCGTATGGCTTCATCGTGCTCACCCAGTTTACGCACAGCATCCAGCGCGCGCTGCAGCAAACCATGTATGCGTGTAAAGCGTTTACGCTCATCGGCGGCAGGCTCGACCACACCGGCGGCTTCTTCCCAGCGGGTTTTTTGTGTATTCAGCAGCGCTTGCAACGCCGGTATGTCACTGGGCTGCAACACGGCGATGGAGCTTAACTGGCGCACAGCCTCTTCCAGCTGCTCGCAGGCGGCCATACGCTCTTGCAAGGCTTCACGTTGCTGTTTGGTCTCTTCCGCCAGACGATCCTGTTCGTTACTGATGTCGTCGATGGTGGCCTTGCACAATGCATAGGCACGATTAAAGCGGTGGATGGTTTCGTTGTCAGCGTGATGCTGCATGCGCTGCCATTGTTTCTGGAAATGTTCCAGCTTGGGGCCATATAGATTGTCATAGGGCAACCGGGACAGCATTTCCAGATTCTGGCACAGTTCGGCCAACTGCTGTTCAATAGAGGCTTCCTGCTGTTGCTCTTCCCGCAGGGCGTTGAGCTTATCCTTACAGATACGCCACACGCTTTTATCCTTACCTTTGCTGGCTTTCACCACCCGCTCCAGCACGTCTTCTGCCTGCAGCTTTGCGGCGGCGGTCTGGCGCATCAAGGCCAAGGGCAGTTTCACAGCGTAACCTTCCAGCAGCGCCTCATCACTGATTTTGCTGATCGCCAGACAACCCAGATCCGCATTTTCGGTTTGTTCAACGATGGCCGCCAGGGCGTGGCCATCCAACTCAAGCACCATATCGCGCACAACGGGATCAATACCGCCACCGCTCTCGGCCAGCACGGCAATCAAATGTTCAATGGCAGCAAAACGGACACTGCCGTCTTTTTCCTGCTTGATCAGGTTAAGCAGCTTGTCGCGCTGGGGGATTCTTTTGATAGCGGCCAGACGCACTTCATTTTCCACATCCCCTTTTGCCATCAGCTCCAGAATATGGAAATCGTGATCATCACTCAGATTCAGATTTTGCAGTGCCTGGATGCGCACTTGAGGTTTAGCACTTTGCCACTTGGGCTTGAATAGATTTTTGAACATGTCGTATCGTCGCGTTAGTTACGTTGATAGGTCACAATGCTGTAGGCAATTGCAGAATCGGCATCGGCAGGCACATCTTCACGCTGTGTTTCCTGCCAATCGCCGGGGTTAAGTTCGGGGAAAAAGGTGTCGCCCTCTGGAGAACAATGCACTTCGGTAATATACAGGCGCTGCACCCGATCCAGCGCCTGCCGATAAATTTCTGCGCCGCCGATGATCACCACCTCATCGCCCTCGGTCAGGCTGGCCGCTGTCTCGATGGCCGCATCCAGCGACTGCACGCCATAGCAGTTTTCAGGCAATGCCAATTCACTGCGACTGATCACAACATGGGGTCGGCCCGGCAACACACGCCCAAGGGAATCAAAGGTTTTGCGGCCCATGATAATAGGCTTACCCATGGTGCGGGCCTTAAAATATTTAAGCTCCGCCGGTATGTGCCAGGGCATTTTATTGTCACGGCCAATAACACCGTTGTCGGCTTTTGCCACGATCAGAGAAATCATGAAACCCTCTTAAATTGCAATAGGAGCTTTGATAAGAGGATGGGGGTCGTACCCCACCAGTTCAAAATCCTCGTAGACAAAATCAAACAACGATTTCACATTCGGATTGATTTTCATCACCGGCAGCGGACGCGGCTCCCGCGACAGCTGCAAGTCAGCCTGCTCTACATGATTCAGGTATAGATGAACGTCGCCAAAGGTATGCACAAAATCACCCGGCTCCAGGCCGCACACCTGCGCCATCATCAACGTCAGCAGCGAATACGATGCGATATTAAAGGGTACACCCAAAAACACGTCACCACTGCGCTGATACAACTGGCAGGAAAGCTTGCCATCCGCCACATAGAACTGGAACAGACAATGACAGGGAGGCAGCGCCTGTTTACCTTCGGCCGCATTTTGTTTGGGTGATTTGGTGACGTCCGGCAACACCGCCGGGTTCCATGCGCTCAACACCAAACGCCGTGAATCAGGGTTGCTTTTGATTTCATCAACCAGTAGCGCCAGTTGATCCACTGTGCGCTGATCATGGGTTTCCCAGCTGCGCCACTGTTTGCCATATACAGGCCCCAGCTCGCCATGCTCATCCGCCCATTCATCCCAAATGGAAACACCGTTTTCCTTCAGGTAGGCAATATTGGTATCGCCGCGGATGAACCACAACAATTCGTGAATGATGGATTTTAAGTGGGTCTTCTTGGTGGTCACCAAAGGAAACCCGTCCGCCAGATTGAATCGCATCTGGTGGCCGAACAGGCTGATGGTGCCGGTACCGGTTCGATCGCTTTTGGTCACGCCGTTATCTTTAATATGGCGCAGAAGATCTAGATACTGTTTCATGATGAAATTCGATTAAATTCCGTTATGAGTAAGTTACATAAAGTGCGCTAGGCCGCTTTGTTTCTGCCGTAGGCCATATACAGCAACGACAGCCCCAGAAAAATCATCGGCAAGGAAAGTATCTGGCCCATGGTCATCCAGTTGAGCGCCACAAAGCCTATATGTCCGTCGGGCTGGCGCACAAATTCCACCCCGAAACGGAACAGGCCGTAGAACAACGCAAACATGCCGGACACGGCATAACGGGGCCTGGGCTTGGCCGAGAAGAACCATAGTATGCAGAATAATGTCAGGCCTTCCAATCCTGCCTGATAGAGTTGGGAGGGGTGTCGTGGCAGGTTATCGATGTGCGGAAACACCATGCCCCAGGGTAAATCCGTGGTGCGCCCCACCAGTTCGCCGCCGATAAAGTTGCCAATGCGGCCTGCGCCCAGCCCAAGCGGAACAATGGGGGCACCAAAGTCCAGAATGTCCCACATGCTTTTGCCGGTTTTGCGACCAAACAACCACATGGCGAACATCACACCCAGAAAGCCGCCATGGAACGACATCCCGCCTTTCCAGACCTGAATCAAAATCAGGGGATCGTTCAGAAACGCGGTAAAGTTATAGAAGAACACATAGCCGAAACGACCACCCAGAATCACGCCGAGAGCGCCGTAAAAAATAAGATCGCTGACCTGCTCGGTGGTCCAGCCGGAACCAAGCCGACGCGCCCGGCGAGTGAGCAACCAGTATCCTGAGGCAAAGCCGAACAGATACATGATGCCGTACCAGCGTACACTTAATGGACCCAACTGGATCGCTACCGGATCAATCTCCGGATACATCAACATTGAGGGATTCCTTTTCAGTCTAAAGTTTTATCAAATTAGGGTATGGGCATTATATGTTCATCTGCCACCGGCCCAGTCCGGTGCGCTGCAGGGGCCACTAGTGTACACCAAATCCGGCAAATACTGGGACACAACTGAAGACCAAGCGGACATTGTCATCCCGCTTTATTGAAGGGCAATTGTGGTGATGGAGCGACCGGTTCAGGCCTGGGCCGCTGCTTCGCTGGTGGGGGTGTTCTGAAACACGGTAGGGCGGATGAAACTGCCCAACCCGGCACGATCGAGCATCAAATCCACGTGACTTTTGATCACTGCCGCGTTATCCATTTTCCAGACCTGCTCCAGCAGCTCCTGTGCGGCAGCCAGACTGATCTTGCGCAGCACCCATTTAACCCTCAGCAAACTGGTGGCGCTCATGCTCAGGGTTTCATAGCCCATGGCCATCAATAACACCGCCGAGCGCGGATCACCGGCCATCTCGCCGCAGATGGACACAGGGGTGCCCTCGGCCTTGGCCTCGTCAATAATGTGCTTCAGGGCTCGCAGCACTGAGGGGTGAAATGCCTGATACAGGCTGGCCACCCGACGGTTGTTACGATCCACCGCCAGCAGATACTGGGTGAGGTCATTGCTGCCCACCGAAAGAAAGTCACATTGCTGCACGAAATCCTTGATCTGGTAGACCGCCGCCGGAACCTCAATCATGACGCCCACCTCAGGCATCTGCACGTGGGCACCCTCTTCCAGCACTTCCAGATAGGCTCGGTGGATCAGGTGCATGGCTTCGTCGATCTCCATCACCGAGCTCACCATGGGCAGCATAATGCGCAGATTGTCGAGGCTCTCACTGGCCCACAGCATGGCGCGAATCTGCACCAGAAAGATTTCCGGATGATCCAGCGTAACCCGAATGCCGCGCCAACCCAGGAAGGGGTTGTCTTCCTGAATGGGGAAATAGGGCAGGGATTTGTCACCGCCAATATCCAGGGTGCGCATCGTCACCGGAGCAGGATAAAAGGCTTCCAGCTGCTGCCGGTAAATCTCCATCTGTTCCAGTTCGGACGGAAAGCGATCCCGCACCATAAAGGGTATCTCGGTGCGATACAGGCCAACCCCTTCGGCACCCCGCTGCAAAGAAATGTTCACATCAGCCATCAAACCGGTGTTCACAAACATATTGATGCGGTGGCCATCGAGGGTTTCACAGGGCAGATCAGTAACCGATTCCAGCTCTTTGGAAAGCTCTTCCTGTTCGCTGATAATGGCTCGATACTGGCGCACTACCTCCTGATTGGGCTCAATGATCACCTCACCGCGATGACCATCCACAATCAGGTTGAGCCCTTCCAGACGGGACAGCGGGAAATCACCCACCCCCACCACTGTAGGAATGCCCAACGAGCGGGCCACAATAGACATATGGCTGTTGCTGGAACCGTGCAGAGAGACAATACCGGCGATACGCTCCCGGGGAATATCAACAAATATTGTAGGGGTAATATCCTCCCCCACTACGATGGCTTGATCCGGGATCGGTGCGTTTAGGGTTTTGGCCTCTTGCAGATAGGCCAGGATACGCAGACCCAGATCCTTAACGTCGGACGCCCGGGCCCGCAAATAGGAATCTTCCATAGCCTCAAACGCGGCGACGTGCTTCATGACCACTTCACGCAAAGCGCCCTGCACCCAATTGCCCGCTTGCACATGGGCACGGATCTCGCCTGCCAGCGCATTGTCATCCAGCATGCGCTCATAGACCTGGAACAGGGCCTGTTCTTCCGGGGGCAAGGTGAGGGAGGCTTTTTCGCTGAGGGCACGAATATCCATGCGCACTTTTTTCAAGGCGTCATTAAAAGCGCCCAGCTCTTTGCGAATGTTCTTTACTGCGCGGTCAGGCACAGATTTGAATTCTGCGGGCGGGTAGACCACAAAGGCCTTACCAATGGCAACCCCGATGCAGCCAACGACACCATCAAACTTGGTGGTTACATTGCCCAGCCCACCGCCAAATATGCCGTCGATGGCACCGGTAGCTTCGGCATGGGCCACCACCGCCGCCAACTGGGCCGAGATGGTGACCAGAAAGGCTTCTTCTTGTTGATCAAAGCGACGACTGTCCCGCTGCTGCACCACGATAACGCCCAGCAGTTTGCGGTGATGAATTATGGGCACACCCAGAAATGAGTGAAACGGTTCCTCTCCGGTTTCCTGCAGATAGCGAAACTTGGGGTGGCTGGGGGCATCATCCAGGTTAATGGGCTCTTCACGCATACCCACCTGCCCCACCAGACCCTCGGAGAAATGCAGGGTTGCGGTACCCACTGCCTCCTTGTTGAGGCCTTCGGTGGCCATCAGCACATAGCGATTAATCGTGTGATCAAGCAGATATATGGAGCACACTTCTGTGCCCATGGAAAGACGTACCCGAGTCACCATCACACTGAGGGCAGAGGACAAGTCAGGGGCGGCGTTCACCTCCTGCACGATACGTCTTAAGGTTTCCAGCATAGAAAAGCTCTCGCAGCCGACTATCTATTAAGTAAGTGCCCGGTTACTGATTTCTTATTGTTTTGGCGTTGGCCTTACTATCACACGCTTCCACCGCTATAGCATGCAGGGATGGCGCCAACTCTTTCAGTGCCTTGCGGTAAACCTCGCGTTTGAATGACACCACCTGATTAAGGGGATACCAGTAGCTCACCCAACGCCAGCCATCAAACTCAGGCGGATCACCATGCTCAAAACTGACCTGGCTCTCGCAGCCTGTCAGCATCAACAAAAACCACTTTTGTTTCTGGCCAATGCACAGCGGCTTGCTGCGATACCGCAGAAAGCGCTTGGGCAAACGGTAGCGTAGCCAACCCTGGGTGGAGCTGACTATCCGTACGTCCTCGGGTTTTAAACCGATTTCCTCACGTAGCTCCCGGTAGAGCGCCTGCTCTGGCGTTTCATCCACCGAGATACCACCTTGAGGAAACTGCCACGCATCCTGTCCAACCCGCCGGGCCCAAAGCACCTGCCCATGCGCGTTAGCCAGAATGATCCCGACATTCGGCCTGAATCCGTCCTCATCAATCACGTTAATGGTTCCAAATCTTCACTAGGATTATAAATACCCTAGTCTGCCCGATCGCACAACTGGGTTTACCGCACCCCGTGCAATAACATTACAATTCAATTTCTTATTACTATAGAACTATTTATTTGATTTTTCTAAACTTTTAATTGTTTGAGCGGGCCTGCCTCGTTTTCCCTGTCGCGGCGACCTGATAAACTTGCCCGCAACTTTCATTATGTATACGAAGTGAACAGACATGAGCCTGGCGATTTTCGATTTAGACAACACTCTGCTGAACGGTGACAGTGACCACGCCTGGGGCGAGTTTATGGTGAAAAAAGGCATCGTGGATGAATCGTTTTACCGTACGCAGAACGATCATTTTTATGAACTTTATAAGCAGAGCAAGCTGGATATCATGGAATATCTGACCTTCGCCCTAAAGCCGCTGACTCGCTTTTCCCTGGATGAGCTGTCCACCCTGCACGCGGAGTTCATGCACACCGTTATCGCACCCATGCGCCTGCCCAAGGCCGATGCCCTGCTGCAACACCATCGCCAACAAGGTGACTACCTGTTAATCATCACGGCCACCAACGGCTTTGTTACCCAGCCCATAGCCAAAGCCCTGGGCGTAGACGACATCCTCGCCACCGACCCTGAAATCAAAGGGGATGCATACACCGGTGGAATTGTGGGCACGCCTTGCTATCAAGACGGCAAAGTCACCCGGCTGAACCAATGGTTACAGCAGACCCGGCAGAACCTGGAGAACAGCTATTTTTACAGCGACTCCATCAACGATCTCCCCCTGCTGCAAGCAGTGACTCACCCGGTGGTGGTGGATGGCGATGAACGCCTGACCGCAGAAGCCCAACAACGAGGCTGGCCATGCATATCCCTGCGCGACTAACGCTGCACCTGGCCACAGCCAGCCTGACTACAGCCTTACTGTTCAGCGCCGGTTGCGATGATCCGGCGCCTGCGCCCAAGGCCGAAACACAGCCCAGCGTCAGCGCGCCTGCCCCCAAACTGGCCAGTCCGGAAGAACTGGCTGAGCTGAAGAAATTCCAACGGCGCACAGCAGAGCTGTTACAGGGGTTGTCCGAGTGCAGCAATACCCTGACCACCATGGGCCAGCAGTTTTTGCAGCAACCAGACCCAGCCAACCTCGACACACTCAAAACCCAATGGCAGGCCTGCTTTGAGCTTTACTCCGCCAGCACCCTGCTGACAGGGTATACCGCGCAGCAACAGCAAAGCCTGCAGCAACTGCGCGCCAACCTGGGCAATGAACTGCCCATGCCAGGGTTCATCGACAGCGTACAAGGCTATCCACATAGCGGCATTGTGAATGATGCCAGCCTGCCTCTGGACGCCGCCAACCTAAGGGAACAACACGGCCTCACCGACGATGCAGATGTCAGCATTGGCTTTCATGTGGTGGCCTTTCTTCTGTGGGGAGAGCAACGACAAAACCCGCAACTGCCTCCACGCCCGGCAACCGATTATCTTGAAGTGAAAAACTGGGAGGACAGCAATACCGATCTACCCGTGGCAGAACACCCGAACAACCGCAGGCGACGCCTCCTGACCCTGACCCTCCAATTACTGGCAGAAGACAGTCAGGCTCTATTGCAACAGTGGCAGGAAGCCCCCGCCCCCAATGACAGCAGCGCTATTGCTGTATGGCGTCGGCAACAGATCCGGGCATTCATCGCCGGGCTGGACACGCAACCGGACAACACCCAGCTATCCAGCCATATCCAAAGCTGGCTGGCGGATCAGGTGATTCCCGGCAGCGCAGCAACCGCAGATTCAGAGCAGGAGGAAAGCAGTGGCGACATGGCACCAGAGCCCGCTGCCGACGACGCGCGCCAGCAGCTTTCCCGCGCCCTTAATCGCCTGCTTACAGAGCAGGGTTAACCCGGAAGAACAACGCTTTCAGATAGTGCGTTTCCGGTATGGCCGGATGCACCGGATGATCTGGCCCCTGCGTGCCGCGATACACCAGCTGCGCATGACGATCCACATGGCGGGCTGCCCCGCGCACGGTATCCAGCAGAGTCTCCTCCGGTAAGTGCATGGAACAGGATGCCGACACCAGAATGCCATCCCGCTCCAGCAGACGCAGCGCCAAACCATTGAGCTTACTGTACGCATTAAGACCGCTTTTGAAATCCTTCTTGCGCTTGATAAAGGCAGGTGGGTCCACCACGATCACATCGAACTTCTCTTCCTGCTCCAGCAAGGCCCGCAATACGTCGAACGCATTGCCCTCATAGCTGGTCACATTCTCCGCCACGCCCTGACGCTCGGCATTGGCCTGTAGCTGATCCAGCGCCGCTTCCGAGGCGTCGATGGCCGTCAGGGATGCCGCCCCGGCTGCCATGGCTTGCAGCCCCCAGCCGCCCACATACGAGAACACATCCAGCACCCGCTTGCCTTTTACCCAACGGGTAAGCTCGCGGCGGCTTTCCCGATGATCATAGAACCAGCCTGTTTTTTGACCAGACTCAGACGCCACCTGAAAGGCCAGCCCGTTTTCCACCACATCGATCTGCTGCGGCCATTCCCCCGCCGCCACCACGACCTCCAGCGGCAAGCCCTCTTGCTCACGCTGCGCACTGTCGTTACGCCACAGCACCGCCTTGGGTTTCAGCACCGCCTCCAACGCCGCCAGAAGAGGCGCCTTCAAGCGCTCCATGCCCGCGGTATTCAGTTGCGCTACCAGATAATCACCAAAACGGTCCACCACCAGCCCCGACAGACCATCACTATCCCCATACACCAAACGGTAATACGGTTGATCATAGGCACGCTCCCGCAGAGCCAGCGCCTGCTGCAAGCGAAACTCCAGAAAGCGCTGATCAAGGCTTCGCTTCGCATCCCGGGTCAACAAACGACCACAAATCAACGAATGTGGATTCACATAACCTCGCCCCAACGGCTTGCCGGACGCCTCTTCAAACAGCACCTCCAGCCCCGCCTCCAACCCTTGCAACGGGGTTACGGCAGTATCCACTTCATTACTGTAGATCCACAAATGGCCGCTTTTGATACGGCGTTCTTCCTTTGATTTCAAACGGATACGGGGCAGGTTGGAATCGGACACAGGCAGGGCTCCACAGGTAGGAATAAGGCAACTGGAGCATCAATATCCGGCTGCTACACTCATAAATAACGATCTTGGGCGCGAATTATACCCAAATGAACCCAACACCCATACTAGACGACGAACACATCACCAAAATACTGCAGGGGATCACCGTACCCCCGCAGCCACAGGTGATCGTGGACATCCACATGGAACAGGCCATGCCCAATCCTGACATCCAGCGCATCGGCAAGCTTATCAGCCAGGATGTGGGGCTATCGGGCACCATTTTGAAGGTCGTAAACTCCGACCTGTTCGGCCTCAAAAACCGCATGACCTCCATCGAACAGGCGGTACAGATTCTGGGCCTGCAATCCATCATTCGCATCATGGAAGGCCTCTCCATCAAGAGCGAAATGAACGACGAAACCATCGTCGCCCTGGGCAGCTTCTGGGACAGCGCCATGGATATCGCCTCGGTGGCCGCCACCATCGCCCGCGCCATCGGCTATCAATCACCCGACCGCGCCTACTGCCTCGGTCTGTTCCACAACTGCGGCGTACCCCTGCTGTACCGGGCCCACGCCAACTATCAGGCCGTACTGGAGGAATCCTACGCCAACCCCAGCCCACGAGTAATCGACACAGAAAACACACAACTGCGCACCAACCATGCCGTGGTAGGTTATTTTGTCGCCAAATCGTGGTCATTACCCGCCGACCTATGCGAAGTCATCGCAGAGCACCACAGCGTCGAGAACATCTTCCGCAACCAGGCCGCCAGCTACGATCACGGAAAAAAAACCCTTATGGCCATTCTGAAAATGTCTGAACACATCTGCCGGTTACACCAAACCCTCGGCAATCAGGAAGTAGATCATGAATGGGACGCCATCGGCACCGACTTGTTGGCCTACGTCGGCCTCAGTGACCTGGATTACGACGACATTACGGCCCAAATGGAGAACATCGGCATCAGCGGATCAGGTTATTACGACCATTAAAACCTGAGACAGACCACTGATAGGTTAATACACATTCTGTTGCCAATTGCTCTTCTCCTAACCAGCCAGCTTCGGTAGACTCTCCCGGCTGTTAAAACACCCTTTTTTTACCTCTTTTTATCCACTGTCCGGAGAATGGCATGTTTCGTGATTCAACGCGGATTAGTAAACAAGGCGTTGCCATCCAATCCCTCATCACCGCCCTGATGCTTGGCCTGTTATTTAGCACAACCAGCCAGGCCGCCCTGATCGGCGCCACCAGCGCCCCCAAACAGGCACGAGTGCCGGTGGAAGAAGGTCGCACCCTACAGATTCATTGGGTGATCTCCACCACCTCAGCCCACAGCACCGGTGCCTTTTCCGCCCAAGGCACCCTCAAAGATGCCGCCACCAGCACCGTACTGAAAACACTGACCACCCCTTTCAACAAAACCGAAGGGGCAGGCCCGCTCTACTTTGACGAACCCCTCACCATCACAGCAGAAGAAGCCACCGAGTGGCTGAAGTTAGGCTACCGCCAGCTGGAATACACCCGCCAGTTCAGCACCGGCAGCGAACGCCCCACCACCAGCGAAGCCAAAGTAATAATCAAACTGGGCAACAAAAACGCAAACGCCTCATTCAGTGGCCTCGAAACCGCCCTGGCAATCCACAACCTGCAACTCAGTTACAAACCTCAGCGTTTTCGCAGCCAAATCAATGCCGGGCTGCCCCTGCAGGCGCAGCTGAGTGTGGCTTATTCCGGTAACGGTGAATTAAAAGGCAGCTGGCAACTGGCAGCACTGGACGAAAGCAACGGTAAGCTACAGTTCAAGGAATTGGCTCAGGTGAGCAAAATACTGCGTTCTGGCGGCCGCGACTGGTTACTGAGCCCGCAACTGCCCACCGTTACGGCGGGGCGATACACCCTGCGCTTCTGTCAATTGCAGACCCTCAACGCAACCAGCAGCGAAAACCTGTGCCCAAACCCACAACAAAGTGCGTCCATTGAATACCAAGTGATCACCGAGGAAGCCTCAGCACCGCCAGAAGCCGCACCCGCCACACTGGCTGCCACCACCCAACTGAACTGGAAAGCAACAGAAGGTGCCGTAGTGTATGAGCTGACACTGACTCAACACAGTGGCCAAGCCAGCATCACCTCTGCGGAATACATAGGGCGGTTACTGATACCGGGCCAAACCCATCGCACCACGCTGTCGCCGCAACTGTTAGATCGACTGCTGCCGGGTAACAGCTACGAATGGCAGGTAAAAGCGCTGGATAAACACGGCGACCTGATTCACCAAACCCCACCTGCGCGCTTCGTATTCATGCCTTAGCGCACTCCCATTCGGTGAGCCACCACAGCGCCTAACCCGATTACGCTTTGGTGGCCTCCTGTTTCTTCTCTTCAGCCTTTTCCACCGCCTTAATCAAGGCCACGATTTTGGAGCCAGCAGGCACCTGTTCTGCCGTCGGCAGCCCAGACAGGATCGTTAACCGTTTACGCGCGTCAATAACAAACATGGGAATGGCATTACTCCCATACTTTTCCTGATAGTTTTCGAACGTGAACTCTTCACTGATATTCGTGGTTCGCATCTCAGCCCCCTGAGCGATCAGGCTGGCCAACTTACTGAACGTGGCATCCTCTGAAAACAGCGCAATACCCAACAAATCATCGGATACCTGCTCCCGTTCACTTTTACGCTGACTGGCCTGACTGGGTAACGCATACACTCGCTTCTTACCAAATTCCCGCACATAGCGCTGCACCGCCAAAACATTAAGGTCATCATTTTGAGATACCCCCATCATGCGGCCAATGCCCACCAAATCCAGCTCCTTCTCCGCCAAACGTGACACAGGATTACCGTGAAACACTTTCAAACCATCCATGCGCGCCTGCTTCACATTGTTACGATAATTGTCCGCCAGCATCACATCGAAACCATTCTTTTTCAGCTCACGGGCAATGGTACGGGACACCACACTGGCACCAATAAATAACAACCCCTGGGGAGCCTGCTCGATCACACCCAGCCATTTTGCCAAGGGCTTGGCCGTCAGGCTCTGAAACACCACCGTGCCAATGATCACCACGAAAGTCAGGTTCACCAGCAAATCGGCATTGTCGTAGCCCAGCTGAGACAGACGCAGCGCAAACAACGCCGACACCGCTGCCGCGATGATGCCGCGCGGGCCAATCCAGGCAATCAGGGTTTTCTCCTGCCAGGTAATCGAGGTGCCCATGGTAGCCGTGATGATTTTCAACGGCCTGGCGATAAAATGCACAAACCCCAAAATAGCCAGCGCCTGCCAACTCAGCATTGCCAGATCATTCAGATCCACCCGTGCCGCCAAAATAATAAACAAGCCGGAAATCAGCAAAATACTTAGGCTTTCTTTAAAATCCAGGATGTTCTCTGTTTCCACACCGCGCATGTTTGCCAGCCAGATACCCATGATGGTCACCGCCAGCAAGCCAGACTCATGCTCCAGCGTGTCCGAGGCAGCAAATACCGCGATGACAGAAGTCAGAATAAACACATTATGGAGGAAAGCAGGAATAACCTCGTTGCGCAGTAACCAGCCACAGACATAACCAGCACCACAGCCCAACGCCACACCAATCGCAAGAATCTTGGAGAACACCAGAATAACGGCCAACCACTCATTACCGCCGGTTGATTGCGCCACAATGAAGTTAAACACCAATACCGCCAGCAAAGCCCCCAGCGGATCAATCAGTATACTTTCCCAACGCAGAATATTGGTGATGCGGGCATTCGGGCGCACCGATCGCAGCATAGGCACAATCACCGTAGGGCCGGTCACCACCACCATCGCCCCAAACAGCAAAGACAGATGCCAATTAATGTCCAACAACCAACCGGTAAACACCGAGATACTGACCCAGCTGACCACAAACCCGACGCTGAGAATACGCCAGACCACCGTCTCCATACCCTGAATTTCCTTGAACTTCAGAGTCAGGCTGCCCTCAAACAAAATAACGGCAACCGCCATGGATACCATCGGGAACAGCATTTCGCCAAACAACATATCCGGGTTAAGCCACCCGCTCACCGGACCCGCAACGATACCGGTCAACAACAGGAACAAAATGGCGGGCATTCTTAAACGCCACGCCACCCATTGACACACCAGCCCTAATACACCCACCAGGGCAAAACTGAACACCAAAGAACTTTCCACCGGCAATTCTCATATCTAACGTGGATCGACCACTCTACTGGAAAGCGCCTACCTAAACCAGACTAATCCAGTTTTGGTACTTGCCTCTCGCCCGATGACGCTCTGGTCGTATGTTTGAGTCGTAACATACTGGCCTCCAGCCCTCGTAACTGATCAAGTATGGCACCCATTTTGTTATGGGTTTTCAGATCCAGATCTATTTTCCCATCCATGGCTTTCACCAACGGAAAAATGCTGCCTTCCAGCGCATCGGCCATGCCTTTTAACAACAAATCCAGGCCTGGCACGGGCTGGTTCACCACTTCCACCTGGTAATTCATTTTGCCCATCGCCTCGGCTATCGATTGCAACGATTGATGCAACGCAGCAGCATCATTGTTGGCTGCTTGCTTGCTGTCCGCGCTGCGCTGATCAATCAATGCGGCGGCGGCCTTTTCAATACCCTGAGCCATCGCATTCAATTGCGACACCACACGCACACCCACGTCTGCATCATCACCACCGATCTGCTTTAAGCGACGGAATTCCTGCTTGATCTGCTCCCAACGGGCAACCTCTTCAGCATTTAAAACACCGCGCAACTCTTTCAACTTCAAAAGATTGGCTTCGGTGCCGGTAGTCAGCAGCTGAGCCTCACCAAGATAGTGATCGCTCAACAAGGATTCCAATTCGCCGTCGGTCATTACCGGCGTCACCTTCTCGGCCAGCTTGTTCATGTTGCGATAACTGCCCTGCAGCTTAAACGCAGGCTCGGTGCGGAATCGCTCATCCTGGGCGGCGGACTCTATGTACTGCTGATTCACTTTCAACACCACTTTTTGCACCTGAAACAGCTTCCTCAACGTCTCCACGATCTCCCTGCTTTCTGCCGCAGAATAAGGATGCTTAAAATCTGATTCGTTGACCGCCCTGCCTTTTGCCATATCCACAAACAAATAGAAATCGGCAAGGTCGCGACTGGCCAATGGGGCAAGTACAGCGTTAGATGTCATACTGTTTTCAATATAACTCAGCGCGAACACCTCCTCGGTGCCACTCAATACATCACCCAGGTTATATATATCCGCGCGGTTGGCCAGCATATCTGGAATTTTGAACAGTTCTCCACTTTCCGTATATGGATTACCTGCCATCACCACGCAGAATTTTTTGCCTCGCATATCATAGGTTTTCGTTTGCCCTTTCCATACACCTTCAATACGACGAGTGCCATCGCACAGGGAAATAAACTTCTGTAAAAACTCGGGGTTGGTATGCTGAATATCATCAAGATACAGCATCACATTATTGCCCATCTCCAAGCCAAGGTTGAGCTTTTCCAGCTCCTGCCGGGCCGTTGCATTCGGTGCCTGCTGCGGATCCAATGAATCCACATCATGACCCAAAGAAGGACAGTTGATCTTCATAAATATCAGGCCAAGCCGGTTAGCCACGTATTCCATCAACGTCGTTTTACCGTAACCGGGCGGCGAGATCATCATCAACAGCCCCATCAAATCAGAGCGCTTTTTATCCCCGACTGTACCCATCTGTTTAGCCAGGTTATCTCCGATAAGGGGCAAGTAGGACTGATTAATCAATTTATTGCGCACGAACGAGGAAAGCGGTCGCGCTTTAAACTGATCCAGCCGCAAACGTGATTTTTCCTGCTCAACACAATCATGACGCAACGCCAAATAACGCTGATAGGCAGGCACCACCTCCGCCTGATGATGTTCAAGCCGCAGCAAAAACTCATCCAGCCTCAGATTCAACACACCATTGTCGATACGGTTGTGAGACGACAGCAAGCCATCAATGCCGAGCGCCAAGTTCAACTCTCTCGACTTCCAAGGCAATCGACTGCCCACTAAAATACGCGCCACAGCCTCAGGTACATAGGGGAGCAGGCTTTGGTCGGCTTGCTGCTGCAACCAGGCGTTGAGCCAACCTTCAATATAGCGCCAGCCTTTACCGGGCTCTTGCTGAAGTGCTCGCAGGTTTTCTTCAAACACAGAATGGGCGTTGGCATTGTCCAAAGCACGCTGCAGGTTTTCCATCAAAGTCTGACTGGCACGGGTCGCAACAAACTCTGGTACAGGCCGCGCCAATTCCAGAATAAGATAACGGGCGCTACGCTGGGCAAAATTTTCGCCAGTTTCGCATCTATTTGCATCCAAAAAGCTCGACAGCTGTTCCGCCACCTCTGCCAACAGTTCTGAAAATGCACTGTCACTGGCAAATAACGTCGACATCTGCACTGCTGATTGTGCTCGCAGTGTCCAGCTCTTCAGTTCAGTCTGCTTCTGGCTCTCTGCCCAAAACAAAGTAGCCCAACCACGTGCCAGCGGATCAAACCGCAACAGCTCCGCCAACTCGTATTGCGGCAACAGACTTTCCAGCACCAACGCAGCATCATGATCGTGTATGCCGCGCTCATATCCTTCTTTGTAGCGGGGTTCGGCGTAGCCGCGCAAAACCTCCACCAGCCGCTCCCGATCATTACGGATCTGCATCAGCTCAGCCATAGAGAAGCCTGCGGAATTACGTTCAGCCGCCATCAAAACTGAATAGACCAAGTACTCCGCCCGACACACCTGCTCTGACTCAGACGGCATCGCCATGGCCCAATAGGGTTTAGTGCCGACCAATCCGGGTTCTTCACATTGTTCGTAAAAATCCGTGCCCGACAAATGAAAATGCAACCCCTCTCCTCGAGGCAACAAGGTCAGGTCCAGCTCTTGAGTGTTCACGCTGAAGCGATGGCGCGGCCCCAGCTTGATCACCCTGCCATCATCTTCAAAAATATCAGACTTATCCCGCAACGAGCGTACTGCCTGATCCTTAACGCCTTTAAGCTGAGCATCCACATCATCTGCTTTAACGGCATCATCCAACTGACGCAATTGCTCAGATAGCTGCTTCAACTTATTCAACAATGGATCGGAGCTGAAGAACGTGTTCAGCTCTTCTTCAGACTTGAATTTCTGGCTGCGTTTACGCACACCGTCAACAATACGCTTGGCCGCATCATACAAGGTTTGCGCACGACGCTGCTGCTCATCCAGCAGCCCCTGCTTGTGGGCTTCGAAGCTTTCGAATATCTCTTCGCGCTTTTCAAGAATATCTGTCAGGAATTCATCGTACTCGCCAAACTGACTCTCCAACTCCTGTAGTTGGTTCATCAACTTTGCTAACTGCTCATCGCAACGATCCGGTGAGGTTGCCATGCTGAGGCCACTGGTAAGACTTTGCGACAGCAGTTTAAACTGAGCAGAAAACTGGGCCAAAGCCTCGTTGTAGCCCAAACCTTTAAGTTTGTTTTGAGTGCGCGCCCGCGCCTGATTCAAATGCGCAAACAGGCTTGAAATACGCTCAATAATAGCGGTACGGGTAGTGGCCTCGGCAGAGGTAATACCACTGACCGTTTCTGTCAACGCATCCAAGCCTTCACTGAGACTTTCCAGCTTTTCCTGCAGCGGCATCAGCTCCGACTTGACCTGCGTCGCTTGAACGGATTTTTCCAAACGTTTCAGATCATCATAGAATGGATCAAGCGAATCATCCTGGGCCAGGAATTCAATGGTGCGCTCGGCGATAAACCCTTGCTTGTTCATGAGCTTGCCATCCAGCTCATGAATACGTACCTGATCGATATAACGATACTCTAAAATCGTGAGCAAATGCCCGCGCAATTTTCGAATATCCATCATAGCGGTCATATACGGCTGCGGCACCGTCCAGCCATCCGGTTGCAACTGTTTGATCAGATCAGCAACAGACTGCTCGGCCTGCAACAATGCCTGCTGCGAGCTTTTTCGAATACTCTGAACTTTTTCATACTCATCCAGCACCAACTCGCCGGATTCGATGATGGACTTTAATACGCCGTGAACATCCGTAAGGCTTTTGTCCGATAGCCAGTGATACTGGTCGAACAAACGCGACGCGTATTTGCACAATTCAAGGTAATGGGCAGATGCTGCCTCAGGGTTGCGAATCAGCTGCACAACACTGAACAAATCGGATATACCACGCACCAGCTCGGCATTACCAATACGACCAAAGAAACTTTGCGACTGCTGGGCCTGACTGGCATGCACATCACTAAAGAACGGAGATTGCCAGATTTGCATAGGGTGCACGCGGGTCGGCTCATCATCAGCAGAGAACACCACCATGCGACCATCCTCAAAAAGCCCATAGCCGTGGCCATAAACTGGATTACGCAATGATTTTTCAATCATGTTGTAAGGATAAAGGGCGACTACACCCTGCTCAGCCTGGTAATACACATAGAGCACATCTTCCCCATTGGGAGAGCGAATTACCCGACGAAAGCGCAGCCCATAGAGAGGCTCATCAAAGGTCTTATAGTCGCCAGTTTGCAAATAGTAACCGCCCGGAAAAACAATGCCATGATCCTCTGGCAACTGCTGACAGCTGTCACCGATAGCATCAATGCGCACCACGCTGTTATTCAGGCGATTAAATACCAAATGCCGCCACGCTTCTTCTTGATAGGGTTTGATGCGCAGCAGTATCAACTGCCCTATTTCCGCAAAATAAAAATCAGCATCGTCCAGGGATTGGTTTACATCTTCCACCGGCTCAGAATAGATACCCTGACCGCTGCGGGTGTTGTTCTCTACTTTAATGGTCAGATCGCCGTGAATGGTGTCTACAAAAATCGTGTCCAAAACATTGATATGAGGATGACGGCCATCCACCATCAGCTCCCTGCTCACCTCTTGCCATTCGAAATCCCAGGCCGGCGGCAACTCAATATCGCGCTCACCACGGTTATCAATGTACTCTATTGTTTTACCATCGGCCGATACCGACCAACGAAACACCCGGATATCGGTATCACGTTCACCGATCTGAAACGCTGCCAGCAGGCGTCCATCCTTTACTCGCAACTGAGTTAGAAACGTGTTTTTGTAATAGGTGTAAAGCTCGTTAAAGTCCGACACAAACCGGGCATCACCTAAGAAAGTCGACTCTGTCGCCACTGGCTCCATATCCAGCGACCCGTCTCCTTCCACCAGCCGATAAAGCGAAAACACATCCTCCACCGAGGTGGTCTGTTTCAGGCCAATAAAAACGTTGTAGCCAAACAGCAAATAGTCTCCGGCACGCACAATATCCCGCGCTACACAGTTGTTTTCGGTACGTACCCGTGTACGACCGATCACATTGAGCTCGGTGGAGCCGAATTCGTCCATGCGCTGTTGGTTTATCTGTGTAGCCAGTGCCTCTAACTGACTACCCTGATCAATCAATCGGTTACGGATGACTTCATAAGCGGAGCCCTGAGAAACCGCCGACTCGACCTGCTGTTCAGATGCTGTTTGACTCACTGTCACTTACTGACCCTCAACATTCCTGTTTAGGGGGCGTTCACCCCCAATGTTTCCTATGCATTACGCTTCTTTATCAACTGCCACATCCGGTGCAGTTGCAACGGGTTGCTCTCCGCCCCCCAGACTCATCAGCTTACTTAACGCCTGCTGTACTACAGGGCTCTTACCAGACACCGCGTTAATCGCATTACCTACCGACAGCGCCTTGGCAAAGCTATTGAAGTAATCCCCTTCGCCACCAACAATCTCGATCTTGGCTTTAGACAACGCTGCAGACAGCACATCCGCTTGCTCTTTAGCGATATCTTTATTGGCCGCAATTGTTGCCATGACTTCCTCGAAGGCCAGCTCCAGACGCATACGCAGCTCTTCAAACTCACGAGCTTCCGGGCTCATGTTGTTCATCGCATCGAACTTATCGGTCAGGCCTTCTGCTTCTGCACGGGCTTTCTCACGAATAATCTCTGCTGCTGCCAAACCTTTCTCACGCTCAGCGATTGCGGCAGCGCGACCGATGGCTTCATCACCGGTGGCCTGGGCAGTTAACTTGCCTTCCATAACCTTCACTTCGGTCATGCCGATTTCCTTCTCACCGCGCGCTTTCGCAGCCAGTTTTTCTTCCAGCACATGAGCATCAGCCAAGCCTTGCTTCTCGTTGGCCGCAGCCTGCTCTTCGATCACACGGGCACGTGCAATGCCTTGCGCCTGATCAGCATTAGCCTTGGCAATACCTTCTTTCTCCAATGCCACCGCCTTGGCTTCCTGCACTCTGGCCGCAGCCAATCCAGAAGCCGCTTCTTCGGCCTGAGTGCCTTCAGCGCGCTTGATCTGGGCCTCAGCCTGCTTGGCAGCCGCTTCCAGCTCCGCCTGAGCAATGACATTGATCTCTTTAGCGCGATGCGTGGCCATCAATTCTTCGGCCTCAGCTTTCTTAACATGCTTCACCAGATCTTCTTGAGCATCTGCCTCCGCATCCAAAACCTTCACCTGCTTGGAACGCTCTGCCTCAGAGATAGTGCGCACGTCTTTAATGCGTTCTTCCTCTTCCGCCACTTTCTTTTCAACCGCAATACGTTCACTGATGGTATTGGCGATTATCTTACGTTCTTCTTCCAGCGCTTTTTCTTTCTCAATGGTTTGCAGTTCAACTTCACGTTCACGATTCACCACTTCCAGCTGACGTGCTTTTTCAACTTTCTCGTGCTCGATAGCCACTGCACGCTCGCGATTCTTACCCGCGATTTCTACCTGGCGGCATTTGTTTTCTTCTGCTATTTGAATGGATTCCTCCGCAGAAATACGCGCCGATTCCGCTTTCTGACGCTCTTCTTCTTTAACTTTGAGTGTTTCAGCCTGTTCGCGGGCGCGGATGCTTTCTACTTCGCGCTGCTGCTTGGCTTCGGCATCGGACTGTTGGCGCTCCAGTTCCAGCATGGCCTCTCTGGTGGACACATTTTTGCGCTTGATCTCAAGTTCTTCATCACGCTCCAGACGATTGGTTTCAACATTCTGGGTGGCGGTGATTTCGGTAATCCGACGAATACCTTCGGAGTCGAGGATATTGTAAGGATCCAGTGCGGATTTCGGAGTCTGCTCAAGATAATCAATTGCCACGTCTTCCAATACGTAGCCGTTAAGATCTTCACCGATGACTTCTATAATGCGATCACGGAACTGAATTCTGTTTTCAAACAGTTCCAGAAAATCCATCTTCTTGCCCACGGTTTTCAGGGCCTCTGAGAATTTGGCATTGAATAGCTCATTAACAGCATCTTTGCTGGAGGCTCGCTCAACCCCTACCGCTTTCGCAACTTTCAGCACATCCTGAGCGGTTTCATTCACGCGCAGATAGAATGCTACATTGATATCCGCTCGCAGGTTATCTTTACAGATCAAGCCATCTTTGCCACGACGATCAATCTCTAATGTGATCACCGATATCTTCATGATCTCCCGGCGGTGAATGACCGGTAAAACCATCGCACCTGTAAAATACACCTTAGGCGTAGATGACATGTCGTTTACAATCAGCGCCTTGCCCTGATCTACCTTGATATAGAATGCCTTGAATAGGGATAACAGCCCCACCAAAACCAGCAGAATAAAGCCCACCACCGTTAGAACAGGCATGATGATTGATAGATCCATAGCTTCCGTACCTCTATTAGAATTAACGACTAAATCAGAACTAATAATTAAAAATGAATGTTATTTTTTAAACTCATGCTCCGGAACAACCCAATAGGTATTGTCCTCGGGCCGATGTTCGATCAACACCACAGCATCACCCCGCTTGAGCCCGGCATCAGCCTTGGCGCGAATCCGCAGAATCAGACTGGCACCATCCAGATCCACAGCCGCCTCGCCGAATGCCTCGTCTACGCGGGTTGAACGCACGTTGCAAGTACGCCCCAGCAGTACTTTCTCCGGTGGTGGCGTGTATGCTTTTTTAAACAAAGGCTTCAAAGGTTTGATCAATTGCGCGGTAACCGGTATCGATACCGCGATAGCCAACGGCACCACCGCCGTACCTACCAAATACCCCATCAGGGAGCCAGGCTCCCAAAAAAAGAACAAATGCACCACAAAGTAGCTGACCAACCAAGCCAACAGCGACAACAAGGTAACGACCACCGTCACAGGCACGCCGGTCAGCCCCAAGGTTACCAACAGCCCCGCCAAACCAGTTAACCCTTCCAGATCAACATCCACATCCGCATCAACATCCATGTCCAGATCCAGCACATCAATATCGATCATTCCGAGGATGGCGAAAAACCAGTATACCGCCAACACCAGCAACAAAACCGTAAAGAAAACAGTAGGATAGTGAAAAATATTAGCAAAGAACGCTTCCATGTTACTCCCCAACAGAAGACATAATATGTCAAGTTAGACTTTTCGACATATTATGTCAATATTTGTATTGTTATACCTTTCTATACTTGCTTGCTATAGAGAGACCGAACAATAGCAAGCTTTTAGGCCCTTAAACAGAAACACTTGACATGTTATGTCATAGAGGTCTAACCTTAACCTTATCGACATAATATGTCAAAAAGGAGACGACAGCCGATGACCCAAATTCAGGAACTCACCTATCAACTGGGACAAGTGAATTACGAAGGGCACACCTTCGATTGTTTACCCATTCACGGCGAGCAGGAGGTGCTGCAGGTAATCGTATCGGAGCTGGATGCCATGCCGATATTCGTTACCATCACCGACACCCAAATACTGTGCATTACGTATCTGTGCAAGCAAACCGAAATTCAGCCCAAGCGCATCGCCGAACTCAATAAAACCATGCTTGAATTGAATGTAGCAATGCCCTTGAGTTCCTTTGCGATCGTAGAAGATTACTACGTTGTGTTTGGAGCCATGGCCACCAGCAGCAGCTTTAACGAAGTCTGCAAAGAATTGATCACCCTGGCCTCCAACGCTTACGACGCACTGGAAGCCATCGAAAATTACCTTGTGTAGCCATCAGGCATTTAACAAACCATCTTCGGAGAACGATCATGAGCAGCGTATTAAATAAAATCTGGACCGCACTGCGCGGTGGCGTAAGGGAAATGGGTGATGCCATTGTTGACTCAAATGGTGTTCGTATTTTCGAGCAGGAAATCGTCGACGCTAAAGCCAGCATCGGGCAAGCCAAGCACAACCTTACAGAGGTCATGGCTCGCAAGATGCAGGCTGAGCGCAAAGTAAGTAGCTTCGTGGAAGAAATTCGCAATCATGAAACCTATGCCAGCAAAGCTCTGGATCAGAATGATGAAGCACTGGCACTGGAAGTAGCAGGCAAGATCGCCACCCTGGAAAACAATAAAGCCGAACAAGATGCCATTGTGGCGCGCTTAACCGGCCAGGTCGAGCAACTCAAAGCCCATATTAAAAAGGCCGAGAAGCTAATTGCCGACCACGAACGGGAACTGTCCATTGTGCGCACCACAGAAAGCGTGCAAAAGGCCACCGAGCAAGTAGTAGAAAACGTAGCATCCAACAACTCTACGTTAAACTCTGCGCGGGAATCACTGGAGCGCATCAAAGCCCGTCAGGAAATGAAGCAGGATCAAATGGAAGCAGGCGAGCTGCTGGAGAAAGAGATGTCGGGCAATGATCTGGACAGCAAACTGGAAAGTGCGGGCATCAAAGGTGAATCCGCATCAGCGGCAGACATTTTAGCGCGTATAAAAGCAGGAAAACAGTAACCGGAAGACTTAACCATTAAACCGCAACCCAAGCAGCGCGACCCTACTCAATTGAGTGGCGTCGCGTTGTGCGTACAGGCAGATCAGCATGAATGAACGTTGGCAAAAAGAAAAACAGGCTATCAAAGCGGTGCAGGTTGCATTTGACGTATCGGCAGAAGCCCAGCGCGCCATCAAACAAGCAGCACTGGACAGCAACCTGAATCCACCTGACCAGATCCGCAAAATCCTGGGCTTGCCTTACAACAAAAAACCGGTTCGCCCTCGCCTGACGGTTTCGTTAAAAAGTGAAGACTTTGAGATTCTGGCGCAAAAATACGGCCTGGATTCAAATGATCAAAACGCAATACGGGAGCGAGTCGCCGACGAGCTGCTTAAATACGCCAGCGCACACAACAAGGCCTGATTAATGCATTCTGCAGACCCTGTTACAGCCAACGCCTTCTGCGAAAGAAGATCAACAGCGTGATCGCCACAGTAGCCATCACGCCCAATAGAATGTAATAGCCATTTTGGGAATGCAGCTCAGGCATGTTCTCAAAGTTCATACCGTAAATACCCGACAGCAAGCCCAATGGAACAAAGATCGCCGTAATCACGGTTAGCGCCTGCATGGTTTTATTCAGTTGATGAGACGTCAAAGAAATATAACCATCAATCAAATCACCACACTGCTCATAGTACAATGTCGTCAGACTGTACAACCGCTCGCACTTGTCGTACACATCCTGCATGGGGTGATACAGCGTGGCATCGCTCATATCCAGTACCGGTGTTGATTCTTTGATAATCGCTCCGAATACTTTTTCATGATAGCCGAACACCCGATTCAGCTTGCGCAGACGGGAACGATACATCACAAAGCGCTGCATCAGGCTGTCAGTGGGTGAGTCCAGCATCTCGTCTTCCATCTGACTGATCACATCCTCCAGCTCCAGCATGCGCTTGGTGTATTGCGCCAGCGACTGATTTACAATTCGCGTGAACAAAATGGCGGGGGAATGTAAAAACTTGGGCAGATCTTCCGACGCATTCCACAGACTTTCCACCCCGTAAGATACGCCATTACGCCGTGTGATCAGACAGTTCTTGCTGATAAAGAACGAAACCTGCACGTGCTTGATACTGACATCCTTTTCAAACGACTCAAAACCTCGATACAGCACAAAGGTATTGTCTTCAAAGTCTTCAAACTTGGGGGGATGCCTTTGACGCTGGGCATCCTGCACGGCAAGCATGTGGCATCCCAGGCTGGTCAGCAGCTTGGCCTCATCGGCATCGGGTTCGTCTGACATGTCAATCCAGATGACGCCACCTTGCTGCTGCCACTGACTGATAAGATCCCTGCCACCATCCGCAATATCCGCATTGTGCAACCACTTTACGCGAATCATTCACACCACCTTATAGGTCTATTACAAGCGCCCATCCCTATGGACGGGCGCTTCCTGTACTGCACCTCTTTATAATCGAATACTAGAGCTGTCACAACTGTTCCTTTCCCAATTGACCAAGCATGTAGAGAGTGAGTTATGAGCAATAAAAACAATAACATGGGTGAGCTGAACGCGCCCACCACCATGAGTCGAAAGAGTTTCCTGCGCCTGTCTGTTGGGGTGGCTGCCGCCGCCGGCCTGGGTTCACTGACCGGTTGTAGCAACAATGGCCGCGCCCTGCGCTTTGAGAGCCTGAACGACGCACTGGTTGAGCTGGCCTTGATCGAAAACAACCTGGACACTCTGGAAATGCAGCAGGAATGGTCGCTGTATAAGGTGCTTAACCACCTGGCCATGACCGCAGAGGGCGCGCTGTACGGCTTCCCTGAGAACGATCCGCCTGCCACCCAGGCCATCAACAAAATCGGCTTTAACGCCTTTGTTGCCCAGGGCTTTATGAGCCACGACCTAGCTGCCCCAGTGCCCGGCCCTGAAATCCCCGATGACGGCCCGCTGCCAGAAGCCTTTCTGCGTATCCGTAACGCCATCAGTGATTTCCAGAACTTCACTGGTGAACTGTATCCCCACTTTGCCTACGGCAACCTGACTTATGATCAGTGGGAACTGGCGAATGCCTTCCACATCGCAGATCACTTCTCCAGCTTGACCTACTAAGCCGGAGCAGGTTACAAACAAAGGGCGAATCCATCGCCCTTTTTTATTGCCCAGATTTTGATACAGGATGCAGCAGCAGCCAATATGAGCAAAGAAACCATTCAAAACAACAAACTGGTGGCTCTGAATATCACCATCCGCGATCAGGCCGGAGAACTGCTGGAAACAACCGAAGGTGTACTGCCCATGCTGTACATCCACGGCCACAGCCAAATGCCGGTAGGTTTCGAGCGCGCCCTGGAGGGCAAGTCCATCGGTGACCGGGTGGAAGCGGTAGTGCAACCAGAACACGGCTATGGCTTTCGCGACGAGGAACTGTTACAGACCGTTCCAAGGCATTTGCTGGAAGGTGAAGCCGAACTTGAAATCGGTATGCAGATCGCAGCCCAGACCGAGGATGGCCCCGTGCCGGTTCGCATCGTAGCGATGGATGCTGACAACATCACTGTGGATGGCAATCACGTCTATGCGGGTTTGCAGTTACACTTCTCGGCCGAAGTGCGCAACGTTCGCAATGCTACCGCAGAAGAACTGGCTGAAGGCCCCTATCACTGAACTCGCCCTGCCTTTCCCTCCATTTCCTCAACTGAAAACCACGCCTTCTGAAACCTGGCACAGACAGTGCTTTCTATCTGGTTATCAAATCGCTTTCGGTGCAGCTGCGATTTTTTATCCGTCATAGACGCACCATTAAGATGCTTTGCACCTGACACAACGCCCAAAAAGGGGAACCGAACCCTCTTTAAACCGATAAAGACCCGCAGGAGAATCAGCATGAGTGAAGTAGCAAAAACCATCATCGCCGCCAAAGAAAGCAAAGGCTTAAGCTGGGAAGAAATCGGCAATGCCGTTGGCATGTCACCGGTATGGACCACCTCCGCCTGCATGGGCATGAACAGCATGCCTAAAGAAACCGCAGAATCCTTGTGCAACCTATTGGGTTTAGATGCCGACATCTGTACCGCTCTGCAAAAATATCCCACTAAGGTTTGGGATCAAGCAGTGCCCACCGACCCTCTGGTGTACCGACTCTATGAAATAGTAGGCGTCTATGGTGAAACATTGAAAGAAGTGATTCAGGAAAAATTCGGTGACGGCATTATGAGCGCCATCGATTTTTCTATGGAAGTGGAAAAGGAAGAGAACCCAAAAGGTGATCGTGTTGTCATCACCATGAACGGAAAATTCCTGCCCTACAAGGCCTGGTAAAAGCAACGCGTCGAAAGCTTGAAACTAGCGTTCACCGGCTGGCTTTGCAACGGCCCATGAACGTTAGTTTTCTGGCTGACGGCTACTGTAAGTTAACCTTAGTTCAGATCCCGTTTTTTACGCTGCCACCAAGTCACCACCTGCACACGGAACACATTGCCGGTTACCCCCAGAACACCCAACAAACCGATCACGTTCAGCACACTGATGTCATAAATACGCGGGCCGTGTGAGGTAATCAACATAAGCGTAAACACAAGCAGAAAACCCACATCGTAGATTGCCTGCGTTTGCCGATAGCTGGCATCCTCTAACCGATAAGACAGCCTGTCAATCAAATACGCATCGAGTTTTTGTGATGAGCCACGATGCTGCTGTTGCGGTAATTCAGAAGGTGCCTCGTATACTTTATCCACAAAGCGAATGGCACGACTGCCCAAAGAGCGCGCCAGGCGCGCAGGGTGATAGCGCTTCTTAATCAGATCCTTGATGAGAGGCTCCGCTGCCTCCATCAAATTGAAGTCCGGTTTTATTAAGCGGCCAAACCCTTCCAATGTAATAAACGCTTTGGCCGCCAAGGTGATGTCCGAAGGCAACACCAAATCGTAGTTGCGCATCAACGCCATGCAATCAAGCAGGATCTGCGGAATATCAATTTCATTCAGGGGCAAGCCGTAATACTGCTCGATCAATTCGCCACATTCACGGGCCAGCGCCTCCACATCCACATTATCACTGTTACTCCACTCCACCAGAACAGCGGCTGCGGCATCGGTCTCTTGAAAAATGATGGATCGCACCAAACGAATCATTTGCTCACGACGCTGGTAACTGAGCTTGCCCACCATCCCAAAGTCCAACATGGCAATACCATTGCCAGGCAACGCGTAAAAATTGCCGGGGTGTGGATCAGCGTGAAACAGGCCATCCTCCAACATACATTTCCACGCCACCTGCGAGCCACGTAACGCCAACACTTCGCGATCCAGCCCGGCTTTATCCAATGCTTCCGGATCCTTAGCGGATATACCCTGAACAAACTCCTGCACATTCAGTGTTTCGCTGGTCCACTGCCAGTAGATTTTGGGAATCTTCAGCCACTTAAATTTGCGCAGATTCTTGGCGATGCGCTCTGCGTTCTTGGCCTCAATAGTAAAATCCAGCTCGCGCTTCAACGAACGATCAAACTCACGCACCATTTCCTCTGGCTGATAACGACGCAACTCCACCGATTGAATCGCCAACAATCGGGCCATACTGTGCATCAAACGCAGATCCGCCTCGATGGTGGATTTCACCCCAGGCTTGCGCACTTTCAACACCACCCGCTCGCCTTTCTTGGTCATCGCCTCATGCACCTGCGCCATGGATGCACTGGCCAGCGGCAACTCATTCACATAACGAAATACTTTGGCAGGCGGTGCGCCCAAGGCTTTCTCAATCAGCGGCTCGACCTCACTATAGGGCAACACCGGCGCGTTATCCTGCAGCTTTTCCAACTCGTGAATCATATCCTGGCTGAACAGATCCACCCGCGTTGCCAGTATCTGCCCCAGTTTGATAAAAGTTGGGCCCATCTCTTCGATGGCGCAACGAAAACGCTCCGGCGGCTTCATATTAAGCAGCTCATTAGAAATCGGTGCCCGCATAAAACGGCTGGTGTGCTCCACCGTATTGGATAACCCCATGCGACGCATCATGTCGCCAAAGCCATATTTGATCAGAATGGAAAAGATCTCATTTAGCCGTTTAACATCTTTTACCGGGTTGGATAGCATGCCCATTGGAAGTGTGTTCCCTCGTAACCTGTTGTTTTTATCTTACCATCACCACTATTGCCCAGGATATTGTGACCTTTTCCTCTATTTTTATAAACCTATAGAGGGCATTATTTCAGCCGTAATCAGGATACCTCTCAAGGAGGCTGGCCATGGGATCGGCTGCACACAACCGTATATTGCACACCATCACCCCCTTTCCGCTGCATCGTCATTTTCAACGGGAATCACGCCAACCTTGCCCCTATGCACGCTTCATCATCTTATCGGCACCCCTGCGGGGCTTGGAGATGGTGCTGAAACCCCATAAAGATCAGAATCACTGGAGCCTGGGCTCCGCCAGTGGCGTTGACTTTTATATTCGAGATCCAGGCCTGTTAGCGTATCACCTATGCATAGAGCACAGTGAAGATCAGTGGATGATTACCACCCACCCAGACAGCGAAGGCTGCATCGTTAACGGTGAGCCTATGGAGATGGCGGTTATTGAAGACGGTGATCGCTTGATCGTAGGTCGGTTTGAACTGGTGTTTTTGGAAGGTGCTTGCACCTGACCCTGTTCGTTACATTCCCTCACAGAAAGATTCGAAATTTTTGGCATCTGCCATTGCTATGGCTGCGTGTGGTTCTGTCTACGCGCAAGATCAAGGTGTTTACGTTGGGGTTAAGGGCGGTAGTTTTCAAGTGGATATTGAAAATGCCAGCGACCCGACTGGTGGCGGCTTTTTACTCGGATACAATTTTGGCAAAGGCCCTGCCATAGAGTTTGAACGCAACAGTTCTGGCTCAATCAGCTTTTCCGGCGGCCAAAATATCTATTATGGCTCAGCCGAAATAGAAACCACCGCACTGTATTTTGCCTATCGCTCCGAGGGCACCGTATTTTTCAAAGTACGAGCAGGCCTGCTCAAAGAAGACGTGACTGTTAACTCATCTTATTCTGGAAACGATTTCGGCGAATCAGACACTGGCCTGTCCGTTGGCGGAGGCGTTGGGGTCAACATGGGCAACATTGCTCAACTGGAAGCGGAATACACCATTATCGAGCAAGATGTCAGCCTGCTGAGCGTTGGCTTTAATCTGCGGTTCTAATTATTATTTTAGGGTGCTTGGTCAGATGTTTAGGGTTTGCTTTAGCCGCTCGCTGTAGCATCGAGCGGCTTGGGGATCATGTATTGCATCACTTCACCGCCATCAACAACCTGCCCCGTTTCGACCTGGGCCAGATACTCATCCAAAGCATCATTGATCACCCAACCTTTTGGGCTTCTTAGCTTTTCTGCTCAGGTTAAACCCACTCAAACGTAGCGAACAAAATTCTCACGATCAAACTTAACCCGTGGGAAGTACACACCATCTTTGGCACGCTCACCGGCACCGACAACCATCACCACCTCGGCATCGCGGGGCAGTTTTAGCAACTTGCGTACCCGCTGCTCATCCATACCCTCCATGGGGCAGGAATCAAAACCATAGGCCCGGAACGCCAGCATCAGATTCTCGGCTGCTAATGCCGTGCTCTTAATCGCCCACACCCGCATATCGGATTTGGTGAACGGGCCACGAGGCATCGGGCGGAACGCACCGGCCAGATTGGTGAAGGCTTTCTTCACTACGCCCACCGCATGAAACGGCCCCTGCCAATAGGTGAACGCCACACCCTTGGTGTAGAACTCCTTCCAGTGTTTGGGGATCTTGGGCTGCGGCCATTGCTCGATATTCAGCTTGGCAATTTTGCGCCAATTGTTGGTACGGGCCACCACCACAATCAGCTCTGCCGCTGTGGTCGCTGCATTCTGACTCATGCAGGCTTCCACCAGCTTTTGCTTTTTATCGGGGGACTGCACCACATGGAACTCCCAAGGCTGCAGATTGCAGGAACTGGGGGCAATCAGCGCCAGATCAATGCAAGCATCCAACACGTGCTTGGGAATGGGCTTATCGGTGAACTTACGTACCGAGCGGCGGCTTTCCACCACCTGGGTAAACGCTTCACCGTGGTTTTGTTCCGGCGCAGGCTCGTAATAGCGCTTTTTGGCTTTGTAATCGTAGCCGTCGATGGTTTTGCCACGGCGTAAGGTTTCTTTCAGGTCTTCCAGAAAGGAGGTTTGTTCTTCTAATTCTGATTCGGCCATTATGATTAGCCCTCTGTGATCTGCTGGCAGTTGTTGATTTACTGATCACTATATCAGGTGTTTACCAAAATCAAAGACCTACCCCATTTTTTGTTTCTTTCCCAACTCGACGCTAGACCCTACCATCTAGTTTCATCTGCTCTTTTAGCCAGACTTCGTACTCTTCCATCGTCATAGGGTTTTCAATATCTTCTTCGGTATGATCCCAATCATATAACGTTTGGTCGTCATCATACTTTCGAATAAGATCCACACAGGGCGCCAACGGCAACACCATAATAATGATAAAGCTTAAAGACATTCTATGGGCATTACTTAGAGGAAGCCCTAGCTTTTGGACAAAAACATCTACGTATGATGGCGCCTTGCGTAGCCTATCTTCGATTACCATAAAACCACCTTCACCAAATTCCGGATCATTTAAAAGGCAATCAAACTCGCGCTCAAGAAATTCCTGAATTTTATCCATTTAACTCTCCGCTACTGTTCCCATGTTGGGTGGGTTGTTTTCACTGTGCCAGTATTTTCATCGAGCCGCACTGTTACGCGCACCCCATTATAGTTGCCGTATAATTAGCGAACTTTTCGCTTTGATAGAAAAGGTCAACAAAGGCTCAACATTACATCAGCTGCTGAGATTATTTACGAATTTTTGGATGCAGGATAAATTGTTGAGATAATCAGAAGCTTCCTGGATAAAGAGGGTGGCCCCTATGACACAGGCAGCCACCCTCTTTGTTTGATCTTTTTAAACCGTATTCGTTACGTTTTTATTTCCCCCACACCAAATCCAATTCCCTTGCCGCCTTCACGTCATCCAACCTTCTCACAGGTTGGGTATAGGGCGCGCCTTTTACCAGGTCTGGTGTTTCTTCGGCTTCTTTCTGGATTTTAACCATGGCTTCGATGAAGCCGTCCAACTCATCCGGGGATTCGGTTTCGGTGGGTTCGATCAGCCAGCACTCGGGCACCAGTAATGGGAAATAGGTGGTGGGTGCGTGGTAGCCGTAGTCGAGCATGCGTTTGGCGAAGTCCATGGCGCTCACGTGCAGCTCTTTCGCTTGCTTGCTCAAGGTGATGATGAATTCGTGGGTGGCACGACGATTGGGGTAGGCCAATTGGAACCCGGCCTGCTCCGCTTTTTTCATCATGTAGTTGGCGTTTAATGTGCTGAATTCGCCGACGCGGTGCATGCCTTCTTTACCCAGTACGCTGGCGTAGAAGTAGGCGCGCAGCAGTACACCGGCGTTGCCCATGTAGGTAGACAGGCGGCCGATGGTGCCGGGGATGTCTTTTTCGGTAAGCCAGCGATAGTGGTCGGCGCCATTGACGTGTTCTTTGCCAACGATGGGCGTGGGCAGGTAGGGCAGCAGGCGCTCGCCTACTCCAACCGGGCCTGCGCCGGGGCCGCCACCGCCGTGTGGCGTGGCGAAGGTTTTATGCAGGTTCATGTGCAGCACGTCAAAGCCCATGTCGCCGGGGCGCACTTTGCCGAGGATGGCGTTGAGGTTGGCACCATCGTAATAGAGCAGCCCGCCTGCTTCGTGAACGGTTTTGGCGATTTCTTTTATTTTTCGTTCAAACACGCCACAGGTTGATGGGTTGGTCATCATCAGTCCGGCGGTGTGAGGGCCGACGGCGGCTTTTAAGGCATCAACGTCAACGTCGCCGTCGGCGTTAACGGGTATTTCACGCACTTTGTAGCCACACATAACGGCGGTGGCCGGGTTGGTGCCGTGGGCCGCTTCGGGGATGAGGATTTCGGTACGTTCGTGGTCGTTGCGGGCTTCGTGGTAGGCGCGGATCATGGCGACACCGGCGAATTCACCCTGGGCACCGGCCATGGGGGTGAGGGATACGCCTTTCATGCCGGTGACGTCTTTCAGTACTTCTTGCAGGTCGTACAGGCAAGCCAGGTAGCCTTGGCTATGTTGTTCCGGTGCCAGGGGGTGGCGGCCAAGAAAGCCTGGCAGCATGGCAGCACGATGTGCGCCCCGTGGATTGTATTTCATGGTGCAGCTACCCAGCGGGTAGAACTGGGTGTCGATGCTGAAGTTTTTGCGCGACAGGTTGGTGTAGTGTCGCACGACTTGCATCTCGCCTACTTCGGGCATCAAGGGTTTTTGCTTGCGCAGCAAACCTTCGGGGATGGTGCCTTTAAGTTGTTGTGCTTTGGGGGACTGCGAGGTGGCGCGGCGTCCGCTTTGGCTTTTTTCAAAAATAAGCATTACTGCGCTCCTTCTGTGGTGTCGGCCAATACTTCAGCCAGCACGGTGGCATAGCGATCAAGGTCCGCTTGGGTTTTGGTTTCAGTGGCACATAACAATATGCAGTTGCTGAGTTCGGGGTAGTACTCGCCCAAATCCAGCCCGCCCTGAATGCCTCGCTTGGCCATTTTTTTCAGCGCTGTGGTGGCTTTCAATGGCAGGCTGATGACGACTTCATGGAAGGTGGCGGCGCTGAAGACTTTCTCTACACCGTCGATGGCTGTGAGTTTTTCTAACAATGATTGGGTGTTGTTGTGGCTGGCAATGGCCACTTGCTCTAAGCCATCTGCCCCCAGCAAGCTCATGTACACGGTGGCGGCGGTCATGGCCAGGCCTTGGTTGGTACAGATGTTGGAGGTGGCTTTGGAGCGGCGAATGTGTTGCTCGCGGGCTTGCAGGGTGAGGGCAAAACCGGGGCGGCCTTCCATGTCTACGGTGCGGCCGATGATGCGGCCAGGCATCTGGCGCACGTGCTGTTGTTTGCAGGTAATGAATCCGAAATAGGGGCCGCCGGAGGACAAGGGCACGCCCAGGGGCTGACCTTCACCGGTGGCGATGTCGGCGCCAGTTTCGCCCCATTCACCGGGCGGGGTGAGGATGGCCAGTGAGGTGGGGTTGACGGAGGCGATGACCAGCATGCCGTGGGCGTGTGCCCAGTCGGTTAGTGCGTCTACGTCTTCCAGTGAGCCGAAAAAGTTGGGCTGCTGGATGATGAGGGCGGCGAAGTCTTGCCCTTCGAAGTGCTTGAGTGCATCCACCGGGGTGGTGCCCTGCGCGCTGCAATAAGGCACTTCTACTAATTCCAGGCCCTGGTTTTCGACGATGTTGGTGGTGGCCTGACGGTAGAGCGGGTTAACGCTGGACAGCACCAGTGCTTTTTTGGATTTGGATTTGCGGTTGGCGCGCACGGCCATCAGCACGGCCTCGGCCAGACCGGAGCCGCCGTCGTACAAGGAGGCGTTGGAGACGTCCATGCCATTTAAGTGGGCGATCATGGATTGGAATTCGTAGATGACCTGCAAGGTGCCCTGACTGGCCTCGGCCTGATAGGGTGTGTAGGCCGTGAGGAATTCCCCGCGCCCGGCGATTTCCCACACGGCGGCCGGGATGTGATGCTCGTAGGCTCCCGCGCCGATAAAACACAGGTTGCCGCTGTCGTGGGCGGCACGATCGCTCATGATGCGGGTGGTTTCCATCTCGGATTTTCCGGCTGGAACGTGTTGCAGCGGCTGGGCGATGATGTCTTTGGGGATTTCATCAAACAGATCATCAATGCTGTCGGCACCGATGGTGTCGAGCATGCGTTTTACGTCATCGTCGGTGTGGGGAATGTAGGGCATGTTGGGGTCCTGATATAAATGCAAAAGCCCGACTGGCAAGAATCGGGCTGTTTACGGCGACGGTTTTTACAACCGACTTATTCGTCTTCGATCTGTGCCTGATATTCGTCGGCGGTGAGGGTGTTTTCCAGCTCGGCACCGTCGGCGATCTCAATTTTGAACATCCAGCCATCGCCATAGGGATCGGAGTTGACGGTTTCAGGGGCATCTTCCAATAGCGGGTTGATTTCCACCACTTCACCAGACACCGGGGTGTAGATGTCGGAGGCTGCTTTTACGGATTCAACGACACCGGCTTCGTCACCCGCGGCCAGGGTGGTGCCGACTTCGGGGGTTTCCACAAACACCAGATCGCCCATGGCTTCTTGGGCGTGAGCTGTGATGCCGATGGTGGCAACGCCGTCTTCTACCCGAACCCATTCGTGTGACGACAGGTAACGCAATTCGGTTGGTATTTCGCTCATGATCATTCCTCAGAACTGATAAAGGTTTAAAAAAGAGTTAAAAATTTGAACTAAAAAACCTGTTTGCCGTTGCGGACGAAGGGGGCTTTGACGACTTTGACGTCGTGCAGCTTGCCTCGAATTTCCACTTGGGCGACATCGCCGGTGGCGGCGGGAACCCGCGCCAGAGCAATAGAATAGCCTAAGGTCGGGGAAAATGTACCACTGGTAATTTCGCCCTCGCCTACATTTTCTACGATGACTTTCTGGTGACCGCGGAGCACGCCACGGGTTTCCAGCACCAGGCCCACCTGTTTGAAGTCCACGCCGTCTACTTTTTGCTGTTGCAATGAGGATCGGCCGATGAAGTCGCGCTCCTCTGGGCCCCAGGAGATGGTCCAGCCCATACCGGCGGCCAGTGGGGATACGGTTTCATCCATGTCGGAACCGTACAGATTCATACCGGCTTCCAAGCGCAGGGTATCGCGCGCGCCCAATCCGCAGGGAGCCACGCCGCCTTCGATCAGTTGCTGCCAAAAGCCGGGAGCCTGTTCGTTGGGCAACATGATTTCGAGGCCATCTTCGCCGGTGTAGCCGGTGCGGGCAATAAACCAGTCCTGGGCAGGCAGGCCCTGAAAGATGCTGAGGCTGTTGATGACGGCAGCTTTAGGCTCACCCACTACGGCGCAGGTTTTGGCGATGGCGTTGGGGCCCTGTACGGCGATCATGGCGAAGTCGGGGCGCTCGGTGATGCTGACATCGTATCCTGCGCTCTGTTTTTCCATCCAGGCCAGATCTTTTTCACGGGTCGCGCAATTCACTACTACCCGGTACCAGCCTTCCATGTTGTAGACGATGAGATCGTCGATCACGCCGCCTTTTTCATTGAGCATGCCGCTGTAGAGGGCTTTGCCGGGAGTCTTGAGCTTGATCACGTCGTTGGCGAGCAATTTCTGCAGATAGGCCCGACAGTCCGCCCCCTGTACATCCACTACGGTCATGTGAGAGACATCAAACATACCGGCGTCGGTACGCACGCTGTTGTGCTCTTCGATCTGGGAACCGTAGTTGATAGGCATGTCCCAGCCGCCAAAATCCACCATTTTGGCACCTGATTGCAGGTGGCTGTTGTATAGAGCTGTGCGCTGGGCCATGCTTGGTCTCCTGTTTTGGCACGATTGTACCAAAACAATGCTGTTGGGGGTTAGCTTGTTTGTACCAAATTGAGGGGGGCAATTGTACTCAGGTCGGAGGCACGTGGCCAGTGGTGTAGAGCGGTTGACTAAGGTGTGCGTGCCGTTAGGGTCAGCGGGCGGATCGGCGCACCAGAATAACCACCGGCACCAGCCCCACCAATACGATAGATAACCCCGGCAGGGCCGCCTGCTGCCAAAGGCCTTCGGAGGTCATTTCATAGATGCGCACGGCCAGGGTATCCCAGCCGAATGGACGCATCAGCAAGGTCGCTGGCATCTCTTTCATAACATCCACAAACACCAGCAACGCGGCGGTAAGCAGGCCCGGCGCCAGCATGGGCAGGTAGATACGGCGCACGATCTCCGGTGGACGGGCCCCCAGAATGGCGGCGGCCTCGGGAATCGAGGGTTTGATGCGATCCAGGCTGGTTTCTACCGGGCCGAACGCGGCGGCCAGAAAGCGCGTGGTGTAGGCCAGCAGCAACGCCAGCACGCCTCCGACGAAGATGGGCTGTACGCTGAGGCCGAGGGCGGTTTGCAGTTGGGCTGCCCAGGCATCCAACCAGTTGAAACTGAGCATGATCCCCACCGCCAGCACAGAGCCCGGCAGTGCATAGCCCACCGTGGCCAGCCGCACGATTCCACCAGACAGCGCGCCCTTGTAGGTGCGACGATAGAGCGCCAGCAGGAAGGCGGCGATCACCGTCACCACTGCGGCGATGGCAGCCAGGGTGAGTGTATGCCCGACCAACCCCAGGTAGCGTTCATCCAAACCGCGCCAGGCACCTTGAATTATCCACAGCAACAGATGCCCCACTGGAATCACAAAGGCCACCAGAAACACCAACCCACACCAAGCGGACACCAACCAGGCGCGGGAGCCGGATAAGGCTATGCGGGCGCTAGAATTACGCCGCCGCCCATTTTGAAAATAGCGGGCCGAGCCACGCCCGCTGCGCTCAAGGTAAAGACCGCTGAGCACGATAACCAATAATAGTGAGGCCAACTGGGCGGCTGTTTGCAGATCAAAAAAACCGTACCAGGCCTTATAAATGGCGGTGGTGAAGGTATCGTAATTGAACACCGCCACCGCACCAAAATCCGCCAGGGTTTCCATCAGCGCCAACGACAAACCGGCGATAATCGCAGGCCTTGCCATGGGTAACGCAACCCGCAGAAAGCCCTGCAAGGGGCCATATCCCAGCACTCGCGCTGCCTCTAGCGGCTCGCGCCCCTGTGACAAAAAGGCGCTGCGGGCCAGCATGTAAACATAGGGGTACAGCACCAGCGACATCACCAGCACCACGGGGAAGGTGCCCCGAAAACTAAACGAAAGTTGGGGGCCGAACCAGTCCCGCAGGGCGCCCTGCACCGGGCCTGCGTAATCCAGCAACCCCACCATAACAAAGGCCATAACATAGGCAGGCACGGCCAGAGGCAGCATTAGAACCACATCAAACACCCGCCGCCCCGGAAAGTCGCAGGTGGCGGTGAACCAGGCCAGGGGAACACCGATCAACAGCACCAGAACCGCCACTCCCAGCACCAGAACAAAGGTGTTGCCCAATAATCGGAACAATTGAGTCTGGGCCAGATGCAACCAGATCTCGGCATTAACGTCGCCCCAACTGAAGGCAATCACCAGCAGGGGTGCGCCCACCATCAGCGCCAAAAGCAAGGCGCAGGCGCGCAACAACCCCACCCGCCGCAACAGTTTGGGCAAGTAGGGTTGGGGGCGGGCGATGACGGTAGCGGTCATCGTGCGGGGGATTTAGCGGTAACCGGCACGATCCATCAACTTGATGGCTTCAGCCTGCCGTCGACCTGCCACTTCCACGTTCAGATCATCGGCTTTGAACTCGCCCCAGGATTTCACCAGATCATCCACTGGCACTGCCGGGTTAACCGGATACTCCATATTGAGGCCACCAAACATGGCCTGGGCTTCTCCTTGGGCCAACCACTCCAGCAGTTGCCTTGCCTGGGCGGGGTGCTTGGCATGTCGGGTAACACCGGCACCGGAAACGTTCACATGTACTCCCGAGGTAAGCTGGTTGGGCCAGAACAATGCCATGGGGATGGCTGGGTCCTCTGCCTGCATGCGACCAAAATAGTAGGTGTTCACGATGCCCACATCACACTGCCCTGCCACAATGGCCTCCATCAGCGAGGTGTCGTTAGGGAACACATCGGTGACCAAGTTATCCACCCAGCCTTTCACGATCTCTTCGGTACGTTGCTCGCCATGGCGCTCAATCAGGGTCGCCACCAGCGACTGGTTATACACTTTTTTGGACGTACGCAGACACAGGCGGCCATCCCAGGCTGCGGTCGCCAGGTTTTCATAGGTGGAAAGTTCTTCCGGTTTAACCCGTTCAGTGGAGTAGACAATGGTGCGCGCCCGGATGGACAGACCGAACCAGCGATTCTCGGAATCCTGATATTTGGCCGGGATATTCTGTTCCAACACCTCGGACTCGGTGGACTGCAACAGGCCCATATTGGCCGCCTGCCAGAGATTACCGGCGTCTACCGTGATCAGCAGATCTGCGGGGGTCCGCTCGGCTTCGGCCTGCAAACGCGCCATGAGGGGGCCTTCGCCATCGGTAATGTAGGAGATCTTGATGCCGGTTTCATCGGTGAAGCGGTCAAACAGAGGCTTGACCAAATGCTCATTACGTGACGAATACACTACTATTTCAGTAGGTTGCCCGGCTTCCGCCTCTGACTTGGCGCTATCCTGATCGCTGCATCCTGCGATCCCACCGAGCGCCATCGCTGACAGGGCCAGCGTAAAAACCGGCGAAAGGATATTCATTACACGCTTTTTCATAGGTAAACCTCTGTATTTGCATTGGGTGTAAATGATAATTTGCTGCATTTGCAAATGAAACAGTTTTACCAAATTTTTATGGGCAAATTGCTGCTTAGTTGATGGGAATCAACTCGGTAGGTAAAGATTGAAACAGACATTGCTGGCCGCCGGATCGGAACTGACGCCAATGCGCCCACCGTGCAGCAGCACATGCTCCTGCGCCAGGGCCAGCGCCAGGCCAGACATCCCCACGTCGCGGCCGTTCTGACTGTGCAGGTGATTATAACGATCGAACAGACGCTGTTTGCCGGCCTCCGACAATTCGCCAGGGTACAGCACCTGAATCAGAGCACCTTGGGTCATCTCACCGAGTGTAAGACGCACCACTCCCTGCTTGGCATACATGAGCGCATGACGAACCAGCGCGCCGACTGCCTGTGTGATCTGTTCACCATTGGCCTCGATCACCAGGCTGTCCTCAGCCTCCATCATCAATTGCAGATCAAACCTGCCCGCCACCGGTGCCAGCTCCTGGGTTGTGCGCACCAAC
This sequence comes from Ketobacter alkanivorans, assembly GCF_002863865.1. Lineage (NCBI taxonomy): Bacteria > Pseudomonadati > Pseudomonadota > Gammaproteobacteria > Pseudomonadales > Ketobacteraceae > Ketobacter > Ketobacter alkanivorans. The sequence goes on along the minus strand of NZ_CP022684.1, from coordinate 3,146,104 downwards.
AACTCCTTCAGATCCAGCGGGCTGCGTTTCGGCTCTTGAGGAGTCTCTGCATCCAGTTGCGCCAGAGCAAGCAGGTCGTTGACCAGGGCAAGCATATTACCTGAGTGATTCACTACCTGGCCCAGGGCCAATTGCTCGCGCTCATCGAGCTTATCCGACGCCCGGTGCTGCAGGCGTTTGGAAAACCCCAGAATGGCATTCAGGGGGGTTTTCATCTCATGGCTCATATTGGCCAGAAAGCGGGTTTTCGATTCCACCGCCACCGTCAGCTCACGTTCGGCAGTCTCTGCCCGCTCCACCTGCCTGGACAGACGTTCATTGTGCTCTGCCAGGATCCGCTCGGAGTGGCCGATCTGGCCGAGGTAATTACTGATCAATATCAGGGTGGCACAGGTCACACCCAGGGCTTGCATCAACTGCTGGGCGGCAACGTGTTCAGGCGGCGTCAGATCCGGAAGCGGAATTCCGTGGCCTTCGGCCCAGTAGCAGGCATACATAGAAAGCAGCACTATGGCACCCCAGCTCAGGCCGCTGCTCATTCCCCGCAGCAACCCCGCCAGCAACGGCACCAGAAACCACCAACCCACCGCCGAGGTGCCAACCCCGCCACTGGTTAATACAGCACCGGCACCGGCCACATAAATGGCCAAGACCACCAACTGGGTACTGATGTGATAATTCTTAAACCAACCCAAGACAGCGATGGATGTGATCGCCAGCAGCATGGCCGCAGGCACCGTAACCATGCGCAAGGAAATGTGCCATTCGTAGGCACGCAGCAGAAAAGGAATACCCAACAATATAAGCAGAAGAGATGTGCCAGTGATGGTACGAATACGCCGCAACTGGATGGGATCGGTTTTATCCTCATCCCAACCGCAATTCAGCAGCTGATTCAGCAATCCCTCCAACGACACTCTCCAATGAAATCCCTTTCACATCAGTATAGTGCCTGAATCTCAACCGTGCGCCAAACCTGCTCTTAACCGCACGGCAGAGTTAATTGGTAGAGGGTTCCCCGCTGCGGATGCGGGCTTACCTGCAAGTCGCCCCCATGACGACGCACGAACTCACGGGCCAGCACCATGGCCAAACCGGATACCAGATCAGGCCGCTCGGACAGACTGTGCAGGTGATCGTACCGATCAAATATGCGTTGCAGCTGCTCATCGTTGAAACAAAGCTGTTCGCAATGCACCCGCATCACCCAGCGCTGTTCACCTACGGCCTGCCCACTGATCTGTCCTGAGACACGTATAACCCCTTGCGGGCAATATTGCACCGCATGTCGCAACAGGGTTTCCAGCGCCCGCTTTAGACGGGACAGATCGCCATGGATCAGCACTTCGGGCAGAGGGGCATCTGCCACGACATCAAGGCCAAACTGACCGGCCTTACGCTGCATGTCAGGCAACAACAGGCTCACGGTTTCACGCAGATTCATTGCGCTGCGCCCGAGCTGCAATTTGCCTGCTTCAAGCTCCGACAGTTCCAGCAGATCCGACACCAGCCGCAACATTTGCTCGCCGTTATCCACCACCAGTTGCAGGCCGTCTCGCTGCCGCTCGTTGAGCTGGGCATCCAACTGCTGCGAAACCCGGCGGGAGAACCCCAGAATAGAGTTAAGCGGCGTGCGCAGCTCGTGGGTCATGTTGGCCAGAAAGCGGGTTTTGGCAGCGGAAGCCTCCACTGCGGCCGCTTCGGCGCTTTCTGCTCGCGCCACTTGTTGCTGCAACGATGCATTCTTCTGCGCCAGGCTGCGTTCCGAGGTTTCGATCTGAGTCAGGTAAGCGGTCATCAATATCAGCACCGCCAGGAACTCACCCACCACCAGCACCACGCGCTGGGCATTGCGGGCCTCTGGCGGAGTCAGATTGGGGAAGGTGTGGCCATGGGTTTCAAGGTAGAACAGGATCAGACTGGAAAGCAGAGCGATCACGATCCACACCAGCCCCGTACGCAGCCCCATCAACAGGCCGCCAATCAACGGTACGATCAGCCACCAGGCCACCGCACCGGACTCCAGCCCACCTACAGTGAGATATTGATTCAACCCCCCCAAATACACCCCGAACGCCAAACTGTGCACACTGAGGGTAAAGCGCTGCACGCGCAGCAGCCACAAAGCCAATAACCCGAAACTCACTGCGGTGCCCAGAAAAGCCTGACGGATGGGTAGATCCCACTGGATAGCGCGAGCAACAAAAGGAATGCCGATCAGGATTAACAGCAGACAGGCAGACACCAGCGTACGCACACGGCGCATTTGCCGGGGGTCGGTGGTGGCTGGATCCCACCCCCAATTCAGAAACTGGTTAAATGTCATGATGCAGCCCCGCGGTTACCTGTCCCCAGGGCATATTCAATCAGGCGGCCACGCCGTCTTCGGTTTTGGATTCTTCTTCTGCCAACAGTTCAGGCTGAACCGGGTCGGGGCCGTATTCGTTGATGATGAGACGTTTGTCTTCCATTTCGACTTCCACCACGGTGCCCCGCAGCTCGATGTCTTTGGAGTTGATTTCGATTAACTGATTAAGGGCTTGATCATAGTGAGGCTGGTGGAACAGCACGCTGGCATCCTTACCGGATACCCATTCCCCTTTACGCGTAAAATACTGGCCAAGTTGGTTTCGTATCACAAACGCCTTTACCATGAAGTCACTCCTGCAATTGTGTTGTCATCCCACTGCCCTAAGGGTACAAGAAACCTTAAAAATCCGCCACCAGCCCCGGTTGGGCCAATTGCGGCAGATCCCCTTCCATGCCCATGGCTCGGGCCATGATCTGGCCCTTGATCAGGCTGTGACGATTGAAGAACGACATACCGACATTACGCGCCACCCGCAGCGGCGGGATGTCTGCTCCAAACAGCCGCTTGAAGCCTTCCATGGTGGACATCAGCATCAAGTTATGGGGTTTGCGACGGCGCTGGTAGCGACGCAGCACGCTGAAATCATCCAGTGGTAATTCGTGGCCCAGGGCGCGCTGGATCTCTTCTGCCAGCACGGCCGCATCCAGAAACCCCAGGTTGATGCCCTGCCCCGCCAGCGGGTGAATGGTGTGGGCGGCATCGCCAATCAGCGCCACACCGGGCTGGATGTAATCCACCGCATGATTCTGCACCAAGGGGAAGGCAAAGCGTGGATCGGCATGAACCACCTTGCCCAGACGCTGTTCGAATGCACGCTCCAGTTGCTGGCAAAAGTCGGCGTCGGTCAGTGCCAGCTTCGCTTTCAGCTGATCGTCATTTAAGGTCCAGACGATGGAAGACAAACAAGCGCCACGCTGATTGCTTTGCTCTCGCAACGGCAGAAACGCAAGCGGGCCGCTTTCCAGAAACACCTGTCGCGCTGTATCGCCGTGGGGCTTTTCAGTGGTGACGGTGGTGACGATGGCGCTCTGGCCATACGCCCAGGTGCGGCAGCGAAAACCCAACTGATCCCGCACCCGGGAACGGCCACCATCGGCCCCGATCATCAGCGTTGGTGTGATGTCACTGCCATCGGATAATTGGATACGCCAGCCACCCATCTCACCCTCAAGGATTTTCTCCAGCCCCAGGGCGCGAAATTCAATGTTGGCGGCCCCTTGCACCCGCTGGAACAGGGCATGGGTGGTGACACGATTCTCGACAATGTGGCCCAGATGCTCGGCCCCTGCCTCGTTGGCGTGAAACTGGATGTTGCCGGTGCCATCGCCATCCCACACGTCCATATGGGCGAAGGGAGCCACCCGCGTGTTGGCAATGGCATCCCAGGCACCCAAGCGGCGCAGGATGTTTTCGGAGGCATGGGTAAGCGCACTGACCCGCGGATCAAAGTGATCGGGCCATTGCTGGGGAGCCGCAGGCACATTGGGATCGATCACCAGAATGGAGAGGGGCTGATCGGCCAGTGCCGCCGCCAGGGTCAGCCCGGCCATACCGGCACCCACGATCAGCAGATCCGGTTGCGAAGATAGAGTCATGAAGCCACCTCCGGCAGCGTAGTGGACACGGATCGCCCCATGGCGTGACGGGCCACAAAACGCTTGGTGCCGCCAAGGGTATCAAATAGCAGCAGGCCGCTATTACGGGCCATGCTCAGCAGCGGGTTACGATTGCTGAACAGTTTGGTGAGCTTGTCGGAAAACTGGATGGTATTGAACTGATCCTGCTCGCGCTGTTGCAGGTAGCGGTTAAGCAATGTGAAATCACCCCAGCTCTGACCCCGCGTACGGGCCTCGCTTAAGGTCTGCACCAGCACCGCCACATCCCGCATGGCCATATTCAGGCCCTGCCCCGCCACCGGATGCAGGCCGTGGGCAGCATTGCCTAGCACCACTGCATTAGGGCGCACCTGCTCTTTGGCCAAGGTCAATGCCAGCGGGTAAGTAAAGCGCCGACCCACTTTGGTAAGATTACCTATGGCAGAACCGGCGGCCTGTTCCAGCGCGCGCATAAAGGTGGCATCATCGGCGGCCATCAACTCATCGGCCCGCGCCTGATCAAGACACCAGGTCAGGCCCCAGCGATTGTCTGTTTGTGGCAACACGGCCAGGGGGCCGGTATCAGTAAAGCGTTCTAATGCCAGGTTATTGTGCGGACGATCCGGGGTCACAGCGGTAACAATGGCCACCTGATCATAGCTGGTAACCTGCGCACCGATGCCCAACAGTTCACGGCCTTGGGATTGAGCCCCATCGGCGATCACCACCAGGGGCGACTTGAACATTTCCCAGCGGCCATCCACCTCTACCGAGGCCACGATCTGGTCGCCTTCGTAATGCAGGCCGCCGATTTCCGCCGGGGCCAGATACTGCACATTGGGACAACTCTGCAAATGCTCTGACAGAAACTTCCCCATGTAACGATTCTCGATCACATAGCCCAGGGCCCGCACCCGCTCCTCCTCAGCCCGGATCACGGCGCGACCAAAACGGCCTTGATTGGTGATGTCGATGGTGTGGATGGGCACAGCGTATTCGCGCATGGATTGCCACAGGCCCAGCTGATCGAACACATGACAGGTGCCGTTGGCCAATGCGGTGTTGCGGGCATCGTAACTGGGGTGCAGCACCTGGGATTCGGCATCGCCCTGCCCGTGCGGATCTTGCGGCTGCGGCGCGAACTTCTCCACCACAGCGATATTGATCTTAGGGTCGCGGGCCAGACAGGCGGCCAACGAGGCTCCCACCAGGCCGCCACCCATGATGATAATGTCCATGTCAGGCAACCCGCTTGGTTTTCTTGGCAGCGGCGCGTTTTGCGGTGCGGGCTTTGGCCATCAGGGCTTCGATCTCATCGGGATCTTTCGGCACCTTGCTGGTCAGTACTTTGCGGCCCTTCTCCGTCACCAGCACATCGTCTTCAATACGAATACCGATGCCACGCCATTTCGGGTCTACCGTATCGTCGTCCGGTGCCACATACAGGCCCGGCTCCACCGTCAGCACCATGCCCGGCTCCAGTTCGCGCCAGGCATCCCCCACTTTGTAGTCGCCCACATCGTGCACATCCATGCCCAGCCAATGGCCGGTACGATGCATGTAAAAGCGACGATAGGCTTCGTTTTCGATCAGCTCGTTCACTTTGCCTTGCAACAGGCCCAGAGCCACCAGCCCTTTGGTGAGTTCTTTCACCGCCGCCTCGTGGGGCTGGTTCCAGTGATTGCCGGGTTTAACCTGCTTGATGGCCGCCAACTGCGCCTTCAACACCACCTCATACAGGGCGCGCTGCTCGGGGCTGTATTGGCCGTCCACCGGGAAAGTACGGGTAATATCCGCCGCGTAATGCTGGTATTCGGCCCCCGCATCAATCAGCACCAGATCCCCCGCTTTCAGCTCATTCACGTTATCAATGTAATGCAGGATGCAGGCATTGGCACCGCCCCCCACAATGCTGGAATAGGCCGGGAACCGGCTGCCGTGACGACCGAATTCATGTAAAAACTCCGCCTCCAGCTGAAACTCCATCATCCCCGGCCGACACTTCTCCATGGCCCGCACATGGGCCGAGGCGCTCATATCGGCGGCCTGCTGCATCAAACGTACCTCTGCTTTGCTCTTATACAAACGCATGTCGTGCAGCAGGTGATCCAGGGCAATAAACTCCCCCGGCGGATGAGCGCCGCTGCGCACCTTGGCGCGGATGGTGTTCACCCATTCCATCACTTGCGTGTCGAACTCCTTATCCCGCCCCATCAGGTAGTAGACCCGATCGGTGCCTTCCAGCAGCCCCGGCAGGATCTCGTCGATATCGCCGATGGGGAAGGCATCGTCGGCCCCGTATTGCTTCACCACCCCTTCCGGCCCGGCCCGATAGCCGTTCCAGATCTCCATATCCCGATCCCGCTCCCGGCAGAACATCACGTACTCACCGTGTTCACGCCCGGGCACCAGCACCAGCACGGCCTCAGGTTCGGCAAAGCCGCTCAGGTAAAAAAAGTCACTGTCCTGGCGATAGGGGTATTCGGTATCCCGGCTGCGGGTGCGCATGGGTGCAGCAGGAACAATGGCGATGGAGTTGGGCTCCATCATGTTCATGAGTTGCTGGCGACGTTCGGCAAATTCTTTCTTGGTTATGCTCATGCAGGGGGTTACTCACACAACGGTCAGAGAAACAATGGGGTTGCGATCAGTGAATAGTCGCACCGGGGGGTACAACGCTGTCGCGGTCGAGGGCAAATTCAGTGAAGATCATCAGGGCAGCCATGCGCACGTATTCCAGCACCTCAAAATAGGCCGCCTCGCCGTCTTCCTCTTCATCGATTTCAGGGTCCACCTGACTGATTTGCTGGATATCCCGTAACGCAGTGAGGGCATCCTCGGTGAACTCCTCGGGCTTGCGGGCTCCAGCGCCGCCAAAACCGGCCAAAAACCCGGAACACCACTCCGCCAGAGCACCCAACCGGGCATCCAGCGGGTCTTCGTCATCCGGCAGCAAAGGCATAAAGTTGAACTGATCGTCTACCAGCTCCTCCAGCGTGAATTTGTGCAATTGGAAGAACCAGTCGCGGGTATTCTCCCAGGGCTCACCCTTCACCCCCAAGTTGGGCAGGTATTCTTTCAGCCAGACCATCTGATCAGACTTGAAACCGGCACTGAGTTGACCACAAAGGATGCCATGGGCCTCCGACGGCGTCGCCAGCGCCTCGATTTTTTGCAGTTCTGCTTCCAACTCGTAGAAATCCAGAATATCTTCAGATTGCGAGGACATAGCTATTTTCCCAAAATTCAACACTCCCAGGCATTGTAACACGCCATAAGATGTAGCAAAGCCAGGAATGGGGCTAAGCTTAATGTGAGGTTCGGCACGAAAGAGAAAAGGGCCATAGTGCCGCCATAACACTTGATGTAACATGGAAAACAAAAATTGCGACCAAATTCTATGAACAAAGTTGAGCAGCTTTTCAAAAACCTTGAATCCCGCGTTGACGAATTCATCGATCTTTGCGACGAATACAAACGCCATAACCGATCGCTGAAATCCCGCGAAAGCCAGCTGGCGGAAGAGCGTGCCAACCTGATGAAGAAAAACGACATGGCACGAGCCAAGGTCGAAGCGATGATTTCGCGCCTGAAAGCGCTGGAGCAGGATTCATGAGCGACCCACTACATACCTTGCACGTCAACATCCTGGATCGGGACTACGGCGTAAGCTGCCCTCCCAGCGAGGTGGACGAGCTGAAAAACTCCGCCCGCCTGCTAGACGAACGCATGCGCGAAATCCGCCGTTCCGGCAAGATCGTCGGGGTGGATCGCATTGCGGTGATGGCGGCCCTGAATATTGCCCACGAGCTGATCAAGGCCCAGTCCGAGCTGGCCAACTACGACCGCATCACCGAGAAGCAGCTGGCCAAGCTTAATGACAAAATCGAGCGCGCACTGGCGTCGGCCCGGCAGCTGGATCTGTAAAGTCAAGACCTCGACAAGAAATAGGTTATTCGAGAAACACCCCCACTTCCGTTATACTGATGCTTCAGCCCCCTGCGCTGTTCGAGCTTCTGGCCGACGTCCCTGAGCCGATGCTTTTTTACCCGGGGGTTCTGGTTGATGCGGGAGTGCATGTCCGCCTGACGGAAAGCCCGATGCATCACAGGAGCCACCACCTTGAACCTTGGGTTCAAGGGCTACCGCCAGTCACGGCAGAACGGGGGGCGCTATTTTTTTAGCGCCGGCGCATACCCTCATGCGCTAACGCCTTCTATACTCACAATCTTATGACAGCTGAATTACGCTGTATTAGCCTTTTTCCTGCAGACGCTACCCAATAAAACACCCAAACACAGAATTGGAATCCGTGACCTTGGAACTGCCCAATACCAGCACCCCGGCCAAAAATCAGATCCGCAAAGCACTGCGCCAGCAGCGCCGCAGCCTCAGCCCACACCAGCAGAAACACGCCTCGATGGGCCTGTGTCGCCAACTGAGCCTGCTGCCCGAATTCATCTTTGGTCAGCGAATCGCCGCCTATATACCCAACGATGGCGAAATTGACCCACAACCCCTGCTGGAACTGGCCTGGCGGCTGGGCAAGCAGATCTACCTGCCGGTACTGCACCCGTTTTCAACAGGCCGCCTGTTATTCATGGCCCATCACCCCCATCAGGTATTGGCAAAAAATCGCTTTGGCATTCCAGAGCCCCTTTGCGATCAGGATTCCCACTGCCCGGTGTGGACCCTGGATTTGGTATTAACGCCCCTGGTGGGGTTTGACGAAAACGGGAACCGTATGGGCATGGGCGGCGGCTTTTACGACAGAACGTTCGCGTTTCTGAATGACAACAGCAAACCCCGCAAGCCCCGCATGATCGGGGTTGCGCACGAATGCCAGAAAGTAGACACCCTGCCCAATGAGCGCTGGGATATTATGATGAACAAGATTGTTACGGATAAGGATATTTACAGCGCCCGGTAGCCTGAACAGCTACCGGAGCGAGGAAGCCAGCCTTAAGACTAGCGGATGGAGAATTGGCTAGCGACCATTTCAGGGTCGGGTTGACCTTGGGTATAGGAGCTTGCGAGCACACCCAAACCCAGTACCAACACCAGCACAACCAACAAATCGGGTTTCTTTCTCATTTTTACCTTGCCTCGTTAAAAACACGCCATCGAATAGTCGATGGGCCAATTTCTGACTCGTTGTTGGTTTTATTATTCCGTCGTGCGGAAAGAGCCAGAAAACAGAGCGTCTACCACCTAAAGCCAGCACCACTGACCTTGCTACGCCGTGTATACATTACTGCTTTCACTATCAATATAGACCAGCCCGCGCCATCAGCCAGCTGGCAAGTGAGCATCAGCTCACATAATGAACAGGTTTTTATGATTTTATCAGCAGAGTCTGAAACTGAATGAGATCATTCGGCGCCAGACCATGCGCAACACGGAAACGCTTTAGGTGTCGGGAAAATTAACACGTGTCCGCAACCTTGAAAAGGTCCAATTTAAAAAACAATGGCTTACTTCAACAATAATTGTCCGGACCGGTTCACACTTTCACTGCTCTTCCATAACGTTCCAGCTTGGGGCGCTCATAAACAAGGCCCACCCTGCTCATACCCCACATCAACGACAGGCACTCGCCCCTGAGCCAAATGCTCCAAAAAACATCCATATTGGTGCTTGATCGCATCAGACTGGAACAGCACTTCATGGCCGTTATACAGCAACGCCGGGTTGTCGCCGCGATAGCGCATCACCACGTTGGTGCGAGGCCCATACCCCGGCACATCAAAATTTGCCGAAGCCGGATACGCCAAATGCTGCGCGCCCCCCAGAGTGATATGGGGCATAAAGGTTCGCTTGGCGCTCTGGCCAATGTCATCCCCCAACAGGTCAGACCCCAATGTCATAAAGAAAGGCCGCTGGGTGGTTTCTGCCAGCAAATAATCGTTGTAACCGGAGAACCCAATCACGTGGGGCGGCACCTTGGTCGGGTGATACATCAACCTGTCCAGGTTGGTGATCGTGTCCACCGCCCCCAGATTCCACTCCAGCAGCATCAGAAAAGGGTGGGCGTCATCCAGATCCAAAAACGGAATGCGATTGATAACCGCACTGTTCATGGCCAATTCAAAACCGGGGTTGTTATTAAACAGTCGCGGCCAGATACCGGCAGCACCTGAAAACACCACGCCCTGATAAGGTCGAGGGTCCGCCGCCACCATCAAAGAACTAACCCAATTACCCTGCGATTGACCCAGGTTAACCTGCAAGTTGCGATCGAAGTGGAAGCGGGTATGCCCAGGCCCCGGATCAGCCTGCGGACACAGGCTTGCATCCACCTCGATACGATCAACTATACGACGGAAAAAGATGCGCTCCCACGCCATCGTCATGTAGTTACCCGCCAGCCCTTCGGGGTTAAACACGTTATACACCATCACCCCGTTCAGGCTGCCCCACTGGGGAATATGATCGTAGGAGGCATGGCCCGCCAAACCAGAACTGGCCCAACCCCGCTCTGCCGCAATCTGCGCTGGCCCCTCGCCGGGTTTACCCATATAGAATGGATATTGCGATGGATCCAGATGATCGAATTCACCACGATCATACACCTGACTGGCACGGCCACCGGCACCATGCACATACGACAACAGCGGATAACCTGAATCCGGCATAGTGGTGTGCTTTGGTATCGTCAGCACGAATTCTGCCGTGCGGGTATATTGCTGCAAAGGGCTACCATCACTGCCCCATTCCACCTCTCCACCCAACAGCGCATAGGGTGGCGTACCTTTTTGGAAACCGGGCAAATCCACAAAGCCGCGAATCACACAATATTCCGGATAGTCATCAGCACGCTCCAGCGCTGTGATCGGTAATTCCGACAACGCATCCGCCTGCTCGGCAACGCGCGCCGCAGCGCGGTGGAACCTGGCTACCGGCTCCCCTGTGGTCCATACCGTTGCGCCAACAATATGCTGAGGATCAATACCCTGCTGCGCCATAAAATCACGCAAGGGAGCGTACACCTGCAACGTGTTAACCGACACATCACGCGTACTGTGCGCTGGATTCAACACTGCAGTCAGTTGCGGGCTCTGCTGCCATTGCCGCTCATCACGCAACGGCACCTGATCCGACACGATCAAGGCGTATGTTGTATTGGGCCGCAAATTAATTCCCAACGTGGGCAACACCTGTAATAAATGCGCCGGTCGATAACTGTCAGCGTACCGGGTCATGGACAGCTTCAACGGAAAACGGCGGCCATACTCCGCAGAATCCATGTCCACATCAATTAGTTGAATCGGTGATCGTGGATCGGCATAATCCGCATCCCACTGCGACATCGCGTCCAGATCAATACCATCGGCAAACGGCAAATACACCGGCATCACCGTGGGGAAACCGCCCATATCAACCAGGTTATCAACATAGCGCCCGGTTAACCAATGTATCCGGCGCGGAAAATCATCCATGCGAATGCCATCGTGCTCATCACGGCGCAGGTTATTGGGAAAGCCATTGGCGTAGAAGTTACCAGCAGTGAGTGACAATAAAGTCGGTATAGAATTGGAGCGCTCAAATTCCGGTAAATCCATTTTCATGTAGTTGGCCGTATCCGGTTTACAACCAGACAACAGCGCCAAACACAGCGCACCAATAATGATAGCGTGATTCCGTTTCACTACTACGTACCTTTTATTATTGTTATTTTTCTTCGAGACTAACACTGGTAGGAAGTGCTTGAAACGCCATTTTTCGTTATTGAAATCGAAAAAACAGCAGCGCTGGCGAGGGTTGGCCGGATATTACTTTATATGGGCTTTTTAGGAACACTTTGTGAGATATAAAGACAGCGCGCGGGAAAGCTCCAACAAAATCGCACTGAACAGGAATAGGTGAACGGACCTCGAAATAACAAGGCCCGCATTGCACTTGGATATTATTTTAAGAATAAGTGGTAGGCCGGGTTTTCACTTTCATTCCAGTGGCGATATTCCAGCTGCTGGATGTAACGCTTCAACTTGGAGCGCTCCTGTTTTGGTACTTGCATACCCACCAAAATGCGCCCAAACGCCGCACCGTGATTACGATAATGAAACAGGCTGATGTTCCAGTTTTGGCCCAGTTTGCTGAGAAATTCCATCAACGCACCAGGGCGCTCAGGAAACTCAAAACGGTACAGCACCTCATCTTCCAGGCTGAATTCCGCACCTGCTGACGGCCCGCGGCCACCCACCATATGCCTGATGTGCAACTTGGCCATTTCATTCAATGAAAAGTCCTGCACTTTATAACCCTGATCAACCAAATCCGCACAAATCGCTTCACGTTCTTGCTGGCCCAGGGTCTGCACCCCCACAAACACATGGGCGGCTTCCTGGCAGGCATAACGGTAATTGAATTCAGTGATCGAACGCTTGCCCAAAGCCTGACAGAAACGGCGAAAGCTGCCGGGTGTTTCGGGAATGGTCACCGCCAGAACCGCTTCACGCTGCTCTCCAATTTCGGCCCGCTCGGCGATGTGGCGCAAGCGATCAAAATTAACATTGGCACCGCTGCATATGGCCATCAAATTTGCGCCTTCGCACCGCTCCCGCTCGACGTACTTTTTCAAACCCGCCACCGCCAATGCACCTGCGGGCTCATTAATAGAACGTGTGTCATCGAACAGATCTTTAATGGCCGCGCACATTTCGTCGGTGGTCACCGTGATCACTTCATCGACATATTTGCGTGCCAACCGGAACGTTTCCTTGCCGATCTGTTTTACTGCTACACCGTCAGCAAACAAGCCTACTTCTGGCAACACCACCCGCCGCCCGGCGGCCATAGCCGCTTGCAGACAATTGGAATCCACCGGTTCCACGCCGATGACCTTAATGTCAGGGCGCAAGTATTTAAGATAACAGGCAACGCCGGCAATCAGACCACCGCCGCCCACTGGCACGAACACCGCCTCGATATCGCCCGTGTGCTGGCGCAGAATTTCCATACCCACGGTGCCCTGCCCGGCAATCACATCGGGGTCATCAAACGGATGCACAAAGGTGTAATCGTGCTTTTCCATCAGCATTTTGGCGTGGGCGGCGGCCTGATCATAAGCATCACCGTGCAACACCACCTTGCCTCCCAGGGTGCGCACGGAGTTGACCTTGATTTCGGGCGTGGTCTGGGGCATTACGATAACGGACTTGATGCCCAACCGGGCTGACGCCAGCGCCACACCCTGGGCATGGTTGCCTGCCGAGGCGCAGATCACGCCACGGGCCTTTTCCTCATCGTTGAGGTTGGCAATTTTGTTGTAGGCTCCGCGAATTTTGAAAGAGAACACCGGCTGCAGATCTTCACGTTTGAGCAAAACGTTGTTATTGAGACGGCGAGACAGCCCGCGAGCGCGGTCGATGGGGGTTTCCACGGCCACGTCGTATACGCGGGACTGCAGGATCTTCTTGATGGTGCGGATCGGCATCGGTTGGCAAACTTCCAGGGAGGTTATTGTGACGTTTGCGTTAAGGATACACCATCTATTGGGGCGGCGATATTTGGGGACTGTCTTCCAGCGCCATGAAGCCCTATAATTCATGGCAAAACCTCACACCAGCATAGTATCAGGATGCCCTCATGACCCAAGATGAACTGAAACAGGCCGTAGCCCGCGCAGCCATGCAATACGTGGAAGAAGGCACCATCGTAGGGGTGGGCACCGGTTCCACCGCCAATTACTTTATCGACTATCTGGCGGAAATGAAGGGTCAGATCGAAGGCACCGTGGCCAGCTCGGAAGCCACCCGTGCTCGCCTGGAAAGTCACGGCATCCCGGTTTACGACCTGAACGCCGTAGACGATATCCCGGTTTATGTGGATGGAGCCGATGAAGCCGACCCCAACCTGTGCCTGATCAAAGGCGGCGGTGGCGCACTGACCCGTGAGAAAATCATCGCCGCCGTGGCGAAAAAGTTTATCTGCATCGCCGACGGCAGCAAAAAAGTACCGGTGCTGGGTGCGTTCCCTCTGCCGGTGGAAGTGATTCCCATGGCCCGCAGCCACGTGGCCCGCGAAATCGTAAAACTGGGGGGTGATCCAGTGTATCGCGAAGGCTTCGTGACCGATAACGGCAACATCATTCTGGACATCCACAATATGCAGATCGCCCAACCGGTAAAACTGGAGCACGCGCTGAATAATATTGTGGGCGTAGTAACCAATGGACTGTTTGCGGCCCGTTCTGCGGATGTGTTGTTACTGGGCACCGAAAACGGGGTGGAGACCATCGAGAAGTAACTGCTCGAAATCTACTTTGCCCACTTCTGCCGCAGTGATTCGGGCCCAACATCCTCAACGCTGTAGCCTTCCGGGTGGGTGGCATACTGCTGGAATGTCATGATCTGTGGATTCTTATGCTTGGGTAACAAACGTAATAGCCGGGCACGGACACGCAACACTGCCTCTACCCGACGGCGAGCAGCAGCGCTGGGAATGGGATAACCCATGGCCTGCAGCAAGGGTTCATCCATCAACGCATACACCATGGGCTGCGCCGATTTCCATAAGGGTTTTGGCAGATAGAAACTCAACAACAGATCCCGGGTGGCATTCCCAACCCGCCGCCCTGCATCGGTATTGGCAAAGGTTTGTTGTTCGTAATCAAGGCTGAAGCGCTCGAACGCTTCGTAGGTTTCCGGGATGTTCTGAATGCGCATGCGCTCGCCCACTTGCCGCCAAAAATAGAACAGCGCCAGGCGTTCATTGGGATACAGATCACGCCAACCGAAACGCGCCATCCAGCGAATCGGCTCAAACACAAAAGTAGACAATGTATACAGGAAGTCATCGTTACTGATGTCGTATTGCCCATGCATACGGTTCATGCGTTTGATGAAGGCCTGACCACGCTCAGAATCGTAACCGTTGATCATGATCTCATTGATGATAATGGACGTATCATCGTAACGACGCAGGGTGTCGTTGGAAAATTCTCCGGTCTTGTCCAGCAGCACAGCAATAGAGGGCACGGCAAACGTTCGGAACAACGCCAATTCCAACGCACGCGTCATATCCCAGGGAAACTCCAAATAGGAGGTAAGAAATACAATACGCTCGCAATCGGCTTTTGGATCAAGGCGTTCAATTTCTTTCTGTACATTCATTCGCTTTTTCATAATTCCCCCTACTACGGTGTACTGTTGAAATGCCGTGAAAGGCTACCATAGCACCCCCCTCCTGAGGATTGCCTAGACAATCACTTCGACTGGCTGAAACGCTCATTTGTTATGAGCTTTAAAGTCAGCACCGCGAATTATGCCGTGTGGCAAATTCTGTGCTATTACTGAATTGTCTATTTTTTAATCAATGGGCGTACTTGTGACGACGGTGTAAACACCGCGCATACCTACTGCTGAGCCGACATTTCTTACTGCATCGGTTTATAACTATATCAGGGAGCATACTAGATGAATCGGAAGACCCATTATCTTCAATACGTTGTTTTAATCATTGCATCCATATTCACCAGCGGTGCCTACGCTGACCACTTCTCCTTACTACCGGAAAAACCACTTATCCTTATCGGTGCCTCCTTTGCCAATGGGAACACGCCGTTGCAACAGGATTTGCAAGGGCCGCTGCAGGGTATTTCGGTCGGTGCCGGAGGCTACGTTGACCTGGGCATGGCGCTGACACGCTTCGGCGCAAAGGTACGCAATGAAGGCCAAGCGGGGGCCACCACCTTCAGCCGAATCACCTGCAACCCGGTCTGCGGCGAAGCCACATGGGACAGTTACGCCACTCAGCTTCAGCGTGGATTACGACGGGTCACGCTCTTCGATGTCAACGGGCCAGCTGGGTATAATGCTGATTATGTTATCGTCAGCCTGGGCAATGACTGTCTCCATTCCGATGCCTTTGGAATGGATCAGGCACTGACAAGCCCATGTTCTCTGGCTGAACAAAATGCTGTCATTGATCGCCTGATAGCTGTTGGTCAGGAAGTTCTGAATCTGGGTATGACGCCAGTGTTCACCAAGTATCCTGGCGCACGCCATCTTGACCTGGCATTGTTCTCTCAACTTTCCGGGCTCACCTGGGTGATGACCGATGCACAATATGATGCCTTCGGTGAACTCTATGCCTCCCGAGTTCGTCAGGAACTGCCTGAGGCCCTGTTAGTCAACGCCTGGAAACACTTCACTCACCAAGGCGATGGCTTGCATCCCGACGAAGCCACCGCAATGCAAGCAGCGTATCGCTTACTGCAAGTCATTGCCCACGATCAACGGCGAGATTAATACCGCTCCCACAAACCATTAGGCCGTCGTGCATACCCTCAAGGTATGCACGTGCGGGCCCATCATTTCAGATTATATTTGGTGCAAAATGTCTTCATCTGCACCTTTCCATGAACATAGCGCTTTGAAAATCAGTATATTTTATGGCCACACCCCTGTTTCCGGCCTGTAAAACCACAATGGCATAAATACTGCTTTCAAACTCGCGCCCAGCATATGATTTCGCATTTCTATTACACGCCTTAATTGAGGTTTCAATTATGCTCCGTCTCGCATTGCTCGTGCTCACTGCCTTGCCGTTGGACGCCTTCGCGGCGGACGGGGGTGACCCCGTCAATACCGTATGGTTGGTCATCGCCGCAGCGTTGGTATTTTTTATGCAAACCGGCTTTGCCCTGCTGGAAAGCGGCATGTCCCGCAGCAAGAACGCCGTGAACGTGGTGATGAAAAACTACATGGATGTGTGCTTGGGCAGCATGGTGTTCTGGGCCGTGGGTTTCGGCATCATGTTTGGTGTGAACGACACCGGCTTTTTCGGAACCAGCCACTGGCTGCCCAAATTTGAAGATGAATGGTCGTACACCTTCTTGCTGTTTCAGATCATGTTTGCCGCCACTGCCACCACCATCGCCAGTGGAGCCATGGCGGAGCGAACCCGCTACTCCGGCTATCTGGTGGGGGCAATCATCATCACCGCCCTGATCTACCCCGTGTTTGGCAGCTGGGTGTGGGGTGGCTTCTTTGGCGGTAAAGGCTGGCTGGCAGAACTGGGCTTTGTGGATTTCGCAGGCTCTACGGTGGTGCACTCGGTCGGTGCATGGTGCGCCTTGGCCGGTATTCTGGTGGTTGGCCCACGCCTGGGTCGCTTTGATCCTGCCAGCGGGGTGGCCAGAGCCATCCCCGGCCATAATCTGAATAACGTCGCTCTGGGTGGGTTTATCCTGTGGCTGGGCTGGTTCGGTTTCAACGCCGGCAGCACCCTGCAGGCCGACAGCAGCCTGGGCAAGATCGCCCTTAACACTCATCTGGCCGCCTGCTCCGGTGCGGTGGGCATTTTCCTCTGCCAAAGCCTGCTGCGCAAACCAGTACTGCTCACCCATACCATCAACGGCAGTCTGGGCGGGCTGGTAGCCATCACCGCTGGCTGTGCCACCATGTCCCCTACCTTTGCTGTGGTGACTGGTCTGATTGCGGGCATGATCGTCATGGTGGGCAGTTACCTGCTGGAACTGCTGCAACTGGATGACGCGGTGGGCGCCATCCCTGTGCATGGGTTTGCTGGCATCTGGGGCACCCTCGCCGCCGGCCTGTTCATGGAAGGCGATCTGTTTAATCTGCAGCAGGTCGGGGTGCAGGCGGTAGGCTGTATCGTGGCCTTCCTCTGGGCCTTCCCCACCGCCCTGCTCACTTACTGGTTACTGGAAAAGCTGATTGGCCTGCGGGCATCCAACTTGGATCAGCAACGGGGCCTGGACTACAGTGAACACGCGGAGCGCGGTTATCCTGAATTCGATCGTCTGCCTTTGCACAAACCGCTGGCGAACTAGGAGCCAACCATGACCCAATCCACTCAGGATCAACAGCAGGTTCTGCAACGGCGCGCCATTTACACCGTTTTGCAAGAATGGCTCAATGAGGACAAGCTGCTGGAGGCACTGCTGGTGTTCGAGGAACATCATCAGGGTAAACCCTCCATCGCCATGCACGACTACCTCACCCGCATCGGCCATCTGTTTGAACAAAAGATGGATACCAAGCTGATTCGCCGCCGACTCATGGAAGTGCTGGTACGCCGCTCCAATGATCTGGCACCGGATCCGCTGCCCTTGCTGCAGAAAGCGCGCGCCAACGCCGGTATCGATCTATTCGATGTGCAACCCAATCAAAACCAATTAGCCCTGCACGGCCTGATATCAGAGCTGATGCGCAATATTCCAATTGCACAGCGCAAACAGTTGCACGAACGGTTGGCACGCCAGTTAAAACAGCGCTTTGTGAACGGCAGTTACGATCGCCTGGCCCAATATCTGATTTCCGACAATCCACTGTTTCTGGCCAGTTTTGACGACACCGCACTGCGTGATTTCTTTACCGTGATCTACGTAGCGTGCTGTGAAATACTGGGCCCGGTGAAAGCGGATCAGTGGTTCGGTATCGCGGTACAGCAGCTGCGGGATCATGACGCCGCGGCGGGGGATCGCATCAACCGCTATCTGTAGCAACCAAGGCTGGGTGGATATCGGGTATAATTGACAGCATGACCACAGAATACAAATACCTGCAGGGCTATCCCGCCGACCTGCTTGCCAAAGTAGAACCACTGATTCAAGCCAATCAACTGGGCGACTGGCTGCTGCAGAAATACCCCGCAGCGCATCAGGTGCGTTCGGATGCTGCGCTGTATGAATACGCCACCGACATCAAGAAAGACAACCTGGGCAAGGGGCTTATTCTGAGCAAGGTGCAGTACGACAACAAGATTCAAGTGATCAAACACGCCCTGGGTCAACACCACTTTATTTCGCGAGCCCACGGCGGAAAACTGAAAAGCGTAAATGAAATCCGTATCGCCAGCGTGTTCAAGGTGGTGCCGGAAGCCTTTCTGAAAATGATCGTGGCACACGAGCTGGCGCACTTTCGCGAAAAAGAGCATAACAAAGCGTTCTACAAACTATGCTGCCACATAGAGCCGAACTACCATCAGTACGAATTTGATTTAAGGCTGTATTTAACGCACCTGGATGACCATGGCGCGGTGTGGTGAACCCGGCGTGAGCCCAGCAACCTAATCCCCACCCACCAGAATTCGAGTACGACTCTTGCCACGCATTATCGCCGAAGGTTTCAGCCCCAACATGCTGTAATACGTATGCGTAAAATGAGACGAGTCAGAAAAGCCCGCCTCCACCGCCGCGTCGGTCAGTGAGCGGCCCAGTCCAATCAGAACAGAGGCCTCAAACAACCGATGCCAAAGGCGATAACGACGAATGGGAATGCCGGTGGCGTCTTTAAACAATCGCTGCAACTGAGAACTGGATACCCCCACCCGTTCTGCCAGAACTTTGTTGGACACATTGATCCCGTGCTCGGCCTTTAGCATATCAATGACTTTCGCCACCCGCTGATCCGCCGATGGGCGCGAGGGTATGTGACCACAAACCGGCAACACCCGATCACACAGCAAACGATAGGCCGACCCCGGATCGAGCTGCTCCTGTAAAATGCATTGGAAAGCCTGAACCTGTTGCGATTCGATGCAGGAATCATAAAACACCGGGCCTATCTGTTGGGTCATCAACCGCTGCAAAGGATGCAGATCCTGATCCAGAAACGGATCCAGAAACAAACAAGCCACTCTGCCTTTTGCCTCACCGGAGGCGGCGGTGCCTGCAGGTACCAGCACACTCCGACTGACGCAACTATCAGGGGATTGATCAATGCGGACTTCCAGATCCTGATCCAGAGCCACCAGCAGAATGGAAGCGGCAGAATTGATTTCCCGCAAAGAGAATTGCTCGCCCCCCACATATAAGGTGCGGCGCTTCCACAAATAGAGCGTAGAAGGATCCATGAATTAACCACCCGTTCGCATCAAACCTTAATCCTTACACATAGCAGCATCATGCGCGGGCGGTACACCTACCAAAGTAGGGTTTAATCGGTCAATCAGGCCAGTATCGGCACACCATGCTCGACATCATCGGTCAGAATTTCAAACGCCGCCCGATGGCGGGTGTACAAATTGATCTCGGGCTGGCCACGGGGCTTGATGCTCAGCCTGCATTGGGCAATTTTGCTGTTCAGGCAAGTGTGGGTTCCACCGGGAGGATTGCCATAGGTCAACCCGACAAAGTGTTCATACGGGGCCGATATCACGCCCTTTATGTTCACCCGGTCATTACCGGTTTCAAACTCCCAATTAAAATAATCATAACGGCCCTTGGCCAAGGCGGCTTTGAGCAGGTTATTCAGCGCGTAGGTCTCACCCCCTACCCGGCACACCAATGTGGTCATCCAGGGTGTTTTAATCGGCCCAAGGTGAATACGTGCCGTGGCACACTCCAAAAAGGCGGTTTCATCGTTATCAAACCCGGCTACCTGCCCCCATGCGTATTCATCGGTGTGCTTACTGCCCCAATTGTGGTTCTCACTGCCAATCCAGTTTTCCACGTGGATGGCTTCGCCGTTTACAGTAATGGTTCCGTTAAACAGGGCATTAGGATTGGCCACCAGCGCCTTGGCTTTTGGCAGGGGCGCATCGTACAGCGATTTGGGTAACAAATAGACAGGCTCATCACCAGGCAGATACCCCAGATCCCAACTGATACGATTGCCATTCTGCCGGGCTTCACCAATGGCCATCCCCGGGCGCAATTTAGACCCGCTCATGTGCACACTGAGTTGGCTGTTATCAAACTGGCACTGCGCCAGAGGATACTCTTCTTTCGCCACCACAATACGGTTGCTGTCACCGTCAAATACGATGGCCCACAGCTCACCCAGGTTATCCTGTGGACGGCCTTTAGGTGCGAAGATGGTATAACGAAACCAGAACGCCAGCGGCCGAGTTGGATGATTGGCGCGCAAAAAATAGCTCTCGTAGTGTCCTTTCGCATGATGCAAATATCGACACTCGTTCATCTGGCGGCGCTGCGGAGCATAGGGATCTGACTTAACCAGATCAGTAAGAGTATCCATCGATTCAAGCCCTGTGGTTAAGCGGCATAATGGGTCAGCCTCAACGATTTCAGCGCAAACGCCAGAATAGAGTCCTCATAAGCGACCTCGATATAGCCAATGGCGGTACCATTTTGATAAAGGGTCATTGGACACATGGTGAGGGATTCTTTCAGATTCAGCAAATCGTAGGCTTTTTCACCTTTGGCTTCTACGTTTCCCAAGCCTGGAATATTGAATCGCAACTCGTAGCGGGGGCCCGAGGCTTTCAGCGTAAGATAGCCATGGGTTTCAGTGGTCAGGTTACGACTGGGCAACGTCAATACGCCGACAAATGGCTGCGGCTTCCAGGGGCGCAGTCGATTCATAAACGTGACATCAATGCTGAACTCGAACGGCTCCTTGTTATGAGTATCGTTCATTTCCAGCCAGCCTTTCATGGTTTCCCGTAATTTCAGTGTCAGCATGATTTCCCTCAAACAAACAGACTGCTCAACAAGCAGCCAAAACAGATTTGGCCAATGCATTGGCCGCCTTTAAAGCCATAGCCATGATAGTAACCTGCGGATTGGCACCCAACGATGACGGTACCGAGCTGCCATCCATTACATATAGCCCAGTGCAACCAAAGACTCGATGATCTGCATCACAGACCCCTGCATTAGGGCTGGCCGCAATTCGCGCTGTTCCCAATGGATGATAGGCCGTAATCGCCAGCTGATGCGGCTTTAAGCGCCGGGCCAACACTCGATCCAGCTCACGCTCGTTGTATATTCTAGGCACCGCCCTATAACCCGGCAGATGCACGTATTCAGCCCCGGCTCGCAGCTGCATTCGGGCCAGCAACGACAATCCCCGCCGAAACAATGTTTGATCCTGCTGATTCATAGCATAGCGTATGAATGGCAGATCTTTATGCAACCCGGCACTCACCCGGCCACGACTGCTATCCCGAATCATAAATCCGAAATAAGCGGTGTGCTGCCATTGCTCGATGAAATCCATGTAATCATCACTCAGGAACGGATTCATCAAGCCATGGGCAGCGAACGGCGGCGTGCCGCCTTCAAACAGAATGCCTTCTTCCGCCAGATCCGAAACCCCAAACCCCTGAGGAATACGACGGGCATGATCAAACTGACGATCAGGAAAATAACCGCTGACCACGCCACAAGGATGAATGGATAAATTACGCCCTAACCAGGGATTCCGAATACCGTTTTTGCGCAAAAAAAGAGGCGTGAAAAAAGTACCGGCGGCCACCACTACTTGGCGCGTTTTGATGCGCACTCGCTTGATGATGCCGTTATCCTGACCCTGTGCTTCCAGCCCCACTACCTGCGGCCCCTGCCACAAAATGTTTTGCGCTTTCATGCCCGTCAGCAGAAACGCGCCTTTTTCCAGGGCTCGGGGCACATAGCTGACGTTGGTAGACTGTTTCGCATCGGTAGGGCAGCCAAACTGACATAACCCCTGCCCATCACAACCCAGCGCATTGCGTTGCAATGGATGAGCCTGTGAGAACAGTGTGCGCTTGGCACCACGGGCAATCACCTCACCAATCGGCCCCACATAACGGGGATCGGCAGACTGAACATGCAACATGGCTTCCACTTGCTCAAACCAGGGCACCATTTCATCCACTTCAAAGCCCTGCAGACCGGCATTGCTCCATTGTTGCAGAATCGCATCCGGGGTACGCAAACAAGTGCCGGAATTGATGGTGGTGGTGCCGCCCACGCTGCGCCCAACCGGAATTGGAATAACGCTATTACCGATGGCAATAGTTGCCCCACTGGCCCGATACAGTTTCGGCAGCACATCGGTGAGCCTGCCAGTAAAGTCGCGGCGATCATGGTACTGGCCTTCTTCCAGCAGCAACACTGCCAACCCATGACTGGCCAGCTCGTAGGCCGCTGCCGCGCCACCGGCTCCGCTGCCAACAACCACCACGTCGGCTTCCAGCTCAGTGAATCCATCTAATTCTGGTACCGTCATGATCTGTTGCTGCCAACGCTGCCGCTCAACTTGAGCAGGCACTCGCACCGAATGGCCGCCGCTGCGGCGCTGGGTTTCTTCATCCAACAGGTACGCTGCCCGAAACGGCAGGCTGAGCAACTGCAATAAACGCCCACTGAGAGCAGACTGTTGCTGTTGACGCAGAAAGGCTTTGCGCCGGGCCGGATCGGCACTAACAAAACGAGTACCGGTGGCAAGAAAAAATCGAGCATCCAACGCCGACAGCGCCAACGTAACCGCAGCCGTGGCACCGGGGACAGATTCAAGCTGCGCCATCACTCGGGAGGCCAGCGCCTCGGTATTGGGAGCGGGAAAAATGCGCCCTGTCGGAAACAGGGCATCAATAAGGGCTAGCAGCCGAAGATCGCCCATTTCGGGCTTAACGGTGGACATAATAAGTTCCCTCTGCAATCCAAATAGAGTGCAGTAAGAAACCCAGTATAAAGCCGTTCAGAAAATGTGCTTGTCCCTGGACACCTCCAGCAGAGGTGCACACAGCCAAGCAGGTGCTTGGTTTACTTCTCGATCACCACCACCGTGCCTGCGATCTTGTCGTGGAAGCCCTGCTTGCGCTCATCCCAACAAATCCACAAAAAACCCAGGAACAACGGCAATATCGACACGAAATAACCAAAATAACGCAGAATCAGACGGCCATTGGACACCGGCTCGAACGTATCCGCATCCACTATTTTGGCTTTAAAAGCCATCTTACCGGGGGTGGAGGCATACCGAATCCACAGGGCGATCACCAGAACCAGAGGCAACAATACATTAACGGAGCCACCGGTTAGAAAATACTCTGTGCTCTCACTGTCCATCGGGAACACCATCGTCAGCACCAGCATCACAATCGCAATGATGACACCCAACCAGATGTTGTCGAGAATGGACGCCAGCACCCGCATCCAGAATCCCATGTATTGATGTTCAATCTGTTGTTGCGCCACAGCCGCGCTGGGGGATTGATACGCGTTACTCATGTTATTGACCTTTTTTATTATTAATATGAGGAACTGTCTATTTTATTGCTAAATATAATGCGTCAACTGGATTACAAAATTCAACTGGAGGAACAAAAAATTGCCCAAAGCATTACCAACTTGGCACTGGGCTTTGTACTAAACAACAGTTGCAGAACAGGTAAGCCCATCCCCAAGGTTCGCCTGCAACAGATCACCCACTTGCAACGCGGCAACACCGGCTGGCGTCCCGGTCAACACCACATCACCGGGCAGCAATGTGAAAAACTGGCTCATATAGGCAATAAGGGCATACAGCGGCGTAATCATATCGCGGGTGGTGCCCTGTTGTCGGCAAACACCATTCACATGCAAACTAAGGGGCGTGTCCAACGGATCTTTCACAGCCACCGCTGGCACAAATTCCGACAGCGGGCAGGCACCATCAAAACTCTTGGCCACTTCCCAAGGGTGGCTTTTTTCTTTCAACTTGGATTGCAGATCCCGCAGAGTTAAATCCAGCCCCAAACCAAAACCGAGGATGGCATTCTTCACATCTGTTTCACTGGCGTGCTGTAACGGTTTGCCGATCAGCACCGACATTTCCAACTCGTGATGGCAAGAACCCTGATCCTTAGGGATGCAGATCTCTCCAGCAAATGGCACCACGGCGGTGGATGGTTTGATAAACAGAATAGGCGAGCTAGGCACCGGGTTATTCAACTCTTTAGCGTGCTCGGCGTAATTGCGGCCGACACACACCACTTTGCCCACCGGCAGATTGAGTTTTTCACCATTCAACAAATGTTGATAAGACATGCACTGCACTCCGTGCCAAAAATGAATTGCTAAACTTCGTAATCCACCACCGCACGCTCACTGCGAATGGCCTTCATAAAAGGAAACACAGCCTGGTGCTCAGGATGCTGCTGATAACGCTCAAGCGCAGCGCGATCTTCAAACTCGGAATACAGAATAAGATCGAAAGAACTATCGGAACAGGAAAAATCCACCCCCACCTCCAACTTGAGCAAACCGGGCACCTTGCCGTTCAGTGCCTCCAACCGCACCTTTGCCAAGCGCGCGTTTTCAATCTTACTGTTACCTTCGGCTTGCTCCAGCAACTTCCACATCACGATGTGCTTTATCATCTTACCCCCCCGCTACAGATCAAACACCTTGCCAGGGTTCATAATATTATTGGGATCAAAAGCCTGCTTAACCGCTCGCATATAATTGATCTCGAGCGCGCTGCGAGTGTATTGCAAATAAGGCTTCTTGGTCATGCCCACACCGTGCTCCGCAGACACACTGCCATGGTACTTCTGCACCGTTTCAAACACCTGCGTGTTCACCCCTTCACAGCGCTTGAAGAATTCTTCTTTACTGAGAGCCTCCGGTTTCAGAATGTTCAGATGCAGATTGCCATCGCCAATGTGACCGAACCACACAATTTCAAAATCAGGATACTGAGAGCTCACGATCTGATCGATGTCTTCCAAAAAGTCCGGCACCTTAGACACCACCACCGACACATCATTCTTATAAGGCGTAAACGGTGCGATGGTTTCACTGATGCCCTCACGCAAGCGCCACAACGCAGCGGCCTGCGCCTCACTCTGACTGATCACCCCGTCCATCACCCAACCCTGCTCGACACAGGTTTCGAATAACGCCATGGCCTCGTCCAACACCTCCTCGGTTGCGGCTTCCAGTTCCAGCAGCGCATAGTAAGGCGTCGCACTTTCAAACGGGCGCGGCACATCGTGGTGGGCCGTCACCAGCTCCACCGCTTTATCAGAAAAGAACTCAAAGGCCGTCAGATCGATCTTGCTCTGGAAAGTTTCCAGCACCTTCATGATGGCGCGGAACTCAGGCACACCCAGCACCAACACCGTGAGGTTCTTGGGGGTACGGGCCAGCTTCATGGTGGCCTCCACGATAAAGCCCAGGGTGCCCTCGGCACCGATAAACAGATGGCGGAAATCGTAGCCAGTGGCATTCTTATCCAGCCCGGCGTTCAAATCCAGCAGATCCCCGTTACCCGTCACCACCTTCAAACCCTTCACCCAATCACGGGTCATGCCATAGCGGATCACCTTGATACCACCAGCGTTGGTAGAGATATTGCCCCCCAACTGACTGGAGCCCGCCGAGGCAAAATCCACGGGGTAATACAGGTTATTCTGCTCCGCGAACTGCTGTAACTGCTCGGTCACCACTCCTGGCTGACACTTTACGGTGCGATCCATGGCATTAAAGTCATTGATTTTATTCATCAAATCAAAGGCCACCACCACCTCACCATTAGCCGCCACCGCCGCTGCACTAAGGCCGGTGCGGCCACCAGAAGGCACCAGCGCCACTTGATGCTCATTGGCAAAGCGCACAATGGCCTGCACCTGCTCTGCGGTTTTGGGCAGCACGATGGCCAGAGGGGCCGGATCATACTTCTTGGTCCAATCGCAGCCGTAGTGCTTCAGGCTGTCGGCGTCGGTCAATACGCGCCCTGCATCCACAAGTTGGCTCAATCCGGTAATGATCTGGTTGGTGTCTGTCATGGTTTTCTCTTTAAATACAGCAGGTTAAACAGGAATCAAGGGTAAGCGCGGGCCGCATTCAAAACCCACAAGTCATACAGCCTACGGGCTTTTCATTAGGGAAATTCACGCCGCCATGTGAGATTTTCACGCATCTTTTCACGGCGCGGGACTGCGTTTACGATGCGATATGATAACATAGCCGCCCTCAAAGCTACCCCCATTTGATACGAGTAAACAGCATGAGCACGACTTCTCTGGATAAAAGCAAAATCCGCATTCTGTTGTTGGAAGGCGTTCACCAATCTGCCGTTGATAACTTCGAGCGGGCCGGGTATTCCAACATCGAATACATCAAAACCGCCCTACCAGACGATCAACTGAAAGAGAAGATCGCCGATGCGCATTTCGTGGGAATCCGATCCCGCACCCAGCTTACCGAAGACGTGTTTGCTGCCGCCAACAAACTGATGGCCGTGGGCTGTTTCTGTATCGGCACCAACCAAGTGGATCTGACGGCGGCGCTGTCCCGTGGCATCCCCGTATTCAACGCGCCCTTCTCGAACACCCGCTCGGTGGCAGAACTGGTGCTGGCAGAAGCCATCCTGCTGCTGCGCGGCATCCCCGAAAAGAACGCCGTGTGCCACCGTGGCGGCTGGCAGAAAACAGCCGCCAACAGTTTCGAAATCCGTGGCAAAACCCTGGGCATCATCGGTTACGGCAACATCGGCTCTCAGCTAAGTGTTATCGCCGAAAACCTGGGCATGAAAGTTATCTTCCAGGATACCGTTACCAAACTGCCATTGGGCAATGCCTCACAGGTCAACTCGCTGGATGAACTGCTGGAGCAAGCCGACATCGTCAGCCTGCATGTGCCGGAAACCCCCTCCACCAAATACATGTTTGGCAAGGATCAACTGGCCAAGATGAAACCCACCAGCATCCTGATCAACGCCTCACGAGGCACCGTGGTGGACATTGAAGCCCTGGCCCAAACCCTGAGTGAAAAGAAAATCCTCGGCGCTGCCATCGACGTATTCCCGGTTGAACCGCGCGGTAACGATGAAGAATTTGTGTCACCCCTGCGTGAATTCGACAACGTAATCCTGACCCCACACATCGGCGGCAGCACCCTGGAAGCCCAGGTGAATATCGGCGGCGAAGTGTCCGAGAAATTCATCAAATACAGCGACAACGGCTCCACCATCTCGGCGGTTAACTTCCCTGAGGTGGCACTGCCGGTTCACGACAATGTGCACCGTATTCTGCACATTCACCAAAACGTGCCAGGCGTGCTGTCTAACATCAACAACCTGTTCTCTGCCAACAACATCAACATCTGCGGCCAGTATCTGCAAACCAACAACAAGATCGGTTATGTGGTGATTGATATTGATAAAGCCCACAGCGAACTGGCGCTGGAAAAACTGCGGGAAGTGGAAGGCACTATTCGGTGCCGGGTGTTGTACTAAATCGCATTGCACTGCTTGTTCAGGTCAGATAAAAACCGACCAAAACGGTAATACACCTCTGTGAACCAGAGGCAACAGCTAAACAGTAAGCCACCCGGCACCTACCTGCCGGGTGGCCGCCTTACTTTTGATTAGCTTACGCTACGTTCAGATTCTGCCCGCCGAACCGACTGAATTTGAGGCCGGGAAAATTCGCCGATTTGTGTGAAAGATAATTAGTGTTAAGTAAAAATTCCCGCATCACATAACGCTCAAACGTGACTGTTGGAGTATCCTCATCCAGAATATCGGCTAGCGCAATACCCGCAGCACCTTCGCTAAGCAGATCTCTCGCTGCCATCATGTCAGCGAACTCATCAAGCGCCCCACCACTAAAATCAAATTGGGGAAACCGCTTCATCACTGTATTTTTTACCAGTGTCCTGATAGAGCCTGGATCAGAAAACAAACCGCTAAACAGAGTTTGCGAAGCAACTACAGCAACGACCGCACCACAGCTGCTTTTAAGAAACAATCTTCGATTAATTGACATAGCTTCACCTTTAAATATTTATATGTTCGTGCTCTGTGGGATATTGTTGGGATGCATATAGTGATACCTTAACGTCGCCGGCAGTGCCGCGTTTCGACTGTCAATGGCCGCTCCAATATCCGCCAGCGCATTCTGAAACTGGGCTACCACCCCATCTATTCTGGGATCGTTATTAAATGCACCCGATTCAAAGTACCCAAGACGGGTAAAACGAAACGACGCCAGCACCATCATCTGGTTCATCTGAAAGATCGCCTGCGTCTCCGGTGGCAGGAACTCCATGAAGTAGGCTTTGTTGGTATGTCCCGGTACAGGCGTGGGCCTAGAGACGGTGGCAGGGCATAACAACGCATTGGAGTAATAGTCGCCCTGAGGGTAGTTCACTGCAGCATGATGAACCGATGCGGTATAAATAATAAAAGTAATCACGTTCACCAGATCTTCTAGATTTTCCAACGTGCCAAAATTCAATCCCTTCAATACGCCGGTTGACCCCTCAAGTTCAAGATCCGTTGTCAGCTCACGCCACCAATCGCCCAACTCGCCGCCATTATCCACATCCAAATCAGCGACCAGATCGCCTGACGACGCATAAAACACGCCAAGGAACTCCGATACATAGGCGTGAATAGCATTCCACAACGGAACTGAATCATCACGATATGGATAATAGGGAATACCATTCACCTCTCTGTTAGCCAGATCCACGGCAGGAATCAGCGACAGCAGATCAGTCTCGTAGATCGCCCTGGCTGCAGACTGACGAAAGTCTTCAATGGTACAGGACATGTAGCGATCCACCGTTCCACCATCATTGACCAAAGTAGATCTGCCAAAATCATTAATGGCCAATGTCCCCAGCAAATGGGGTTTCAATATTGCATACACCGGATGGTTAATTGAGAGGCAGCGATTCGTCGCCATCGCGACCGACTCCATCAGGAAGTGCGATCGCCCCAGGTGCTCAAAAAATTCATGATAAATCTGACTGGAACAACTGACACTGGCCTTGGCTACCATCCAACTCCAGTCTGCCGTATTAACATCGGCCCCATACGCCATCGCGTTGGGCATATGGGGCACAAAAACCGGATCCCAATGAGCAGGATCACGGTCGTTTTGTCGCATCTGTATGGCAATGGGCAACAATCTCGGATTGCCGTCTGCGGTGACTGCGTAGAACGCTACGGGAGAATACACAAATCGATTTTCATCGGAGTCAGCCCCTTGGTGTCCACTCGACAGCCCGGCCAGCATAGAAAAATCCTGCACATAAAGCCGATCTTCGGCAATCATGGTTTCCAGGTTGGTATCACCGTTCGCGGTGAAGGGTGATGCGGCCAAAAAAACATCATCGGTGAGCGGTAAACCGTTCGTTCGGTATTCACTCAGCAACTCAAAGCTGACTTTTTTAATTACGGTTGGGCAAGGCCCGGCAACTGCCTGATTCGCAAACACCTCATCGCTGAATATTTCAGCACCTTGGCCCCTCACTCCATTTTTTGACCAGTTTTGATACAAATCGAGATATTCCTTGGTTTGGTCAGCGGTACCCGCAGCGGTGACCGATGATGCCAAACCATCATAATATGCACTCATATTTTCGATGGTTGGATCATCGGCCAGTTGATCTTCCAACCCCTCCAAATCACCCAGAGTATCGTGCCGTACCTTGGCAAAGTTTCTGGTCAGAAAAAATGCGTGAAATACTCCGTTTGCTACCATTTTCCCCAAACTATCATCGAGCTCATCCTGGTAAACAACAGGCTCGCCGCTAGTGTTATCCACCAGATTAGAGAACTCTTCACTCTCAGGCAAAACATGCGGAGCCCGTATATTGCTGGACTCTGCTTCAGACACACTGTACTGGTAGATGCTTCTGGAAAGACTGATTTGAGATTGACGAGACTCGCGCTCACTGGCGCTCACCTGATGCGGTAATGAATACGACATGCTTTTATTCCCTGTAAACATTCGTTGATGTTGTCGTTATGTAATGATCCCATTAAAACGATTTTTCGTATGTGGCACTCCTGAACAAACCAAGCCACGTTCACGAAGTGGCAATCAATTAATAGAGAAGACTCCATCTTACGGGATACTCAACCACTTCGAATTGTCACTACAACACATAATCTTGGCCATTCGCGCCAATTCACGCGCCAAACGTTGACTTGAGATGTTTTGTTCAAAAAACATCAGACGCATCTCTGCGACGACCTGGAAGCCATTTAGCCCATCGTTTGGCTCGATGCCATTCACTGGAAAATAAAGGAAAATGACCCTGAATATCGAAAGCAAGAAAGAGCTGCTGGACTTGTACCTGTCGGATCAGGAAGGCGCTCAACGCAGCAGAAACTGCGCTCGACGAGTTTGAAGCCGGGAAAGGCTAAGCTGAGCCTATAGTTAAACTTTTTATAAAATTACTATTTGAGTAGTAGCCACTATTTTTAGAGAGTGATAGTAATGTCATTTTTCGGATAATGGCGGACACTCAATGCGCATAAATAGAAGTTGCAGAATTACGGAAAACCGGACACAGGCATGCTTAATAAGTGTTCTTGCCACGATTAGAGGTGATCTCCCTTTACAACAACCTGTTGCTTATCAACGTCAAAATTTAAATAGAAACACGATACTGTTATCGCTTAGGTGCTCCAAGGCGATAAAATAGTCGTGCTTCATTGTGGCCCACTTTGCGCATTTTCAGGACATTCGCAATCAGAATAGTTTTGTTCATGACAGAACCGATAATTAAGCCAATGCCCAACTGCAATGAAACCAGATCCGATAACTGTTAATTTTTTTTCACCCATTTCGCCGATTCGTTCTTCGCCCAATGCCAGCGCCAACACCAAAAGCATCAACCCGATGAGCCCAATAAAAAGCAGCCTATAACGCTTGTGTTGTTTACACCCCATACTCAACGCATAAATACTACTGGGGAGTACCGCAGCGACCATCCATATATGGAAAGCTTCGTCGTCCAGTTGTAGTGCCGCCAAACTTGGGAGCATCACTAATAGTACTGGTAGTACAATGCAGTGAATAGCGCACGCAAGGGATAGTCCAATTGCAAATTTATCCATGATTGACTGACCCGACCTCATAGAAACATTTCCTGTGTTATCTGTTAAGCCACCACCTGCTCTATGGAATCCTCACAAGGACAATGTGATTCTAACCGGAGGCTCATTATTAGTTTATATCCAGCTCCTTGCACGATTGCTGAGTTATGTTGTCGACCATAATTCAAGGTGGCTATCTAGTTCGCAAAATCAAGCGTAAGCAATAAACACCTACTATTACATTCCAGTTGAGGTGAGCGATGAACCAGGCCTGCATTTTCATTACCCTGCCAGAGCTCACCTTTGAGCAGAGCAACATCACCTCGGCTCAGCTGATTTATCTCAGCTGCCTCTTTGAGCACGTCATAGCACTCAGCAGACTTACCTTGGTTCCCGGCACCCAGCTTGCTGCGGTCAACCAAATGATGAGGCAACCATTGCGTTGCCTCTCCCTGATAGGTTGTCACCAGGCGGCAAGGCACTCTGTCTACATGGAAGCGTGGGCACATCGCTCGATCCAGCGTGATCAATCTCAATCCCGATCGTTTTAGATCAAACAAACAACAAAACATATCCACCAGCCGAGCAATGTCATTGCACAGTGGTTCCATAAGGTGAGAAGCTCCCAACACATCGCTCACGGCAGCATGGGCATTTTCTGGCGTAACCGTACGGGATGTTTGTAGCCTCGGCATGGTTTCAACAATGTAATTTGCGGCTTGAATCAACTCCTCGGCAATACGCCGTTGCCAAACAACGATATTGGTATCGTCACGATAAATATCGGTAAGCAATTCTGCTTGACTTCCGATTATCGCTTGCCGGGATTGTCTTTGTAGAGTGATCTCCCGAAGGGGGGAAGTGACTGCTTTCATGCAAGTTCCCTCCATGCGGGAAATGGGTCGCTCAGTGTTGACCAATAATCCCTGCCTTTTAACAAATCCTTATCCGATAACAGACAATCGTCGAGCGCACGTGTCATTGCTTTTTGATCGAGACCCTGGCCAATGAATACCAGCTCCTGTCGCATATCACCAAAAGGCTCCACCCAATTCTTCCGTATCGACTCCAGGTAATCTTCATCCGTTGGCCACTGTTCTTTTGGTATGGATTTCCAGAACATTCCCGCAAAACCGTAACGGGCAATACCGCCGGCCTGACTCCACTGCCCCGCAAATTCAGGGCGCGACGCAAGCCAAAAGTAGCCTTTGGACCGAATCAACTTACCAAAAGCACTTGTGTTATGAAGAAACTGATAGAATTTCTCAGGGTGAAACGGGCGCCGAGCAATATAGCTGAAGCTACCGATACCGTATTCTTCGGTTTCCGGCACATGCTCACCGCGCATTTCCTTCAACCAACCTGGCGCTTGCTGGGCACGCTCAAAGTTGAAGAGGCCGGTGCTAAGGACATCGTCAATGTTTACGTTCCCGTTTGAAATTGGAATTACGCGAGCGTGGGTATTGAGCGTTCTAAGAATGGCAATCAGCCTCTCGATTTCGGATGGATACACCAAATCCGTTTTACTGATGAGCAGCACGTCTGCAAACTCCACTTGTTCAACCAACAGATCTGCAACACTTCGCTCGTCGTCCTCACCCAGTGATTCACCCGATTCATGCAGATACTTGGCGTCGTCGTAATCCTTTAGAAAATTGACCGCATCAACCACGGTGATCATAGTATCCAGCGTTGCTACGTCGGACAATGAAACTCCATTTTCGTCTGCAAATGTAAAGGTTTCTGCTACTGGTAGTGGCTCGGAAATTCCTGTGGACTCAATCACCAGATAATCGAATCTACCATCCTTGGCCAGATTATTGATCTCCAGAAGCAGATCCTCACGCAGTGTGCAGCAAATACATCCATTGCTCATTTCAACCAGTTTTTCTTCTTTGTGACTGAGTGAAACTTCGTTCTGAACCGTGGTCGCATCGATATTTATCTCGCTCATATCGTTGACGATTACCGCGACCTTTTTACCTTGGCGATTATTCAGGATATGGCTGAGAACGGTGGTTTTGCCAGCACCGAGAAAACCTGAAAGAACTGTGACTGGTAGCCTTGTCATGAGGGAATTGCGCTCCAATGGTGTTAAATATCCAGCGATTCATAACATACAGAATACATGATATATCATATCATGTATTTTCAGTAAAGCTCCTCTCTTCAACCCCGTATCCCACAAGTCTCGGTACAGGCGCTGTGGCACTGGCAGCACTGGCTAAACGATCTACTACTTACTGTTTCGTTATGCGCATCAGTATTACCAAAGCTATAACCGTCACTGGATGCCATCGAGACAATGATATAACATATCATTGCGTTGTGTCTGCATCTTCCTGTTAAGAGGTACGAGGGTAGAAGGCAGAATCACGATCTCTCAAGCAATCTGCTTAACTAGACGGTAATGCTGGAAAAGTATTCAATGAAAACAATGCAAATCATCGCAGATAAAGTGGCCATCAGCGTTTCACTGATATGTGCCATCAGACAATCACTATCTGGTTCAAGGTTATAAAAAACTGGCAAATGAACTATAACACCCAATTTCTACAGGCGATCCCCACCAACATTATCAGCGGCTTTCTAGGTGTGGGTAAAACCTCAGCAATACTGTCCTTGCTGAGAGCGAAGCCGAAGGGCGAGCGTTGGGCTGTACTGGTCAATGAGTTTGGTGAAATCGGCATTGACGGTGGATTATTTCAAGGGCAATACCCGGAAAGCACCGGTGTCTTTATCCGCGAAGTGCCGGGCGGCTGTATGTGCTGTACGGCAGGGCTGCCAATGCAGGTCGCGCTGAACCAATTGCTAGCCCGTGCCAAACCACAGCGGTTGTTGATCGAACCCAGCGGCCTAGGCCATCCCAGGGAGGTGCTATCAGTATTGAATGCAGTTCAGTACCGAGGCGTGCTGGACATTCAAAACAATGTGACCCTGGTTGATGCGCGAAAATTGACAGACTCGCGCTACACCAGCCACGATACTTTCAATCAGCAAATCGACATCGCGGATATTATCGTCGGCAACAAGCAGGATCTTTATCAAGGTAATGAAAAAGCGCTGCTGGAAAACTATATTGCAACTCGCAAAGGAAGATCCACCCGAATCATATTTACTGATCACGGCAATCTGGACTCCGCAGTTTTGACAGGCTCTTTAAGTGTTGCAAGGGCGTTGACCCAGCCAACACTTCATCACCATAAACAAGATTCCAGTATCAATGACCTCCCCATCCCAGCCTGCGGCTATCTGAAAATAGAAAACACAGGAGAAGGCTACCAGAGTGCTGGATGGCGTTTTGCTACAGAGAAAGTGTTCAACCGAAATGCGCTTTTGCGCTGTTTCAATGGGCTTTATTCAGAACGGATGAAAGCTGTCTTGAAGACCGACGAAGGCACATATGGGTACAACTTTGTCGATGGCGCTCTGACGGAAAGCAAGTTAGCCGATTGCCTGGAAAGCAGGATCGAAATTATTTCGAGCCAGATCGAAGATACCTGGGAATCGCATCTGCTGGATTGTTTGAAGAGCAACGATGAACCGGTTGGATTGAGTGCGAAGCTTGAGGCAGACATCAATTGAGAATTTTCGCTGGCTCAGCCGCGCATCAATTTACCATGCAATGCCAGAGTGCTGGCGCGCAGGGCGGGCAGACAACCCAGCAACAGCGAACAACCCACGATGACAGCCAGCATCACACCGGTTTGGGGATGAATCAGGTCCGCACTAATAAACAGCCCCCATTGCTCACTTACCGAGTTCTGCAACAACATGATGCCGACCCAAAGCGTAAACAGGGCCACGGCCATACCTAGCACGACCATCAGCAGAATTTCCAGCTCGATAGCCAACCAGATAAAGAGAGGACCGGCACCGATAGAACGCAAAATCGCGAATTCCCGCTGCCGTTCCTTCATTGATGCCAGTAACATCGTACACATCCCCAGCAACGAAGCAAACAGTACAAGCCAGGACACGATCTGAAGTGTGTTTTCCACTACCGCCATGGTGCCCCACAGTTCGGTGAGGGTGACCCCCGGCAATATCGCCATTAATGGTTCCCTGGGGTATTCATTGATGGCGCGTTGCAGGCGGAACGTAGCCATTTTTGATTTCAGGCCAACCATAAACGCAGTGATGGTTTGTGGCGTCAGCACCATATTCTGCAGCGCTCCCCGTGATGGGGCTTGACCGGGCATCTTCACACCGTTCTGCCAGCCCATATGAATGGATTCGATACCGGCCAGACTTACCATCAATGTCTGATCGACCGGCGTGCCCGAGGGTTTCAGGATACCACTGACAACAAATGGCAAGTCGTCATGCTGACTGAAACTGGTAGCTCCCAGGCCATGCGCTAGCACGATGGGATCACCGATCTCGTAGCCCAGATTCGCTGCCACCTGTGCGCCCAGTACCACATCGAACAGATTGTCAAAGGGTTTACCAGCCGCAAAAGTCAGTGGCCTTTTCTGACCATAATGATAGCGGGTAAAAAAATCCGTCGTGGTGCCCATCACCCGATAGCCGTGATGGGAATCTCCGAGGGAAATAGGTATGGTCCAGGCGACATTGGGATCATTGGCAACATGCTGGTAGCTGCGCCAGTCAATATTGTTGGTGGCGTTGCCAATATGGAAAACAGAATACAGCAGCAGATTCACCTGACCCGTGCGGGCTCCGACTATCAAATCCACACCGGAAACAGTTTGGCTGAAATTGCGTTTGGCTTCGTGGCAGATATGATCTACCCCAAGCAATACGAATACGCTGATGGCAATTGAAAAAACAGTCAGTAACGCGGTAGCGCTGCGGCTGCGCAGGCTATTCCAGGCAAGTTTAAAAAACATGGTGAAGATGCTGCGCTCGGTTAATGGAATCCAGCGGCACCACCTGGGAAAAATGATGCGCCAGTTGCATGTCGTGACTGACAAAAATCAGCGTACTTTGTTGTTGACGACATATATCCAGTAACAACTGGATAAAACGATCCCTCAGATCAGCATCCAGCGCCGAAGTTGGCTCATCCACCAGCAGTATTTCTGGATTGTTGATCAAGGCTCTGACGATGGCCACCCGTTGCTGCTGGCCTACGCTGAGCTGACCGGCATGCTGCTGCAATAAAGCTCCATTGAGATCAAGGGCTTCGAACAGACGTTGTGCCCGAATTACAGTCGCATCGCGTGCGAGACCTGCAAAATGGCTCGCTAACTGGATATTGTCGAACACGCTCAGATACGGGATTAAATTGAATTGCTGGAACACCATGCCAATGTGACGCGCACGAAAGGTATCGCGCTGACGTGAGGATAGTGCTGCCAGATCCTGCCCGAGCAGTTGAAGGGTTCCAGGCAAGGCAGTTAGTATACCCGCCAGTAAATTCAGCAATGTGGATTTGCCGGCACCGGATGCACCTTTCAGAAAAACCAGATCACCACGCTCGACCCGCCAATGTGGCATATCCAGCACCGACGTTGTCGTGCGTGGATAAGCAAATTGCAAACCGTTAATGGCGATGGCCTGCGTGTTCGGTTCCAGATCAGTCATGTTTTTTTGTCACGTTAGCGTTCTCTTGGGCGAAGTTGCCCGTTACTATAGCACCTCGAAATCGCTCTGCCCGAGGTATAAATCATGGTTGCTGTAATGTCATTTAACCGCCTATTCCTATTCAGTGTTGTATTGGTGATGACCGCCTGTGGGCCTGACCCACAAAGCTCCGATTCTACGACAGTGTCGAATGCCATAACAGAATCCACCAAACCCGTCAGCTATCAAGATGTTGAATGGACCGAATTGATGCCAAAAGAAGATCTGGAGGCGTTATTGCAACCGCCGGATGAGGTCATGAATATTCCAGACGGATCTGAAATGGATCAACTCAGCAGCCAGATGTCCAATGCCATCGCCCAAGCAAATGATAGTCGCTACCAACAGGCGCTCAGCTCCACCAATGTGGTGGAGGCCTTCAATAACCAGCACATCCGCATTCCCGGTTTTATCGTACCCATCGACTTTGATGATAAACAAAGGACAATCAGATTCTTTCTGGTACCTTATTTTGGCGCCTGTATTCATGTGCCACCACCACCGCCCAACCAGATCATCCTGGTGGACTACCCTCAGGGTCTGAGGATAGATGAGCTGTATGATGCGTTCCATATCTCCGGTTTACTCAAAACCAGCCTGTTTCAGCATCAAATGGCAACCTCCGCCTATCTACTGGAGGCAGCCAGTGTAGTACCTTACATCGAGACTCCGCAGTAATTTTTAAGCTGCCTGGACACAACGTTCGCATAGACAATGCAGCTCAATCTGCGGCTGGGTCAGCAGGTAGCCTGCCTGTGCGACGCTGGCCTCCAAAGCCTCAATAATATCAGGGCTGATTCCCACTTCTTTAACACTTTGGCAGCGTGCACAAATCAGGAATTGCGGTACCTCATGGGAGTGGTCACAGGTGATATGGGCACAGGCAACGTACTTATTGGCGGAGTTCAATTTATGCACCAACCCTTCGGCCACCAGAAAGTCCAGCATCCGATACACCGACATCGCAGGTATCGTTTCGTTGAACGTTTCATTATAGTGAGTCGCCAGTTCGTAGGCTGACAGCGGCGTATCCGATTGCAATAGCAGTTGCAGGATGTGTTTGCGTTTTGTGGTCAGCC
Organism: Ketobacter alkanivorans; assembly: GCF_002863865.1. NCBI lineage: Bacteria > Pseudomonadati > Pseudomonadota > Gammaproteobacteria > Pseudomonadales > Ketobacteraceae > Ketobacter > Ketobacter alkanivorans. Next base: position 3,107,949 of record NZ_CP022684.1, on the reverse strand, counting down.
TGACACCGTGGGCAATGCAGTTTTGCTCCGCTCGAGTCAGGTTTTTTTTCAGTTTGGTTGCGTTCATCTACTTCACCTGGATAGTGTTGGTATCCTTTGTCAGTTCTGCTGCACCCTGCTTACCTTTCAGAACCCACTCAGCATCCAGTGTTCGAATACCGCTGAATCTCGCCGGCAGGTTAACCTCAATTACACGCAGACTTTTCCCATCATCGCAGGTGAATTGATAAGTCACATCAAACTCACTGTGCTCTGCGTGATTGCCTTCCGCCTCGTGATCATGATGTTCTTCTGCGTCATGCTCATCGCTTTCTTCCAGCTTAAATTCGGCTTCAGCTTTTTCTAGTTTGCACTGGGTGCCCTTGAATGCGAATAGCTCGTCGGTCTGTTTCAGGATGGCAAGGGCATTCTGGATTTTCTGCTTTTCCTCCACACTGACTGCCTTGTGTTCGAAACCAACAATATTCATCGCCGGTGAATGAAACTCCATTTCCAGCTCGTTACCTTGTAGCATCAGGTACAAGGCAGCTTCTCCATGAACATGTGCGCCGTGCTGTACATGGTGATGCTCATCGTTACCCGCCAGTGCCGCCAGCGGTAGCAAGGCAAACCAGGAAAGAGCAGTGATTGAAGGACGGTTCATCGGGTATCCTCTTAGAATATGTGTGAATATAGAACAGCCTGGAAAGCATTATACGAGACCTTGTAATGATACAATATATCAATGCCGCGTAAAAGAGCAGGGGTAAGAGTTCCACCCCTATGGCAAAGGAATGAAAAATGAGCATTGCAACTACTAGCCAGCGTACACCATGGAGCAAAGGCAAATTGGTAGGTCAGAAATTGCCCCTCAAGTTAAAAGACATATGGGCGATTCGTATCCGGCCATACGCAGACGTTGACATTAACCTGCAGTGCGTACTGTAGCTGACTTCAGAACCCCAACAATCACGCCCAGTAAAATCATGAATGCACATAACCAGGTAAGGATCGGATAGCGCTCGCCCATAATCAGGGTTGCAACCAACAGGCTGGTTCCTGCGGCCACATAACCAATCTGACTCAGTAGAACGGGGCCGCCGAAACGTTGCAACCGAAACAGCAAGGGGGCGATCAGGCCGGCCAGAATCAGCTGGACACCTATCAATTTCGAATTGGATTGCAAGCCTTGCCATAGGGCTGCGTGGTCACTTCCCAGCGCAATAAAACTGTATATCAGCGCCGCCAAAGTATGGCTCCAGAATGCCAGCAGTTCGGGAGAGGCATTTTCCGGCCAGTCGATAGTGCGATAGACATTACCCAATGCAAGCACGAAAGGTAGCAGCGCGGCGATCAGCAACCAAACCGGCTCTGCCGGGAAGCTTGGGTTGTCGCGAGTCAGACTGATACCTACAGCCCCCGACAAGCCAAGCAGCAGCCCCAGATAACGCTGACGATTCATCTGGCCCAGCCCAGCAATATGGGCCAGCAGCAGTGTGCATACCGGAGACAGCGCGAACATGACGCCGCCATAGCCTGCACCTACCTTGGGTACCACCAGAAATACCAGCAGGTTGGGCCCGGCGAATGTTAACGGGCCCGCGATTAGCACATAACGCCATTGTCGGCCCTTGGGCCAACGCAACTGCCGACTAAACACCAGCAATGGCAGCAGCGCTATACTGGCGCCCAGTGAATTGATGACTACCCAGGTTGTCACCGGCAGGGCAACCTGGTTTGCCAGCTTGGCCATTGGAAAGGTAAAGCCCAGCAAAATACCGCATGTTACTAGTAAAAAGCGGGCGTCGCGGAGGTAAGTCATCGGTAGCGCCCTCGGGAGATCAATTCAGCCAGGGGGCGGCGGTCACTGGGTTGTTCCCTTTGGCGCAATTCATCAGGCAGCTTCCCGGCATCGCCCTCAGAGCCAACGGCGATGCCGATCTCGACATTCAAATACTCCGGCACCGCTAATTCTGTGCGCACTGAAGCGTGCATAATGCCGCCCATGGCGTGTGCCTGGTAGCCCAGCAGGTGGGCCTGCAAGGCAATATGACTCCAGGCCGCGCCGACATCAAAGCGGTGGCTGGAAGAGCGAGTGTCACCTAGCAGAAAGATAAGTGCACCGGCATGCCGGGCCCAACTCGCATTGAATGGATCCAGTAACGAAACATAGGTCGGCCAGAATTCATCCTCCGGTAATGCATATAAAAAGCGCCATGGTTGTTTGTTATAGGCCGAAGGCGCCCAACGGGCAGCTTCAAATAAAGTCATAAGATCATCCAGCGGCAACGAGCGACCATCAAATGCGCGGGGTGACCAGCGGCCAAGAAATAACGGATCTACCGGCAGATTGCTGGATCGCTTCAATAGTGCGTTCATGCAAAAACTCCAATTTCAGCGCAGGGGAAAGGCGGTTGGTCGCAACGGCGCAGCGTCGGCACCACGAAGTTTCAGTGGACTGCCGATAAACGCAAATTCATAAACCTGATCACTGGATAACTCTTCTAGATTAACCAGTTCAATAATGGGAGCGCCCTGCTCTGCGAGCAGATAGGTATGCACAGGCACATAGTCAGATTCCAATTCCGAGGGAAACGCCTCCAGGCTTAGGTTATCCGCACCCACGATCATTGCCCCCGCGGTCTCCACCAGAAATTTTGCTGCGTGGTAGCTCAAGCCAGGAGGGTTGCGCATATAGGCTTTGGCGTTGTCATAGTCCTGCATGCGACCGGTGCGAAGTAACACCACATCTCCGGTTTGCAATTTGATTTGCTGTTGGCGTAGCGCCTCCTCAATATCGCTGCGGCTAATGCGGTAACCATCGGGAAGCATGCGTTTACCCTTACTCGCAGCCACATCAATCAACACACCACGGGCTATGATGGGTGGAAAATTTTCAATGCCGGCAACACGCCAGCCGCGATCTCCGGCATAATCTTTTGCCGCGAAGCCATTCCAGATTTTACCGTCCAGCCCAAAGTGGTTGAGGGCATCGATATGGGTGCCCATATGGGTATACATGGAAACCGCCGCACCGGTATAGCTGACATGCTGATTCATGGTAACCCCCAGGTTCATAGGGTCGTCGATCACCGTGCCTTCGGGGGTGTGGGTCATCCAGATGCGGTAATGGGGATCTCCTGCCGCCTGCCAGCTGGGCATACCAATGTAGTACTCCACTGACAGGTCATAACTTTTGCCCCCCAGAATGCGCGACAGCACGTTGGCACGGGATTCGTCAGTCATCAGGTTAAGGCGTCCGATTTCATCGTCAGGCCCCCAAGGGCTAACGCCGGGTTGTCGCCCCTCCGCCATGGCGGCAGGCAACGCTGAGACTAGTAGAAGGAATGCGCTCAATGCGCGGAAAAGTGGTTGCATGGTCATACGCCTCTTGCTTGAAGGTGTCTCGATACGGGTTATCTAAGGTGAATACAGCCTATTCGCATCTAAAAGGTTGATAAACGCATGTTTAGGAATAAGATTGTTCTCATAAATTGACTAATCAAACACAACATGAGCTCGTCGAGAGGTAATCCATGCTGGAAGAGATCCGCAATTTCGTGGCGGTGGTAGAAGCAGGCAGCTTCACCGGGGCTGCGGAAGCCCTCGGCTCATCCCGCTCCGTATTGAGCAAGCGGTTGAGCCTGCTGGAAAGCCATCTGGGGGTGAGGCTATTGAACCGCACCACCCGCAGCCTTAGCCTGACCGAGGCAGGGGAGCGCTTTTATCAGGAATGCAGCAATAGCCTGGGCAGTATTGATGCGGCGGTGGATGAGGTGCGATCAATGAACCGCGAACCCCGCGGCCGTCTCTTTGTGAACCTGCCCATGTCCTTTGGTATCCTGCATATAGCGCCGCTGATTCCCCGTTTCCTGGTGCAGTTCCCGCTGGTGCAAATAGAGTTGAACTTCGATGACCGCAAACTGGATGTGATTGAGCCCGGCTTCGATATCTCCATCCGCATCGGTGAACTGGGGAATTCTTCCCTCACCGCTCGCCGCCTTGGTACCTGTAATCATTTGGTAGTGGCTGCGCCTGCCTATCTCGAACAGCATGGCGTGCCGCAATCACCAGAGGATCTCACCCATCATCGTATAGCCAGTTTCCGCTTTCAGGATTCGGCTTTGGAATGGGCTTTTGAGGATGAACAGGGCATAACAACCGTGATCAAGTTAAAGGCGGATATCGTTTCCAACAACAGTCTGGCGCTTAAAGCGATTGTCCTGGGTGGCACTGCCATCGCTCGAGTTCCGAGCTTTCTGCTGGAAGAGGAAGTGGCGGAAGGAAAACTGATTAACCTATTCCCAGGGCTGACCAGAACGCAGCGATCCATTTATGCTGTGTTTCCCAGGCGGGAATATATGCCTGCAAAGACACGGGCCTTTATTGAGTTTATAGCCAGGGAGTTGGAACAACGTTTTGATACAGGCGAGTGAGTCAAGAAAGAGGCTATCAGCACTAAAGCATCGCGTCGTCGAAAAACTTAATATATATTAGGCAACCATGATCACCTGTTGAAAAGTGAAATGTAGAACCAACTCGATATCGAGAATGGTTTGACCAGGGGATCAAGTTCATTCGTAGTTAATTGAACTGAAAGCATTAACTAACGGTAGCCAATCAGGATGGCGCATGAAACCTACTACTTTTGCAAATTTAATAGTAAATTACGGCCCTGAACTTGTTGAAGGTTTTAAATCCGGCGCCCAAAACGAAATCTATGCCCAAGTTATTATCGACAGGGCCATTAAGACGCGCTGGGGAGTTTCAACGGAGCATCCGGATTTTGGCGGGACAAAAATTAGAGAGATCCCGTATGATGCACCTCACTGGAGGTCTTTGAATTCGGATTTCGCCGCAGTTCATCATCGCCCACCACCACCAGACCCGATGCACCCGTTTAGTTTAAAGAACTTTGTTGACAAGCGTACCTGCTATTATATTGAGATAAAGGCCGAAAGTGGGAATAAACGTGGCAAGTTCTCATCAATGAGCTGGAAAAGTGCGCTTAAGAGCGACATGGAAAAGTTAAAGCCAATGAGCGATCGCCTTGACTACTATAGATTTGCTGAACAAATTCATGGCTCTGCTCGTCCATTAAATAAAAGAGTATTCGCGGTATTGATATCCTTTCATCCTTTAACTACCGCGAAAATACTGGCAAATGTTGCTGCTGAGTTTCCAAATGCATCTACCCAGAGTGCACAGATAGGTCATTATCATTTTTGTGTTGTGGTTCAACCTGTTTAAAGAGGTGTTTGCAGATATGGGCTTGAACGTCTTGTTGTGAAAAACATTTCAGGACTGCCAAGCCCTATCGCATGATGTAACCACTTACAACTACGTAGTTTGCTGTTAGAGTTTGGCTTGCCTATTTGTGTGTTGAATTGCTTCTCCCGCTACTCTTCGATTTTATGCAGTGCATGGCACAACTGCTGGGCTAAATTTTTGGGATGGACTTTTGTTAACGACACCGAATCGCATTCTTGAAACCGGCAAAACGTTGCAACGGCATCTGTGAATGCATCAATAATTGCAGCCGCCTCAAAATCGTGTTGCTCAAAATAGAGTGACTTGATTTCCAGATGCCTGGTTTTACGGTGTGCTTTACAATCCATTCGGCCAATAAATTGATCTTGATAAAGTAGAGGTAAACTAAAGTATCCGTACTGACGCTTGGCCTCAGGTACATAACACTCTATTTGATAGTCAAAATCAAACAGTGCTTTGAGCCGTTCACGCTGAATCACGGCATTATCAAAGGGTGATAGAATTGAAACGCGGTTACTCAGCCTGGGAAGGCGGCGCTCCAGGGCGCCCGTTTCAATCAAGAACACATCACTATTATTAACGCGTACTTGTTCTAATGTGCCTTGCGCCAACCTTTCGTTTACCAAAGCTTTCACTGCATCCCTTAAGCCTGCGTTTCTGCGCTGGTAGGTGAACCCTTTCAGTGATGCAAAGCCATGGCAGCGTAGCTGTTGATCTACAATGTGCTCTGCAAACTCTTCCATATCAGGCATTTTTGAATTGATATGGGATGGAAGCACTCGCTCGGTCAGATCATAGGTTTTTTGGAATCCTTCACGGTTACTCACCATTAGATCCCCTTCCATATACAATTGCTCGAGCGCCTTTTTGGCGGGTTTCAAATCCCACCACCCTGTATTCCTTGCCCTGTTGGTTTCTATATCGCGGGATCGCAACGGGCCATCTGAACGTATGCGTGCCAACAGTTCCGCCATGAGTTTTCTATCAGGTGTTTTATACCAGTGGGTTTGCCCGTTTTTGATTGCGTGTTTATACGGTAAAGAGAAGCGAAAATCGGAAATAGGCAGAAAAGCAGCAGCGTGAGCCCAATATTCAAAAATTTCACCACTTACCAACATTTGATTGGTCATGACTGGGTTAAATTTAGGCACTCTGGAATGTAAAACATGGTGATGTGCACGCTCCACAACCGATATGGTGTCAATTTGCACATAGCCTAGGTGGTTAATTGCCTTGCGTGCCCCTGCCAAACCCTGCCCAAAGGGCTGGCTTTGAAGTAAACCCTGTGCAGATAGGGAAAGGCGACGTAAGCGCGCCAAATCTTGTGGGCTATTAACTTCGATCACTCAATGGGATTCCTCTTTCTGGGTTGTTCTTTTTGATTGGGAGTGATACTGGGTAGTCTGATTTCGGCTTGGAGCAAACGCCAACTAATGTCGCAAGTGCTGCGACGCAGGTACAGCAATTAGCTATAGGAACATGGAGCTGGATCAAAATTCTAGAAGTTCTTTTCTTGTTTTTACCAATGGTTTAACAATATCCATAAATGAAACCCCTTGCAGTACACCGTGCTGGGTTTCTTTGTCATAAATCTGATTTCGGCGTTTTTGATCCTCATTGATCCGCGAGTACAAGGTTCTGGTGTTGCGCTTCAGCGAGGCACAATCAGTTGCAAGAGGTAGCAATGCCAAACTCTTATCAAGTTGTTGAGCTGACTCGAAAGCAATGTTTCTATGTGCTTGCTCATGCTTCATCAAACGGGATAAATATTCCTTGAACACAGTGATGACCCTATCGCTACTACGATTTTCTATTATTTTGGGTAGGACATAAGTTGTCTTTAGTCGGACTTCGGGATTAATTAGCGAGCAGCCAGCAGTATTCTTATGATTTGAATAACGATATTGAATCTTAAGTCTTGCTGTCGCAGCATGTTTTGAGTTACCACGAATAACCGGACTGTTTTCCTTCATGGATAAGGTCAACTCTTTCATTGTTTGACCGTTTACATAGTAGTACTCGAAGTCAACTTGTTCGGTTACTTCAGCAGCTGAGTTAATGCTAATGACAAGTAGTGCCAGTATTTTTAGGTGCTTCATATGTTGATATTTAATGATAATACGTTTACTTACGGTCTGCTTTCAGCCAGAAGCGGACATTAGTGGATTAGAATCAAAGTCCTGCCCCTGATTCCTGCAATTAAAAAGTTTGGTTAATTGCTCCACAAGACATTTAAATCTACGTCATCACTATCGGGCTGATGCTCAATATTCAGCTTGTTGAATTGAATTACCATCGGCAAGTCAAAAGAAGTGCCTGTTACTATACAGCAACCTTTGCTCAAGTTTGGAATCATACCTCGCGATAGGCTGTCTAACGTGCTTACAGTGTTTTCCAGCAAAAATAAATCCCTATCGTTGACTAGCCTATGAATAAAAAAGTTATGCAATTGTGACATTATCGTAGGAGATATATCTGCTGGTCGTTGACTGGAAAGCGTAAGATACATACCAAACTTCCTGCCTTCCTTAATTATTTCTTCAAAAAGTTCCAGCCTATAATCTTTCCAACTTTCATGCTCCCTGTTTGATTGCACTGACAAAATGTTATGAGCCTCATCAATTATGAGATGCATCGTTTTTGTCGGTGGACTTTGGTTTGCAAGGGCATTTTTATGCTTGTTGTAATAATACTTTGCAAGCAGCAATGGAATTACCTTTTTTGTTTCCTGATTTGCCTTTCTCATTGAGATGACGGTAAGAATCTTATCGTCTTGCTCATTTGAAACTGTAATTACTTTCTTCAATGAAGAAATTGATGACTCTATTCTTTTTAGGAGAGGCTGAATATGGTCGAATTGAACATACCCACCAATTAGATCGCTCGCAAGCTGAAGGTTTATCCGTACAATCAGTTGATCAAAATGCGATAAATTAGGTAACGTGATATTGTCTACATCATATCTAAAATGGGTGACGTATGTGGGATCGTTTTCACCGCCATTTAAATGACCTTCTGGCAAGTAAAAATTCTCATTTTTTCCATGCCAGCTAAGTCGAGATAGCTGATTTTCTAACTGCGTTTCGCCTATTAGTTTTGCAACAATCCTGAGAAGATCTGAAAACTCTTTTTTAGGTGAAGCGGAAGTCAATGCGCGAGTAAAAATCTTTTTAGTGTAGGCTTGTAGGCTGTTGGGCGCGTCCAAATATTTCTCCCGCCCTTTAACTACCCTAGACAAAAACGGTTTTTGGGTGTTTTCCGTAGCCTTAAAAAGTATGCCAAAAACCTCCGCATCCCAAAATTCCTCTTCAGAAAGTGGAAACTGCTGTCCTTGGTCGGTTTTTGTGTCGAGTATATATACGCTTTTCTCCTCCCTCGGGAGAAGCTGGTTTCCAGTGTATTCACCATTAAAGTCGAGAACAATAAATTGGCTTTTTCCAGTTATGCTGCCTTTCTTTTTTTCAAATAAATTTGTATATAAATTGGTTAATGTGTTGGACTTTCCACTTCCTGTATTTCCAAAGATTCCAATATGGGTATTAAACAGCTTCGACCATGATAGGGAAACAGGAATTCCTTCCTTTAACAGCTTTCCTACGACAAAATCTTCTTGGCATCGTCCATATATTGCTGATAGCTCGGACTCTGATATAAGGAATACCGAATCTCGAATCATTGGGAGGTATTTTATTCCCTCCAAAAATTCACCTTCTTGAAAGTAACCTATTGGCTTTAGTTCAACCTTTCTAACAAAGTCGGTCTGATCTTCGTTCAATTTCTTTTCATCCAAATACTCGCCCTCGACGATACAAACTATATTTCTAAAACCGCGCCGTATTGTCACGTGTTCCCGTATTGAGATGCCTTTATATTTCTCTCCAAGGTAAAAAAGCGTTTCCTTGTTTGATTCGTCAAAAACTCGAATAACAATTCTTACACCTCGTACCTCTATTACCTCTCCAACACTATCCATTAGCAGTTCTATCGCCTTTTGATAAAGTAAATACTTCTGAGTTGAATGCAGAAAAGTTTAGGACTGCTTCGGTTGTTACGAGCTTAACATTGGGATAGTCTTTAAATTTTTCACACATAACGGACTTCTCAGGCTCGTTAAAGCAGCAAACGTAAACGGTGAGAGATGGGTTTGAAAGTGATCGCTGGAGAAGATGCAATATGTGTTCGTCTGCGAATGAAAACCCGAATGTTATGAAAACGGTATTCGGTCGCTCAAGCTCAAAGCTCAGATGCCTAAGAATTTGATAATAATTCTCTTCAAAAACAGTTTCATAAAACTTCCATTTGGTTGGATTGACTATAGGAAGTTTGTTGTACTTACTCCAAAATGCTTGGCAAGCTATTTCGTCGTTGCGCTGAAAAGCAAGCAAGTCGTTTTCAGTGGCATTCTCATTTCCAACAATCGTGGAAAATTCATTAAGAATATCCAATTCTCTTGCGCTGAATGATATTCCTGCGTCCTGATTTCCATAGTCTACGACAATGTGACCGCTTTCTTTTTTCCAATATACTGATCCGTGTACATGCAGGACGTTTATTTGAGGTGTTGGCGTTGAATAGTTATCAAATATTCCTCTTTGTATAACGTGATTGTTGTAGTTTTTCGTATGAAAATATCTTTTCTTGAAGCCGCTTGTTCCATCATTTATGGAAACTGTTTGACCTCCCTTTGCTAAAATATTTTCTGCTGCAAATTCTAGGCAGCCATCATAGTTTGTAGTGTATATATTGCATTTTCGTTCGTTGGATTTCTTTTCCTTTATTACACTCGAAACCGTTGATATGAAATCAGTGTAGTGACTTATTACCTCTAATCTATGAGGTGGTAATGGTACTGGAGGGTTTGATTCGATAGCTGGTTTTATGCAGGAATTGTAATAGTGCATAAATAACAGCGTATTTAGTGTTTCTTGATTCTGCTTGGTCAATTCGACAGATAGAGTTTCTACAGTGAATTGTTCTTCCGTCAAACTATCTTTGAGTGATAGTTGTAGGGTTGGCAAGTATCCGAAAGATGCGCCAGAACCAATAAGAAAGTTTAGATTCTGTTCATATATTTCTGAAATATTTAACTCTGATGCCATGAATAATACCCTTTTTATGCCGTTTTCGCAGTGTTAAACCTCGAAGATCAATGGGGTCAGAATAATTGATTTTGTGTTTTAGCGAACCAAGCTCATTATTTCGTTATTTACGCTGCTCATGTCAGCCATGATCCCATCGGTACTTTATTCTGCCTGATATACAATAAATTCGACCCATCCTTTATGTATGTCCGCTTCGGGCCATCTGCAGACCTCACAGATTAATAACCACCACTGAGCGCTTTACTCAAAGTCACTCACGTCACACTAAAATACCTGGCAACCTCGGCTTTTATCATTTTTTGTTCAGTGCATGTGCTTTTTAACGGCCCTATCGCTCATTGCCTTTGGCTCAGCGTATTCGATTCTAATGACGCAACGGCTCATTAAATGTACACTTTCTGGACATAAATATACGGCTTTCTATACAAAAAAACACCCTATTTGAGAGTGTTTTTAAGAGTCTGCAGGCCGTATAAAAAAAGGTGAAGGTATCCTACCCCTAATCCAACGCCTCCCTCGGCCCAAACCATTCACTGCGCACTTGCTGCGGCGGAATGCCCAACTCATGCACAATTCGATTTACACAAGCCATAAAAGGCTTCGGCCCTAAATAGTAAAGATCCACATCTTGCCTCCCGCTCATCAGCGCTTTCAGCATATCCGCGTTCAAGTAGCCTGTGGCATCGGGTGTATCCTTGGGCAACGGTGCCTCATAGATGTAGAACGTTTTCAGATTGTCATGATTTGATGCCAGTGCCTGCACATGGGCGCTAAAAGCATGATGCTCGCTATTAATGGCAGCATGAACAAACACGATCTCTCGCCCACTTGCCACACAGCTGTTGAGCATGCTGATGGCAGGTGTGATACCCGCACCGCCGGTCACCAGGTAGAGTGGTTTATCAAGTCCATATTCATCTTGCGTGAGCACGAAATCCCCGCATGGTGCTGTTAGCAGTACTGGATTACCCTCCTTGGCCTGTTGATGTAAATAGCCAGAAGCCACACCACCCTGCTCGTGCTTAACACTGATCCGAAGGTGGCGTGCACCGGGAGCATCCGACAGGCTATAGTTGCGTCTAACCACGCTGCCATTGATGGTAAGGATCAGGCCCACGTATTGCCCTGCGCTAAAATCGATTGCCTGCTCCTGATCTTCAGGCACTAGATAATAAGATGTCATCGTGGCGCTTTCCGGAACAATGGCTTCTATTAAGAAACGCCGTTCACCCTGCCATCCACCCCGACGCTCTGCATTCTGTTGATAGATCATCGCCTCGGCATTGATAAGAATATCGGCCAGTTGGCGATAGGCTGCTGACCAAGCATCTGCCACGGCGGTGGTCACCGCGGCACCCAATACCATCGCAATGGCTTCCATCAAACATTCCCCAACCAGATCATAATGCTCGGGTTGGATGTTAAGGGAACAATGCTTATGCGTAATCAGGCTGACTGCGTCACTCAACTGGCCCAACTCGTCAATATGGGAAGCGTACGCCACCAATGCTTGGGCAAGCGCCTCTCGCTGTGTGCCTTGCACCTGATGGGTTTGATTAAAGTAAGCCTGAACATGGGGATAACGTTCAAACAGCAATGGATAAAAAGCCCCGGTAATATCTCGGGCGTGGTTTCCCACTACTGGGGCAGTGGCTTTGATTATGCTGATCTGTTCTGCTGTTAACATTTCTCTACTCCTGGACGAATGTATCGCTTACTCACTATCAATGCGTGTTCTCGGGCGCAATCCACCAATTCACTCAGATCTTCCGGGCTGATATCGATAAAGGAATCCATCGTTTTTAATGCGTATTGATAGTCTTCGTGGGTGAGTTCGAGCAATTCGTATTGCTGAACCAAAGGATGTGCATGGGGTTGCGCATACAGAAAGTGCACGGGGTATCGCCGCCACGGAAAAACATAGTTGTATACAAACCCTGCGCACACCAAGGTGGCAGCGTTCATTAGGGCTGGCACCAGAACAAAGCCATAGCCAAGCTGCTGGATCTCGTTGCCACCGGTCACGGCCACCAATGCGATGGCTCCACCAGGAGGGTGCAAACAGCGGGTGTAGTACATACACCAAACCGCAAAGCCTACTGCCAGCGGAATAGCCAGCACCGGATGGTCGATCCACCGGTGACAGGTTACCCCCACCAAACCGGACACAAGGTAGCTGCCAATCACGGGCCAAGGTTGCGACAACGCGCCATGGGGTACCGCAAACACCAACACAGTGGAGGCCGCCACAGAGGCCACCAGCAGCACCGAGGCGTGATCAATGGAGTACACACAAAGTGCGCCGTATACGATAAGAATACCGATGCCAGCGCCAAGGGCGGATATCAACTTTTCCACATGGGATGTGTTGTCCGTTGGCACCCCCAAATACTGCACTATGGCGTGCAGTGTGCCGCTCACGTTACGCACCCGGTCACTTCGCCAAGCGCGAGTGGGCTTCCAAGCGCATGATGTATCCGATCTTGATTCCGACAGCGCCCACCATGGCAACCCCATGGCCCAACACCAACCAAGGCACAGCAACCGCCTGCTCCATTAGAAACACAAAGGCCAAACACCCCCCCACTACAGCCGTGGAAAACACCATCAAAACCGCACCTAAGTCATCGAGTCTCATAACGCCTGCTCTCATATACAACGAAACCAAGCGCACTATAAAGATGCATTTATATGTTATCTAATGAATTCTAATGTGCTTTAATAACAATTAAATTCATATAAAGAAGAATTATGGACATTGATCTGGCTAGAACGTTTTTGGAAATCGTCAGTGCGGGGAGCTTTATCAAAGCCTCCGAGCGACTCCATATCACTCAGACAGCCGTAACCGCCAGGGTACGCTCACTGGAGGGAGAGCTGGGCTGCAAACTGTTCGTACGCAACCGGGCCGGGGCGCGTCTGACCCCTGAAGGTGAAAACTTTCTGCCCCATGCCACCGAGATACTAAACGCCTGGAATCACGCCAAACGCAGTATCGCGTTACCTGATGGGCATCAATCCCGCCTCAGCCTCGGCAGCGAGACAAGCCTATGGAATCCGCTGCTGGTAAACTGGATCACATGGATAAAGGATCAGTTACCAGAAGCAGCCGTGGATTCCCAGGTTTCAGACCCAGACCGCCTAACTAAGGCATTGGAGCGGGGGCAACTGGATGCCGCCATCGTACACACCCCGAATTACTACGCTGGGATTAACGTGGAATTGCTGTTGGAAGAGAAGCTGATTCGAGTGCAAAGCCCGCTTACATCAGAACCAAACTTATTCATCAATTGGGGCTCTGAATTTGAACGCCAATACATGGCGGTGGCGTCTTCCCCCAGCCAGAGCGCGTTCAGTTTTGATTTGGGGCCGCTGGCTCTGCAGGTCATGCTGCAAACCGGGGGCAACGGCTGGTTTCGAACCCGCGTTGTTGAACCTTATCTGTCTTCGGGAAAACTGCTACGGGTTGCCGATGCACCCGAGTTCACCTATCCGGTCTACTTAACGTATCGTTCCGATTCCAATAAACCACTTCTGCAAACAGCATTGAAAGGCGTTAAAGAAATTGCGAATTTAAACGTGCCGTGGATGTTGTAATCATCTCCAAACCAGTGCACAAATCATCAAACGCTCAATAAATTCAGCCCTGCTATTAGCCCAACAGCCGCGCTCAACCCGATCACCCGCAAAATACTCCATTCCAATTTATACAACAGCCCCACACAACACAGGCCCCACACCAACGAGTACCAATCCAGGCTGCCACCAACGCCATCAGGAAACAGCACATGCTGACCAAAGAACAACGCCAAATTAAGAATCACCCCCACTACTGCAGCGGTAATACCAGTTAAAGGCGCAGTAAAGCGCATTTGATTACGGCTGGCCTCCACCACCGGGCCGCCTAATAAAATAAACAGAAACGAGGGCAGAAACGTAAAGAATGTCACCACGCAGGCCGCCAGTGCGCCACCGGCAAACAGCCAGTCTGGCCCCAGTACAGATTTGGTCCAGCCCCCCACAAAACCCACGAAAGACACCACCATAATAAGCGGCCCCGGCGTGGTTTCTCCCAGCGCCAAACCATCCATCATCTGAGTGGCGCTAAGCCAACCATAGTGTTCCACTCCGCCCTGCACCACATAGGGCAATACCGCATAGGCTCCACCAAAGGTGAGCAATGCCGCCTTGGTAAAGAACCACCCCATCAAAGTAAGATCATGCTGCGGCCCAACACTCCACCACAACACGGCCATGGCCGCCAGCCACAACCCAATACCACAAAGCAAGGTAACCATCGTGCGCCTGCGCGAAAAGCGGGCGTGAACCGGCACCGGGCTGTGATCGCCAATCAGCGCATCCGCCACGCCTTGCCCTGCTGTAACTGGGTGATTACTGGCTCGAAAGATCTCAGGCCACACGCGAAAGCCAAGCCACCCCAACAGTGCAGCCCCCAGCAGAATGGCAGGGAATGGCACCTTGAACACACTGATTGCCACAAACGAACACGCAGCAATCCCCCATAAAAACCAGTGTTTAAGTGCGCGTGAGCCAATACGCCAGGCCGCCAGCAAAACAATGGCAGTGACTGCAGGTTTGATTCCATACAGCACGCCAGCTACCAAAGGCAGATGGCCGAACGCCAGATAGATCCAGCTAAGCAGCACCAACAACAGCAGCGAAGGCAACACAAACAGGCCACCGGCCAGCAATCCACCCTTTACACCGTGCATCAACCAGCCGATATACGTGGCCAACTGCTGCGCCTCGGGCCCCGGCAGCACCATGCAATAGTTCAGCGCATGCAAAAAGCGCTTCTCAGAGATCCAGCGACGCTTATCCACCAGCTCCTGATGCATCATACTGATCTGCCCTGCTGGCCCACCAAAGCTGATGAAGCCCAGTTTCAGCCAGTATTTAAATGCTTGCCAAAGACTTACCTGTTGCACTTGCGGCACCATCACCCACTCCATTTAATTTAACTGCAATATATCGTTGCCAGCGCGGACAATGCACCCTACAGTCACGCTATGATGATCGCAAGAAGCAACCTATTTAAGAAGTAAACAATGAGCCAACGCCAGATCTACCTTGAAAACCTGAAATCCCTGTCCGACCAGATGATTGCGATTCAAGCTCCGATTCGCATACTGGACAGCATCAAGTGGCCGAGCGAATGGCGTCAGTCATTCTTTGATTCTGGCATGCGTTCGTTACCAAAAGCTGACGCGCAATATTATCAATCGATTCCGCTGGATTTTAACCCGGATACCAAACAACAAGAATTCCGCGATCTGAAGAAAGCCATCAGAAAAAAACTGGGCAAACAGGATGCGCTGGGCAAACTGCTCACCTCTACCACAGATCAGTACATCCAAGTTACTGAAATGCTGAAAGCCAGAGGCAAAAAGGATTTTGGCAAATACAGCGTAGAGCTTTACGGATCGGCGCAGGATCATCTGTTCGGCGACAAGCGTTCCCTGCTGGAAGTAGGTGAGCAACTGTGTTCAATTTTCTCTCAACCAGCGGCGCAGCACATCGCCTTTGCTCAGCCCAAGGATTACGATGCCAGTGGCGCAGTGGCCATTTTGCAAAAGCGGTTGAATCGTTATTTTACTGCGGGCGAACTCAAAGTGATTTTGTCCGATGGTATCGTGTCTGATGCTGCTGCCGGTGGCGACACCATCAAGATGAACAGCCGCGCGCGCTTTTCTGAGCGGGATCTGCGGGTGCTGGAGGTACACGAAGGCTGGGTGCACGTGGGCACCACGCTGAACGGGCGTCGCCAGCCCTACGCCAGCTGGCTCAGTGTGGGATCACCCCGTATTGCCGCCATTCAGGAAGGGCTGGCCTTGCTGATGGAAACCCTGACTTTCAGCAGTTTTCCGTTTCGCGCACGCCGCGTGAGCGATCGGGTCAGCGCCATTCATGCAGCAGAGCAAGGGGGGGATTTCGTTGAGGTATTCCACCATTTGCGGGATCGCGGCCTGCCCGATGGCGATGCCTACACCACCACCCAGCGGGTGTTCCGTGGCGGCATGGTGCAAGGTAGCTCGGTGTTCACCAAAGATCTTTCCTACGTAAAAGGCTTTGTGGAAAACGTTAACTTTATTCGCAGTGCTATCGGCGCTGGCCTGCCGGAGCTGATTCCCATGCTGTTTTTGGGCAAAATCACGCTGGAAGACATCCCGGTGCTGTATGAAGCCTATCTGGAAGGCATTGTGGAGCCACCCAGATACTTACCGGAGATGTTTCGGGATCTGAACGGATTGTATGTGTGGTTCGGCTTCTCTAACGGGTTATCACTGGTGGATATGAAGCGGGTACAAAAACACTACCGCAAGACATTCCAACAAATTACGCCAGTGTGCCCACTGGAAATGGCACCGGCGCGCATCGGGGGCATCGATCTGGATCCATTGCCCTGATTTCTGAGGCCCACTTGGTAAGCTTACCAAAGCAACGCCCGATAGCTTAAAGCTATCAAAACTCACAAAACGATTCATTTCCACAAATAAGAATCATTTGCAATCATTGATCCATCGACCTTGTGTTTTCGTCAGCCATCCCTGAGGAGGTGTATCATGAAAAAGACCATCAGCTTCGCCACAATCCACATGGGTGTGGCTTTCACCGTGGGTTATGTTATGACCGGAGACTTGGCAGTGGGTGGCGCACTTGCTTTGGTGGAACCCTTGTGTAATACCGTGGCATACTACTTTCACGAAAAGGTATGGAACCGAGTAAAATCGCCGCGCCAGCTACCTGATTCCCAACCTGTGTTGCAGGCCAACTACCACACCGAATACAAACAGATCGAGCCACCGCTGTATGCCCATTGAATACAACAAAGAGGCGCTTCTCACGGCAATCATCAAAGCTCTGGAGGCGCTGGTTGATAACGCTCGAAACGCCATGCAGGTAGCCTATGAGACGGCCACCCACGAAGAAAACATTGCAGAAAACAAGTACGACACACTGGGCCTGGAGGCGGCTTATCTGACTCAGGGTCAGGCACAAAGGCTGGCAGAATGCGAGGCTGATTTGGCAGCCTTTAAGAGCATAAAACCTGGCTCATTTAAAAAAGCTGATGCCATTGGTGTGGGCGCTTTGGTTGAGCTGATTGATGATGACAACCACACCCATTTATTCTTCTTGGGGCCGGCTGCCGGTGGACTAAAAGTCGAGTGTAATGGCAACATTATCATGGTCGTCACAACCAAAGCGCCACTGGGCAAAGCGCTGCACAACAGCCATCTGGGTGATGGCCTTACAGTGGCTTTGGGCAACAAACAAAAACACTATGAAGTCGTGGCAATCAACTAGGTTCGAACCTTCACGTTATTGTTGCGATCACGTACTTTTTTAATCAGGGCGTTAGGGTCGCTTTGCAGGCCCAGCTTTGAAATACGGTCATACAACACTACGTTCACACTAGCCGCCAAATTCAGACAACCGTGCGTCGGAATAAACACCGTTGCATCCGCCTGATCAATGACCGATTGAGGGATGGTGCCATCTTCCGGCCCAAACACATACAGTGCATCGTCTGGGTGACTAAACTCGTTCAATGGTATTGCATTTTCGGCCAATTCAACACACACCACCGACATCCCAGGCGCTGCACAGTCCAGCACATCATCAACCGCCACCAACGGTATCTGGGTAGAGGCTTTATGGGTGTCGGTTTGAAAAGCCGCCGCTTTGGCATATCGCGTTCCGCTATAAAAAACCGACTGCGCCATAAAGCAGCCGGCGGCTCGTAATACTGAGCCCATGTTGGTTGGGCTCTTGGGGTTAAGCAGTCCAATGTATACCAAAATCGTTATCCACTGTTTGCAGCAAAGATGTCGAGCATACCTTACCTGACTCAACTATTGGAAATACTAAACAGCACTGCACTGATTCACGATGTCCAATATCTCATCGTAACTGGTGTCGTCTATCATGCGGCTCCAGTTTTCCGTTGCCTCGCGCACTGTGACAAACTTCCAGAAGGTTTTGTTCTGCATCATACTGCGTAACAATCGATTATTCAGATTGTGCCCACTACAGTGCCCGACAAAGCGCCCAAAGATCGGCGCACCGGCCAAGGCCAAGTCGCCCACGGCATCCAGTAACTTGTGGCGCACAAATTCGTCGTCATAACGCAAGCCTTCCTCATTCACTACGCCCTTGTCATTGACGAGTATGGCGTTGCGCAAGGTGCCCCCCTGAGCCAGCCCCAGTTTCTTCAGCGTGGCTATCTGATCCTCAAAACCAAAGGTTCGTGCTCGCGATATTTGAGAGGTAAAAAACGTTTCATTCATGGGCATTGAGTAGTTTTGTTTACCGATCACCTTGGATTCGAACTCAATGGTCATATCAAACCATGGCTGTGGAAACGGCAGGAACCCTGCGTACTTATCCTGTTCATAAATCCAGATCGGATTAGTGATCACCAGGGCTTTTCGCTCCTCCCTCTGCCGGGTCAGGCCTTCTGCCTGAATCCGCTCCACAAACACTTTAGCGCTGCCATCCATTATTGGCACCTCAGGGCCATCGATCAGAATGCGACAGTTATCCACTCCGCAGGCATTCAGGGCAGCGGTCAGGTGCTCTATGGTGCTGACGGTAACACCGTAGCTATTGGCAATTGTTGTGGAAAGTCGAGTATCGGTCACCGTATGCCAGCGCGCCGCCACGGTGGCACTGGCTACACCCACATCCAGCCTCTCAAACACATAACCTGAATCTGGCAGAGCGGGTAACAATGTCATACTCACGGCTTTGCCGTTATGCAGCCCCCGTCCAACAAAGTGTACCGGGCCAGACAGGGTGTGCTGATAGAAGGGGTTGCGTTGAGTGTGTTTCATAACCTGTTCCTCGTTGTGATTTCCTGAGTTCAGATTATGAAAATCCAGCCGCTGTCACTGGTCTGTGTACGCCACCTTGTTATCTATCATTTGTCATTTCCCGCCAAGGGTTTATCCTAGGTGAAAAACAAGGAGCCACACCACAGTGACCGCATCAACCCTAACGTCCTGGGCGCTATTGGTTTGGGAAGAACTGGACGCCCGCAACCTTGACGCCAACGCCATCTTCCGGGAGGCAGGCCTAAACCCAGCGAAACTGAGTAATGCCGGTGCCCGCTTTCCGGTGACCAATATGGTGCAGCTGTGGGGGCTGGCACAGGACGCCACCGACGCTGGCTTCGGCGTGGCCGCCGGTGAGCGTTGGAACCCCACCACCTTTCATGCCTTGGGCTTTGCCTGGCTGGCCAGCAACTCCCTTGGTGATGCACTGCATCGCCTGGCCCGCTACGGCCGATTTCTGAACGACGGCCTGGATTACGCGCTGTTCTCCGAGAAAGTCTTGTATCGCTTTCGGGTGTCTGCCAACCTGCAACGCCTGCCTGCAGCATCACGGGTACGCAGCGATGCTGCAGGCGATGCAGGCATCGTAGCCTTTGTGAAAATGTGCCGATTATTACTGGGGGACAGCTTCAGCCCTATGGAGGTAGCCAGCCCACACCCTCCCTCCGGCGCCAGCATTCTGCTGGAGCAGTACACTCGCTGCCCGGTTCACTACGGCAAGGACTATATCGAGCTGGTATTTGATCGCCACGACATCGAACGCAAATTACACAGTGGCAATGATGAGCTGACCCAGGCCCATGAGCAGATTATTCTCAAGCATATGTCGAACCTGGAGCAGGATGAGCTATCGGCAAAGGTGCAGCTCTCCATCATGGAGCGCTTACCCTCTGGTAATGTGAAAGAAACGGATATTGCCTCTGGGCTGAACATGAGCTCCCGGACTATGCAGCGGCGATTATTGGATGAAGGTGTGAATTTTCAAAGCCTGTTGCAAGAGGCAAGACAGAAACTCGCCGATCAGTATATACGCGATGAGAATCTGTCCATCAACGAAATCGCTTACCTGCTGGGGTTTTCGGAACAGGCTAATTTCACTCGGGCGTTCAAGCGCTGGACCGGTGTTTCACCGACCCGTTTTCGCACCGACGCACTGGCGGATGTGTAGTTATTCCATGACCGCGATGATGCGGTCGGCATAACCTTGCAATATTACTTGATCGGCCATTTTCGCGGCATGAGTGCTGGTGCGCAGGGTATGAATGGAGGTAGGCAGCAAATGGAAATGCAGGTGGGGTACAGTCTGCCCCGCATCGGCGCCACTCAATTGAAACATCATGATACCCTCTGTACCGAATGCCTTCTTCAACGCGTTGCCTACTTTTTTCAGCGTATTGAAACAAGCCTCGTAATGGCTGGCTGGCAGCTCGAATAAGGTCTCGGCGGCCACCTTGGGAATCACAAGAGTGTGGCCTTCAGACTGAGGCATTATGTCCATGAAAGCCAAGGTATGTTCATCCTCATACACCTTAATGCAGGGCAGTTCTTCCCTCAAAATTTTGGCGAATATATTTTGATTATCGTATGACATGATCGTGCCTCTGTTCAGAATGCTGTTTTTGTCAGCGTAGGCTAGCGCGAATCGGCGCGGGCTCGCAACCTCATCTTTAAATACTTCAGCCTCTATATACCGCTCTGTGTTTTGTGGCATAGTCTGACACTTACTTCTACTGAAAGACTCGCAAGGACATTCCATGAGCAATGACGCTGCACTGCCCAAAACCGTTCTGATCACCGGTGCTTCTGCCGGTATAGGCAAAGCGCTGGCCCACGTATTCGCACAGAATAATTTTGATGTGGTTCTGGTGGCTCGCCGGGAAGACAAACTCAAACAAGTGGAAACCGACATCAAGCACAAGTACGGTCAGATGGCCTACTGCCTGCCTGAAGATCTGGCAGACCCTGCTGCGCCTCAGCGCATTTACGACTGGTGCCAGCAAAACCACATTCAGGTGGATGCATTGGTGAACAATGCAGGCTATGCGCTGCACGATGATTTTCTGCAGGCCACGTGGCAGTCCCATCTTGATTTTATGCAGGTGTTAAATATCAGCGTGGTGCATCTGTGCCACCTGTTTGCTCCCGCTATGAAAGAGCGGGGCTACGGCCGCATCATTAATTTAGCCTCGGTCGCGGCCTGGTCACCACAACTGAAAGGCAACCTCTACGGCGCAGCCAAATCCTTTATTCTGGATTTCAGCCAGGCCATTGATTTAGAGCTACAGCCCTATGGAGTCAACTGCACCGCACTCTGTCCGGGCTTTACCTTCAGTGAATTCCACGACGTTATGGGCACCCGTGGCTCTGTCAGTAAGTTGCCCCGTTTTTTATGGATGACTGCCGAAGAGGTAGCCCAGGAAGGATTTGATGCGGTAATGGAAGGCAAACCGGTTCACGTCAACGGACGGGTAAATCAGGGGCTGTCTCAGGTGATGGCCATGCTGCCTTCCTCGGTAAAATACTATATATCCAAGCAGCAGAAAGTGATGTAGCGATAGGCATCGGCAGCAAGCGGCTTGCTGCCGATGTTTCACATTAGAGCGTTAACGATCTAATTTTTTGTAATGCAAAACACATTCAGTTTGTTGCCATCCAAATCGCGAAAATAACCGGCATAGAAACTTCCCTGGCGCGGCCCTGCAGCCCCCTCATCTTTAGCACCCAAGGCAATGGCTTTTGCATACAGCGCGTCCACTTGCGCAGGGGTTTCCACCGCAAGCGCCACCATGACACCATTGCCAACCGTGGCAGCGTTACCATCAAATGGCTTGGTGATTGCCAAGCTGGGCTGCGTTGGCGTAATGGCCCATGCGATAAACGAGTCTTCCTCCATGAATCTTTTTGCGCCCAGTTCTGCCAGCAGTTGGTCATAGAACTCCGCACCACGCTGCAGGTCATTCGTTCCTAAAGTTACATATCCAATCATAGTCCCTTACCTTTGCTCATCTTGTTTTAGTTACATGAATAATGAATATAACACCAAGCGCCGTGCCAGATACCGATAAGTTTGGCCTGAATGTTCTGGAAGCGTTGCTTAAAAAGTGTGATAGTTCGAACACCTTATTACTGCCAGGCTCAAGAAGTAACCAGCTATGCCCATTGAAAGCACCCAAAGCGTTGCAGATGCGAATTTAGTGTTAAACACCATTGCCATGTCACACTACAGCGAGAAGATTCGCTGGCTATTAGACTATGAGCAAATATCGTATCGCGAGGCAGCGCGGACGCCGGTCTATCATAGCTTTCCTGCTTTAATCAAAGGCAAACGCGGACAAACCACGGTGCCTTTCATTTATCGCGGGAAAACCTGCATTCAGGATAGCCCCAGAATTGTTAAATGGCTGGGCAAAGAGTACGGCCCACTGCAAACCCTGCCAGAACGCTATTATGATGAAATCATGGACGTTGCATCCCGCTTTGATGCTATCGGCAAAGGCGTTGCGCGCTACCTTTATTACCCCGGCTTTGAGCATAAAGCATTGATTCTGGATATGTGGACTCGCTTTGCCACTCCTCGGGAAGCCAAGGTGATTCGTGCTATTTACCCGATCGTTAAGCCCATCTTTAAAGCCAAATTGAAAATCAATGCCACGGATGTTGCCCGCGCAGAAGTTAAAATTGATGAAGCAGTTCAATGGCTGGAACAAAGAATCGCAGCCACAGGAACCTATCTGGTGGGCGATCAATTTACCGTAGCTGACATCACAGCGGCTTCACTGTTAGCACCATTAGCCTGCCCCAAAGAGCACCCTATTTACGGCAGCGCGGAATTCCGCGACAAGATGGCGCCTACCAATGCGCTATGGAAAGATCGGCCCGGTTTGGAGTGGGTGCGTTCGATCTACACCAAACACCGCGGTACCGTATGGCAAGAGCAACCTAAAGCCGCTTAAGCGGCCCCATACCTGTGGGCACTGGCCAGCCAGCCTTGAGAAAGGTCCGTATTCTGATCAGGCTACCAGTGCTGCACATATGCTCTGTTTCTCCTCCAGCGGCAGACTGTGGGCCAATAGCCCCTCGATCGTGAACACACTGATCTTCACCAACGCCGGAATCCTGTCGGCCGCCACGCCCGCATTTAGCATCTCTGCACTCAACAGCCCTTCAGTCAGTGCGTGAAAGCGATCATGCCAGTCATTCACCGCTGCGGATGCCTGTAAACGAGCATGCACTGTACTCACCAGTTGGCTGACCTGCTCCAGTCGGTTCACCACCCACAACAACCGCTCTGCAAGGCTGGCAAACGAGAGGCTTTGATATTCGGCCATCTGTGCCGCAAGCTCTGCCTCCAGCACCGCCACCAAGACGTCATCCTTATCCTTGAAATACCAATAGATTGTGTTCGGCGTCACGCCTGCGGCCTGAGCCAATCGGCTGATGGCAGTGGCTTCAAAGCCATCATTCAAAAACAGGAGACGGGCAGCAGCGATGATCTCCCCCCGCTTTTCTTCGCGATCCTGTTCACGCTTGTTACGGGGCATTGTGTTCTCCAATTCAGGGGGGTCGGGCACTACAGCCGCTTATCGGCTCCATTGTAGAATATCTTGAATACTGTTCAAGATATTCTGTAAGATACATCTTAAATGACATTCAAGATATTCTGATACAGTGAAAGTGAGACCCGACATGAACACTACCATCACCGCCACAGAGCTGGAGTTTCTCAAAACGCCCGAATTGGTTGAGCTGTTTGCCCGACTGGAGCCCCCCTCGGTGACAGAAATGCAGGGCGAGTACGCCGCGCACCTATTGGCCCAACCAAATTGGCTGGCTGGCGTGGTGGGGCGAGCCACCCTGGATAACCCGCTACAACATTGGCTGTGTAAGGCCTTTCGCCCTGTGGATGACGTATCCGGGCGCGGATACAACACCTTCCAGCAGGGTCGGCGTGTGGTGCAACGGTTCCCCATGGGCACCCAACTCGCTCCCTCGCGCTTTGATGGCAAACCCGCATTCCAGCTGATCTATCGCCACTTCCATTCCCTCTGTGGCACGGTGCACATGGTAGACGAAGTACGGCGCGCGGCCCCCGGCTTGTACCTCGGGCTGGGCACCTATGGATTTACCGATGCCCAGCGGCGCATTCCTTACCCGTTCTTGCTAACCGGGCCTCAAGGCCCATATCGTGGCGACATCGGTCGCCCACGTAAACATTTCCACCCCGGCTCGCGGGAACTCCCCGCCCTGACAATGTAAAGAGGTCATCATGACAGCATCCAATCGTACCGCACTCATTACCGGGGCCAGCGCTGGTATCGGCGCCGCCTTCGCCCGTTATCTGGCCAGCGAAGGTTATGGCCTGCTGCTCGTCGCCCGACGCGCTGAACGCCTGCAACAACTGGCCGCAGAATTATCGGAGCAGCACGGCATACCTTGTGAAGTGTTTGCCGCCGACCTGAATGATCCAGCCGCCCCCGCCGCTATTATCGACTATGCGCAGCGAAGCAATATCCACATCGACGTACTGATCAACAACGCCGGGCTTTCGGGTAAAGATGCCTTTGCCAGCACCCCCTGGCCCACCCTGGCCGCCGAAATACAATTGATGGTGACCGCCGTCACCGAGCTGTGCCATCGCGTACTGCCCGGCATGCAAGCGCGGGGCTGGGGGCGAATCATCAATCTATCGTCCATTGCAGCGTTTGCGCCACCGGGGGCCAGCCTGCTGTATACCGGCATCAAAAGTTATGTACTGGGCATGTCGCAATCACTGGATATGGAACTCAAACCCCAGGGTATCCACGTCACCGCACTGTGCCCCGGTTTCACCCACAGCGAATTCCACGACACCATGGGCACCCGCGATCAAGCTAATCAATTGCCTGACATTTTGTGGCAAGACGCCGATGCCGTTGTAGAGGAAGGCTGGCGTGCAGTGATGAAAGGCAAACCCGTGTGCGTACCAGGCACAGTCAATAAAATTATCGCAGGCAGTATGCGCCCGCTGCCGGTATCCCTGCAGTACTACCTTGGCGATCGGATGAACCCGTTTAAGCAGTAATCCATACAGCGTTGTTTACCCACTCTTGACCTGATATAGCGATACTGTATATAGTTACAGTATCGCCATGTTCACTGCAGGAAGCAGCCCATGAGAATTCTGGATCAGGTCAGGGACGCCATTCGCGTACGTCATTACAGCATTCGAACCGAAGACGCCTACTGTTACTGGGTACGCCGTTTTATTTTTTTTCACGGTGCCCGTAACCCTCAGCACTTCAACGACAGCCACGTCAATGCCTTTCTATCCCACCTGGCTATTACCGAAAAAGTCAGCCCGTCTACCCAGAATCAGGCACTGAACGCACTGCTGTTCCTATTCAAGTATGTGTTGGAAAAGCCCTTTTCCGAAGAGATTGAATTTACCCGTGCCAAACAGAACCGGCGCTTGCCGGTGGTGCTCACCCAAAACGAGGTGCAGCAGCTGTTTGCGCAGCTGGAAGGGCGCTACTGGCTGATGGCAGGGTTACTGTATGGCTCGGGGCTGCGTTTGATGGAATGCGTGCGATTGCGCGTGAAGGACATAGACCTGGCCCGCAGCGCCATCGTGGTTCGCGACGGTAAAGGCGCCAAGGATCGGGTGGTGACCCTGGATGAACAACTGCTGCCCCACCTGCGCATTCACATGGCTCATGTGCGCAATCAGCACCTGCAGGATCTGAACAGAGGCGGCGGCGAAGTATATCTGCCCCACGCACTGGAACGGAAATACCCTAACGCTAACCGCACCTGGATGTGGCAGTACGTGTTTCCGGCTGCCATGGAGTCTATTGACCCCCGCAGCGGCATTAAACGACGCCATCATATCAGCGAGCAATTATTGCAAAGAGCCGTTAAGCAGGCGGTGCAAGCCGCCGAGATTCATAAACCCGCCACCTGCCATACTCTGCGCCACTCCTTTGCAACGCACCTGCTGGAGCGGGGTTACGACATTCGCACAGTGCAAGAGCAACTAGGCCACAAGGATTTGAAAACCACCCAGATCTACACTCATATTCTGGAGCGGGGCGCAAACGCGGTGAAAAGCCCTTTCAGCAGCGTGGTCAATCCGCGGGTGATCCGCTATGGAACAGAAGCTCACAAAAAGTCGGATGAGGTTGAGGAACAACGAGGGCTCTACTTGATCGCAAGCTGAGGCTGTGTCGAGAATGTGTCCAGATACTTTATGGTGCGGGCAAACACATCACGGCGGTATAGCTCCAGCTCGTTCACCACATGGTGACGCACATTAGGCATGAAGGTGACCTCTGTACCTTTGAATATACGCTGAAACAACGGGATATTGTGTTGCCAATCCACCGTTTGATCGCTCTTGCCCTGCATAATATGCAATGGAAAATCGATAGGAACATGCCGTTCTATATAGGGTATCCACTGCTTTAATGCTCCTACCCATTTCGAAGAAAGGTAGCGCGGCTGTAATGGATCTTTGTCACGGATGAATTCAGCGAAATCAGGATCGTTTGAATTCTCGGAAAACTTGCGGGAGACAAAATTGCGGAACGGGCTGACCACCGTGTGCAGTCGCTTGTTCAAAAACCAGTGCACCGGCCGGATCAGCGGGGCGTAGAACACCACGCCTTCGAATGGAATACGCTCCTCCAATCCAGCAAACTGCAACAAATACTCCGATACAATAGCCCCGCCGGTGCTCTGCGCCACCACGTGCCAAGGCTGCGGGGTGTGATCTTTTGCCAGCTGCAGCACCCGCTTGAACACCGGGCCATACTGGCGGAACGATGAAATGGCGGCCCGAGAGCCAGAAGACAGGCCATGCCCCGGCAGGTCAAATGCCATTACCGCATAACGGTTTCTGAGCAAGGTTTTGATCAAGTGGTTATAAATTCCCACATGATCGTAATAGCCATGCACCACAAACACCGTCCCCTTGGCGGCTTTAGGTATATAGCCATGCACTACGATATCAAACCCGGCCACATGGGTTTTACCCATATACACTTTCAGGTCATTAAAGCGCTTTTCGAAATCGATCCCGTAAAATTGCCTATAGCATTGCGCGGAAGCCCCAATGGGCTGCCGTGTTTCCAGCGTAAACACCGGCAATGTCTGACGTAATTCAACGGGGATAAATTTCAATGAAGCTCCGTTTTTGCTGTGCGGTGGCTGCAGGATAAGCTCTGCTGTTTGAGATGACAGTTTTATTATAGGTACTAATAAAAAAGGGAGCTAGAGGCGCTCCCTTTTTTACTTAGCTACAAACCAGCGGTTGCCCTATTTTACTTGCTGATTTAACTCGCCTTTTTCATAGCGTACAAACATACCTTCGAGGGAGATAGGCTTGATTTTGCTACCATTGCCAGCGGCTCCGAATGCTTCATAACGATCAATACAGATATCACGCATGGCTGCTGTGGTTTCTTTCAGGTATTTTCGGGGGTCAAATTCTGAAGGATTTTGCGCCATAAAACGGCGAATCGCGCCGGTTGAAGCCAGGCGCAAATCGGTATCAATGTTGACTTTGCGCACGCCGAATTTGATGGCTGCCACGATTTCTTCCACTGGAACACCATAGGTTTCGCCGATGTCGCCGCCGTATTCATTGATCACTTTCAACCATTCTTGTGGCACAGAGGAAGAACCGTGCATAACAAGATGGGTATTGGGAATGCGGTTGTGGATTTCTTTGATGCGATCAATCGCCAGAATGTCGCCCGTTGGCGGGCGAGTGAACTTGTAAGCCCCATGAGAAGTACCAATAGCAATGGCCAAGGCATCAACACCGGTGTCTTTAACAAACTGGGCGGCCTCTTCAGGGTCGGTCAGCAGCTGAGAATGATCCAGAACGCCTTCGGCACCTACACCGTCTTCCTCGCCTGCCATGCCGGTTTCCAATGAGCCCAGGCAACCGATTTCACCTTCCACCGATACGCCACACGCGTGCGCCATATCCACTACGTTTCGAGTAACGCGGGCGTTGTACTCGTAATCCGTTGGGGTTTTGCCATCTTCAGCCAAAGAACCATCCATCATAACGGAGCTGAAGCCCAGTTGAATGGAGCGCTGACATATAGCGGGGCTGGTACCGTGATCCTGATGCATAACAACCGGGATATGGGGGAATTCTTCCACCGCCGCCAGGATCAGATGGCGCAGGAAAGGCGCACCGGCGTACTTACGGGCACCGGCCGAGGCCTGCACGATAACAGGGCTGTCTGTTTTATCTGCCGCTTCCATGATGGCGCGCATTTGTTCCAGGTTGTTCACGTTGAAAGCCGGAATGCCGTAGCCCTGTTCGGCGGCGTGATCCAGCATTTGTCGCATACTGATGAGAGCCATTGTACTGTGCCTCGTTAAGTTTATGTATTTCTGAGAATTTCAATAACTGCTTACTGACCACGTTCCTGCAACATGGCGACCGCTGGCAATACCTTTCCTTCTACGTATTCAAGGAAGGCGCCGCCCCCGGTTGATATATACGATACTTTATCGGCCACACCGTATTTGTCCACTGCAGCAAGGGTGTCACCACCACCAGCAATGGAAAACGCAGCGCTGTCGGCAACGGCCTGGGCCAGCACCTTGGTGCCTTCTCCAAACTGATCGACTTCAAACACGCCCACCGGGCCATTCCACAATACGGTTTTGGCCGCCAGAATGATATCGGCGAATTGCTTGGCGGTAGCGGGGCCCACATCCAGGATCATATCGTTGTCACCTACCTCGGCCACCGCTTTCACCACGGCATCGGCGTTGGTAACAAAATCCATAAAGTCATCAATAGGGCCGGTTACCTCTGCTACCACCACGTCGGTGGGCAACGGTACTTCCACCTTGGCGGCAATGGCCTTGGCCGTGTCGATCAGATCATGCTCACACAGAGATTTGCCCACGTTGTAACCGGCTGCCGCCAGGAAGGTGTTGGCAATACCACCGCCCACGATCAACTGATCACACTGATCAGACAGCGCGGTCAGCACGTCCAGCTTGGTGGACACTTTAGAGCCCGCCACAATTGCCAGCATGGGTCGGGCTGGGCTGGCCAGCGCCTTTTCCAGGGCATCCAATTCATCTGCCAGCAGAATACCCGCACAAGCCACGGGAGCAAATTTGCCCACACCATGGGTAGATGCCTGCGCACGGTGAGCGGTGCCAAATGCATCCATTACGAACACATCGCACAACGCCGCATAGGCCTTGGACAGTTCTTCACCGTCTTTTTTCTCACCTTTATTAAAACGTACGTTTTCCAGCAGCACCAGTTTGCCAGGCTCCACGTTCAAGCCGTTCTGCCAGTCGGCCGCCACCGGCACCTCAAAGCCAAGCAGCTCAGAGAGTCGATTAGCTACCGGCGCCATAGTGTAGGGTGCGTTTTCTTGGTCGCTGCCACCTTCAACCGGGCGACCCAGATGCGACATTAAAATCACCGACGCACCCTGCTTCAACGCCAGCTCGACCGATGGCATAGACGCACGAATGCGCACATCACTGGTGACTTCGCCGTTTTTCACGGGCACGTTCAGGTCTGCACGAATCAGCACTCGCTTGCCTGACAGGTCCAGATCGGTCATTTTGATTACGGGCATTTCGATTCTCCGGCTTTGTTTATTCGTAAGATAACCAACTTGAGTCAATTTCAACTCTACCCTCGACTCCGTCCGAGTTGGCGTTAACGTTATTGTCCATGGCAAGGTTGAAATCGAGATACGTGTTTGCTACTTCTGATATCACAATGGAACCCACAGGGTTAAGCAGATTGCGCGTATCAGCACCTTCTGTGACATAACCGTCCACATCGCTGGAACCAGAGGGGAACGTATACAATCCCGCCGCAATATCCCCGCCCAACTCAAGATTGACCCCCACCGTGGTCTCACTGGAGTTATGAACAGCCTTGATTTTCACTTCATCTGGGAGAAACTGATCCACTATGGTTTCCAAGCAGACCTGATCCCAGGAGGAAATATTAGCGGGCTCAGTCAACGACACATCGGCCACGCTTACTGTCTTGTCACTGCTGACTTTTTGTAATTCAACATCAGTGCCCAATGATCCAGAAACCAGCGAAGTCGTCAGCGTTGAGTTATTTTCTACCAGTAGATTGGGAACCCCGGCCGATACAAAATCAACCTGATCATCAACAACCTGCGCTGCCAATGACGCGCCTGAAATACAATCGGTAAAATACAGAAAATCATCTTGCTTGGTGACCACAATGGTCTGACGACGAACCTTGAAGACATCCCCCGATGCAAGCACGTAGTTAACGTTGGTTTGAATCCATGTACCTTCCAAACCGTTGCTCGAAGAGACACCACTGACACTATCGCCACCGCCGCCACCACCACAACCAGCAAGACCGAACGTCAAAACACCCAAAGCATAAATACTGTTTTTCATAATCACCCCAAACTCCCTGTTGTACACTAAAGCGCTATTTCAAGCATTCAACCAAATCCAACAAACGATGCGCATACCCTGTTTCGTTGTCATACCAGGCAACAATTTTGATCATGCCTTCTGTAACGATGGTTTGCGTTTCATCGTAAATGGCGGACTCTGTTCGATGTAAAAAATCCACACTCACCAGCGGCTCGTGGCAATACCCAAGTATGCCGTTTAACGCGCCTTCGCTGGCCTGTTTCATGGCCGCGTGAATCTGCTGCACATCCGCTACGGGCTTATCCAGCATTAAGGTTAAATCCACTGCGGCCACGTTCAGTGTGGGCACACGCATGGAGTAACCGGAAATTTTCCCCTCTAACTGCGGCAATACTTTTTGCACCGCACCAATACTGCTGCTGGTTGTGGGAATCAAATTCTGGGCACCGGCACGGGCGCGGCGCAGATCCCGGTGCACATGATCCAACAACACCTGATCACTGGTGTAAGAATGAATTTCGGTCATGAAGGTTTGCTTCACGCCGAACGCTGCATCCATCACCTGCAGCAACGGTGCAATGCAGTGGGTAGTGCAGGATGCATTGGATATCACCTTGTGTTGCTGCTGCAACCAATGATGATTCACGCCATATACGATGGTCGCATCCACCTCATCAAATGCCACTGCACCGATAATAACCCGTTTGGCTCCGGCCTGAAGGTGGCGACTGGCATCTTCACGGCTACGGTAGATACCGGTGCATTCCAACACCACATCCACATCCAGCGCCGCCCACGGGCATTGAGCAGGGTCTTCAATCTGCAGTAACTTAATGGAATCCCCGTTTACCTGCAGCACATCATCCTGCACTAATGTGACCGGCGTATTGAAGCGACCGTGGGTCGTATCATAACGGGTCAGATGCAGCAACGATTCCGGAGAGCCCAAATCGTTAATCGCCACCAATCGCACATGGCGGTTGCAACCTTGCTGCAAGTTTTCATACAGCGCTCGCAGCATGTTGCGACCAATACGACCATAGCCATTGATGGCGACCCGAATCGGCATATCAGCTCAGTACGGATTCCACGGTGGCGATGATGTTGTCCACGGTGAAGCCGAATTGCTTGAACAGTTCACCGGCAGGAGCAGATTCACCGAAGGTTTCCATACCCACGACAGCACCGTCCAAGCCCACAAATTTATACCAATAATCTTTCATACCTGCTTCAACCGCCACTCGGGCACGCACAGCGGCGGGCAACACTGATTCACGGTACGCCGCATCCTGCTTTAAAAAGGCATCGACACAAGGCATGGAGACCACCGACACCGCCTTGCCCTTTTCAGCCAAAGCATCGGCCGCCAGCATGGCCAGCTCCACCTCAGAACCGGTGGCAATGATCAGGGCATCCGCAGTGCCGCTCACGGCGCGCAACACGTACCCGCCTTTGGCTGCGTTTGCCAGCTGTTCATCGCTGCGCGTCATGGGGGCCAGGTTCTGACGCGAGAAGATCAACGCAGTCGGACCATCTCGGCGCTCGATAGCGGCTTTCCAGGCAATGGCGGATTCCGCCGCATCGCAGGGACGCCACAGCGACATGTTAGGGGTGGTACGCAGATTAGTGAGCTGTTCAATGGGCTGATGCGTAGGGCCATCTTCCCCCAAACCAATGGAATCATGGGTGTAGACCTGGATGTTCTGCTGCTTCATCAGGGCTGCCATGCGCATGGCATTGCGAGCGTATTCCATAAAGATCAGGAACGTAGCGCCGTAGGTAATAAAGCCGCCGTGCAATGTGATGCCGTTCATGGCAGCGGTCATGCCGAATTCACGCACACCCCAGAACAGGTAGTTGCCATCGGCGTCTTTGTCGCTGACGCCTTTGGAGCCTTTCCATAACGTCAGGTTGGATCCAGCCAGATCAGCAGAGCCCCCCAACAGTTCCGGCAGGATGGGGCCAAAGGCATTGAGGCAATGCTGGGATGCTTTACGGGAAGCGATCTTCTCACCGGCTTTTTGGATCTGCTGGATATAGTCTGTGGACTTTTCTTCCCAGTCGGCTGGCAATTCCCCGCTCATACGGCGTTCAAATTCAGCCGCCAGTTCGGGGTGTTCCTTACGGTAGTTGTCAAACAGGCGCTGCCAGTCGCTTTCGGCCTTGGCACCTTTCTCTTTGGCATCCCAACCTGCGTAGACATCGGCCGGGACTTCAAAAGGAGCATGCTTCCAGCCCAGTTGTTCGCGGGTCAAGGCGATTTCGTCGTCGCCCAGAGGCGCGCCGTGGCACTCTTCCTTGCCCTGTTTGTTGGGGGAGCCGAAACCGATCACGGTTTTGCAGCAGATCAGAGTGGGTCGGTCATCATTGGCCTTGGCCATTTCAACCGCCGCGATCAGCTCTTCGGTGCTGTGGCCATTCACATTGGGGATCACATGCCAGCCGTAGGATTCAAAACGCTTGGGGGTATCGTCGCTGAACCAGCCTTCCACTTCGCCATCAATGGAAATGCCGTTATCGTCATAAAACGCAATCAGTTTGCCTAACCCCAGGGTGCCTGCCAAAGAGCATACCTCGTGGGAAATACCCTCCATCATGCAGCCATCA
Organism: Ketobacter alkanivorans; assembly: GCF_002863865.1. Lineage (NCBI taxonomy): Bacteria > Pseudomonadati > Pseudomonadota > Gammaproteobacteria > Pseudomonadales > Ketobacteraceae > Ketobacter > Ketobacter alkanivorans. Next base: position 3,074,735 of record NZ_CP022684.1, on the reverse strand, counting down.
CCCATGAATACGTAGGTATTGTGATCGACTACATTGTAGGCTCCACGATTAAAATGTGCCGCCAGCACCTTCTCGGCGATCGCCATACCCACCGCGTTGGCAATGCCCTGCCCCAAGGGGCCGGTGGTGGTTTCCACACCCGGGGTATAGCCATACTCGGGGTGACCGGGCGTTTTGGAATGCAGTTGACGGAAGTTCTTGAGATCGTCGATGGACAGATCGTAACCCGTCAGATGCAGCAGGGAATAGATCAGCATGGATCCATGACCGTTGGAAAGCACAAAGCGATCGCGGTCGGCCCAGTTGGGGTTGGCCGGGTTATGCTTGAGGTAGTCACACCACAAAACCTGTGCGATGTCTGCCATTCCCATGGGGGCTCCGGGGTGACCGGACTTGGCCTTCTGAACGGCGTCCATGGAAAGTGCACGGATGGCGTTGGCTAACTCACTGCGAGTGGGCATGCTGCATGCTCCTAACTTGATTAGTTTACGGTACCGAAATTTGGGCGCTATTGTCGCTCAAAGGGAAGCGGGCAGCAAATGGGATTGACGGATTAAGCGGACGACTGGCTAAACTAGAGGATCCAATCCATGGTGATACCGATGGTTCGCGGCTCTGCCATGTTCCAGGCGGACCCCTGAGGGGTGAACAACAGCCTGGCCTGATCAAAGCTGTGAACAGGATACTGCTCGTCCAAAGCATTTCTCACCCATATGAACATCAAGTGTTCTGTACCTGCAGGCTGTAGATAAAGCGCCAGGTTGGTAAGGTGATGCCCCGGCATCCAGGTACCCTGATCGTTTTGAGGGCTATTATAGAATTCGGATGTATAACTGCTGCTCCACTCTACCCAGTAGCGATTCTGTGAGCTTCCCACCCAAGAGTAATTCAGATTCAGTGCCACTGAATGCTGCGGCGCTCGTAACAGGTTGTTTCCAGAAAGATTATCGCCATTTTCGGGGGATATAAAGCTGTTGAAGGCTGTGTCCAGATAGGTGTAATTGCCAGTGAACTCCAACCCTTTCAACACCCTGAATTGAAACTCCAGTTCAGCCCCCTGGATTTCGGCTTGCGGGGCGTTTGCCTCCGATTCGATGCCCGCAAACACCTGCAGATTTTCATAATCGGTGTGGAACACCGCGCCATTGAGCTTCAGGGCACGATCAAAAAAGAACGCTTTCATGCCCAGCTCGGTGTTGAGCGCGCATTCCGGCTTGCTGCTGGCCAGAGCGGCCTGCGGTGAAAACGCTACGCTGTTAAAGCTGCCAGCTTTAAAACCCGTGGCCACCTGGCCATAAAACATCACGTCTTCGGCAACATGATGATCCAGGCCCAAAGAATAGGACAGCTGACGCCAACTCTTATCCGTATCCACAGAGAAATCTTCACTGTTATTGAGCGTCAAGTTCAAAGGATCACCACCACTCACCTGAATAGCAAAATCCTTTTTTACATAGTCCCCTCGCACACCGGCGCTTAGATTCCAATCAGGCATGAACGCCCAGCGCGCCTGAACAAACAAAGCACCGTTGTACACGTCGTTGCTGGAATCGTATTGTCCGTATCCCGGCGACTCCTCACTGAGTAAACCACCGTAACCGGCCAGATGCACTAAACCGGTAATATCAAAGCGCTCCAACCGCTGCACATGCTCGCGGGAAAGATAAACACCACTGCTCCACTGCCAATCGCCATGCTCCTGCTCTAAACGTAGTTCTTCGCTGAACTGCCAGCTTTTTTCTTCGCCAGGATTAGTGGAAGGTATGTAGTTAATCGGAGCCGCCGACAATTCGAACTCGTAATCACCGGCAATATAGGCAGACTGGGACACCCATTTACCGTAACTGGACTCATGCTCATAACTGAGGCTGGCAAAGTAAAAGTTGCGATTGGCAAAGCCATCTTCGGGCATGGCCACTTTATCCCGCGTATTGGCGTAGGGTGCCAACGCAGCACCACCAACGGCGGCATAGGGGGGCTCGCCCTCATAGACCTGGGCCGGGTCGACGCTGGTAAGGCGGTTGTATTCCAGCCTCAAGCCCACCCGTTGGCCAGCGCCTTGCCAGGCCAATTGATCGCGGATGGAGAGCTCACGGGATGCGCCCGTATCCACCCCGGTGATGACGTTTTCCACATAACCCTGGGTGTCGGAATAGGCAACGCTGAGGCGATGGGCTGTCTCACTGCTGATCTGGTGATTATTGATGGATTGCAGCTCCCAACCGCGATCATTGACCCCGGAGATCAGTTTGCTGTAGTCCGACGCTTCGGGCTTGTTGGGCACCACGTTGACCGCACCGCCGATAACCCCTTTGCCATAGAGCGTGCCATGGGGCCCTTTTATAACTTCGGTTCGTTTAACGTCAAACAACGGCAGGTTGTGGTAGCCAGGGCGGGACACGCTGATGCCGTCCATCAGATACGCCACCGACGGATCATCACCCGAACCAGACGCATTGGAACCGATTCCACGCACGAATAGTTGGGGCGTGGTGTTATTGTATTGCGTTACGACTAACCCGGAGGTACGCGCATCAAGATCATGGATGGTATTGAACAGGGGAGAATAATGCGTCGCGGGGGCAATAATGGACAAAGAGAACGGCACACTCTGGGAAAAGGCTTCGCGCTTTTCGGCCTGGGTCATCACGTCAGCGATTTCCAGTTCGAGCAACTGCTCAAGAGAGATCTCGAACAGATCCTGATAGGGCTCTGCAACCGCCAACGAGACAGCCAAGCACAAAGCGATGCCCACAAGCACTGTGTAAAGATGCATTGCCGAAGCGTTGATCCGCATAATGTTGGTTACCATAATCCCTGGTAATGTCAGCTCATCACGTCATGACTATTAAGAATAAGCGCTTGCTGCACTTTCGTCCAATTATTCGGGGTATTCGTGATTGCGAATCACATCCAGAAAGGCGTTCCCAAAGCGCTCCATTTTGGAATCGCCCACACCGGAAATTTTCAGCAGGGTGCGTTCACTCATGGGACGCTGCTGTACCATTTCACGCAAAGTAGCATCATGAAAGACAACATAGGGCGGCACACCGAACTCCTCCGCCAATCGTTTACGACAGGCGCGCAATGCATTCCATAACGGCACGTCCTGCTCATCAATTTCAACCGTTCGCGAACGCGTTCCGACAGCAGAGGCTTTCGCCGGTGTCTTGCGCAACTGGATCTGCTCTTCACCGCGCAGCAACGCCCGGCAGCGCTCCGTTAAGCACAAAGCACCGTAGGCATCGGCATCCACCCGCAAGTACCCCCGCGCCACCAACTGACGTACCACTGCCCGCCACTCATTAACACTCAGATCACGGCCAATGCCGTATGTGGAAAGCTGGTCGTGCTTAAACTGCATCACCTTTTCGTTGGTGCTGCCCCGCAATACATCCACCACGTGATTGGCACCAAAGCGCTGGCCGGTTCGGTACACACAGGACAACAGCTTTTGTGATACCTGAGAGCCATCCCAGGTCACCGGTGGTTGCAAGCAACAATCACAGTTCCCACAGGGCTCGGACAGGGTTTCACCAAAATAGCGCAACAGGGTTTGACGGCGGCAACTGGTGATTTCACACAGGCCCAGCATGGCTTCCAGACGCTGTCGCTCTAAACGCTTGAACTGCTCGTTGCCATCAGAGCCCGCCGCCATCTGGCCGAGTTTAACCACGTCTTCCAGGCCATATAAAAGCAATGCTGTGGCCGCTTCACCATCCCGCCCGGCGCGGCCGGTTTCCTGATAATAGGCTTCGATACTTTTGGGCAGATCCAGGTGTGCAACAAACCGCACATCCGGCTTGTCGATGCCCATACCAAACGCGATGGTGGCCACCATGATGATGCCGTCTTCCCGCAGGAAACGCTGCTGATGATGAGCACGCAATTCAGATGGCAAACCGGCGTGATAAGGCAACGCGTTGAAGCCTTCATCACTCAACCATTCTGCGGTTTTTTCCACTTTGTTGCGCGACAGACAGTAGATGACCCCGGCATTACCTGCCTGCTCATCCCGCAGGAACTGCAGTAACTGTTGGCGCGGCTTATCCTTCAACTCAATGCGATATTGAATATTGGGGCGATCAAACCCACTGACAAAATGTGCGGCATTCTGCAGATCCAGGCGTTGGGCGATTTCCTGGCGGGTACGCTCATCTGCCGTCGCCGTCAACGCTACCCGGGGGATATGTGGAAACTGCTCGTGCAGCAGGCTCAGCTGCAAATAGTCGGCCCGAAAATCATGCCCCCATTGAGACACGCAATGGGCTTCATCAATGGCAAACAGTGAAATGTTCGCCCGCTTTAACAGGTTCAGGCAGCGGGGCTGGATAAGGCGCTCAGGTGCCACATAGAGTAGCTCCAACTCACCGTTCAGCAACGCCTGCTCGATCTCGCTGGCCTGCTCCATTGATAGCGATGAGTTGAGAAAACCAGCGTTCACTCCAGCCGCTTTCAGGGCATCCACCTGATCCTGCATCAAGGCAATCAATGGCGAGACCACCACGCCACAGCCATCCCGTACCAGCGCCGGAATTTGATAGCAAAGGGATTTGCCGCCCCCGGTGGGCATCAGCACCAAGGCATCATCACCCTGAATCAAGGTATCAATAATGGCTTGCTGCTGACCACGAAAGGCATCGTAGCCAAATACATGTTCTAGAATGGAGTGGGCTGATTTCATGGGGCGCAGTATAGCATTAAGGCAGCAACCCCAGACAGCGCTCCACCACTTGTTCGATCGCATCGATCTGATCGAAATCCCCTGCCCGCTCCGCCAGCCGCTGCGCTGCAGCAGTCAGGCCATCGTCTGCCAGCATCTGATTGATGATCTGCACACCCGCCGCCACCGAAGCAACCTTCTGCAGACACACCCCCGCACTCAGGGCTTGATAGTTGAGGCTGTTCAGAAGCTGCTCCAAGTTCATCGGCAATGACAACACCGGCACGCCAACACAGGCAGCCTGCACCAGGTTGTGCATATCACCATGACACACAAACAAGTCGGCCTGGCGCAATGATTCCGGCACATTCACCACATCCACCCCCAAACGGAACGAACCCTCGTCATGGGCCTTAACACGCTGACGCCGATCCCCTGGGGAGTACAAAAATACGTTGGCGTTGCAAGCTTTTAATGCATCTATCAGCACGGACCACTGTGAATGCTCCGGCAGTCCGTAGACAAACACTTTTTTACCCGGCCGATCCAACCACTGCGCCGCAGGACGGCGTGAACGCGATACCGGCAAGCAGTAATGGGCCGTTGCATCACGCTGATAAATGTCCAGTTCAGGCAGGGTTTTCATCACCATTAAGTCAGGCTGAAACAGATCAGAGTAGCGATCCAACGGGGGTTTTCCCAACGCATCCAGCACCTGATTAATAGTGAGCAACAAATTGCGCTCTTGAGCTTGCACGACACCATCCGCTTCAGGCCTGGGCCGCATATCCAACATGGGCTGCCCCGCAGCAGGCTCGGCAAAACCGGCTCCCATAATGACATCCGGTGTCGTGCCGCCCCGCAACGCGAGCCGTAACGTCGGCGCGTATTCAGACACGACTAAATCCGGTTGCACCAAATCCAGCAAGGCTTGCCAGGCCTCAACCAAATTCTGCAATGTGGTGTGATACAGATAACCTTTGGTCATCAATATATCCGCCATGCAGAACACCGGTCGCTGCATCTGCACCGGATACAACCATACCGGCGCTTGTATAATCGGAAGGCCCTGCTGCTTGAAAAAAAAGTGTGTTCGGGACAAGTCCCGCAGTGCAATGACCACACGATGCCCTTGGGTTTTGAACACGGCAGCCATTTCTGCAAACTGCGACAGATGCCCGATTTCATTGCCCAGCTCCCAGGCCATCAGAATGGTTTTGCTCAAGGTGTATCCCCTAGTAAAGTTTTGTTGTTGCTGCATTGTTACAGAGCATAACAAATCTACGCGAAATAGTGACGGCATCTACTTTAAACGAAACAAATGGAGCTGGTAGGATCGCCCCGACGATGCATTCGCCGTTTCGTAACATTAAGGAATGATAAAATGAATTCAAGGATTGCACCTTTTGCGGTGCTAACACTTGCCGCTGCAATTGCCAGTGAAGTACAGGCTGAGGTTGTGGCTGTCGCCGACACATTCAGCGGCGTCATCAACCAAAGCCAGTCTTTCAGTGTCGCCAGCATCCTGCAAAATGACAGATTAAACGAGGTTATGGGTCAATTTGGCCAGGTGTTCGTCGAGATCAACCAATACAGCAACGATTTCTACGATTCCAACGGCCAGCCAGCAGATCCCTTCGATGAATCACAAACAGAAGACTTCGTGATTGTAAGTGTGTGCGTCGACGATCTTGCCAATGGCAGCGCCACATTGAACGAAAGTGGAAATTTCGTCTACACCCCGGATGAAGACTATCTTGGCACCGACAGCATGTACTACGTGCTTGAGGAGTATGTTGTCGATTCGGAAGGCGAAGGTGGCATATCACGCATATCAAGCGACGGTGCCACTATCGAGATCACAACATCAGAACAAGCCGCATCAGCCAACCCCTTGGTATCCGGCCGTAACCGTCAACGGGTTGCATCGGCGCTCACTAGCCTGTGCAGTGGCGACAACGCCATCAGCAGCAATCTGCAAGCCCGTTGCGATGAACTGAACGACGCTGCCAACACCAACCCCAGCGCGCTTCAGGGCATGATCAGCCAGATCACCCCAGACGAAATATTATCCCTGCGCCGCCTGACTTCCGATGTCAGTCGCCAGCACACCGACCTTGTGTATCGCCAGCAAATTAATCGCCGACGCAAACACGCCGCACCGGAAATCACCCTGAACGAGGGCGAATTCAGTCTGCTCAATGTCACCGGTGGCAACGCCGGCGAAGGCATCAGCCCCTGGAGTGGATTCGCATCAGTACAGTACGACGAAACGGACTTCGGTGGCGATGACCTGGAAGATCCTTACGACACCGAAACCAGCAGCATCACACTGGGTAGCGACTACCGCCTCAATCAAAGCTGGATTCTGGGGTTGGCACTGGCCTGGAGCGAGCAGGACGTAACCTATAACGAAACAGCTGGTACTCTGGATGCCAGCCTGTATAACCTGATCGGTTACGCATCCTATATGGGCGCGTTCATCAACGTGGATTTGCAGTTGAGCTACCTGCAGGCAGATCAGGACATCACCCGCAATATTCAATACAGCGGATTCGACACAGCAACCAACGCCAACACCGACACCCAGGTCGCCAGCATCAGCACGCAACTGGATTGGAACTGGTCGAAAAACAGTTGGAACCTGCGCCCCTATCTGCGCCTGGATTACCTGCGTGCCCAGATCGATGGGTTCCGCGAAACCGGAGGCATGGGTTGGGCAGTTGAAGCCGGAGATCAGGACATGGCTCAGTGGAACACAGGGCTTGGCCTGGACACCAGCTATGCCTTCAGTTGCTCTTGGGGGGTGTTAGTGCCGTCGCTGAATCTAAGCGCCAACAGCCAATCCAGTAAAGATTACCGCCCCGTAGAATTTCATTTTATCGACGATGGCAGTGGTGCCGGGGATTTCACGTTGCTAACAGAAGGGGAAGACTCTCTGTTTTACCAATATGAAGTCAGTGCCGTCGCCGTCATGGCCGGTGGCGCATCTGCTTATTTCAGTTATCGCGGCACTGCAGAGTTCGATGACATAGAAAGTAACCAGATATCCCTGGGGGGGCGTTACGAGTTCTAAGGTTCTGACGGGATGCCTTCACAGCATCCCGTCCACACCTTCAGCGGCGCAGGCGGCGCGAGCCCATCAACCCCAACAGGCCCAGACCAATCAATGCCATTGAGCCCGGCTCAGGCACTGGCACAACGGCCGTACTGGTAACCGCGTCCACCGCGATCTGATAACCGGTAGCCCCGCCGTGATCCTCCAACAGTATCTGCAGGCTATGACTGCCCGCCGACAATGCAGTCAGATCCAGATCGTACTCATTGATGCTGGCTCCACCAGGGGCCATTGCACCAAATACGTACGTGCCATCCAGCCACACGTATATGCCGTTATCCACACCAAAATCGATGTGAATATCCGTCAACTCCAGTAAATCGAAGTCATAAACAATGGCCACTTCGCTGTTCACTGCCCAGTTATTAGGAATATTGAGTGAACTTGCCCAGGTTCCTCCGGTGTAATCGCCATTGAGCCAATCCGCACCGAACTCAGGAGTAAAGAACGTTGGTTCCGCCAGCGGATTTGCCGTTGGATCACCCTCGCTGCTGTTTGGCCCGGGGAATTGACTGGCATCGTAATAAAGAGATAAATCGCCAATACCGTTGTTGTAGAGTCCGCCGGTATTGTTGTCGATGATGATTGCAGAATGCGCTACGCCCGCCGCACCCAACAACAGGGCTGCAGACAATGCGCGGTATGTGATTTTCATCAAAATGTCCTCGTAATAATCCATTTCACAAGTTCCATCCGCTACAGCTTCACGCGAGACTCCTGGCTCGTCACGCAAAACCTGCGCCAAAAAAAATTCGCAAATATTTTCATTGCCTTAGCGCCACAGCCGAAACCGCTAACGCAGAACTTGTAAAATCTACCGACAGACACAAGGTTAACTATTAGGCAACACTGCTCTGTGTTGCCTATCGCTTTAGAAGAAAGGAATATTTGAAATGCTGGATGCTGCGAAGTACTGCTGATGCTTACTTTTTGACAAAACGCTCGCGGAATTCCTTCACCACGATGGGCCAGAATTCACGAATATTTTCCCAGCGATGATCCAGCTCCTGCAGATGCTCATCCAGGTGATCAATGGATTCATGCTGCTCTTCTGCCACCGCTTGGCTTAACTGCAGTTTCAGCTCACCCAGAGCGGCTTCCATCTGTTCGATTTTGCGTTCCAGTTCCTGTCTTTTCACGTTCATATACAGATCCCCGACAACCACATCAGGCGGTCAATAAATTACTGACCCCAATTAACAAAAGCGGAATGACAAAAAACACACAGGTAATGTAGGCCAACGCCACCAACTTGTTTTTGACAGCAATATCTGCAATTTTTTCCGCACCTTTTATGGGCAGCTCCCGCAAAAAGGGAATGCCGTAAATAACCAACACACCCATTACATTGTAGAGCAAATGCACCAGTGCGATTTGCACAGCAAAAACAGCGTATTCACCGGTCACCGCGGTGGCCGCCAACAACGCAGTAATACAGGTGCCAATGTTGGCGCCTAAGGTAAACGGATACACCTGACGTAACGAGAACACGCCACTGCCCGCAAGCGGCACCACGAGGCTGGTGGTGGTGGAGCTGGACTGCACCAATACGGTAACGATGGTGCCGGATGCAACACCCGACACTGGGCCACGGCCCACAGCAGAGTGCAGAATATCCTTAGCGCGCCCAACCATCAGCGCTTTCAATAACTTACCGATCAATGTGATCACGACAAAAATCGCCATCACGCCCAACAGCACCATCAGGGTACCCGACACCCCGTCAGGAAACCCACCCAAACTGCCTTCAATAAACTTGATTGGGGGCTTAACGATGGGTTTGATAAAATTCATTCCCTTCATGGACATGGATTCTGTGCCCACCAACAAACCCGACAGCCATGCCCCGGCTTTCTCTAACACCCCGAACATGATTTCGATGGGAAGGAATATCACGACACACATTACATTGAAGAAATCGTGGATTGTGGCGGCAGAAAAGGCCCGGCGAAACTCATCACCACGGCGCACATGGCCCAGGCTGACGATGGTGTTGGTGATGGTGGTGCCGATATTGGCTCCCATCACCATGGGAATAGCAATGGCTACCGGCATACCACCTGCAACCAGGCCGACAATGATGGACGTAACAGTACTTGAGGACTGAATCAGGGCGGTGGCCACCGTACCCACCACCAACCCGGCAATGGGGTTGCTGGCAAACGCGAACAGTTCCTTGGCATGCTCACCGGCGGCAAGCTTAAAACCGTCGCCGATAAGCGATACCGAGATAAGAAGCAGATAAACCAGCCCCGCAATCTTGATCCAGTTGATCCAGCCGGGCCCTTGGGCCAACGCCACTGGGTGACTGCCTGAAACATGGGGTGTAGCGGCCATAGCCGTTTCCTTTGACATGCTCTGAATGCTCGTTTTAGAGGTGGTTCACAAAATGGGTGTAAACTACCACCAAACGGCCTCCATTACACCAACGTTACAGCCGCTCCCTTCAAATAATTGACTACAAATCGACCAGAAATGTCTACCCAAAATGAGTTAAGGCGACTAATTCCTTGTCTTAGAAGGGGATATTGGGTCCTACCCCCACAACCACCTCATATTGATCCCGATCAACGGTTTAGCCGATCAACCCCAAGCCGTTCAAATTGATCCGTAAATGGCTTCCTGCAACCGTGAAAGTCGTGCATGTGCGGCCTGAGGGTTACTGTCGTGAATGTTGATATGGCCTACCTTGCGACCGGGCCGAACCTCCTTATTGTACCAATTGAGACACCCGCCATCGCGGAGCATGGCAGCTTGATCCAGCGGCACCCCCAGCAGGTTCAGCATGGCCGCGCCACCCTCCAGCTCAGTGCTGCCCAAAGGCCAGCCTGCAATGGCACGCAGGTGATTTTCAAACTGCGATGTAAGCGATGCCCGCTGAGTCCAGTGACCACTGTTATGTACACGCGGAGCCAGCTCGTTCACCCACAGCTGCCCCCCCACATCAAAACACTCCATAGCCATCACACCCACATAATCAGTGGCCGACAGCAAGCGCCCCAAGCCATCTTGCCCTTCCGTGCGCAACGCCTCCGAAATGTCCGGCGCCGGTGCCAGCGAGCTGATCAACACGGAATGACGGTGCTGGTTCTGGGTGGGCGGGTAGAATCGAACGCTGCCATCACGGCCTCGCACCGCAAGAAACGATAGCTCACGATCAAAAGGCATACAGCGCTCCACCAGCCAGCAGCCTGAAACATCCCTGGCAACCATATATTTAGCCACCCACTGATCACAGTCTTCATCACTGCGCAACAGCCACTGGCTCTTGCCATCATAGCCGTGCTCAGTGTGCTTGATGACCAAGGGCAAACCAAAGCGCTGCACGGCCAGGCGCAAATCCTGCTCTACAGCCAACGGCATATAGGGTGTGCAAGGCAGCCCCACCGCCTCCAGCAACGCCTTCTGCCGCAGCCGGTTCTGACACTGATACAGCGCTTCTCCATTCGGAAGCACCTGACAAAATGCCTCAAGCCCACGCAGCATCCCGGTGTCCACTTGCTCCTTTTCCACCGTCACCACATCCGGCCGACCCAATGCAGCGTAGAGCGCAGCGCTGTCCATACCAGGCGCCCACTCACACACTGCTCCCAACCCAGCCACGGCCCGAGTGGATTCTTCAGCCTGAGCCACGAAGCTGAACGAGATACCCAAAGGCAATCCCTCCAGCGCCATCATCCGCGCCAACTGACCACACCCGATTATAGCGATATGATCTACATGAGCCCCCTGCATTACTCCACGTCCTCCGAAACCGCCGCAGACAATTCACTGCGCCAGTGCTGGAAACGCGCCTGCAACGCCGCATCCTGCAACGACAATATCTGAGCAGCCAGCACGCCCGCATTGTAGGCCCCGGCACCACCGATCGCCTGCGTGGCCACCGCCACACCACGGGGCATCTGCACAATGGAAAGCAGACTGTCCAGGCCGTTGAGCTGCTTACTGGATACCGGCACAGCAACCACCGGCAACCAGGTCATGGCGGCCACCATTCCCGGCAAATGGGCCGCGCCCCCGGCCCCCGCGATGATCAGACGAATCCCTCTTTCCGGTGCCTCCTCCGCAAAACGATACAAACGCTTGGGTGTGCGATGGGCCGACACCACCCGAGTTTCATAGGCGACCTCCAGCCCATCAAGCACCTGAGCTGCTTCTTGCAAGGTAGGCCAGTCGGAACGAGAGCCCATAATGATACTGACAATTGGATTAGACATGATTGACTCCACTTAAGACATAAACCAAAGGATGAAGGCACAGTATAAAGGTATGCCGATCATCACATTAAACGGAAAGGTGACACCCAGAGATGCCGTGATGGCCAGGCCATGATTGGCATCGGGCAAGGCCGAGCGCATGGCAGCAGGCACCGCGATGTAAGAAGAACTAGCACCCAGCACCGCCAGCATCACCACACCACCGGCCGACAACTGCATAACACCCCCCAGCACACCGCCCAAAGCCGCACCCAGCAGCGGCACGGCCACGCCGAACGCCACCACAAACGCACCGTGGGTTTTCAGATCAGCGAATCGGCTTGCAGCCAACACACCCATATCCAGCAGAAACAACGCCAGCACACCCTTGAATAGATCTTTGAACAATGGCCCGATGGCGCCCACCTGATCCGCCGCCAGCGCGCCCACCAGCAAGCCGCCCACCATCAAAAACAACCCCTGACTGCGTGAGATCTCGGCCAGAACCGGCCGCCAACGAAAGCTCTCGGCGGAACCTTTTGCCAACAATATCCCGACCACAATGGCAGGCACCTCCAGCAACGCCACGAACAAGGGGAAGTAGGCTTCATACTCAATCCCCCTCGTCTCCAGAAACGCCACCGCAACCGCATAAGTGCCCACACTGACAGACCCGTAATGGGCCGCGATGGACGCCGCATCCAAGCGCGAAAACTCACCAAACCAACGCAGCAACGGGAACGCCAGCAGGGTGAGAACAACCCCCATCAGCACGACCCCAACGCCCTGCAGCAACAACTCGGCTGAGCCGTGCTGGGCCAGGGCCTCACCGCCTTTCAAACCAATCGCCAACATCAAAAACACCGTCAGCGATTGGTGCAACCCGGCCGGGAACACCAGATCCGCCTTTAGCAGACGGCCCACCGCACCCAGAACAAAAAACGCTACCACAATGTCCAGCGTCATGACTGCTTCACACCCTGCACAGGCACAGTCGCCCACTTACCAGCAACACCGGCCTGCACACTGGCGATGCCTGCGATCAACACCCCCACCAACAGCAGCGACCAGCCGGTAGAGCTTTGAGCCGCAAACAGCACCATCACCGTAGCCGCCAGCGCAATCACCACCAAGCTCACCGCCAAACAGAAAATAAACGATCGTGTAGACATGACCTTAAGCTCCCTCATGAATTTGATGGCGCCATCATGCCTAAAATCATAGATAGATAAAAATAGATAGTTTTGATCTAATACATAGATATTTATCTATGCAGAGATACCCATGAATAATCGACTACACGCCCATATCGGCACCCTGCGCCAACTGGAAATCCTACTGGCCGTGTACGAAGCAGGCAGCATCACCGCCGCCTCAGAAACACTTCACCTCACTCAACCCACGGTATCCATGCAGCTGAAAAAGCTGGCCGACGGCATCGACACCCCCCTCTACCACACCGTCGGGCGCCGCCTGATTTTTACCGACTCTGGATTGGCGCTGATACACACCGCCCGCGAGGTCATGAACAGCTTCCAACGGCTGGACATGAAACTGGCGGACTTGCGCGGCATGAAAGCTGGAACGCTCAAACTGGCGGTGGTCACCACCTCCAAATACTTCATCCCCCACCTGCTGGGCCCGTTCTGTAAACGCCACCCCAACGTCGACATCCAGTTCAAAGTAGGCAACCGCCAACAAATCATCGATCGCCTCTACGAAGGCAGCGACGACTTCTACGTATTCAGCCACCCCCCGGCAGACAGCCGCTTCGAGACCCTGGACTTTCTACCCAATCCACTGGTTGCCATCAGCGCCAGCAAGCATCGACTGAGCCGCAAAAAAAACATCAATCTCACCGAACTCTTTGCCGAAAAACTGCTGATGCGAGAAGCCGGGTCAGGCACCCGCTATGCCATTGAAGAATTTTTAAAAGGCGAGAAAGTACAACTGCGCTCCAACATGACCATCGAAAGCAACGAAGCCATCAAACACGCCGTCATGTCCGAGCTGGGAGTGTCCATTCTCTCGGCTCACACCCTCGCCTTCGGCGGCAAAAGCGGGCTGGCGGTATTAAACGTAAAACAGCTGCCCATCGAAACCAACTGGTACTTCGTGTGGCTGAAAGACAAACCCCAATCGCTGATCGCAGAAACCTTTTTCAACTACGTGGAATCCGAAGGCCGCAGCAACCTGCTTATCGAACTGAAGCGACTGGGCTTTTCGTGATGATGAGGCTTTTGAATTCTAGCTATTGAATACCGTAAAACTCAACCAAACATACATACCGTAGCCACCCAACAGCATCCCGCCCTCAAGCCGGGTCAGGCGATTTCCCGTGCACAGAAACAACAGCAAGAGCAAAGACGTTCCGAGCATTACCCATTGATCAAACTGCAGGATTCTTGCATGAACCGGAAGTGGCTGAAGAAGTGACGACACCCCCAGAATGCCAAGCAAATTGAAAATATTACTTCCAAGTATATTTCCAATCGCGACATCAGCGTGCCGTCGAATGGCAGCAATCACCGATATAGATAATTCAGGAAGCGATGTACCCACCGCCACCAGTGTCAGGCCAATGACGGCCTCTGGCACATCAAGATATTCTGCAATGCCAATTGCCCCCATCAACAGAACTTGTGATCCACCAACCAACAGCACCAAACCAAAAACTACGGCAACCACAATCCATAATGTCGAATCCGGCGCAGCAGAAATTTCGCCTGCTTCCGCTTGGTGCAGCTCACCGGACGGCGCATCATGGAAACGCTCACTCCAATAAGCCCAAATCAAGTACGCTATTAAGGCAACAAGAAAGATCGCCGCATCGGCACGCCCGAGGGCACTTCCCCCAACCAAAACTGGAAACAGAATGCTTGCAAGCACCACCGTGGCAGCATCTCGTTTTAATACCAGCGGTTTGACTGCCATTGGCGTAATCACCGCGCAAACACCCAGAATCAACAGAATATTACTGATATTGCTACCGACGACATTGCCAATAGCTATATCTGGCCGCCCCTCTAGTGCAGCATTAACAGAAACCACCAACTCCGGAGCCGAAGTGCCAAAGCCCACGATAACCAAGCCGCTTAACAAAGGTGACACACCCAGACGGTTTGCAGCAGCTAGCGAGCCACGAATCAATGCTTCACCACCACAGGTAAGCAAGACTATACCTACGAATAGAAATAGAACATTTAACATACTTGCGACCTTAGAAACATAAGCGTTAACACCTGCAGAAGGTGTCTCAGCATCCTGACACAAAATGCCATAATTTAATGTAGGACTAGCCTGTTATTCTACTCCACTAATGAATCCGCACTAACACCAGCAACACCACCCCATAAGACAGCATCACCCACAGTGGCGCGCCAAAACAGATCACTCGCCCGGGCCAACCTGCACTGGCGGGTTGCTCTCCCCACCGGTTTGATCCCGCCTGCCCCGGCCAGAACCAGATCACAAAATTAACCAAGGGCAGCCACAACAAGGCCGCAGCCCATCGCGGCCAGCCCAGATCCTGCACCCGCAGCAGCGTAGCCCAGGCAAATATCGGAATCTGGAGATACCAAAAGCCCATCAAACTGATCAAACTTTTGCCACCGGAACCAAACCCCATATAGATCGGCAACCCCAGACCCAAAAACAACGCCCCCAGCAATAACGGCAACAGATACAGGGCAACCACCGTCACCGCCACATAATTGACCCGATTCATCCGCCCGCTAAGGCAACTCTGCACAAGAGCCTGCATGGAACCCTCCATCTGATTCAGTTTCAGCCGCAAACGCTAAAGCTTTTACCCAGGTCAATCAATGGATGAATATCGCTTTTTCACGCCTGCCAAACTCCCTATACTTTTGCCCAGACAAGAAGCCAACTGAGCCAACCGCTTTCGGATCAAATTATGACCAACATTCTCAACCTCGAAGCTCTGCAAAACGCCAGCCTCAACAGCCAGCCGTATCCTTACTTCACCGTGGAAAGATCCATTTCCGATGCCGCCGTGAAAGCCGTTATCGCCGATTTCCCAAAAATACACGATGGCGGCAGTTACAATCTTGATGACGTCAAGATCGGCCCAGAATTCGACAAATTCCTCAAATCACTGGATACCCCGGAGTTCCGCCGCATACTGTGCGACAAGTTCGAGGTGGACATCATGGATCTGCCGATGATGATCACCCTGCGGGGCCATTCCCGCAAAAAAGACGGCCGCATCCACACCGACTCCAAAACCAAGGTGCTCACCATCCTCATCTATCTAAATGAGGAATGGAGTGCCCCCACCGGTAAATTACGAGTGCTGCGCAGCGCCGATGACATGGAAGATTACGCCGACGAGATCGTCCCCGGCCCCGGCACCCTCATGGCCTTCAAAGTCACCGATCACGGCTGGCACGGCTACCCTTCCTTCGAAGGCAAACGCCAGTCCATTCAAATCAACTTCCTCACCAGCGAAGCCGCCAACAGCAAGCACAAGTTCTTTCACGGCTTGAGCGCCAAGCTGAAGAAATGGCGCAGGGGCAGCCAGGAAGACTACTAAACCCAAACCTGGACAAACCCTAAAACCTATATCGAAATATTTTGATATAGGTTTTAAACGCTGCTAGACTTCTCCCCCATGAACGCTAGCCTGCCCCCTGTCACCGCTGATCACCTGAATTCCCTGGCCCAATTATGCAAGGGAACCGGTGATCCGTTGCGTTTGGAGGTGCTGCGAGCCCTGAAGACGGACTCGTTTGGCGTGCTGGAGCTGTGTGACATTTTCGACACCAAGCAGCCTGCCATGAGCCACCACCTGAAAGTGCTGGCCAAGGCCGGTGCCGTCACCACCCGGCGCGAAGGCAACTCCATCTTCTATCGACGCATGCTGCCCGATCAGAATCAGCCCCAAGGCCAACTACTGAACGCTCTGTTTTGCGCCATAGACCAGATAGCCATAAGCGATGACACTCGCCAGCGTATCGAAGGCATTAAACAGGGGCGAGAAGAAGCCGCCCGCGAGTTTTTTGATCGCCACGCGGAGCAGTTCCGCGAGCAGCAAGAGCTGATTGCCCTGTTCGATCAATACGCTGACAGCGTAAAAGACCTGCTGCTTCAAACGAATCCGCATAAGGGGCAACAGGCGCTGGAAATTGGCCCCGGCGAAGGTGCATTCTTGGCAACACTGGCAGGTTTGTTCCATCAGGTTACCGCCATCGACATCTCGCGAGAGATGCTCGAGAAAGCCGATGCCCTACGCCAGCAACAACAACTGGATAATGTCACCCTGCTGCAAGCGGATACCGAGGCCGCCATCAAACAGGGCATCAAGGTCGATCGCATTATCTGCAACATGGTGCTGCACCATGTACCGTCACCAGCGGACGTGTTTGAAGACTGCGCCCAATTGCTGCAACCCGGCGGAGCCCTGATCGTTGCCGACCTGTGTCGTCACGATCAGGATTGGGCCAAACAGAGCTGCGGCGATTTGTGGCTGGGGTTTGACCCCGAAGAATTAACCGATTGGGCGCAAGATGCCGGATTGGAAAGCACCGAAAGTTTGTATGTGGGGCTGCGCAACGGCTTCCAGATACAGGTAAGACGTTTTGATAAACCGGAATAAATTAAACAACTCCTTAACTTTGCCAACTTCGTTAGAAAGGAACCCAGTGCAATGAGCGAATACTCCATCTTCACCTCCGAGTCTGTTTCCGAAGGCCATCCCGATAAAATGGCCGACCAGATTTCAGACGCCGTTCTGGATGCGATCATCAAAGACGATCCCCACGCCCGTGTTGCCGTAGAAACCATGGTAAAGACCGGTATGGCCATCATCGCCGGTGAAGTGCGCACCAATACTTACGTGGATCTGGAAGACATCGTGCGCAATGTGATTCTGGACATTGGCTACAACAGCTCTGACGTAGGTTTTGATGGTGCATCTTGTGCCGTGTTGAACGCCATCGGCAAACAGTCAGCCGACATCGCCATGGGCGTAGACGAAGGCGAACAGAAAGATCTGGGCGCCGGTGACCAGGGCTTGATGTTCGGTTACGCCACCAACGAAACCGACGTACTGATGCCCGCCGCCATCCACTACAGCCACCGACTGGTGCAGCGTCAGGCATACCTGCGCAAAAACAGCATCCTGCCCTGGTTGCGCCCCGATGCCAAAAGCCAGGTAACCCTGCGCTATGAAAACGGCAAACCAGTCGCGGTAGAAGCCGTGGTGCTGTCCACCCAGCACGACGAAGACATCAAGCTGGCAGACCTGCAAGAAGCCATCATGGAAGAAGTGGTCAAACACGTTCTGCCAGCAGAATGGCTGCACAAAGGCACCAAATACCACATCAACCCCACCGGCCAGTTCATCATCGGTGGCCCCGTAGGTGACTGCGGCCTGACCGGTCGTAAAATCATCGTAGACACCTACGGCGGCGCTGCACGTCACGGTGGTGGTGCGTTCTCTGGAAAAGATCCATCCAAAGTGGATCGCTCCGCTGCCTACGCTGGCCGCTATGTTGCCAAGAACGTGGTTGCCGCAGGCTTGGCCGACAAGTGTGAGATCCAGGTGTCCTACGCCATCGGCGTGGCCGAGCCTACCTCCATCTCCATCAACACCTTCGGCACCAACAAGGTAAGCGAAGAACAGATCGCAGCACTGGTCCGTGAAAACTTTGACCTGCGTCCACGGGGCGTAATCGAAATGCTGGATCTGCGTCGCCCCATCTATCGCGCCACTGCCGCCTACGGCCACTTCGGTCGCGAAGAACAGGGCTTCACCTGGGAAAACACCGATAAAGCCGACGCCCTGCGCGCTGCTGCCAACCTCTAATTCACCCAAAAGGAAGAGGCAAACATTATGAATGCCGTACTGGAAAACAATTTTACCGATTACAAAGTAGCTGACATTTCTCTGGCCGACTGGGGCCGTCGTGAAATCGAGATCGCCGAAGGCGAAATGCCCGCCCTGATGGCACTGCGCACCAAGTACAAAGCCGATCAGCCCCTGAAAGGCGCCAAGATCATGGGCTGTATCCACATGACGATTCAAACCGCCGTGCTGATCGAAACCCTGATCGAACTAGGTGCGGAAGTGCGCTGGTCATCGTGCAACATTTTCTCCACCCAGGATCACGCTGCCGCTGCCATCGCAGCCGCGGGTATTCCTGTGTTCGCCTGGAAAGGTGAAACCGAAGAAGAGTTCTGGTGGTGCATCGAGCAAACCGTTCTGCAAGGCGACAAAGAATGGGACGCCAACATGATTCTGGACGACGGCGGTGACCTGACCCAGATCCTGCACGAAAAATACCCGCACATGCTGGACAGCATCCACGGCATTTCAGAAGAAACCACCACCGGCGTGCATCGTCTGCTGGAGATGCTCGAAGCGGGCACGCTAAAAGTCCCTGCTATCAACGTTAACGATGCGGTGACCAAGTCCAAGAACGACAACAAGTACGGTTGCCGTCACAGTCTGAACGACGCCATCAAGCGCGGTACCGACCACCTGCTGTCCGGCAAGAAAGCGCTGGTCATCGGTTACGGTGATGTGGGCAAAGGTTCTGCTGCATCCCTGCGTCAGGAAGGCATGATTGTTCGTGTTACTGAAATCGACCCTATCTGCGCCATGCAAGCCTGCATGGATGGCTATGAAGTAGTTTCACCTTTCAAAAACGGCATCAACGACGGCACCGAAGCCAGCATCGATACCGATCTGTTGGGCAAAACCGATCTGGTGGTTACCACCACCGGTAACGTCAACGTGTGCGATGCCAACATGCTGAAGGCCCTGAAAAGCGGTGCCGTGGTCTGCAACATCGGCCACTTCGACAGCGAAATCGATACCGCCTTCATGCGTAAAAACTGGGAATGGCAGGAAGTAAAACCGCAGGTACACAAGATCGTGCGTAACGCCGACAACAACGATCACCTGATCCTGCTATCTGAAGGTCGCTTGGTGAACCTGGGTAACGCCACTGGCCACCCTTCTCGCATCATGGACGGCTCTTTCGCTAACCAGGTGTTGGCGCAGATCTATCTGTGGGAACGTAAATTTGCTGACCTGCCTGCTGCTGAAAAACAGTCCAACCTGTACGTTGAAGTGTTACCGAAAAAGCTGGACGAAGAAGTAGCAGCCGAGATGGTACGCGGATTTGGCGGTGTCATTACCCGCATGACCGACGCCCAAGCCAAATACATCAACGTACCCGTTGACGGCCCCTATAAGCCAGACAGCTACAAGTACTAAACCCTGCACGGCGGTGGCCACAAGCCGCCGCCGTTGAAGCAGCAAAGGCCATAATATGGATTCTCAAAAACAATACGAAAAGCGTTTCAGCTTTGAGTTCTTTCCCCCTAAAACCGATGCCGGGGTAGAAAAACTTAACGGCGTACAACAAAAACTGGCAGAGAAAAAGCCGAGCTTCTTCTCTGTTACCTACGGTGCTGGCGGCTCCACCCGCGACCGTACCTTTGACACCGTCATGAATGTCAAAGCCAAAACCGGCATCGACGCCGCCCCGCACTTGTCCTGCGTAGGCGACACCAAGGCACAACTGGCGGAACTGCTCGGCCAATATAAGAGCAACGGCATTAACCGCATCGTCACCTTGCGGGGCGACTTGCCCTCTGGCATGGGCGCCTCATTAGGCGAACTGAAATACGCCAGCGATCTGGTGGGGTTTATTCGCGAGCAGACCGGTGATCATTTTCATCTGGAAGTGGCAGCCTATCCAGAAATGCATCCACAGGCCAAATCCATGGATGCCGACTTGCAAGCTTTCAAAACCAAAGTAGAAGCCGGTGCTGACAGCGCCATCACCCAGTACTTTTTCAACGTCGACGCCTATAAGTTCTTTGTCGACAGCTGCGAAAAGATGGGGCTGGACCTGCCGATCTACCCCGGCATCATGCCCATCATCAACTACGACAACCTGATGCGCTTTTCCAGCATGTGTGGCGCAGAGATCCCACGCTTCATTCGCATGCGGATGGAAGCGTTTCGTGGTGATGAGCAATCCATCAAACAGCTGGGCGAAGAAATCGTCACCAGTCTGTGCGAGGAACTGCTGGCAATGGGTGCTCCCGGCATCCATTTTTATACCATGAACCAGTCCGAGCCTACCCTTGCCATCTGGAACAACCTGAATTTGTAAACAATCCACGGTATACTCTTCGGCCATTACCCATCTGATTTTGGCCGAAGAGAGTTCACTATGAATCTGGAAGCATTCAAGGCATACGACATCCGTGGTCGCGTTCCCGACCAACTCAATGCAGACATCGTCGAACGCATTGGCCGCGCCTATGTAGCGGTGACCGGTGCCAAAAAAGTGGCTGTCGGCTATGACATTCGGCTTTCCAGCCCCAGCCTTGCGGCAGCACTGCGCAAAGGGCTTACTGCTGCCGGTGCTGACGTATACGACATTGGCCTGAGCGGAACCGAGCAAGTCTACTTCGCCACCTTTTTCTATGAACTCGATGGAGGCATCGCTGTCACCGCCAGCCACAACCCCAAAGACTATAACGGCATGAAACTGGTGGGCCCAGGCTCTCGCCCCATCAGCTCCGACAACGGTCTGCTGGAGATCAAAGCCGCCGTACCCGGTGAATTCACCGACGCCCCCCAGCCAGGCTCAGTGCAGCCTCTGGATATCACGACCGATTATGTGCAACACCTGCTGGGTTACGTGGATATCGGCCAGCTGAACAACTACAAAGTGGTAGTGAACGCAGGCAATGGTGGAGCCGGCATCGTAATTGATGCACTGGAACCACACTTGCCCTTCCAGTTCATCAAGGTTCTGCATCAACCGGACGGCAATTTTCCGCAAGGCGTACCCAACCCTCTGCTACCCGAAAACCGCAAAATTACCGAGCAAACTCTGCTGGAGCATAAAGCTGATTTCGGTATCGCCTGGGATGGGGATTTCGATCGCTGTTTTCTATTTGATGAAAAGGGCCGCTTTATTGAAGGCTATTACATAGTCGGCATGCTGGCAGAACTGTTCCTGCAGAAAGAAAAAGGCGCGCGCATTATTCACGATCCTCGCCTCACCTGGAACACCGTTGAATTGGTGGAACAGGCCGGAGGCATTGCAGTAGAAAGCAAAACTGGCCATGCCTTTATCAAGGCACGCATGCGGCAGGAAGACGCCATCTATGGCGGCGAGATGAGCGCACACCATTACTTCCGTGACTTTGCTTACTGCGACTCCGGTATGATCCCATGGCTGATGGTGTCGTCCCTGCTCTCGCAAACTGGCAAGACCCTGTCCCAACTGGTGGATGAGCGCATTGCTACCTTCCCGGCCAGCGGTGAGATCAATCGCACCATCAACGATTCAGCCGCCGCTATTGCCGCAGTTGAAGAAACTTACCGTGCGCAAGCCAAACAAATCAGTAAAGTGGATGGCCTCAGCATGGACATGGGGAACTGGCGCTTTAATCTGCGACGATCCAATACCGAACCGCTGGTACGCCTGAACGTGGAATCACGGGGCGACATCCCATTGATGGAAGCTAAAACTCAAGAATTGTTGGACGCATTAGAACAGTTCGCCAGTTAACCGGCCAGCAGCGGGTTCCTATTGGAGCCTGCTGCTGGAACCCCTTAGCCCAGCGCAGAGTTAACCTTGGTAACCAACACCTGGGCAATCCTCACACCCTCCAAGTCAATCACTTCAAATTTATAACCGGAATACACCACGTGGTCGGTTAACTTGGGCAGCTTTTTGAGTTTGAAGATAATAAAACCGGCTATCGTGTCATACTGATTTTTATCCGGGAAAGCATCCATATCCAGGTGACGGGCCACATCGCCAACCGGCGTCATGCCATCCACAATCCATGAATCCTGATCACGCTTCACTATCAGCTCTTTACCGGCGGGCGTGATCAACTCACCCATAAACCCGCTCAAAAGATCCTTTACCGTCACCACGCCGACAATCAGCGCATATTCGTTCACCACCACCGCCAATTGCTGCGGCTTGGTTTTAAATGCATTTAACGCATCCGCCAACGACAGGGTTTCGGGTAGGTAGAACACATTTTTATTGATCACGTCAGGGGAAACCCTGGCCGACTCGCCCTTTAACACGGTTATCAATATCTCTTTGGAATCGATAAGCCCGATCAGTTTATCCAAGCCGCCATCACAGACTAAAAAGGTATTGTGAGGGTGATCGATAATGGCCTGACTGATATCGGCACTTTCGTCTGCCACATCGAAGTAAACAATACTATCGCGGGGAACCATCGCACTGGACAGCGTGCGCTGTTCAAGTTCAAACACGTTTTCAATGATCTGAAGTTCCTGCGGTTGCACAGAACCAGAATCCAGGCCTGCGCCAATGGTGGCCACGATATCTTCGGTGGTCACCACCTCCTTCTGTGCAATCGGCAGTTTGAGTGAACGTAATACCGCATTGGTAATGCCATTAAAAAACAGCACCAGCGGCGTCAACGCCACCGTGACCCAACGCATTGGGGTGATCACCTTTATGGCAATGCTCTCCGGCATGATCATCGCCAGGCGTTTTGGCAACAGATCTGCAAACAGGATGAATAAGGACGTTATGATAAGAAACGAAATCGGAAAGCTGATCTTTTCCAGCAACGGGCCTTGATAGACCGTTTGAATCAACTCTTCGATATAAGGGGTCAGGGCCGCCTCCCCTAAAATGCCGCCCATGATGGCGATCGCATTCAACCCGATCTGAATCATGGCGAAAAACGCGCCGGGGTTTTCCTGCAATGCCAAAATATCCGCAGCTTTGGTGCTGCCTTCCTCTGCCATCACCATTAGTTTGATTTTGCGTGCAGCCGCCACGGCAATTTCCGACATGGCAAAAATGGCGCTGGCCAATATGAGCAAGAACAGATTCAGCAGATCAACCACAGAGGCTCCATGCACAAAGAAGTGCAAACAATCGCAAACGATTCAGGGCATCCACTCCAGGCCCTGACAACGAACCCGGAGTGAATAAACAGGCAAGACTACTAAACGAAGTAACTTTTCAACGGCGGGAAACCATTGAACTCAACGGAGGAATAACTGGTGGTATAGGCGCCTGTTGAAATCCAGTACATACGATCACCGATGGCCAGGTTGAGCGGCAAGCCATACTTGTAGTTCTCATACATGATGTCCACGCTGTCACAGGTGGGGCCTGCAATAACCGCTTCCTCCAACTCACCATTCTTCTCCACATAGATCGGATACTTGATGGATTCGTCCATGGTTTCGGCCAGGCCGCTGAATTTACCCACATCGGTGAATATCCAGCGATTCAACCCGGTTCTGGATTTTTTGGAGATCAGCACCACTTCACTCACCAGGATACCGGCATTACCCACCAGAGAACGGCCTGGCTCCAGAATGATCTCAGGCATGTCTTCAGCAAAGTCTTCTTCCAGAAAACGATTGATCTCTTGCGCGTAGGTGGCCAGATCGTGGGTTTTCTTTAGGTAATTGGCTGGAAAGCCACCGCCCATATTGATCATTTTCAGAACAATGCCGTCTTCTTTCTTTAAACGTTCAAAGACGATTTTGGCCTTACCGATGGCCGCATCCCAAGAGCCGATATCATGCTGCTGCGATCCTACGTGGAATGAAATGCCATAGGGAATCAACCCCAGATCCCGCGCCATGATCAACAGATCCAGCGCCATATCCAGCTGGCAGCCAAACTTGCGCGACAAAGGCCAATCGGCGGTTTGAGCACCTTCAGTCAGGATTCGCACGTAGATCTTGGAGCCCGGCGCTGCCTTTGCGATGTTGCGCAGATCCGCTTCCGAGTCGGTCGAGAACAGGCGCACGCCTTTCTCGTAGAAGTAACGCACATCTTTGCTTTTCTTGATGGTATTGCCAAAACTGATGCGATCAGGCGATACCCCATGGGCCATCACTTTATCAAGCTCATAGGTGGAGGCGATATCGAAACTGGAGCCTTTCTCCGCCAGCAGTGCCAGAATTTCGTTGGCCGGGTTGGCTTTAACCGCATAATAAATGCTGGCTTTTGGAAAATTGGTCACCAACTCATCATACTGATTTCGAATGGATTCCGTGTCGATTACGACAAACGGAGTATCCTTGGTATCAGCAAGCGCCTTCAGACGCTGAAACACTTCGGGAGTGTAATAATCTTCAATTTCAACTTTATGTTCCACCAGTTACGTCTCCTCTGATCATTGTTAATCCCAGCGTTTAGTAAAGCGCATACCAGAATCTTGTACAAATCAAGGAGGCTGCCGGGTCGATCGAGCATTCTATATGAAACCTGTGGCCTGAAAAGTGCTTTTGAAGTAGAAAGGGCTACTTTTTGTTGCTGATTTTGTCAGGTCGGTTTGCTGTGGCGGGTCAGCAAGACGGAATACACCGGCATGGCGCTGGCTGGTAGAGCTGATCAGAAATTCGACTGAAGCCACCCCAACCCTCTGATTAAAAAGTCATTATTAAAATGGCACACTAGCTAACAGAAAGGCTTTACGGCTGTGCTATGGGCACCACCGTAAAGCCTTTGTTGACTCCGCTCCGTGCAATTGCTAGCGCATGAACAACATTTCCTGATATTTGGGCAGGGGCCACAACTGGTCATCCACCAAGGATTCCAGCTTGTCGGCTTCGGCACGGACAGCCAGCATCATGCCGCACAAGGTGTCGGCACAGAACTTCATATGGGCTTCGGTGGAATCAAAGTCATGGGAAGCCAGGGCGCCGGAGAGGGTGCTCACGGCCGTCATCATGGCATTGGCGGTTTCCGCTATCGAGCTGGCAATACCCGTATCCAGAGATATAGATAGAGACTGAGCGGCCACCAGTGTTGAGGTCAGGGTAGAAAGATAGGCCATGGCTGCGGGGTAGATCATGGTGGTGACCATATCCACTACCAGCTTGGCTTCCACCTCGATAGAGAGAATGTATTGTTCGGCGTAGACTTCGTAGCGGCTGTTCACCTCTTTTGGTGACAGTACGCCTGTGCGCTCGAACAGGCCCTGCACCTCCGGGCTTAATAGGGCAGGCAAGGCGTCAGCGGTGGTGGGGATGTTTTGCAGGCCACGCTCTTCCACGGCAGCACGATGCCACTCACTGGAGTAGCCGTCGCCACCAAAAATCACATTGCTGTGCTCGGACATGAGCTCCTGCAGCACACTGAACACGGCTTCGGCCGGGCTTGCGCTGCTCGCCAGAGCCGGAGCCAACCTGTCGGCAATCCAATCCAGCGAGTCGGCCAACATGGTGTTCATGGCGATCAAGGGACCAGAAACCGACGCTGAAGAACCCACCGCGCGGAACTCAAAGCGGTTGCCAGTGAAGGCGAAGGGCGAGGTACGGTTACGGTCGCCGGGATCCCGCTCGAACTTGAGGATTTCCGCCAGCCCGATGTCCATCATTCCGCCACTGAGCAGCTCGCCAATGGTGCCTTCCTTAATGTCCATGAACAGTTTTTCCAGCTGGTCCCCCAGATACACCGAAAGAATGGCCGGTGGTGCCTCGTTGGCTCCCAGGCGGTGATCGTTGGAAGCCGATGCGATAACAGCCCGCAATAATGGACCGTAGAGATGCACACCACGGATTACTGCACCACAAAACAGCAGAAAGTTGAGGTTGTCGTTCGGGGTTTTGCCGGGATCAAGCAGGTTCCCCTGGGTGGCATTGCCCACCGACCAATTGACATGCTTGCCCGAACCATTGACTCCGGCAAAGGGCTTTTCGTGCAGCAGGCAGACGAAGCCATGCTGTTTAGCGGTGATCTTCAGCAGGGTCATCAACATCTGCTGGTGATCCGATGCCACGTTGGCGCTCTCATAATAGGGGGCGATCTCAAACTGTCCGGGCGCCACTTCGTTGTGGTGGGTTTTGGCCGGAATGCCTAAGCGATACAGCTTGTCTTCCAGTGCCTGCATGAACACTTGGACCCGTTCAGGGATGGCACCAAAGTATTGGTCATCAAACTGCTGGCCCTTTGCGGGTGACGCGCCGAACAATGAGCGGCCCGCCAACAACAGATCCGGCCTGGCAGCGGCCAGACCGGCGTCGATCAGAAAGTATTCCTGCTCGGCACCACAGCTGGAACTGACGGTGGCGATCTCGGTTTCACCCATCAGGGATAAGACTTTTTTCGCCGCTATGTTCATGGCGGCGTTGGAGCGCATCAGCGGGATCTTTTTGTCCAGGGCTTCCCCGGTCCAGGACAAAAATACGCTGGGAATCATCAACGTAGCGCCGTTATCCGTATGCATGACGTAGGCCGGGCTGGTGGGATCCCAAGCCGTATAGCCACGGGCGGCATTGGTCATACGCAGACTGCCATTGGGGAACGAAGACCCATCGGGTTCGCCCTTGATCAGCAGGCTGCCGGTAAATTCAGTGATGGCCCCGCCATCGGAATTGGTGACGATAAAGCCGTCATGCTTTTCTGCAGTGGCGTTGGTCATGGGATAGAAGATGTGGGAGAAGAACTTTACGCCCTTCGACATCGCCCAGTCTTTCATGGCGGCAGCGACAATATCCGCCGTGCCCGGATCCAGCTCGGCTCCGGTGTGAACCGTTTTCTTCATGGCTTTGAACGCGCTTTTCGACAGGCATTCTTCCATGGTAGCCAGATTAAACACATCATCTGCCCAGATCTTGTTCAGTGGCAGCGGCATCTCGACATCCACTGGTTTACGATTGGTAATGCCAGCAATGGCGTTAAGGCGAGCTTGGTTTCCACTCATCTTGAGTCCCCTAAAAAGAATACATTTGAATAAATCACAGCAAGAGTCGCATAGCGCACTTTGTGACGACGCAGGGATCGCGCTGCAATAGATGAGCCACGTTATGGGGAAGGGCTATGGCTTCTGCAGGCATTCGCAAGGCAGAGCTTGCGCAAAGCACATCATGTGCTTACCCTAATGCCCTCACCCTCCGCCTGTCCGGTAACAAAATGTCATTGAATAACAGCCTTATGCAGCGAGATCTTCAAGTATTGTGGCACCCTTGCACACAGATGAAGGATCATGAAACCCTGCCCATCATCCCCATTAAAAAAGGTGAAGGCATCTGGCTGGAGGATTTTGAGGGCAATCGCTATATGGATGTGGTGAGTTCATGGTGGGTGAACCTGTTCGGACACGCCAATCCACGCATCAATGATCGCATCAAGCATCAGCTGGACAACCTTGAACACGTGATTCTTGCCGGTTTCAGTCATGAGCCGGTGATCGAACTATCAGAACGGCTGGTGGCGATCACACCTGAGGGGCTGAACCGTTGCTTTTATGCCGACAACGGCTCCTCCGGCATAGAAGTCGCGCTGAAAATGAGCTTTCACTTCTGGCTCAACCAGGGCAACACCCGTAAAACCAAGTTCGTGACCCTGAGTAATTCCTACCATGGTGAAACCCTGGCTGCATTAGCCGTGGGCAACGTGGATCTCTACAAGAAAACCTATGAACCCCTGCTGATGACGACCTTCACGGCCCCCAGCCCCGATTGCTACAACCGGGAGCCCGGCGAAAGCTGGGAGGATTACAGCCTGCGCCAGGCGGTAGCCATGGAGCAATTGCTGGCAGAGAAGCACGAGGAAATCTGCGCGGTGATTGTAGAGCCCCTGGTGCAGTGTGCAGGCAGCATGCGCATGTACCACCCGGTTTATCTGACCAAATTGCGAGCAGCCTGCGATCGCTACAATGTGCATCTGATTGCCGATGAAATTGCGGTGGGTTTCGGCCGTACCGGGACGCTGTTTGCCTGCGAACAGGCTGGCATCACACCGGACTTCCTTTGCCTGTCGAAAGGCTTGACCGGTGGCTATCTGCCCCTCTGCGCCGTGTTGACCCATGATCGGATCTACCAGGGATTCTATGACGATTACGATACTCTGCGCGGCTTTCTGCATTCCCACAGCTACACCGGCAACCCTCTGGCCTGTGCAGCAGCCCTGGCAACGCTGGATATTTTTGAGCAGGACAATGTCATCGCCAACAATCAAAAACTGATTCAGAAAATGGCGGATGCCACCGCGCATTTCGCTGATCACCCCAACGTGGCAGAGGTGCGTCAGACGGGGATGATACTGGCCATTGAAATGGTGCAGGATAAAACCACTAGAACGCCGTTTCCTTGGCAGGAACGCCGTGGCCTGCGCGTCTACGAGCATGGCTTGAAAAACCAGGCACTGCTACGGCCGCTGGGCAATGTGGTGTACTTCATGCCGCCGTACATTATTACTGAAGATCAAATAGATCATCTGGCCAAGGTAGCATGGGAAGGGATTGAACTGGCAACCCGCTGATTAATCCAATTCCATAAGCAACAGATCCGTCACACCAAAGTCGATATGTAATTGGCTTAATATCGTGGTCACTTGACCACGATGGTGGGTCTGATGATTGAACCAGTGGCAAAGGGCTTTATTCAACGTAAATTGAACCACGCTGCCATCCATCAGGCGATGATCCAATGTGCGGGACAGGTCTGCTGACTCCTGTGCCAGAGCCTCCACACAGGCCACGATGCGGTCATCTATTATGCTGCGCCAATGGGACAGGGTCGCCAGCTGCTCATACAAAATCTGATCAAGGGCTTGTATCCGCAGCGGCTCCCCCGCACTGTCAACCAAGGGCGAAGGCTGCTTGGTTACTCGCTGCAGCCAATACAGGTCGGCAATCATAATGTGGTTCAAGGTGCAGTAAATAGAACCAAAGAAAGCCCCCCGATCGGCCTCCAACTGCCCTTGATCCAGCTGAGCGCAGACATCATAGATCTGTGCATTCATCTTGCGGTTATAACGTGCAAACGTGATGAATGCATCCATCATGACAGGTCACTGCCATCATAGTCAGACTTGCCTTGCTTGCGGATTTCAGCAATAAGCTGACGAGCAAGATCCTGCGTGTTGGATTTCATCATGCCTACGCCGGTGGAAACCAACAATCGCACCACGGACACCAACAGGAACGCCGTCAACAGAATGGATAGCATGCCGCTTATTTTAAAGAAGCCCACCGGCAACACCATGGAGCCTTGCTGTAACTGCAGAGTGCGATCCGACTCAGGCAGGCTAATCAGCGCCTGGTAGATGGGAAACGTTTCCGGCTTTTGCACATATAACCCAAGCTGATTGATGCCCATCAGCAACAAGCCAATGCCCAGGATCAGAAACACATAACCGATCAGTTTTGTCATAACACACCCTTTAACGACCTATTAATTACCCATTGAGTACAGCCACGCAGGTGGACTGAGACAGGCAGGCATATTCTGTTCTAAAATGGGGATACACCCACTCAGATTGGCGATTCAAACAGACTTATGCGCACGCCTCGAATTTTTCAGAACCAGCCTTTGCTGGAAGGAAACACCGTTCAATTGGATGAGAACGGCAGCCGTCACCTTAGCAAAGTACTGCGCATGGTGGAAGGCGACCCGGTTATCCTGTTTAACGGTACCGGCGGCGAATACCACGGACAGATCGCGGCGGTGGGTAATAAATCTGTGGCGGTGGAACTCACATTCTTCAACGAAGCGGATCGGGCCTCCCCGGTTCAGATCCATCTGGGCCAGGTGATGGGCAAGGGTGATCACATGGATTACGCCCTGCAAAAAGCAGTGGAGCTTGGAGTGAGTGAGATCACCCCCCTATTCAGCCAGCGCTGTGAAGTGAAACTGAAAGGTGCGCGGCTGGAGAAAAAGCTGGATCAGTGGCGGCATCTACTGATCAGTGCCTGTGAACAGTGCGGCATGAATATTATTCCTACCATCAACCCCCCTCAGCCACTGCTGCAATGGGCAGAGGCGGTGGAAGCGGATAAAAAGTGGATTCTGCACACCGAAGATCTGCCCGGCAACCCATTTAACGCGGAGGCTCCTTCTAGCCTGTGCTTTGCGGTGGGGCCGGAAGGTGGCTTTGCCGACGAGGAGGTGGAACAGACCAAGGATCTGGGTTTTGACTGCATTACGCTGGGGCCGCGGGTGTGGCGCACCGAAACCGCACCGGTGGTTCTGCTGAGCCTGATTCAGCTCAGTTGGGGGGATTTTCTGCTGTAGCCCAAAAGCCCGCTTATACCACCTGATTCAATTCACGTTCGACATTGACCAGATCAGGTATTACGGCACGCTCGCCACTGACCATAACCAAGGTGTCATAGGCACGATCTTGCGAGGGTTCCTCGCTGCCCATTTCTTCTGGGTATACCCGCACCAGCCGGGGAATACCCTGCACAGAAATCGCGTAGAACGGCAATTTGCACTCACCAACACCATTAATCACCGCCAAGCGCTGGCCCAAAGAGGCATCTTCGATTTCCAGATCGTTCATCAGCTCAAGTGACACCACCGGCAACTCAACGCCCCGCCATTCGATCTTGCCTAACAGCCAGTCGGGGCTGCCTTCCTGCTTCTCCGGTTGATCCCAGCCCACGATTTCCGCCACCGCCACGTTGGGCAGCAACAGGGGGCGTCCGATCATGGGAATCAATAAGCTGGCAATTTGTTCAGGTAGTTCAGCCATGGCGTTATCCGTTTAATTAAGTAGTGATTCGGAGTAGAACTCCGAGGTGTATTCAACCAGTTTCCTGGCCAGCTCCTTGGGGGAGCCGCTAAAAGTCACACAACCGGTGGCCCGAGCCGAATCCGGCTGCGAGCTGTTGGCACAGGTATCGGCTGTCTGCGCCCATACTTCGATGCCCATTTGTCTCAGCTTGGCGGCAGAGATGGCACCATCGTTTCCCATGCCGCTGAACAGTATAGCGCCAGTTTGCACTCCGTAGCGATCCGCCATCAGCGACATAACCTGATCGATGGATGGGGCGTAGGGCCCTTCCCACTGCTCTTCGTACAGTTCCACCCGGGCAAACTGATTCAGCGTCATTACCTGCTCAATAGGAGCAATCATGATCTCCCCGTGACTGAGGCAACGGCCTGCAACAGGAGGCTTGAATTTAAAATGGGAGTTGCGACCCCACACCTTGCTCAAGGTATCCTGAAAGCCGGGATCAATATGCTGGGCAATAACAAAGGCGATGGGCAGTGCCGGTGGCAATGCATCCAGAAACTCTTTCACCGCAGCAGGGCCACCCAGGGAGGCCCCCAATACCCAGACATTGGATGCCGGTTCACCGTCTTCAACCGCATGCTCTTCGCATGCCTGCGCCGGTTCATGTTCGACGCTCACCAGACTGGTGATGGTTTCATCCACCGGCATGGGCTTGCCCACGATGTCTTTCAGCTTGGCGTAAATCTTTCTTTCCCAGCGCTGGAATTGCAGGGTGCTAACACTAGGAGCATTGCCTTCGCCCAGCAAAATAGGGGCAGTGGAAGATTCAAACAAATGCACGATAAAATCCGACCACTTATCCTCATCTTCTATGTCCACCAACCAGACATCGGCCTTGTCACCACAAATAATGTCATCACTGACTTTGTCTGGCGATAGAGTCACCGCCACGCCGTAGCCCACCGACTCTATGGTTTTGCAAACCACGTGTCGTTGCAGTGTTGAATCTGCAATCACCCCCACGCGGGGATTTGCTCCCCGCAGGGAGCCGGGCTTTTGGGGCACACTAGGCTTCCTGTTTGATCAATTCATCGATGGTCTGCAGCAGCACCGTTTCCTGATAAGGTTTACCCATGTAGCGGTTAACGCCGATGCTCATGGCCCGATCACGGTGTTTTTCACCGGTTCGGGACGTGATCATAATGATGGGCGTATCCTTGAGACGTTCGTCGTGACGCACCAGGGTAGCCACCTCGAACCCGTCCATACGGGGCATCTCAATATCCAGCAACATGACATCGGGTTTGATGTCCTGCAACTGGGTTATGGCGTCCACACCGTCTTTGGCGGTGACCACCTCAAAGCCGTTACGCTCCAGCAAGCGGCTGGTTACCTTACGCACAGTAACCGAATCATCCACCACCATCACCAGCGGTGTTTCATTGACCTCTTCGCGCACCTGAGATACCAGGGCATCCTGTTCCAGCGAGGCTTCCATACTCAGTTGAGCCTGTTCGGCGCGGATCACCGCACTCAAATCAAGGATGATAACCACACTACCATCCCCACGAATGGTGGCACCGGAAATACCGCTGACTGCGGCCAGCTGCGGCCCAACGGATTTCACCACCACCTCGCGGGAACCGAGCAACGCATCCACTTGCAGCGCCACCGCGTGATCACCTCCTCGCACCAGCAACACCGGGATGGGCTTGGTGTGACTGGTCAGGTTGGGTATGGGGTTGTTGTGCACATAGCGGCCCAGGTAACGCATGGCGTAGTTCTGGGAGGCATACTCAAACTTGGGTGCATCGGGCTGGTAGTAGGCTTCCAGCTCATAGGGGCTGACCCGCACGATACCTTCGATGTTGGTCAACGGGATGGCGTACAGATCCTCTCCCACCCGCACCATCAAGGCGCGGTTAACCGACACGGTAAAGGGCAGTCGAATCGTAAACTGCGAACCGGCACCGGGTGCCGAATGCAATTTAACATTACCACCCAATTGCTTGATTTCGCTGTGAACCACGTCCATGCCCACACCACGACCGGAGATCTGGGTAACTTTTTCTGCGGTACTGAAGCCGGGCTTGAAGATAAACTGCATGACTTCTTTATCGGTGAGTGGCGCATTGGCCTTCATCAAACCGCGCTCTATCGCACGCTTCTTCACGCCGTCCAGGTTAATACCTTTACCATCATCCGTTAAACGCAGCACCACCTCACCGCCCTCGCGAGCCAGATGAATGGTGATACGGCCAGTATCTTTTTTGCCTGCAGCCAAGCGCTGTTCCGGGGTCTCAAGGCCGTGATCCACCGCATTTCGCAGCATGTGCTCCAGTGGCGGCACCATGCGCTCCAGTACAGTACGATCCATTTCGCCGTCCGCACCGATGATTTCCAGTTCCGCTTTCTTACCCACTTCACCGGCGATCTGGCGCACAATTCGGCGCAGACGAGGCACCATACGCGAGAACGGAACCATGCGCGTACGCATTAAACTTTCTTGCAGTTCTGAGTTGATTCGACCCTGCTGAATCAGCAGGGTTTCTGCATCCCGGGCGCGATCGGTGAGAGAGTCCCGCAGATCCATCAAATCGGACACGGTTTCCCCCAGTGAACGGGAGATCTGGTTTAACGTGGAGTAGCGATCCATCTCCAAGGGGTCGAAGTCTTCATACTCTTCCCCTTCGGTTTGGGCCTGCTGATAGCGATAGGAAATCTGCGCCTCGGTTTCGATATCCAGCCGTCGTAACAGTTCACGGGCACGGTCAATGGTCATGCCGATATCGTCAATAACGAAGTTGAAATCGGTAATTTCCTGCTCGATTCGACCACGGAATATTGAGGTTTCACCGGCCAGGTTAACCAGGCTCTCCATCAATTCCGAGGACACCTTGACGCTCTCACCAGAAGCACGCTTTTTGTCTTCCGCACGCAATGCTGATGCGGGCAGCATCTCTTCTGGTTTCGGGGCAATAAAGCTTTCCGGCTGAGGCGTGATCGGTACTACATTATCTTCTGCTGCCTGCGCTGCTGGTTCACTCGCTGTGGTGCCCAGGGCAGGCTCATCTTCATCCATGGTGAAGGCGAACTCAGCATCCTCAGCGGCCGATGAGATCAGCTCACTGCCCTGCTGACGCAGATGATTCATTTGCTCAAACAGTTTGTCGTGCTCAGTTTGCACTTTGGCAAAATAAGCATCGTCCATGGCGACGTTATCGGTTTCGCTCTGAATCAAGAACGTCTCGAAGTTGTGGCTCAGGTTGCCGATGTGAACCAAGCCTGCCAAGCGAGCACCCCCTTTCAGGGTGTGCAGCAGGCGTTTCATTTCATCCAGATGCTCCTGGTTATCACGCTCCGACAGCCAGGTATTGATGGTGTTATCGATGCCCTCGGTGAGTTCTTCGGCTTCCTCCAGGAAGATCTCCAGGATTTCAGTATCCACACTTTCACCGGCCCCACCCAGGGCAGACAATGCTTCGGTGTCTTCTTCGGCCTGTTGCTCGAAGGGGTTGTCCGCCACGGTAAGAGTAGGCACTGGTTCGGGCTCGGACTGAGGTGCGGCAACCGGTTCCAGGCGCCCATGGGTAAAGTCGTCAATACGGCCGATCAGGTCTTCAGCACCATTTGCCTGCTGACCACTCTGAATGGTTTCAAACATTTCAGACAAACGATCATGGCACTGATGCAACAGCTCGAACAGGGCTGGCGTGGCAGTAAAGTTGCCCATGCACAAGCCTTCGTAGAGGTTTTCCAGGTTATGGGCCAGATCACCCATTTCCTTCATGTCCGACATGCGTGCACCCCCTTTGAGGGTGTGCAGATTACGCTGCAGGCCAGCCACTATATCCAGGTTATCCTGCTGTTCCATCCAGCTCTGTAATTGCTCGGCTGTGCTGTCGAGAATTTCGGATGCTTCCTCCAGAAAGATTTCCACCAGTTCCGGATCGAAATCGCCCACCATGTCTTCCTGAGGAGCCAACGCTTCCGGCTCTTCTTCAAGGTGATCAATTTCCTCCATGCTGAACTCGGTATCAGAGTCTTCTGCGTTGTCGAGGATAAATTCTTCTGCTTCGAACGCAGTGGCCTCCAGCGCGGGCTGCTCAGTGTCAGAGGTGTCGTCCAGTTCAAACTCCAGCACACCCGTGTCATCCTGCTCGGCCGACGGCTGATCGGATGACTGTTCTGAATTTATTTCAAACTCGGCGGTTTCGTTCTGGCTTTCTTGTTCATCCTGCTCATTTGCAAGATCATCCGTCAGATCTTCGGCAAGGTTTATATCCAGCTCAAATTCAGGTTCTGACTCAAGCTCCGGCTCTGCTTCTTGCTCAACCAGCCCGGCCTCTATTTGATTTTGTTCAGCCGCTTCGAGCTGCTCGCTGACCTCGGGAGCCTGATCCATCAATGCCTGAAGTTCGGCGATGATATCGTTATCCGCTACCACGGGTTGCCCTGCGGCAATGAAATCCATCATGTTGACGAGCGCCTCGTGGGCCTTATGGGCCCTGCGGAAAAAGCGTTCGTCCGGGGTGATCATACCGTTGGCCGCGGCTTCGTACAGCTCTTCCAGAGTCATGCCCAATTCAACCACTTCGTTGAGTTGGGCGGCACTGGCACTGCGCGCCATGATACGCAATTCTTGCCGCAGTTTATCCAGCGCATCGCCGGGCACAGGATTCTGTTCCCAATGACGCAGCACATCCCCTGCGTCCATGATCAGATCCATACCTTCGGCCAGGAACAGGCTCACCAGTTGCGGATCAGGGCGGCCAGAGTCGGCAGCGGCAGCTTCCTCAGCATGCTTGAGCTTTTCTTCCCGCAGCTCGTTTAAGCGTTGCAGGAATTCCTCGCTGCCCAGGATCGGCGCAGATGGATGGGACATCAGATCCACCAACCCCTGCTCGATCAGCTGCACGAAATCGCCCAGCAATAAGGTGATGTCATTCGATGCCGCCACACCTTGCAGATGACATTCTTTGAAAAAACGCTCCGTAGGTGAAGCCAGCTCGGCAATTGGCCCAATACCGGCCATGTGCGCGCTGCCTTTCAGGGTGTGCAAGGCACGCAACATATCGTCATTAAGTGAACGCGTATCCTCTTGCGCCAAAAAGGCTTTGAGGGTTTCAAGGTGCGAAGAGGCTTCCTGACTGAATATATCAACCAGCACCGGATCAATCTCAGCGCTGCCATCATCGTCAGCAACCGCTTCCATCGCTTCTGGCAATTCTTCAACCACAGACTCAGCAACAGACGCCGCCAGGCTAAGATCTTCGGGTATTGCGGGAGGCACCTCGCCTTTTGCTAACGCATCGGCTACTGCCGCCAACGCATCCACATTGATGTCTGGCTTGACTCGATCTTCGAATGCCTTCACCAGAGCAGGCACAACCTCGGTAACCCGCTCTACAATTCCGGTGACGTCTTCATTAGTGGGAATGGTCTTGTCCAATACCCGGTTGAGCATGTTCTCCACCGACCAGGCCAGCTCACCAACAATCAACGCCCCCACCATGCGACCACTGCCCTTGAGGGTGTGATAAGCACGACGCAATTCTTTCAACGCTTCTTCGTTATCGTAATCGGATTTCCAGCGTGGCAGATGATCATGAATGGCTTCGAGCACTTCCCCGGCTTCTTCAATGAAGATTTCGATGACTTCTTCATCAATCAAATCATCATCGTCTTCAGGCTCCGGCTCAGCCGCTGCCACAGGCTCACCTGCAGCCAACAAGTCCTCTTCGGTGAACTCGATCTGAATGATGTCGTCATCGCCGTCTTGTTCATCAAGGCTTTGCAGCTCGGCTTCTTCACCCAGGGATTCAGTGTCCATGAGCGTCGGTGCCATGTCGCTGGGATCAATGCGCTCGGCAGGATAACCCAAAGCTGCAACGGCTTCTTCGGCAATGGAGAGAATGTCTTCGTCACCGGGGAAACGATCCCCCAGACGTTCGAGATAATATTCAACGCTGGTAATGGCATCCGCCAAGGTGTCCAACTGTTTCCAGTCTGGCTGAACGCGGGCCTCGATCAACTGCTCACTGATAAAACTGATACAGCTTTGCAGCAAGGCTGCCGGGTGCGTCAGCGGCACCATCATCAAGCCGCCCCGCACGCTGTGCAGAATATCCGGCACCGCCTGCAGTGAATCTATATCGAAGTTGGAACCAATGTAATCGGAGATGGCATCCTTGGCGTTTTCCAGCCCGGAGCGGGACTCTTCAATAACCGCAGAGCGGGCTTTGCTGATTTGTTCCGGCGATACAAACTGCGAATCATCACCCTCGTCGGCCCCAGATACGGCAGAAGAAGGATCGCTGGCCATACCTTGTAAGGTGGCCTCCACATACAGTAGAGCACCCGCCACGTCCATCAGCATGTTGTCATCAGGAAGCTCCTGACTGTCCACCATGTGCCCGATGGTATCGATCTGCTCCACAATGACACGGCGCGGATTGCCTACTCCTAGCACCGCCAGGGTATCGGATATTTGCTTTAAAACCGGGATCACAGCACGCAGCTCTTTGCTGTCGCTCACCTGGCCCCGCATAAACAGATCCAGTGTTTCTTTAACACCAGACAACTCTTCCAACAACGCCGCCACGACCGAACTGATGGTAGCTTTGTCGGGCCCGGTCAACCGCTGCCGCTCATTATCCAGCAAATCTTCAGACGGTAATGCACGATCCAATTTGAACGCGGCTTTTACCGCTTGAATACGGGAGGTTTCGCCTTCAGCGCGGCCGACGTAAAACAGCAGGTTCTTCAGTAATTCTGTGGGCACCGCTTCATTACGATCAGCACCGGTATCGATGCTGTGCTTAAGCTGTCGATCCAATTGACCAAACAGCATTTTAACCGACGTACCCAGCTCGATATAGGAACGGGACACCCCTTCCACCAGTGCTGCAGACACCCACCACAACTGACCCATCGGCGCGTTGCTGTAGAGTTGCTCCAACTTGGCGAGGGATTTGGCCATGTAACCCAGGTTAGTGGGCATATCTTGATTGCGGATCAAGCCCACCAGGGCAAACTGATAGAGCTGACGAATTTTTTTCAGCAGTTGGGGCAATTGCGCCAACGCTTCCTGGGATACGGTTTCTTTCGGTGCGGCTTCACTACCGGCTTCCAGATCCGGTTTGAACAGGGCCGTTTCTGACAGCAGATGTTCGCCACGGGCAGCACGCAGATCGTTCAGCAGGGGCAATACCACCACCGGCATATCACGCTGACCATCCTTAACCCGATCAAGATACACTGGCAGCTGCAGGATGGCTTTCATCAGCACTTCCTGCGCATCATCCACCCGCTGTACTTTTTCATTTATGAGCGCGATGGCCAGGTTTTCCATCTCTTCGGCCAACAGAGCAGCGCCAAAGAATTCCACCATCTGCAGGGTGCCAGCCACCTGATGCAAATGAGTGAGACAAAAACGCATGCGCGTGGAATCTTCCGGATTGTCCACGAACGCTTCCAACGATTGTTGCGCCTGCTTCAAGGTCTCTTCAATTTCGCCCTTGACCCAATCCAGCGCTTGAAAATCGTGTTGATCGGCCATGTCTGCTCCTGGCTCTGGTTATATTGGCTGAGCTATGAATGGTTGCGTTTGATAAAGGCGAGGGTGTCTTTGTATTGGAAACGTTCCATATCCGGACGCTGCCAATCGAGCACTTCACCCACCCCGAGCACCATGATGCCACCGGGTGCCAACCGTTCAGCCAAATGAGTAACGATGTCTTTTTTGCGCCAGCCCTGAAAATAGATCAGCAAATTCTGACAGAACACCACGTCCACGTTTTGAACCGGTGCCTGCCGCAGATCCAGCACGTTGATCTGGGCAAAACAGACTCGATCTTTCAAACGCGGCACCACACGACAACGGCCACGCTCATGACTTTCAAAATACAGCTGGCTATAGCGTTGATCGACGCGCTCCAGCTTGCGAATGTTGTACACACCTTCCCGCGCCTTACTCAACGCGGGCAAACTGATATCGGTAGCGGTGATGCCGTAATATCGGCGATCCGACTGCTGGCTCACCAAATCATCCATCAGCATGGCCAGAGAGTACGGTTCCTCTCCCGTGGCACACCCTACGCTCCACAACTCAATGTGTTTACGCCCCTGCTCTTTATACAGCTTGGTGCAGTAGTTACGCACCAATTCATAGGAACTGGGATGACGGAAAAAACTGGTTTCCTGCACGGTGAGGCGATCCACCAAAGTGGCCCACTCCACCTCGCCGGCCAAACCAGACATCAGTTTTTCGTAATAGGTGTCGTAGCTGGTGCAACCGATTTCGCGCATGCGAATATTCAGGCTGGTTTCCAGGAAGGATTTGCGCTCGATGGACAGCTGCATGCCGGTTCGATCTTCCAGCAGAGTACGCCAACGCATAAACTGCTCCTCGTTCAACTCGGCTTTCTGAAGACTCCATCGTTCTGCTGGCACTGACATCACTCCCGGCCACGTCACCTTTGGGCCCGGCTTCTGCTCTCACATCCGCCGGGCCCAGGTGCATTACATTCCGGTATCTGGCAGTTTGAAACCGGCTACAGAGTTACGCATCTGTACCGCCAGTTCCGCCAAGTTACCGATAGACGTTGCCGTCGCGGTGGTACCCGCTGACGTTTGCGAGGTGATTTCCTGGATAACGTTCATCGTATTGGAAATGTGACCCGCAGATGCTGCCTGCTGACGCGCCGCGTTGGAGATGTTCTGGATCAAGTCCGCCAGGTTACTGGATACGTTCTCGATCTCTTCCAGCGCCACACCCGCATCCTGTGCCAGTCGGGCTCCACGCACCACCTCAGAAGTGGTTTGTTCCATGGAGATTACCGCTTCGTTGGTATCGGTTTGGATGGTTTTTACCAGAGCTTCGATCTGCTTGGTTGCAGCAGATGCACGCTCCGCAAGGCGCTGTACTTCATCCGCTACCACCGCGAAGCCTCGACCCGCTTCACCCGCCATAGAGGCCTGGATCGCAGCGTTCAATGCGAGGATGTTGGTTTGGTCGGCGATGTCGTTGATCAGCGATACGATATCCCCGATCTCCTGGGATGATTCACCCAGTCGCTTGATACGCTTGGAAGTTTCCTGAATCTGTTCACGAATGGTATCCATCCCGTGAATCGTATTCTGTACCACTTCCGCACCTTTGTTGGCGATCGATACCGATCGCTCCGCAACCGCCGCGGATTCAGCAGCGTTGGCAGATACCTGGTCGATGGACACCGCCATCTCGTTGATCGCGGCTGATGCCCCTGCAATTTCCTGGGCCTGGTGCTCGGATGCTTCCGCCAGATGCATCGCTGTGGCCTGGGTTTCCTGGGCCGCAGCCGATACCTGTACCGCCGTCTCGTTAATGGTGGATACCAGAGAACGAAGTTGGTCGATGGTAAAGTTGATGGAGTCGGCGATCGCGCCCGTGAAATCCTCGGTTACTGTGGTCTGGATGGTTAAGTCACCATCAGCCAGATCGCCCAGTTCATCCAGCAGTCGCAGGATCGCTTCCTGGTTATGCTGGTTCTGCATTTCTTTTTCTTCACGGCGTTGCGCTTCTTCGGCCAGCTGGGCACGTGATTGCGCCATTACGCTAAAGAATATCAACAACAGGAACAGCAGTGCCAAGGCGGCAAAGATTATACCAAACAGGGTGGACCAGAAACCTGCCACCGGCGTATTTTCGAACGATCGCGCCAGTGCACCGGTTTCGGTGAGCAGGGTTTGAGAATCTTTAAAGATACCGTTGGCAGAAGCCCTGACCTGGAACAGCTCAGGAGAACTCTCCAGAATCTCATCCACGCTCTCGTTTACACCGGCAAACAGATCCGATATTTCGTTGAGGGATTCCACCGCTGCTTTATCGCGCACCCGGGTGATGCCAAGGGATTTGTCCCCTTCCAGCATGCCCTGCAGTACCCGACCGAAGCGCTCGGTATCCTGGCCGAAGCTGTCGGCTGCCATAACAGCATCCTCACCACCTTCCAGCACCTTGTTAACGGATCGCACGATACGTTCCGCCAGCAGCGATTGACGCTGGGCGACCGCCACTTGATCGGCGGGCGCTTTGCTGTCCACCAGGGTCTGCACAACCAGGTCGTACTCTTCCTGCAGGACAGGAATGTTTTCATTCAGGGCACGGGCCACGTCGTGAAGGTTGATCACCGTCTGGCGACCTTCCAGTATCACGTCGGAGCTGTCGGACACCTGCTTCCACACCCGTTCCACATCCGTCATTTCCTGGGATGCAGTGGTGATGAAAACCGAGTTGGCAGCCATGCCTTCATCCGGCGAGCCGTTTTTGATGGCATCCCACTCCAGGCCGAAATCCACCCGGGCCTGATCCAGGAACGAGAACGCATCCCCGTTACCAGCAGCCGCTTCAAGGGCGTTTTTCGCGATCCTTTGAGAGAGAACCCTCAGCTCTGTCGCTTTGGTTACGTACTTCGCTGACTGTTCACTGTGGTTTGCCACAAAGTAAAAGTTCAGCAGCATCAGACCAATGGTAATAACCAGACCGATAATATAAACCGGTATCAGGTTCGTGGACTTGCTGGATTCCAGCTTTCCAGTGCTAGACGACATAGGCGGACTCCTGGCCGTTTAGTGCACAACACATGTTTTATGAACACTTGTTATTGGTGAGTTTTCACAAGAAAGGCGCCTTTCAACACCTGTCCTTCGTTTAAGTAAAGAACAAATTTTGAAAGATGCCTTATCGTTTAAGTTTTGAACATCACTGCTCAAAAGGCGGGGAATAAAACCTTTTGCAGTCCCTGCCCCAATCCAGCAACCCGACATGACAGGCTGCATGAATACTGTTGCTTCCAATACTCAGGAAGCCACGTTGAGAAAGCGCGGATCACGCGCCAACTCGTATAAGCTAAACCAGGCAAAAAAGCCTTTATCGGTTTCAAATCCACCCTTCAAATAGGGCATGGTATCGGCGTATTCGCCGGGCACAGTCTGGGTGTAAAGATCCTGTGCAATGTGCTGCATACCCAGCACTTCATCCACCACCAGGCCGCTATACAGCTCGCCACGCTCCAGCGCCAGCAGACGCCGACGCTTCAATTGCAATTGGGAGGGGTTATCCAGAAAGGCCATCAGATCCATTACCGGCATCAGGCGACCACGCACGTTGGCGATGCCTTTCACCCAGCTTTGAACACCGGGCACCTGCGTATAACGGGGAACCGTCAGTATTTCAGACACTTCATCCATGGGCGCTACATAGCGCCGATCGTTGAGCGTAAAACCAACACCGCTCCAGATTGCTTTGGCCTGCTCTTGCTCAGGCAAGCCTCGCGAATGTTCGCGACTGCGCTCGGATATCTCAATCAGTTTGAGATAGGCTGGGGAAACCTCAGACATAATTGCGTTTAATTTCCGCTCATGGCTCTGTTAATGGTGTCAAGCAACACCGCTTCATCCACCGGCTTGGTCAGGTAATCCGTAGCACCCTGGCGACGGCCCCATACCTTGTCGGTTTCCTGATCTTTGGTAGTGACGATGATGACGGGGATATGCTTGGTATCATCGCCTTTGCTCAACTGGCGTGTTGCCTGGAAGCCATTCAAACCCGGCATGACCACATCCATCAGCACCAGATCAGGCTGCTCCTGGCGGGCAACAGCCACACCATCAGCCCCATTATCAGCGGTGATGATCTCAAAACCGTGCTTTTCCAGGGTTTCTTTGAACTTGTATGTTTCCGTTGGTGAATCATCAACAATCAGAACGCGAGGCATAATTCCTCCGAAGTCTTATAAATATGGAACATTCGAGCCTGCAACAGGCCACTGAACACAGGCAATCAGGCTGCCGCAACGTGCTCGCGAATCGCCCCCAGTAGCTCTTCTTTGCTGAACGGTTTGGTCAGATATTGATCTGACCCTACAATTCGCCCCTTAGCTTTATCAAACAGGCCATCTTTACTGGACAGCATGATCACCGGGGTGCTTTTGAAAGCGCTGTTGTTTTTGATCAAGGCGCAGGTCTGATACCCATCCAAGCGGGGCATCATGATGTCCACGAAGATAATATTGGGTTGGGTATCGGCGATTTTTGACAGCGCATCAAACCCGTCAGTAGCGGTGATCACAGTACAGCCTGCTTTCTTAAGAAGTGTCTCGGCGGTTCGACGAATGGTTTTACTATCGTCAATGACCATCACTTTCAGATTCTCAAAATTATCTTCCATCTACATTGCCTTTGTTATTAACAGCGATAAGTCAGCAATCTTATTATAGTTATAATATCGATATAGGCAGTTCGCAAACTCAGACGATGAGAATTTCTGCCGGATATACAACGCAGCATGATATTTATCACAGTTTTTATGTTCAATCTATAAACCACTGTGGATTAAGCGTTTTTTTAACTTTAATAAAAGAACGATATTTATAACCCGAACTGCAGATCCGGTGTAACCTATATACAACTTTTGAGTCAATTCGTGACACATTTCCGAAATCAGAGCGCATCATGACAATCAAAATCGGGGTAGTGATGGACCCCATCGAATCTGTCACTTACAAAAAGGATAGCACCCTTGCCATGTTGTGGGAGGCAGATTCACGCAATTGGCAAATTTTTTATATGCTGCAGCCGGATCTCTATATAGACAGCGGCGTGGCAAAGGCGCGCATGA
This sequence comes from Ketobacter alkanivorans, assembly GCF_002863865.1. NCBI lineage: Bacteria > Pseudomonadati > Pseudomonadota > Gammaproteobacteria > Pseudomonadales > Ketobacteraceae > Ketobacter > Ketobacter alkanivorans. The sequence goes on along the minus strand of NZ_CP022684.1, from coordinate 3,030,619 downwards.
CCCGCCTGCACCCCAAACGCGACCCACTTAAATGGTATGAGTTTGGCGAGGAAACCCAGGCCCCTCTGAGCAATCTGGATGTTATCCTGATGCGCAAGGATCCGCCTTTCGACATGAACTTCATCTATACCACGTACATTCTGGACCGTGCAGAGGCCGCCGGGGTACTGGTGGTAAACCACCCTCAAAGCCTGCGAGACTGTAACGAGAAGGTGTTTGCCACCCACTTTCCACAGTGTTGCGCGCCGACCCTGGTGAGCGCAGACAAGCGCCGCCTGCGGGCCTTTGCTGAGGAGCATGGCGACATTATATTGAAGCCGCTTGACGGCATGGGCGGGGCATCGATATTCCGCACCGGCGCCAACGATGGCAACCTCAGCGTTATCATCGAAACCCTGACGGAACACGGCAGCACGCCCGCCATGGCGCAACAGTTCATTCCTGAAATCAGCAAAGGCGATAAGCGCATTCTGGTGATTGATGGCGAACCGGTTTCCCACGGCTTGGCCCGCATTCCGGCAGTGGGCGAAGTGCGCGGCAACCTGGCGGCCGGAGGCTCAGGCGTGGTACAACCGCTAACCGATCGAGATCGCTGGATTTGCGACCAGGTACGCGACACGCTGCTGAAAAAAGGGTTAATCTTCGTCGGCCTGGATGTAATCGGTGATTACCTCACAGAAATTAACGTAACCAGTCCTACCTGCATTCGGGAAATTGATGCCGGTGCCGGCCTTAATGTGGCCGGGCTATTGATGGACGCCATCGAGAATAAATTAAGTAACGAATAAATATGGCTGCCGCTGTTGCCGAACAACCTGTAATCTCTGCCACAGACCGCTTCACCTTTACCCTGTTTCTGGCGCTGGTGCTGCATGCAATTGTGCTGTTGGGAATCCATATCGGTTTTCCTGACAGCACCCCTGCGGCCACCTCCCTGGAGGTGATACTGGCCCAGCACCATACCGAAAAAGCGCCAGAGGAAGCGGATTTTCTGGCCCAATCCAACCAAATCGGCAGCGGTACTGAAGCCGAAAAGCTTAAACCCACCACCGATCAATACGCTGAATTTGATGACGCCATCATTCGGGACGTGAAGCCTTTGCCCCAGGAAGCCACCCAGAAACCGGTGCAACCTTCTATGGCGACGCAACTTAGCACCACCGGCAACAGCCCCCATAAGACCGTGAAAACCCCCACCAGCACACTGGATCGCGAGGTTAAAGTTTCGAAAGAGGAGTTGCTGGCCAACCTCAACCGCCAGATCGAAATGGCCAGTTATGAAGCGGCTCTTGAGGAAAAACGTCAGGCCTACGCCAAACGCCCTAAAAAGCGGGTACTGACCTCTGCCAGCACCAAGCAGGCCGCCGATGCCGCTTACCTGGATTCCTGGCGCCTGAAAATCGAACATATCGGCAATCTGAATTATCCGGCAGAAGCCCGCAAACAACAGATCTATGGCGAGCTGCGGCTGTTAGTGTCCATCAACTCAGATGGCACCCTCCGAGAAATGAAAGTATTGAAAAGCTCAGGGCATCGGGTGCTGGATCAGGCCGCCATGCAGATCGTGAAAATCGCCGCGCCCTTCTCTACGTTTCCCCCGGAGATCAAGCAAAACACCGACATTCTGGAGATCATCCGCACCTGGCGCTTCGGTAAAGGAGATTTCCTGTCTTCGTTCTAAACTGCGTTTTGTTTTAAATAGCCGCTGCTCATTCCAAAAAATATACTTGAACCCCTCCGCCAGACACTCAATACTTAATTCATGACTGAATCGAATCACAGCAGCCTGAAAGATCATTTTCTGATCGCCATGCCCTCCATGGCCGACCCCAACTTTGCCCACTCCATTACCTATATTTGTGAGCACAATCAGGAGGGAGCCATGGGCATTGTGGTGAATCGCCCCATGGATCTGTCGGTGGGGGACATCCTGTCGCACCTGAAAATCGATGAGTACGATGATACCTACAATGAGATCGCCGTGATGTGCGGGGGGCCGGTACAAATGGAGCGGGGCTTTGTGTTACATCGCTCTGATCCCGGCCAGTGGGAAAACAGCCAGATCGTACACGGGGATATTTGCCTCACCAGTTCGCGGGATATCCTGATGGCCATCGCCCACAACGAAGGCCCCAAAGAGAGCCTGGTGGCACTGGGTTATGCGGGCTGGAGTGCTGGCCAACTGGATGATGAGATGGCCCAGAACGCATGGCTGAGCGTAAAAGCCAATCCGGATATTATCTTTGCTACCCCTTATGAGCAGCGCTGGCAGGCCGCCGCCAATCTGTTGGGCGTTGACCTGAACCTGCTCTCTGACCAGATCGGCCACGCCTGATCCCCACAAGACTTAGATCCTATGGCTAAATTTCCTGAATCTTCCCAGGTGAGCATTCTCGCCTTCGACTACGGCACCCAAAAAATCGGCGTTGCCATAGGACAATCCCTGACCGGCTCCGCTACCCCCTTATCTGAAATCAAGGCCCGTGACGGCCAGCCCGACTGGCAACAAGTGGCGCAACTGATCGAGGAATGGCAACCGGACGCTTTCGTGGTGGGTGTACCGATCAATATGGACGGCTCTGAGTTTGAGCTTACCCAGCGCGCTCGCAAATTCGGCCAGCGCCTGCACGGCCGTTTTGGCAAACCCTGGTTTGAAATGGATGAACGTCTGACCTCCTTTGAAGCCCGCGAACAGCGCAATGCCCAGGGCTGCGGCAAAGCAGGGCTAGTTGACAGCATCGCTGCAAGCCTTATCCTGCAATCCTGGTTCACAGAACAGTGGCCACAATTGCTGAAGGATGTACCTTAATGACAATGCCGGACGTGGCACCCCTGCTGGATTCTATGGCCAGCGACATCAAAACCTCGATTATGGCAGGCAACCGCAACGAACCTGCCATGGTGGGCATTCACACCGGTGGTGCCTGGCTGGCAAAAGAATTACATCGACGCCTGGGGCTGAAGCAACCTCTGGGCCTGATGGACATCTCCTTCTATCGCGATGATTTTCATGGCAAGGGTCTGCACCCCCAGGTGCAACCTTCCAACCTGCCCTTTAGTGTCGAGGGCCAGCATGTCATTTTGGTGGATGACGTGATTATGAGCGGCCGCACCATCCGTGCCGCCCTCAATGAATTGTTCGATTATGGCCGCCCGGCCTCGGTGGCACTGGTAGCGCTGGTGGATCTACCACGCCGTGAATTGCCGTTTCAGCCGGATGTTGTTGGTATAAGAATGGATTTAGACCCCAAACAAAGGATAAAATTGAGCGGCCCCAAGCCCCTGACTCTGACCCTGATCGAACCCAAAGCATGACGCCGAAGACACCGCCACACCAATTGCAGCTGAACGAGCACGGTCAACTGCGACATTTCCTTACGACCGAAGGATTGAGTACCGAGCTGTTGACCGAGATTCTCGATACAGCAGAATCCTTTGTCAGCGTTGGCAAACAGGCGGTCAAAAAGGTGCCTTTGCTGCGCGGTAAAACCGTCGTCAACCTGTTCTTCGAAGCCAGTACGCGCACCCGCACCACCTTTGAACTGGCCGCCAAGCGCCTGTCGGCGGACGTGCTCAATATTGACATCAGCACCTCGGCCACGTCTAAGGGCGAATCCCTGATGGACATGCTGTGGAATCTGGAGGCCATGGACAGCGACATGTTCGTGGTACGCCACCAGGCCAGCGGCGCACCCCACTTTATTGCCGAGCATGTGACACCATCGGTGGCCGTGATCAACGCGGGCGATGGCCGTCATGCTCACCCGACCCAGGCCATGCTGGATATGTACACCATCCGCCGCCACAAGGGCGATTTTGCCAAGCTGAACGTCGCCATCGTCGGCGATGTGCTGCATTCGCGGGTAGCCCGCTCCCAGGTGCATGCCCTGCGCGGACTCAACGTCGGCGAAGTTCGCGTTATCGGCCCCAAAACCCTGATTCCGGCAGACTTCGAAGGCCTGGGCGCGAAAATCTATTACGACATGGCCAAAGGCCTGAAAGACGTGGACGTGGTCATCATGCTGCGGCTGCAAAAAGAGCGTATGCAATCGGCGTTACTGCCCAGTGAATCGGAGTTTTATCGCCTGTACGGACTCACCATGGAAAAACTGGCCTTTGCTAAACCGGATGCCATCATCATGCACCCGGGCCCCATTAACCGGGGCGTGGAAATCGAATCCGCCGTGGCCGACTGCAGCCGCTCGGTGATTCTGCAACAGGTGAATTATGGTATCGCCGTACGCATGGCGGTGCTGTCCATGGCCATGAGCGGGCAGACGGAAGTCGCCGCACAGGAGGGGGGTGTCTGATGGATTTTTCACGCCCTAACTTCAACCAGCGCATTGTTATCCGCAACGGCCGTGTCATCGACCCCACCCAGGTTCTGGATCAGGTGGCTGATATTTACATTGCCGATGGCTTGATCAGCAACATTGGCAACGCGCCCGTTGGCTTTAAGCCTGATATGGAATTCGATGCCGAAGGCATGCTGGTGATCCCCGGTGCGGTAGACGTATGCGCCCGCGTGCGGGAGCCCGGCCAGACCCAAAAAGGCAACATTCACAGCGAAACCCACGCTGCAGCGGCGGCCGGGGTAACCCACCTGTGCTGCCCACCGGACACCAACCCGGTCATCGACACTCGGGCCGTGGCTGCCCTGATTCAAGAGCGAGCCTATCAGTCCGGTTACGCCCATGTTATGCCGATTGGCGCGTTAACCAAGGGCCTGGACGGCCAGCAACTGTCGGAAATGCACTCGCTGCGGGAAGCTGGCTGTATTGGCGTATCGCAACTGCGTCATCCGGTGAAGGATGCACAAGTGCTGCTGCGCTGTTTGGAATACGCCAGCACCTTTGACCTGATTGTGTTTTTCCAAAGCGAAGAGCAATCCATCAGTCCGGCTGGTGGTGTTCACGCTGGCCCCACCGCCACCCGCCTGGGATTGCCGGGCATTCCTGAATGTGCAGAAACCATTGCGCTGTCGCGGGATCTGTTGCTGGTGGAACAAACCGGCGTGCGCGCTCATTTTGGTCAGATCTCCTGCGCCCGCAGTGTGGAACTGATTGCCACGGCCCAGGCCAAAGGCTTGCCGGTGACAGCGGATGTGGCGGTACATCAACTGTATTTAACCGACGACATGATCGATGGTTTCAACAGTCAATATCATGTTCGCCCCCCGGCTCGCACCGAAGCTGACCGCCAGGCACTGATTGATGGTGTAAAGGCTGGGGTGATTTCGGTGCTGTGTTCGGATCACCAGCCCCATGAAGCCGCCGCCAAAGCAGAACCCTTTCCAACAACCGCGGCAGGCATCTCAGCTTTTTCACACTTCCTGCCGCTGAGCTACGAATTTGTGCGTACCGGGGTGTTGACGGAATCCGAATGGGTGCAGCGCATTGCCATGAACCCGGCACTGCTGATTGGTTTGGATGCCGGCCATCTCAGCATGGGCAGCAACGCCAACCTGTGTGTATTTGATCCCAACGAAAGCTGGAAGTTGAGCCGGGACAATATGGTGTCACAGGGCAAGAACTCGCCATTCATCGGGCGCACTCTGCACGGAAGGGTGAAGTTGACGCTAAAAGATGGTGCCCTCAGCTACCGTCACAGCTGATCGTTTCCAACCTATGGCCTGACTAACGGGTGTGACAAAAGCATCCGTACACCAGTGTGTTCAACACCGACAGGCTCTGCCCCTGCTGCAGAGCCTGTAACACCGGTTCCAAATAACTGTTTTCAGCATTGCAGATGCCGTCTTGATGATATGGGCCAAAGTAGCCCACCTCCGCTGCTGAATTAAACAGCACAACTGAGGGCGTGGCAGGAATCAGCGTTTGCAGCAGCTTCAGCTCAGCTTCCGTCAATGCCTGATCCGACAGATCAACCACCACAACCTGCATCTCGGCGGGATCTGCTTGCGCAGCAAAACTCTGATGATACAGCTCCACAAAGCGCTCACAGCTGCAATCCTGTTGCTTGATTCGAACAAACCAGGCTTTGCCTTGCTGCAGCTGAGGAAAGTGGCGTTGCAGTATGGCCCGCAGCTGCTGCTGTTCACTGGCTTCCGACAGCATCGGTGGCTGCTGCATACTGGGATCAAACCATTGCTGGGGCTTAACCAGAAAATACCAATAGGCCGCTGCCAGCAGGGCAATCCAGAGGAGGAAAAAGGGGATCACCACCCGCAGATTTGATTTGGATCGCGGGGAACCATTATCGGCCGTCTGCACTAACCAACCCGAACGACATCAAGCTTGTTATGCAGAGCGGCCATGCACATCACCAACCGGTTTTCATGCCATCATCATCTTGCAAGGTCAGCCCTTTGGTTGCGCTGTCCAGCGCATCAGCCGAGCTTTCCGAGCCAAGTTTGATCATCAAACGCAGGTCGTTGGGCGAATCGGCGTGGGCCAGCGCGTCTTCGTAGGTGATCTCACCGGCACTGTACAGATCGTAGAGCGCCTGATCGAAGGTCTGCATGCCCAGCTCGCGGGACTTGGCCATCAACGGTTTCAGCAGGTGCACTTCACCCTTGCGGATGTGATCCGCCATCAATGGGGTGTTGAGCAACACTTCAATAACCGCGCGGCGACTTTTGCCATCGGGGGTCGGGATCAATTGTTGCGCCACCATGGCGCGTAAATTGAGCGACAAGTCCATCCACAACTGGTTGTGACGATCCGCCGGGAAGAAGTGAATGATACGATCCAGCGCCTGGTTGGCGTTGTTGGCGTGCAGAGTAGCCAGCACCAGGTGACCGGTCTCGGAGAACGCCACAGCGTATTCCATGGTCTCGCGGGTTCGAATCTCACCGATCATGATGACATCCGGTGCCTGTCGCAGGGTGTTCTTCAGGGCTATATCAAAGCTTTCCGTATCCAGGCCCACTTCCCGCTGGGTAACAATGCAGCCCTTGTGTTGGTGGATGTATTCAATAGGGTCTTCGATGCTGATGATATGACCCTTGGAGTTATTGTTGCGATGGCCAATCATGGAGGCCAGCGAGGTGGATTTACCGGTACCGGTCGCCCCTACAAAAATCACGATGCCGCGCTTGGTCATGGCCAGATCTTTGATGACCGACGGTAGATTCAGCTCATCGATGGTGGGGATACGGGTTTCGATGCGACGCAACACCATGCCCACCAGGTTGCGCTGATAAAACGCGCTGACCCGGAAACGACCTATGCCCCGCGCCGATATGGCGAAGTTACATTCATGGGATTCGATAAATTCCTTACGCTGGCCTTCGTTCATGACACCCAGCACCGTCTCGCGGGTTTTTTCGGGGCTCAACGCGGTTTTGGTAACGGGCACAACCCGGCCGTTCACTTTCATGGAAGGCGGGACGCCCGCCGTTATAAACAGGTCAGATCCTCCTTTTTCTACCATCAGCTTTAGCAGGTCTTCAAAATCCATGATTTTCCTCTGCGGTTTTTCTCAAGCGAATTATTTAAGTCCGTCGGGGTTCTTGGCCTTTTCGCGAGCCAGCTCGATACTAACATGGCCCTTGCGCACCAAATCACCCAGACATTGATCCAGGGTCTGCATCCCCAATGATGCTCCGGTTTGAATGGCCGAGTACATCTGGGCAATTTTATCTTCACGAATCAGGTTTCGAATAGCCGGTGTGCCAATCATAATTTCATGGGCCGCCACCCGGCCACCACCGGTTTTTTTCAACAGTGTCTGGGACACAACTGCCTGCAGGGATTCCGACAACATGGAGCGCACCATGGCTTTTTCCGCTGCCGGGAACACATCCACCACACGGTCAATGGTTTTGGCCGCAGAGGTGGTGTGGAGGGTGCCGAACACCAAGTGACCGGTTTCAGCGGCAGTCAGCGCCAAACGAATGGTTTCCAGATCTCGCATCTCACCCACCAGGATGATATCGGGATCTTCCCGCAGCGCTGAACGCAGGGCCTCCGCAAAACCGAGGGTATCACGATGCACTTCCCGTTGGTTAAGTAGACATTTTTTGGATTCGTGTACGAATTCGATGGGGTCTTCGATGGTGAGGATGTGTTCGTAACGGGTTTCGTTAACGTAATCCAGCATCGCCGCCAGGGTTGTGGATTTGCCGGAGCCGGTAGGCCCGGTTACCAATACCAAGCCACGGGGAAACTCACAGATATCTTTGAACACTTGCCCCTGGCCCAGATCCTCCATGGATAACACTTTGGAGGGAATGGTTCGGAACACCGCACCGGCGCCCCGGTTCTGGTTAAAGGCGTTAACCCGGAAGCGAGCCACACCCGGCACCTCGAAAGAGAAATCCGTTTCCAGAAATTCTTCGAAATCCTTACGCTGCTTATCATTCATGATGTCATAAATGAGGCCATGCACCTGTTTATGATCCATTGCTGGCAGGTTGATTCGGCGAACATCGCCATCAACCCGGATCATGGGGGGCAAACCGGCCGACAGGTGTAAGTCAGACGCACCGTTTTTCACGCCAAAGGCAAGCAACTCCGTAATATCCATGGGATACCTTCTCTGAACTGGTTAAATTCGAACCCGATATGTTTGAGCCCAATATATTTGAGCATAGGACTCTTCAAGATTAGCAGACATTCGGCCTGCCACTTTTTTCAAGCCCCCACCTAATTGATTTTTGTGATTAAATACCACACTTTCCCAAAAAATTCCGTAACTCCAGCCCAAAGCCATGACAAACGATCTGCAACAACGCTTCCAACAGGTGATCCAACATATTCGGGACGCCGCCGCCCGCCTCGGCAAGCCAGAGCCTACCCTGCTGGCCGTGAGCAAAAAGCACCCCAGCGATGCCATCCGCACTCTGTACGATCTGGGGCAGCGTGATTTTGGCGAAAGCTACTGGCAAGAGGCGGAAAGCAAACTGGCAGACCTGAATGATCTGGACATTGTCTGGCATTTTATCGGCCCCATCCAATCCAACAAAACCCGCCCCATCGCAGAGCATTTTGATTGGGTTCACAGCATAGACCGAGAGAAAGTGGCGCGCCGTCTGAGCGAGCAACGCCCGGCGCATCTGCCCCCTTTAAAAGTGTGTCTGCAGGTAAATATCGATCACGAAGACACCAAATCAGGGGTGCCGCCAGAGCAGGTGCTACCCTTGGCCAGGGCTGTCTCCGGCCTGCCCAATCTGCACTTGGCAGGGTTGATGTGTATTCCTTCGCGGGTGCAGGCAGCGGGTGAGGATGAGACACCACAACGGGCGGCTTTTCATCGTCTGGCGTTGTTAAAACAGCAACTCGAAGAAGCGGGCATTACCACGCAGGCGCTGTCCATGGGCATGTCCGACGATCTGGAAGCCGCCATCGCAGAGGGCAGCACCCTGGTCAGAGTGGGAACGGCGCTCTTTGGGGAGCGCCGTTGATCAATGCCATAATTACCGGGCGGGCTGGATGATATTATTGACTCGGCCACGCTCGCGGAACAGCTGATCCATTTCACCCTGATAGTAGGCTTCCACTCGGGGGTTCATGATCTTCTTCCACAGGGGCGGAAACCACGCCAACACATACATGCTGGCGTAACCGGCCGGTAGTTGGGGGCTTTCTTCATAATGACGCAACACCTGATAGCGGCGTTTGGCGTAGGCGTGATGATCGCTGTGGCGCTGCAACTGAAACAAGGCAACGTTGGTGAGCAGGTAATTGGAATTCCAGCTGTGAGCCGGTGTCACCCGCTCGTAGCGACCTTTGTCGTTTTCACGACGGTGCAGGCCGTAATGCTCCACGTAGTTAATGACCTCTAGGGTAAGCGCGGCAACAAAGCTCTGCCCTAAAAAGAACACCACACCCATCCAGCCCCACACTACGCCATAACCTACTGCGAACAGCGCCGAGATGGCGTACCACCAAATCAGCTCGTTATGCACACTGATATTGGCGTGGCCTTTGCGCTCCAGGTACTGCTTCTCCAACTTCCAGGCGTTGATGAAATTACGAACAAAAGCCCTGGGCAAAAAGTGATACAGCGTTTGATTGTAGCGGCTGGAGGAAGCGTCTTCGGGGGTAGACACATGGACGTGATGGCCACGCACGTGCTCCACCTTAAAACCAGCGTAGGTAACCGACGCCAGCATCAGGCCACCGGCCCAGTTCTCCAGCTTGGGATCTTTGTGGATCAGCTCATGGCCCAAGTTGATGGCGATGATGCCGCCCACGGTACCGATAGACAGTATCCAGCCCAGCTGACCCCAAATGGAATAGTCATTGTTGATGAACACGTAACCTGCATAACCCTGAACAATCAGCCAAATCCCCGCCATCAGCAGCGTGAATACACGGTAGATGCGCTCCTCGCTCATGGCAGGCACCTGCACCGCCTCGTCTGGGTTGCTGGGATCTTTACCAATCACGAAATCCGCGATGGGGATGATGCCAAACACCACCGCGTACAGAAAAAACGCCCAGTAGTTCTGGGTGCCGGAATCCTGCCCAATCATGGCTGCAAAGGGAACCAATGGCACCATCGTCGCCCAAAACAGCAAATAGCCCCACTTTTTTAACGCCAGCATGCGATCCGGCGACATCGACTCAAACATCTACTACCTCGTTCTTATTCATTTATACTTGGCCCCAATCTATAAATGAATTCTTGAATTGTCAAACAATTCAAGAATAGACTCATGTTTAAGTTTCCGCGATAATGGCCCCCGTAACACTGGAGCTAATGAACCATGCCGTTGAAAACCTTGAGCCTAAGCGAGCAAATCGCCCAACATTTGACGCAGAAAATCGTTACCGGTGAATTTGCGCCGGGCAGCCGCCTGCCGGAGAATGAGCTGGCCAAATCCCTTGAAGTGAGCACCAACTCACTTCGTGAGGCATTTCGCCTTCTGGAGAACATGCATCTGGTTGAGCTGCAACCTCGCCGGGGCGTGCGCGTATGCGATGTCAATCCACAACAGGTTCGATATCTGTACGACTTTTTGTTTCTGTTGTTCAGCAGGCTGGCGGCGCAGGTTGCAGAAGAGTGGCAAGAGGGTGAAGTGGAAGACCTGATCGCCATGGTGGGCGATCTGGGGAAACTGTTTCAAGACAACGACCTGCTGCAGGCCCATGAGGTTGCATTCCGTTTTGTACAAATTGCGACCCGGCGCTTTGCCAAAAACCCCTATCTGGCCCAGGATATTGAGGGGCTACTGCCGCTGTTGCAGCGCTACTCCTACATCGCCTTACGGGCGGAAACCACTGAATTTGATGTCTCTTTGAGCATATTCCAACGCCTGGTAAAAAACGTGCTGGCCAGAGACGCCTCTGCCACCGTTGCCGACATCCGGGAATACGGCGAAAACCAGTGTCAAATTGTGCTGCGGGCCCTTGCGCAACAAAACGCCGCTTGAGGCTATTGTTCGCTGGCACAGCACAACACCGGCCTGTGGCCAGAAAAACGTAACATCTCCGTCATAGAATCGTTATCCTACGCTTCAACTATTTTTCGCTGAAACCAACTTCAGAGACGACAGATGAGCATCAAGATAACGTTTATCGGCGCTGGCAACATGGCCAGCAGTCTGGCCGGTGGCATGATTGCCAAAGGCATGGATCCTATCAATATCACCCTGTGTGACATCAACGAACAGCAACTGGCCCAGGTGCGCAAGCAGCTGCAGGTAAACACCACCCGTGACAATATCAACGGCTGCCAAAAGGCCGACGTGGTGGTGCTGGCGGTGAAACCTCAGGTGATGGAACAGGTGCTGGCACCGCTGCAAGGCCTGTTTCAGCAGCGCAAACCGCTGGTATTGAGCATTGCCGCCGGTATTACCCTGGCCAAGCTGCAACAATGGCTGGGGCAGGACATGCCCATCGTGCGCTGCATGCCGAACACCCCCGCCTTGGTCGAAACCGGCGCGACCGGCCTGTTTGCCAACACCAACGTAACCGCCACCCAGCGCGAGCAAGCCCGCACCGTTATGGCAGCCGTGGGCCTGGCCCTGTGGGTTGAAAATGAAGATCAGATCGACGCCGTTACTGCCGTTTCCGGCAGCGGCCCTGCTTATTTCTTCCTGGTTATGGAAGCCATGGTTGCAGCGGGCACGGCTCTGGGTCTGAGCGAACAAGTCGCCAAACAGCTGACCCTGCAAACCGCTCTGGGATCAGCGCAAATGGCCATCACCAGCGATGTCGAACCCGCGGAGCTGCGCCGCCGCGTCACCTCCCCCGGCGGCACCACCGAGCGCGCCATCGGCATCATGGAAGACAACAAGCTGCGGGAAATCTTCGCTGAAGCACTGCAGGGAGCCTATCAGCGCTCAAAAGAGCTTTCCGGCTGAAAAATCATTCAATTCTGGCAGGGTGTGGGTTCGCCCAATAACCTACACTTCCTGTTATGATTAGGGCATTCATCCAAACTTGCACCCTGATAATAGGCACATCTGAACCAGGAACACCTGAACATGAACGTAAGCGGCGCTTTTCTTTTTCTGATCACCACCCTATTTGATATCTACATTTCCATCGTGCTGGCCCGATTCATACTGCAAATGGTGCGGGCGGATTTCTACAACCCGATATCCCAGTTCATCGTTAAAGCCACCAACCCGTTTTTGATCCCCCTGCGCAGAGTCGTGCCCGGCTATCGTGGCCTGGACATAGCCTCGCTGGCGCTGTTTCTGATCGTGGTTGCGATCAAACTGGGCCTGTATATATTTGTGTTCAGCGATGCCGCCGGTGTGCCCATCCTGGGGCTGATCATTTTTGCGTTAAAGTCCATTGCCAACACGGTGATCAATTTCTTCCTGTTTGTGATCTTCGTATCCGCCATCCTGAGCTGGGTCACAGCGGCCAGCGGCGGCTACAACCCGTTTGCAGATATACTGCGTCAGATCGCCGAACCGGTGCTGGCTCCGGCCCGCAAAATCATTCCCCCCATGGGTGGGCTGGACATCTCACCCATGCTGGTGATGCTGGCGCTGATTTTTATCAAAAACCTGTTCCAGCTCAACGGCATGCCTTGAGCCATGGCCGACTGGTATCGCTGGCAGGGCGACGATCTGATTCTGGATTGCCGTCTGCAGCCCAAGGCCGCCACTGACGAAATCGTAGGGGATCACGGAAACGAACTGAAAATACGCATTACCGCCCCGCCGGTGGACGGCAAGGCCAATGACCACCTGACCCGATTTCTGGCAAAGTCCTTTGGTGTCAGCAAAAGTCAGGTGGCCATCGAAAAAGGGGAACTGGGGCGGAGTAAACGCATTCGGATTCACGCACCGGTTAAAATTCCTGCTAAGCTGAACATTGGCAAGCCCTGAGGGTTCAAGGGGTTAGCGTCAGCCTTGGCATAAGTATGTCAATTTGAACTACCACACGAGTGATGTAAGCAGATGGAGTCAGCGCGTCTTTCCAATCAGATGGATGCCTATCTTCAGTGGCGGCAGGAAATCCACCGCGAACTGACGCGTTACCGTGGCTGGCTGATTGATCACAATGTGCAGAACCCTGAGCTGGAATCCAAGCTTGAACAGGCGCTGCAGACCCTGAAAGAAGACAAAATCACCATCGCCTTCGTGGGTGAGTTCTCCCGCGGCAAGACTGAGCTGATCAACGCCCTGTTCTTCAGTCATTACGGCACGCGCATCCTGCCATCCGGTGCTGGCCGCACCACCATGTGCCCCACTGAGCTGCTCTACGATCACCGCTCCACGGAAAGCTACATCCGCCTGCTGCCGATTGAAACCCGGATGGTCGGTTCCAGTCTGGCCAGCTTCCGCAAGATCCCCGATAAGTGGGTGTTTGTGCCGCTGAACGCCGAAGACCCGCGCATGATCAAGAAAGCCTTTGCCGAGGTAGCGCAACTCAAGTCCGTCAGCCCCCGCGAAGCATCCGCCATGGGGTTCCAGATCGATCTGCTGGAAAAAGACCCGAACAACGAGGACAAGGTGCTGATCCCGGCCTGGCGTCACGCCATGATCAACTTTGATCATCCCCTGCTGCGTCAGGGCCTCACCATCATTGACACCCCCGGCCTCAACGCCCTGGGCTGCGAGCCAGAGCTGACCTTCAGCCTGCTGCCAGAGGCCCAGTCGATCCTGTTTCTGCTATCCGCCTCCACCGGCGTCAGCGCCACCGATCTGGACATCTGGAACCGACACATCCGTGACCTCTCCCTGCGTGAATCCACCGGGGTGTACGCGGTACTGAACAAAGTCGATGCCGTGTGGGATGAACTGGAGGACGATCAATACAACAAACGCATTCTGGGGGACATTCGCGCCCAATGTGCCCGTCAGCTGGCCATTGCCCCCGATGAAATTCTCAGCGTCTCCGCCAAAGAAGGCCTGCTGGCCCAGGTGGAAGGCAATATGGAAAGACTGGACAAAAGCTTCCTGCCAGAGCTGGAAGAACTGCTGTCCAACGACATGATGCGACGCAAGGAACACCTCATCCAGAAGAGCGTTATCCGCGACATCCACGCCATGCTCCACGGCAGCCGCAAAACCCTGCTGCGCCGCCGCGAATCAGTACTGGCGGAACTGCGCGTACTCAAAGCCGAAGAATCCGACCGCAAATCCCAGCTGGAAAAAATGCTCAGCCAGGCCCGTCACGAGCAAGCCTTCTACCACAAAAAGCTGATTTTGCTGAAATCCAGCCGCAAGATGATCCTGCGGGAAGGGGCAAGCATGCTGGAGCCGGTGAACAGCAACAAACTGGCTCAGTACCTCAAAGATGCCGGCAAAGCCCTCACCAGCAGCTGGACCATCGTCGGCATGAACAACGCCATCGACAGCTTTTTCGACAACCTAAACGGTGACATGGTGAGCCTGGCCTCCCAACACGAAAAGCTGCAGGCCATGGTGGCGGACATCTACGCCAAGTACGAGGCCGAACTGGGCATGGCGCCACTGGATTACCCCCGGTTCAGCCCCCGTGACTACACCACCCGGCTGGAAGACCTGCGGACCAAAGCAGGCAGTTTCCGCCGCAATCTGCGCAAGTTGCTCACCGAACAGAAGGCCACCTCCAAGCGCTTTCTCAGCACCATCGTCAACGAGGGTTCCACCATCTACCGCTTGTACGAGCGGGCCGCCAAAGAGTGGCTCAATGATGTACTGCTGCCCCTGTTCCAAAACGCTCAGGAACAAAAACACCTACTGGATGAGCACATCACCAAACTGCGGGTTCTGGGCAACGCCGAGGAAACCTCCGAGCAGCGCATCGCCAATATGGAATCCATGCTGGAGGATCTGGATGAACAGGTCGCCCAGGTTGAAGACATGATCAAAGGCCTGCGCAAACCGGCTCCCATCCATCAGAGTCGCAAGGTGATCCCCATTATCAGCTCCCAGTTTTCATCGCGCCCACTGTAACCCGACCCTACCCCTGCCTGCCATTTCTGATAGACTGCGCTCTTCATTTAGCCCTTCATTAGACACAACGCAGGTAGCAGACGATTGGAAACACAGGAAACCACCCCTGTTCACACCGCTTTGGACTTTAAAGACGGCTCCGTGGGCATTGTTCAGCCCCAGCGATTCCGTTGCGAACAACCCATTACCCTGCAATGTCGCAAGACCCTGCCCCATTACGAACTGATCTTTGAAACCTACGGCACATTGAACGCAGCCAAAACCAATGCCGTGCTGGTGTGCCACGCCTTAAGCGGCCACCACCACGCCGCCGGTTACCACAGCGCCGAAGACAAGCGACCCGGCTGGTGGGATGCCTGCATCGGCCCCGGTAAAGCCATCGACACCAACCGCTTCTTCGTGGTGAGCCTGAACAATTTAGGGGGCTGCCACGGCAGCACCGGCCCCACCTCCATCAACCCGGACACCAACAAACCCTACGGCCCCGACTTTCCCATCATGACCGTGAAAGATTGGGTCAACAGCCAACATGCGCTGATGCTGCACCTGGGCATTCCCCATTGGTCGGCAGTCGTGGGCGGCAGCCTGGGGGGCATGCAGGCCATGCAGTGGGCCATGGACTTTCCGGATCTGGTGCGCAATGCCGTGGTCATCGCCGCAGCGCCCAAGCTGTCGGCGCAGAATATCGCCTTCAACGAGGTGGCCCGCAAAGCCATCCTCTCGGATCCCGATTTCTGCGAAGGCCATTATTACGAGCACAACAAGTACCCCAAAATCGGCCTCAGCCTGGCCCGCATGCTCGGCCACATCACCTATTTGTCGGATGCCGCCATGCGGGAGAAATTCGGCCGTGAACTGCGCAACGGAGCCATCAGTTTCGACTTTAACGTGGAATTTCAGGTCGAGAGCTACCTGAACTATCAGGGGGAAGTGTTCTCGAAAAACTTCGACGCCAACACCTACCTGTTGATGACCCGTGCGCTGGACTACTTTGACCCTGCGCAAGACTACGATCACGACCTGCGCAAGGCGCTGGCCCAGGCCAAAGCCCGCTTTCTGGTGTTGTCCTTCACCACCGATTGGCGGTTCTCCCCGGAGCGCTCCCGTGAGATCGTGGAGGCGCTGCTGGCTGCCCGCAAGCAGGTCACCTACGCCGACATCGAATGCCCACAAGGCCACGATTCCTTCCTGCTGGACGTGCCCCGTTATATCAATTTGTTCAAAGCTTATATGAATTCAATCCAACTGGATGGAGGCAACTGACCCATGCGCCAGGATCTGCAAACCATTCAACAATGGATCAAACCCAACAGCAGCGTGCTGGATCTGGGCTGTGGCAACGGCGCGTTACTCGCGCATCTGCGCGACAGCAAGAACGTATTCGGCTATGGACTGGAGATCGATCAGGACAAAATCCTTGAATGCATTAAGAAAAGCATCAATGTCATCGAACAGGATCTGGATTACGGCCTGAGCAGCTTCGAGAACGACAGCTTCGACATGGTGGTGATGACCCAGGCCCTGCAAGCAGTGAACTACCCCGATCGGGTCATCGACGACATGCTGCGGGTGGGTAAAGAATGTGTTATCACCTTTCCCAATTTTGGCTACTGGCGCTGCCGCTGGTATCTGGCCACTCGCGGCCGCATGCCCGTTTCCAAATCATTGCCGTATACTTGGTACAACACCCCCAACATCCATCTGTGTACATTCAAGGATTTTGAGGCTCTGTGCCACCGCAAACATCTCAAAATACTCAACCGCACGGTGGTGGACATGAATTACCGCGATGGCTTTTTTATGCGCTTGTTCCCCAACCTGTTCGGTGAAGTAGCGGTTTACCACGTCACAAAATAACCGGGAGGTTAAGGACATGACCACCATCAGAATGACCCGTTTTAAGATCTTGATCGGCACATTACTGGCCATCGCCCTGTTGCTGACCGCCGACCTGGCAGCCGCCGAACAACTGGTTGAAGATCAGCACTACGTTGTCCATTACAGCGCCTTCAATTCCACCCATCTCACCCCCGAGGTTGCCCAGGCCTATGGCCTCATGCGCAGCCGCCATCGGGGTGTAGTGAACATCGCCGTGCAACGCAAAATGCCCGGTGGCAGCAACAAAGCGGTGATGGCCCAGTTAACAGGCTACACCGGTCAACTGGGGGGCAGCGAGATTCCACTGGACTTTCAAATGGTGGAAGAAGGCGATGCCATCTACTATCTTGCTCAATTTTTGACCAGTGATGGCGGCAAGCTGAACTTCGACATCAAAGTAAAACCGACACCAGAAGCCTCCCCGCTAAAAGTCAGCTTTGAACAAAGTTTCTTTGTAGATTAATACCTTACCGCCCGGTTTCAGACGACGCCGGGCCTGCTTGCCCGCCTGTTTTAAACCTATAAAGATCACCTAACAATTTTCTACACTCACTTACATTCTGCTGGGATACAATCCAGAGGAATAAGTATTATAAGTACTAGAAGAGCACTCAATGTTACCTAAATATCTGTTTTATATAGCCTTTGGCACGTTAATATTAAGCGGCTGCGGATTGGAAACCGATGATGATGAGGATGATTCCTCAGTCACTACGGTGGTTGTGGACGTAAATCAAAGCCCCTATCTACCCCTCACCAACGCCACCCAGTTCTTCTACACCGAGACTGGCGGATCACCCGGTGCGGTTGAAGGCTCTGTCACCTATGACTTAGGCACCTCCAACAGCAAGGGCTATTCCGTGTACAAAGTCGCCATCAGCGGCGGCAATGTGGATATGGAGCTGTACTTCCGCACCACCACCAACCAGATCGAACTATTGGGCATCGACGGTCCACTGGGCGTCAGCGGCAGCGCCAGCGTTGATCATTTGCGTTTTGCTACACCCATCAGATTGATTGGCAACCGCTCAGATCAAACCACTGCCGTTACCGCAGATGTTGTCTACAACGGTGCGCCCGAGGACGGTACCGTCATCTCCCTCACCTACGACACCACCAACACCAGCAATGAAACGGTCAGCCGTAGCGACTGGACCGAGCTGGAATTACCCACTCTAAAATCCGTCCTGACAGCCGACATCAACATCAGCGTCGGCGGACTGAGCCTAGACCCCTTCCCCATAGTAATGAATTTCTATTTCACCAAAGGGCTTGGCCTGATGCAGCACAGCGGCGATCTAACCTCCAGCGCCGGCAACGAGTACGAAATCAAGTTCCACGATCTGGATGGGCTGCCCAATCTGATCGCCTTTGATCAGACCGGCTCCAATGTAGAGGGCACCAGCTCGTTCTTCACCTTGGCTGATGGGGCCATCGACACCAATATATCCAGCACGGAATATCGTATCGCAAATCTGTCTGCACTGAATGCCCTGGGCTGGCTGGAAATAGAAGAAACCAACACCGACGTGTACTCAGTGGGTATCGATACTGCCAGTGACGCTTTGCCCGACAGCCTCACCAGCGTGCAAGTGATTTTTGAAAATCGCTACAGCAGTGGCGAGCGCTTATCCGCCAGCGTCACCCTGCTGGCACCATGATCTGAATTAAAACAATAACAATGAGAAGTATGATGATGAAGACACTCTTTTTGCGCACCGCCTCCCTGCTGTTTTCCGCTCTGTTTCTAACCGCCTGCGGTGGCGGCGGTGGCGGTGGCGGCGATGACACCGGTCGCGGCGGCTCTGGCTCACCGAGTTACACGCAACAATTCAACACCTACATGCCGCTTGCTGTAGACACCTCCATCAACTATGAAGACGGCACCTCCGGCGTAGTTGCCTACGATGAGGATCTATCCTCATCCAGTGAAGATATATATTCCATCACCTATGGCGAGCTAGACGATGCGCTGACGCTGCTGTTCAAATCCACCGCCAGCTCTATCGAATTGCACGGCATCAGAGGTAATTTTGAAGTATCCGGTGCACGCATCACACAACTTCTGTTCGATGAGCCTTTGGTTATTTACGATGGCAGCAACAGCACCTACGCCCCCACCCAAGCTCGCGCAAGCCTGACTTACAACTTCATCGGTTTCAGAACCGATGTTGATATTAGCTATACCAAAACCGAGACTGATACCGTGTTCTCAGATTCCTTCGGCGACGGCGACCTGCCCGTGGTGCAAACAAACCTTGCAACTCGCATCCAGTACGACGAGGTCGTACCATTTGTAAACGAACGAATCACCTTTGATATCACGCTGAACACTGAGCTGATGCTGGCCAAGGGCATTGGCATTGTCAGCCATGTGGGCAACTACGCAGGCCAAAATGTGAATGCGCAAATTGGCTCGCTGACCAACCTGCCCCAACCCATCTGGTTTGACTATAACCTGGGCTCCCCTGTCGCACTCAGTGACACTACCTTCACCATTCCTGGGCAAGGCGCGATCCGATCCGAAAACTACAAGATCGCCAATCAAAGCGCCATTAATGCGCTGGGTTGGATCACCGTTGAAGAGGACACCTCCAGCAGTACATTCAATGTCACTTTGCAACCACACGACAACCTGCCCGACGACAGCGATCTACCGATCAGCGTTGAAGTGGTGTTCGAAAGCCTGTCAGACGGTGAACGCCTATCCTCAAACGTAACATTGGTCCAATAACGTTACGCGTCTCACCCGGCAGAAAATGCCCTGACTCCGCTTAATCAGAGCCCTACTTAGGTAGGGCTCTTTCGTTTCCAACCCCGCTCCCACTGCGCAACCCTTCCAGTTCGCCCCGCTAACAACAAACTTGTCCGCATATCCCATTTAATTGTCTGACTGGGATGTTAGAACATTAATTGCTCTACGCTGTTCGCAGCGATCACCCCAAAAACAATAACTAAAAATTCAAAACAACAGGATATTATCCCATGATTCAGACACGCCCCTTGGCCCGCAGCCTGGTGTTGCTTTGCGCCGGTACACTACTGGCCGCCTGCGGTGGTGACAACACACCCACACCGCAACCGGATCCCCCCTACGAACAGATGTTCAATACTTACCTGCCACTGGCCGTGGGTGCCTCATTAGGCTATCAGGACAGCAATGTAGGCAGTATCGAGAGCATGCACATTCTGGACAGCGCCCTGAGCCAGAACGCAGGGGCCGACGTCTATGAAGTGACCTTCGACAGCGCGAACAATACCTTCAGTTTCTTTATGTCCAGCGATGCCAACCGCATTCGCGTGTTCGGCATTGATGGCCCCATTGCCGTAGAAAGCGGCGGCGTTCAGTACAGCCTGGATAACCTGCGCTTTGCATCACCACTGATCATGCAATCCAACAGCAGCAATCAAAGCAGCGGCAACACCACGGCAACAGCGGTGATTCGTTCCGGCGGCCTCAGCGCCAACCTGAGCAACATCACCATCAGCTACCAGACCACTAACCTGGACACCACCTATTACGGCAGTTACGGCACCCTACCAGTACGCGCCGCCCTGTTCCGGGCCAGCGTCAACGCCAGCATCAATGTATTCGGTCAAAGCATCACCATCGACGAAACCCTCACCAACACCCTGCTGTTCGCCAAGGGTATCGGCATTGTGCGTCACGCTGGCACCTATGTATCCACTGAAGATCAGTACAACAGCGAACTGACCAGCCTCAACAACCTGCCCCGCACCATCTGGTACAACTACAACAACGGCAACCCGCGCCTGGCCAGCGGTTCCAGCAATACCTTCCAGATCAACGGTCAAGGCAACATCAGCAGTAACGATTACCGCCTCGCCAATATGGATGAAATCAACGCTCTGCGCTGGATAAGCGTGCAGGAAGGTTCCGGCCGCTACACCGTGTCCCTCAGCGGCAACAGCAGCCTGCCCACCACCAACACCAGCGTAGAAGTGGTGTTTGAGCACAAGGTCACCGAGCGACGCCTGTCCGCCAACGTCACCCTGCTGGCCCCCTGATCTCACTCCGATCAGCCCGCAGGTAATCCACTGCTTGAGTAAAGACTGCGTTATAATGGCGCGCACTTTTTACTCGGGCAGTGGATCACTCATGCAAGACATCGTCGTCGCCACCGGCAACAAAGGCAAACTCAAAGAAATCAATCAGGTACTCAATCCTTTTGGCCTGCGCGCCTTGGGCCAGAGCGATTTTGATGTACCCGAAATCGAAGAAACCGGGCTCACCTTTGTGGAAAACGCCATTCTCAAAGCCCGCAACGCCAGTAAGATCACCGGCAAACCAGCATTGGCGGATGATTCCGGCCTGGAAGTGGATGCACTGCAAGGCGCACCCGGCATTTACAGTGCTCGCTACGCCGGTGTCGATGCCTGCGACGCCGATAACGTCGCCAAACTGCTAGACGCTTTGAAAGACCTACCGCAAGCACAACGCACCGCCCGCTTTCAGTGTGTGATGGTGTATCTGCGCCATGAGGCCGATCCAGTACCACTGATTTGCCAGGGCAGCTGGGAAGGCTACATTGATTTCCAAGCTTCCGGTGATAATGGTTTTGGTTATGATCCTGTGTTTGTGGTGCCCGAGAAAAACTGCACCGCCGCGCAACTGCCGCCGCAGATAAAAAACCAGCTCAGCCACCGCGGCCAGGCCCTGAAAAAACTGATGGCCGCCTTTGCCGCCAAGCAGAACGGGCAATAAACCACCTTGGGGCACTCACCGAACACCATCCCGCTGTCGCTCTATATTCACGTACCCTGGTGCGTGCGCAAGTGCCCCTATTGCGACTTTAACAGTCACGAAAGCCGCCACATACCCGAGGCTGAATACGTCGCCGCCCTCTTGCAAGATCTGCAACAGGATGCGGCGCTGGCCCAGGGGCGCGAGATCAAAACCATCTTTATCGGCGGCGGCACCCCCAGCCTGTTCAGCGCCGCCAGTTACGATCATCTATTGCAACAGATCCATCATATAGTGCCCATCGCCCGTGATGCCGAAATCACCATGGAGGCCAACCCCGGCACCTTTGAATACGAAAAATTTGCCGGTTTTCGCAAGGCCGGTATCAACCGCTTGTCCATCGGTGTGCAGAGTTTCGCCGAAGACAAACTGCAGGCATTAGGGCGCATTCACAACCGCAGCGAAGCCATCAACGCAATCAAGGCTGCTCGCGATGTCGGCTTTGAAAAGCTCAATATTGATTTAATGCACGGCTTACCGGGGCAGACCGTCAGTGAAGCATTGGCCGACCTGCAACAGGCGGTGGATTTGCAACCCACTCACCTATCCTGGTATCAGCTCACCATCGAACCCAACACCGTGTTTTACAGCAAACCGCCAACGCTGCCCCACGATGATGACCTGGGGGATATTGAAGACGCCGGTTTTGCCTTGCTGGAACACAATGGCTTCAACCGCTACGAGACCAGCGCCTTTGCCTTGGATGGATTTCAGTGCGAACACAACCTGAATTACTGGCGTTTTGGGGATTACCTGGCCATCGGTGCCGGTGCCCATGGCAAGATCACGGATACGGAAAACAAAACCATCACCCGCTATCAGAAAACCCGTCAGCCGCAAGACTACCTGGATAACAACAAAGCGTTCACGGCAAAACAGAATATCGTAGAGTCGGCGGATCTGCCGTTTGAATTTTTTATGAACAGCCTGCGCCTGCATCAGCCCATTGAAAAAACGCTGTTCAACGAGCGTACTTTTTTGCCTTTGAGCACAGTAGAGCCACCTGTTCTTCAAGCCATAGAAAAACAACTCTTGTCTGAAACCGATCTGCACTGGCAAACCACCGAACTGGGGCAACGGTTTCTCAACACCTTGCTCAATCTGTTTCACTGATAATGCAAACCAGAACCTTAACGGTGACAAGCCTCCCAGCCGATCATGGCCTGCTTGCGGGTGGCACCCCAGGCGTACTGACTGAACTCGCCAGTGCTGCGAATCACCCGATGGCAAGGGATCAGATAACCAACGTGATTGCGGCCAATGGCGCTGGCCACCGCCCGCACCGCATCCGGTGAACCAATAGCATCGGCCACCTGCTGATAGGTGCGAATCTCTCCTTGCGGGATGGCCAATAACGCCTCCCACACCTTGAGCTGAAACGGGCTGCCTTTCATCAATACATGCAAACGCCCAGGCTCCATTTTATTGGATGCACGGGTTGCGCTGCCAAATACCTTGGCCGCCGTGGGCGCAACCACCCCATCATCCCGCCGCAGCGTAGCCTTGGGCCACTCTGCCTGTAACTCCAGCAACAACCGCTCCCAACCATCGGCCCCATCAAAAAAACCCAGCTTACACACCCCTTTTGGGGTCTGCGCCAGCAACGCCTCACCAAAGGGCGAAGCCACCACACCATAATGGATTTCCAAGCCGGCCCCCTGCTGCTTGAACTGCCCCGGCGTGACCGCTTCACAGGTCACCATCAGATCATGCAAACGACCACTGCCGCTCAAACCCAGATCCAACGCCGCATCCAACACCGACTGCTGTTGCAACCGACGTTTGGCCTCCTGCTTGGTAAGGAACTTCAAAAACTGCTTGGGCGACACCCCCACCCACTCCGAAAACAGGCGCTGCAGGTGAAACTCACTCAGCCCCAAGTGCTCGGACAACTCAGCCAGACCAGGCTGGGCAACTCGTTGCTCCACACAGAAGGCAATGGCCGCAGCCACTTGCTGATAATGTCGATGGGTTTCGGCTGGGTTCATTGCTGGGCTATTCACAGTGCTTTTCACCTGTAAAGACATAGGCACAGTATCCGGTTAACCCGGCGCGATGGCCACCCGAAACTTGCGGCATACAAAATCTCAAGCACTCTATGCGATATAAATCTACGGCTAGATTTTCCCACCCACACCTTTAAACTTCTCCACGAACGCAGCTATTTTTTGGAAAACGCTTTGCTTCTTGGTGAGGTAATGTGGGTTTAAAGGGCTCATTTTGGGCAGAATGGCATTCAGCTCTGTTCCTGCGTCGCTGGCATACTCCCTCTTGAGCGAGGTAGTTATATAACGTCGGGCTGCCTCTGCATTTAAGTTTTCTGCGCCAATCAGCTCCTCGGCTTCGCGCTGCTGCTCGGCCTGGGCAAAGGCAAAGAAGGCTTCGATCACGCTGACCTTATCGCCAATCTGGTCGAGGTCGGTTTGATTGATAAAGTCCACCACCAGGCTTTCCTTAGCGCGGTTGCCCAGGCTGGCGCGTATCACGCGGCGCACTTCGTCAACCAGATCGGCTTTGCTCTTGTTCTTTTTGTTGTGCTCAAAGATCAACTCTAAAATGTAATCCAGATTGATCTCTTGGGATTTGAGCAGATCCACCTCAAACACCACGTCGTCCCAGTCTATGGTGGATTTTTCTTCCTCTTCTGCCGATTTCTGTCTACGTTGCCAGTCGCGGATATCGTTGTAGGTAGAGCGATAGTCCTGAATCTTACGCTCGACCGGCAGGCGTATAGTCTGCAATTCAGACAGTTTTGCATCATCCAGATAGTGCTCGGCTTTAAACGCCTCAACCGCTTCTGGGTCGCTCATATCCAGGTTTTGAAGGGCTTTCAGGCTGGCAAACTCGTCGTAGTTTTGCAGCACATTCTCAACGCGCAAGTATTCACCAAATAGCTTGGCAAAGGCTTTTTTATCGGACTCTTTCTCGATGGCAGCCGGATCAGGAAAGCGCTGCTCCAACTCGCTTACCACATCCATGAAGCCCCGCCGCGCCTCACCGGTTACTACATCGGTAAAGCCCTCCATGTATTCCTTGTAGCTCTTCTCCAGCACCACGTTCTTGGTGTTTTTATCGCCAAACAGCGTAACGGCATCCACAGTGGCCTTTTCAAGATCGCGGAAAGTGACGATATTGCCGAAGGTTTTGGTCGCATCGTAAATGCGGTTGGTGCGTGAATAGGCCTGTATCAAACCGTGGTAACGCAGGTTTTTATCTACAAACAAGGTATTGAGCGTCGGTGCATCAAAGCCGGTGAGGAACATGCCCACCACAATCAGCAAGTCAATTTCCTTGGATTTCACCCGCTTGGCCAAATCACGGTAATAGTTCTGGAAGCCGTTACTGTCGACACTGAAACTGGTTTTAAAGAAGGCGTTGTAGTCGGCAATAGCGGCACTTAAAAACTCTTTGGCGCTTGAATTCATGGCGGAGACATCAAAGCTCTCATCCAAAATATCGCCCACTGCATCCTGCTCTTCATTGGCGACGAAAGAGAATATGGTGGCGATTTTTAATGGTTTCTCGCGGCCAGTCTGCAATTGCTTCAACGATTCATAGTAGTACTTGGCGGCATCTACACTGCTCACCGCAAACATAGCGTTAAAGCCCTTACCACTGCCTTTACCAAAGCCTTGCAGACGGTGAGTCTTGTGGCGGTAGTTATTCAGAATGTATTGGGATATCTCGCGAATACGTTCGGGATGCAGCAGGGCTTGTTTGTTTTCTGCTGCATTGAGTTTTTTTTCATCTTGCTCGGTTTCTATTTCCTTAAACTTGGGGCGGACATCGTTGTAGTCCACCTTGAACTTGAGCACCTTTTCATCCCGAATGGCATCGGTGATCACATAGGAGTGAAGCTCCCGGCCAAACACACTGGCCGTAGTTTCTGCACCCAAGGCGTTCTGCGGGAAAATCGGTGTTCCGGTAAAACCGAACTGATAGAATTTTTTGAACTTCTTCTTCAGGTTCTTCTGCGCTTCACCAAACTGGCTGCGGTGGCATTCATCAAAGATAAACACCACTTGCCTGTTGTAGATGGTCAGGTCGCCCTCGCTCTTCATCAAGTTATTGAGCTTCTGAATCGTAGTGACGATGATTTTGTTATCTTCTTTATCTATATTACGTTTTAACCCTGCGGTGCTGTCCGATCCGTTCACGCTATCGGGAGAAAAGCGCTGGTATTCCTTCATGGTCTGGTAGTCGAGATCTTTCCTGTCCACCACAAAGAACACCTTGTCGATAAACTCCAGTTCGGTGGCCAGTCGCGCTGCTTTAAAACTGGTTAAGGTTTTACCCGAGCCGGTGGTATGCCAAATATAACCGCCACTTTCGGGTTTACTCCAATTTTTGGCTTCATACGAGCTTTTTACCTTCCATAAGGTGCGCTCGGTGGCGGCAATTTGATAGGGGCGCATCACCAGCAGCGTGTCGCTTACGTCAAGTACGGAGTAATGCAGCAACACATTGAGCAGGGTATTTTTCTGGAAAAAGGTGGCAGTAAAGTCTTTTAGATCTTTAATCAGGCTGTTATCGGCCTTCGCCCAGTTCATGGTGAAGTCGAAGCTGTTTTTATTGCGCGCAGTGGTATTGGCAAAATAGCGGCTATCAGTGCCATTAGAGATCACAAACAACTGCAAGTACTTATACAGCGAGCCCTGGCTGTTAAAGCTCTCTTTACTGTAGCGGTGCACCTGATTAAAGGCTTCACGAATGGCGACACCGCGTTTTTTCAGCTCTACGTGCACCAACGGCAAGCCATTCACCAGAATAGTCACATCGTAGCGGTTGGCATGGCTGCCAGCTTGTTCAAACTGCTTTATCACCTGCACTTTGTTACGGGTGATGTTGTTTTTATCCAACAAGTAGATGTTTTTGATGCGGCCATCGTCAAACACAAAATCATGAATGTAGTCATCGTGAATCTTGCGGGTTTTATCGACAATGCTGTCGCTAGGCTTATCCAGATAAGTTTCGACAAACCGCTTCCATTCACCCTCCAAGAACTCCACGCTATTCAGTGCTTGCAGTTGCACTCGCACATTGGCCAGCATGGCTTCCGGGTTATTCAGCGCAGGCAGATACTCGTAGCCTTGATTGACCAGATCCTGAATTAGCTCCCCCTCCAAGTCGCCTTCGCTCTGATAGCTTTCGGCTACCTTCCACTCTTTGTTGTATTTATCCAGAACAATAAAGTTATTGGATTCGGCAATGGTTTTGTAATTCGTCATTGGTCGTTATCCTTTTTTTGCAGCACCTTTTTCACTTCACGGTCAAAGTCTGACTCAATGCGCTGCTGTTTGTTAAATTTTTCGTATTCAGCAAAGGCTTTCGATTCAGCGTTTTGGCGAGAAATGGTGCCGTAGCCTTCCAGAATCTTGTACTCATTAAACGCCAAAAACTTGTTCACACTCTCGGCGAAACTTTCCATGGTAAAGGTTGGTGTTCCCCACAAAAAGTAGACACTCTAACTATGCAGCCATAGCAGCTGCTTCCTCATATTCAACGGGGCTTACCCCATCGTTTGCTGAGTGCCTTCTCTTACGGTTATAGAATATCTCGATATAGGCAAATATACCCGATCGAGCCTCATCTATCGTCCGGTAATTCTTCGGGTAGATCAATTCAACCTTGAGCCGACTAAAGAACGACTCCATTGGTGCATTGTCCCAGCAGTTTCCCTTTCGACTCATGCTGATGCTAATTTCGTTAGCGCGTAGATAATCAATGTACGCCTGCGAACGGTATTGGGTGCCTCGATCGGAATGCACGATCAGACCTGGTGTGGTCTCCCTTTGCCGCAGGGCCATATCCATGGCTTTGGATATCAGGGCCTCTGTCATTGAGGTATCCAGGCTCCAGCCCACAATTCGGCGCGAGAACAGATCCATCACCACCGCCAAGTACAACCAACGATCCTTGACCCAGATATAGGTGATATCGGTCGTCCATTTCTCGTTTGGCTGGCAGGCAGAGAAGTCACGCCACAGCAGGTTGTCCGAAACATTATGCATCGTCAGGCTATGTCTGGGATACTTGAAGCCTTTACCATTCAAGGCCCTTATTCCCTGCTCAAACATGATCTGAGCGACATAATTGACGGAACAGGGATGACCAAGCTCCGCCAGCTCTTTAGCCAATCTAGGCGCTCCGTATATGGCCTCAAAAGCCTCGTAGGTGTCTTTGATCAGCTCTTCCATCTCCAGCCGGCGCTGAGCTTGATCACTAATAGGGCGTTCCAGCCACCGATAATAACCGGATCTGGATACCTTCAGAACACGGCACATGAGAGTGACCGGATACTGATCCGTATACTCACTGATCAAGGCGTACTTCACTTTTGGTCGTTCGCGAAGTACGCAGCTGCCTTTTTTAGGAATTCCAACTCCTCTTTGAGCTTCTTGTTTTCCCGACGTAGCCTACGCGTTTCTTCACTCTCCTGCTTAGAATAATCAACACCATCTACCGTATTGAACTGCTTATCAGAAAGACGGGTGAACTGACGACGCCAGTTATAGATCTGCTGGGCACTCACTCCTAGCTCTTTTGCAACCTGAGCAGTAGTAATGCCGTCTTTCGAGGCTCTGTTTACCGCTTCTCGGCGGAATTCTTCGGTATAAGCTTGGGTCTTCTTGCGTGCCATCTCGGACACCTCCATAGTGGTTAGTCTAACTATAAAGGATGTCTACTAATTGTGGGTAACACGGAGGTATTACGCCGTTCGATAATGCCTTCGATATAGTCAAAAAATGCCGACACGGCGCGTTCCAGTTTTTTGATTTCATCTTCACTCAGGTAATTTTTCGCCACCGTCGTATCCGACTTCAACACCCGGCCAGCGGGCGCATTTTTATAGGTGCTCATGCACATTAAGGGTTTACTGGCATCGGCTTTCAGCGAAATGATCTCGGCGGCGGTATGGCCCGTGATGGCAAAGTGAAATTTATCTTGCACATGGGCATAGAACTGCTGGGTGGTTTTGGATTTGGGGTCGTAGTCGATACTGCATTCGGCAAAAATATCGGTTATCTGCTGGTAGATGCGCCGCTCACTGGCACGAATGGAGCGCACCCGCTCCAGCAGCTCGCGGAAGTAGTCTTTACCGAAAAATCGACCATTCTTTAAGCGTTCATCATCCATGGCAAAGCCCTTGATGATGTAATCCTTGATGAGCGCCGTCGCCCAGATACGGAACTGGGTGGCCTGCGCCGAGTTGACCCGATAGCCCACGGATATAACCGCATCCAGGTTGTAGTATTTCACCTGCTGGGTTTGGGTCAGGCCCGCCACGGCGCCGTGTTCAGTGGTATTTTCCAAAATGGAAACAACCACTTCCTCCTGTAACTCATTGCTTTCAAAGATGTTTTTCAGGTGTTTGGAGATGGCAGGCACGCCCACACCAAACAGCTCGGCCATGCGTTTTTGGGTCAGCCAGAGGGTTTCACCGCTCAGCAGTACCTCGACTTTCACCTCGCCTGTGGGGGCGGTATAGAGCAGAAACTCGGTGGCTTGGTCTTGTAGGCTCAGGTTAGGCATGGCGTTATCCTTGTGGCTCCACGGTCGCGCTGGCGGTAGGGTCTGCCTGCTGCCAAAAGCCGTAATTGCTGACCAAGTGATTCAGTAACAAGCCTACCGTATTCTTTTCAGGCCCACTTGGTTCGGCGACGACTTCATTCGATAGTGTTGAATGACTGGTAAATTGAATAATGCGGTTTAAATACGCCTGCTTGTCATCGGGCAGGAGTTCTGACCATTTTGGATAACCCAGAAAGCTTGCCGTCTTTTCATACAGGTTACGTAAAAGTGTGAAGTGGTACTTCTGCACAGTGTTTTCAGCGATGGCTTTTTCCAGTGTCTGTTTCAAATACAGGTGATAAGAGAAGCTCTTATTGGAATCGCCGTGCTTATCCAGCAGCGCAAAGGAGCCATCTTCAAACCGTTCCAACAGATAACAGGCTTTACTGTTTAGCTCGTTGTAGAGCACGTTATAAAAAAGCGGGCTGTGGGTGGTGATAATGAACTTCAAGTTAGACTTGCTGGACTTGATCAGCCCAGCCAAGTTGACGGCCAGTTCGATCAAGTGGTTTTCATCCAATGAACTTACGGGATCATCAATAAACACATACTCCAGCTGATCAAACTGCCTAGTCTCACGATTCTCTGGCTCTGCGACATTGAGGATGGCAATCACCTGATCCAACAGCGTGTAGAAAACACTCCAGATAAAGTTACTTTCTTCACCCTTGGATATTTTCAGTGGCTCCGTGCCTTTATCGTCACCTCGCTCCAGGGTAAAGGTGACTTCGGCATAGTCTTCACTGAAATGCGGGGTTAACTTGTCATTTGCGAAGTGCTGGAAGTATTTAACGATATTCGCATCTTGCCCAAGGTCGTTCAGCAAGGTGAGTAACCAGTCGGTATAGGTATTCGGCTGAATTTTCAGCTTAGGGGCTGCATCCTCTTCTAAATCGTTATCCCAGTAAAAGAGATCTTCAGTGAAGGCGTTGTAGTAGAGGATTTTCTCCCGTGGCGAAATGGCTTCGTCATCATCGCCATTGCCTTTGGGTGCAACCAGCTGCTTGAACTCACGAGAAAGACGGGTTTTGCCCGTGCCGTTGAATGCGTAGATTAGCTGTACTTTCGGCACTTGCGTGACGACTTCGACCTCGGTGGTCTTCTTATTCTTCACCATTCTGGGCGCATTTAACTGCTCCGCAATTTCTGTCAGCGTCTTGCTCATCTCAGGCTGCCACCTCTGCATCCGGCTTAGGAAAGCTCAGCAGCAAATCGCGATAATACTCGTATTGCTTCTGGCGCAGTTCGATTTCGCGGGGTAGGCCTTCTTTGATTGAATGGGTCAAAGTATCGAATTTATCCAAAAGTGAGACAATGCGATTCTGTTCTTCAATAGGTGGGATAGGTATCTGGAACTTCGAAAACTCCTCCTTTGTGATAGTTTTCAAAGTGCTTCCTCTGGCAAACTCTTTTTCTAAATCAAATTTGGCTTTTAGCTGATGAGCAAAATATTTTTTATTTATGGCTGCTTTGTAGTTTTTGAATATTGCTAGGGTTCTATCAACGTAACAGTCATATTGGGTGATGGCAACACGCCCAATCGTACCTTGTAGCGAAACAATAACAGTACCTTTTTCAACTAATACACTTTTAGGCTGTGCAAGCCTCGAAATCTGCTGCTTCGTTTGTTGGTGAAGTCTAAAACCGAAATCGGCAACATCAGCAACCTGAACGAATGGCATACAGCCATCTCCGTCATACCATTCACTGTTTCCATAGGGCTGGGGGAATGAGCCGCGCCTAAATGAAGCGACATCTTCTAGATTTTTCCACTCCACTTCCCCTTCTTCAAAACTCAGCAACTGGTCGCGATAGTGGTTGTATTGTTTTTTGCGCAGGTTAAGCTCGGCGGTCAGCTCGGCGGTCAGCTCGGCGGTCATGGCGGTAAATGCGTCAAGAATGCGGACAATTTCGGCCTGGATTGCCAGCGATTTTTTGGGGTTGTTTGGGCAGGGGATGGGGATCGATAAGCCTTTCAGTTGCCCCCCTGTTATCAAGGGCTGGCCAGCACCCTGAGCAAATTGGTTTAACCTAATATTCACAAGATAGTAATACAAATACTTCAGAACAACGCATCCTTTGTTTTGCACAATTAGCGTATTGTCAGATACGTCATACTCACCATGAGCTATATAGACACGCCCAGCATTGGCTCCAACACGCGCAACTAAAATCTGCTCTGTATCATAGACTTTGCTATCCGTTCTTCCAATTACACCTGTCGAACCAAAAACAGGATAGAGCCCTTCTTCACTTTTTTTCTTGTTTTTACCGGATGAAATGCTTACGCAAAGACTTCCTAATTCCATCCACTCCACCTCAACTCCATCCAGCAACTTTTTCATAAAGCTTATGTTGCTCATGCGTCCTGTTCCTCCCCCTGAATCTCCGCCACAATCGCATCGATGTCTTGGCGAAGTTGGGTAATTCTGGCGACGGTGGTTTTTAGTTCGGCATTCAGCGCGGTGATATCCACCACTTCACGGGTGTCTTTGGCCTCCACATAGCTACTCACCGACAGGTTGTAATCGTTGGCGGCAACCTGCTCAAAAGGCACGGAAAGGGCAAAGTGATCGATATTCGCTTTGCTATCGAACGCATCCATGATCTTTTGGATGTGGGCATCGGTGAGGGTGTTGTTATTGGTTTCTTTTTTAAACAGGCCACTGGCATCTATAAACTGGGTGGTGGTGTCGGTTTTGTGTTTGGAGAGCACCAGGATATTCACGGCGATGGTGGTGCCAAAGAATAGGTTGGGCGCCAGCGAGATGACCGTTTCCACATAGTTGTTATCCACCAGATATTTACGGATTTTCTGTTCGGCACCGCCGCGGTAAAAAATACCGGGAAAGCAGACAATGGCAGCGCGGCCTTTGCTTGACAGGTAGCTGAGCGCGTGCAGCACAAAGGCAAAGTCGGCTTTGGATTTGGGCGCTAATACACCGGCGGGGGCAAAGCGGTCGTCGTTGATCAGGGTGGGGTCATCACTGCCTTTCCATTTCACCGAATAGGGCGGGTTGGAGACAATAGCATCAAAGGGTTTGTCGTCCAGAAAATGGGGTTCGGTTAGAGTGTTGCCCAGCTGCATATTGAATTTGTCGTAGTTGATGTTGTGCAAAAACATGTTCATGCGCGCCAGGTTATAGGTGGTGTGGTTGATCTCCTGGCCGAAGAAACCCTCTTCAATAATGTGGGCATCGAAATGCTTTTTGGCTTGCAGCAGCAGTGAGCCGCTGCCTGCTGCTGGGTCGTAGATTTTATTGACGCTGGTTTGCTTGTGCATGGCCAGCTGGGCTATGAGTTTGGAGACGTGCTGCGGGGTAAAAAACTCACCGCCGGATTTACCGGCATTGGCGGCGTAGTTGGAGATCAAAAACTCGTAGGCGTCGCCGAACAGGTCGATCTGGCTGCCGTGGAAGTCACCGAAATCCAGGCCTGCCACACCTTTGAGCACATGGGCCAAGCGGAGGTTTTTGTCTTTAACGGTGTTGCCGAGGCGATTGCTGGTGGTGTCAAAATCGGCAAACAGGCCTTTGATGTCGTCTTCAGACGGGTAGCCGCTGGCGGAGGCTTCGATGGCGGCAAACAGGGCGGCCAGATCGGTGTTCAGGCTCTCGTTGGTGTTGGCGCCTTTAACCACGTTGGCAAACAACTGGCTGGGGTAAATAAAATACCCCTTGGTTTTGATGGCATCGTCTTTAATGTCGGGCGTGATCACGCTGTCGGGCAGCTCGGCGTAGTGGATGCTGTCGTCACCGGCTTCGATATAGGCGCTGAAGTTTTCACTGATAAACCTATAAAACAAGGTGCCCAGTACGTATTGTTTGAAATCCCAGCCATCCACGGCGCCGCGTACATCGTTGGCAATGGCCCAGATTTGGCGTTGCAGGGCGGCGCGTTGTTGTAAGCTTGTCATTGGTTGTTCCCGTTGGTTTTCTCGGTTAATCCTGATTTAAGATGTCGATATAGGCGCTATAGGCAAATACGCGGTTGCGCTTTTGGCCGGTGAGTTCGCGTACCAGTGCCAGCTCGGGTTGTGCTAGTTTATCCATGACTTTGCCTGCGGTGGCGGCGGTAATACCGCTGTGCTTCACCAGGGTGTTGATGTTGGCAATGGGGTATTCAAACAGTACGTCCAGTACTTGTTGGGCGGAGCCTGCCATGCGCCCAAGGCTTGTGAGCTGCGCGCGGTGTATCTGGCGCAGTTGGTTAAGCTGTTGGGCGGTGCTTACGGCCTGATTGGCGGTTTCGGCCACTGCATCAACAAAGAACAGCAGCCAGCCTTCCCAGTCGCCACTTAGGCGAACTTGTTGCAGTCGGTCATAGTATACCTGTCGGTGTTTTTTGAAAAATACCGACAGGTAAAGCAGTGGCTCGGCTAATACATTGGCAGCCACCAGTATCAGTGGGATCAGTAAGCGCCCCAGGCGGCCATTACCATCCATAAAGGGGTGAATGGTTTCAAACTGCACGTGGGCGAGTGCGGCTTTGATCAGTGGGTCGGTGGTTTCGGGTACGTCATTAAGAAAGCGTTCCAGCTCGGCCCAGCAGTTGGCCAGCTCGTTGGCGGGGGTGGGCACAAAGGTGGCTTCGTCGGCACGATGGCCACCAATCCAGACCTGATTTTTGCGGAATTCCCCCGGCCCTTTGCTGATGCCTCGGCCTGAGGTCATCAAGGCTTTATGCATTTCGGTGATTAAACGAAAGGTAATAGGGTGGCCTTCTCGAATTCGCTGTACACCCAGTGCCAAGGCACTGACGTAGCAGGATACTTCTTGTACGTCATCCATGGGTACGCCGGGTACGCCTTCCATTTCGTAGAGCATTAGGTCACTTAGGGAGGATTGGGTGCCCTCGATTTGGGAGGACATAACGGCTTCTTTGCGTACATAACTGTATAGAAACAGGCGCGCATCGGGCAGTAAGGTGCTGATGGCATCCAGGCGGCCAAGGGCAAGCATGGCTTGGTTGATACGCCCTTGAAGCTTGGTATCCAGCTGTAACGCGGGCTGCGGTGGCAGCGCGGCAGGAATAAATGCCTGACAGTTTACGCCCCCGGCAATACTGGCAACGTATTGGCCTGTGTTTCCGCGATCCATGACGCCCTCTCAAGTTGCACTAAAGTTAAAATAAGCGAGAGCCTTAATTTAACTTAAATGCAAAAGTAAAATAAGAGGGGCAGTTAAATTAGTTTCCTTGATTCTCGCTCTTAAGAGCAGCGTGATCGTTGCACGACTTTAAGATATGCACAGCGTTGTGTGAGTTGGAATTAAATTGTGCGGGGTTTTGGCCAGATAAAGATTTTTTAGGGGGGATAAATCACGCTGCGATCTTGATCCGCGTCAGCACTTCGTCATTTACGCTGCCGTTTGGATGACAATGTGTTGCGGGCACAACTGAGAATTATTAGCATTTAAATCCTGAGAAGTATGCTGCCATGAGGAGCGGTGCCATGAGCCTGAATTTCACTGATCTTTCTGTGGGCGACAGCGCTCGCGTATTGAGTTATCACGGCCTGACAGACAGTTACCGCAAAAAGCTCATGAGCATGGGCCTGATTCCCGGCACCTGTTTCAACCTTGAAAGAGTCGCTCCCCTGGGGGACCCGGTGGAAATCAATGTGCGCGGTTTTCGCCTGAGTCTGCGCCGCATGGAGGCCGCAGGGCTACAGGTGGAACGTCTATGAGCAAGCCAGTGAGCAAACCTTCTGCTGCCCCTTTTAGCATCGGCCTGGTGGGCAATCCCAACTGCGGCAAAACCACCCTGTTCAACGCCCTCACCGGCTCCCGCCAGCGGGTGGGCAACTGGCCCGGGGTCACTGTAGAGAAGAAAACCGGCCTGTTTCGGCACGCTGATCAGCACTATGAGCTGGTGGATCTGCCCGGCACCTACTCGCTGCATGTGGGCGCCGACGACACCTCGCTGGATGAGCAAATTGCCCAGACCTTTATCTTCTCCGGTCAGGCAAATCTGATCGTCAATATCGTCGATGCCTCCAACCTCGAACGCAACCTGTACCTCACCACCCAGTTACTGGATGCTTCGCTGCCCATGCTGGTAGCGCTGAACATGACTGACGTTGCCCACCAGAACGGGGTGCATATTGATCCGTATGAGCTGTCGCGCCAGTTGGGCTGCCCGGTGGTGCCCATCATCGCCAGCAAAAGCGATGGCCTGGGCGTGCTGTTGGATATGATCTCTAATATGCAAGCCAAGCCTCACTGCCCCATGCGTCCGTTCCAGTATCAAGCACCGGTGGAGCGCGCCATCGAGCGCATGGCTGCCCAGGCAGCACGCCACAGCCAGCACAACTTCAACCACCATTTGCTGGCCGTGGCAGCACTGGAACAGGATGCAGGCGCACTGGGCTTTTTTTCTGAGCAGGAGAGAGCCGATATTCTGAGCGCGGTGCAGGCTCTGGAGGCTGAACTGGGGGAAGACCTGGATCAATCTTTGGTGAACAGCCGCTATCATTGGATCGATGCCGTGGTGCAAGACAGCGTTACGCACCAAACAACGCAGCGCATTAACCTGTCAGACTGGCTTGATCGGCTGTTTCTGAACCGTGTACTGGGCATTCCTCTGTTTCTGGGGGTGATGTACCTGATGTTTATGCTGAGTGTGAACGTAGGCAACGCGTTTGTGGACTTTTTTGATGGTGTCGCCGGTGCCATTTTTGTGGATGGCCTGCGCAGCGCTCTGACCTCCCTACACCTGCCCAACTGGCTGATTACCGTATTGAGTGATGGCATGGGTGGCGGCGTACAACTGGTGGCGTCCTTTATCCCCATCATAGCCGGGCTGTTTTTCTGCCTGTCGTTTCTGGAGGATTCCGGCTACATGGCTCGGGCCGCGTTTATTGTGGATCGGGTGATGCGCAGCGTGGGCCTGCCGGGCAAAGCGTTTGTGCCTTTAATTGTGGGCTTCGGCTGCAACGTGCCCAGTGTTATGGCGGCGCGCACCCTCGAACATCACAACGATCGCCTCACCGCCATTGTCATGGCACCGTTCATGTCCTGTGGCGCACGCCTCACGGTGTACGCTCTGTTCGCGGCGGCGTTCTTCCCCCGTAATGGCCAAAACGTGGTGTTTTTGCTGTATATCATCGGCATCGCGCTGGCGATTCTGTCGGCCTTCATTGTGCGTCGCACCATCATGCCCGGCTCGGTGTCACCGTTCATCATGGAGCTGCCGCCCTACCATATTCCTACCCTGAAAAACCTCAGCATCCGCACCTGGCAACGCCTGAAAGGCTTTATGCTGCGAGCGGGCAAAGCCATTGTCGCCGTGGTGTTAATTCTGAATGTACTCAACTCTGTCGGCACCGATGGCAGTTTCGGCCATCAGAACAGCAGCCAATCGGTGATCTCAGCCATCGGCAAAACCATTACCCCCCTGTTCGAACCCATGGGTTTGCAAGCCGACAACTGGCCTGCCACGGTGGGTATTTTCACCGGCCTGTTCGCCAAAGAAGTGGTGGTGGGCACATTGGATGCGCTGTACACAGATATGAACGCCGACAGCTCAGCGCCACCACCGGCATTCCATTT
This sequence comes from Ketobacter alkanivorans, assembly GCF_002863865.1. Lineage (NCBI taxonomy): Bacteria > Pseudomonadati > Pseudomonadota > Gammaproteobacteria > Pseudomonadales > Ketobacteraceae > Ketobacter > Ketobacter alkanivorans. Next base: position 2,993,547 of record NZ_CP022684.1, on the reverse strand, counting down.
GGGAGCAGCGCTGCTGGCCGCCTGGCACACCGTGCCCGATAACCTGTCCGGCCTGCTGGATCAACTGGCCGATCCGCTGGGGCTCAGCGTAGGCAATATTGAAAACGCATCCGAAGCCGCCCAGGCACAAGCGGTGAGCCTGTCCACCCTGGGCACCATGAAACTCCTGTTCGCCGGGTCCGCCGGGGCTTTCGCCTACCTGCTGTTTATATTGCTGTATGCGCCCTGCGTGGCCACCTTCGGTGCCATCTATAAAGAGCTGAACGGCTTTTGGGCCGCATTTACCCTGGGCTGGAGCCTGCTGATCGGTTACGCCAGCGCGGTGATCTTTTTCCAACTGGCGACACTGGCGCAGCATCCCCTCTCATCCCTGTCATGGGTTGCGGCCATGCTGCTGGCATTGGTGCTGGGTTTTAGTGGCCTGATACTGCAGGGCAGGCGACAAACCCGCCGTGAGCAAAAACAGCGGGAGCTGCTGATTCCAGTGGTGAATGTGTAGGGGGTTGCACGCCGATGAGGATGTGGCGCAGATCACAAGGGCAGTGTGCGGCACGTTGGCGTCAAAACCCAACGCAGTGCGGATTTAGAACATTCATAACCCCGCAAAACGATTTGTGACTATTTACGTGACCAATTGGGCACCGGGAACGTCTAATATTACTGAGTGAACCAACAAACAGTAGTATCAGCCGAGAACGATCATGAAATTTACATGCCCCTGTTGTGGCTACAAATCACTGGAAGAGAACAAAAACACCTGCAAAGTGTGTGACTGGATCAACGATCCCTATCAAGCCATGGACCCGGATCAAACCGTGGGCCCCAATGCCGAGAGCCTGCGCTGGGCACAGTTCCACTTTAAGGGATCGAAAAAAACCGTATCCGGTTTCGAAAAAGACACGAAATGGTGTGCCTTCGCTGCGCCGGTCAACCTGGCTAACAGCGCTGGCTTAGTGATCAAGTATTTCAACGGTAAATACTCGTCAAACTGAAACCAGGCCAGCAGCAACACCGCCCCCCACTCGAATCACTAGGGGCGGTTACGCCCATAGGCATCGTGGCTGGACACCCACTCGTCGGCCACGATAGCAGACGCCAGTGACAACTCGCCGCACAACACCGTGGCCGCCACGATCTCGGCGAACTTGTGTACCCCGCCCTTACCGTAACAGCCCAACACATCCAGACACTCGCGCTGGGTGGGCAGCCCCGTGCCACCGCCATAGGTGGCTACCACCAGCGACGGTATAGTGGCCGCAAAGTAGTAATCGCCCTGCTCGGTGACTTCGCTGTAGACGATCCCGGCAGACGATTCCGCCACATTGGCCACATCCTGACCGCAGGCGATGAACATGGCCGTAATACCATTGGCAAAGTGGGCACCGTTGCACACCGAGCCCGCCATCAAGGCCCCCATATTGGAATACTGACGCTGCCGAAACAGGTCTTGGGGGGTAGTGTGCATGATGTCTTTCACCAGCTCACCCGGCAGGGTGACTTCTGCCACGGCGCGCTTGCCACGGGTGTGTAAGCTGTTGACAAAAGAGTGTTTTTTATCGGTATCAAAGTTGGCTGCCAGACTGAAATTTTCCAATCCCGGAATGCCCTGATCCAACATCCACATGCAGGCATGGCGGGTGGCCTTGCTCACCATGTTCTGGCCCGCGGCATCGCCACAGGTAAAGTTAAAGCGCAGCCAGCGCATTTTGGCCGCGGCATACTGTTCGATATTGCGCAGCTTGCCGGACGAGGTGGTCTCTTCTGCCTTGGCTTTGATCGCCTCAAAGTTATCTTCCACCCAGCGCCCGAATTTCAACGCGGCACGGGCATCTTCAAAAATAAACACCGGCGCCCGCTGCATGGCATCGTCAATCACCGTGGTTTTGATGCCGCCGGCTTCACGGGTCAGGCGCATGCCACGGCTGTAACTGGCCACCAGGGTGCCCTCGGAGGTAGCCATGGGCACGTAAAACTCACCCTGAGCGTGCTCACCATTCACCAGCATGGGGCCGGCAAAGCCCAGTGGCACCTGCGCCACCCCCACGAAGTTTTCAATATTGCCCGGCAGCAGGCCTGGATCGATGGAATAAGAACCCACATGGGTTAATTCTGCACCGGTTTCAGCATTGACCACGGCACGGCGTTCGGCCGCCATCTCTGGGGTGTAATCGTTACTCTTATTGCGGGGTAATTTTTGCACTCTGAATCCTCACGCAGGCGTTAATCAACATCGCTATGATCATGGATACTAGAGACTCCGAGGCATACAAGCAAAAAAGAGTTGTCTACAGGCCGAATAAGCACGCAAAAATGGCCTGTTTAACCACCCTGCATCATCAAGCGGAGGGGAACCACAGATTGAACACCGTGCCTTGCCCAGGTTTGCTGCTTACCTCAATATTGCCGCCATGCATATGCACCAGCTCCTGCACCAAAGATAAACCCAGACCGCTGCCCAGATCCTGATTACTGAAATCATTCCCCAGTTGTTCAAAACGCCGAAACAGCCGTTTCACATCATCACTGCTGATGCCTCTGCCGGTGTCCGATACCTCCAGACACACCCCCTCGATACCGTTATAACTGCGGCGCTCATAACGAATGGTGATGCCGCCCTGCTCGGTAAATTTGATCGCATTGGAGAGCAGGTTGATCAATATCTGAGAAAAGCGCTTACGATCCACCTGCATCAAGTCCACCGAGCCGGGTATCAGTTGCAAACTAAGGCCCCGCTCGTCTGCCAGCGGCAGCAGCAAACGGATCACATCCTGAGTGACCTCGGTGATCAGCACCGGCCCTCTCTCGATCTGTAGTTTGCCCTCTTCAATTTTGGACAGGTCAAGTATGTCGTTAATCAGGCTCAGCAAATGACGGCCATTTTTTTCAATCAACCCCAAGGAATCCAATACCCGCTCCTCGGAGCTGCCCTCCAGCTTCTTCTGAGAACGCACACTGAATCCAATAATGGAATTAAGCGGCGTGCGCAGCTCATGAGACATGCTGGCAAGAAAGTTACTTTTGATTTTGCTGGCGTGCTCGGCTTTCTCAAGGGCATTCTGCAATACCGCCGTCTGCTGCAGAACCTCATTCTCGACCGTGGATTTTTGGGTCATCACCAGCAGCAGGAACATACCGAATACCGACACCACTAAAAACCCGGACACCAACACTATCCAGCTTGCGTTATCACGGGTCTTATTCAGGTATTCAATGCCAGGCGAATAGGTGATCTGCCACATTCGTCTGGCAAAGGGCAAATGATGGATGATGCGCTGGGCCGTGGGCTGCACCGTATCATCATACAGCTGCTGCGGATTGCCTCGCGATGTCACATCCTCGATGCTGACCGAGATCTGCTCCAGGTCACTCAGGTTGAACGCAGCATCCAGCATATCTCTGGCCAAATACACACAAGAGATCAAACTGGTCACCACACCGTTTTCTATCACCGGCGTCAGTAACAGAAACCCCGGCTGTGAGCCCCGCTCCTGCACCAATGTAATCGGCTCGGTACTGATCATTTCCTGATTGGCGATCGCCTGTTCAATGGCCAGCAGGCGGCCCGGATGAGATCCCAGATCAAAGCCGTGGGCCTGCTCGTTACCCTCCAATGGCGTAATGTAGTAAACCGGAAAATACCGATCCCGCACCGCCGCAGTCTCCATTTTTTTCCCCGCCGTAAGCTGCCTGAAATGAAACGGCTGCCCCAAATGCTGACTCATTCTGGCTTCATAGCTGGCTCGTTCGCTGTGCGGCACAATGGGAACCCATGACAACGCCTGTGTTCCCGGCACGTGCTCATAAAGCTCCTCGGCATAGCGATAAAATTGCTCGTAACGCACCTCATCAAAAGTAGAGTAAAGGCCCACCAAGGTGTGGGAGACATGAGAAATGGTATTAAGCTGTTTCTGAATGGCGCGATGCATACTGGCGGCACGCTCTGCAAACAGGTTGCCCACCCAGCGCTGATGTTCCGAGCGAAAATAAATAAAACTGGAGCTGGCCAGGGTGACCAACACCACATACAGCAGAATAAAGCTGGTCAGCCGGGTATCCGATGACCACTTACTGTGCCCTTTCACCGCCAGAATCAACGGCGCAACACACATGACCCCGATAGCATCCCCAACCCACCAGTTCACCCAGTTGTCGACCACCTCGGTGCTGCCAACAACGCCAAACCCGAACAGGGTTGCCACTCCAACACCGCTGGATGCCAAACAAGCCACCGGCCCCCCCATCAAGGCGAACATCATCGGATCGGTGCTGCGAACCCAGTTGGGAAAACGCGTAAATCGAAGAATCAAGCCATACGCTAACAACGTCTGCAGCATGGCTCCGATGCCAATCAACCCGGCAATCAACCAGGCCTTGCTGGGGTGCAACAGCGACGCATCGGAGAATCCGATATTAAGAACAAACGAGGCAATCCAAATGGCAGGCAATACTCGCAGCCCACCCACAAACACCATAAACAACGCAAACCCCGCTGCGGGCCAGATGGGGCTGGCATAACCGGGCGGTATAGCAAAAAAACCCGATATGATGCCCAGCAGCCAGTAGCCTACTGCCGTGGCTACCAACATCAGGGGTATGCGAATTGAGACCATTTTCTATCCATGAAGCAGCAGGGTGCTCCCTAAGGATAGTTGAATTTCGGCACCGGGCGAGAAAGCCTGCACCCGGTTTATGAGGAAGTTAAGACTGCAAATGAATGCAGGTTAAGCGAAGCTTAGAAGCTGGCCCCAAGCCTCAGATACACCGTGGTTTCGCCAATTTCATCATCCAGCCCCTTGGCAAAGCCCAACGTACTTTCCAATTTAAGAGTGGAATAGCCAATCAGCAGATCAGGCCGCAGCTCTGCACCAATACCGGTGTAGTAATCCTTGTTCTGACCCGCGCTCCAGGCCGCGCCATGATCAACAAACAGATGCAAACCCGCCTTGCCCAACCCCACCGGCAGCACGGTGTAGCCATCAAACCATTCCCCTACCGGCAGGCGATACTCAGCCGAATACAAACGCAGATTGGTACCGGCCAGCTGGCTCTGATTGTCGGAATAGCCACGTAAGGTATAACCGGTTCGACCAAACCCGATCAGCGCACCCAGGGTTTGCAACTCATCCAGCTCGTTACCTAATTGAAACGCCTTGGCACTGTCGTCGGCTTTACCCAGCACCGCACGCAAAGCCAACACATGGTTATCGAACAGGCTCAAGTATTCACGCCAATCCAAGCTGTACACAGAGCCATCGTGATAACCGTCACCAAAGGCATCATACTGTTCTGCCAGCAGCCGCACTTTGCGGCCATTCTCCACACTGATGGAATGCAGGTAACGTTCGTAATCAGACCAGTTAAGTGATACACCGGCAAAGTTATCCCGATAGGAATCGTATTCGCCGTAGCCATCAATAATCCGTTTTACATCCTCTTTACCCATACCAAAATCCACTTCGAATGTACCTTCAAAGCTATTAATGGGCTGCTGCCAAACAGCCTGGTATCGGGTTTCCTGTCGCCACACGCTGGGGATGCCCGGTGCTTCTTCTCGCACCGTATCCAGCTCCCGTTCCGCCAGCAACGCCAAACGATGATATGCCACATAAGACAGACTGCCGCCGAATTCTTGTTTGTCAAAATAGTAAGCCGGAGCCAACTGCCACTGGTGAAAACCCAGTACATCCTGACCCTGCAGAATAAACTGAATCCAATTGTTATCGTCACTGTCTGCATACAAGAAGGCAAACCACGAAGTAGGTGCCAGGGTATCCAGAGGTGAGTAATCTGAAATATCAGTGAAGGCTTCCGCGCTGTAATCAGGCTGATTCACGATCGACTTCACCTTTGCGCGATCTTTCCATAAACCAGCGTACGTATCACCCCAGGATTGCAGTGCCTGCTCTCGAATCACAACACCTTGGGCGGTGTATTCTGCCACCCGCACCGAACTCTGATCGGCATTAACCGAATAATCCACAATAGCAGTCTGCGTACGGGATACGGTCTGCACCTGACCATCCTGCAGGCGCATGCGCCGCACGTTCATCATGCCTTTTTGATCCGAGATGAAATACACCCATTTACCGTCAGTCGAAAAGCGGGGGCGCTGTTCCAGATGATCGTTACGGGTTAACGGCGTCCACAGGTCACGCTCCACATCCAACACTTCAAGGTTCCAACCGGTGGCTTCACGCCGCACGGCTGCCACCAGTTTTTTATCATCCGGTGACCAGTCGATATGGCCAATCACCTCACCGGCCGCCAAAGGCTTGAGCAATTGCAGCAAAGTGCCACGACCGTCCAGAATCGCAATCTGTGACAAACCGCGATCGGTGTGAACCGCTGCAATGCGCTCACCAGAATGTGCCCAGGCAGCGCGCGGATAGCGGCCGCACTCGGTGATGCGTTTCCAGGCACCGTTATCCTGCAGGCGATACAAATCAGCAAACACATCTACGTTGTTGCACACCGTATGCCGCGACAACAGCACACCCGCCTGGGGGTGCACATCAATCTGCTGGTATTCGATTACTTCGGCAACCTGCACTTCATTGCCATCTGCATCAATGTGTTGCAGCGTGGGGTGCCGACGGCCATCTTCCCGATAATAATAAAAGCTGCCATCGGCCATCCACACCGGGTTGCCATTAATGCGGCCGGTTTCTACCACAGGCGTGTAATCCACCACCGGCAGAGACACCATTTCCTGCTCGAACTTTTTCGTCAGGTAAGCCTGAAACTGATTCCACAGCCCTTCTGCACTGAGGCCGAAGACCCTTTTCGCCCGCGACTGCATGCGCCAGGGAATGATATTGCTGTTCCAGTTCTGCAGGTACTCAAAGGCTTTTTGTTCACCGTATTCTGCGTGCAGGAACTCGAAAAAGTAATAACCGTACAAATACACCTGACCACTGGGCCAATCGGTGCCCCAATAGCCCTGATAACTCAGCTGAGAGAAGCTGCGAAAACCATTCAGGTACTCGGCCCGCATCATGGCGTCATAGTATGCGCTCTGACCGCGACCAAACTGTTTGCTGGCATCGGTTTCTTCATACACTGCCAGCCCTTCTGATACCCAGGCCGGACTGAATATCTGGGGGAACGCAAAAAAGAAGCGTCCGAAAATATTACGCAACGTGGTCTGGCCACCGGAGCTTTGATCAAGATGCAGAATGTGGACAAATTCATGGGTGAACACTTGCTCGATCCAGGGCGCATTATCCAGCAGCTCTCCCTCTACCGGCGCATTCATGAATATAAAAAAGCGATTAAAAGGTAAAACCGTCGCGCCACCGTTGGATCCGTCATAGGTGTCCGTGATGACCACTTCGGTTTTCTTTTTCGGCTCCCACTGCAGGCGCGGAGTCTGTTTGATGTAAACCTTTTCTGCCACCGCAGCCAGGCGCTGGGCAAACGGCAGGTGGTGTTCACGATAGTTAATGCGAAAGTGATCGGTTTCCAGGGTTTTCCAATTCTGGAATGGGCCCGGCATCAGCATGGCTGTGTCTTCCGGGGTATAGCTCCACGCGGCTTGGGCGCACAACAGCGCGCACAGAACCAGTGCCAGTATGCGATGCATCTTTATTACCTTTCTTATTTTTATGAGCCCCAATTAAGATCAGCTCGATTTAATAAACACCAAATCCCATACGCCATGGCCTAACCGTTCGCCACGGCGCTCAAATTTTGTATTGGGCCGATAATCGGGTTTAGGGGAATATTGGTTCGGCCCCGCCTGATTGTCATAACCCTCAGCCACCGACATCACTTCCATCATGTGTTCGGCATACGGCTCCCAATCCGTGGCCATATGAAAGTATCCACCCACCTTCAATTTAGCCCTGATCTTCTGGGCGAACTCAGGCTGCACAATGCGGCGCTTGTTATGACGCTTTTTATGCCAAGGGTCTGGGAAGAATAGCTGTACACCCGCCAGACTGTTAGCAGGAATATTGTGCTGCAGTACATCGATGGCATCATCACAGAAGGTTCTGACGTTGGTAACGCCAGCGTGATGAGCATCGTTAATCAATTTACCGACACCGGGGCGATGCACCTCCACGCCGATAAAATTTTTATCAGGGGCAGTTTGTGCCATCTCCAGCAACGAGGTGCCGTTACCAAAGCCAATTTCAACGATCACATCGCCGTCATTACCAAACACATCCGGGAACGACAACATGCCATCGGCCACTTCCAGCCCGTAGGTTTGCCACAGGGTATCCAGCGCCCGGCTCTGACCTTCAGTCAAACGCCCTTGGCGACGCACAAAACTGCGCAGGCGACGCTGCGGCTGATCGGATTCAGTCATTTAGAAAAAGGTGCCTTCAATAGGAGAGGATGCGCTGGCGTACAGTTTCCGCGGCATACGGCCTGCCAGGTAGGCTTCACGCCCCGCTTCAATGGCTTTGCGCATGGCCGACGCCATCAACACGGGTTTCTGGGCGGCAGCAATGGCCGTATTCATCAGCACACCATGACAGCCCAACTCCATGGCAATGGCCGCATCCGACGCGGTTCCCACTCCGGCATCGACAATAATGGGCACCTTGGCTTCTTCCAGAATCATGCGAATATTGTAGGGGTTACGAATGCCCAGGCCACTGCCAATGGGCGCAGCCAGCGGCATCACCGACACACATCCCATCTGCTCCAGCTCTTTGGCAATGATGGGGTCGTCGGAGGTATACACCATCACATCGAATCCATCTTTGATCAGGGTTTCACAGGCCGATAAGGTTTCCACGACATTCGGGAACAGGGTTTTTTCGTCGCCCAATACTTCCAGCTTTACCAGGTTGTGGCCGTCCAGCAGCTCCCGCGCCAAACGACAGGTACGCACGGCATCCTTGGCGTTATAACAACCCGCCGTATTGGGAAGAATGGTGTAACGATCCGGTGGCAGTACATCCAGCAGGTTGGGTTCATCAGGGTTTTGCCCAATGTTGGTCCGTCGCACCGCTACGGTGACGATTTCGGCACCGCTGGCTTCAATCGCCAGACGGGTCTCTTCCAGATCCTTGTATTTACCGGTGCCAACCAACAGGCGGGACTGGAATTCGCGCTCCCCGATTTTGAGAGTTGTGTCTGTCATGCCTGGTTCCCTTTTCATCTGTTCGCTAACGTACGGCCATCTCAGCGCTACTCAACCGCCGCCAATGGCGTGCACAATCTCCAGCACATCCCCGGTATTAAGCGCGGTAGTGGCGTGCAGGGCCTTGGGCACAATTTCAAGATTGCACTCAACCGCCACCCGCTTGCCCTGCAAATCCATGCCATCGAGCAGGTCGGCGATGGTCGCACCTGAGACAAGCTGCTGTTGGTCACCATTGACGGTAACCGTTATAAGGTTGGTGGAGGTGCCTGATTCGTTCATAAAATGCCCGTTTTTGCTGGGTGACTATTGTGTTGAATTGATCACAGCCCGTAAAGGGCTATGAAATCTTTTTCCGGCCAAATCCACCACTTTCAGGCAGACCTGATTAACGCCCAGCCAATCCATACCCAACCAATGATAAACGCCATGCCACCCAGGGGTGTGATGGCCCCCAACCAACGGATTCCAGTGACCGCCATCAGGTACAGGCTGCCAGAGAACAACAACACCCCCCACATCAAACACCAGGCCCCCCACTTCAGGCCTGAGACATCGGGAAACTGGTAGGCCAACACGCCAACCAGTATCAAGCCCAGGGCGTGATAAAGGTGGTATTCGACCCCGGTTTGATACGCCGCCAGCAAATTCGGCTCAATTCGCGCCTTGAGGCCGTGGGCACCAAACGCCCCCAACACCACGCCAATCGCCATGGCAAACACACCTATCACAATGAAAATCTTCATAAAAACCCCCTTCCAAGCCGTCATCTGGCTGCCAGTTTACCCACTCCAGCGGCGCTTGATACAAAAAAATACCACCACATCATTAAGCGAAACTTGCAGCTTTCACTCAGTTTCGCTATCTTACGGTTAGATTGTAGGACAATCCTACACAGATAATTTAATACCCACTGCTTATTGCAGTGCATCACGCTGCAGGTGTTACCGATGTTCGGATTGTTTAAATCCTCCAAACCCAAACAGGTCAGTATCGAGGGAATCGACTCGCCTATCGACGTACTCGATAAGGAAACCATCCTGACCGCAGCCCTGCGACAGGGTATCCGCTTCCCGCACAGTTGTCGCGTGGGCGGCTGCGCCACCTGCAAATGCCAGTTAAAAGAAGGCAAGGTGAAAGAGCTGACGGAATCCGCCTATATTCTATCGGAACAGGAACTGGATCAGGGTTACATACTGGCCTGTCAGGCGGTGCCAAAAAGCAACATCAGCATCAAGCTGGATAACCTGGAGGCAGGTGGCCCCAAATTCACCCCACAAACCTGTTCCGGCACCGTCATCACTCAGCGCCGCCTGACCCACGATATCGTGGCACTGGACATCGCCCTGGATCAGCCCATGCACTACGCGGCAGGCCAGTACGCCCTGCTGTCGGTGCCCGGTGGCATCAACGAGGCCCGCAGCTATTCCTTCGCCAGCGCTGCCCTTCAACAGGGGGTCAGCAGTATTTCATTTTTTATTCGACAGGTTCCCGGAGGCGCAATGTCGTCTTGGGCCCAGGGCGATGTCGTTGATACCCAAGTGCAGGTAGAAGGCCCGTTTGGCGACTTTTATCTGCGGGAAAGTGAGCAACCGATTCTGTGCGTTGCCGGTGGCAGTGGTTTGGCACCAGTCAAAGCCTTACTGGAAGATGCGCTGCGGTTTAAAAGCCCTCGCCCGGTGGTGTTTCTGTTCGGTGCCCGCACTCAACAGGATCTGTACTGCCTGAATGAGATCAAGAGCCTGCAGAAAGAGTGGGCCGGGGACTTTATGTTTGTGCCCGTATTATCGGAAGAGCCCGACGCCTCAGACTGGCAAGGTGCTCGCGGTCTGGTGACTGAATGGTTGCCTCAATATGCCAGCCCCATTGCGCAGGCTTACATGTGTGGCCCACCGGCCATGCTGGATGCCGCAGAATCCTGCCTGCAACAGCTGGGCATCCCCGCAGACCAAATATTCAGCGATAAGTTTTTAGACAAATCCAACCATCAGAAAACTGCATAGCAACAACATCCATAAGGGAAGGTCTACATTCATGTTCCATTATCTTAAATTTTTTCTGTTCCACGGCATCGGCCTGCTGGCGGCGCTGTTTCTGACATTGGGTGGCGATTGGATGACCGTCGGCTTCCTCAGTATATTTCTCGGCTACGTGATGCTGGATGCCTTACTGGGAGACGACATCACCATCCCCGATTACAAAGCGCCGGGCATCCTGACATGGCAGCTGTGGATGGCGCTGCCACTGCTTAGCTTTATTGTGTTCACTTTTCTTTGGCAGGTGGGCAACGGCGATCCATTAGGCTACGGCGCACTGGTGCAACAACTGTCCGGCTACGACATGGCTGTTGCCCGCGACACAACCAGCGGCTGGAATCTGTTCTGGGGCGTCATCATGACCGGACTGATGATCGGCATGGTGGGCACCATCACCGGACACGAACTGACCCATCGCACCTGGGACCCTGTCTCTATGTTTGTAGGGCGCTGGCTGCTGGCATTCAGCTTTGACAGTAACTTTGCCATCGAGCACGTCTATGGCCATCACCGTTATGTGAGCACCACCGAAGACCCTGCCACAGCGCCACGGGGCCGCAGCGTTTATTCCCATGTGCTCATCTCCACCGTGCGTGGCAACATCAGCGCCTGGAACATTGAACAGGAGCGCCTCAAGAAAAAACGTCAGGGCTTATTCTCCATCCACAACGTTGCTATTCGCGGTTATCTGATGAGCGCATTGATTCTGGTGGCATCCTATCTGATTGCAGGTTGGGCAGGCGTGCTGATGTTTACCGCGGCCGGCCTGTGGGGCAAAGCCCTGCTGGAGATCGTGAACTACATGGAACACTATGGCATGGTGCGCAACCCGGCAACACCGGTGCAACCTCGCCATTCATGGAATACCAACAAGCGGTTCAGCTCCTGGTCCATGTTTAACCTGACCCGCCATTCCCATCACCATGCTCAAGGCGAAGTGCCCTACCATGAACTGAAGCCCTACAGCGATGCACCGATGATGATCAACGGCTATCTCACCACCATTGCGGTGGCATTAATTCCCCCGCTGTGGCACAAATTGATGACACCCAAAGTACTGGAGTGGGATGAAAAATACGCCACCGCCGAAGAGCGTAAAATGGCAGAAGCCGCAAACCGTAAAAGTGGTTTGAAGTCGCTGCAAGGCGTGACTTACAGCGAGGCCTCAACAGCATAACAACACTTCTACACACAATTGCTATGGCTCGACAGTATCGGTATGCTGTCGACTCCTTTTGATCGGCAACCGTGTGTTCTTATGCGTTGGAAGCAGGCAGCAGTACTCTCCCTGACAACATTTTTGTGTTGGGGAATGATCACCACATCGGCCATGGCAGAGCCCCTGACTGCGCGCCTGGGCGACATCGTCGAGCACCCGACACGCAGCGCTCCGGCCACCACCGCGAGCCTTAACCACAGCACACTCAGCGCTCAAATTCAGGCCAATGTTGCTGCCATCAAAGTCGGCGTCAGTGCAACCGTAAACGCCGGTGATACTTTGTTGCAACTGGATTGCACGGATTACCAACTGGCGCGACAACTGGCGCAGGCGGGGGTCACCATTGCTGAAGCTCGCCTGAGCCTGGCCAATAGTCAGAAAAAACGGGCCAACCAACTGCTGCAAAAAGATCTTGCTTCACGAGAGGACGCCGATACCCTCCAGGCCGAGGCCATTGCCCGTGAAGCAGAACTGGAGCAGGCAAAAATAACGCTGCGCCAGGCAACCATCAACACCGAGCGCTGCACCATTAAAGCCCCCTTTGCAGGCATTGTTACGGCGCGCATGGCCAGCGAAGGTCAACTTGCCTCCATCGGCACTCCGCTGATCAGCATGATCGATACCCAACACCTGGAATTATCCGCTCAAGTTAAACCCGAAGAAGTCACGCAACTGCAACAAGCACAGAGCTTAACCTTCACAGCAGGTGCCGACTACCCAGTGCGCTTGTTGCGCTTGGGCGGCAGCATCAATTCTGCCACCCGCGATCAGGAAATTCGGCTGGCATTTATCAGTCAGCCACCGCCGCCCGGCACAGCAGGTAAGTTAACCTGGCAAGATCCCCGCCCTTTTCTACCGGCCCGATACATCGTGCAACGCAATCAACAACTGGGCGTCATGATCAACGAACAAGGCACAGCTCGTTTTGTGGTTATCCCCAATGCAATACCAGGGCGTTCTGCGGCCGTCTCCCTGGCCGAAGACACACAGGTTATCACCCGCCAACTGGGTGCACTGCAAAACGGTGACACCTTGCAACCGAAGTCTCCAGAATGAATCTGCTGCGTCGCTTTCTGGAGAACCATGTACTGGCCAACCTGACCTTCGGCTTGGTAATAATATTGGGTCTGCTGGCGTATCAGGACATGCCCCGCGCCCGCGATCCGGACATCAATTTCAATTGGATTGACATCACTACGGTATTGCCCGGCGCTGCATCGCTGGAAGTAGAAAAGCGTATTACCGATCCAATAGAAGACACCATCAGTCGCACCGTGCGTGATCTGCGTTTTGTATCCAGCACCAGCCGCGAAGGCGTGTCCTCCATCCTGGTGCGCTTCAACCAGTTGAGTAAAGATGACTTTCGGGAACGGGTGGCAGATCTGCGCCGGGAGGTGCAAAACATCTACACGGATCAACTGCCCGCCGAAGCACTTGATCCTCAAATTCGGGAAATCACCACCTCTTCCGGTTTCCCTACCGCCATTGTCGCCCTGACCAGCCACTCACCGGATGACAACTTTCGCCGCTACGCCAGCAATCTCAAGCTGGCACTGGAACGCCTGCGCGGAGTCGATGAAGTATTGCCCCAGGGTCTTGAAGCACCGGAGCTGCACATCGCCTTTTATCCCGAGCGACTACAAGGCTTGAATATCAACCCCGGCGATCTGGCCAGCACCGTTCAAGCCTACTTCAGTGATGCCTCCATCGGAGACATGGAAACCAGCAGCGGGCGCTGGCTGGTGCAACTGGAAGGCACCAACGGTTCACTGGAAGAACTGGAATCCTTTCCTGTGATCACATCCAACGGCGTCGTTGCCTTGGGCAGCCTGGCTGATATCTATCGCAGCTCTGCAGAACCCGGCGTTTTGGCACAGTTTCAGGGTCAACCTGCGGTGCTGCTCAACATCACCAAGCAGGAAGGTGCCAACACCCTGGAACTGCTGGACGAAGTCAATCAGTTCATTCAGCGCGAACAAAGTGTGCAAGCCGATCTGGGCTATCAACTCACGCTGGTAGACGACCAAACCGTCAGCACTCGGGATGCCATCGACCTCATGCAACGCAATGCGGCCATCGGCCTGGCGCTGGTGATACTGGTGGTGTTTGTGTTTCTCGGCGGCCACATCGCCCTGCTCACCGGCATCGGCATTCCGTTCACCCTGGCGGCCACCTTTTTCATTCTGCACAGCATGGACATGAGCCTGAACAACAGCGTATTGCTGGGGGTGGTTATTGCCCTGGGCATGCTGGTGGATGACGCTGTGGTGGTGGTGGAAACCATTTACTATCGCCTGCAGCAAGGCGCCAAAGCCATGGATGCTGGCATCGAATCCCTGAAAGAGGTAGCCGCACCGGTATTCACATCTGTGCTCACCACCATCTCGGTTTTTCTGCCGCTGATGCTGTTACCGGGCATCATGGGGGAGTTTCTGCGGGTCATTCCTATTGTGGTCTGCATTGGCCTGGCTGTGAGTCTGCTGGAAGCATTTTGGATGCTGCCCGCCCATGTGGCTGGCCTGAACGTTAATTTCAATAAAGAAACCTGGCTGCAACGAAAACGCAATCGCCTCACCCGTAAACTGCGCCACAATTACAGCCTGTTGCTGATTCGCGTTATGCGCCACCCCTGGCGATCGGTGCTCGGTGTACTGGCCACGGCACTATGCGCCGTACTGTTGTTGGCCAGCGGCGTGATCAAATTTAATTTCTTCGCTGCCGACCCCTACCGTCTGATCTATATCAACGCCGAGCTACCCACGCACAAAACCCTGCAGGACTCACTAGAAGCAGCAGTGCAACTGGAACAAAAAGCCCTGTCGGTATTGTTACCAGAAGAAGTGAATTCGTCGGCCGCCTACAGTGGCTTGATGTTCACCCAAACCGAACCGTTCTTTGGTGAAAACTACAGCCAGGCGCTGATCAGCCTGAAACCCATTCGCAGTGGCATGCGAGACACATACAGCGCCATAGCCGCAGTAGAAGCAGCCGTTGGCAAAACCCTGGGGGACGCTAAAGTGTCGGTGCTGGTGCTGGAAGACGGCCCACCCGTAGGCCAACCTATCAGTGTGAAAGTAAGAGGTGATCGCTTCGAAGATATTGAAGCCGTCGTAGAGAAGATCAGCGCCCACTTGAACCGGAATCCTCTGTTCAAGAACATCAACACCGATTTCAAAACGGGCAGCCCGACATTGAAACTGACTCTGGACGGGGATGCCATTCAACGGGCAGGCATATCACCCGTAGTGGTCACCCGCGCCCTGCAAAGCCGTGTGGATGGACTGCTCATCGGACAGTACCAAAGCCTCGGCGAAGAAGTAGACATCCGCGTGCTCTCCAAGCCAACCGGCGATGATAACCTGGACGCTCTGATGAGCACGACACTATCGACCGCAAGCGGTGACAACGTGCGCCTGGGCACCCTGGTGAAGGCCGCCTACGGCAGCGGCTATCAGAACATCCGCCACTACAATTTCAAACGATCCATTACCATCGCCGCAGACATTGACGAGGATAAAATTGATGCCGTGGCAGCCAATCAATTAATCAAAGATTATTGGGAAAGCATCCGCGCGCAACATCCGGGGGTGGATCTGGATTACTCAGGGTTGCTTGATGACATTGAAGAAAACCTGAGCAACATCAGCATGCTGTTTGCCATTGGTATCGGCCTGATCTATTTGATCCTGGGCACCCAATTTAAAAGCTACTGGCAACCGCTGATGATTTTAGTGTCCGTTCCACTGGCCTTTATCGGCGTTGTGTTCGGGCTGGTCATCACCAACAACCCCATGAGTTTTTCCACCATGTACGGTGTCGTAGCCTTATCAGGCATTGCGGTAAATTCAGCTATTGTACTGATCTCGGCGGCCAACAATCGAATGCAGATGGGCATGGGCCCCCTGCATGCAACCATCTACGCCGGTCGTCGCCGGGTGATTCCCATTCTGATCACCAGCACCACCACCATCGCCGGTCTGTTCTCCCTCGCGGTAGGCTTTGGCGGTAAGTCGCTACTGTGGGGGCCAATTGCCGCCGCCATTGTCAGCGGCCTCATGTTTTCAACAGTACTGGTGCTGGTGGTGATTCCTTTGATCTATTACGCTTCCGTACGCGGCAAGCGAGCCTGATTTATTGTCATCACGGGATCAACGGGATCGAAAGTGTCCGAACGACAGTTTCAAACCAATGGCATCCTCCAGATCACCTGACAGGTAGTTTTTATAAAAAATACCCAGGTTAAAGGAGCGGCCTAGGTTTATACCAGCGGCTGCCTGTACAAACATGCCTCCATCCACATTGATATCCTGTGACGAGCAATCCGAGCAGTTTTCAATAGATCGCTCCGATGCAAACATATGAGTAAGGCCACCGCGCAGCGAGACATAAGTAGGCACCTTGCCTGCGTAGAAGCGGGTGTAACCCACATCCATCACCAGCGGCAATGCAGAGGCGGTAGAGCTTGAATTATCCACGTCGCCGAATGCGTCTTCGGTCAACTGGGTAAACTCCTCATTATCGTCATAACCCAGATAACCCAACCCAATCACGGTGGAGAGGTTATCATTGAAGAAATACTCAGCCTCGATGTTAATCGCGAACGCGTCAGGCTCTACACCCTCCAGGGCAGCAACTTCTTCATCAATCGACAAGCTTTCGACATTAACATTGAATATCCAGCGCTCAGCCAGATGAATAGCACCATCAGACTCCACCTGCTGCGGTTGAGTGGTTTCAGCGTGGGCTGTTGATAAGCACAACAGCGCAGAAGCAGCACTGATCGTTGCCACTTTGTTAAACATGGACATGAGTTATCCCCAATTTAATTGAACGAAATGTTAGGCGCAAAAATGCGGGGCAAGAATAGCGCAAGGCTATACCCCAATCAATTGCCCAAAAGATAGATCAAGGCTGCTCTACGCGGGTGTAGCTGATTTCCCAGTCAAGGCGATCCGGGTACATATCCAGCTGCCGATTGATGCCTAAAATGAAGGACTCTTCCTGAAAATGTACGATCTGATTGACGGTGGTCAGCTCCTGGCGCGGGCCAGCTTTCAACAACACATCCAGGGTGTAAGCCAACAGGCCTTCTTCTGTGACCCGATGCTCCCCCAAATCCCAGGTCGCCGAAATAACGGTAGACCCCATGGGCGAGTCGGAACAATGCTGATCGGGATAACTCATGGTGGTGATGGTGGCAAGGTGATCCAGCACAAACTCAAAGGTTCGCACCTGATAATCGTCATCTTCAAACTGATAACAGTTGGACACCCACAACCCATCCAGGGTGGAACCTGAAGTGGCGGTTTGAGTGGCGAACACACCTTTGGTGGCTTCCATGGCGTCGTCGGCAAACACAACGCAAACTAAAGCGGCCAGTGCGACACCAACAACACGGACTAACTTCATTTTTGGTCCCTTAAAATAAAATTAACAAGCCGAAGTGAAATTCAGGCAAGTATAACGTAGTTGCCGGTTGGATTTCAGTTAAGGTATTTTACACTTCGTAATTAAAGAAAGGCCGACCCTGCTGGATCGGCCTTTTAGATACTGGCAGAAAGACTTAAGCCTCCAGCATATGCGCCTTTAGCTTTTTCATGGCGTTTTTTTCCAGTTGGCGAATACGCTCTGCCGATACTTCATATTTGGCCGCAAGATCATGCAATGTGGCCTTCTCATCATCAAACCAACGCTGCTGCAGAATGTCGCGACTGCGCTCATCCAGTATGGTGAGGGCCTGATAAAGGCGTTCGTTATGGGAAGATTCCCAATCATCACTTTCCAGCATGACAGCCGGATCCATGCTGCTGTCTTCGAGGAAATAAACCGGCGCTTGGCCAACACTGTCGTCATCGGCATCCACTGGCGCATCAAACGATGCATCGTACGCACCCAGACGACCTTCCATCTCACGCACGTCGGAAGCATTCACTCCCAAATCAGCGGCGATGGCGTTGATTTCGTCGGTGTTCATCCAGCCGAGGCGTTTTTTCTGGCTACGCAAATTGAAGAACAGCTTACGTTGAGCCTTGGTGGTGGCGATCTTCACAATGCGCCAGTTACGCAGTACGTATTCGTGAATTTCGGCTTTGATCCAATGCACAGCGAAGGACACCAATCGCACACCTACGGTGGGATCGAAGCGTTTTACGGCTTTCATCAAGCCCACGTTGCCTTCCTGAATCAGATCCGCCTGGGGCAGACCGTAGCCATTGTAAGAGCGGGCGATATGCACGACAAAGCGCAGATGAGACAATACCAGCTGGCGAGCTGCATCCACATCACCGTCAAAAAACAATTTTTCTGCCAGGGTCTTTTCTTCTTCTGCACTCAAAACCGGTACGGTCTGTACAGACTGCACATAGGCTTCCAGGTTGACACCGGGTGCGGTGACAAAAGCAGGTTGAAGGGCGCTACTCATACAATAAACCTCCGTCGGATCTGACCGAGTTTAGCACTCTGAACCTTTGAGTGCTAATACTGCCAAAAGTTCCCCGATTCCATGACATTCCCCCGGGGCCGGGACTGGTATTTATGGGCTTTCTTGGCCTGATTTTCAAGTAGATTGGCGCAGAAAAGTGGCTTGTGACCTCAATCCGCAGTGCAATCATTTATATCGGGGGCCAGGCAGTAAGCAAGCACTAACTTACGTCGCCACTGCACGGGTCTACTTCACAACAGTAATGGACTGAAGTGCGGTTTTGATCATGGCCGAGACATCATCAAACGCCTGTTCTTTACGGGTATTGCCCGGCTCTGCCATCGACATGGCGGCTTCTATGAGGGCTGCCACCGCCATCCGCGCAATCAGCAGGCGCGTTTCCGCTTGAATATGGGGCAGCATGGAGGACAGCAGCTCAATGGCGCGCGCCACCACCGGCGAGCTCTCCCACCGCTCCCGGCCGAGCACAGTGGGCGCATCCACCAACACGATCTGTCGAAAGTCGGGTTCGCGGGCAAAGGCCATGAACGTGTTCCAGTAATCGACCACGGCAATGGTGCCATCATGGGCTTTATCCACTTCAAGCAGCGCCATAAATAGCCGCTCCTCCATCTGCTCGGTGACCACCAGAAACAGATTTTGTTTGTTGCCAAAGTAATGGTAGATCGGCCGAATGGTGGTGCCGCTGGCGTGGGCAATTTCTTCCAGCGATGCCCCCTGGTAGCCACGGGCACCAAACAGGTGGGTGGCGCTCTCCAGTACCGCCTGACTGGTTTCATCCCGTCGCTGCTGCTGAGTTCTTCGCGTTCGTTTCATTGGTTCCCCTCACATTCAAACACACCCAACTTGGCGCCCAATATATTGATATTAAAGGGCTAAAACGGGCTTCTATCCATGTTACGCAGTATGACTGCACAAATATGTAGATCAACTACATAACTTATGCAATGATAATGCATAAATCATCATTGACGATCACCTCGGCCCGCTCCTGACCGTTAAGGAGCAACCCAGCCGCCCCAAATCGATAACAAAAAGGAATGGGATGATGACCACAATACGGATCGTTGCCACCGCCCTCGCGGCGCTCCTGGCTACGCCTGCAAGTGCAGTTCTAACTGACAGTTTGACCATTGGTAACGCCAAGGCCATCAGTTTGGGACATGCCGTGACCGCCGATCCACCCGGCATCGATGCCATCCATTTCAACCCGGCGGGGTTGGCGGATTTAAAGGGCAGACAAAGCCACCTGAAGGTGGTGGCTGGCACGTTTGCGATTGATATGGCGTTCGGAGACTACGACCCGGAAACAGCCGCCACGGTGGAAGGCTATCGCAATCAAGCCTATTACGATGAAGGCTACTACTTTAATGACGCCCTCAACAGCAAAAGCACCACCGAAGGGGCTTCGCTTATGCTGCCTGTTTTCGGCATGACGGATGTCCCCATTCTGCTGGCCCCCCTGGGCGGCGCCTCTTACTCCCCTGCTGGCAGCGATATTACCTTCGCAACCAATGTCTACTCACCCATGATGGTCGGTTTCTACCGGGCGGAAGACGATCCGGGCCGCTGGATAGGGCAGCGCATGTCGTTCATGCAGATCACCTATTTTTCGCCCAGCTTCGCCTACCAGGTGAATGACGAGTTTTCGTTCGGTGCGGCAATGACATTCAACTACGGCGGGGTCGGGTTCGAGCTGCCGTTTCGGGGTGGTAACCCCAGCATTTTCGGGCTGGGGGAGTTGCAAGCCACCACGCTGGATTGCGCCAATACCGATACGGGCAATCCAAGGCCCACGGATTTTCTGTGCGGCGGTACATTCACGCCCTATGAGGAGCTGGGCTATCTGGCCATGGAAGTGGAGACACCCATGGCGATCGGCTTCAACGTGGGTTTGCTGTGGCGGCCAACATCCTGGCTGTCGTTCGGCATGAGTTATGTGGCACCCATCCCTATGACGCTGGAAGGCGAGTTCACCTGGACCAGTTCCGATAGCTGGCTGGGGTTTATGCTGCCGTTGGCACAAAGCTCCCTTTACGGCAGCCTGGAAAACCTGGTTCAGGTGCTGGGTTACAGCCTGCCTGACACCTCCACGGTGACCGAGGGCAAAGCCACTCTGGACATCGAAATGCCGGAGCTGTTTAATCTTGGTACCAGCATTCAAGTCACCCCCGAGGTCAAACTGAATGTCGACTACAAGTTCTCGGGTTGGTCATCATGGCAGGATTTGCCCCTGGAGTTCTCCAAACCCATTAATTTTCTGCGTTTGGCGGAGTTCGTGGGTGAATCCACCCGCAATGCGCTGGTGTTCCCACTGGGGTTGGAAGACACCTGGAACTGGGCGGTGGGCATGGAATATCAGTGGTCGGATCAGCTGGCCTTGCGAGTGGGGGTGGAGGATCGCCCCACCTCACTGCCCAGCGGTGGCTATACCCCGTTGCTGCCCATGGGATCCGGTAAGCTTTATGGTGCGGGTTTCAGTCTCAAGCTGGAAGGCGGCGGTGTGATGGATATGGGTGTCGCCTATTTTAAAAACTCACTGGATATGCCCTCGGGCACCAGCCCCCTGGGCAACGACACCGACCCTTTGAATTTTATCTACAATCCGTTTTTTGGCACCGATATCAAAACGGATTTGAGTGTACTGCTGCTGGAATTCAGCATCAGCCAGCCCTTTTAAGAGTGACCCGGTTCTCAAGAGGACAAACAGGTGCTGTACGCGTGCCCCCTCTGGCCTCATGATCTTGCGCCCTTATAAAAACCGTGCTGAATTAGCCAGAACCTGCAACACGCCACCCACATCACCAAGTGAAAAGGATTTCTATGCACACCGCTCAAAAAATCATTCTGCTCCTGAGCCTGTTATGGTTATCGGCCTGTCAACTGACGGTAATTAATGAAGGTGGCGGCACAGTGCGTTCGGCCAGTGGATTGATCGAATGTGGCGATCAATGCCAGGTTAACTCGCAGGCGCTGAAAAATAATTCACCGCAATATACGGAAGTGCTGACCGCCATCGCCGATGAGGGTTATGAATTTGCAGGCTGGGAAGGCGCCTGTTCCGGTCAGCAGCCATGCTCTGTGAAGGTCACGGATTGGTCTGGTAATAAAAAGGTAACCGCTCGCTTTATCAGAAAGCAGTTTGATGCTGCCTTTGCCATCGGCACCCACCATGCCTGCGCACAAAGTGAAGTGGGATTGGAGTGCTGGGGTGGCAACGATGCCGGGCAACTCGATATTCCCGAAGGCGTAACCCTTGCCCAAGCGCTGTATGCAGGCACCCGTAGCTCCTGCGCGGAAACCGATTCTGGCCTGGTGTGCTGGGGGGACGAGGAAATCGCCCTGGTGCCCGACGCCGTGCAGTTCCCAAACAAGGTGGCATTAGGGTGGTATCACGCCTGCGCCATAGAAAACGCTGCTGTGCATTGCTGGGGCAGTAACGAACACGGTCAGTCCACGGTGCCTGCCGGGTTGGTTAACCCTACCGCTATAACCGCAGGCGCTCACCATACCTGTTCCATCACCGATACCGGCGTGGTTTGTTGGGGCGCAGGCATGGTGGATGAAGGCGGGTTTCCGCAAGCCGGTCAAAGTATCGTGCCTGAAGGTTTAGTAAACCCCACCGTGATCGGCGCGGGTAATGCTCATACCTGTGCGATTCAGGATGGCAACGTGATGTGCTGGGGTGAAAGCCAATGGGGGCAGCTGGATGTGCCCATCATTGAGGGCTCCATCGATGGCTTTGCCGTTGGCGGCTCGCACACCTGCGTGGTGGTAAATGATGCGGTGCAATGCTGGGGCAGCAATCAATCGAGCCAACTGGATATTCCCGCAGGCTTAGCGGACATCAGCGCCATTGGTGCTGGCAACCGCAACGTTTGCGTTCTCGCCGCCAATCAGTTGGTGTGCTGGGGTGACAACTATAACGGCTTGAACAATGTCCCACGCAGTGTGTCCCGACCGCTCAAGATCGTAGCAGCAGAACGCCAAGTCTGCACACTCGGTGAGGATGGCGTGCATTGCTGGGGATACGGGGCAGACGTACCGAACACACTGCAGGAAATCACTGACCTGGGCATTGGCAATCGCCATGAGTGCTATATCGACCGCAATGGGCTGGCCTGCTTTGGTGATAACAACGTTGATCAAACCTGGATACCCGCCGACGTCATCCAGAGTGCACGCAAGGTGGAAGCAGGGTACGACCACAATTGTGCTATTGATGGCGCAGGCCGCGTGACGTGCTGGGGCGATGATTTCAGTGGCCAGTCGACTGCGCCCGATACCTTGGGCCCGGTTTCCACCTTGGCGTTGGGCAATGACAATAGCTGCGCCCTGCAACCCACTGCCGCCGTGTGCTGGGGTGCTTTGGCATCGCAGGCTTTAAGCAATCCTACTGCCATCGACGTGGCAAACAATCACGGCTGCGCAATTGATGACAACGGTATTCAGTGCTGGGGCTCCAACAGCTACGGGAAACTCAATGCCCCTGTGTTAACGAACCCAACCGACGTGAGTGTGGGTTACGAACATGGCTGCGCTCTGGCCGATGAAGGCGTGGTGTGCTGGGGTGCCGGGGTTGAAGGCAGCACCAGCGGCATGAACCGATACCAGCAGAGTGTGGTGCCCCATGATCACTTACGCAATCCTCGCGATGTGGAGGCCGCACTCAGCTACAGCTGTGCGCTCGATGATATCGGTGTGCTGTGCTGGGGATACCGCAACTTCCGCATTATTACTCAATAGGTATGACGCAATAAAACCTGCGATCAACCCGGCTCAATGGAGCGAATGTGCTGGCTCACGGCCAGCCGCGCTCCGACGAGCCCGATCAGAACGCTGCCTGTCAGCATAAGGAAGGAGACTTCCAGCCCCAGGCCGCTCAGTTCAAACTGACTGCGATACAGATCAGACAGGGCAGCCACCGGGCCATCCAGCCACCAGAGCACGGTCTGGATCAGCATCAGTGCGATCAGGCAGCCCCCCAAGCCATACCACAGACCGGTGTACATAAACGGGCGGCGCACGAAGGCATCGGTGCCCCCCACCAGTTTGACGATGATGATTTCGTCGCGACGGCTTTCGATGGCCAGCCGGATGGTGTTAATGATGACCAGCAGCACCGCCAGAGCCAATCCGATACTGAGCGCGGCCACCAAACGCCGCCCCAGCTCCAGAATGGCATACAAGCGCTGCACCCATTGGGCATCCAGCTGAGCCAAGTCCACTTCCCCTTGCCTGGCCAGATCCGAGCGCAGCTTTTCGGCTGCATTTAAATCCGTCACCGAGGGATACACCACCACTACGGCCGGTAGCGGGTTTTCCCCCAGTTCCTGTAGCAGATCACCGAACCCGCTTTGCTCTTGAAACTCTGCCAATGCCTGCTCGCGGGAGATGTACTCGGTGCGTTTTACATCGCTTCTTTTGGCCAGGGTGTCGGCCAGTTTACGACCTTGTTCGGCGCTGGTCTGAAAACGCAAAAACAGTGAGATCTGGGCACTGCCATCCCAATCGTTGCTGATGGTCTCAGCGTTTTTCAACATAACGTAAAGCCCGGCAGGCAGGCTCAGTGAAATGGCGATCACCAATATGGTCATCAAGGTTGGCAGCGGCGTTGCCATCAAACGGCGCAGGCTTTCCAGTGCAACTTCTTTGTGGTGTTCGCGCCAACTTTGAAAGCGCTGGCTGAAGGTTGTGCCTGCGGCGGTAGCACCTTTCGGGGCAGGCTTAGGTGCAGTTGGCTGATTCATCAGTAACCCCCGGTGTAAATCTGATGATGGGGATCGGCCGCGATGGAGTCGGTGCCATCACTGATCAGCTGACCGGAATCCAGCGATAATAATCGATGATCATAACGGGAGATAAGGCCGAGATCGTGGGTAGCGATCAGCACGG
This sequence comes from Ketobacter alkanivorans, assembly GCF_002863865.1. Classification (NCBI taxonomy): domain Bacteria; kingdom Pseudomonadati; phylum Pseudomonadota; class Gammaproteobacteria; order Pseudomonadales; family Ketobacteraceae; genus Ketobacter; species Ketobacter alkanivorans. The sequence goes on along the minus strand of NZ_CP022684.1, from coordinate 2,968,858 downwards.
TCACCCCCACCTGGGAAAACTGGTCGAACAGATCCATGATCTCGGCAGAAAGCTCGGGATCAAGGTTACCGGTTGGCTCATCGGCTATCAGAATGCGCGGTTTGTTGACCACGGCACGAGCGATACCCACGCGCTGCTGCTCTCCACCAGACAGTGCGATTGGGCTAAGGTTCTCTTTATCCAGCAGGCCGACTTTATCCAATGCGGCCCGCACCCGGCGGCCGGTTTCGCGGGGGCGGTAGCCTGCGATGATCAGCGGCAGCGCCACGTTGTCGTAAACGGTGCGGTCAAACAGTAATTGGTGGTTCTGGAACACCATACCGATCTGACGCCGGTAAAACGGGATGGCGGAACGGCCCACCTTGGCGGTGTCCTGGTCGCAGACGATCAGACGTCCGCCGCTGGGCCGCTCGATCAGCATGATCAATTTCAGCAGGGTGCTTTTGCCCGCACCGGAATGCCCGGTGAGGAAGGTGATTTCGCCCTGATCCAACTCAAAGCTGATGTTGAGCAGGGCATCATTACCGTTTTCGTAGCGTTTACTGATTTTGTGGAAGTGAATCATATTTCCCGCATTTCGTACCGATGGCAGTGCAACATTCGAAGCGCCCCGGCTCAGCGATCAAACAAAGCGCGAACAAACTCATCCGCCTGGAACGGGCGCAGATCGTCAATCTGCTCACCCACCCCGATAAAACGGATCGGCAAGCCCATTTTGGAGGCAATGGCGAACACGATACCACCCTTGGCGGTGCCGTCCAGCTTGGTCAGGGTAATACCGGTAACCCCCACCGCCTGGTGGAACTGCTCCGCCTGGTTGAGGGCATTTTGACCGGTTCCGGCATCCAGCACCAACATGACTTCGTGGGGTGCGCTGCCATCGAGCTTGCCCATCACCCGCTTAACCTTGGATAGCTCATCCATAAGGTTACTTTTGGTATGCAGGCGGCCGGCGGTGTCAGCAATCAACACATCAACCCCTTTCGACTGAGCCGATTGCAGGGCATCAAAAATCACCGAGGCGCTATCGGCACCGGTGTGTTGCGCCACCACGGGAATATTGTTGCGCTCGCCCCATACCTGCAGCTGCTCCACTGCGGCAGCACGGAAGGTGTCCCCTGCCGCCAGCATCACGGATTTGCCTTCCTGTTGCAGTTTTTTCGCCAGTTTGCCGATGGTGGTGGTTTTGCCAACGCCGTTTACACCCACCATCAGGATCACATAAGGGGCTTTACTGCTGTCGATCTGCAAGCCGCCGCCGTCGTCGGAGCGACGCAGGATAGCGGCCATCTCTTGCTGCAGGGCGTCATACAACGCATCGGAATCTTTCAGTTCCTGGCGATTCATACGCTCTGTGATGGCTGCAATGATTGCGGTGGCGGCGTGCATACCCACATCGGCCACCAACAGCTGGGTTTCGATTTCTTCCAGCAGGTCGTCGTTAATGGCCTTCTTGCCCATCAGCAAACCAGCCAGACCATCACTCAACCCCGCTCGGGTGCGCCCCAGGCCTTGCTTAACTCGAGCAAAGAACGAAACTGGCTCGGCAACCGGCTTGGGCGTCACATCAACGCCAGGCTTGACTGCCGCAGCTGCAGGCTCGGGGGGAGCAACCACCTCCATCGGTGGTGCCATCAACGCCTGATTGGCGGCCTCGGCATCAAAGAAGCGGGCAAACAGAGCCTGTTCAGTCAGCACCTGCGGTCCGCGCAGGGCATAGGCATCCGGTCCGAACATGCGCTCAAATACGGCAGCTTCGTGAGCGGGGTTAACCATGATACAACCTCGAAATCGTTTTTCAGTCCAATTCGCTGGCCAGTATCCTATCATTTGTTTGAATATGACTCAGCAGCTAAATAACCCAGCAAGAAGAATGGTAAAATTTCCGCCCCGGGGAGTTTGGCTTGTCGTTGCCCAAGGCAAATTGGCACTGCACCACACTGAATTTCAGCGCATAATCGCTGTCTCATACTGCTCGCACACCCATCCCTTTTGCTATAAGACGAATAACGATGGTGATATTAAAACAACGCACAACCCTGATTCTGGCCCTGACCGGCCTGCTTACCAGCGCACCGCTACTGGCCTCGGCGCAGGCCACTGGCCGCCTCTCGGCTGCAGATCGCACCTTTACCCACACCCTGGATAACGGCATGAAGATCATCGTGCGGGAGGATCACCGCGCGCCGGTCATGGTGTCTCAGGTTTGGTACAAAGTCGGGTCGAGCTATGAACATGCCGGGGTAACCGGTGTATCCCACGTGCTGGAACATTTGATGTTCAAAGGCACCGACAAAGTGCCCAGCGGCGAGTTTTCCAAACTGATCGCCAACTATGGCGGCAGCGAGAATGCCTTCACCTCGTACGATTACACCGGTTATTACCAGGTGATGAGCGCCAACAATCTGCCTCTCAGTCTCGAACTGGAAGCCGATCGCATGCAGAACGCCATCATGCCAGACGATGAGTTCGCCAAAGAGATTGAGGTGGTGAAGGAAGAGCGTCGTCTGCGCACCGACGACAAACCCAATGCCGTGGCCTACGAACGCTTTATGGCCGCGGCTTACGTGTCTTCCGGCTATCACAACCCGGTCATTGGCTGGATGCATGACCTGGACAATATGACCGCTCAGGATGCGCGGAACTGGTATAAAAAGTGGTATGTGCCCAACAACGCCATTTTGGTGGTGGTGGGGGATGTGAAGGCACCGGAAGTGTTTGAGTTGGCGTCGCGCTATTTCGGTGTCATTCCCGCTGGGGATGTGCCCAAGCGACCCCTTAACCGTGAAATTCAGGGTAATGGCGAACGCCGCATTGAGGTTGCCATCCCGGCCAAGATCCCTACCCTGCTGATTGGCTACAATGTGCCCAGCATCAATACCGCCGAGGATGAATCCGACATCTATGCCCTGCAAATGTTAAACGGCGTACTCGACGGTGGCTATGGTGCCCGCATCGAAACCGAGATGGTGCGCAATCAGCGCATTGCTGCCAGCGCCGGAGCCGGTTACGGTGGCGTGTCCCTGGGGGATTCCTTGTTTTACTTCAGCGGCGTGCCCTCCAACGATTACTCGATCGAGCAACTGGAGGCGGCCTTTTACGAACAAATCGAACGGCTGCAAACGGAACTGGCTGACCCGGACGAACTGGAACGGGTGAAAGCCCAGATCATCTCCGGCATTGTCTATCAGCAGGATTCCATTTCCAGCCAGGCCAATCAGATTGGCCGCATGGAAGCCATCGGCCGCAGCTGGCGCGAAGCCGACGCCCTGGTTGAAAAACTGGCCGCCATCACCCCCGAACAGATTCAGGCTGTCGCCCGCAAATATCTGATACCTGCCAACCGAACCGTGGCCGTGCTGAAACCCCAGCCGCTTTAAAATGATGCCCATAAGGATTGCAAATAAATATGAGTGAAGAAAGCCGCATCAGCCGCAAAACCCTCAGCATCATGACTCTGGTGATCACCCTCTTCATCGTGGTGCTGTACAACCTGCCCGGCAGCCGCAAGCCCGGCTCCGTAGAGCCAGGGCCGTTGATCCTCCCCAGCCAGTCAAGCGAAACCCTGCAGGAACGGGAGGACGGCCTCAAACTGACCTCGCTGGAGATGATCGAGAACGCCAAAAGCAAGCCCTACAAAGTGCGCATCGAAGCCTGGAACACACCCAACGGGGCCAAAGTATTGTTCGTACAGGCACCGGAGATTCCCATGCTGGACGTGCGCGTGGTGTTTGACGCCGGAGCCGCCCGTGATGGGGATTTACCCGGCCTGGCCAGCATCACCAATGCCATGCTCACCGAAGGTGCTGGCATCGCCGATGTCGATACCATCGCTCGCACCTTTGAAGGGTTGGGCGCCAACATCAACACCGGCTCCTATCGTGACATGGCCGTGGTCAGCCTGCGCACCCTGTCTGACCCACAATACCGAGATCCCGCCCTGACCCTGTTCTACGATGTGGTGGCCCAACCCACCTTTCCGGAAAGCAGCCTGGAGCGGCTGCGCGGGCAGATGCTGCTGGGCCTGCAACAAGAACAGCAAAGCCCCGGCGCACTGGCTCAAAAAGCCTTTTTTGAAGGCCTCTATGGCGACCTGCCCTATGGCATTCCCCCCAACGGCACCGAAGACAGCCTGACCCGCATCAACGGCGAAGATCTGCGCCGTTTCCACAGCAGCCACTACGTAGCCAGCAACATGGTGATCGCCATGATCGGTGCCATTGACCGCACCCAGGCCGAACTGATTGCCCTGCAACTGGATAAGCAACTGCCGGTGGGCCAAGCCGCACCACCGCTGCAAGCAGCCACCAGCCTGCCGCAAAGCAAAACCCAGCATGTGGAATTCCCCTCCAGCCAAACCCACATCATGGTAGGCGGCCTGGGGGTAAAACGGGGTGACCCAGACTGGTTTGCGCTTTACGTCGGCAACGAAATCCTCGGTGCCGGTGGTTTCAGCGCCCGCCTTAACAAAATCATCCGCCAGGACAACGGCCTGGCCTACAGCGTGTACAGCCATTTCATTCCCATGGCCAGCCAAGGGCCATTCCTGATCAACCTGCAAACCCGTAACGATCAAACCCAACAAGCCCTGACCCTGCTCAACCAGACCCTGGGCGAGTTTGTGAAAAACGGCCCCACCGACCAAGAACTGGACGATGCCAAACGCCATATCCTGGGCAGCTTTCCCCTGCAAACCGCCAGTAACAGCAACATCGTGGACTACCTCGGCTTAATCGGATTCTACAACCTGCCCCTCAACTATCTGGACACCTACATCGGCCAGATCGAGGCCGTGGACGCCCAGGCTATCCGCAAAGCATTCCAGCGCGTGGTCAACCCCAACGCCCTGCTCACCATCACCGCAGGCCAGACCGCCAGCAAAGGCGATACCCAGCAGTGAGCCCAAGATCCAAAACCAGCCCCGCCAGCAAAGGCGAACTGCGCATCATCGGCGGCCAGTGGCGAGGCCGCCGCCTCAGCTTCACGGCAGAAGAAGGCTTGCGCCCCACCCTCGACCGTTATCGGGAAACCCTGTTCAACTGGCTGATGTTTGATGTGGAAGGTGCCCGCTGTCTTGATCTGTTCGCCGGCAGCGGGGCCCTCGGGCTGGAAGCCCTGTCCCGGGGTGCCCGCCATGTGGACTTTGTAGATGCCAGCCCCCAGGCCGCGCAGAATATCCGCGAGCACCTGAAAACACTGGGCTGCCAGCAAGCCGGAGTACACCATCGCGCCGCCGAGGCCTGGCTCAAGCAACAGGCCCAAGCGGCCACCGACCTCGCGGTTGAGGCCTACGATCTGATCTTCCTCGACCCCCCATTCCACAAAGACCTGCTGCAACCCTGCCTGTATCTGCTGGAATATCAGGGCTTTATCAAACCGGAAACCAAACTCTACCTCGAAGCAGAAGCCGACTTCAACGCCAGCCGACTGCCAGAGCACTGGCACGTGATTAAACAAAAAACCGCCAAGAATAAGATTTTTTTCTTGCTGGAATGCCCCACCCCCAGGCCCTAACCTGCCAAATCAGTCACATACACCACAATTTGCACAAAACACGGTATATACCTCATGTGGCAGCATTCGCAGCCGCTACTATGCTTAGTGGCATGGCACATTGTGAGGTAAGTAGCATGCCCCTACCCCCATCCGTGAGCGAGCGACTCAGCTCCCAGGGAATCGACTACCAAATCATCGAAGCGGCAGAAATAGCCCCCCTGCACCAGCTCTGCAGCAGTGAACAGGCCAGCCCCAGCCAAATCGTAAAACTGGTGGTGCTGCAGGATTCACTGGGCCACCTGCAGGCCCTGATCCCGGCCGACAGCCTGCTGGATCTATCCCGGCTCAGTGAACTCAAGGGCCGCAACCTGGTTGCCATCACCCCCCAGCAACACGAAGAGATGGCGCGCTCCCAGGGCCTGGAACAACTGCCGGCGTTCCCCCTCAACGACAGCCTGCCATTGGTGGTGGAAAAACGCCTGATCGAAGCCGACAGCCTGTACCTGGAGATGAGCATCAGCGGCCAACACCTGAAGTTGACCCAATCAGAATTTGCCAAACTGGTGAGCCATGGCAGCATCGCGGATTTCTGCATCAGCCTGAATCGCCTCACCCCTAATGACAACGACCGTGCCGCCGTAGAAAGCTCCGTGCAGCGGTTTACCAAACTGCGCATCCAGCGCCGCCTGGAAGAAACCCTGGAAATGCCCCCGCTGCCGGAAACCGCTGAACAAATCATTCAGCTGCGCATCGATCCGGAAGCCGGTGTGGGTGAACTGGCAGAACTGGTAGAAAGAGATCCCAGCCTGGCCGCGCAAGTAGTGAGCTGGGCCAGCTCCCCCTATTACGCCGCCCCCGGTGCCATCAAATCCGTGCACGATGCCGTGGTGCGGGTATTGGGTTTTGATCTGGTTATCAACCTGGCGCTGGGCCTGGCCTTGGGCCGCACCCTCAAACTGCCCCAGGATGGCCCCCACGGCGTCACCCCATTCTGGCAGCAATCCGTCTACTGCGCCGTGACCATGGAAGGACTGGTCAAAGCCATGCCCTCCGAACGTCGCCCCTCCATCGGGCTGGCCTACCTGAGCGGACTACTGTCCAACTACGGCTACCTGGTGCTGGCCCATATATTCCCCCCCTACTTCAACGTTATTTGTCGCAACATCGAAGCCAACAGCCACGTCGACCCCCACCTCATCGAACAACACATACTGAGCGTGGATCGCGAAACCCTGGCCAGTCAGCTAATGGATTGCTGGAGCATGCCCGAAGAAGTCATCCAGGCACTGCGCTGGCAGAACTACCCGGACTATCAGGGTGATTACAACCTCTACGCCCGTCTGCTCTACGCCAGCAATCAATTGCTGCGCAGCGTCGGCCTGATACAAGGCCCGGTGCATGATCTGGATGATAAAGTGTACGAAGAACTGGGTATCTCGCCGGTTGACGCTCTGCAAGTCATCAACCGGGTGGTGGCACAAAAAGATGAATTACGGCAGATGGCGCGTAATTTGGAGGGGTGAGCCCCTGCTCAGCCCCAACAACATCACTGCGCGGTTAACCCCGCAATGGCATCCAGCCACTGATGATAAGCCTGATACGCATCTGGTCGAACGAAGGTAGTGTGCGCGGTTAACCCTCGCAGCCAGCCCTGCGCGGCAACGGGCTCCACCTGCAGCAATCCCATCAACGGATCATAGGCGTCATTCACCGGAATCCCCGACAGATCCGCCAGCACCGGCGGGTTTAGCGTCAGCCCGGCGATTTTCGCCAGGGAAAACGTGGCTGCGTTGGTCGCCACGGTATCGTCCAGGCCATATTGCAGGAACAGGGGCTTGGTATCGCGATTGAACGACTCAGCCAACATACCACCTTCCACCATGTCCACCACATGCTGCGCGAGGGTCGCTTGAAAGGCCGTTTCGCCAGCGGAAAATTCCGGCGTGATGAGATTCTTGAAGCCCAGCCCCCAGAACATCGAGTGCGTCATGATGCGGGCAATGCCGGTGCCCGCCACCTGCAGATAGGCGCCGTCCACACGATCGTCGAATGCCGCAAAACCACTGCCTCCACCAGTCCGTCTTCACCACGAAAATCCGGCAGCAACGCGCGCCCCCTGATTTTCGCTGCCACCGTGCCCCTACGGTAATAACGCGTGCCCGTGAACTCCACCGGATAATCAAACTCGGCAATGGCCTGCTGGCCGCGCCGATGCTCCCCAATGATCGATTCCGCCGGACTGCGGCCTGCCACCACCTCGATGGGCGCGCCGGTATCCACTGAGAATGCATGTACCCATTGCCCTGGATCAGACTCCAGCGCCGCCATCGGTGCATCCAGGCCCAGCTCAAACATGGCCGCACCCAAAGGGCTGAAGCCGTCACGACCGTTGAGTATGGCCGCAGGTCGCACCCGCGCCGGCAACAGGTCGAGTTTGTGCGGAGGTAACACGTCATCGCTGATCGAAACCTGGAGGCCGGTGGCCGAGCCCGCATCCGGCACCGTGAATTCGTTACTGGGGAATGGCAGAGCACAGGTGTGGGCCTCAAGCCCGGTACAAGCCACTGCCAGGGCCGTGCTACTGAGCCAGCAACAGGCAAGGACAAGCACGATCAAATTCCGTAGATCCATGAAAAAACTCCCTTTTTTATTTTTATTCCACTCTCGACACAGCCATTGTGTCGTTTGATCTTCTCAGGCAGCACAGCAAAGCCTGCCCTGATCCTACTGCAGCGTCACTCATAGCAGCAGGTCAGTTTTTTCCATTCGGTGGCAACGCGCCTTGCATGTCAGGCTGCATCGGACTAAAAGAGATAGAGGGAACGCTTCAGCGGGAACAGGGAAGGGATTTCGTCATGTACCGTTTTCACAAACAGGCCGATGGTCGTGCACACCATGTAGCCATTGCTTTGTGCCAATTGTTACGCGAGATGCAGCGCGAGGCCGGCATGGACGTCGAGCCACCCAGCGCCGTGCAACAGCCATGGGAGGTAATGCGTTTTGGTGCCGAAACCAGCGCACTGTGCGCTGTTCTGAAAGATGATTGTGCGGGGCTGAACTACGGGGCCCGCCTGGCCTCGGTTCCAGAAGTGGTCGCCACGATCGACGGCGCAGGCTGGAAAACGCTGTTGGAACTGCTGGGGCTGTTGAAACAATTTCACGTTATTTCCGGCGTCACCATCTCTGCCCACATCCTGTTTGAACGGGATGCGTGCACACTGGATATATCACTGCCCTATCTCAGTGTCCCTCTAGCGGTTGAGCATTTTGCACTGCAGGCGTGTCTGAACCTGGTTTACATGACCCTGTTACGCCATGGCATGGCAGCGCAGGCACTGCACAGCATCAACTGTCTTGAAATTAGCCAGCGCCAAACCTATCGCATCCGTTTTTCTGCATCCGCACTGCAAAAAGCCGGCAAACGACAAGCCGCACCGAATCCGGAAAGCCTCCGCCATCTGCTGACGCCGGTACTGGCGCGCAGTCCGATTTCGTTTCAGGTTGAACATACCTTAAGCAACAGCGAAACCCTGCCGGATGCCGAACACATCTGCCAGCAACTCAACATCAGTCGGGGAACGCTGCATCGCGGGCTCAAAGCCGGTGGCACCCATTTTCAGCAACTGCTGCAAAATGAAAAACGACAGCGCGCCACCTATTGGCTTTCGATCGAACAGGTCACCATAGAGGAGGTCGCCGCGCGACTGGGTTATAGCGATGCGTCGAACTTTCGCCGTGCTTTCAAGAAATGGACCGGACACTGTCCATCGGAATTGCGCGACCATATCATCAAGAATCACAGCAAATACTTGGTCTAATAACGCAGACGCAGGGCAAGCGCCCGACTAGTTCCCAGCCAGCTGCACGTTCTCATTGATCTGCTCCCGCGCCTCGCGGAAGGAATCCTGCATGGCATCCAGACACAGGGCCATGAATGCTTCGAAGGCGGGGTCGTCCAGTGATACCAGCAAATCCCGAACCCGACTGCTGGGCGTGCGTTTGAGCAAGTACAGATAGGCAAAGACCGCGTTCTCGCTGATCTCACCTTCTACGGTAGCACGGTAATCTTCCAGTTGACGCTCCAGCAAATCTTCCGGGAACGTTTCACTGGTTTTCAGGTGGGACACTGTGGCCAGCAGCTGCTTGCGCAGCTCTACTTTCAATTCAGTTTCCAACGCCGACTGCTGTAATTGTTGATCCAGTGAGGACAACAATTGCAGGCGGGTTTCGTTGGGGGAGTGCTCTTGCACCTTAATACGATAAGAGCGCATGGCTTGCCGTACATCGGCATCGGTCAATTGCAACTGTAATTGCTGTAGCGCCTGCAGAGATTTGGATTCCAGCACCCTGTTCAGCTCCTGCATCTGCTGCGGAGAATAGTCACGCTGCAACCGCGCCACAATATCCTGTTTCAGACGCTCGGAGCCGAGCCGCAAACGCAGTTGGTCGCGCATCTCTTCTAGTTGTGTTGCGGTAAAACCCAGCGGCGCGTTTTCGAGGTTACGGATCTCCTGCTCGATCAAATCATTAGCCTGATCCAACACTACACTCACCCCTGCGGATTCGATGTAGCGCTCCCACTGCTCTCTTGTCTGCGCGTTCTGATCCGCCCACAGCACGCCTGACCCCATTGTCAGCATGACTATCGACACTACCCCAATTAACCGCATCATCCCGGTTGAACCTCCACAGCATCGGGGTCATCAAACACGGCCTGATCCAGAGCACCCTCTGAGCGCGCTACCGTACAGGTAACCACGGCATCACCGGTCACATTCACCGCTGTGCGCACCATGTCCAATATCCGATCTACCCCAAGTATCAAACCAATGGCCTCTGCCGGCAGCCCCACCTGCCCCAGCACCATCGCTAATGTAATCATGCCAGCACTGGGCACGGCGGCGGTGCCAATGGAGGCCAACGTAGCCGTCGCTATCACTGTTAAAAATTCACTCACACCCAGCTCAATACCGTAGGCGCTGGCGATGAACACCGTAGCCACCCCTTGCATGATGGCGGTGCCGTCCATATTAATGGTGGTGCCCAAGGGAATGGTGAACGACGCCACCGAGTTCTTTACACCCAGTTTTTTCTCCACGACGCCCATGGTGACCGGCATGGTGGCAGCGCTGCTGGCGGTACTGAACGCAAACATCAGGGCCGGGCGCATTTTGGTCAGAAAGATAATCGGGTTGAGGCGGGCAACCAGGGTGAGGATGGTCATGTAGGTGCCCGTAAAATGCAGCGCCAGTGCCAGCAGCACACACCCCATATAGGCACCCAGCCCTTTAAGCAGATCAACACCTTGCTCGGCGAACACTTTGCCTACCAGAAAGAACACGCCGTAGGGAGCCAGCTGCATAATAAGCTGCACCAGCTTCATCACCACCACGTTCAGATCTTCAAAAATCGCGCCGATGCGCTTGCCCTGAGCCCCGGTATGGTTGAGGGCGATGCCCACCAGAATGGCAAACACGATTACCTGCAGCATGTTGCCTTCGGCCATGGCCTGCATTGGGTTATCCGGGAAAATATTGATCAGTACCTGCACGAAGGGCGGGCGCTCCTTGGGCACGTAACGCTCGTAATCACCCTCCAGGTTCGCACCCGCACCAGGGTCGATCACCTGTGCCACCATCAGCGCCAGCGTAATGGCAACACCGGTGGTGAGCAGATACAGCACAAAGGTTTTGCTGCCAAGGCGGCCCAGGCTTTTGCTTTCCTCGGAGGCAATCACCCCGCAGATGAGGGACACCAGCACCAGAGGCACAATCATGAGTTTGAGCAGGTTAACGAAGATTTTACCGAATACCAGAAAGACTCCGTCGATCAGGTATTCCTGTATCCAGAGATCAACAGGGGAGTCTGGCACTATCTGGGGTAGATAGTGCATTACCAAGCCCACAGCAAAACCCAGCAACAACCCGACGAAAATGCGGATGGTCAGTGTGTCTTTCTTGTGGTGCTGGTTGTGGCTTGAGCCTTCACCGTGGGCGGCTTGCCCCGGTTGCAGCGATTCTGTCACCCCGGATCCTCTTACTGGTCTTTCAGGCAGCTTTTATTGGCTCCTTCCGTGGTGCCCACCGGTCGCCGGAGCCAAATTCCTTTTCCAGCGCCAGCGTCTTAGTCTGGAGAAATATCGTCTAGCGATGTCTTGCGCCACCGCTGTGCAGTTTTTGAGCAGCGCAGACTGTAGCAACGGGACATAACAAAAGCCAGTTCACGTTAAGTTTCGTCACAAAACCTCAACGAAACAAGTGAAGTTTTACCGAAAGCCCTGATAAGTGGTTACTTTTTCTTCTTTTTCGGCGGAAAAAACTTAATCAGGCTCATGAACCACATCATTTCCTGAGCCTCGCCGGTCACGACGATCTCTTTGGAGCCCATTCCTTTCATGAAGGCCATCTTATCTTTGCTGGCGTTCATGATGGTTCGGTAGGCGTATTCAGCATCCTTGAATGACATGCACATATTAGGCTTGGGGTGCAGGCCTGCGCAGGGCTTCACCTTTTGATCGCGAATAATGTAATAGCGGGCTACCTTGGCGCTCTCGGTGCGAAACTGAAGGACAGTGTCCTTCTCTTCCAGCTTTTCTTTGAACGCGTCGTTATGGTTGGCAAGCCAACGCATACGCCAACCCAAAATCAGCAACAAGAACCAAAACTTCATAGCAGCATTCCCAAAAGCGAGTGTGTAAATTGAGTGTTTATCCAGAGATGGCGTCTTTCAGACCCTTGCCTGGCTTGAAGTGAGCATTGTGACCTGCCGGGATATCAATGGGCGCGCCGGTTTGGGGGTTGCGACCGGTGCGGGGGCCGTAGGCACGCACTTCAAACACACCGAACCCAGGCAAGCTAACGCGCTGGCCACGGCTCAGTTCCAGGGTTATCTGATCCAGCATCACATTCAGCAGATCTCGGGCGGCTGTTTTTGTAATATTGAGCTTTTCTGCAAGCGCCGCTTCTACTTCTGATTTCTGCATGTGTGAGATCCCCTCAAAAGCGGCGATTGTATACCGGATGGGGGTGCAGGGAAAGGCGAAGGGCTCTAGTTCAACCCCAACTTCTGCGGCTGTTGGAATCGGTAAAACCCGCACTGAATCAGGCAGCGGGCCTTCGCGACCTCGCTGCCTGTTTTTTAAACGACTAATTCGGAGGGTTAATCACGTGCTGTGTTAACCCAAACGAAATCAACCCAAGAGTGGCGGCAATTGCTTCGCCAGGGCGTTTTTCTCGGCGGTAGACTCTCCGGTTAGGGCAAAGCCCCGCACGGTGCCTGCCGCATCTTTGAACAAGGCTTTTACATTAAGGCCATCGGCTTCCACTTCCCAGGTGCCTTCGACACCGTTGGGTGCAGGCGCCACCACCACCGGGCAAGCCGGGGTTTTAATGGCCACGGGCATGGGGCCGTATGCCACTGCGGTCTCGGTGCCAGCCAGCGTTTTAGCCAGGGCGCGGGCACCCGCCATCAGCGGCAGCACATACAGCATGACGTTGCCTTCGACTTCTGAGCAATCGCCCAAGGCATATACGTTAGCGGCATTGGTGCGCAGGAAGCGATCCACTTTAATGCCACGATTCACGTCAATACCCGCAGCTTGCGCTACCTTAATGCGAGGGCGTAAACCAATGGCAGACACCACAATGTCCGCCTCTGCCGCAGAGCCGTCTGACAGGCTCAGCACAACACCGCCATCGGCCTGATTCACCGCCGTCACATAAGGGCCAAAGCGAAACTTAACACCAATGGCTTCCAGGCCCTGCTGCACCGCGGCCGAGGCCTGCTCCGGCAGCAAAGTGGGCAACGGACGGCCCAGAGGCTCCATCACTTCCACCTCAAATCCGCCATTGGTGAGATCATTGGCAAATTCGCAACCGATCAAACCACCGCCCACGATGGCCACCCGCTTCTTGCCTTCCAGGGCAATTCGAAAGCGGCCGTAATCCATCAGATCGTTGACAGAATAAACCTGCTCTAAGCCATCACCTTCCAGAGGCGGACGAAACACTTCCGCACCCCACGCCAGCACCAGCTGGCTGTACGGCAGAGTTTCACCATTATCCAACTGCAGGGTCTGTGCGGAGGTATCAATAGTGCTGACACTTACCCCGGTGCGAACCTCGGCACCCAGTTGTGCGGCCATGGTATCGGCATCGGCCATGGCCAGTTGATCGGCGGTTTTATCCTTGGTGAACCCGGTGGACAGCATAGGCTTGGAATAGTTACGCCCATCGTCGGAGGTGAGCAGCGTCAGGGGCTGCTCCTTATTCAGTTTTCGAAATTCTTTCGCCAGGTTGTAACCGGCCAGGCCAGTTCCAACGATGATGACAGGATCCATTAGGGGGGTTCCTTACTTAACCTTCAATAAGCTCAAAATCTTCTTTGGTTACACCACAATCAGGGCAAACCCAATCATCGGGGATGTCTTCCCACTTGGTGCCCGGCGCAATACCGTCTTCCGGCCAGCCTTCTGCTTCGTCATAGATATAACCGCATACGATGCATTCGTATTTTTTCATGTGTACACCTTTCTACTAATGTCAGCCTCTGTAAAGAACGGGCAAATTACGTGCGAAACCCCAAAAAAGCAAGTCAACTGAATCAATTTGCTCACGCCAGAAACAGCAATTCGCCCTGCTTTTCGCTACAATCAGCTGCAACACCATCAATAGTTTCAATACTTTATGCCAAACCAGCACTTTCTTCCGTCGATCCTGCAAGATCAGGCGCTGTACCTGGGGAGCGGCGGCAGCAACCCGCCCTACCGGGTGCCCCGCCCCTATCGCACCTGGCTGTTGGATCGGGGCTCCCTTACCCGTCGCCTGATTCATGCCAGCGACGGTGCATTTCGGGTGAAACTGCTGCGCCAGGGGCACCAAATAGCCACCGATCACGAGCGCGAGGCCCTGCAACTGCAGCAGCGCAGCTGGCCGTTCCTGCGGGAAGTAGCGCTGCTGTGCCACGAACAGCCCTGGGTATTCGCCCGCACCGTGATCCCGGTGGAGACGCTGCAGGGGCCCGCCCGCGCCCTCACCCGGCTTGGCAGCAAGCCCCTGGGTGCGGTACTGTTCAACCACCCCCACGTGCGACGGGGCCCGATTGCGGTATACCGATTGGACGCAGCCCGAGTCAGTCAAGACTTTGCCGGGCAGGGCAGTATTTGGGGGCGGCAGTCCGTGTTCTATCTATATGACAAGCCCTTGCTGGTGAGTGAGTACTTCCTGCACGACTGCCCCATGTACGCCAATGGCTCAGAAACCCATTCTGTTTGAAGCAAGCCTGCTTGAGGAACCGTAAGTGGCATCACTGAAAGAACTGCAACTGTCCAACTCCCCGCTACGCCGCCTGCCGGACTTCATCGCTCTGGGCCGACTGGATCGCCCCATCGGCATTTACCTGCTGATGTGGCCCACCTTATGGGCGCTTTGGATCGCCGCAGAAGGCAACCCCAGCTTCAAATTGATCTTCATCTTTATTGCCGGTGTGATCCTGACCCGCACCGGCGGCTGCATCATCAACGACTACGCCGACCGCAACTTTGACGGAGACGTCAGCCGCACCGCCAATCGCCCGCTGGCCACCGGGCGCGTCAGCGGTAAGGAAGCACTCGCTATCGCTGCACTTATCGGCCTGCTTGCGTTCGTGCTGGTACTGTTCACCAATCAGTTCACCATCATGTTGTCGGTGGGCGGCCTGCTGCTGGCCTGCGCCTACCCCTACATGAAACGTCACACCTACCTTCCGCAGCTGGTTCTGGGGGCCGCCTTTGCCTGGGCCATCCCCATGGCATTCGGTGCCGTCGGCGAATCGGTGCCGGAACACGCCTGGCTGATTTACCTGGCCACCGTCTCCTGGACCATGGCCTATGATACCCTCTACGCCATGGTAGATCGGGATGACGACCTCAAAATCGGCATCAAATCCACCGCCATCCTGTTCGGTGACATGGATCTGCTGATGGTCGGCGTGCTCAACGCCACCGCACTGTTGGCCATGGGCCTGTTGGGCAGCCGATTGGACTTCAGCCTCTGGTATTACGCTGGCCTCGCTGCCGCCGTCGCCCTCTGGAGCTGGCAATTGTGGCAGTGCCGCAACCGCGACACCGACGCCTGCTTCAAAGCATTTCTGCACAACCACTGGGTGGGCGCCGTGATATTTGCCGGCATCTTTCTGCATTACAGCCTGTCCTGACCCACAAACGTCATTTTTCTGTAACATTGATACACTTAAATGCGTGATATCGAATTCGAAGTGGAACAGATGAATCATGGCCGACGTAAAAATTCTGATCGTCGATGACGAAGAAGCAATTCGCGAAATGATTTCCGTATCACTGGAGCTGGCTGGGTTCCAATGGATGGAAGCAGAGAACGGGCAGGTAGCTCACAGCATGATCGTGGACGAGCGCCCCGACTTGGTTCTGCTGGACTGGATGCTGCCTGGAGTGAGCGGCATAGAGCTGGCCCGACGCCTGAAGCGGGATGAAGCCACGGCTGAGATCCCCGTAATCATGCTCACCGCCAAAAGCGAAGAAGACAACAAAATTCAGGGCCTGGATGCAGGGGCGGACGACTACATCACCAAACCCTTTTCCACCCGTGAGTTGATCTCCCGCATCAACGCCGTACTGCGCCGAGCCAAAGGCGACCAGAACAAAGCCATCCTGGTGGACGGCCTGGCGCTGGACCCGGTGAGCCACCGCATCACCGCCGACGAACGCCCAGTGGAAATGGGGCCGACGGAATACCGCCTGTTGGAATTCTTCATGACCCACCAGGATCGAGCCTACTCCCGCGCCCAGTTGCTGGATCAGGTCTGGGGCGGTAACGTGTACGTGGAGGATCGTACCGTGGACGTGCATATCCGACGCCTGCGCAAGGCGCTGGCACCCCATAAATACGATCATCTGGTGCAAACCGTACGCGGCACAGGCTATCGTTTCTCAACCAAATTTTGATATAAAATCAACTATTTGGAGCGCTCACCAAGCGCAGACCGGCAACCACACCTGAATATTGTCGCAACGCAACAGAAATGCTACTAGAGTACGATAGTATTCTCCCGAAATCGTTTATCAGGGTGTAGTGCGTGTTTAAAGAATGGAACATCGAACTTAACCAGTTCATCATTCTCATCCTCATCGGCGCGGTGGGCGGCTGGAGCCTGGGTTATCCGGGTATCGGTGTGGCGCTGGTGAGCGTACCATATTGCTTATGGATGCTGTTGCGCACCCGTGACCTGGCGCGCTGGCTGACCTCTGAAGACAAATCCGATCCACCGGAAAGCACCGGTGTCTGGGGCCTGATCTTCGACAACCTATATCAGCAGAACAAAACCTACAGAACCCACATAGATAACCTGCACAACATCATCATTCGCGCCCAGCAATCCACCAATGCCATACGCGACGCCGTGGTAGTGGTGGACAAATACGGCAACCTGGAGTGGTGGAACGACGCAGGCACCCACCTGCTGGGCTTCCAACTGAAAACCGACCGCAGCCAGAACCTCACCAACCTGTTGCGGGATCCACGTTTCATTCGTTACTTTGAAGCGGGCAACTTCCAACGCCCCCTCGAAATCCCTTCATCCATACAGGCCGGTGTCATACTGCAGTTCCAGATCACCACCTTTGGCGAGGGCGAACGCCTCATCGTAGCCCGTGACGTTACCCGCGTTCACAACCTGGAGCAGATGCGGCAGGATTTCGTGGCCAACGTCTCCCACGAACTTCGCACCCCGCTGACGGTCATCAAAGGCTATCTGGAAACCTTTATGGACTCCCTGCAGGAAGACCACCCACAGCTGAGCCGGGGCCTCCATCGCATGAACGAACAGGCCTTGCGCATGGAAGCCCTGGTAAACGATCTGCTGCTATTATCACGGCTGGAAACCGACAACAGTCAGCAGTTAATCAAACCCGTCGGCATCCCCAAGCTGCTGCGTCAGATCTACCACGACGCCCAGGCCATGAACGAAACCAAACAACACAACATCATCCTGGAAGTGGATGAAGATCTGGATATCAACGGCGATCACGAAGAACTGCGCAGCGCATTCTCCAACCTGGTGATCAACGCCATCAAATACGCCCCGGCGAAAAGCAACATCACCATCCGCTGGAACGAAGATGAAAACGGCGTCTACATGGAAGTGGAAGACGATGGCGACGGCATTGACCCCAAGCACCTGCCACGCCTAACCGAGCGCTTTTACCGTGCTGATCAAAGCCGACACGCCAAAACCGGCGGCACCGGGTTGGGCTTGGCCATCGTCAAACACGTATTGATTCACCACAATGCAAAGCTGGAGATTTTCAGTGAACTGGGGGAAGGCTGCGTATTTACCTGCCATTTCCCCCGCAAGAACATCGTTCCCAAAGCACAGAAATCCGTAGCCTGAGAAGCTACTGATTAATCGCGGAAATTTTCATACTGCAGAGGCATCTCGAACTTGGCCTCACGCAACATGGCGATCACTTCCTGCAGATCATCCCGCTTCTTACCGGTGACCCGCACCTTATCGCCCTGGATTGAAGCCTGCACTTTCATTTTGCTGTCCTTGATCAGCTTCACCAGCTTTTTCGCCTGATCAGAATCCAGGCCCTGACGCAGCGTCAGCTTCTGGCGAGCCTCGCTCAAGTTGACCTCCGGATCGGCCAAATCAATACAGCCAATATCAATGCCGCGCTTGATCAGTTTTCCTTCAAGAATGTCCTGCAACTGACGCAAATGGAAATCCGCATCCCCCACCAGGGTAATAACATTCTTATCCTGCTCGAAAGTGCACTTGGTGCCTTTAAAATCAAAGCGGTTGCTGATTTCCCGCTTGGCCTGATCCACCGCGTTATCCACTTCGTGCATATTAAGTTCTGAAACAATATCGAATGAAGGCATTATTTTCCCCGAAACGTGCAATTTCGCACATAGTAATGCATCGGGGTCGGCCTGTGTAGAGCGGCAAACGGGCTATACTGATCAAAGTTCGCCTCTTATATGCACCGCACATATATTGAACAATGGAAACCGGAGCCGCCCTGCATGAAACTCGTCGTTAAAATGCTGATATTTTTTGTCATCATGGCCTTTGCCGGGCCCTACCTGCTCATGGGGCCCGATGGCATGCAAAAACTCATGCAGATTAAAGACATGCTGCCCGGTATGGATTTTTCCTTACCGGATATTGATGACGCCGCCGATCTGATGAGCACTGGGGCAGGCACAGAGAGCAGCCAGCAATGGATTCAATGGTCCGACGACAAACCCCCATTACAACCTGATCAACTCACCCGTGAGCAATTAGCCGTACTGGATATCCAAGCGCAGAAAAACATCTTCTACCGCTGGCAGGATGAAAACGGCGTGTGGCAATTCAGCGAACTGCCCAATCGCAATACCCTGAATATGGTGGTACGTACCGACCCCAACGCCAATGTATTACAAGGTCTCACCGCAGATCAGATCGACTCGGCATTTGGCCGCGTTAAAAACACCAACTCCATCATGGAGAACAACCCTCTGGCAAACGGTGAAGGGCTGGAGCCAACCTTACCGGTTCCCACCACCGTTCCTATCGCCGAGATTCCCAAGCTGATTGATCAAGCTAAGGATGTTCAACGCATCATGGATGAACGCATGCAAAGAATGGACACCATGCTGGGATCACCAACCTATGGCAAATAACGCTATGAAACTTCAATCTCCATTACTGCTACCACTACTTCTGTGCGCCACATCCGCCGTGGCCCAACCGTTTGCCACCCTGGACGCACGCTCCATGGCCATGGGTGACACTGGCGTTGCTTCTGCCCAACCCGGCACCGCTGCGCTATTCAACCCAGCCCTGCTGAGTTATAACAGCGATGGCGAAACCATCCACATCATACTACCCAATCTCGGTGTGAGTGTATTCGCCGACCCCGATGCGCTGGATGCCTACAACGAAATAGAAGATGAAGCCTACATCGACAACATAGACATCGCCATTCAAGGCATGGAAAACCCGGACAACCAAGCCGACTTCATTCGTAACAAAGAACAGTTCACCAACAATTCACGCAGTTTGAGCAGCAACCTGAACGAACTGAGCGAACAACCCTTTCGCATTAACGCCGCCGGGTTTGCCAGCGTCGCCATTCCCACCAAAGCACTGGGCCTGGCGGTATTTGCCAATGTGAACGCCACCATCGAAACCACACCCATTGTGACCGACTGCGACACAGAGCTGCTTAACGATTACGTAGATTTTTTCGAATCGGTGCAAACAGAAGCAGAGCTGTATATCGCCGCCTCCACCAACCCCACAGCAGGGTGCAACGATACACCTATAGCCGTGCAGTCTGGGGCTAGCGTCATTATTACTGACCCCAGCGATGATCTAACCTCAGAAGTCATCGTTGCCGGAGTCACCATCAGTGAACTGGGCATCGCCATCGCACACGACTTTCGCCTGTTTGGCAAAGACGTGTCGCTGGGCATCACACCCAAACTGCAAACCATAACCAGCTATTACGCTACCCCGTCTGTGCAACAATTGGATGACGACAACTACGATCTTGCTGACGAACTGGAAGACAGCGAGAACGATGACAGTGATGTGAATTTGGATATCGGGTTGGCCACCAGCTTTCTCAGCGATTCGCTCACCGTTGGCCTTACCATCAAAAACATTATAGCTAACCAGTACGAAACCAGCGTTTCACCACGCACCGGAAGAGCCGTAACTTTTGACGTGGACACTCAGGCCAGGCTCGGCGTTGCCTGGGATGCACCGGCAGGGCTGACCTTTGCTGCCGATTTGGATCTTACCAAGAACAAACCGTTCTTTTTAGGTGAGGACACTCAGTTCCTGGGAGTCGGTGTGGAATGGGATGTCGCCAGCATGATACGCCTGCGGGGCGGCCTGCGCTCTAACCTGGCAGATGCAGACGATCAAGCGATCACCGCAGGCCTGGGCTTTAACATTATCGCCGTGTATTTCGATTTAGGCGCCCAGTTCAGCGAAAACAATGCCGGTGGCGCCTTGCAAGTGGGCGTGCAATTCTAAACGATAAAGGCCGCAGCTGGTTAGCCGCGGCCTTTATCGTGTTACCTGACGCAATCCAGTGGGCTATTAAACACCCTCACCGTTATTCACCAAGTCGTTATCATCCAACGAAGACAACGGCATATGACGAATGTCCTTACCTTTCACCAGGAAGATTACCTGCTCGGCAATGTTACGGGCGTGATCACCGATGCGTTCCAACGCACGCAGGCTCCACATCACATTCAAAGCCCGCTTGATGTAACGGGGATCTTCCATCATAAATGTCACCAGCAAACGCATGGCTGATTCGTATTCCACATCAACGGATTTATCTTCTCGCACAACCGCAATGGCCTGCTCTACATCAAAGCGGGCAAAAGCATCCAGCGCCTGACGCAACATGGCATTAACATGATTACCGATGTGCCGAATTTCGATGTAACCACGGGGAATAGCGCCATCCTCTGACAACCGAATCGCCATCTTGGCAATCTTGTTGGCTTCATCACCAATGCGTTCCAAATCCGTATTGGCTTTCGTGGCCGCTACCAACAATCGCAAATCGCTGGCCGCTGGTTGACGCAAGGCAATAATACGAGTGCATTCTTCATCAATGCGTCGCTCCATGCCGTTAACCTGCTTTTCGTTACTGATGACTTCCGCCGCCAGAGCGCTGTCGCCTTCCACCAACGCCTGCACCGCATCAATAACCTGCTTCTCAACCATGCCACCCATAGCAAGAATGTGGCTACGAACCTCTTCCAAGTCAGCGTTAAACTGTTTGGAAATATGCTGGGTAAATTCTTCGCTACTCATCCACGTTCTTCCTCTGCATGCATCAGCCGTAACGGCCGGTTATGTAGTCTTCTGTTTTCTTCTGTTCCGGGTTAGTGAACAGGGTATCGGTATCTTTATATTCAATCAGGTCACCCAAGTACATAAACGCAGTATAGTCGGAAACCCTAGCTGCCTGCTGCATATTGTGAGTAACGATGACAATGGTATAGCGATCTTTTAACTCGCTGATCAATTCTTCTACTTTCAGCGTGGAAATCGGATCGAGTGCAGAGCATGGTTCATCCAACAACAACACTTCCGGCTCCACCGCGATGGTGCGCGCTATCACCAAGCGCTGCTGCTGACCACCGGACAGGCCCAACGCATTATCGTGCAAACGGTCTTTCACTTCATCCCACAGCGCTGCACCTTTCAACGACCATTCAACACGCTCATCAATAACGCGCTTTTTGTTGATGCCCTGAATACGCAAGCCATAGGCGACATTTTCATAAATCGTCTTGGGGAACGGATTCGGTTTCTGGAACACCATGCCCACCCGTCGACGCAAATCAGTGACGTCCACCGTACGATGAAAAATATCATTATTATCGAACAGGATCTCGCCTTCGGTACGACAGATATCCACCAGATCGTTCATGCGGTTAAAACTACGCAGCAGCGTGGACTTTCCGCAGCCACTGGGGCCGATAAACGCGGTAACACGCTTTTTGGGGATCGACATATTGATGCCATGCAGCGCCCGCTTCTCACCATAAAAGAGGCGGTAGTCCTTCACCTGAATACAGATGTCCTCGTTCTCCAATTTATTCGGAACCAGATCCATATCCACTACTTTGCGTCCGACTTCCATTTTTCTGGGTGTTTCCGCTGCTGTCATGGTGTCACCGCCTTTAATTACATCAGAATTCAGTTCAGTCATATTAGCTCTCCAACGACCGGTATTTTTCCCGCAGTCGATTTCGGATCATGATGGCCGTCAGGTTCAGCATCACAATCACCACCACCAGCAATGCTGCCGTGGCGTATACCAGCGGACGGGCCGCTTCTACATTGGGGCTTTGAAAGCCCACGTCATAAATATGAAACCCAAGATGCATGAATTTGCGTTCCAGGTGCAGATACGGAAAGTTTGCATCCAGCGGCAAGGTTGGTGCCAGCTTGACCACACCTACCAGCATCAACGGCGCTACTTCACCCGCCGCCCGAGCAATCGCCAGAATCAAACCTGTCATCATGGCCGGGCTGGACATGGGCAGGATAACTTTGGTGATGGTTTCAAACTTGGTGGCACCCAGTGCCAGGGAACCTTCGCGCAGGGATTTTGGAATTCGGGTAAGCCCTTCTTCGGTGGCAACAATAACCACAGGCAGGGTCAACAAAGCCAAAGTGATAGAAGCCCACATCAAACCCGGCGTGCCAAACACCGGTGCCGGTGACGCTTCGGGATAGAACAGCGCGTCCAGGTTGCCACCCAGGAAATACACAAAGAAACCCAAACCGAATACACCATAAACAATAGAAGGCACACCTGCGAGGTTGTTCACCGCCACCCGAATGGTTTGAGTGAGCGGGCCCTGCTTGGCATACTCACGCAAATACACCGCCGCGATCACACCAAAGGGCGTCACAATCACGGACATCAAAATAACCATCAGCACGGTACCGAATATGGCCGGGAACACCCCGCCCTCAGTATTGGCTTCACGGGGATCATCTGACAAAAACAACCACAACTGATGGAAGTAATCCCCCACCTTGCCGACCAGTGACATTTTGTTGGGCTGCTTATATTGCACCACCAGTTTGAGGGGTATTTCTTTTTCCACGCCCCCCATGGTTTTCGCTACCAGGCTGTCCCGACTGATTTGCTTATTCAACTCATCCAGCTCGAGTTTTAAGCTGCTGTATTGAGCATCCAGAGCCGCACGATCTTCTTGCAACTGCATGCGCGCAGCCTCATCAAGGGTGCCACTCAACTCCAGCTTGCGCTCTTTCAGGCGCAAGCGCTCAAGTTCATAGTTAATAGCGCCGATTTGTTTGTTCTCGATTTCACGGATCTGGTCGAACAAGTCCAACGCCCGCTCCATGCGTGTTTCCAACTCGGTCAAGGCTTGCGCACCGGTGGCCACCGCTTTTCCGTCTTGCTTCACTGCATCCAGATAGCCGTAAAAGTTGCCCCACTCGCGCCGTTCAACCACCATCAGCTCGTCGGGTGCGGATACTTCTCGCAGGTTTTCAGCAATCAACCAGCGAAAATCCAGCCCTGTAATGTCACGGTTACCGGTTTTGATCAGCATACGCTTGACCACTTTCACGTCGGCCGGGATATTTACACCCGTATCCCGAACCCGTGAGGCTGCCACCCATTCTTCATCGGCGATCTCACCAATCAGGTTGTATACGTTGCCGCTGGCCTCTGTGTAGGTGCCTTCGATAATGGTATGGGGCCAGAAGTGGGACAAACCACGTACGGCCACCAAACCCAGCAGACCCACCACCATCACCACACAAATTGCCACCGCGCCAGCATTTAACCAGACCCAGGGCTCACCCTTGCGAAACCATAGTTTCATTGAATTCATTGTCGTTTCCCCCAATTACAGCGAGCCGTATTTTCCGCGCAGGCGCTGACGCACCACTTCGGCGGTGGTATTCACCAGGAAGGTGAAAATAAACAGCACCAACCCGGACAGGAACAGAATACGGAAGTGGGTACTGTCCACTTCAGCTTCTGGCATTTCCACGGCGATGTTGGCAGACAGGGTTCGCAATCCTTCGAAGATATTCATATCCATGATGGGCGTATTACCGGTGGCCATCAGCACAATCATGGTTTCCCCTACTGCGCGCCCCAGACCAATCATCAAGGCAGAAAAAATACCCGGGCTGGCAGTCGGCAACACCACCCTGACCAAGGTTTGCCAAGGTGTAGCGCCCAATGCCAGTGATCCTTGCGTAAGGCCTTTGGGCACTGCAAATATCGCATCTTCTGTAATCGAAAAGATCGTTGGAATCACGGCAAAGCCCATGGCCAGACCGACCACCAGAGAGTTACGCTGATCAAAATCGATACCCAGATCGTTGGATAACCATTCACGCATGCTGCCACCGAAAAAGGCGGCTTCGATAGGATCACTCATCCACATGGACAGTGCTCCGGCCAGCACCACCACAGGAATCAGGATAACCGGCACATAACCATCGGGCACCCGTGTACTCAGATCCCGTGGCAACCGCGACCATAAAAAGGCCGCGATAATACAGAACAGGGGCGTTAGCACCAGTATGCTGGTTACCCCCGCCAGATTGGCTTCCACCAACGGTGCCAACCACAACCCGGCCAGAAAGCCGAGGATAACGGTAGGCATCGCTTCCATTAATTCAATGGTGGGTTTTACCTTGGTACGCAGGCCCGAAGCCATAAAATACGCAGTATAAATTGCACCGCAAATAGACAGCGGCACTGCCACCAACATAGCGTAAAACGCCGCTTTCATCGTACCGAAGGTAAGCGGCATCAAACTGAACTTGGGTTCAAAATCGTTGCTGGCAGAGGAGCTCTGCCACGTGTAGGTGGGCTCTTCGTAGCGCTCATACCAGATCTTGCTCCACATGGAAGACCAAGACACCTCGGGGTGCTCGTTATCCATATGAAACCTGACCGGTGCACGCTCACGGGCCTTGAAAATAGCGGTATCACCACGGGGCGACATGGCAATCCAATCGATGGCTCGATCGGTAATGGTTTCATCCAACACCTCACGCTCGGCGGTGGTGTTAAACAAACCGATATTGCCGTTGGCATCGCCGGCAATAAAGCCCTTACGACGATGCTCGGTTTGCAGGGCAGTGATGGCCACACCGGGTTCCAGCGTCATCGTACGCACTTTGGCAAGGTAGGGCTGATTATTGTCGTTATAGGTGACAAACCACTGACTGATACGCCCTTTATCGTCGCCGATTAACAGCGAGAAGCCACCCAGCAGAAAATCGCTGACGGTGATCCGTGTCTGGGTATCGACCACATCGGCAATGAACACGCGCATCTCACTTACCGGGTTACGCAGATCCAATACCTCAACCTTGCCCTGGGCTTCTACCAAAAATAACCAACGCTGATCCAGGCTCAACAGCAGGTTGGCCAACTTGCCAGAGGGTGCGGGTAAACGTACGGTATCAATTTCCTGCAGTTCAACCTCATCCGACAGGAAGCTTTCGGTTTTGGCAAAATCCTTCATATATAAGTCGCCAGCAGCATTAGCGGCAACAATTCGGAGCTGATCTCCGGATTCGCGATAGGCCAGATGCTGGATAGCCTCCCCATCCAACACGGTTATCGGCTCCTCACCCAGCGGATAAACAATATCGGGGTGAACCGTTTTGTCCTGCATCGTAGCGCCATACTCGATGCGATAGGATGGCTTTTGAATCAGCACACTGCCATCGGCAAAACCCAAAGCGTAAGCCCTGGTGCCCGGCGCATCCTTGGAAAAAGCGGTAATAGGGCTGGAGTTTGGCAACGCCGGGTTGCTAACCAGCTCACCGCTGCTGGCGTTGTAAAAAACCGGGCCTCGCACCTGATCCACAGCCAGAGCGACCTGGCCCTGCTCCTCCACCACCGTGAAATACGGCGTCGTCAAATCATAAGCAGTGAGGGTGCTGCGTTCTTCCATGGACGCGGGCATAAACAACGGCAGAACTTCATACAACAGGTAGAAAAATATCAGGCATATCGCAAATATAACCCCAACGCCACCGGCACTGATGCCCGCAGCCGCCACCTGATCTTTCAACTTGCGATACCGACGCATCTTGGCCAGACGCTGCTCGGACACCCCAAATAATGATTCGCTTGTTGATTCCATGGAAACTGAACTCACTTCTCAGTTGTGACAAAACGGGGCTACAGCATCTGTGCAGCCCCGTTTCATTTCATCCCAAATGGGAAAGTTTATTTTGCAGCTATTTCAGATTTAATGCCCAGCTTGCCAAGGGTTTTAGCAACCATGGCAGCAGGCATCGGAATGTAGCCATCTTTCACTACGATTTCCTGACCTTCTTTGGACAATACCAGCTTAACGAACTCACGCTCCAAAGGAGACAGTTCCTTACCGGGAGCCTTGTTCACGTAGACATACAGTGCGCGAGACAGAGGGTAAGAACCGTTCAAAGCAGATTCGGGGCTGGCATCGACATACTTCTCACCTTTCTTGGAAAGAGGCAGTGCACGTACGCTGGAGGTCTTGTAACCGATGCCGGAATAACCAATACCGTTCAGAGAAGTGGCAACGGACTGCACAACTGAGGCAGAACCAGGCTGCTCGTTCACGCTGCTTTTGAAGTCGCCCTTACACAACGCCACTTCCTTGAAATAACCGTAAGTGCCCGACACTGAGTTACGACCATACAGCTGCACATCACGGCCAGCCCAATCGCCGGTCAGACCCAGATCAGCCCACTTGCTGATGTCTTTTGCGCCACCGCAAGTACGGGTAGAAGAGAAGATCGCATCCACTTGCTCGATGCTCATGCCCTTGATGGGGTTGTCTTTGTTTACAAATACCGCCAGAGCGTCAATCGCTACAGGAATAGCGGTGGGCTTGTAGCCGAATTTCTTTTCGAAGGCTTCGATCTCTTTATCCTTCATTTTACGGCTCATGGGGCCCAGGTTTGAGGTACCTTCGGTCAGAGCCGGTGGCGCAGTAGAGGAACCGGCAGCTTGAATCTGCACAGCCACATTAGGATACTGCTTCTTGAATTCTTCGGCCCAAAAAGTCATCAGGTTGGCCAGAGTGTCAGAACCCACGCTGGAAATGTTACCAGATACGCCACCTACTTTACTGTATGCAGGCAACTTAGGATCGACTTTAGATTCAGCCTGAACGCCGGTTGCGATCAGTGCAGCGCTGGCGGTGATCGCTATGGATGTTACTAATTTCTTGAAATTCATGGATTTTCTCCGAGATTATGGACTTAATTTCAGGGTAACTAGCGTTTCATGCCCCCCATGACCTCGGAACTATAGGGGTGACGCGTGACAATTATATTACAGATTGATTGCGATTAGAGCCGCTGGTCGCATTTTTGGCCTGGATGGATTCTTTGCCGGACGGGTGACGCTGCCGCTATAATGCGCCGCACTCAACCTGGGGAAGTGTCTCACAGCCACATGACAACAATAATTGCCTACCTCGACAAAGTCAGCGATGCCTTGGGCCGCCTGCTGGCCACCGCTTCCATCGCCATCATGGCGGTGACGTTTCTGGTGGTGGTGATGCGCTATGGTTTCAGTGCCAGCGGCCTGACCCTGGCAGGTTTCAGCATCAGCGCCATAGCTCTGCAGGAAAGCGTCATGTACCTGCACTCGATCCTGTTTATGTTGGCCAGCGCCTACACCCTGAAACATAACGGCCACGTACGAGTGGACGTGCTTTACCGCAGATTCAGCCCTAAGGGCAAAGCCTGGG
The DNA here is from genome assembly GCF_002863865.1 of Ketobacter alkanivorans. NCBI lineage: Bacteria > Pseudomonadati > Pseudomonadota > Gammaproteobacteria > Pseudomonadales > Ketobacteraceae > Ketobacter > Ketobacter alkanivorans. Next base: position 2,941,067 of record NZ_CP022684.1, on the reverse strand, counting down.
TGGATTTGCTGGGCACCTTATTCCTGCTGTTTCCCATGTGTGGCTTTATTTTGTTCGCCAGCCTGGATTTCGTCTCCTTCTCATGGCAGATACAGGAGCGCTCCGGCGAGGCAGAAGGCCTGCCCTATGTCTACGTATTGAAGTCCCTGATTCCGGCAATGAGCGGCCTGCTGCTTATCCAGGGCTTGATGGAAGTGTTGCGTAACATCGGCATCCTCACCGGAAACATCGCCCCTCAGCCGCAGGAGTCTAATGTCGTATGATTCCTTTATTAATGTTCTTGGCTGTCTGTCTGGCTCTGATGCTGGGTTATCCCGTTGCCTTTACCCTGGGGGGTGTCGCTCTGGCCTTCGCTGGCGCGGGCGTGTTACTGGGAGGCTTTGACCCAACGCTGCTCAACGCCCTGCCGAATCGCCTGTACGGCATCATGGAAAACCAGACTCTGCTGGCGGTGCCCTTGTTCGTGCTGATGGGGGTTACCCTGGAAAAGTCCAAGGTGGCGGAGAACCTGCTCAATGCCATGAGTCGCCTGTTTGGCCGCTTTCCCGGCGGGCTGGGATTGTCTGTCACCCTGGTAGGTATGCTGCTGGCAGCCAGCACCGGCATAGTCGGAGCCACCGTCGTCACCATGGGCCTGCTGGCTCTACCCACCATGATCAAGCGCGGTTACGATCCGGCGCTGGCCACAGGCAGCATTGCCGCTACCGGCACCCTGGGGCAAATCATCCCCCCTTCTATCGCTTTGGTACTGCTGGGTGACGTGCTCTCCAACGCCTACCAACAGGCTCAGCTCAACATGGGGATTTTTAACGCCGACACCGTGTCCGTGGGCGACTTGTTCGTTGGAGCGCTGATACCGGGCCTGATCATGGTGGCTCTGTACATGGCTTATATCGTCACCCGCGCCATCATCGACCCAACCTGCGCGCCGCCCGTGGAGGATGACAGCGCCGATCAACCACCCCTGCTAAAACAGTGCGTGCAAGGATTGGCACCGCCTTTATTGCTGATCGCTGCCGTCTTGGGCTCGATCCTGGCAGGCCTGGCCACCCCCACGGAAGCTGCTGCCGTCGGCGCGCTGGGCGCCTGCCTGCTAGCGCTGCTGCAAAATCAGCTCAATCGTCGTAATTTGCAAGAGATCATGATCTCCACCACCAAAGTCACCTGCATGGTGTTCGCCATCCTTATCGGTGCCACGCTGTTCTCTCTGGTGTTTCGGGGATTCAACGGAGAAGAACTGATCCACGAATTCTTCAACAACATGCCCGGCGGGGTTTTCAGCGCTATGTTGCTGGTCATGGTGGTCATCTTCCTGTTGGGGTTTATCCTGGATTTTATCGAAATCACCTTTGTTGTGGTGCCCATTGTAGGGCCAGTGCTGCTGGCCATGGGCATTGACCCCGTCTGGTTTGGGGTGATGATCGCCGTTAACCTGCAAACCTCATTCCTCACACCACCGTTTGGCTTTGCCTTGTTTTATTTGCGGGGCGTCACACCAGACAGCATCCCCACCACCACGATTTACCGTGGCGTGGCTCCTTTTATTCTGATTCAGATCGTGACTTTGTCACTAATTGCAATTTGGCCTTCACTTGCCACATGGTTGCCGGATATAGTCTATAACTCATAAAGACAGATCCATTTCGCGGTATAGGACGCTCATGAACGACATAGCAGAAGACGATAACGACGACTTCCCTAAACCTCAGGGAGAACTGGCGCTGCAAACCATCGCCATGCCTGCGGATTCCAATTCCGACGGGGACATTTTTGGAGGCTGGTTGGTATCCCAGATGGATTTGGCTGGTGCCGTTTGCGCCAATCGCCTGGCCCGTGGCCGAGTGGCCACTGTGGCAATCGACTCCATGGTGTTCTTACGACCGGTTGCAGTAGGTTCAGTGATAAGCTGTTATACCCATGTAGAAGATATCGGCCGCAGCTCAATGGCCATCATTGTGGAAGTCTGGGCTCAACACCACAGCGACACCGAACCCCGCAAGGTAACAGAGGGCCAGTTTACCTTTGTGGCCATAGACGAAAACCGTCGCACTCGACCGGTTCCCCGCACGGCCTGAGCATCACCGTCTGCTAAGCGCGCTGGCGGCAATCACCTGATTGCGGCCAGCGTCTTTGCAGGCGTATAACGCATCATCTGCCGCCTTAATCAGCTGTTCGGGCTGATCGCAATCAGGTGTCAGGCAGCTCACCCCCACGCTCATCGTGACCTTAAGCTCCTGCCCAGCGTAATGCACTGCTGCCTGCTCCACCACTGCGCGTATTTTTTCTGCCAACTGCAATGCTCCCGCCTCGTGGGTATCGGGCAGAATCAGGGCCATTTCCTCCCCACCATAGCGCGCCACAACATCCGCCTGGCGAGAATGTTTCTGCAACAACAAAGCAACCTCTTTCAATACCGAATCGCCCGCCTGATGCCCCCAGGTATCGTTGAACTGTTTAAAGTGATCAATATCCATCAAAAGCAAACACAAACGATGATTACGCCGCTTGGCCTGACCAATCTGCTCTCGTAACTGCTGTTGAAAATAATCATGATTGAACAAGCCGGTCAAACCATCGGTAACCGCTTTACGTGACAACTCCAAGCGTCCGGCTGCAGACAGCCCGATAATTTCCAGCGCCTCGATCATGCCTTCGGTAAACGCCGACGGTGCCAGGTTATTTTCCAGATACAACATACCAATCAGCTGCCCTTGATGGTGATCCCCCTCCACTAGGGGAATCACCATGATGGAACGCACTCTGTTCAACAAAATATAGGGCATCTTGTGCAGGCTGGGCAGCTGGTCCTGTAACTGCTGGGCATCATTAATGACAACGCTTTTGCGGGTTCGCGCCACATAATTCGCCACAGCATCAGAAAGCAAGGTTGAGTCCTGGCCTAGAGTAATGCTCTGCATAATAGTTGGAGCAGGTTTATCCGATGTAATGGTCGCCTCAATCAATAACGCTTCATCGCGCTTCAACAGCAAAATGGCTTTTTGTGCAGCAGCAAACTGACTGGCAGCAAGAATGGTTTTTTCAATCAATCGGGTGTGCACTTTTTCTTCAGATATAGAGCGAAGCGCCAATCGTAAAGCAGCCAAATCCAAGTCACGATCCGCCATCGACAAAGAGCGGGAAGCAACACCTGGGGCCACATTCAAATTACGCTGGCCGGGCAATGGTGTCTCTTTCAACAAGGCCAACTTTGCTTTTGCACCCCATACTTGATAGACCACAGCCGCCTGTTGCACATAAGACGCTGCTGCCAGATCCAAATTCGCTTTCATCGCTGCCACCGAGCACATTTCACAGGCCAGTGCCTGCTCCTGTTTAAACCCCTGAACCTTTGCCAAAGCGACCGCTTTTTCGAAGCTCCCCAAGGCTTTCAAATAGTGCCCGTTAACCAGCTCGATACAACCTAGCAGCAGCATCGATTTGTCTTCAAAGTTGTCGGGGCAATGCCTGGACCACAATTTCATCTTACGCTGATACCGCAGCAAGATCGCAATTGCATCACTGCGAGATAAGGACCCGTTCAGATAACGTCGCGTGCACAGAACCCCATGCAGCGTATAAAAAATACAAATGGCATAGCTACCCGCACTGCCCAACTGCAAACGTAGAATCTCGGTCACATGTTGATCAAGCCCTTCATCCCGATCCAGCGTCACCCCCAGTTGCAGCGCACACAAATGAAAATAAAACAGTAGCGTAGGATCGCTCTGCTCAATTTCTTTTATTTTCTGTGCGTCAGGGTTGTATAGCTTACCTGCCAATTGAAATGGATCATTGGACTGACCCATCAGATTGAGCATGAACTGTTGAAATAACGCTGTGTAAAGACTCAGGTTTTTCAACCCAATACGCGACAACACCCGATAGTATTTTTCTGCGTCGCGACGCACCTCATCCAGATCGACCCCTGCGTAAAACTCATGGGCTACGTACAAATTGGCAGAGTGGGCAACATATTCCAGCTCTGCCACCTCCATTGACCGGCGATGCACCCACAGCAACGGCTGCAGAGATTCACGCAATGGCTCTTTCCAGTGCCGGATAAAACCATTAAATACCTGTTTTGAGCTGATTATGGCAGTATCATGCCCAAATGCTTCCGCCAATTGCAGAGCAAAGTTTCCATACTCATAGCCCTTTTCAACTTGATTCAAGAGGCTGCAATGAACCACCCCATACGCAGCGTACGATCCGCTGGATGCCAATGTTGCACCATCACGCAAATAGACCCTCACCCCTCTGAATATCAGGCAAGAAAACAGATTGCGCTGGGCCAGGAATGCATACACACCAATCTCATAGAGGTGATTGGCTGATTGCAGTGCCTCCCCTTGCGCACGCTCGAGCAAACCCTGTTTGAGATGCTGATGAATGGGCTGACCTCGAAGCTTGACCCACAGATACAACTTGGTTCTGATCAGTTCCCACAGCACCTTTAACTGACCTGGGTTGCGGGGCAGGCGCTCGTTCACATAGGGCAGCTTATCCATACCCAGGGAGATGGCTTCTCGTACCCTGTCCTGGCGATGTAGTGCATGCATTTTGATGTGGTAGAACGGCATCGCATCGGCCCGGTCACGCTGGACTCGTTCGAATTCCAATAGATTCTGCTCCAGCCCGTCATAGTCTTCTGTTAGATAGGAAACCTCCATCATCATCAACCATAACTCACGGGAAAACTCGTAGGCATCCTGCCACATATCCTCCGTAAAGAGGTGGCGAGCGGTTTGCAGATACTGAGCAGCGTTTTCAAACGCAGTGGACGCCAGTGCCTTTTCTGCAGCAATCTTATTCAACCGTATTAGCGACACACGCTCTTGCTGACTGGCCACCAGATCAACAGCGTAATTCAAGTGCCGTACAATCGAGAATATACGATCCGTTTGCTTATCCAGATCTGTTTGCTTCAACAGCAACTGCCCAAGCAAATGATGAACCTCCCTGCGCACATCCGGCAAACAGGAGGCGTATACCGTCGATAGAATATGATCATGTATAAAGCGATAACGTGGTCTGTTTTTTTCTATCCACTTTGGGTTATCAATAAACTGATTGAACAAGTAGGCCTCACCCACGGGCTTAACCAACTGATTATCGACCCCATAGACCAAGGCACCTACGATCTGCGTGTGGTGTATGCCATCAAGATTCAGTAGTGTTTGAATTTTAAATTCAATGCCTTCGCAGGCGGCAACCTGCAATACGAACAGATATTGAGGAGGGCACAACTGCAAACGCCCGGCGATAAATTCCAATACATTACGGGTTTCATTACGAGCCGAACATTTGTCAAAATCAATTACCCAGCGGCCCTCTTTATAATCAAACCTGATCAAACCATCTGCCACTAGGTTATTCAGAAACTCCTCTACAAAAAACGGATTGCCTTTGGTTTTGCTCATCAGGATCGTCGCCAGCTGATCAGATGCACTCGACCCGACATGAAACGTATCGCGCACCAGCTGCTGCAACGACTCATATTGCAACGGCTTTAACTTGATTTGATCGGTACTGCAGCCTCGACCCCGAATTGCATCCACGCAAACACTGAGAGGATGATGAGCATCCACTTCGTTATTGCGAAAAATCACCACCAATAGAAGATTAGAGACCTCTTCTGAGGTCATTATTGTTTCGAGTAGGGCCAGGCTGGCGCTGTCAGCCCACTGCAAGTCATCCAACACCAGCACCAGACTGTGCTGTTTACGAGCAATAGCTGCGATAAAGGTTTCGAACACATGATTAAACAGCATTTGATGCTGAATAGGGTCCATTTTCTTGAGTGGCGCCTGGGCACCGATGATCTGCTCCAGCTCAGGCACCAGGTCCGTCAGCATGGCTCCGTTACTGCCCAAGGCTTTACAGAGCGTGCTCTTCCAATAATGCAGGCTGTCTTCACTCTCTGCCAGCAATTGCTGAATCCATTGACGCAGCGCCAATATAAGCCCGCTGTAAGGCACATCTCGTTTTAATTGATCGTACTTACCAAATACCAGATAGGCATGGTTATCCAGTACCGGCTTGTAGAGTTCTTTCACCAGACTGGTTTTACCTGCGCCCGGATCACCACCCAGCAACAACATGGTCTTGTTACCCTGACGCACCTTGCTGAATGCTCGAAATAGCTGCCGCAGCTCCTGATCACGCCCATACAATTGTTCAGGAATCACCATCTGCGGTGACACATCCTGCTGCCCAAGCTGCCAGGCTGCCACCTCCAGCAGCCCGCTGCCAAGGTCTGACTGGCAGCGTTCAAGGTCGCGCTCAATACCCGGCGCACTCAGATAACGGCTTTCTGGATTTTTCGACAACAGCTTCATGACAATATTTGAAAGCTGAGGCGGAATACTTTTATCTATGTCGTGAGGCGGAATGGGGCGCTTGGCAATGTGAGCGTGAATCAGTTCGTGCTCATCGATATTTTCAAATGGGGTTCTCCCCACTAACATTTCGTAAAATGTCACCCCCATGGAGTAGAAATCGGCACGGGCATCCATTTTTCGATTCATCTTGCCCGTCTGTTCCGGTGCCATATAACGCAGACTGCCCACTAGGGCATCAATCTGTCCCAGATCACCCAACACGCCCTTACGCTGTACCGCCAGACCAAAGTCTATTAATTTGAGGGAAAGCGCTCCCTGCTCATTATCGATCAGTATCAGATTGGCCGGTGTTACATCACGGTGAACGATGCCACACTGATGCGCCTGACCGATCGCTCTGACAAGCGCGATCATCAGGCCAAGGCAAACTGGTAAGTCGAACTTGTGTTGATTCAGGCTGTTGGCAAGGTCGGTGGCACCGTCATCCTGCAGCACCAGAATTTCCACATGGTCACGGATCTCATAATCCAGTGCTTTTACCAGCAAGGTTTGATTGAGGTCTTTCAGCAGTTGGTACTCATGCCGCAGACGAGCACCATCCTCGTCACGACATTGCAGCGTATCCAGCACTTTGACGATAACCGCGGCGCCGTCACTCTGACGAGTAGTACGAAAAACTTGATGAACTGTGCTGTTGGATAAAAGCTGCAGGTCGCCAAACCCGCTTAAGCCGGCCATATCAAGCCTGCCCGCCTGGATACTCTGACATTTTTTGAGTATAGATCAGGATCGGGCAGAGCCACTCACAACTCTGCCCGAAAAATGGCGAAAGGATTACTCCCGGATATCGAGAAAGGCACCTTCAGAAATGGCGGTATAGGGCATGACATCCTCCCGGAAGGCCTTAAAGGATGCGTATACTTTTTTGGCGGCTTCGTCTTTGGCGATGGTTTCTTCGATTACCTGCTGAGAAGTGGTACGCAGGGCGTCCACCACATCATCCGGCAGTTTCCTCAACTGAACACCGTGTTTATTCACCAACTCTTTCAACGCCGCATTATTCCGCGCTGTGTACTCATCCAACATGTCTTGATTGATGGCGCGGGTGGCGTAACTGACGATAGCCTGCAGATCCGGCGGCAAAGCATCCCAGGCTTCTTTGTTAACAATAAACTCAAGCATTGCACCGGGCTCATGCCAGCCTGGGTAGTAATAGTATTTGGCCGCCTTGTGAAGGCCGAAGGTAAGATCATTGTAAGGACCAACCCACTCAGTTGCGTCAATAGAGCCGGTTTGCAGGGCCGTGAACAGCTCGCCACCAGGCAAAGTCACCGGCACGCCGCCCAAACGCTGGAACACTTCACCTGCCAGACCAGGGATTCGCATTTTAAGGCCCTGTATATCCTCTACGCTGTTGATTTCCTTTTTGAACCAGCCCGCCATCTGCACACCGGTACTGCCGCCGGCAAACGGCACCAGGTTGAAGGGTGCATACACTTCGCGCCACAGCTCCATACCGCCACCGTAATGCAGCCAGCCGTTCATTTCCTGTGCATTTAAACCGAAAGGTACCGCGGTGAAGAACTGAGCCGCAGGGCTTTTACCTTTCCAATAATAAGCCGCACCGTGCCCCATCTCTACGGCACCACGAGCCACCGCATCGAACACACCCATGGCGGGCACTAATTCGCCAGCCCCATGTACTTTTACTTTCAGACGGCCGTTACTCATCTCTGTGACGGCCTTGGCGAAATTCTCCGGCGCCATACCCAAACCGGGGTAATTACGAGGCCAGGTGGTTACCATTTTCCATTCGAAGGTCTGTTGAGGTGCCGCGTCCAGCGCAGTGGGTGTTTCGGATTCTTTGCCGCAACCGGACAAGGCAAGTATGCCAAGGGTCAGCCAAAGCAGGCTGGTGCGCGTCCACATCATGTGTAGGCTCCTGAAAGGGTGTTTGAAGTTAATTGTTATTGGAATGAGAGGCTCCCCAATTGAGGTCGGGGAGTCAAGCGAAACCTGCACCCCGCCCCCTTAAAGCAACGCCTAGAGCAATTCCAGCCGGGCATACTGGGCTACCAGCCACTTCTCCCCGGCACCGGCAAAATTAACGCGGACTCGTGAATTGGGGCCTTGTCCTTCGCACCCCATAATCACACCATCGCCAAATTTGGGATGACGCACCGAGCGCCCCAATCGGTAGGGTGTGTCTGTATTCTGCACGGCAGCACGGCCCCGCGGCACGGCCATCGGCCGGGTGATTTTTGCAGCGGCCCGCACCTCCTGCAGGCAATGGTGCGGTATCTCACGGATAAAACGTGATGGCGCATGCAGCGCCTCCGAGCCGTATATGCGGCGGCTCTCTGCGTGACTAATGAACAGTTTTTTCATAGCCCGCGTGATACCCACATAGGCCAGACGGCGTTCCTCTTCCATGCGATCCAGGTCGTCCGCCGACTTCATCGACGGGAACAACCCCTCTTCCACGCCCACCATAAAGACAATAGGAAATTCCAGCCCCTTGGCGGAATGCAAGGTCATCATTTGCACACAGTCTTCGTCCGCCTGGGCCTGAGTATCACCTGCCTCCAACGCCGCGTGATCCAAAAACGCCGCCAGTGAGGCGCTATCGCCTTCGCCATTTGCCTCAAACTCACGGGTGGCACTGATTAATTCCTTGAGGTTCTCAACCCGAGCTTCGCCCCGATCGCCTTTTTCATTCTGGTGAAATGCAATCAGGCCGGAGGCCTCAATAACCCGTTCCGCCTGCTCCGACAAACCCAGCCCGCGCAGCTCCTGATCAAGCAACTCGATCAACCCAAGAAACTCATGGAGGGATTTCCCGGCTTTGGTGGACAGTTCTTTGTGCTGCAACACCGTGAGGCTAGCCTGCCACATCGGCACTTTCAGTTCACGTGCGGTGTTACGAATCCGTTCCAACGATTTATCACCCAAACCTCGAGACGGCGTGTTTACCACGCGTTCAAAGGCAGCATCATCATCCCGATGACAGATCAAACGCAGATACGCCAACGCATTTTTAATTTCTGCCCGCTCAAAAAAGCGATGGCCACCGTAAATACGATAAGGAATGCTGCCCCGCAGCATCGCCTCTTCCAACACCCGCGACTGCGCGTTGGAGCGGTACAAAATGGCTATTTCACTGCGCCGCAACCCCTGCTGTAAGGCTTGCTGGATACGCTCCGCCACAAAGCGGGCTTCGTCTACCTCGTTAAAGGCAGAGTAAAGGGAAATGGGCTCGCCATCCTCACCGGATGTCCACAGTTGCTTACCCAGGCGGTCACGGTTGTTCGCGATCACGCCGTTGGCAGCATTCAATATCATCGCCGTGGACCGGTAATTCTGCTCTAACCTCACCACCTCCGTACGACCAAAGTCATCACCGAAGGATCGAATGTTTTCTATACGAGCACCGCGCCAGCCGTAAATGGACTGATCATCGTCGCCCACAATGGTGATGGGCACATTCTTGCCCGCCAACATTTGCAGCCAGGCATACTGAATACGGTTGGTATCCTGAAATTCATCCACCAGGATATGACGAAAACGCTGTTGATAATGCGCCAGCAACTGCGGTTGATGTAACCACAACTCATGACTGCGCAGCAGCAGCTCGGCAAAATCCAGCATACCGCCACGCTCGCAGGCTTCCTGATACTGCCTGTATACGCCGATCAATGTCTTCTGGTAAATGTCGCCATAATCGTCGATATGATCCGGACGTAAGCCTTCATCCTTATTGCTGTTGATAAAAGCCTGCGCCTGTTTCGGCGGCCAACGAGACTCATCCAGTTCCTGCTGACGCATGATTCGTTTCACCAGACGCAGCTGATCATCTGAATCGAGTATCTGAAAATTCTGAGGTAGCCCGGCCTCCTGCCAATGCATACGCAGCAAGCGATGAGCAATGCCGTGAAATGTACCCACCCACATGGAACCGCTGGGAGCGCGCATTAATGTTTCTATGCGATTGCGCATTTCTGCGGCAGCTTTATTGGTAAAAGTCACCGCCAATATGCTGAAAGGAGAGAGCTGTTGCTCTTTAATTAGCCAAGCAATGCGATGCACCAGCACTCGAGTCTTACCGCTGCCGGCACCGGCCAACACCAGCAACCGATCCGCCATGGAAGTGACTGCCTGAGCCTGGGCACTGTTAAGAGACTGTATTAACGAAGATTGATGCATCGCCGCATTCTACTTTTTATGGCGCACAGTTCCAAACATAATAAGAAACGGTCACTTCTACCGCTTTTATCTATAAAAAGTACAAAGAACGGCAAAAATCCAACAAAAAACGGCCACTATGTAAAAAATGTCACAAGAAAGTTTCACGTTCTGTGTATTTGCGTATATATTTTTTGCTAACCAAAGTGCGAAGGTGCGTCTATCGAACTGGTATAACGATAACAATAAGAAAAACCCAGGATTGCTGCCCAATTCTTTTATTTCTCAATTGTTATCCTCTCCCTGCTCGATTCCAGCACAGTTTGGTCTTCCATATAAAAATACATACTGAATGGAGTTCGACTCTAATGGCAATGAACAAGAGTTTTAAGGTAACCGCTCTTGCCGCAGCGGTCGCTGCCGCCGGATCGGTGGCCCCGGCTTACGGCTATGAGTACGTTAAAGATGATTTCCGAATGCAGGTTGATACCACGGTTTCTGTTGGTGCCTCGTGGCGTGCAGATGATCGGGACTATCGTGGCGTGGGCACAGTGAATGCCGCCGCTGCTGGCGAATCCAGTCATTTGCATGGCACCGGCTCTCAGGACAACAGCAACCAGCTCTGGAAAAAGGGTTCAACCTTCTCTGAAGTTGCCAAGGTCACCATGGACCTGGAGATGAACTACAAAAACTACGGTGCCTTTATCCGCGGTAAAGCATTTTATGATAACCGCATTGTGAATGGCGACGGCGTAACCGATCTGCCCGCCTACTACCGCCAGGATGCCTATGGCAACCCGCTGGAACCAGCACAAAGCGCTGGAACCAGCGCCGATATACTGGATGCCTTTGTTTGGGGCGACTGGTGGCTGGGTGACAAACCCTTGAACGTGCGATTGGGTAAACAGGTTATCAGTTGGGGTGAAGGCTTGTTCTTTCCCAATGGTATTAACACAATTAACCCGATTGACGTAAACGCATTGTTGGCACCAGGCTCCGAACTGAAAGATGCGCTGATCCCTCTGAACGCACTGTATGGCTCGATTGGCTTAACCAGCAACCTGACACTGGAAGCCTTCGTGCTGTTCGACTGGAAAGAGACTGAACTGCCCGAATGTGGTACGTTCTTCTCCACTACTGATCTGGCGGGCGCCAATTGCTACGGTGGCTTCTTCCCAGGCGGGGCTGAAGCCAGTTACGTGTACGATGACGCCACCCTCACAGCGCTGGGTATCAACAGTGCCGAAAGTCGCGTACTGCCTCGTGGTGCAGATGGTGAGCCAGACGATCAAGGCCAATACGGTGTTGCAGCACGCTACTTTGTAGACTCCATCGAGACCGAATTCGCGCTGTACTACATCAACTATCATTCACGTACGCCCCTTATCTCCGGGCACATGATCGATCCATCTCAAGCTGCCGCCGGCATACAAGCCGCGGTTCAGGGAGCTACAGGTAACCCCCTGTCGCAAGACCTGGAAACCGCACGACTCCAAATGCTGCAAACCTTCGGCACACCAACCGCTACTGCTTTCCTGTTCCCAACAGCAGATTTCTTCAACGAATATCCAGAAGATATCCAACTGCTCGGAGCCAGCTTCAACACCACTATCGACATAGGCCTACCCGGTGGCGCCACGGCCTTCTCGGGTGAAATCAGTATGCGGAAAGATCAGCCCTTCCAGTTGGAAGACGGTGATACAGTAGGGGGCGCTTTGGGATTGCCTTCCATCAGCTGCCACGACGCTGATCAAGCATACGATTGCTACAACAAGTACGAAGCGGGCGAGTATGCTCCTGGTTTCGTAACCAGTGACTACTACCAAGCCGAAATCGCGTTTATTCACTTCTTCGACCGCATTCTGGGCGCATCCCGCTGGACCGCGATTTTAGATGTTGCAGGCTCATATGTAGATCTGCCTTCTAAGGACGAAGCACTGCTAAACAGCTCATATAATGCCACCCTGTACCACCCTTGGGTGCCTGATGTCGCTACCATCAATGGCGTTGCACCGCTGGGTACGTATCCACAGTTCCTGGCAGGTAACGAAGTTGCAAACAGTGCCACAGCCTACGAAGACGACTACTACCCAACCAGCGGTGCATGGGGCTACAAAATGCGCTTCACCGGTGAGTACAACAACGTCTTTGCCGGTATTAACCTAAGGCCGACCATCAGCTTCAGCCACGATGTATACGGTACCACTCCAGGCCCGATCACCAACTTCCTGGAAGACCGCAAAGCACTTGGCCTGTCGGTAGAAGCCGTATACCAAAACAGCTACACGGTTGACCTGTCATACACCGACTTCTACGGTGCCGAACCATATAACCAGCTCGCTGACCGTGATTACTACTCCATCAGCGCATCAGCCTCGTTCTAAGTTGTGGGGGAAACAAGGAAATGAACATGAAATCTACGTATAAATTGAAACTCATGGCCAGTGCACTGTTGGCCACTTCCATGGCGGCGGCTCCGGCCTTTGCCAAAGTTGACCAGGCTCAAGCAGACAAACTGGGCGGCAGTGAACTGACACCCAGTGGTGCTGAAGTGGCTGCTAACGCCGACGGCAGCATTCCCAAATGGGAAGGCGGCATGACCGACAACCCAAGCTGCTATAACGGTGGGGAGTTCTTGTGTAATCCGTTCCCGGATGACAAGCCTCTGTTCACCATCACGGCGCAAAACCTGGATCAATACAAAAGCAAACTCAGCCCTGGCCAGATAGCCATGTTTGAAAAATATCCAGACACCTATCGCATGCCGGTTTACCAGACCCGTCGCGTCTACACCATACCCGACCGCATCAAGGAGCTGACCAAGAAAAACGCGGTGTCCACGCAAACCGCTGGCGCTACCGGTCTGACTGGCCTGAATCTGCAGGGTTATCCCTTCCCGATTCCCCAGAACGGCTTGGAAGCGATCTGGAACCACATTGGTCGCTGGCGTGGTGACGCCCTCGAGCGCACCATTGGTCAGGTTACCCCGCAGGCCAACGGCAACTACAGCATGGTTATGTTTAACGACCAATTGTCTGTAACCAACCAGTTGACCGACTACGTACCGGGTGAAGATGACAACGTCATGTTCTACTTCAAACAGCAGGTAACTGCCCCAGCCCGTCTGGCCGGTAACGTACTGCTGGTACACGAAACCATTGACCAGGTTAAAGAACCCCGCCGTGCATGGATCTACAACGCAGGTCAACGTCGTGTACGTCGCGCACCTCAGGTAGCCTATGACGGCCCAGGTACAGCCTCAGACGGTTTGCGTACTGCGGATAACTTTGACCTGTTCAACGGCTCGCCAGACCGCTATGAGTGGACCCTGAAAGGCAAGAAAGAGATGTATATTGCCTACAACTCCTACAAGCTGGATGAAAAAGGCGTGCCTTACGATCAAATGATTCAGGCTGGCCACATCAACCAGGATATGGCTCGATATGAGCTGCATCGAGTATGGGAAGTAGAAGGTAATCTGCGCGCAGGCACCCGTCACATCTACGCCAAGCGAGTATTCTTCCTGGATGAAGACTCCTGGCTGGCTGGCGTCATCGATCACTACGATGGCCGTGGCAACCTGTGGCGCGTAGCAGAAGCCCATCAGCAGTTCTACTACAACGTAGACGTACAGGGCTATGCGATCGAAACCCTGTATGACCTGAACGCAGGCCGCTACCTGGCTCTGGGCTTTGAAAACAACGAACCGAAGGGCACCAACTTCGAAGTAAAATTCTCGAAAGTGGAGTTCCAGCCTGCGGCCTTGCGTCGTAGCGGTGTTCGATAACGTCCTAAGTTGTTTATAATGAAGGGGTGCTCTAAGCACCCCTTTTTTTATGCCTGATCGTTTTTTGTACAAACATTTTACAGGGACGCCACAGTATGTAACAGGCTGATATGGCAGTATTATAAGGGAGAGATAGAGAAGCCGGCCGAAGAGCTGGACTTGCACAGTTGAGGGAACCGTCTTATTCTGCATTGAGAACTACATCACACAACGATTGCACAAATTCTGAGCTACTATATACAACGGTACGTTTAAACCCGCACCAATGGGTTAGCCGGAACAAGAATAAGAACGGAAGACATTTAGGGAAATAACTATAATTAAGTGTTGAAACACGATGGCGAGCTTAACCTTTCATAAATTGTCAATTTGCTACACGAAAGCCCACCTGCATTGGCTGGCTCTGTTTGCCTGCATGCTATGGGGCACCGCCCAGGCAGTCACACAAACTCAGATCAATACCAGCGCCTCCACCGTCAAGCAGCTCAAAGTCGATGTTGATGAAACCGAGGCGGCCATCAGCTCGCTCGAGAAATCACTCTGGAGCCTCGACAAGCAGATCCTCGATAAGCGTAAAACCATCCGCGAGGAGCGCACCTCAGAGCGCAAACTGTTTCACGAAGCCAAACGAGACCTGAAACGGCAGTCATTTGAAATCGAACGCATCGAGAAAGACATCTCTCTGGTGGACTTTGATATCGACATCGTGCAACGAGACAAAGACCGTGATCAGCAGCGTCACGCCGACCTGAACGTACTCAAACAGCGCCTGGCCCAAAGTGACTACGAATCGCGTCAAAAAGATTATCAAACCCAGATTCTGGCCCTGCAGAAAAAAAAGGCTCCGCTGCAAGCCGAGCTGGAAAAGGCAAAAGCCAAACTCGCTGAGCTGGAAAGCCTGCTTGAAGCCCAAAAGGGCGAAGTGGATGAATCATCTCTGGATAATGACCCGCGCATCGCCTCTCTGATCAGCAAGCGCGACAGTACCGCCACTCAACTGAGCAGTCTGCGCGCAGGATTAAAAACCAAGCAAGCCAAACTCAGCCAGGAAACCAGCGAGTTCAATACCCTGGTTGCCCAGTTTAAGCGTGAGCAAAGCGCCAAACAGAAACCCAAACAAGCAGCGGCTGAACCTAAACCTGCGCCCAAAGCCGCCGCTAAAGCCAACCTTGATTTAGGCACCGGAGAGCACGCCTCTTACGTATTTGTCATTTCCGGTGATCAAGAGCCCAACATTGAAAATACCCTGCACCTTAAAAGCTGGGTGGAGTCCTACGGAGCCAAATTCATCGAAGCCAACTGGAATGGATTCAGCAATGGCTCCGGTCCCGCCAACAGCTTCGGCTTTCAGGAAGCATTCCGTGAGTACATCCGACAGATTCCCAAAGATGCAAAATTGATTCTGATCGGGCATGGACTCGGCGGTGGCTCAGCCATAGAAGCAGCCACTCGCATCGCCTTCAGTGAAGATCGAACCGTTGATTTTCTCGCAGTGCTGGATCCGATTGGCAGCGAAGGCTTAAGGGCAAACATTGTTTATGACACCAAAGGTGCCTGCACCAAGCCAGACCCTAAAAACACCATCACCAACACTGAATACGTAGCGTGCATCAAGTCGTCCAAAAAACGCATGATCACCTCCAACATTAAGTTTTTCTATAACCGCTGGCAGAAAGATGCAAAAGGTCCTTTGGATTACCAACGCCAAATTTCCAGCCTGGATGCCAGAGGCAAAGTGGTTCGTGTTCCAACCGCTTCGGGCCGTTTCAACATTGAAAACGGCACAGAAGCAGATCAACGTCGGATGTATTTCGCCGGTGATGAAAATGCCCACAAACTCTTGCTGGCAGAAGAAGCCAAGGTATTACCCAAGCTTCTGGTTCAGCATTTACGTTAATAAACGGGAGATGGTGTTATGAAAACAATAACAACTGGAATATGTGTAGCAGCAATGCTGGGTTCCACGGCAGTACTGGCCGACAGCACCATCGTCAAGGTACCCCGGGAAAACGGCGCAGTTCATCAAGAGTTCAAGAACTTGCTGAACGATACACTCAGCAAGTTTCGCTCCGGCGTTGGCCGTGTGGAATTGACCGGAACCGCCAGCAACGATCAATCCTGTAATGCCAACTTCTACACAACCGGCGAAACCACGTTCGTCACCATGGCGGTTAACGATAGCAATGGCGAATTCTACAACGAGTTCTACATAGACCATCCTCATCAGTCATTCAAAAAGGTGTTATTTCAAAACCTGATCATGAATGATGAGAACGTAGAGCTTAAAGTGGTGCAGCGGGATGGCGGTTATTCCATCATAACCGATGGTAAAAGCCTGAAGCTGTCCAGCAAAGCGCGTGGCGCAGAGAGCCCAACCTGTCAGTTCTCACTGGCTCAGGCCACACTGCACGAAGGTGAAACAGAATAAACACCCAATAACGCCTATTTAAGATCGTTTGGATCACCCACAAATACGTAGGTCTTCCATTCAGTCTTAAACAGTGTCGGCGAGGATGTCGCAACCACTGTTAATACGGTTTCATCATTTGGACGAGTGAATTCCGCTTTCAAGCCTTCACCCATGGCACGGCCGCCTTCGTCCAGCGTCCAGCCCTGTTGCAAGCATTCCTTGCCCTTTTGCACTGCCAGCTGATAGTGCTCCCGCGCCACCTGCTCGTTGGGCTCTGTGAGGGAACAGACATAACTAAACTTGCCTGCCCCCCAACCCCACACCTGACAACTATCTCCTACCAGATGATAGCGCGCCTTCCATATATCCATGAGCTTAACGCTGCTTTGCGTCATACGCAGTTTAGGAAATCCTTTTTTATGACCTTCGATAAGCGCATCAATTTTCTCGCACGTGGTCAGCGCTGCCACCTGGGAATCCATTGCTGAATCCTTTGTAGTGGTACACCCCACCAACACCAGCGCTGCTGCCAAGCCGGTCAATACTTTCATACCTGAAACATCCTTTATGTACCGGTTCACTTATTACATTGCCCGCACTTCAAGATCAGGCAGAGTACGCGCATAAGGCGCAAACTCGTTGGGATCGCCTTCATAACCATCACTGACGAACAAGCTCACAACAAAGCCAATAAAACCTGTCATGGGAAAACTGGTGATACCGTAGCCCACATTGGGCATCTGTCCGGGGAACACCTCGGGTGGCTCGTATTTTTCCAGATCATCTTTGTACAGCAACGCCATGGGCTCGTTAAAGTCCCCCAAATAATCCACAAAGGCCAAGATATCCAAATTACGCTTCGACGTCACCCAAAGCCAGTTATTCGCAGGATCCAGACCTGCCTCGATCATCTTCAACTCATTGTCATCCACGACACCATCCACTGTTCCAAATTTATCAGGCCAGGCTGAGGTTCGGGTTTCAGCACCCAACAAACGGTTGGCATCCAGAGACATCGTCAACGATGGATCAACCAGCAGCTTGCGACGCAATTCAGGAATGATCCCTCTGACATCGTACATAATGGATTTAGGATAATGGTGGATCTGCATACTCAATTGCAAAATGGACACACCAAACAGATACAGATTGAAATCCAACTGCGTGGTGGTACGAATCGGACCAATGATCTCACCCGTAGGCAACGCGATCATCTGGTTGTTATTCAACTCAGTATCCGTAACAGAGGTCAAAATACCGGTGTTGAGACGGAGTTTCATGGAATCCAGCGGCCGCTCACCCACGTAATTCACATAACTGAAGTCATCCCATTGCAGGTGATTCTTCTTGTTGTAGCGCAAACTGTAAAAATCCGTCTCCACCAGGCCCAATTCGGCGCTGTAACGAACGTACTGCTCCTCAGAGCGCAGACGAGAGTTACGCACCAAGTACACAAAGCGCTCCACGCCATCTCGGTCGCGGGTCACGACCTCAGCCACCATCTCACCATCGAAGGGCACTCGCGGATCCAGGCGTGGGCCAGCATCTTTAAATAAAAACAGTATCTTATCGGTGCCATCCATCAAATTCGGGCTACCGGACATAGGTATATGCCAACCTTCGAAATAGATGGCTCCACCGGTATTATATTGATCGATCTGAAAGGGAATAGGCTCCATGACACCATCCACCATGGCCGCCAGGGATAATTCATCGAGGCTCCAGCCCAGCACCCAGGGGACATCCTCCCCTTCAACAGAAATAACCTTGAAGGCATCAATCTGTCGTAACGGCGGTATAAGGGCAAAACTTTGGGTAGAAAAGATCAGTACCAGCAGTAAAACGGTATATTTCGCTAGATTCATACGAACGACCTGTTTAGTTGTTATTCTTATAACTCAACCCATTGTACACCCACACCGCCCAAAATTAACCCCTGCTGCGGATACAAAACACCCAAACTTGGTGGCTAGTGCTACGCTTAACATAAGTTCCTCTTTTGTTCGCGTGCCCCTTACCATGCTGAGACACCTGTTTGTCACTCTATTGATCGTCACTGCGTCGCTTTCCGCCAGCGGCTCGCCCCTGATTCTGGATAACCAGGAAGCTGGCATCAGCCTTAACAGCGCAGTTCGGTACATGGAGGATGCCGATCGAGCCCTGACCATCAACGATATCTTGAATGAACAACCCCAGTGGACTCAAAACGACGATAAGACCTTTAATAAGAGTTATAACGAATCAAGCTGGTGGTTGCGAATAGACATCGACAACCCCACCCCGGACACCATGACCAGGCTGCTTGAGATCAGCTACGCGGTGCTGGATTACATTGATGTCTTTGTGGTGGAAGACAACAGGATTCTGAAACAATACAATCTCGGCGACAAGCACCCCTACCACAAACGGGCGTTCGACCACCGCAACTTCATCGTGCCATTAGAGTGGAATCCAAATCAACATCTATCGATCTACCTGCGAGTAGAGACCACCAGCGCGGTGCAGGTTCCGGTCACTTTGTGGGACAAAGAAACATTCTTTGGTTTTGACACCACCCGAACCATACTGCAAGGCATTTTCTTTGGCACAATGCTTGTGATTGCTGCCTATAACCTACTGATATTCTTTGTGCTGGGTGAACGTACTTATCTATTATATGTGGGCTATGTGCTATGCATGCCGCTGTTTTTAGCCAGCCTGGGAGGCTATTCATTCCGATATTTATGGCCAACGCTTACTCAGTGGAACGATCAGTCCATCATCGTATTTTTATCCGGAGTAGTAGTATTCGGAGCCTCCTTTACTCGCAGCTTTCTGGATGTACGCAACTATGCACCCATGATAGATCGCGCGCTGATCATTTTCTGGTATGGCGGCATAGCCCTTGGCATCAGCGCCTTTTTTATTCCTTATCACTACAATATTACGGTGCTGATCGTTTGGGCTGCAGGGGCCTGTATCGCAGCGTTGGCCTCCGGCTGTGTGTGCTGGTTCAAAGGCCAGAATACCGCAAAATATTACACCATCGCGTGGACATCCATGCTTTCGGGCGGCCTGATTCTGGCGTTGAATAAAGCCGGTCTTCTACCCACTAACTTGTTCACCGAATATGGCACCCACATAGGCTCATCTCTGGAAGTCGTACTGCTTTCGTTTGCTCTGGCAGAACGTATTAATGCTGAACGGCGTATGCGCTACGAAGCTCAGGCCCAGGCTCTGGCTGCTACCCAACGCGCTAACGAGGAGTTGGAAGGCCGCGTACTCACGCGTACCAAAGAACTGGAGACGCTGACACAACAACTGCGAGATCTGAGTAATACGGATCAGCTCACCGGGCTGCACAACCGGCGTCATTTGGATAGCTCGTTACTGGAAGAATGGGAACGTGGTAAACGCTATCAACGCGCCTTGTCTGTCATCCTGATCGACATCGACCACTTCAAGTCAGTCAATGACACCCACGGCCATCCGGTGGGTGACGATTGCTTGCAGGAAGTAGCCAGCCGAATCAAAACCGGCGTACGCTGGCCTACCGACTTTGCTGCGCGCTACGGTGGTGAAGAGTTCTGCATTATCCTGCCGGAAACTGAACTGGATGGTGCCATGACCGTCGCCGAACGCATTCGGGAATTAATCCATAATCAGCCCGTCGATACCCGCAACGGCCCTCTTGCCGTTACTATCAGCGCCGGTGTCCATTCCGTTACGCCTAATAGCGATCTTACCTTGAACTCCCTTCTCGAAAAGGCCGACACAGCACTGTACCAGGCCAAGCAACAAGGTCGTAACCGGGTCTGCCATCAACAGGCGGCCTAAGGTGCTTATCAGCTAAACCAATTAGAACGCTGGATACAATTTCCTGTTAGACAAAAACTATTGCCTTGATAGACCTCGCCCATCGTCTAACCTAAATAGAGTATCCCCGATTTTTAGTACGGTACCTATGGCTTGGTTAAATCAAATATCATGGCGCTATAAGCTTATCTTCATGTGCGTAATGCCCGCACTGGTTGCGATCGGCTGTGTTTTATTGGCGAGCTACACCCTTACCCAACAAAATCATAGCCTTAATACTGCCATCAGTGTATCCCAGGTACGCCAGCATCAAGCCAACAACACACTGATTGCCATCATCCAGGCGCAGCGGGATCTGCAAGCCTTGATTGCATCAAACAGCCCAGCAGATATACGCAAGAATGCCATTGCAACGATCAAGGCCTCCTCCAGTCTTGATGAGCAAATTCAGAAACTCGAAGCCACTATTCCTGACAGTGATGCCGTTCAGACCCTGAAGACTGATCTTGAAGCCCTGCGCCCTCTACAAATGAAGGTTATCGGCTATGGCAAAAAGAACCGTGATGACGAAGCTAACGAGGCCTTCAAAGCAATTGCACCCCAAACCCAGCGCATTATCGAAAACGCACAGCAAATTCTGGACAACGAATTCACATCATTAAGTATGTTGGCCGAAAACAACCAAAAGGACAGCTACCAGGTCATTACGATGCTGTCATTATGGACGCTGGCCGGGCTGATAATTACCTCCGTCGTTGCCTTCTTTCTAATCAGGCGCTTGATCTCAAGCATGCAACGCATCCAGCGTTCTATGGGGCAGTTTGCCAACGGGCATCTTAATATTAACTTGCAGGAACAAGGTAGCGATGAGCTTTCCCTTACCTTTCAGGCGCTGCGCAATGCGGTGAACTCAACTACCGCTATCGTCAATCGTCTGCAATCGCAAGCCGGTAACCTGCAGAGCAACGCAGCACACGTTAACGGAACAGCCCACCGATCAGCAGATAACGCGCAAATCGTGTCAAACAATGTGCTCTCGATTAACACGAAAGTTAACGAATTGTTAAACGTTTCGAATGAAGTGAACGCTCTGCTTTCCAGCAGCACCAACGATGCTGAAAGCACCGCCTTGAGCTGCTCTGAGGCCGACAAACGAATCACCGCCTCGCTGAAGTTTCAACGCCAATTCGAGCAGCAGGTCGGAACCTTGTCTGAACAGATCAAAACGTTATCCCATTCGGCTAACTCCATCACCAGCATTGCCGACACCATTCAAGGCGTGTCAGAGCAAACCAATCTATTAGCGCTAAACGCTGCTATTGAGGCAGCTCGAGCAGGTGAACAAGGACGCGGCTTTGCAGTAGTTGCCGATGAGGTAAGGGCGCTGGCCAATCGCAGTGGCGAGGCGGTAAAAGAGATCTCTCAATTGGCATCCACCATGACCCAGAACTTCAACCAGGTGGTAGACCTGCTGGGGCTGGTAAACAGTGAGCTGCAAAGCAACGTGGAGTTATTCGAGCACAGCGCCAAAGACGTACGCAATGCAAACGAACACTCAGATCTGTCTCGCACACGAATTCAATCGGCACTCGCCATGAATCAATCGCAATTGAAAGCACTAGATGGAATTCACCACTTCATCGAAGAGCTGCAAAAAGTCAGTGACTCTGCATTGGAGAGCGTATCAGAAATGAACACCCTCTCCGATGATTTATCCGCATCCTCAACCACACTGAACGATATGGTGTCTCATTTCAAACAATAACACGGAGTGTTCTATGTCTATTGCCCGTATAGCTAAACCCACAATCACCACATCTGTTCTGGTTTCAGCATTCATGTTCGGCTTAACACCCGCGCAAGCGGATGAGCATTATGTTTTTGAAGCTGGCCATACCAGTTTGCAAGAATGGCTGATGCCGGAGGTGCCCTATCCAGACAACAACAAACCTAATGCCGAGCGTGTTGATCTCGGCAAGATGCTGTTTTTCGATCCTCGTCTGAGCGGCGATGGCAATATGTCCTGTGCAACTTGCCATAGCCCTTTGTTCGGCTGGTCCGATGGTTTGCCCACTGCCAAGGGCTTTAAAAGTAAAGTCCTGGGACGAGCTTCTCCAACCGTCACCAACTCTGCTTACAACAGCCTGCAAATGTGGGATGGACGTAAGAAGTCACTGGAAGATCAAGCCTTAGGCCCCATGCTTTCCAGCGCGGAAATGAATGTTGATTTATCCATGGCGATTAACTTTTTGAAAGGGAACAGCACCTACGTACAAGCCTTTGAAAAAGCATATCCGGGGCAAGGCATCAAAGATGAGACATTAGCCATGGCCATTGCCAGCTTTGAGCGCACTGTCATCAGCAACAATTCTCCGTTCGATCGCTGGATCAAGGGCGACAAAACAGCCATGAATAAACAGCAGGTAAACGGCTTCAAACTATTCGTTGATCCAGAAAAAGGCAACTGCGCGGTATGTCACTCTGCCCCTAACTTCAGTGACAGTGGGTTTCACAACATTGGACTTAAATCTTGGGGCCAGGAGAATCCTGACATGGGTCGTTACGCCATAAAACCGATCAACCTTATGAAAGGTGCCTTCAAAACACCCACTCTCAGAGACATCACACTGACGGCTCCTTACTTTCACGACGGCTCAGCCATGACGTTAAGCGACGTAATGGATCATTACGAAACCGGAGGTTCCGTACAAACCAATCTTTCTCCAAACATGAAGAAACTGACACTAACGCAAACCGAAAAAGCGGATCTGGTGGAATTCATGAAAGCGCTGACGTCTCCACAAAAACCCTTTGTGCTTCCAATTCTTCCCGAAAACGCATTTTAATCATACAGGAGCGTTAACATGGCCTCAAAAAACATAGCAGCAATCCTTTCTCTGGTAATCAGCACCTCGGTCATGGCCGAAACGGTAGAAGTAGGTCAGAAGGATAAAAAATTCACCCAGGATTCTTTAGACATCAAAGTCGGCGACACTGTTAAGTTCACCAATAATGATGCGTTTTTTCACAACGTTTTCAGCCTGAGTGACGCCGAAATGTTTGACCTTGGATCTTACCCTAAAGGTGAATCACGAGATGTCACTTTCACCACGCCAGGTGAAGTGGAAGTTGAGTGCGCCATTCATCCAGAAATGAAAATGACCATCAACGTTCAGGAATAAGCACATGCCAACACATGGAATTGTATTGATCCTGAGCGGGTTTCTGTACTGGATGTCATCCACAGCACTATCTGAAGTAAGTTACGATGATCCGTCACCCAGCCTGGAGCTGGGTGCCAAGGTTTATCTGACCCGCTGCGCGTTATGTCATGGCAATAAAGGTATGGGGGAAGGCATTTTACCCATGCGGTTAAAAGAGTATCCTAATACTTCGCTGATCAACCACCGCGTTGCCTCCGACCGCGCATCCATTCTAAATGCGACTGTACTGGGCGCTTATTTCAAAGACATATCCCAGTATATGCCGCCTTTTGGCAAAGAGCTTAGCTGGAGCGAACTGGAATCCGTATCTGACTTTATTCTGCTGTTACGTAAAAATAAAGACGAAGCCTACACACTGCTGAGCGCACTGAATGTAGAGAGCACAGCCAACCGAAAGCTGGGTCAGCAAATTTACAGTACGCGCTGCGTATTATGCCACGGTCAGTACGGTGAAGGAGATGGCCGAATGGCCAAGTTGCTGAAAACACCTCCGCCAGCCGATCTCACTGCCAGCCGTTTGCCTGATCCTTATTTAAAAGAGATTATCGTCAAAGGCGGTGAAGCGGTTGGTCGCTCTAAACACATGCCGCCGTGGGGCGATCAATTGTCTGAATCAGAAATAAATTCTCTGATACTGCATTTGAAGTCCATCCGGGACTGATTATGGCTTTTGAATTTCCCGAACCGCAGCCGTCTGAAATCACCAGCGAATCTGACTTTGCACGGCGGCGCTCACTGATAAAAGGCTTGGCCGGGGCTGCTGTGATGGCGGGATACTCACCCTCGCTTCTTGCCTCCGATACATGCCCCCCTGGCATCACCATCCCGGACTATAGTGCATCTCTTACGCCTAAAAAGAGCGCAACCGGTTACAACAACTATTATGAGTTCTCCACCGACAAAGAAGCCATTCGTATTTTGGCAAAATCACTCACCCTGTCGCCCTGGACTTTACGCATATCAGGTGAAGTCGAAAACCCAATCACACTTGACCTGGATGCGCTGAAAAAACTGTGTACAGAAGAGCGTATTTATCGATTCCGCTGCGTCGAAGGTTGGTCGATGGTGGTACCCTGGCGCGGCATAATGTTGGCGGACATTATCAAGCTGGCAAATCCTCTTTCTTCTGCGCGTTTTGTGCGCATGAGTTCGATTGTCAATCCGAAAGAGATGATTGGCCAGCGACGGCCCGTTCTGGATTGGCCTTATCAGGAAGCCCTGCGCCTGGATGAAGCCATGCACCCCCTCACAATGATTGCTACCGGTATGTACGGTGGCGATCTGCCACCCCAAAATGGCGCACCATTACGCTTGGTGGTGCCTTGGAAGTACGGTTTCAAAAGCATAAAAGCTGTTCAACATATTGAGTTACTGTCAGATCAACCTGTAACCACATGGCAAAAAGCCGCTGCTAAGGAGTACGGCTTTTACGCCAACGTAAATCCTGATGTACCTCACCCTCGCTGGAGTCAGCGCCGGGAAGTTCCCCTCGGTGAAAGCCGTAAACAGCCCACCCTGATGTTCAATGGCTACGCTGAACAGGTGGCGCATCTGTATCGCAATCTGGATATGACTAAACACTTCTGATGCGACTACGCTTACTGAATTGGTTCAACCAACAGGATCATTGGTTCCGCTTGCTGCTGTTTGTGCTCAGCTGTGCCCCTGCCTTGCTGTTGATCAAAGATATTTATCAGGCCCAGTTAGGGTTCAACCCTTTTGATGCACTCATCGCTCGAACAGGGTTTTGGGCGCTGCTGTATTTGATGCTGACGTTGGCCATAACCCCGCTGCGACGCTGGCTTGGTTTTTTATGTCGAAGCATGAAACTGCTTTATGGGAAACGGTTGGCAGACTGGAATTTTCTGATTAAATCTCGCCGGATGCTGGGCCTGTTCAGCTTTTTTTACCTGTGCTGGCACGCGGCAATTTATCTGCATCTTGAATTGGGCTGGAATCTTGGTTGGCTGTGGGATGATCTTGCAGAACGACCGTTCCTGGTGATTGGCTTTTGCGCCTGGGCGATCTCCTTTCTGCTGGCCATCACCTCACCGCAGTGGGCTCGACGCAAAATGGGCAGACGCTGGCGCCAGCTGCACCGCACCATGTATCTGCTCTCGATCCTGGCCTCAGCGCACCTGTTGATGGAGGCTAAAGTGGGTGATAACAGTGCATTCCTGTACAGTGGGATCATAGCCATTCTGTTACTGCATCGCGCACTGGTCCACTATGTGGATAAGTGGTATCGCGTGGACGATACCGGTTTAGAGGCCAAACGCTAACCAATCGCTGGCCTGATCTGCCACGTAAATGGCCCATCCACAATTACGCACCGTGGTAGTATAGTAAAATCTGTGCGTTCATTATTTGAGGTGCCCTTCTTCATGCAGGCATTTACGTTTTCTACAACTCGTACCATCATCAACGAGCCCGGCAGCGCCAAGCAACTGGGCGCTCTCTGTCAGCAACAAGGTGCTGCGTCCGTCATGCTGGTGACCGATGCGGGCATCATCAAAGCCGGACTGCTCGAGCCTGTGTTGTCGAGCTTCAGCGCGGTTGGCGTGCACGTGGAGGTGTTTGACCAGGTTGAGCCCGATCCCTCGGACAGTACCGTGCTCAGCGCCGTGGCGGCTGCCAAAACAGCCAATGCCGATTTAGTGGTAGGTTTCGGCGGCGGCAGCTCCATGGATGTGGCAAAGCTGGTGGCCATTCTATCCCACCCACAATGCCAACAGGCCCTGCCGGACATGTACGGAGTCGGTAACGCCAAAGAGCCCCGGCTGCCGCTTATTCAGGTTCCCACCACCGCTGGCACCGGCTCCGAGGTAACCCCTATCGCTATCGTAACCACCGGTGAGACCACCAAGGCCGGGGTGGTATCCCCGGTATTGCAGCCGGATATCGCGCTGCTGGATGCAGAATTGACGGTAGGTTTGCCACCCCAGGTTACCGCCGCTACTGGCATCGACGCCATGGTTCACGCCATCGAAGCCTATACCTCAGCCCATAAAAAGAATCCCGTGTCGGACATGCTGGCGCGGGAAGCGTTGCGTTTGCTCTCCAGAAACATATTAACCGCTGTGCGCATTGGCAGTGATGTGGAGGCCCGCAGCAATATGTTGCTGGGTGCGCTGCTGGCAGGACAGGCCTTCGCCAATGCCCCTGTCGCTGCGGTGCATGCATTAGCCTATCCATTGGGCGGCCACTTTCATATTCCCCATGGCCTCAGTAATTCTCTGGTATTACCCCACGTAATGCGCTTTAACGCACCCAGCGCTAAAGCACTCTATGCCGAGCTGGCCCCCATCATTAT
Organism: Ketobacter alkanivorans; assembly: GCF_002863865.1. Taxonomy (NCBI): domain Bacteria; kingdom Pseudomonadati; phylum Pseudomonadota; class Gammaproteobacteria; order Pseudomonadales; family Ketobacteraceae; genus Ketobacter; species Ketobacter alkanivorans. The sequence goes on along the minus strand of NZ_CP022684.1, from coordinate 2,914,015 downwards.
GGGAGAAGAATACACCTCAGGCAGCGATGAAGAGGTCAGCGACAAACTGATTGCCTGGATCGAAAAACTTATCGAAAAAGTTGCACTGCCCAACAAGCTGCGTGACTGCAAGGTGCCGGAGAATTTCATCAGTAAATTAGCGGCGGACGCCATGCTGCAACAACGCCTGCTGGTGAATAATCCTCGAGAAGTCACTGAAGCAGATGCCCTTGCCATTTATAAAGCGGCCTGGTAACGACAAAGGATACGAAGCAACCACTATGACAGACAGCAAACCCATCGCTCGCAGCGATTATAAATTGTTTTATCCTATCACCACCCGCTGGATGGACAACGATGTGTATGGTCACGTCAACAACGTAACCTATTACTCCTACTTTGATTCCGCAGTAAACCGATATTTAATCGAACAGGGTGGGCTTGATATTCAGAATGCCCCCGTGGTCGGTTATGTGGTGAATTCCAGCTGCAGTTATCTATCCGGCATAGCCTATCCAGATGAGATCGAAGCCGGGTTGAGGGTGAACAAGTTGGGCAACAGCTCAGTGACCTACGGCGTGGGCATCTTTAAGAAAGGCGAAGACACAGCCTGTGCCTTTGGTGATTTTATTCACGTATTCGTGAATCGCGCAGAAAACAAATCCGTACCCATGCCTGCCCAGATCCGCAGCGCACTGGAAAAATTATTGATCGCACAATAGAGCGTTTACAGGTATCCCCATGCTGAAGAAAGAATATCCTTACTATCTGGCCAACGAGGCCATTTACGCCAATAAAGATCTCAAGGTGTACGACAAGTACAGCGGAGAGCTGGCCACCGAAGTGCCACTGGCCACCCCGGAGGTATTGGATCAAGCCATCAGCGCTGCGTGTGGTGCAGCCGATGCTATGGCCAAGATGCCCATGTTTGAGCGGCAAGCCGTACTGGAACATTGCGTGAGTCGGTTTCGCGAGCGCTTTGATGAATTGGCTTACGCTTTGTGCGTTGAAGCAGGCAAGCCCATCAACGATGCCAAAGGTGAAGTAACCCGCCTGATCGACACTTTCAAAATTGCCGCCGAAGAGACATCGCGCCAGTATGGTGAAACCATTCCGCTGGACATCAGCCCGCGCGCGAAAGGCTACAGTGGCATGACCAAACGGGTGCCCATCGGCCCCTGCGCCTTCATCAGCCCGTTCAATTTTCCATTAAACCTGGCAGCTCATAAAGTGGCACCTGCCATCGCCGCCGGTTGCCCCTTTGTATTGAAACCTGCCAGCCTGACGCCCATCGGCGCGCTCTTGATTGGTGAAATCCTGGCGGAAACCAGTCTGCCCAAAGGTGCATTTTCCATCCTGCCCTGTCGCCGTGACAGCGCCGACCTGCTCACTGAAGATGACCGCCTGAAACTCCTCAGCTTCACAGGGTCACCGGATGTGGGTTGGGCCCTAAAAGCCCGCGCTGGCAAAAAACCCGTGGTATTGGAGCTGGGAGGCAACGCCGCCTGTGTGGTGGATAAGGACTGGGACATCGATGATGCGGTTGCCCGCATTATTTTCGGCGCGTTCTATCAGTCTGGCCAAAGCTGCATCGGCGTGCAGCGAATCTACGTACACAGCAATGTATACGATGAGTTCAAGCAGAAGCTAGTAACCAAGACCAAAGCCCTGAAGAGTGGTGATCCAAAAGATCCGCAAACCTTCATCGGCCCCATGATCAGCGAAGGCGAAGCCTCTCGCTTGCACGGCTGGATCAACGATGCCGTTTCAGCCGGGGCGACTCTGCTGTGCGGCGGCGAACGCGAGGGCACCATGTTGCAGGCAACACTGCTGGAAAATGTGGACCCTTCGCAGGATGTCTGTGCCGAAGAGGCCTTTGGCCCAGTGGCCATACTAGCTCCCTTTGATGATTTCGATCAGGTGCTCAAAGACATCAACGGCAGCCGTTTCGGCTTACAGGCTGGCATCTTTACCAAAGACCTGTATCAGGCTCAAAAAGCCTGGGATGAGCTGGAAGTGGGCGGGGTGGTGATTGGTGATATCCCCTCTTGGCGGGTGGATCACATGCCCTATGGCGGAGTAAAAGACAGCGGCCTGGGGCGCGAGGGCATTCGCTGGGCCATGGAGGACATGACCGAACTGCGCCTGATGGTTATTCGCAATCCGTTCCAGTAATAACGGCATCAGGACGCTCGTTTTTTGTTAAATAGTCACTGTTCGGTTAAGTTTTGTCCGTGTAGGCTAGGGCCTATTCACTTTTGTATTTGAAGATGACATGCCATGAGCCTACCGGACCGGGATACTCCCTTTCACGAAAAGAACCTGCTGGATCGGGAAACGGACGCTTTCGTTAACAAAGAGGGCGAGATCACCGACAGCGACATTAATCGCCTGATCACTGCAGCCCAGGTTCAACAAGGCCTGGATCGGTATTTGGCCCAAGCATCCGAGATGAACAGTGGCGAGCTGCGCGCTGAGCAGCATGACTCCAGCCGACTGGGTGCCCATCTGGAGGCCGTTGGCAAAACCCGGCCTCACAGCTGTCATGCGCATGCCATCGTTGCTGGCAAACACCACAACGCGGTGGTTACACGGGCCATGATGGCACGCATGAAAATCCGTATCGATGACCCTGATAACGGTTGCTGGCTACCCAGTAACACGGCCGCAACCCCCCACCCGGCGTTCCCTAAAGCTGTGCCTCACTCACGCATTCATCGTTATAATTACTTCTTCTGGTTGCGCTTTCGTCTGATGAATATCCGTCAACCGAAGAACTTCCGACAGGATCTGCAATTAATCGGCCGCCATTTGCAGCAGGGCACGTTTCCTGAGTATGTCATGATGAAAAAAGAAGAAGGTCTTCCAGCGGGAGCCAACTGGTCATGATTTATAAGTTGCGTTTTGATCGATCACGATTTCTGAGCTTTGATATCAGCCCCGATGTACTGGAAGAAAGTTTCGGCACAGACTACTTTTCGCTACTGGAACAAGCCCAGTGGGAGACCTTCTGGCAGCCATTACCGGTTGAATTTTTTGACGACAGTGACAAACATAACGTTACCAAGCCACCCGATGTAACACTGTGGTTCACTGATCAGCTGGTGGTGAATCAAAGAGCCTATGAGGCCCTTAAAGACACCCTGAGCCCCTACGGTGAATGGCTACCTTTGCAGTGCGAAGGTGTTCCCTATTGGTTGTTACACATCACCCGATCTACCGGCATGGATGCCGTTGACTCATCCAGCGTGCGCACGGTTGAGGAAAGCGGTTATATTGATGTTAAAAAACTGCAATTCAATCCAGCCGCCGTAAAAGATCTACTGTTGTTCAAAAGTGAGTTCGACGACGGCAAAAATATTTTTTGCTCCGATGAATATCGCAAACTGATCGAAGCACACACTTTGCAAGGATTGGTATTCAGCGAAGATCTAGCATCTATTTTTTGATCGCTGCCAGTATCTTTTCTTGCAGGATCGACATTTCCACCGGCTTGGCAATATGATCATCCATACCGGCCGCCACGCAACTATCAATGTGTTCTTTCATGGCGTGGGCGGTCAGTGCGATGATCGGTTTACGCGGCCAACCCTGTTCCCGTTCTTGCTCTCGTATCCGTCGCGTGGCTTGCTCGCCATCCAACACAGGCATCTCGCAATCCATTAGCACTACATCGTATTGCGCATGCTTGGAAGCGTATTCAGCGCATGCCTGACGGCCGTTGTGGGCGATGGTATAGCGCGCACCCAATTTATCCAACATGCTTGCAATCACTTTCTGATTGATGTCGTTGTCTTCGGCCACCAATATTGAGCAATCGGCAAGCACTTGCTCTGTCTTGACATCACCTGGCGGCCTGTCACTTTCATCCGTTTTCCCCAGTGCCTGTGCCAGAATGTGAGTAAACTGAAATGCACATACAGGTTTATTAATAACCTTAAAGCCGTAGCGGGGGTATTCATCAGAAGTCAGCACCATGCACTCCAGAGATAACAATCCACAAGTTTCCTGCAAGCGCTCTATCAGCAAAGGATCAACATCGCTGTTGCTATCAAGATCAACCACCGCCATGGTAAATCCATCCGTATAACGGTATAACCGCTCTATTCCATCTACGATAGTACGCTCGGTGCTGACCTTTACCCCACTGAACTGCAAATGCCGTGTCAGCTCCATACCATAATGACTGGGACGCCCCACCAATAAGATCTTCACATTCTTAAGAGCAAGCAAATGTTTACTCTGCGGTTCTGGCAACGCGGCCTCGTAATGCATTGTGAAATTGAACGTAGAACCCTGTCGTGGTGCGCTGTCGACGCTGATTGTTCCGCCCATCAACTCAATCAATGATTTGGCAATACTCAAACCCAGCCCACTACCACCATACTCACGAGTGATGGAGCTGTCTGCCTGCTGAAACGGTTTAAACAGGGTTGCCTGTTGCGCCTGAGATATTCCGATACCGGTATCCAGTATTATAAATTCCAGCTCACCGCCATCCAGTGTGTCTTTTCCTTTCTCAACCTTTAACTCAATTCGCCCCACGCGTGTGAATTTGAAGGCGTTACCAATCAAATTCAGGATCACCTGACGCAAACGGGATGGATCAGCTTTGATTCTGGCCGGAATATTGGGATCGACACAAACCACAAACTCTATGCTGTTTTTGCCTGCTGTGGATTTGAATACCGTGGCCACTTCCGCACACAGGGAATAAAAGTTAAATTCAACTTTCTCGAGGGTGACTCGGTCTGCTTCAATTTTTGAATAGTCCAAAATATCGTTGATGACATTCAGTAGTGATTTTCCCGAATAGGAGATAACATCTACAAAATTTTTCTGTTCTTTATCCAGCCTGGTGGTATGCAGCATTTCCGCCATACCAATTATGCCATTCATGGGAGTACGAATTTCATGGCTCATGGTGGCAATGAATCGACTCTTGGCCTGATTTTCAAGATCCGCCTGTTGCACCCGGCGGGAGGATTCACGCTCGATGATTTTTGCACTTTTCCAGGTGCGATAGCGGTAGGTATTCATTAAAAAAATAAAGAACAAAACAATAACCGAAGCCACAATAATATCGTTCAGCGTATAACGTACGCGAGCCTGGGTAAGATCCACCTCCATTGCATAGGTCGCCCCAAAAAAACCTGCCAATCCCAATACTAAAATGCTGATGGACAAAGGTATGCGCAACGGCACCATAGGCAGCAGGCAAATCACTAAAACGAAACCGGACACATAGGTAGGATCAACTGAGGTGAGCCCGGTGATCACACCTGTTGCCGTCATGGCATAGCATGCCCACAGCGTCATCAAATACTGGTTGCGTTGTCGCAAATAAGGCACTCGCCGTAACAGCAGTACGGCAACACTGATCACCACCAGGCACCATCTCAGCCAAACGATAACAGGCTGTTCGGGATGCAAGACACGATCTACCGGGATGTACGGTAGCCAAGCCAGGGACATGGCGCAACTGAACACCAAGACCCAACCAGCGTGAAAATGCAGCTCTTCATCGAAGGTCGCCGCCAATGATTCACGCCCGATGCTGAATCGCGCAGCATTTATCATTTTACTGATCCAGTCCATTGTGTTGCACATCCAAGATTGACATGATTGCAGAGCTTCAGGTTGCAGCTTCTTTGATAAGCGTAGCGCCTGCAACCCATAATGGTTAATTGGATTGTACATCGTGATATTTCATTCGAACACTTTGACTGCGGTTATGAACAGCCTTTCCTCGACCCAACATGGGCTCACAGCAGAGGAGGCCCAGCAACGTCTCATCCAGTTCGGCGCCAACCAGCTGCCTGAAGCACCCACCCGCCCCGCTCTGCTGCGCTTTGCCGCCCAGTTTAACAACGTGCTTATCTATGTACTGCTGGCCAGTGGCGGTATTTCCCTGCTGATGCAGCACGTCATAGACGCTACGGTGATATTCGGCGTCGTACTTATCAATGCCATCATTGGCTTTGTTCAGGAAGGAAAGGCTGAAGCCGCGCTGCGTGCGATTCACAACATGGTGCGCACCGAATGCAAGGTGTGGCGGGATCATCGGGTTGAAACACTGGACAGTGAGATGCTGGTTCCAGGGGATGTGATCCTGCTGCAGTCCGGTGATCGGGTGCCCGCAGACCTTCGTTTGTTTCAGGTCAAGGATCTGCGCTGCGATGAGTCTGCCCTCACCGGTGAATCCCAACCGGTCACCAAGTCCAATGGTGAACTGGCAGAGGCAACCCCTCTGGCAGAGCGCAGCAACATGGCCTATACCGGCACTCTGGTTACCTACGGCACGGCGCTTGGCCTGGTGGTCAACACTGGAGTCCGCACTGAGCTGGGCAATATTGGCACACTGGTTCAGCAGGCTGAAGTACCCAAAACACCCCTGACCCGGCGTCTGGAGCAGTTCGCTCGACAGCTCACCTACATCATCATTGCACTGTCTGGCGCCATGGTTCTGTTTGGAATCTTTGCCCGCCAGTACGACCTGTTCGCCATGTTCCAGGCAGCCGTGGGCATCGCGGTGGCGGCGGTGCCGGAAGGCCTGCCTGCTGTGGTTACCATTACCCTGGCCGTTGGCGTGCAAAAGATGGCCCGGCTGCATGCCCTGGTGCGCAAACTGCCTTCGGTAGAAGTGCTGGGTTCGGTATCGGTGATCTGCTCTGACAAAACCGGCACCCTCACCCGCAATGAAATGACCGCCACCCGGTTAGTGCTGGCAGATTGCAGCCTGAGCGTAAGCGGGGAAGGCTATGGCGATGTGGGTAACATTCTGGATGCTGCACAAAACAGCCTGAGAGCTGACGACGAGCAACGCTTGAGCCTGATAGCCCGGACGTCGCTATTGTGCAATACGGCCACGGTCATTCGCAAAGATGGACAATGGCAACTGAGCGGAGATCCCACCGAAGGCGCTTTGGTCAGCCTCGCCCTGAAAGCTGGACTAACAGAAGAACGCGCTGCGCAGGAATGGCCCCGTAACGACATGCTGCCCTTTGAGTCCGAGCGCCGCTACATGGCTACCTTGCATCACAATCATCAGGGTGAACATGAGATCCTGATCAAAGGTGGCCCCGATCGACTGCTGCCATTTTGCAGCCACCAGCTTGGCTGTAACGGCGTAGAGCCACTGGATGCCGACCACTGGAATCAATCCATAGAGGAATTGGCCAGCGTCGGCCTCAGGGTGATGGCTCTGGCCTACAAACCAAGCCCGCCAGTGGAGGAACTGACCTACGATATGGTGGAACAGGATCTGATTCTGGTGGCCGTAGTGGGCATTACTGATCCACCCAGAGCGGAAGCCATTGATGCCATCCGCCAATGCCAGCAGGCCGGTATTCGGGTGAAGATGATTACCGGGGACAACCCCCATACCGCCGCGGCCATCGCCCGCGTGCTGGGGTTGAGGACCAACCGCGTGCTGACCGGAGCGGATCTGGATAAGACCGACCTGGATACACTGCCGCAGCAGGTACAGGCATGCGACGTTTTCGCCCGCACCAGCCCTGAACACAAACTGCGCATCGTGGAGGCGTTACAACAGCAACAGCATGTGGTGGCCATGACCGGCGATGGAGTTAACGACGCACCAGCCTTGCGCGCCGCAGATATTGGCATCGCCATGGGCCGTAAAGGCACCGACGCCGCCAAGGATGCCAGCGACATCGTGCTCACCGATGACAACTTCGCCACCATTGTGGCGGCGGTGCGGCAGGGGCGTACGGTATACGACAATATCCTCAAGGCGATCCTGTTTATTCTGCCCACCAGCCTGGCAGAGGCCAGCGTGATCTCGGTGGCCATTTTATTGGGGTTGATGCTGCCCATCACCCCTGCTCAGATTCTGTGGATAAACATGATCACCGCCATCACCCTGGCACTGGCCCTGAGTTTTGAACCCAGTGAGCCCCTCTCGATGAACAGACCACCCCGCCCGATCAAACAAGGCTTAATAACCGGCTTTGTGTTACGGCGATTACTCTTTGTCGGTGCGCTGGGCACTCTGATCGTGTTTGGACTGTTTTATCTGGCACTAGAACAAGGTGCATCCATCGAGAAAGCCCGCACCGTGGCCGTCAACACGCTGGTGTTTTTTGAAATTTTTTACCTGTTTAATTGCCGCACCCAAACGCCCCTTTGGCAGAACCCACGCCCCTTTGGTGGAATCGCTGTTTGGATTGCAGTGGTTACAGTGGTTGCACTGCAGATGCTGTTCAATTACTTGCCAGGCTTTCGGGATCTATTCCAGGCCAAAAGTCTGTCGCTACAAGAATGGTTATGGGTACTGGCAGGATCAGGCAGTGTACTGATGCTGGTTGAGCTGGAAAAATGGCTCACCCTGTACCGGCAGAAGCGCACTGAAACACAAACTAGTCGCGCAGGGCAGAACTGAGTAAAAGCATGTCGAAATAGCCATCCACCATACGCATACCATCCCGATACAGATCGAAGGAATGGGGCTCCAGCAGCCAATTACGCAGAATCCCTTTGGTGAACGCGAGATAGGCGTTCACCGCCAGGCTCACATTGGTATCGGCAGGCAGCTGACCCAGGCGGATGGCGTTGGCGAAAACCTGCTCAAAGCGCTCGCGGAACAGCTTACGCACCCGCGCGTCACGATCCATGATGGGGCCTAGCTGCTCGACGAATTCGCACTTGTTGAACAAAATATCAAACACGCGATGGTGGTGGATATCAGTGGACACCTTTATAAACAAGTAATCCAGGGTCTTGCGCAACTCACCCAACGGATCACTGACATTTGCATCTGCGTTGGCTGCCGTCATCCCCTCCAGCGGCAGCCGCACGCGATCACACATCGCATCAAATAAGTCCGCCTTATTTTTGAAATGCCAGTAAATCGCGCCCCGTGTCATCCCGGCAGCACAGGCAATATCTGCCAAGGTGGTGCCAGACACACCCTTTTCGTTGAACACCTGCTCTGCCGTATCCAACAGCATATTGCGGGTTTCCAGCGCTTCTTCTTTGGTTTTTTTCACCATGATTTGTTTACTTTTGTCTATACTCTATTCTAATTATACATACACGAATGTATGATTAAAGCGTAATTCAATCGAATACGCCAGCCAAGATCTTACACTTTTCAATAAATAACCGAGGTTTATCAAGATGTTACCCTCCAAATCAAGCCAATGCGTGGGCATAATTATCGCTGCCACCCTTTTCCTCTGGGGCTGCAACGAATCCGATTCACCCGCCACCTCCGCAACGGGAGGCATGCAAATGCCACCACCGGAAGTGCTTGTAGAGGTGGTAAAACCTCGCCATCTGGTGGTGAAAACCACGCTGCCCGGCCGTGTTCAAGCCTTACGCACGGCAGAAGTTCGTGCCCGGGTGGAAGGCATCATTCAAGAGCGACTGTTTACCGAAGGCAGCGAAGTGGAGGCTAAACAGCTTCTGTTCCAGATCGACCCCGCCACCCTGCAGGCCGATCTGGATGCCGCCGAGGCCCAACTGGCCCGCGCCGAAGCGGATCTGACTCAAGCCACCCTGAAGCAAAAACGCTTTGCTAACCTGCTCAACAAAAAAGCCGTGAGCCAGCAACAATACGATGAAGCCTTCGCCATCGCCAAACAGGCCGAAGCGGACGTGGCTTCTGCCAAGGCCGCCGTCGCCCGCGCCAGCATTGACCTGCAATACGCCAGCGTGCGTGCGCCCATTACTGGCCGCATCGGGCGCGCACTGGTAACCGAAGGAGCCTTGGTGGGCAAGAGTGAGGCCACTCACCTGGCCACCATTGAGCAACTGGATCCACTGTATGTGAATTTTACTCAGTCCAGCAACGCATTGCTGCGTTTACGCCAGGGAAATGCCGGCCGTGATCTGGCGGTGCAGGATCCCAAGGTCTCCGTACTGCTGGAGGACGGAAGCAGCTACCCGCACCCTGGCAAGCTGCTGTTCTCCGAAATGACCGTTGATCCGGGTACCGGCGAAATCCTGCTGCGAGCACAACTGCCCAATCCCGATCGCTTGTTATTGCCCGGTATGTTCGTGCGGGTCAGCCTGGATCAGGCAGAATATAAGCAAGCACTCACTGTCTCGCAGAAGGCTTTGATACGCAGCAATCAGGGCGATATGGTCATGTCCGTACTGGCAGACGGCAAGGTAGTGCCCCTGCCGGTGAAAACCGATCGCGCCCAAGGGGATCGTTGGATCATCCGCAGCGGGCTGCAGGGTGGCGAACAGATCATCATCGAAGGCCTGCAAAAAGCCAAACCCGGCGCGACGGTGAAAGCCATCGTAGCAGACACCGATGCAGAAGGTGAATAATCATGGCTCGCTTCTTTATTGATCGGCCTATTTTCGCCTGCGTTATCGCACTGATCATTCTGCTGGGTGGCACCCTGACGGTGATGGACATGCCGGTGGCACAGTACCCCAATATCGCGCCGCCTTCGGTGCGGGTTACCGCCACTTACCCCGGTGCCTCTGCCCAGATTCTGGAAGAAACCGTCACCTCGGTGGTGGAGCAAGAGATGAATGGCATTGAGGGGCTGCTTTCCATCAGCTCCGACAGTAGCTCCAATGGCAGCGCCAACATCACCATCGCTTTTCAACCGGGCACTGATTTCGACATCGCCCAGGTGGAGGTTAACAACCGTGTAAAACGGGTAGAGGCACGCCTGCCAGAAACCGTGCGCCGTCAGGGCCTGCGCGTAGACAAAGCCACCCGCAATTTCATGATGATCCTCACCATCAGCTCCAGCGATGGCAGCATGGATTCCATCGCACTGGGCAACTACGCCAATACCTTTCTGCTGGACGAAATCCGCCGCGTCAAAGGGGTGGGCGAGGCGCAGGTCTTTGGCACCGAGTACGCCATGCGTATTTGGCTTGATCCCATCCGCCTCACGGCTTTTTCACTCACACCCACCGATGTGGTGAGTGCAATTCAATCGCAAAACGTGCAAGTGGCTGCCGGTGAATTGGGCGGCCTGCCCGCCAATGTAGGGCAAATGCTCAATGCCACCGTGGTGACTGACAGTCGCCTCAACACCGTGGAAGAGTTCGAACAAGTGCTGCTGAAAGTAAACCCCAACGGCTCCAGCGTACTGCTGAGGGATGTAGCACGGGTTGAGCTGGGTGGTGAAAGTTATGCATCAACCGCCTACGTCAATGGTCAACCTGCAGCTGCCCTTGCCATCAAACTTTCACCCACCGGCAACGCAGTGGAAACCTCCGCCCTGATAAAAGAACGCATGGCGCAGATGGCGCCGTTCTTTCCTGTGGGTATGAAGTGGGATATCCCCTACGATACCACCGACTTCGTGCGCATCTCCATTATGGAAGTGGTGCAGACCCTGTTCGAGGCAGTCGTCCTGGTGTTCCTGGTCATGTTTCTGTTTCTGCAGAACTGGCGCGCCACACTCATCCCCACCCTGGTGGTGCCGGTGGCGGTGATGGGGGCTTTTATCGGCATGGGCCTGTTTGGATTCTCCATCAACGTGTTGACCTTGTTCGGCTTGGTGCTGGCCATCGGCATTCTGGTGGATGATGCCATCGTAGTGGTAGAAAACGTGGAACGCATCATGCGCGAAGAAGGGCTAGGCCCTCGACAAGCCACCGTAAAAGCCATGAGCCAGATCACCGGTGCCATCGTCGGCATCACGCTGGTTCTGGTGGCAGTATTCGTGCCCATGGCATTTTTCAGCGGCTCGGTAGGCGCCATCTACCGTCAATTCTCACTGGCATTGATCACCTCCATTTTATTCTCTGCCTTTCTTGCCCTGAGCCTGACCCCAGCCTTGTGCGCCACGCTCCTAAAAGGTGGTCACGCGACCCACTCCAAAGGCTTCTTCGGCTGGTTCAATCGGGTGTTTGATCGCACCACAGCAGGTTACGAAAAAGGCGTGGGGTATCTGCTGAAACGCAGCGTTCGCGTACTGCTGGTGTACGCCATTCTGGTTGGTGGCGTAACCTTTTTTGCTTTGCGACTGCCCACTTCGTTCCTTCCCCAGGAGGATCAGGGCTACTTCATCACCATTGTACAACTGCCTGCCGGGGCCACCCAGGAACGCACCACCAAAGTACTGCGCTCCATGGAAAACTACTTCCTTCAGAATGAACCCAATGTGGAAAAAATAGTGTCCGTAGCGGGCTTCAGTTTTTTCGGCAGTGGCCAGAACGCCGGAATCGCCTTTGTGCGACTGAAAGACTGGGATCAGCGCAAGCACCCCGATCAACATGTTGATGCCGTCATCGGTCGTGCCTGGAATCAGCTTTCCAGTGTAAGGGACGCCATCATATTTCCCTTGAACCCTCCATCCATTCCAGAACTGGGTACCGCCACCGGCTTTGAATTCCAACTTAAGGATATTGGCGGCCAGGGCCACGAAGCACTGACACAGGCTCGCAATTTGCTTTTGGGCATGGCCATGCAAAACCCAAAACTGCAAGGCCTGCGGCCGGAAGGCATGGAAGACACACCACAACTGAAAGTGGACATAGATCGGGAAAAAGCACGCGCCCTGGGCATCGACATCAGCGATATCAATACCACCCTGGGCATCGCGCTGGGTTCGAGCTATGTGAACGACTTTATGAATCAGGGGCAAGTCCAAAAAGTCATACTGCAGGCAGACGCTCCATCGCGCATGCTGCCCGAAGACATTCTGCAATTGCGTGTGCGAAATCAATCAAGTGAAATGGTGCCCTTCTCCGCATTTGCAGATCTGGAATGGACCATGGGCTCACCGCGACTGACCCGTTACAACGGCGTGCCTTCCATGAAAATCGGCGGGCAGGCCGCACCAGGAATCAGCTCTGGCGAAGCTATGATGGAAATGGAAAAACTGGCTTCACAGCTGCCCCCCGGATTCAGCTACGAATGGTCCGGCGTTTCCTACGAGGAAATATTATCCGAAGCCCAGGCACCGGCCCTGTTCCTGTTATCGCTGCTGGTGGTATACCTGTGCCTGGCAGCACTGTATGAAAGTTGGAGCATCCCCGTCGCGGTGGTACTGGCAGTTCCGTTGGGCGTACTGGGATCTCTGGCGGCAGTCTACCTGCGCGGCATGCCGAACGACGTATTCTTCAAAGTAGGATTGATCACCATCATTGGTCTGGCGGCCAAAAACGCCATACTGATTGTGGAGTTTGCCAAAGATGAAGAAGAAAAAGGCGTCAATCTGTTGCAAGCCACCATCAATGCCTGTCGCATGCGGTTGCGCCCAATTCTGATGACCTCATTGGCCTTCACGTTCGGAGTATTGCCACTGGCTATTAGCAGTGGTGCCGGCGGAGCCAGCCGTCAAGCCATCGGCACGGGGGTAATTGGAGGCATGATCGCTGCAACGTTGCTGGCTGTACTCTTTGTTCCTGTGTTCTACCAATTCGTGCGACGCTGGCTAACACGGCAATCAACTCCATCAGAGCCAACCACCACGGCTATGACGCCGCTACAGCATCACGAATAAAGTCTTTGAACTCAGACTGGGGCATAGGCTTGGCCAGGTAAAAACCCTGAATATAATCACACCCCATATCCCGCAGCAGTTCCAACTGTTGCGGGGTTTCCACCCCTTCTGCAACCACCGCTATACCCAACGCTTGCGCCAATTGAATAATAACCCTTACCAAAACATCCGCCTGCTCGGACTTGCCTAATTCCCAAATAAAACTGCGATCAATCTTAAGGGTCTCTGCAGGATAACTGCGCAGATAATTTATCGCCGAATAACCTGTGCCGAAATCATCAATGGAGAATAAAAATCCATGCTCCTTTAGCAGCTGAAAATTGTCGCTTTTAGTACGATTATCAGACATCAAAAGAGATTCCGTGATCTCCAGCGTAATGTCGTGCGTCGGTATATCGCGCTTTTCCTGTAGATTCATAAAGTGCTGGGTATGACGCAAAGAACTGAACTCCTGCGCAGACCGGTTAATGGAAAACCTCATCGGTAAACCCGCAGCCTGCATAATTTGATAGCAGTTAAACACCTCATCTGCGAGCCAGGCACCCAACTCAATAATCAAACCAGACTGCTCTGCAACAGGAATAAAATCGGCCGGAGACACCATGTCTTTACCGCCCCTGCGCCAACGCATTAGCGCCTCACAACGGGTGTAAGCGCCCTGACGCAGGTCATAAATGGGCTGATAATAAACTTCGAATTCATCCTTCTGTAACCCGGCCTTTATTGCCGAGGTCAGCTCGATATACAGGTCTGCCTCGTTGCGCATAGATGCATTGAAAAAATACAGCGTATTACGTCCCGAGCGCTTGCTTTCAAACTTGGCTCGATCAGCGTGGCGAATCAGCGTTTCACCATCCCGCCCATCCTCAGGATACACTGCCACACCAATGCTGCTGGTTATAGTAATATCCAGGCCACCGATATTCACCGGTTGATTAATAGCCGCCATTAATTCTTCAGCTCGACGTTCAATTTCAACCGTCGAGGTCACACCACGAAATACAGCCGTGAATTCATCGCTTCCCATCCGGCTCAGCAGATCACCTCGTTGCATGCAGCTATTCATGCGATCTGCCATGGTTACCAATAACTCATCGCCACGAGCATGACCCAAGCCGTCATTCACTTCCTTGAAATGATCAAGATCGATAAACAGTAGAGTGAACCCGCAACCGTCTCGCTCACACACTGTCACCTGCTCAGCAAGATCGCGCTCGAATTGATAGCGGCTGGTTATCCGGGTCAGTGGATCAATAGCGGAAAGTGATTCAAGGTGGCGCATATGGGCCAGACGCATCGTGACTGAACGCCGCAAAGAATAGGCTGCCGCGCCACCCAACACCGCAAACAACAAGGCTATGACGCCGTAAATAAGATAGATAGCCAACGGAGCATTCCAACCGTTTATCGGCCGAATCGCCATTTGCCAACTACCACCCGGCACCTCGATGTTTAGTGTCTTTACATCCTGCTGGAACAGATCAGCGTCGCCAAAAAATACCGCTCCGGATTCACCCAGACCATCAGCACCGCGCAATGCCAGCTGATAGTGCGATTGCGCGTCTATCAACCCAACATCAGCAAACAACTCATCCGCCCTGATCACCAGCGCTATCAAACCCCAAGGCTCATCTTGCGCTAAATAAACAGGAAACCTTGCGATCAGATGAGAACCACCCCCCTGAACCAGGCGCAATGGCCCGGCCAGTACCATTTCATTGGTTTCCATGGCTTGCAAGGCCGCTTTGCGTTGTTTTTCATGGGTACGATAATCCAAGCCGATGGCAGCCTCGTTACCCGGCAATGGATAGACTGCTTGCACCACCAGATCCGGGGCCAGCGCAACATGGCGGATATTGAGATCAGGATCAATCAGGCGTTCAGCCAATACATTCAGCCCCACCTGATTTAAATCACCCAACACGGCGATCTGCGCCTCAAAGCCGATCCCCACTGCCAAATTGGCTTGCAGGCGTCCTTCCAGTTTGGTTGCCAGAGCATCCATTAACTGCTCCGCCTCTGCTGCAATATCACGCTGCTCGCCCTGAACAATGACCAGCACAAAGAGTAAGCTGGGAATAAGCACCACCAAGGCAGCCAGCAGCCCCACCTGAATAGGCGGCCGAATCCTCTCTCGTTTAGAGAACGGTCGTACTTGCTGCTGATGTCTATCCATGGCGCAGTGGCTGCAACACATTCATTACATTGTACTTATTACTATAGAGGCCCCAGCTGTATCGGCAAGCGATATTTACCCCTGCATAACTACCCAACACACCACAACCTGCTGATACACAAAGGTTTTGAATCAGATGTTCAATTCTTAAACCAGCTCTAGCGGAATGCGCCCGCCAAGACAACACCCAAACAGACGTGGAGGGCTTGCCGATTGGCCCCTAATCTGGCCACAGATCCATAATCTACGAGTCCCACCATGGCATTGACCTCACATCAAGAACAACAACTGCAAATATTGTTAGAGAAACAGGCCATTCAGGAGCTGATCCACGCCTACTGCAACGCCGCCGACCGCCGCGACCAAGACAAGATGCGCAGCCTCTATCACCCCGATGCCATCGACGACCACGGCGGCTTCTTTCAGGGCCTGGCGATGGAGTTCATTGATCGCCTGCCGGATATTCAGGCCCCCATGGAGATTCTGCATCACAACGTTACCACCGTGAACATAAAGCTCGATGGCGACTATGCCGAAGGCGAAGTATACGTGCTGGCGTTTCACAAAGTGAAAACCGACGGCGAGCCATTTGATCTATTAATTGGCGGTCGCTATTTCGATAAATATGAAAAGCGCGATGGGGTTTGGAAGTTTTCTCACCGCGCCGTAGTTGCCGACTGGGTTAATGTACATAACCCATCGATTGTTGATCTGAATAGCCCGATTGTAGAGGGATCACGGCTGGGCAAAGCCGGAACCGACGATCCCTCTTACGAGTTCTTCTCGTTGCTACGACGAGGCCAGCGTTAAAGCTGCGCTATCGCCCCCTGTTCTAACAGGTGATCGACTTCGGCATCACTGAACCCAAATGCCAGCAAGGTTTCACGAGTATGGGTACCTGGTGTGCGCATGGCTTCAGGCTTAGCACTTGGCGTTCGGGAAAAACGCGGCGTAGGTGCATGCTGTACAACACCTTCTACGTCAATAAAGCTAGCACGCGCTGTATTGTGAGGGTGTGATGGCGCTTCGTCCAAGCCCAGCACAGGGGCAAAACAAACATCGCTGCCTTCCATGATCTCACACCACTGGGCACGGGTTTTACGTTTAAAGATTGCCTCCAGTTGTTGTTTTTGTTGCGGCCACAGGCTTGGATTCATCTGCTCGCCAAACGCCTCAACATGCAAGCCCGCTTTCTCTTTCAACAATTCATAGAACTGCGGTTCAATTGAACCAATAGAGACATACCTGCCATCTTTGGTTTCGTACACATCATAAAAATGCGCGCCGGTATCCAGCATATGGGTGCCGCGGTTATCGCTGAATAAACCGTTTGCTTTCAGCCCATAGAACATGGCCATCAGGGCTGCCGATCCTTCATGCATAGAGCAATCAATGGTTTGCCCTTTGCCTGACTTTTGTGCTTCCAATAACGCACAGACAATGCCGAACGCCATCATCATCCCACCCCCACCGAAATCGCCAACCAGATTCAATGGCGGCATCGGCTTCTCACCGGCACGGCCCATGGCATGGAGCGCACCCGAGATGGAAATATAATTAATATCGTGACCTGCCGTTTTGGCCAGCGGCCCGGTTTGCCCCCAACCGGTCATGCGGCCATACACCAACTTGCCATTACGAGCCATACATTGCTCTGGCCCCACACCCAAACGCTCAGCCACGCCGGGGCGATAGCCTTCAAAAATTGCGTCTGCCTGCTCACAGAGTTTCAATACGGTCTCCACCCCCTGTCGGCTTTTCAAGTCCACCGCAATACTCTTACGATTGCGGAACAAAATATCATGGCCACCGGCGGCTGACGGATTACCGCCGGGCCGATCTACCCGAATCACCTCCGCCCCCATATCCGCTAACATCATGCCGCAAAATGGCCCAGGCCCTATGCCTGCCAATTCGATTATTTTAAAGCCCTGTAACGGTCCCATACTGCCTCCTCTGTCATGTCAAAAAAATCATCACCCCTGGCGAAACGCTCTGGGTGTTTTAGAAGTCCAACGCTTGAATGCGGTGGAAAAGTTACCCACATCCCGATACCCCAACTGATAGGCAATTTCCGATATATCCAGATCCGTTTCTTGCAGCATATGGGTGGCCCGCTGCCTGAGTTCTTGCTCCAGTAATTCACGAAAGCTGGTGCCATCTTCCTGCAGGCGTCGCTTTAAGGTGCGCGAAGAAAGATGAAAACGTCGAGCTACGTCTTCTTGTGTGGGCAACGATTTTCCCTGCGGGGAATTCTGCAAATGACGCACGATCTTATCGGCGAACGTTTCCTGCTCCGGAAACAACTCTTGATACTCCAGTTCACACTGTTGTCGTGCCAGCTCTGCAGCCGCCGGATCGGCCAACTGAGGTACCGCGTGGAACAATTCAATGGGCGCTCTCACGCAGCAGCGCGGGCAGTCATAACGCACCGGCACCGGCAATACCTCTCGATAACGCTGATAATAGGGTGGCTCAGGCCCGGTCATTTCCACTTGGGTTTGCTGTAAAGAACGGCCCAGTAATTGCTCTGACATCAGCGTCACACCTATCAGAATGGCCTCGGTCATAAACGTGCGGATAGGGGCATCCATTTCCAGCGTGGGATCCAATGACACCAGCATCTCACGCTCGCTGGTTTCAAACGCCGCTTTGAAAAAAGGTGCGCGCAGTGCAATGAAACTCGACATGGCCTGCAACGCAGCCCCAATAGTTGGGCTGGTCATCGCCACCAGGCCCACAGATCCATGCAGTGTCACCTTCAAAGCCTGGGCATAGGCCATACCCAAGCCCAAATCACCCGCCAGAGCCGTACCCCTTTGCGCAGCAATATGCCCCATTTTCATGGTGATGCGACTATCCGGCCGCAGCAATTCACCACGGGTCACACCCATATCGTGAATGATGGCCTGCTCATCCATACCAAGCTGCTTAATCACATCACACAGCAACAGTAAATAGATGCCTGGAATACCTTGAAACAGAACGGTTTTTTTATCGTGGCCTAAATTCAAAGTAGTTTGGCCCTCTCACAAAAGACAGTTTTCAGCAAATGGACGAGTATTAGACCATAGTATATTTCATACACGAATGTCATTTATTTTGAGTTTGGGCCAAACCCCATCTGAGGCAGTCATTATGTTGAAGCTTTTCCGTTCCACCAAGGCCAACAAAGCAACGCCCAAAGCCGTATCCATTATTCCCCAGCGCATGAACTTCAACTTCAATAATGTTCCCAAACATTGGTATGACAACGAGCCGGTACAAACCCACTTGCTGAACGCTTTGTCATTGACCTTTCCCGATGGCGAGCGCTTCTTCGTGGACTCGGTACGGGCTTTCCGCCATGTTGCCCAAAGCAAAAAACAACAAAAGGAAATCTCGGGCTTTATCGGCCAGGAGGCCATGCACTCGCTGGAGCACGACACGTTCAACAAAATGCTTGCCATGATGGGTTATCAAAAGGAGGCTGAAGGCGGCCAGGCCCTGGCTCAAAAGTTCATTGCCGGGGGGCGCAAAAGCCTGAGTGACGTAGAACAGCTGGCCACCACTGCAGCATTGGAGCACATCACGGCCATCATGGCTCAGTGGCTGCTTTCCAAGCACAATGTCATCGACAAGATCGACCCCTCTGTGCGTCAGCTGTGGCTGTGGCACGCCATTGAAGAAACCGAGCACAAGGCTGTGGCCTTTGATCTGCTGGATCAGGTTACTGACGGCGACTACCTAATGAGAGTAAAAGTGATGGCACCGGCCACTTGGTTCCTGCTGCTCTATACCTTCGGCTATACTGCCGCATTCCTGCGTAAAGACGGCCTATTAAATCAACCGCTTACCCTGGCAAAAGGCGTATGGCAACTGGCCAAACCCGGCGGCCTGTTCGCAACCGTTGTGCCTGCCTGGTTCCAATATTTTAAGCCCGGTTTCCACCCTTGGGATGATGATGACAGTTATTTGATCGAACAGTGGCGCGCCCTGTTGCAACAGCCACCCCAAGCACCGCAGGCCAAAGCCGCCTAAACCTGCCTGCTCATAGTCGCGCTGCTTCTTTTATTCAGGTCGTGGCGCGCTCCAGCACAAAAAAGAATGGTTTATAGCCTTTGGCTTTCAGATCCATTACCCCCAGCACCCGGTTTTCATCCACCTTACGAAACACATCGTTGATCGGCTTCTGATCGTAAACCATGGTGGCACTCACCTTGCCACGGTATTCCGTCATGCGCAGACGTGCTCTGGATTTGCCGGTTTTCAGAAAGTACGTTGCAATATTGAAGGTGAAGCGAGACAAACCACTGGTCGCCAGGCGAGTACGGCGGGCTGCACTCATGGGAAACCAAATAGGATTTAGGCGCACGGTGCTGCCATTTGTGCGTTTGAACACCAGTGGATGTACGTCTTCCGAACTCTCAAAGGTCTTTCCGTACCAATTATAGTTCTCCAGTAAACCATCCATTTTGTGCCCTGTAGGAAAGCCTTTGCCTCTCCAGCTCCCCAGCATAAAAGCCACGTTTACAGGTTCCAGCTCATCAAAATAAGCTAACGCCTGCTCAGTGCCCACCGCACCTGAACGCAACATCTCCTCGAATTTAGTCGCACAATTCATAACACACCGTTCCCACTACCCAGAAATAGCTCTGCCGCATAATAAACCGTACAGTATCAGAGCAGACCCCATAACACAGTGACCATTTCCGCCTCAGCATTGACATATTCTTATTCAAACAACACAGGGGCCAACCACCTCACTCAGGTATAACGCACCACCCGAACTTTCTGCTAACATCCGTGACATTCGTTTTACTATCAATCTACAGGGATGCAACATGCCTTTATCACGCCTGTTTCTTATGGTCATTTTCGTATTCGTATTTTCAGCAGATCTGGCTCAAGCCCAAAGCCGACGCCCCTATACGTCAGAATTTTCATTCCGTTTCAACTATGTTGAAGACGAGAACTACTCGGGCCCCAACGGTTCCTCATTGGAGGTGGATGATGATCTGGGGTTCGGTTTTGCGTATCTGTACAACAAGACAGGGAATTTCGCCATAGGTGGCAGTTTTGACTGGATAGGTATGAACTATACCTCTCACGCCAAAGCCATTGACCCATCCAATGATGATTTCTCCTACAGCAACCGGCTGTACACCTATAGCCTGAATTTTGATGCCGTATACTACCTGCTCAACAAACCATTTTCGCCTTTTGTGGCCGGCTCGCTGGGGTGGACTACTATCGACTCTAACATCGCCACCGGCCCCAGTTACGGCTGGTGCGACTGGTATTCGTGCTACGTCTACCAGCCCACTAAAGTGGAAAGCGGCTTCAGCTATAAACTGGGACTGGGGCTACGCTGGGATGTAAACCGTGATTTTGCAGTCAAGGGTACATACCAGTGGTCGGAAGTGGACGTTGATGTAGCAGGAGAAAATCCAAATTTCACCACCTGGCGGCTGGAACTGGTATCCCGCTTCTACTAGGATTACAGGCCTGCCGCCGCCAGAGCCTGCATAAATGTCGCGGGCTCTGGCCGCACTCGGTAATTGTCGGTCTGATCAACAAAAATAATATTGTGCTTCGCATCAGTAATAACAACCGTAGGCATAACTGTATCACTATCGTACCCCAGCACTTCCAATCCTGCGGGCAAACCGGCAACCGCTTCAATACCTAATTTCCTTGCCGCCGCCAAATCCCTATCCACCAAAAACTGCATGGGCACAGAGAACCTCTGGGCCAACGCCGCTGTATTATTGTGAGATTGCGGGCTGATCATTAACAAATTCACACCTTTTGCGGCTAATTCGTTGTACTGATCAGCCACTTCGCGAATCTGCGCCATACACAAAGGGCACCAATTTCCCCGATAAAACAACAGTAACAGCGGGCCCTTAAAATCCTGTGTACTGACACGCTGGCCATGCTCTGTTTCAAATACCAATTCGGGCAAAGTGTTACCACACTGCAACACCAAACTATCACGCGCTCCGTAGCGGGAATACCACAATACATACAGTAAAGCGCCGCCCAGCCCCACATCCAACACCCAGATCCAGGGCTCCACTAACGTCACCCCTGAAATCAGCATCGCTACCGACGCAATCAACGGAGCAGCCCACATCACCACAGAAGCATAACCGGTTCGCGCCACACGGAAACCAAACACCCAGCCAAAAAAGCCCAGCGCAGGTAACAATGCCAGCACAACCCAGCCCCAGGCAGGCTGTACCGATAACTGCCACAATGCACGCACCAACCCCACCACCAACAACGTGAGATATAACGAAATAAAAACAGACTTAACTCGATTCATCAGATTACTCCCCCTGGTTATCCTGTTAGATGCGTGAAGCAATCAGATGTTTCAATCTGCGATATCAACCCACCACGTAACGCAACACTTCCACTACCTGCTGTGGCGTCTGAGCCCACGCCATGGCGGCGGCATCCACTTCTTTGAGAGGGTGAATAATGGATTCATCATGCAGGGTAATGTAAGGCTTTCCCAAGGCTGCACAGTATCCCGCATCGAAAGCGGCATTCCACTGTTTATATTTATCCCCAAAACGAACCACTACGATGTCCGCTTTTTCAATCAGGTTCTTGGTGCGAATAGCATTTACTTTGGAAGACTGATGGTCACGCCAGAACCCGTTATCCTGGGCACCCAACACATCTCCCGCCGCATCACTGGCGTCGTGATCCGTTACCGCAGAAGTGAATTCAATGGCAAGATCCAAGGCCTTAGCTCCCAGAATAATCTGTTCGCGCCAGTCGGTATGAATTTCACCTGATAAGTACACTGTCCAGCTCATGGTCGGCATCCTCTTAATATTGGCCACATATTGATTTCGATCGCATTATACACAGCCAAAGGCGGCAATCAGAAACTGATCGCCTAATTTGATTCTGGTAAAGAACTCTCCTGGATTTGCATTATGAAATTAGGTTGAACATTTTCAATACCATCCAAAGCCTGTATACGGGTAGCCGCTGCATCCATATCCACCGTATCCGGAAAGGTCAACAGCACAAGGTTATGCTCTTGGGGCCCAATCCATTTCCAAACCGGCTTCAAATCAACCAGTGCCTGCTGCAATGCGGCAGGGTCAATCCCTGAGCCCAACTCCACTATCAGCTCATAGGGTACACTTACCGGTTGCTCAAGTGCCTGGGCAGAAATATCAGGCAGCACCTCCGCTTGCTCAAGTGGCTCTTCTTGCTTTAAACAGCCAACGGCAACGACCATAAATATCACCACTACGATCAGCTTATTGCTCTGCATGTGTTTCACCATTCGATGCTGCCTTCCGATGGGTCCTCAGCACCACGCAACCAATCATTGGCCGTGGGTTTTGGTTTTGGTTTCGGCTCAGGTGCTGGCTTCGGTTTCGTTTCAGGTGTTGGTGCTGGTTTCGGCACAGGTTTACTGACAGGGGGCGCAGCCTGAGGTGGCTTGGATTTTGGCTTATTGCCATCGCAACCGGTCGCCCGTTTACTAAACTGCTTACCGCACAACGCTTCATAGATATCCAATTGCCCCGCACTGCCAACCTTACCGCTCAGATCCGAATTCTTTTTCACGCTGGCTAATAAGCGCTGCTTGATCTGCACATTACTCAGCTCAGGAAAGCTCGACCATAGCAGAGCAGCCGCACCCGCTGTAATCGGACTGGCCATCGACGTGCCAGTCATCATGCCATAGCCACTCGCAGCCCCATCACCACTGGGCTTGGGAATAGTGCTGAAGATATCCGTTCCAGGTGTACCAATTTGAACCGTACGGGCACCATAACTACTGCCCACAACCCAAGATCCCGATGACAGTTTTTTAAAGCCTTTTGTCACCAGCTTTCCACCTTGGACTTTCACCCCAACACCTACGTAATCCCAGGGAATGTCCCTACGGTATAAAAAAAGATTTGCTGAATTTTGAGTATCAGCGCGCATATTGGCAACCGTCAGCATGCCGTCAATGCTGCGGGAAAACGCAGCTGGATAGCTGGGAGCCAATGCCTGATGAACAACTTTGTTGTCCCGCACCAGAGCGGTCAGAGTGATCTCGCTGCCTTGGGGTATATCCTCCACGTCATTGGATAACCCATCATTGCCCGCAGCTACAACCAGCAATACATTCTTATCACTGGCATACTGATAGGTTTGCTTCGCAATTCTAGTTCCCATGGGGCCACCCAAACTAAGATTGATGACCTTGGCTCCGTTATCAACCGCATACCGAACAGCCTCCAGTATGCCTGCAGAGTCAAAACCACACTT
Source organism: Ketobacter alkanivorans (assembly GCF_002863865.1). Classification (NCBI taxonomy): domain Bacteria; kingdom Pseudomonadati; phylum Pseudomonadota; class Gammaproteobacteria; order Pseudomonadales; family Ketobacteraceae; genus Ketobacter; species Ketobacter alkanivorans. Next base: position 2,890,138 of record NZ_CP022684.1, on the reverse strand, counting down.
ACTATCAGGCCGGCCAGCAGACAAAGCCATGATCTTTACTTTAGGTGAAACACCCGTGACGCCTTTACCATTGCCACCCACAGCACCTATCGCACCTGCCACATGAGTGCCGTGCCCACTTTCAATACAACCTGAACCTCTTGGAGATGGATCATTATTGTTAGCGCCGAAATTCCAGCCGTTGATATCATCAACATATCCATTGCGGTCATCATCAATCCTATTGCCCGGGATCTCTCCTGGGTTACTCCAAAGATTGCCTTGTAAATCTTCATGCTGAACCATAATGGCGTCGTCAATAACCGCCACAACGACACTCGAGGCATCCTGATTTATCCGCCACGCGCGCTCAGCATTGATTGCTTGCAAAAACCACTGCTTACTTGCCTGCGGATCAGAAAAAGGGCTTTGGCCAACGGTGGTATATCGGACAAAATTAGGCTGGGCATCAGCCACACCCGGTGCCTGTTCCAGAATCGCCAAGTAATCGTTAAAATTGATCCACCCCCCTTTTGGTACAGGAAACTTCACCACACTTAGTGTTGAGTTCGGTATCAAGGCGATATCATAATCATCCTTACCGAGCTGATCAGCAATATAGGTATTCGTTTTGTCAAAATCCGACGCTCTATGTAAATCCATAACGAATTCACCGGGCAGCGCAATGGGTATCTCTTTGATCCGGGCAATATTGCGTTCTTTAGGTTGCAACCCAAACGGATCGTTATTCGGCCCATCCCACCCTGCTTCAACAGCAACTGACGGCCCCGAATATGCGCTCAGCAACAACAAAGCACACAGCCCCATCCGCCTCACACTCCGCAGCAAAACTTGAATTGTCATCCTGCTGGCCACGCAATATTGCCTCATCGCTGCTGTCGCTTCCATGAGTTCTATCCTCTTGCATCCAACGGCATCATATGAAGTCCAAAGACGTTTCTACTTCCTTAGGCACCTCAATATCATTGTTTCTCGCATACTCCACTACTGAATTCACGGTAGCCTTATGATCCTTCGCTAAACCTTTGCTGTTTTTTACCAGATACTTGGTGGTAGCGAATTTTTTCCCGAAACGACTTGTGGCATAGTCTTTTACATTAGTGATGAAGCCAATTACATTATTCTGATTCTTGCTTTGATTAATCAGGCTCTGCACCGTTTTGGCCTCTGCCATGGTGGCATCATAGAACGGGCCTATTTCATCGGTCATCTCTTTGGTTTCTTTTACCGCAATCACGTAATGTAACATCCCAGTACTGAACTGCTCTCGCCCCTCTTGGCTCAGCTCTTGATTTAAGGCGATTTTCTTTTGAATGACCTTATTAGTAGCCTTAGACACTTTCACGTGTCGATGCAGAGCACTCTTATCTGTATAGTTAGCTTCCCCCAGCGCCTTACTTTCGGCCCGAAGCTTGTCCGCCTGGTCTTTGGCATCCAGAGCTTCGGCAAAATTTGCCTGCGCCTCTGCCACCCGCAGCAAGGATGCGATCAATCGTTTTACCACCCGTTCATTCTCATCAACAAGCACGTCCATCTTCGCTTCGGCTTCAACCTTTTTTGCCTCGGACTGCTGCACCTTGGCTTGTGTTTCAGCCGTAGTAGCTTGGGCTTCAGAAGCCTTATCTGCGTCTATCCCTGCTTTTTCTTCTACTTTCACCTCTGAATCATTTTGAGTTTTTTTCAGCGGCACCAGCTCTTTCAGATCATCAAAACCCCAGCCCGCCGATGCTGCATTTGCCAGCCCCAACAAGGCAATCGTCATCACAATATTCTTCAGCTTATTCATAACATTCCCCAATGTTCTAAAATTTATTTTCCAGCCCGTAGCGAATAGGCGTTTAGCTTATCCGTAAGCTGAATACCCACCTCTTCAACCACCAACTGCACTGCTTCATTAATTGCTTCCCGTTCGTTTCTTGCTTCGGCATTCAATTGGATTTTAGGCGTTGATGCCACCACCACATTCTCGACCATATCGAACATCTCAGCGGTTCCTGATACAGCCACCTCTGTTAGATTGTTTGTGCTCACACTATTAGAACGACCAATATCAAAGTAGCCAATGACCAACAAATCAACGTTGGTAATAAAACCGGCTATTCGCGCTGGCTCCCAATTAACCTGACCACTGTGCTCATATTGCCGAACCAGGCGCTCTTGTCGATAAATGCCACCGCTGAATATTTCCATATCCTGCTTCGAATCCACGCTGAATCCCTTGGCGACAAACACCGCCCCCAAAGACTTATCAAGCTGGCCGAAAAACGCTTTGTAGGTATCATGGCTCTGCGTGTCTGCCTGCTCACGCGCCACCAGCACAATAGCAATACGTTGTGATGTGGGTTTAACGCATGAATTTAAATGCAGATCCAGCTTAACCTGATCAATGCTGGTACGCATTTTTACCTGCACCAATCCCTGCCGAGTTTTGGGTGGACGCGTACGAGTATCAATAACCACTTCGTCGATGTTCTTCTGCGTTAATCCGCAGTTAGCGTACACCTGCGCTGCTGCTGGTCTGAATTCCGCAAGAAAGCGTTGTACTGAATTTTCCTTGGCCACAAATTCTGCTTGAGCCAGTTCTTGCGAACTGGCACTTGCGCCATTGATTCTGATCTCAGCCAATCCTTTGGAGTGGACAATTTCAGCATTAGCCCATGAGGACACAGCAGCCATACACAATATTGCCCACCTTCTCATCGACATTGCTCCAAAACCTCGGCGGCAGCCAGCAAATCTGACTGCACTTGCTTACGCTGATCTCCCTCAAAACCTTGCAAATTGAACCAGCCTGCCTGGGGCGCAGCCAGCTGCTGGAAGAATGTCAGTGTCAGGTTCTCCAGCGCACCACGATACACAACCCATTCATTAATGTTTGGTTGCGAACGCAGTATCTTTTTATGTACATAGTTCTTCATCGATTCCTGGTATACCTGATCGCCAAAATCATCATCAATACCGATCGTTGCCCTGGCCGCATAAACAAAAAGTTGTTCATGCTTGTTTTCCTGAGTCAACTTACGTGCAAAGCGCTCAACATTTACAGATAGTTGATAATCAGGTTCAGGCAGCTCCAACAGCACCGTGGTTTTCTTTCCAGTAAATCGCAGCACCATCTGAGCCACAGCACTATCTACTCTATAGGGAATAACTGACACCTTCTGACTGGTTGATAATAAACGTGCTGTTTGTCTGGCAATATAGGCTTCCATTACATTCTGATCAGAACCGAAGTTGGGCGCCATCAGTGCCGCAGCCTCTTCGGCAATTGCTACTGAGCCAATTCCAATCTTCGCGGCATATCGATATTTGATATCAGCTGACTGCATGTTACTGATGGCAGTTTCGATTAGACCGGCTTCAAGATTGCTTAACCCCCCAAACAAATATCCCTCCACCAAACGATCCAGCTGTTGCGGCGTAGGCGCACTGTGCTCATAGGTTTCTACGTAAGGACCCAACCCCACTGGAAACGAAGCCACTACTGCTTTTTCATCACTGGCCACATCATAAACCAGCACACTGGCCGAGATTTCTACTACTGCTTGGTGTAAACCGGCTAATTGTCTAACCACGACATTTTCACTGTCCACCATCAGCGTCATCGCAAGGCTATTACCCTTGCGCAGATCCACCTTATCGTCTGTAACCAGCTGGTAGTATTCGGGCCGCACTCCTTTTAGCGTGCTATATAACAACTGATTAGCCCGCACCTGATATTTCATTACTCTGGGATACAAGATATCCAGTTTGTTGCTCGAACCAGACAGCGATAAGCCCGCCCATGCGACAAGTGGCCGCTCCAGATCGGTTTGCTGTTGCGCTGCCTGGCTCCAACAGGCACTTTGCATGATCAACACCAAGCTGATCCACAACATCCATTTGGTTCGTGTGTTACTCATACTTTGCCCAGTACTTTTTTCAGTTTGACGCGTGCGCCGTCGTGGTAGAGCCGCTAGAAATTAATGGTGTTCCATTGACCTTTTTCAGACGATCTCGGCTCGGGAACATCATCCGGTATTTTCGCCGGAGGTTTTGGTGGCGGCTTTCTTGCAGGTGGTGCTTTGTATTCAGCAGGATGATGATATTCCCTAATTGCCCGATGAGTACGCTCGGCGATGTTCACCATAAGCTCCTCTGCGCGAGGCAAGATAGATTGCTCAGTGCACGCTTGATTACAATCAGCCGCAACCACCACATGACGCAGCATTGGTTGTTCCCAACGCTGAATAATGCGCTGTTCTTGAACGTCATACAGCGTACTGTTGACACTGAGCCAAACCTTTCGATACTGCGCGGTGTTTTCTGAGTGCAAAGAGAACACATGCGCCACTGCAAATCCCCAACCCTCCAACATTGCCAGACTATCAGCCACTTCACTGCCGGTTCTGCGCCCAGCATGATTCAGAAATGTCTGTGTTAAACGATCACTTTCTGTTACGTCATATTGATATTGCTGCAGCTCACTGACTGAGCGCCGCTGCAATTGAAGAACCAAATCCTCATCACGCTCCAGACTGTTGTCAATGTGATCATCTACAAACACCACCACTGCGCGCTCAGGATTAGTGGGCGTCCAGAGTAATGGCTCTGTGGCCGGAGACTTAGTGGCACAACCAGCAGAAATCATCAGCCCCGCTAACAACAGTACTAAATAGACATTACGCATCATCGTTCCCCAATTTAGCTACGTAGCCAGGCATTACCAACCATCTTTGGTATCGGGCTTTTTGGTTTCATTACGACGGGCAATTTTCTTAACACTGTAGGTATTACCTGCAAACTGAACCATACCGCTCAGATCCAGCTCCTTTAACATTTTTTGCAGATTACGATTTAACTTCGCTGACTTTATAGTGGATTCATACCAGATCTCTGAACGACGAGCAGAACTGTACACAGGGCGATGTGATTTGTAGCCAGAGAAAATGACTATATATTCCTCGATGGACAACATGTCATCTGGGGTAAAGCCATCAAATATTAAGTTAAACGCCATCGGTAACTGACTTTCACCTGTGGCAGCGCTGCCATCACTGTCACCTTCGACCATCCACGCCAGTTTTTCAGCCAACACAGCACCAAGATCTGCAGCAATGGTTTTACTGTAATTGCCTACCACTTCCAGAATACATTCACGATTGCACTCCGGCTCTGCATTCCACTCCTGGGGTGTATCCACCTCGAAGTTGCCCAAGCGTTGGCCGGTTTTTACGTTCAGCATGCGGCCGCTGATACGTACCTTTACTTTAGTTGTATGATCCAAGGGCTTGGCACTGGCATAAATCTGAAAGATCACCGCCACATCTATAGGAGGTCTGCGCACAGAGCGGGCAACGTCTATAATCTCAGCGTCAGTACGACGTGAACGACCCTGCGCAAAGTCCCCCAGAGTTATCGCAGTTTCGTCGTACATATTAAATCCGGCGTTGTGCATCTCTTCGTTCAATGCATCCAGCACTCGCTTAAATACGCGACTGCTACGGGGCACTGTGTCCTTGTCACCATCCTCCCCCATCACTAATAAATTCGGGTTATCCCCAGCCAACAACGGCGCACTGAAGGCCAATACACACAGGGCAACGATGCTGGCACAAAGTGTTCGTAAGATATTCATGGTTCGCTTCCTATTCGATTTTGATGGTCTCGATTGACTATGAACAGGCTAGGGCAGTTTTTCTACTGGCCAAGAACCTGCCTGGAGAATTTCATACTTCCCTCTTATGGCTTTCTACTAAGTATCGCTGGATAGTGTCGCAACCACGGCCTGGGTTGACAACCCCTCAACCAAACATCAGCGACTACTAATACAAGCATATTTCAAGGGGATTTCCCCGCCTACTCTACGGCCATTCACGGTTAGCATATTCAGATTCCAATGTTTTCCTGCTCGTTGATAGCGGCCCGATATTCGATCAGCATCGCGTAAAGATTGACCGTACACTTGCTGCAATTGCCGGATCAAATATTGATCAAACTGAGCCGAAAACAGTCGGACTGGTGCTCCCCTTGCCCTGATCTGGGGCACTAAGCGCTGCTCAGCAGGGCTCGGCCTTCCCTTGATGATCCGAACTGCACTGCTTATCGGCACCGAATCTTTCTGGCTGGTTATTCGCACGATCTGTCCCGCACTGAGCAGCGCCAGTTCCATGCCAGCGCAACGCCGTAGATAATGATAAAGCTCATCTTGTTCTACTGCGCTATCTGGCCAGCCCCACTCTATGTGCGGCCCATTCTTATCGTGTCTTGTGGGCAGATTCAGATTCGATTCAGTGATTTCACCGCTGGGTGGCGGTGGGGGCAATGGAATTGTTGTGAATAATACCGACTGCTCCAATGTTGGCCCCCTATGTACGGGCGCTGTAGTTTTGTGCTTGTCTGGCGGCGGCTCCTGTCTAACGGGGTGCACTGCTGTCATTGCGATAATCACCAGTGTTGCAACAGCAATTATCCCATCCAGCAGCCTGTGCATCACACTTTCAACGGCCAAATTCAATCGCACGAAGCTCCATGCGCTCGGCCAGTTCAAGCAGCTCCTGGGGCCGCTGATGCTGGGCATGGAAATCCGTATTCTGCTCGATATATTCGGCGCTTTTTGTGTTCTCTGTTAATAAAGCAAGCTTAAGCTCCGCATACTGCTGTTTGATAAGCGCCAACTCTTGTTGAATCGACTGCAGCTGTTCCGTTCGCTCAGGTTCAGCCTGGAACCCATCGGAGCTGTTCAGTTTCCTGGCCCACTCAGACACATTCATCGGTGACGCAGTCATCAGATACCCTACTGCTACCAGCACCATCAATAGGAACAATCGAATAATCATCTGTTTCTCCTCCAATCGAGTTGCAAACGAATTGAGCGAATCGATGCCACCGAACGTAATAGCGTCGCCACAGGCAGACCAACGACCGTTGTCATAAAAGCGGTAGAAAAATGTCCGGTTAACTCCTGAATAAGGCCTGGCACAGTGTCAACACTGATGCTGTGTTGGGCCAATCCCCCAATCCCCAGGCTGATCCCCAACAAGGTAAACGTAAGCGCCAACGTAGCTATTCCGTTTGCTGCTTGCAGCGTGCACTCCCGCCAGAACGCGTCCTCCTCAGAGCCATCGAGCCGGATCAGTCCGTACACACCGGCAAACACCAACACCAAAAACATCACGATGAAACTGGAAGTAAATACCTGCCTGAGCCACAGCAACACCTGTTCCGTGTCCGTCTCAGTCAGGTAACTGGCCAGAGCAAGGGCAATTACTATTGTGCCGCCAAGGTAGAACAATACTCGGCCAGGCCTGATCAACCACCCCGCCAAATCTTGTCTCTGCACGTTCACTTTCACACTCATCGCAAGCCTGCCTTGGCAGACAGAATCCGATCCGTACTCAAACCTTGTTGCTCAAGCCAGAAATCGACGACCTGCTGCTGCGCTTCCATAGAAGCATGACTGACAAACGTTAGTTCATAGTGTTTGAATGCACGCCTCACTTTAGGGTCGGCAACACCCAGCAGCCGGTCGTCTCGTAGCACCATACGCTCAAGATCAACAAGGGTTCGCAACATGGCTTTAAGCCGCTGCTCCCTTTGTACACTTTCCATATCATGAGACAGTGCAAGACTCAGCATACGCGCACGCTCTCGTTCGAGGTTTTCGAGGCTGCGCAGATCTGCGGCCTGAGCAAAAGGGATGCTGGCCAAAGCCAGTGTTATGATCAGAATCATCTTATACATGTTGGGTATCCCGTATTTTAATATTGATCAACAAACAGTTCGGACGCTTTGGCCAAGCGCTCTGATTTGGCTCCGGCGCCCAATACTTCAGCGTCATTATGCTCACCTAACATCAACTCCTGCTCTAACCCATGAGCATCCAATGCAACCAGTCGCGCCATATATCCCAACATCAGCTGTTCCTGATCCAACAAAGCTCGCTCTGATTCAACATTCGCCAACAGAAAGCGTACAAACTCCTCTCTTGATACATCTTCGCCATTAATCAGCGGCGACGCATTTGCTACATGCTCGGCAATAGCAGATTTGAGCGCTTCCACTCTGGCAAGGTTTTCCCGATACTGTTCTGAATACTGGGAAGGTTTAAAACCCGGTTCTGCATCCAGCACTTCATTTACCACTGCAACCGAACGCTGCATGCGCTCCCGTGCTGCCTTCTGCTGAGATACCAGCGTAACACTGACTGGGTCATTTCTACTTCGCTGATCTTTCAGCATTGCCCTTAGTACGCCCTGATAGAGCGTGGACTTTTTATCTAGCGCACGGCGATCCAATCGCTGCTTTTCTTCCACTGCATCAATGTATTCCGACTTCGCCAACAGCAATTGATGTCGCAAATCTATTTGTTCATGTTTCTGTGCACTAGCCAGACGATCCCGCAGTGAAGTCATGCGAGATAACTGCGCATCCATTGCACTGTTAGCAGCGTCCACGCTTTGGGCAAGGGACGATCTACGAAAATCCTGCTCCACATAGCGATCGAGGTAACTCGCCGGCAGCTGAATCAGTTTTTCACTGGATACTGGAACCCAGTCCGCAGATTGTGCATTGGCTACCCAAGGCACAATCATCAACATCAAACTGATCAACACTTTGAGGCAGAAGCTTGCTGGAAACCTGTTGTTGAAGCGATGCATTGCGTTACCCTCCATTTCCAAACTGATTAGTATTGCAACCAGTAATCGCGGCGCTGGCGCTCAGCAGAAACGGTTGGATTCACATTCAATAGGCGCCTGTTATTGCTCGCAGTCGGGGCAGTATCGAGCAGCAAATAAATCGAATCTACAAACGAACTTCCGTCTGAAAAATAAAGATCATGGTCGGGAAATGCGTCCCGCATAATTTGAAGTTGCTCCTCGGCTGACTGAAGATCTCCTGCTTTGATAAAGCCCAGGATGGAGAGCGCCTGCATTTCCAACATCTCATCAGCGGATACAACCGTTGTATATGTGGAATATCGCTCAACGCAATGACCGAACAGGTTGGCGGCGGTGTGATATTGGGCAACAGATTGATGTTCACGAGCACTGGCATCCATCTTCAGGGCCTGAGCGCGACATTGGCTGAATTCAGCTCGTATATGTTCATAGGGGTCGTTGGCTTCGATGTTGCCTGGCTGCATCAAGCAGCCCGATAGCAACAGGGCCATACAGAGTGCAATTATCGTTTTTCTGCTCATATCAGTCTCCCAAAAGGTAGTTCTGATATGGCTATGACAGGATTAGGTCAATTGTTTGCCGATCAAAAATCGCGAGACGACATTTTTTCGTAAACCAGTTGGTGCGTATACACATCTATATCTATAGAATTTTTCTGCGCAACCATTTCTAACCACGCAGGGTCTATCGTATCGTTCTGGGCATTGTCTCGATTGAATTCATCTTCTAGCTGACTCTTAAGTTTATTCAGCACGGAGTCTGTCAGTACTTGCTCCGAAACAAGTAATGCATATTTGCGACTGTGAAAGCGTTGACTGGGTAACGACATTCGCCAACGATCGATACTAAACTGAATGGGAAACAGTGTACCGTTATCCAAAGACACCCCAACAACACTTCCAACCTCCGGCGACGTTTCTATCCATATTGCGCACAGCCTGTTTAACGACACATCCGGAAAGTTTCCATTTTCTGCCACTAACACCTGTTCGATCATGTATTTTTGATTGCATTCCCCATAGGTTGGCCCCATCTCAACTACCAAACTGGGGGCAGGTAACGTTGTCTCTTGGTATTGCCAACCCGCAACGCCAGCACCTATTAGCAATAATATCAGTGCTCCCCAGATCATACCGCCCCTTGTGCTCGGTTGCGGTGCTGTTGCAACATCCGCCGCCATCGCAGGTACGCTTTCCGATACCATTCCCGGAGGCGGCAGGTAGGGCTCCTGCAGTATATTTGGCTGGGTGATGTTGCCCTCTTCCATGCAGTGATCTTGCTGGTCTTGTTCACCAACATGCTCAGGATAAATAAAATCACACAGTTGGCGCAGAGCATCGTCTAGCTGATCCGATGAAGCGCAGATCCAGTCAGTATGCGCCTCCACCATGATGTCGTCTGATTGTAACCAGCGATCCAAAGCTGGGCTCTCAGCTGCGGGCACCAACACCAACACAGGTGCATCTTGTTCTTTGAGATTCAAAAACAGCTCACTGGATGCTTTAAGTTTATTGTATACCTCCTCTACCGGTGAAATGGATCTATCAGCCTTCAGGGCTCCTGTGCTCCACACCACTCTGTCACCGGGCTGCGGCTGTCCATCTCCCAGCAAGCCCTCTGCGCTCAAATAATGAGCCAGATACACGGGCAACTGCCAACTGTTGCCTTGATCAATGCGCCCGGACACATCCACACGATAGGCAGGCTCACCAAAATCCCGCTGAATCAATCCACTGCCTTTACGCACAAAATCATGATATCGGCCACTAATGGAGAGTGGCTCCATACCGCCATCAATACATATAACAGATTGCACGTCAGGTTCTTCTGCCACAATACGCTGTACTGCTATGGGGCCTTGAGTTGTCGCTATAAAAACATGTACACGCATTACAACGCTTCCAATTTAGGGATTACAAAGGAACCAGACTCAGCTCAATATCCGGGTTTTTTATTGTCTTGAGCTTTTTATCGTCACTGGGCAATATGATTTGTGAGCGTCCACCGCTGGTCGCCACAAATCTCAAACGCACGACGTCAGTCGAATCTTCAGCAAACAGCATATAGTCTGAACTGCGATCCAATTCATAATGTTCATCCAGCTCTATAATCACATATGTTTGCCCTGAATCTGCACGCGATCGGCGAAACAATATGCGAAAGCCTGCCCCAATCCGCATATCCAACTCAGCTGCATCCTGAGCAAGTGCTTCCTTCGGCAAGAACGCCACCCGCTGCTGCTGCAACAGCAGCTTATACAGTTGCCTTAACCGCAAATCGGAGCGAATCGCCTTCTCTACTAATATGTCTTTCTTGCCTCGCCCTGAGATATAGGCCACGATATCCGCCAAAACAACCTGGGTATCTCCCTGCAACTGGTGAATGCCTTGTAATGCTTTCAGTGCCACAAACATCGATTCCGGTGTAGAATGATCCATTGTGCCTTGATCACCATTCATAATTGTTCTCCATAAAGCTTACGCAGTATGCGTCGGAATGTCGCCAGATCTTCAGTAAAGGTCACAGTGTCGTGATGCTCTAGTTTAGAATGCAACGCACACACATGCCCATTCCGCAAGCGATTACATTGTGCTATGACATCCAGCGCATAACTGTAGTCGAATAATTCATCCTGCTGCGGGAGGACACTGAACCCCGCCCTGTTGGTTTTCTTCAGCAATTTTGTGGCCTGCTGACACACTCTATTTAGCTCCGGCACCTGCAATCTGATCTCGACTATTTTCTCTAGTAGCTGATCAGATTTGGCATCTTGCATACATTGTTGCATGGCTTGCAACACGTCAGCGGGCAATATCTCTGCCAATAGTGCCAGCGCTTCTGGGCTATTCAACTGCAGAAACAACCCAAGGCCCAACATCCTGGCATCCTGGATTGCTGATGTGTATTGTTCCAACCCGTCCAAATAGGCGCTGTAATCCTGCTCTGGGATGGAATCCATATAAAACTCAAATCGCTCATGGTTCTTATCTTTATCAGCTTGAATCAATTTAGCCTGCAAGCCACCCAGTACATCCATGCGCATGATAGTGAGAGGTAATCGAGCGCTGAGTTTGCCCGCGTCCATCAATCTCTGAGACACCTCCACCCAGGTGCTCGAAGCAAAAAATTTCGGAGCCTTTGCAAGAAACCCAACATCCGCCAGCTCTAATCCGAGCTCCTCATACAGCTGCTCCAGTTGATCTGGATGCCATTCTCCGGCTTCAACGTCCAAACCAATGGTTGCCGCATGATTGGCTTCAGATCGGCTGCGCCCCAGCTCCAGCGCTTTCAGTAAGGCAATAAAGTCATCACCTACCGATCGAAACCGTCGAAACCCGAGGTTTTCATCCAGCTCAGACACCTGCTGCCAAAATTGAAACACCACCTGATCACTCGTAAAGGTCTCTACGCTTTGGTGCTCCGGCTTGTTCGCTAAACACCAATCCATTAAAAAGCGGAACCGACGTCGCAGCTGTGCTGGCATTAGATGCTCATCAAGATAGTCATAAATCCACTTTTGTAATCGGGAGGAGAATGACTGTATCGATTTTACGGTAGGCTTGATTAGCTGATGTTCCGCCTCGGCTATCACTGCCGGATTGATATACGTGATCAACTCCATTAGCGCCGCTAAATAACCGACCCGCGTCGGTGAAATAACAAAGCGATCTGCACCAATCTGCTGTTGGATGCCCTCCTCTGTTAGGCTTACAATTTCTCCGTCCGCCTCAGCGAACGCAGAGCGCACTCGGACAGGAGTAATGTTCTGCTCAATCCACAGATGCTGTAATAGCGGCGAGTGATGTCTCTGCGCGATTGGCAGTTGCAAAATTGCCGTGAGAAGATAGCTGAGTTCCAGACAGGCTTTGCCATAATTACGAAAGACGACGGCACGTTCCAGACGACTGATGTCCTCGGTGCGGTATTTATATCCTGATAGCCCCGGTGCCTCACGCAAACTTTGAAACAGGCCAATCAGCGTTTCACTCACCCCAAACTGATTAAGCGCATTAAAGCTGTCCTCTGCACCACGCTCTGACATGTCGCCCCCCAAATCAATTTCCATTCTATTTTGATCCGCATCAATATCGAAGCCATCCCCGTTGGCTTCTTCACATAGCTCATTTCGTAGGCCGCCATGTTTGCAATATTGTGTCATTTTTGGGTTACACATAACAGCTTGCTAGAAATCATCCAACGGCTCGGGTGAATGCGCATGCCAACCTCGATCTGATACGGCCCGCACCCTGTTTTTGAACTTAAGTGACCGCAGTGCCTGAATAAGCTGAGCTCGCTCGCTGCTTTCATGCTGAGGCTCTGCGCGTACAGCAACAGGCATGCCCACCGAGCCCAGGCGCGCTGACTGACCGAAGTCGTCCAGATCAGCCTGCGCCAAACGATCGTAACGCCGATCCAGATCACCCCGTTTAGCGGATAGTACCAATGAATGGTTGGCGAAATGTGCTTTTTGCTGCAGAACGCGCTCAACATACGCTCTGGTGGCGGGGATCACCGCCAATGATCCATCACTCTGACGCACCCGTGACCCGCCATTGTAGTGAGACAAGGCCAGGCTCTCATCCTCATCATACTGATCCAGCAGCATCCTCAAATATCGCACCCCCAGGCGAACATTGACATTTGGATCGTACAAGCGGTAGCGATGCACACCGAATTCACCCATGGCGGTACTGGGCATGATCTGCATCACCCCCCTTGCACCCGCGTGACTTAAGGCCTGGGGGTCGAAGTTTGATTCAACCTTAGCCACTGCCAATGCCAGCGCCGGCTCAACCTCCCACTGCATCGCCTCATTGACGATTAATCGAGTCAACTCCATACGCGACAGGCTGGACTTAGCCCACACGTTGCTGCTTACCCCCATGCCTATCAGCAATATGCCCACAATAAGCATCGAGAATTTCTGTGAAATATTTACATTCATGGCATTTCCTCCAATCGAGACAACCAACCTTTATCCAAAAGGGCTATGGAAACGTTAGGGGAAGAAATCTGTGACTGTGCTGACATAAGCTGCTGCAAATTCAATTCCGGCGACACCGCCATTAGTACATTTGTCTGATTTAACTCAACAGGATCAATGGGTTTTAGATCCTGATCAAAGAAATCCCCATGATGATAGATCACCCACTTCGATCCCATATCTGCGGATTGTTTGCTTGCTTTCGTGGTTTGAATCGCCTGCTGCTCCACCTGAAACAGCTTTGGCTGCGCCGGTGGCGCACGCACGCCCAGTGACACCAATGCCAGCACCATCATGCAGAAAAATGCCATGGCCATGGCCAATGCCACTTCGGTCATTACCTGGTGCGGTGTAATTTCGTTCATGGTTCGCCCCCTATTCATCCAACAACCTGACTATGCAAGCAATAGGCAACAAATTTCGCTTCAGAAAAATGCCCTGGACTTTTCATAACCCAGCATGGACGTGCTCTGGGAAGGAATTTTTTAAACAGAACACGCCAACAACGTGCGTACGCTTGTAGCGGTATGGGACGCACCCGTCGACAAATAGGGGATTTATCATGACACACGAAACTTCTGGCAACCCAAAGGGACAACCTCCCTGCTGGTTAACACCGTTAGCCCGCATCATAGCACCGACTGTAATCGCTGTCGGACTCACCGCCTGTGGCGGAGGGGGAGGTGGCAATGACAGTAACGACACACCTCGCGATAGCGAAAATCACGCACCATCGGCAATAATTAAAGACATCAGCTCACCGCAATCCATCACGGCTACCATCCCTCTGGATGGACGTGCATCGACAGATCCCGATGGTGATGTCATTAGCTTTCAGTGGTCTATTCTGTCCGGACCTGTCGGCCACAATGCTGACATTACCAGTCCCAGTGCGCCGCAGACTTCATTGGCGGCAGACCTGCCGGGGGATTATGTGATTCAGCTGATCGTCAACGACGGTTTAGTGGATAGCAACCCGCAAACCTCCTCCATCACCCTCACCAATACCACACCTATAGCGAATGCAGGCGCCGATCGCGCGGTAGATTTAACACCCAACTCACCCGGCTCAGCACAACTTAACGGCAGCAATAGTTCTGACGCTGATGGCCATGCACTGCATTTCAGTTGGCAGATATTGGATACGCCCATCGGCAGTACCGCAATGTTAAGTTCTGCCAGTGATACCATGCCTATTCTGCAAAATATCGACGTATCCGGCACCTACATTGTTGCGCTCACAGTCAGTGATGGATTCACTGCCAGCGTTCAGGATACTGTCATCATCACAACCAATAATGTAGCTCCGGTTGCCCATGCAGGCGAAGACATTGGCGGCAAGTTAGTTGGCGACCATGTCACCTTGAACGGTACCCAGTCCAGCGATTTTGACGGCGATACCCTGACCTATGCGTGGGCCTTCACCCAGCAGATACCCGCCAACTCTACTGCGTCATTAAACCAATCCAACACCAGCATGCCCAATTTTATCATTGACCAAAAAGGCAGTTACGAGGTCGAACTGACGGTTACAGATGGCGATCTTTCCAGCACTGACAGGGTGATGGTTAATGCTGGGAATACTGCGCCTATTGCCAACGCCGGTGACGATCAGTTGGTTACAGTTGGCGAGCGCGTGAGCCTCAGTGCAGCCGATTCCACCGACGTGGATGGCGATACGCTTAGCTTTATCTGGTCTTTACTCAGTATTCCTGATGGCAGCACTGCTGGCCTCAATAATGGCACCTCAGTTAACGCTGATTTCATACCAGATGTGAGCGGACAGTACATTGTTCAACTGCAGGTGAGTGATGGTGAGTCTACCGACACCGACAATCTACATATCTCGGTGGATTCGCTGACCAATCATGCACCCACTGCCGATCCCGGCGCGCCGCAATCTTTCAGCAACCCTGGAATTCAGGTGGTGCTGAACGGCTCGCTATCATCTGACCCAGACGGCGATGCCTTGGCATTCAATTGGTCGTTCAGTGAGGTACCCTCTGGCAGCAGCGCCCAACTCCTGGGCGCAGACACTGAAACACCTTATTTTATGGCAGACGTACAAGGCGTTTACGTCATTCAGCTCACTGTCAGCGATGGAGAACTCCAAAGCGAATCACGCCCCGTCATTGTCACCGTTGATCAGAACACACCGCCGCAGGCTGTAGCAGGCCCGGACCAGGGTGGTCTCATCTTGGGATCAACCGTTAATTTTAATGCGGAACATTCTATTGACCCGGACGGCGATGAATTAACTTACCATTGGGCTGTAACCAATGCGCCCGCCGATGCGCAATACAGCTTCAGCAGCGATACTTCGGCTACACCATCGCTCGCATTGAATCGCCCCGGCAGCTATCTGGTGCAGCTAACCGTCAGTGACGGTCAGTTTGACGACATCGACACACTGCAAATCACGCTGTCGGATGGCGATCTGGACGGTGACGGGTTGTTGAGTTCATACGAACTGGAACATGGTCTCGATCCAGACAATATCGACAGCGATGGCGATAGCATTCAAGACGGCCAGGAAAACGAAGACGGTGATTCCCTCAGCAATTATTGGGAGCAGGTGCTTGGCTATGACATCAACAAACACGATTCAGATGACGATGGCACTGATGACGGGCAGGAAGATTTTGACAATGACGGCTTCAGTAACCAAACAGAAATTGACGCTGGCACCGATCCTTCCAACGCAGCAAGCTTCCCCATTGCAACAACCGATCAGTTCAGTTTTGAAGTTCAGTCCAGTCAGGTAACGCCCGGTGGACACTTGGTATATTTGGTAACGGTCGCTAACCTTTCAGATGTGGATATCCTTGGCAACGTTGTTGTAGATATGCACATTCCTGCAGGTGTTAGCTTCAACCGCATCGGTAATGCCTCCACTAACAGTACTGGACACACTGGCTGCTCGTCAGTGGGTTATTGTGATGGAGGCGATATCTCCAGCTGGAACCTGGGTGATCTAAACAGTGGCGACAGCTTAAGTTTCGAAGTTGATGCAACGGTAGCGGAAAGTGTCACACCCGGCAGCATCCTGAGCACCACATTAAGCATCACATCTGACAGCGTATCCGAATCCATCGAACTGGTTCGGCACGCCGAGGTAGTCGCTGCACAACCGGTGGCTTTTACCATTACACCCTCCACAGAGCCGGTTGCAGCGGGCGGCACTTTTGATTACGCCCTCGCTATCGGCAATACCAGCGACGATATGATTCGCGACATTACAGTGGCATTGGAATTACCTGCCAACGTGAACATTCGTACGCCAAGCCACTCGGGTACAGTCAACGGCAACATAGTGACTTGGGCGATACCTGACCTGCTGCCTACACAATCACTGCAGCGCTCACTGCCCATCAGCCTACCCACATCCATGCAAGAAGCCGCAACGTTGATCACTTCCGCAACCTTGAGTTATGCAGGCAGGCCTGCACAAACACTGAACGACACCATCACTGTTTCTGAGCCTTTGCATCTGCAATTGGATTACCAAACGCAGCAGTCGGTTGTGGCCGCGGGTGAAAGCCTGATTTATAGCATCAATATCAGTAACACCTCTGCCGTGAATACGGTGAGCAATCCTGTGGTTATGCTGCGAGTCCCATCCGGTGTTACCTTCAACCGAATAGCCAACGCGACGCTGGACAGCTCCGCCCACAGTGGCTGCACCTCTGTAGGAATGTGTAATGGCAGTGACGAAGTGTTCTGGCAACTGCCCAATCTTACTCCCGGTGACAGCATATCTTTTCAAGTTAACGCTACCGTATCCGAACTGGTCAGACCTGGAGCCGTGCTGCAAACACCTATATTCGTGTCGGCTGATGGGCTTGGAGATGTGATCCAGCAACAGCGCTCTGTTCGTGTTGTGGCACAACAGGAAACGTCTTTTGGCTTATATTCTTCCAGTGATGCTTTGGCCCCAGGGGAAAGCTTCGAGTACCTTCTCTACTACGGTAACGCCAGCGATGATGTTCATGAGAACGCCATCTTGACCATGACCGTTCCACCCTCAATCATCATTGATCGCATCGACGACGGAGGCATTGTCGACGGTGACACCATCACCTGGACAGTTCCTCGCTTATTGCCCACAGCGTCTTTGCAACGCAGTATCTCAGCGACCGTTGCCATGAACGCTAAGCCAGGCGAGACACTCACTGCCTTCGCCGATCTTTCCCATGACGCTGGTTTGGATCTGAATCAATCACTTGCCAGCTCGGTCACTGTATCCGATCCCATTGCGTTGCAAGCCGACTTCCACTTGGCGAAAGCGGTCGTTACTCCCAATGGCGAACTGAAGTATCACCTCAGTGTCAGTAACACCTCGCTGGGTAGGACTGTAGAGAACGTGGTGTTGCAAATGCGCGTCCCTAACGGGGTGCTGTTCAACCGTATGGCGAATGCGTCCATCAACAGTACCGGGCACTCCGGCTGCACTTCGGTCGGCTACTGCGATGCCGGCGACGAAGTGTTCTGGAACCTCGGCAATCTTGCAGAAGGCGATAGCGTGACACTGGAGATTAACGCAACTATCGCAAATGCAACGCCCCCGGGAACCGTCATCACCACGCCCGTGTTCATACAGGCTGATGGCTTAGGTGACATTCTGCACCTACAGGACAGTGCCAGCGTGGTCGCTGAGCAGGCCGCCAGCTTTTATCTACAGGCGTCGGCCGAACCAGTGGCTCCAGGCCAACACTTTCAATATCACTTTGAAATGGGAAACCCAACCGATGACGTGCTCGATGATATTCACGTCGAATTGGAACTGCCTGCTGAGCTTACGGTTATCGATGCAGGCACTGGGGTGGTAACGGGTAAACGTGTCAGCTGGACTCAAACATCACTGCTCCCAACCCACAGCATCCATCGCAGCATAACCGTAGCAGTCGCCGCAGACGCCCAAGCAGGCTCTATTCTAAAAGCCAAAGCTACGCTGCAGATTGATGAGGGTCTTGAGCGCGATCAAATTGTGGAGCAATCGGTCACGGTCTCTGCGCCATTGCGATTGAATGTCGACTACCACTTGGATCGCACCATCGTGGCGGCGGGCAACGACTTCACCTACCACATCACCTTAGGCAACACGTCTCTGGGTGGCAGGGTGAGTAACGCGATACTGATGATGCAAGTTCCTGAAGGCGTCAGCTTCAATCGCATTACACAGGTTGCTCCTGACAGCACTGGCCATTCTGGTTGCACCTCCGTGGGTCAATGTGCCGAAGATGATGAAGTGTTCTGGAATGTGGGCGATCTGGAGGCAGGTGAAAGCATTACGATCGAAATAAACGGTACCGTCGATAACACAATCCCACCCGGTACGGTGATCGAAACGCCCGTCTATGTCAGTGCCGACGCTTTGGGAGACACCATTCACCTGCAGCGCAGCCTGCAAGTGGTGGCTTCCGAACCTGTTGGCTTTACGTTAAGCAGCACCACCGGGACAATCGTTGCAGGAGGCGCTTTCCAATACACGCTGAGCCTGGGTAATGCAGGTAATGACGCGCTCGATAACATCGCCATGGAGATTTCGTTACCAGAAGGCTTAGCCGTTGATGCGATCAGCGATGGTGGCACTCAAGTGGGCAATCAGGTGCGCTGGACTGTTTCCCGGTTAGATGCGGCGGCATTCCTGCAGAGAACTCTGACCGTTACTTTAGCGAGCGATGCGCGAAGCGGCAGCATTCTAACCGCTCACGCCAAGCTGATGCACGATGACGGTATGGAGCTGGATCAGGCGCTCAATACATCGATTACTGTTTCTGAGCCTACGCGATTGAATGTGGATTACGAAGTATCATCCTCTGCAGTCAATCCAGGCGACAGCGTGGTGTACAGCATTACCTTGGAGAATACCTCGCCAGGTGGCCTGATCGAAAATCCACAACTGATGATGCGAGTACCGGCGGGTATCACGTTTAACCGGGTCCGCGATACCAATCCCGTCAGCACCGGCCACTCAGGGTGCACTTCGGTGGGATACTGTGGCGCCAATGATGAAGTGTTCTGGAGCCTGGACACTATTCAGGCCGGAACACAAGTCAGGGTGGACATTACCGCTACGGTCGACGCTACGGTCACGCCAGGCAGCATCCTATCCGCGCCGATTATGATCACAGCAGACGGCATAGAAACCAACATCACTCAGCGACAGGAGGTGATCATCACGCAACCTTGATGTCAGCAGAGCTACATCCAGCAACAACGATGGCACCCTTATGGGTGCCATTTTCTATTGATCGTATCCCGGATTTTTTCGATCCAGTCTTCTCAGCAACGCGGGCCAGGCCAACGCCCCTCCCGCTTGCCGTGTTACCGCTTGCGCCTGAGCCATAGCGGTATCAATTATCTGGGGCGCAATAGGCAGCAGCTCACCACCGCCTGACTGGGCACGCACCTGAATCATACAAGCGGCCTCAAACAAATACATGTACAAGAATGCATCAGCGATGGATTCAGAGACCGTCAACAACCCATGATTGCGCAACATCAAAAACAACTTGTCCCCAATATCGTCCACCAAACGTGGTTTTTCATCATCACGCAGCGCCACCCCTTCATAATCGTGATAGGCCAAAGACGCCAGTACAAAAATGGATTGCTGAGAGATGGGCAACACGCCTTCTTTCTGCGCCGATACCGCCACGCCGTTGATACTGTGAGTATGCAGCACACACTTGGCGTCATCACGGGCAGCGTGGATGGCACTGTGGATGGTGAAACCGGCGGGGTTAATGTCGAAATCGCTGTCCATCACCTTGTTACCCTGCAGATCCACCTTTACCAAACTGGATGCCGTGATCTCCTCAAACAGCATTCCATAGGGGTTAATCAAAAAATGATGCTCCGGCCCAGGCACCCTTGCCGAGATGTGAGTGAAAATCAAATCGTCCCACCCGAACTGCGCCACCAGGCGATAACAGGCGGCCAAATCCACCCTTTGTTGCCATTCTTCTTTGCTTACCTGTTGTTGAATCTGACTGTTAGTGCTCATGATTTACGCTAACCTCTTGACTAAATTGAGATATTTTTTAGTTATGCCGTACTATGAGTCATTTACAAAAAATGACTCGTATTTCGTCCCAAATCACCCTATCATTGGCCATCACAAGATAAAGAGTGGCCCAAATTCACTCCCAAGGTGTGTAGTACACAGGCAGTACTCCTTGATTCACCAAAAACAACAATGAAGGGGAATACCATGACTGCGTTCGAAGATCAGGCAATTTATCCCAGTGCGGAACTGTTTCTTATCAAACAGTTTATGAAGCGAGAAGGTTTTCACCCTCGGCAATGGTTGCTGGGTACTGGCCTGAAAGAAGAACATATTCTGAACCCGGAGACCCTGGTCTCCCTGCGGCAATTTGACATCATCTACCACAACATCTTCCGTATCACCAACCGGCCAGATGTTGCGCTGGCGCTGGGTTCTTGCCTGAATTTGTCGCGCTGGGGCGTGTTGTCAGTGGCCATGATTTGTTCACAAACCCTGGGATCTGCTCTGGAAACCGGAAACCGTTTCCGCAGTATAGTACGCAGCCGATTCAGCCTCACGCCCCATTTCCGCAAAGACGTCACCGAAATCGTGATCGATAGGCAGGAAGGCATGAGCTTTCCACTCTCCCCCAGCTTTTCGCATGAGTTGTTGATCTGCTCAATGCAGAGCATGATTCGATCACTGGTTAAAGAACGCAACGTGTTTGCGGAAGTTCATTTGAGCTATGCACCGCCAGCACACTACGAGAGCTACGAAAAATACTTTGATTGCCCGTTTTCGTTTAACCGTGAAAAAAGCATGCTGGTGATCCCCAATGAACTGATGCTGCGAGCACTGCCCACAGGCAACCCCATCACCGAGCAACAGGCTATCGCTGTTTGTAAACTGGAAGCAGAGCGGGTGGCGCAAGTGCAAAAAGGGGATCTGACCTGGATGCTGCGTTCAGAAATTGGCAAACAGGAAGGCCCTCTGCCCAGCCTGGATCAAATCGCTGACCGGCTGCACGTAACACCACGCACTTTGCGGCGC
The DNA here is from genome assembly GCF_002863865.1 of Ketobacter alkanivorans. NCBI lineage: Bacteria > Pseudomonadati > Pseudomonadota > Gammaproteobacteria > Pseudomonadales > Ketobacteraceae > Ketobacter > Ketobacter alkanivorans. The sequence goes on along the minus strand of NZ_CP022684.1, from coordinate 2,868,453 downwards.
AAGTTGCAGGAAGCAGGCACCAGCTACCGCCGCATTTGTCACGAACACCAGTTACAGCTGGCGCTGCACTACCTGGCCGATCCCAAATTAAAGTCCAGTGCCGTTGCCCATAAATGTGGCTTCAAAGATGCTGCCAGTTTCCGCGAGGCATTCAAGCGCTGGACCGACATGACGCCACAGGAACATCGCAAGCGCAGCCGTACCACCCACGTAACCATGCCTTCAAATAACAATCATATGATGCTGGACTACGCCGCCGCATAACGCAAACAGTATCAATACGGTGGGCCTCGCGCCCACCGCAAACACCCGCTTCCGGCGCACTACCGCCCACATCCCATCGTATTAATAGCGTGGAGTGAGTCCAGCTGGCTGCTGATCTCCCCAGAAATTTAGCGACAAAATCCCTAGAATTCCAATATGCTATAGTCCATCAACAGCATTCCTTTAAATTGTTTTTTGGAACCTCTCCCATGTCAGAACTGGTTAAGATTACCGCCAAGCAAGCCAGCGAAATTCTCAAGCATTTCGAACTGAGTGAAGAAGCCGTCGAGTTTGCAGATAAAGGCAATCTGTCTCCGTCCGAGTTTATTCAGCAGCTCATCAAGGCTGATCTTTATTTTGATGCCGTAAAATTCCTGGCCCACGGACTGCCTAAGCGCGAAGCCATCTGGTGGGCTTGTCTGGCAGTAAAAAAATCGATGCCTGCGGATGCGCCCGCAGCACAACAGGCTGCGCTCAACGCCGCAGAGCAATGGGCAATGCAACCCAACGAAGAAAAGCGTCAACTGGCCAAAGCCTGGAGTGAAAAAACCCAGCAGAAATCGGCCGCCAGCTGGGCTGCCACCTCGGCGTTCTGGAGTGGCGGCAGCATGGCCAAACCCGGCGAACCCGATATGCCCGCCCCCCCTTTTCTCTACGCGCACGCTGTATCCGGTGCCATTTCGATGGCCGCCTTTGCACCCGATCCAGACAACGCCGCCGACCAGTTCAAGCTTTATATTCGACAGGGTCTGGACCTTGCCGCAGGTGGCCGGGGCGAAGCTGCCTGATCACACTCTGTCACCCACGGCCTGATTCCGGCTCGGGTGACATGTCACTTTTCGTGATTCACTGCTGTTCCCGCTCTTTTTTGGCACTGGTGCCCTGCCGTCTTCTCTCCCAGCTGAATATACCGTTTTAAAACAGACAGTTACGAAACTGGCACGGTCTTTGATATACCTTTATCAAGCAACACAAAAACGCAGTACCGAATTCAAAACTACCTTTCCCGACGGAGAACAGCACCATGGCCATTTACATGAACTTCAACAACAAAAAAATCAAAGGCAACGTAACCGCAGCCGGTTATGAAGACTGGATCGAACTGGATTCTTTCAACCTGGGTACCGGCCGCGGTATCAGCATGGAAGTGGGCAACATGGCCAACCGCGAAGCCACCCGCCCTTCTCTCAGCGAAGTATCCGTTGGCAAAATGATGGACAACGCTTCCGGCGGCCTGTTTAAAGAGTCACTCACCGGCGTTGAAGGCGTTGTGGTTCAAATTCACATCGTGCAGACCGGTGCCAAGCAAGTAGAAAAGTTCGCCGCCTATGAATTAACAGACGTACTGATCAGCTCGTACAGCGTCAGCGGCAGTGGCGGCAGCGCGCCTCACGAAAGCCTGAGCCTCAGCTACTCCAAAATCGTAGCGGATCTGCAGGGCGCAGACAAAACCAACAAAAACGGCCAGAACATGAAAGTAGGTTATGACCTGACCACCGGCAAACCTCAGTAAGAGCTTTACTTAGCAACACCCCACCTCGCAAAGAAAAGCGCCTCCGGGCGCTTTTTTTGTGTCTCATTTTCATCCTGATGGTGTGACACGCCGAAATGTAATGTGACTTGTCACTTCCTGAAATGGCGTGCATCTACAGCGCAGTCATGATTACGACATCAGCACCGATGCAACCCACGGCTTAATTATCCTTATAAAACAACAACTTGTGGAGTTGGCACAAGATTTGATACTACAATATCAGAAGTAACCAATATCACCCAAGGAGCACGACACCATGGCTATTTACATGAACTTCAACAACAAAAAGATCAAGGGCAACGTAACCGCAGCCGGTTATGAAGACTGGATCGAACTGGATTCTTTCAACCTGGGTACCGGCCGCGGTATCAGCATGGAAGTGGGCAACATGGCCAACCGTGAAGCCAGCCGCCCTTCTCTCAGCGAAGTATCCGTGTCCAAAATGATGGACAATTCTTCCGGTGGCCTGTTCAAAGAGTCACTCACCGGTGTAGAAGGCGTTGTGGTTCAAATTCACATCGTTCAGACTGGTGCCAAACAGGTCGAGAAATTTGCCGCTTACGAACTGACAGACGTGCTGATCAGCTCTTACAGCGTCAGTGCCAGCGGCGGCAGTGCGCCTCACGAAAGCCTGAGCCTCAGCTACTCCAAAATCGTAGCGGATCTGCAAGGCGCAGACAAAACCAACAAAAACGGCCAGAACATGAAAGTGGGTTATGACCTGACCACCGGCAAACCTCAGTAAATTGCCGCGGGCGGGGCAGCACTGCCTCGCCCCATTCCACTCTGATCAATAACCACAAAACAATGGGGCTCCGGCCATGTCAATCAGCCAGGACAATCGACTTTTATCCATCTCAGCGAGCTTTATCAGCAGCGACGCCATCGCCATCGCGCTACAAGGCATCGAAGCTTTCTCGCAACCCTTCAACCTGTCGGTAACCATCCTGTCGAAGAATCACAGCCTCAGCAGCAGTGATGTCATTGGCCAAAAATGTTCAGTTGCCCTTCACTACCAAGACAGCGCAACCCCGCGCTATTTCCATGGTCGGGTAAACGGCTTTTCGTTAGGCGAACTTGAAGGTGATTTTCGCCAGTACACCTTACGACTGGTGCCCGGATTTTGGTTTTCGACCCAATCGTTCCATCACCGAATCTATGAGGAGCAAACCGCGGTCGACATCATCAGCAGTATCCTCAAGGAATACGGTGATTTCGGTACCTTTGAGAAGAAAACATCCGCTACTTACCTGAAAAAAGAATATTGCGTTCAATACGGTGAAAGCGATTTCGATTTTGTCACGCGCCTCATGGAAGAAGAAGGTATCGCGTATTACTTCATCCATGAAAAAGATAAACACACCATGGTATTGTGCGATAGCACCAGTGGCTACACCGATTGCGCTGAAAAAAACGTTAAGCTCAATGTAGGATCGGATTTCGAAGAAGCCGCCAAGATTCTCAGCTGGCATAGAGAGATGAAATACCATGCTGGCAGCTTCGAGATGACCGATTATAACCACGATACACCCAAGAATTTCTACAAGCAGACGCTATCCACCAAGCACAAGTTTGCGCAAAGCCCCGGCGAAAAAACCATTCAGGATTTTGGCGGCTTCAACTTCAAATCCAACGGCCAGGCTGCGCACGATTTTGATGTGGCCACCAACAAGAACCTAAACGGCGTACGCCTTGAAAGCCTGGAAGCAGCCCATGATATCGCTAAGGGCTCTGGTTACTGTGGCAGCTTCTTCGCCGGTGGCCGCTTCACCCTGGATCACCATATCAAATCGGAATGCAATACCTACGTAATCACCGAAATTCAACACGCTGCCAGCAACAAAAACGATAGTGCCGGTGAATACCAAAATAGCTTCAGCTGTATCCCCGACAAAGTGGTATTCCGCGCCCCGCAAACACGGGTCAAACAGAGAATGGGCGGCCCACTGACGGCAAAAGTGGTGGAATTGAATGCCTCCACATCCAAAGCCGATGCAGATCCCCATCGCATGATCAGAGTTGAATTCCCATGGGCGGACAAGGCCAAGAGTTGCTGGTTAAGGGTGGCTCAAGCATACGCCGGTGCCGGGTGGGGTGCCAGCTTCGTGCCACGTCTTAATCAAGAGGTGTTGGTAGACTTCATCGGCGGCGACCCGGATCGGCCCGTGGTAGTAGGCGCTCTGTATAACAAGGACAATCAAGGCCCTGCATACACCAGCACCCAAAGCGGATTCAAAACCTCCAGCAAGAAATTCAACGAGCTGCGCTTTGACGACAAAGACAGCGAAGAAGAGATCTACGTTGAGGCCGGCAAGAACTACAACTATCTGGTGCATTTTGACGAAACCGGCAATATAGAAAACAACCAAACGCTCACCGTGAAAAAAGATCGCACCATCACCATCAGCGAAGGCAATGAAAGCAAATCTCTGGGCAAGGGCAATCAGGCACTCACCGTAGCCGGTAACCGTGAAACCAGCGTTGACGGTGACCACAGCGAGTCGGTCGGTGGAGATCAAAGCATTTCGGTCAATGGTGATCAGGCCCTCAGTGTCGGTGGCATGCACGACGTAAAAGTCAGCGGTGATCAAACCATGAAGGTAACCGGCAAACAAACCATGAACATCACCGGTGCCATCACCAACAAATCCGCCCAGAAGATTACCTTGCAGGCCAATATGTCCATCGAACTGAAAGTCGGCGGCAACAGTATCAAGATCGATCCCAGCGGCGTTACCATCACCGGCACCATGGTGAAAATCAATGGTAGCGCCATGACAGAAGTGAAAGGCGGCGGCATGCTGAAAATGCAAGGCGGCCTGGTGATGATCAACTAATCATACACAAGAGGATAGCGCCATGGGTCAACCCGCAGCACGCGTCGGCGATATGCACGTCTGCCCGATGCAAACCCCCGCTCCCGTACCCATACCCCATGTGGGCGGGCCCATTAGCATGCCCTCGGCACCCACCGTACTGATTGCCAGCATGCCTGCTGCTGGCATGGGCAGCATGTGTGTGTGCGTAGGCCCTCCAGACAGCATCATCAAAGGCAGTGCGACCGTCATGATTGGCGGTAAACCCGCAGCTCGCATGGGGGATAGTACCGCCCACGGTGGCACCATTGTGGTGGGCTGCCCTACTGTCCTGATCGGGGGCTGAACTATCCTGGCCCCCTCATGGATATTTTTGGCTGCCACCGTTACAATCCCCTAGCTGACACCCTCCGATAATAAAACCACTCAGTGAGCCGGGAATGAGCAACGATACTACTATGTGGGGCACCGAGCGTCCGGTCAGCTTCAGTAGCCAGACCAGCGTCTACGCCGTGACCATCGCCTATCACAGCGACTGGAAACGAATAGGAGCCACTGTCTACCTCGAAGGTCTGTCCCAGGGCAAAGTCTGCACACTGTCGCGGCTTGAGCCTGAATTCGGAACCCCTTATTCAAAAAGCCGCTACTGCCTAGATGATCGCTACGTAAGCCGCAAGCCCATCAGCATTCAGCAATTGAACGGTCGGCTGTTAATCACCCCCCATCCTGACGGTACCGAAATCCGCGTTGATGGCGTCCACGTGCGCGCCCCCCACTATGTATACGAAGAGCAGCTAAAAAACGGCGTCGTGATGGAGCTGGGCGGCCGCGTCATCCTGGTGCTGCATAGCCTGTCACCGGACGGCCGCAGCAGCAATATGCATCGCATGCTGGGTGTTAGCGATGGCATCGAAAACGTGCGCCGCTCCATAGATCGCGTGGCGGACTTAAATGTGCCTGTGTTAATCAGAGGCGAAACCGGCACCGGTAAAGAATTGGTTGCCAGCGCACTGCACAATGCCAGCCCTCGCTGTACGCGCCCGATGCTGGCCGTGAACGTCGGGGCCATTCCGGAAACCCTGGCGATCTCAGAATTATTTGGTGCCAAGAAAGGATCGTTCACTGGTGCCAGCAAAGATAAACCCGGTTACTTCTCCCAAGCCAACAACAGCACACTGTTTTTAGACGAAATTGGCGACGCCCCGGATGAAGTTCAGGTAGCCTTACTACGCACGCTGGAAACCAGCGAAGTCAGGCCCGTCGGCGGCACTGAAACCCTCAAAGTGGATGTACGCTTGGTTGCCGCCACCGATGCCGACCTGGAAAGCAAATTAGAAAGCCAGGACTTCCGCAATCCATTACTGCAACGGCTAGCCGGTTTCGAAATCTGGATTCCTCGCCTTGCCCAGCGCAAACCGGATATCTGCTTGTTACTGTCAGAATTCCTACGCTTCGAGTTCGATGCCATTGCCGAACAACGCCACTATCAAGAGCTAAACCCCAACTCGGAAATGCTCTGGTACCAGTTCTTCCGTCATGCATTGGAATTCGATTGGCCCGGCAACATTCGACAAATGCGCAACATCGCCCGCCAAGTTGCCATCCATAATCGACTGGCCAGCTTCACCAGCATTCCTCCCAGAGTTGAAACCATGCTGCTGGAGGAAAACCAGCGCCAGGCCAATGAGCAGGTTCAAAGCAACGGCATTGAGGCCGAAGCCACACCGGTTCCTGGAAGCTCAATGCACAACAACGTTTACAACCCACAAATAGAAGCCCCCATTGCCGCGCCTCGGCGCAAACCCAGCACCATCGACGAAGCAGAACTCATGGAAGCATTGCAACGCCAACGCTGGGATCTAAAAAACACGGCCGAGGATCTCAACATCTCACGCGCAGCACTATACAAAATGATTGAAGCCAACCCCAACGTGCGCAAGGCTGGAGATCTGAGTGTTGATGAGTTGACCACTAGCTATGAGAGTTGTGCAGGCAATCTAGAACAGATGGTAGACCAATTAAAGGTGTCAAAGGCGGCGCTGAAAAGAAGGATTAAAGAACTGGCCATCGACTAGATGGCCAGCAGCACTCAACTGATAACAACACAGACAGGAAATATGAATATCCACATACCCTCAGGAAAAAACTATTCCGGCCAAAAAATAGTTGCCAAAATATAAACAAAATAATTATGTTTATCCGTTACCTTCACAGATTGCCACCCTGCCCAATAAAAACATTAACTCACCAATCCACGCGGTAGCTTTCGCCGACGGATGGGCCAAAGAAACTGAAATGCATAAAATACAACCCTGGCTGCAATTCTAATTCGCAACCACTCTGACAAGTTTCAACAACCTCGCCCGGATACCCGTTACGCAACTCAATATATACGTGGCCTGATGCCGTTATGTTGATGGTCCGTGGCACATCAACATACATAGACTGAACTTCAAAGAGCTGCAACTGAATTTCGGAAGTTTGATATTCGACGCCATTCTGTAAAGATGTTCCGTTAGGCCCTCCCCAGGCAAGAGACATACCATTAGGGCCACGACCTTCATAGTTTGGAGTTTGTGCCATCATAAAATACATACCCGGTCTGAATGCATCAAACCAGCATGTATCAAAGATGCTAATAAAACATTCCGTGCGATCGTATTCGCTCGCTACAATCACTTGCCCTGAGTCAATGGATGCGCTCACCATCCCTGCGTAAATATCCGGATAGTTTTCCTCAGCACCATCAACAGCATAAAAGCTTTCCATCACAAAATTAGCATCGCCCGTCGTGATGGATTCACCATTATCCAATGTAGGAGCGTCGCCCCACATTACTTTGGCACTGACTCCGTCATACCAATCAACACGGCCACTCCAAGCCAGTAGCTCCATCACTGCATAATAACCACCTGCTGGTAGGCCGTAGTCATAAAACAGTGATTGCCCACTACCATATAACTCTATAGGAGTCCCATCTTCAAAGTAAAAACTAACCGCTAAGTTTTCTGTTGCACCAAACGCAAGTGGCATATTGTCAGCGTCAACATAAAACGATTGAATCCAGTATTGCCCCTCAACGCCCCCATCAAAGCTAACGTATTCGCCATTAATCATAGAACCACCCACAGCCGACCCAACATACTGCATGGTAAGCAAATATTCCTCGTGCAGATCCGACGGATACACAGGAGAGTATGTATGAACAAAATACGTACCGGGCAAAGGATTGAGTAATACGCAGGACTCAACATTGTAACAATGTCGAGTCATCCCATAATCTTCACTCTCATGATATATATTTAATGATAGTGGAGATGGTGAACTCTTTAATATTATAGATTCAACACCCTCTGGTATGTAGAACGACTGCACCCCTCCAATGCCGCCAGCCTCATACGGAAACACTGCGGGCAGGCCTCGCTGCATGGTTGTATTTTCCTCTCCGCCTAACGCGATTGAATAACCTGCTGTGAATTCAGTGGTATCATACAAATTTGTCATTTGTAAGAAATACATACCTTCAGGCAAATTCAATACAACATTATTTAGATGAATTTCGTTACCAAAGCTATCGTACATTCGAACATCTACGTCAGGAGTGGCGATCAATGAAAATGAATTAATATGATCCTTTAAATAGAATGAAGCCAAATGCACTTCACCCGATTGTAAATTCAAATCAAAAAATGAAGCATTACCCTGAATCGATGTGTCAGTCTCACTGGCCAAAATAAGTGAATAGTTCACTCTGATATCTGTTGACGGATCCAACTTGGAACCCGCACTCAGCTCTACAAAATATACACCTGGCTCACGCGCAAAAAACGAGCAATGCCCCTGATCATGACAAAGCTCAGCGCCATTACTCGAATAGATAGAAACATACACATCAGAGTTTTGACTATAGGCAGCAACCATTCCGGACTGTGTGCCTTCCGGCACATAGAATGACTCAATTATCACGCCATATTCATTGCCTAGTATCGCTTCACGCCGATCCCCATTGCTCAAGGAACCCATCTCAGCCATGCCGTAAGCCATTGCTGTATTCAACGATGGCATCAGATCGTCGCCTAACGTAACTCTTGCATAAAATGCAGTATTGGCACTCGTTTCCACAAAACATTGGTAACTATCATGGCAATATCGCTCCCCATTGGCACCAAACACATCGACGATCCCATTGAACGATGCCGCAAACCGCATCAACCCTATAGATTCAGGAATGAATATGCTCTCAACAATTGAATCACCTGCCTGCATATCTTCATAGCTATTTATTTCGCCATTTCCTATGGTGGTATAATTCTGTCCGGCAAAAGTAAGCGACCAATTGGAAGTAATGGGTTGCTGTAGATCTGTCATCAAACCCTGCACTAAAACGACATAATCATTAGATCCATAGTTCGGAATAATACACAGCTCATTAGAATTGCAAACATCGCGAGGCCATGTGTCTCCCGGTTGAAATATCTCAATGAATACCGAATTGGGTGCTGATACAGATGCGCTGGGCAAAGCCACCATAAAGGAATCAGCATCTTCTGGCACAGCAATCGTTTCGACCATGACGTCATAGGGGCCTGACAATGAAACCGGAACCGATTCTCGATGTTGAACAGAACCACCAGCATTTGTCCAAGTGGAGAAGGCTACGCTCAGTGTGTCTACCAGCACATCATTTGATCTCACATAGGCAATATACGATCTGGCTCCATCCAGATTTAAATCACAAAGACTATAGGGATCACATGGCAGCTTGCTTCCATCCTCTGCATAGATTTCGAATGAGGCAGTGTGGCTGGTAAAAAACACACCACGTCTATCCTGTGGTTGCGCCGTAAACGTTTCGACTACATAACCACTCGCAGGTACATCAATATTCTGCTTGTTTTCGTGGCGCCCTAATGAATTATAATTAGGCCCGCCATAGTTCAGCGCCACACTAAACTGTTGATGTGCCGCCGACTCAGACACATGACTATTTACAAAGTACAGGCCGGCCGTAAGCTCAGGAAGAATACACGCGTGCTCAAACCAACAATCAGCAATCCGTTCACCCTGCGCATTAAATACTTGCTGGTGAACAGATTCTGCAAGCGGTGCAACGGCAACAAAAGCTGCATCGACAGGCATCACAAAACTATCGAGATAATGATTTCCGGGCTCAATATCATCCCATAGGCGCGCGCTCCCATTTTGTAACGAGGTCATGGGCGCACCAGCCCAGGCCGCAGTAATAGAAAAGTCATCACTGGCGCTCAGTATTCTAGCCGCTACCGTATACAAACCTTGATCTAAGCCTGTTACAAAGCAAGGAACACTCATGCTACAAAAATGAATAGCATTCCCCTGCTGATCCGCAATAACCAGTTCAACATCTGGTTTACTGCTCACCACCACCAATGTTTCTGCCTGCTCAGGAAAATAAAGCGTCTCATGGAGCCATTCGCCATCTCCACCCGACAGCCCCCGCTTGGGTAGACCATTTTCCAGAGTCGCTACCAGCGGTATACCCCAGCTTGCCGTTAGACTTGCACCGGTGAATTCAGCAGTATTGTAAATTTCCACAAAATACAGCCCAGACTCCAAGCCCGACACGCTGCAGAGCGGGAAGAAACACTCATGCCGCAATTGAGCCTGCCCATCCAATACCCGTATGCCCACTTCACCCATATGGGTAGTTTTAAGAGATAAAACCTGACCATTTTCCGGCAGGAATACAGAGGCCAACCGAACAGAACCAGCAGGTAAGGCTAATTCAACCAACGCAACATCGTTCTTCAGTACTGATTCTGTTGGACCACCCCAGGTCGCAGCCACGACGACATTTTCATAGTCGTTGGTTGCGGTAAGCTTGAGTTCATAGTCACCGGCTACAGGGCTATTCACAGGGCATATACCCATAGGCTGGCAAATTAGAATGCTGGCGCCATCAGAGCTCAGCAACTCGGCCTGTACGTCCACACTGCCCACAACCGATAGCAATAATCCCTGTGTATCTTCTGGCAGAGTAATAGAAAATGTCTTAACGGTATCGAAGTTGCCGGACAGCCCAGTGATCGGTTCTCCATTCAATATCTTGGGCGTACCACCGCCACATCCCCATAACACCAAACTGATAATGATTAAAAAATTAATACGAACAGCATGTTTCTTAACAGAAATCATCCGTGTCTTTCCTTCCTTGTGAATTTTTCAGTTAGACCGATATTCTACCATCGGTTTATGATTTACTTCCGCTCACTTACACAACCAAACAGTCTTTTATTGATCAATCAGTGCACGCCTATCCATCTTTGGTATAGTCCTCCCCCGATAAGAACATGGTACCCTCCCCGGATGTAGCAATAACTGAATTCTCAAACTGAGAATGGAACATCCCGTGCAGCCCATCCCATACCTATTTACCATCCTGCTTTGTTTAGCCTTTATGCCGTTGTCAGGATGCGGTGGAAACGAAGACACCCAGAGTCAAGGCTCGCCGGGCAGCTTCTTCGTGAAGTTCGCTGATAGCATCCCCGATACTCCCAAGCAGCGAATTGTGGCCCATTTGAGCCAGTTTTCTCCTATCACTGTTCTGGATTCCAGCTACGGGTTAAACCGCCTGGACTCCGGGGCGCAGGTTCTGGTTTTTGGGGACACTGGCGATTGGGAGCTGCTCCAGAACACGCCGATTATCGACGATGCTTCAGAAGCGTTTACTCTTAGGACCCTGACTCTGGCACGCAATATCAAAGCCATTTTTGCCCAGGGCAACCCCGGCAGTGAAAAAAACCTGCTCTCTAACGGCCACAATATTGGTGATCTCTACGCCGCCTACGCGCTGCTGGAGGAATTGGGCTTTGCTTTTTTACACCCGCTGTCCCCCACTGTGCCTGAGCAATTGGATTGGAGCATTGCACCAAACCGTCATGAACAACCCCATTGGCCCATTCGCGCCTGGCACATTCACACTCAGCATCCATTGGAACTGACCCATGTTCTTAACGGATGGGGCCCCAACGGGCCGGATGACCTTGCCGGATGGGAATCGCTACTACAGGAATGGGAGCGCTTTCTGGAGTGGAGCGTCGCCAACAAGCAGAACCGGGTGGAGTGGTTTTTATTAATGGCAGACTCCTGGCAGGAGTTCGCCGACAGCGATGAACGCCAGCGCCGCCTGAACACCCTGGTGGATATGGCACATCAATGGGGCCTCGCCGTGGGTATTGATGCCCCCGTTGTATTCCGCCAGCAACACGCCTGGACCATGGTTCGGCAGCCCGGAGGTGAACTGGCACAGATTCGCAACGCTATCGATTGGCTGAATCAGGCGGGCTTCGACTATTTTGAAATCGAGATGGGATTCAGTGAGTTTACTCATCCAAATGATCAGCTCATGCTCAGCTGGATGAACGAAGTGGCTCGCTATAGCTGGAGCCAATATGGCAAGCGCAGTTACGTCAAAGTGCATTGCACCCAGGATCAAGTGGCAGAAAATTTCACTGACCCTCGCAACGGCGATCCCCTTAACTTCAATTTTTTACCTTACTACGCTGATCCATTGCTTGGCGTCATGCCACACACGGTTCAGTACTACGATCTAGAGGGCCCGGCATACACCTACAACAACAGCAATTTCACTTTCATACGTGATTACATGCGGCTAGAAGCGGGCCGCCGTGAAGTCCTCTACTATCCCGAAACAGCCTACTGGGTCAGTTACGACATCGACGTGCCACTGTTCCTGCCCATTTACGCCGACCGCCGTTTGTATGATCTGCGTTTGATCGCAGAAGATGAGAAAACGGGTAGCGTAATTGATGGTCAGGTTAACTTTTCCAGTGGCTGGGAATGGGGCTATTGGCTCAACGACGTGATTACCGCCCGCGCCGCCTGGAATCCAATGCCAGAGATTTCTGATCAAACAACCGCACTACAACAGGCATTACTGCCGGTGGTTAAGCCTTTTGGCCACGCAGCAGAACGCGTCAGCGATTTGTTAGTGCGCTGGGTGCAGAAACAACAGCAATTGTTTATTGAAGGCGAGGTGAACGGTGTGAAACCCCATGACCCTGCGCTGCGCAATGCTCAAGCCTATCTGCAGGGATGGGAAGCCTGGGATGATATGGCAAAACTGGCTGGCATGCTGGAAACACAACCCCGTAACATGGGCCTGCTTGATAACAAAAACCCTTTGATACCCAAATCCGGGAAAATCGATTTCACAACCGAACTGGCACCGCTGCTTTCCACCACAACCAATGAACTGACACTGTTACTAGAGGAAATGCAGACATTACAGGAAGACATTCCCCCACAGGGTCTACCTCTGTATCAAGAACTGAAAGACGCGATGGAGATGACTACGCTCAGGGCCGAACAGGTGCTCAACCTCTATGCCACTGTGAACGCCCAGTCCAATGCTGATGCCAATGTTCATTTAAACCTGGCCCGGAATGCGCTGGATCGCGCGCAAGCCATTGCCACAGAACGTGAACAACACTACCGGGTCGATGCAGACCGCATCGCCAGTTGGGATTACAACCCCACCGCCTATCACTTTGGCTACCTTTGGTCCGTGCGCACGCTACACTATTGGTGGCGGGATGAGGGTAAAACCGTGGATCGGCCGCTAAACCCCGGTTATCTCAATATTATGGATCCCGTGGATCTGGCCAATGGCGAGACCGACTGGGTAGAAGCAGGCATTAACTTATCCCGCTTACGTCACTTGCTGTCACTGCTGTCCTCCGACAGCAGTTGGTTTAACTCACTCATGTTTGAACCCCAACAGGAGTATCAGTATCCACCTAACGACCTGCGCTCGCGACCGGACTGGTACTATCCACTCCCGTGAACTCTAGCCCAAACGGCCACTGGCACCCATACGAAACGCTGTCGCGATACCCAGAAAGAAGAACAGGTAGTCGATCGGGCCTAAATCCTCTTTCAGCGCATCCCAAGTGCTATAACCCAACAGGCTTTCTGCATATTCCGATCCGCTTAATTGATCCAGATCGCGGAAAGCCTCCACATCAATCGGCTCAGCCGCCGTTGCTTCCAGGATGGGTGCCTCTTCTTGCCGAAAAAAGTCCAGCTCGTCGCTGGTAATCATATCGGGATCGTCTGTGTCGGCGAAATCATAGTGCACCATGAAACTGCGCAACTCCGCATCCGTATCAACCTGCTCCACATAGTAGCGGGCCATTTCATTGTAAGCCTGATAGGATTGAAACAACCCTTCTTCCGGTAGCTCCTGCTGCAGCGCAGACGCAATCTCTCCGTAAAAATGGTTCACCACCAAAAGCTTTCCACCCAGAATGGATGCCAAGGCTAAAGCCCCGCACATAACCCCGGTACGCATCCCGGCAGATCCCGATGCAATGGCAGCAAAACCCACAACACCCCCTATGGCCCAGGCAACAATTCCCAGTTCATATTCTGAAATTACCGCGATCCCCAACCATAGATAGGCACATACCAGCGCCGCAACCACTGCAGTTACTACTGAAATAAGTTTGGGATCACCGGGCTCATCAGAATCAGCTTCCCCGCGCACCGCTGCACCACGATCGGTCAAGGCTGGCTCCGCTGACTGGACCTTATGCACGTAGACTCCGCAGGAATCGCATTGTGCAGCCTTATCCTGCTCATGGCCACATTTCGGACACCGCATACGATCTGTAGAAAGTTGGGCGACCGGTGAATCCACGACTTCCTGACCGGGTTTGATCTCGTTGTGATTATCCGCAGGGGGCTCATTCTCGATGGGCTCAAGTGACAACGACAAGACTGGTTTTTCCACCTTTTGCGGTTGAATGCTTACCTGTAAGCCAATCTGCTCCAATTTCTCTCGATAGGCATGGGCCACCTTTAACTCCAGCCCCTGCTTCAGAACCCGCTCAGCACCTAACACCTGGGCAGCTTTCTCGTTGGATATACGAGCCAAGGCAGCGAAACCGGATACCGCTGCCGCCGCTCCTGACTCAGATGTAAATTTCCCCGTAAACACCACTCGATAGGTTGGGCTGACTTCCATGACTTATCCCCTGACTTCACAACCTGTGCCCGCCACCGCGATGTAATGGTGCCGGTACACTTAAGACATTGTATTTAAAACGTAGATTCAACCATTTCGCCCCCAAGCGAAACACATCCGGAAGTGTAAATAAATTGTTGCCCAAGCTCAAAAGAAACTCGCCGCTCCCTCATCTATACTCTACTGACCAACCTATCGCTGACCCTAAGGGACCCCAATGACCGATCCACTCATCGGCCGCACACTGAAGGATACCTATCGCATCGATGCCATGCTGGCCGATGGTGGAATGAGTCGAGTATATCTGGCTGAGCAACTCAGCCTGGCACGAAAAGTGGTGGTCAAAATGCTGCTGCCCAGCTTTTATGACGATGACTTTATCCAGCTCTTCCTGCGTGAGGCTCGCATCTGCAGCCAATTGAATCACCCTAATATCGTCAGCGTATTGGATTTCGGCCATACCGAAGATGGATTGGTGTTTCTCGTGATGGAATACCTGGAAGGGGCATCCCTGGCAGACATAGTATATAAAGAGAAGGGGCTTAGCCTGCCTAACATCACTTGGCTGATGGAACCTTTGTGCAGCGCCATCAACGCTGCCCACCAACACAACGTGGTACACCGGGATCTGAAGCCCGGCAATGTAATGGTGGCCACCCTTTCAGGTAACGACACGACGGTAAAAGTTGTGGATTTCGGCATCAGCAAGCCTATGCACGAGGAAAACCTCAAGCATACACAGCTGGGTACAGTCATGGGCACCCCTGGCTATCTGGCTCCGGAACAAATCCGGGGTGCCAATATCAATCACCTGGCCGACATCTACGGCATCGGCGCCATTCTTCATTTTATGATTACGGGTGAGGCACCTTATCGCGGAGCCAGTCGTGAAGTGATCATGGCCAAGCAAATGCGAGAGCTACCACCGCCATTGTCCAGCTATTCGCTAACCGACCCGGCTTGCGAGATACTGCAGCCGGTTGTGTACAAAGCCATGGCGCTGGAACGGGAGCAGCGGTTCGCATCCACTGTCGAATTGTGGCAAGCCTTTTCACAATGCCTTCGGGATGCAGGCCCTTCGGACACACCCACTGCACCCGATAACGACCCTATATTGTTCAATTTGGTATGTCAGGGTGAAATGTTGGGAGGCTTCACTGCCGACCAGATACGCGCCGGTTTGAAGCAGGCATTACGTTTTTCCGATGCACAATTAAGCGCATTACTAAGTAAAAAACGCATTACGATCAAAAAAGATATTAATGAGCAGGAAGCAAAACGGTATGTAACGCTGTTCCGGCATCACGGCTTGGTTGTTCACGCCGAAGCACTGGATGATCGCACCCGCGTTGTATCACCTCAGGCACGTTCTACATCTCATTCCATGCCGCAAACACCCGGCTCCCGACCGATTTCAGTAGCCAACTTTGTTCAGGCCGGCACATCTCCGTTTGCTCACAACGTACCTTCATCCCCACAGTCAAGCCAACCATCCATTGATGGCTACAGCAACCCTGCCCATCGCGCTGAGCCATCTTATTCGACAAACTCCCCCAATGAAAAAGCGGGTAGCAGAACTCGCAACCTTTGGATCACTGTACTTTGCAGCATTATCTGTATTGCCAGCATTGCGATTTACGCGGTTCCCAGTTGGCGTTACGGAATAACCGACCATGTTATCTATGGCATCGGCATGGCTCAACCACAACGAGGTGTCAGCCACGATCGGATCCAGCTCGGCATGAGTGCAGCTTTTAGTGGCAGTGCCCGAGAGCTTGGACGCGCCATGCGCATGGGTGCCGAAGCGTACTTTCATCAGCTTAACGCAAATGGTGGCATCCACGGCCGCACACTGCATTTAAAATCACTGGATGATGGCTACGAGCCCGAGCAAGCCTCTCACAATATGAGTGAGTTTCTTGACAACGAAAACGGCGTGTTTGCTCTTTTGGGCAACGTTGGCACACCCACCAGCAAAGCCATACTGCCGCAACTGCTTGAGAATAAAATGATCCTGTTCGGTGCATTCTCTGGAGCGCAAATATTGCGTAATGATCCTCCGGATCGTTACGTGTTTAACTACCGTGCAAGCTACGGCGAGGAAACAGCTGCTTTAGTACATTACTTTGTAAGTGTCTTGGGCATCACACCAAAGAATATCGCTGTGTTCTATCAGGACGACAGCTTTGGGCGGGATGGACTCACTGGTGTGGCCAATGCCATCGACCAGTACGGTGTTTCTCTTAACGATCTCAGCACAGCAAGTTATCAGCGTAACAGCACTCGAGTGATGAATGCCATCGCTTTACTGCGGCCAGAAATTCATCACTTAGAAGGTGTTATCATCGTAGGAACCTATCCTGCCAGCTCCCGTTTTATCAAACTGATGCGCATCAATGGTTATCAAGGGCATTTCGCCAACGTATCATTTGTTGGATCGGCGGCGCTGGCCGAAGAACTGAGAGAATCTGAAAATAACGGTGGTGAAGGTGTCATTGTATCGCAGGTAGTACCTATGTATGATGCCTACGCATCCGGCGTACTGGAATACCAGCAAGCAATGAAACAGCACTTTCCGACAGAGCAGCCCGGTTTTGTTTCATTGGAGGGATATGTTGCCGCGAAACTGTTTACGATGGCTCTTATTAATGCGGGACGCTACTTCACAACTGAAGAACTGGTGGATGAATTAGAGCGCCTCAATAACGTGGATCTTGGTATTGGTAAGCCATTGTCATTCAGTGCATCCGATCATCAGGCCAGCCATCAAGTATGGGGCTCCATCATCAACCAACAAGGTGAATTCGAAGCCCTGGATTTGGAGAAAGTCCGGCTTGAGTAAATTCAAACATCTTATTCATCGATAGAATACGCTATCGAACTTCGCTCCAGGGGCCGAGCAGCATTGGATCGAAAGAAGAAATCGACCGCAACGTAGGGATCACCACGCTATCTTCATCCCTTACCGAGCGCAATGGCAACAATCCGTTATTCATCAATGCACCAGCCGTGACATCGGTTAACAATACCTCGGCACAGGGCATGACATTGCTTTGCCCATGCTCCTTGTACACATGAAGTGGCAACTGGGTAACTTTTGTAGCGCTGGTTGCCTGCATCGACCAACCACCGCCGCTAAAGTAATTACCTAGCTGCGCTGCCACCAACCAGGCCCCGTTGCCCCACAGATAGTAAGCATGCTGTCCATCTTGGGGTAGCTCTTCAAACTCGAACGCTTCCAGCGGACTGGTTTGTGCACCATAGGGCAAACGCAACATAAATCGCGGACAGGTCAACACAACATACTGACTGTAATCCTGCTCTCGAATAGCGTTCCACATCAGCGTAAAATCAGTCTCGCCCTGATTGTGTAAGTACCAATGATCCGGATCCGAGATGGTTGCCAGGCCAGGGCAACCAGCCAAACGCTCAGACCCACCTGCAAGCAACACTGCATGGGAATCAGCAGCAACACTGGCAAGATTAGCGAGTGCTTCACAATGGCTTACCTGATCTTCAATACGATAGTCCGCAACAATCACACTATAGGGTACTGAGCCTTCGCCGACCTTCTGATCAACCAGTAGCTTATGCAATTGGGTGGTGGTATCAGCGTTGGCTTGATTATCTGCTACAACCTCCTGCAGGCTAACATCTGCAACAAATAAACGCAGATTCTGATCCGTCTCCAGCTGCTTTAGCAACCAATATAATCCACGCCAACTGGATTCAATATCTTGGAACGCACTGCTGTGCAGTATTTCACGTAGCAGATGACTGGTGGCCTGATCTACTGTATTCAGTAACTCACTTTTCCGCGGATCATCTGCCGGCACAACGTAAGGTGATACAATCTGCTGAATCAAACCCTGAATTGATTGCGCCGCCTCCTGCTGTGCTCGCGTGGAATGCAACAGCATGTCCAACACATCATCCTGACCATCATCACCTGTGGTTTGAGGAGTAGGCTCAGAATGCTCCTGCTTTTTGGCGGTAGACCAACTTTGAATCTCCCGCGCTGCCGCATCAAAGCTGTCTGCTTTGTTGAGCTTTCGCTTTAAGGTACGAAACTGGCTGAACAGATCAACACGCTCATATATATAATCAGGGTGCAAATCATCCAGCTCTTGAAACTTAATTGGCTTATCGGCGATAACCAGATCCAGGGTCACCCCAATACGTACGAATACATCATCAAAATTATCACGCGTTACTTCATGAACTTTGCGCTGTGAAAGCGTTGTATGATCATCCAACCCACTGTGATTACGTCCGCTCAAATCAGCCAAAACAACGATATGGCAGGGGCGATTACGAACCAACTGGGAAGCCCCCTGATCCGATCCAGAGGAAATGGGAACTCCGCCGGTGTTCATGGTTGCCCTGCTCATAGCTGATCTCTCTTCGTTTCGTATGTTATATCTGATGGCACGAGGCCTGCTCTGACTCAGCCTCGTGCTTTTGCAGAAGCGGCCTTAGCTTACTTTATAGGTGAAATCACCTTCTTCAGTAACACCCACATGAATATTCATCACCGGCTCGTCATTCGCCATATGATGCAAACACTCGCTTGCCAATTCAGGCAGCATGGTTTTATTAAGAATATTCTCGATATTACGGGCACCGGTTTCAGCTTCATGGCAACGCGCAACAATGTGCAACAGCACATCTTCGTCGTAAGTGAATGACGCCCCATAATGACTTTTCACTCGTTTCTCAATACGACGCATATTGATGGCCGCAATCTTCATCAAATCTTCATCATCCAAAGGATTGTATGCGATCAACGTGGTACGACCCAAAAACGCCGGTTTGAAGTGTTGTAGCAAATGCGGGCGAATGCTATCCAATACAATCTCAGGATCTGGACGCTCTTCGGTTTGGTTGAAGATAGCGCGAATAGCATCTTCACCGGCGTTGGAAGTCATGATGATGATGGTGTTCTTGAAATCTATGTCGCGACCTTCACCATCCTTGATGGTGCCCTTATCGAACAGGTTATAGAAAATATCCTGTACGCCTGGGTGTGCCTTCTCCATTTCATCCAACAGTATGATTGAGTATGGCTTGCGACGGGCAGCCTCTGTCAGCACACCACCTTCACCATAACCAACGTAGCCTGGAGGAGAACCCAACAGCATAGATACCTTGTGCTCCTCTTTAAACTCCGACATATTAATCACGGTCAGGTTATGCTCACCACCGTACATCACATCCGCCAACGAAAGCGCCGTTTCAGTTTTACCCACGCCGCTGGTGCCAACGAACAGGAATACGCCAATGGGTTTGCGAGGATCAGTTAATCCAGCACGGGAGGTGCGTACTGCTTTTGCCACCGCCTCCAATGCATGAGGCTGCCCAATTACTCGATCTTCCAAACGATCTTTCAGATTCAGAACCGCATTTATTTCATCGCTCACCATTTTCCCAACCGGTATGCCGGTCCAGTTCGCTACTACTTCAGCTACTGCCTGTTCATCCGCTGAAGCCTGCATCAATGGCTGTATTCCCTGCACCTCTTGCAGTTTTGCAGTCAGCGTCTTCAACTCGGCTTTCAATTCTGCGAGTTTACTATCATCGATCTCACGCTCTTCACCGCCCTGCGTGCGCAAGAAGTCTGCTTCTATCTGATCCCGCACATCGCGAATCTGTTGAATCAACTCCTTTTCTTTTTCCCACTGGGCTTCTAGTTCCTGCAGTTCCTGTTCAGACTGCTGCATACTTTCGTGCAAGGCCGCAATACGTTCATCATGGACACCGGTGGCCGAGTTTTCCCGCTCAATATTGGCTACGTTGCTGGCATCCTGAAAGATTTTGCGGCGACAGTCTTCAATAGCAGAAGGGGTTGCTGTCTGACTAAGGGCAACACGAGCGCATGCAGTATCCAGCAGGCTCACAGATTTATCCGGTAATTGGCGGCCTGGTATATAGCGATTCGATAGTTTTACCGAGGCGATAATGGCTTCATCCAGAATGCGTACTTTGTGATGATCCTGCAGTACCTTGGAGATTCCGCGCATCATATTGATGGCTTTTTCTTCATCTGGCTCTTCTACTTTCACGACCTGAAAGCGGCGTGTTAAGGCAGGATCGCGCTCAAAATATTTCTTGTATTCGGCCCATGTGGTAGCGGCAACCGTGCGCAATTCTCCACGCGCCAATGCAGGCTTCAATAGGTTGGCCGCGTCACCCTGACCTTCCTTACCACCCGCTCCGATCAGGGTATGGGCTTCATCAATAAACATAATGATGGGTTTGGGGCTGGATTTCACTTCTTCAATCACGGATTTCAGGCGATTCTCAAACTCGCCTTTGACACTGGCCCCGGCTTGCAGCAACCCTAAGTCCAGCGTGTGCAGATCCACACCTTTCAATGGCTCTGGTACATCGTCGTTCGCGATACGCAGAGCGAAACCTTCCACCACGGCCGTTTTACCGACCCCGGCCTCACCGGTCAGGATTGGGTTGTTCTGACGCCGCCGCGTAAGAATATCAATGCACTGACGAATTTCGTCATCACGCCCCAGCACCGGATCGATTTTCCCCTGCCGCGCTTTATCCGTCAGGTTGATGGTGTATTTATCCAACGCCGGGGTCTTGCTTGGGCGTACCGCGCCATCACCCGGCGTACCAGTGGGAGCAGATCCAGCGTGGCTGCCGCTAGACGATTCACCGGTCGTGCCGATTATCGCCCGCGCCGTTTCGCGCAGCGATTCCGGCGCAATATTTTTGAATTCAGGAGCGGAATCCAGCAGTGCTCGACGCGACTGATCATCCAACATCAAGGCTGCCAGTAAATGGCCGCTGGTAATCATACCGTGGCCAAAATCCACCGAACTGATCATCCAGGCATTCTTGCTGGCTTCGACAATCGCCGGTGACAGCGCAGCCGGACGCGAGCTGCCACTTTTAAACTTTTCTACAGTATTAGTCAGCTGTTTATTGAGATGACTGATATCCAATTCGTGCTTTTCCAACAGCGTGTTGAAATCGGTATCGACAGTCTCCAGTAACTTCAACAGCCAATGCTCTACTTCAACATTGTAGTGGCTACGACCGATACAGAGTCCTGCCGCCCCTTCCAGGGAATCGCGCATAGTGGGGGACATTTTGTCCACAAGGGATTTTAGGTTTACGTTTATCATGTTGAGCTTCCCTGTATTTTAGTAATGATTAATCGAATTATTCACTCACCCGAATTTGGATCAGCCGGTTCTGGTCTTGCAGATTGTCTTTCTTACTACTGAGGCCGCTGTTCCAGCCCAACATCAACTCGCCGCCCTTGATGGCCTTACCATCCAGTTGTGCCACCTGGCCCAGCCCGGTTCTGGGCAAGTCACATTGACGAATACTGATCTCGATATCAAAA
Organism: Ketobacter alkanivorans; assembly: GCF_002863865.1. Classification (NCBI taxonomy): domain Bacteria; kingdom Pseudomonadati; phylum Pseudomonadota; class Gammaproteobacteria; order Pseudomonadales; family Ketobacteraceae; genus Ketobacter; species Ketobacter alkanivorans. Next base: position 2,846,443 of record NZ_CP022684.1, on the reverse strand, counting down.
TCAAACTCTGTACCTGCCATAAAGCGGGCCAGCGCTTTGAGGGCTTTCATCTTTTTCGTACCAGGCGCAATGCTGACGAACTGCTCATAGGTCAACCGAGACAGACTAATGCGGAATTTACTTTGAATATCCCAACAATGACGGCCCAGTATTACGTTTTCACCCAGCACGTTATTCTGCCCAAGCGGCACACCCAATCCAGGTATCCTGCTTTGCATGTCCTCGGGCAATGGCTGCCACTTGCCAATAAACTGTTCAACATTAATAGGCAGCTCGAAATAGTGCTCCAAAATGCGTGCCATGGTAGGTGCCGAAGGCGTACCACGAGACAGTTGGCCACTGAATCCCAGCAACGCATCATCCGGTATAGGTAGTCGCTCTTGTAACTTTTCTGTTCCCAGACCAATGAACGATGCCAATACATGGCTGAATATATCATTGCGGTTAAGCCCTTCGCGATGTGCTCGCTCGTACACTACAGGCAGGCGGTATTTATGCCACGCCTGGTAATATAACGAGGTGCTGCGATGATTCAGCACATCTAGAAAGTTCGCCAGTGAACGATCCTTCTGACGCAGACGTTGAATCACCAACTCGCTCATGTGATAAGGCAGTACGCCATTACTGCCAAACAACCCAAAGCTGTTAATCAACATCTGCCACTGCTTTTGGGGTGCTTCCCCATCATCCTGCTCGATGGTTTCGGTGATCTCAATTCGATCCACGTCAGCGCCACGAAATGCCAGGCTGGCCTGGGCACGAAACCGGATACTTTCACGGTTAGGGGGCGCACCTTTGGCAACAGGCACACGGGCAAACTTTTTGTTCTCTCCCGCTTTTAAGCGGGCAGCCATCTCCAGTAGCCGTACCGCCTGAAAGAATTCAAAGCGATAGGGCTCTTCCTGCAGCTGCTTGGTTACAGCAAGGCTTTTTCGCCGGCGCGCGGAGGCCATCGCTTCAGTTCTCCTTCACTTTCACTGATACGGGCGATCAGTCGGGTAAATGAATTCAGGCTGCAGTAGAGGGCAAGAAAGCGCTCCAGCACGCTGGCAAATAGATACGCTGATCCACTTGCTACCAATCTGGGATCAAATTCCATCTCTACCTGAGTACCGCGACACATGGCAGTGCCCTTACCTACTTTTATTGGTGCCATAATCGGCTTTACCGATACTCGGCGAATGGAATCAATCATCTTGCGGGTGCTATCTGCATTGCGGAAATCATAAAGACGTAAGATCTCTTTCAATGCATCGCCGTCCTCATCTCCTGTTAGGGATAGATGATTCAGGTTCAAATGGGACATCAACCGCCAGTAGGCACGATTGCGCAATGGTGGCCGCAAGGTGCTGGTAGGTGGTGTTATACAATGGATGGATGCCACTGGTGCATCCCCTTCGACCAAATTCAACCGCGGCTGATTAGTGCCCGACGGCAACTTGGCGGGCAGGTTTCGATTAAAACAGGTTACTTGCAAATCCAATGTTTCATCGGACGGCAGATTCGGATCAAAATTCAGATCAACCAGACTGATGTTAAGCTCTGATGCTTCCTCATTACGATTCTCACCCTCGATAACAGATAAGCGACGTTCATGCCAATAAGTACCATGATTACGCTCTGTATGACGGTGCTTGATTCCATAAAATGGCGTGTATTCAAACTTGTTTCCGTTAGCATCGGATGCGTTGACGCTATCGACTGAGTATACCTCCAGCGCACCAGTGCGACGGCCATCGGGAATGACACGATATTCTGTTTCCGTATGATCCAGAGCAATCGGATCAGCCACATAGGAGAACAAATTTACAACCGGTGTACACCCAAGAACAAACACGCTGGCATTGACGTAATGTTCCAGCTCGCCGTCAGATTCTTTCAAATAAACGTAGATATTCAATTCATTGCTGATGGTGGCGGGCAACTTTGAAATGTCGATATCAACAAACAAAAATTTCTGCGGAAACACAAAGTATTCAGTCAGCAGCCGGTAGCCTTCAAACGCTGTGGCTGGATATGGCAACATGCCTTCATCAAGATCAAATCCCACCGATTTTATAACATCGGTATTGCAGTAGGTGGGATTGGTATCCGATTCGCCTTTTGCCAGTACAACCTTGACGGCACCATTCATAAAATGCTCGTACAGCGGATAAATATGCTTGGGCTGCCCGCGCAGGTAAAACCGAATTTTACCAGGCTTAAGCTCCGCTAGATTCAACGCCGGCGACAAGGTTTTCAATGCAATTTTTAATACGCCATCGGCGCCACTCACCGCATCTGCGCCAGGCGCCACAAACGGGCGCGCCATCAGTTGCGCCGACTCTACCTTCAACGGCTGAATGTCCACTGGGTAACAAGTGGTGAAGCGACAACTTTCCCCGCCGAAGGTATCTGTGTCCATTTCTGTGTTCGCGGGCATCGTCACGCATTCATCCAGTGCCTCGGCCGCCTGAAACTGAACGATGCTCATGGATGGAATTGGCCGTTGATAATGAGGATACAGCGTCCCCATCATACCATCGGTCATTTCAGGAAAATCGTCGTTAAGCTTATCCTGGATGCGCGCATTCAATAACGCTACACCATCCAGTAAACGTTCAACAAAAGGATCTTCCGGGCGATCATCCGATATGCGCAGACGACTGCCGATTTTTGGGTGACGCTGTGCAAATTCGGACATAGCCTTTTGCACAAAAGCCAGCTCTTTTTCATAATGCTTGAGCAGCTCATCACTCATTTACACGGTCTCCGATACGGTGACTGAACGGGTCACTGGGTTTAGGGCCGAATCGAACACGATCACCTCATCGGCATTGAGAGCATGCAGTGTAGCCTCTACTCGAAATCGGATACTGGGATCCTCTGGATCGTAGGACGATTGGGTCTGCACTTTTGCACTACGAATGCGAGGTTCGTAACGCAGAATTGTATCTTCTACCGTACGGCAGAACTCGTGCCTGGCTTTCTGTGAACTCAAATTCAACGTGGCCGCATCGGGTAAGCCGTAGTTATGCAAAGCCGCCTGAATATGCGGCAGTGACTTAGGCGGTGCCATACAGCACTGCCGGGTATTAAACAGATCTTCCAGATCACGGCGCACGCTTTCTTTCATCTGATGAATCAACAGGTGATGTGCGCGAGCACTTTCTTTGGTTTCCTGAGGATTATCATCAAGCAGACGATCCAGCAACGGTACAATCAGTTTTTGTTCTTTATCAATCATGATTAGCCCCTCGATCCTATGCCGGCCTGGGACAACTCAGTGGTCAACTTTAATTCGGATACCAAATTTTCTGCGATATAGTGCGGTTTGAGGAATATTACACAGGTATATTGACCTGGCATCCCAGGCATTTCACGCACCTGAAGGCGGACATCCCGCAGCGGGTATTTCGCTCTCATCTCCCAACTCAAATCATCTCGACCGGTTGTGTATTGATTGAGCCATTTGGTGAGCATGCCTTCGATTTCTTTTTCCGTAGTATAAGATCCTACTTTGTCGCGAATCATGACTTTTAGATAGTGTGCAAAACGCGATGCACACAGAACCTGTTGCAACATGGCACTGATACGGGCATTAGCGGTAGCGCTTTTGCTTTCGAATTTTTTCGGCATGTGTACCGAAGGATTGCTGTGGAAAGCAGCCAATGGAACTCCGTAACACTGACACAGCGGCATCAACCCCAGCTCACTGAGCTCACGTTCAATCGCATCCGTTATCACCACGTCTGTCAATATGTGATAAACACCGGTGCCGTCAGGAATCGGCAAGGCATCGTATCCAGTTACGACACCGCCAGCTAACTGATCACGTGGCACACCTCGAATTTGGGCAAACCAGCCGATATCACCGTATTCACGTACGATGACGCTGGCGAACGCGAACGCTGCATTACCCCAAAGATAATGCTGGGGTCGTTCACAGCGCTCTTTAAAAGGCAGTTCTCCTGCCACGCTTTGATGGGGCTTGCGCAGTATTATTCGCGGCAGTGTTAAGGCAACAAAACGTGCATCTTCCTGCTGACGGAAGGCGCGCCATTTGATGTATTCCTGCTGTTGAAAAATGGCCTGAAAATTAAGATGGCTGCCCAGAGTCTGGTAATCGTCCAGCCCGAACAATTGGGGAGCCGCACCACAGATAAACGGTGCGAAGGCGGCGGCAGCGATTTGCGCCAAACCTTGTAACACCTCAAGATCGTTGTATTTGTGCCCTTTGTAAGGCTTATGACTTACGTAGTAGTCACCGATTAATAAACCGTAAGGTTCACCACCGGGCGTGCCATATTCATCGTTATAGATACGCTGGAATAATTGGCTTTGATCGAAATCCTGAGCTTTGGTGATGTCTTTACAGACTTCAGCCCAACTGACATTCAGTAGTCTCAGTTTGATATCAGGGTAGTGATAGCTCTCATCACACAGTTTGTGCAAACTGCGCCAGGATGACTCCACTTGCTGCAATTTTGGATGATGCAGAATGGCATTAACCTGTTCTTCTATCAGCTCATCTATTAGCGAAACCTGCTGCGCCAGATACTGCCGTAATGGCAGATCAGCCGCTTTACTCGCTACAGAAAAGTTTTGTACCCATATTCGAAATCCATCACCTTCCCCTTCACTGTGCAGAAACGCAGCCAGCGGATTGCCGGGCGCCGCTTGCGAAGCCTGAGTGGCATTAAGCAGTTCTGCTAGGTCGATGTTGGCCATGGTAACGGGTTCAGTTTTTGTTAGGGCAAGAAAACAGTCGGCGTGGTTTGGTCAAACCACGCCGACCGGATTCCGTTACAACGGGAATTAACCCGCTTTCGGAATACTGGCCACCATGCGCAGAGAGGTGGTCAGTTCTTCCATCTGCAGCCAAGGGCGCAGATAGGCAACGGCGTTATACGAGCCTGGGGCTCCAGGCGTTTCTTTTACCTCAATGCGCGCTTCCGCCAGTGGGAACTTGGCTTTCATTTCAGCGCTGGCATCGGGGTTACTGTTGGTATAACCGGCAATCCAACGATTCAACCACTGCTCACAGTCTTTCGCTTCCATAAAGGAACCGATTTTGTCCCGCGCCATCACTTTCAGGTAATGGGCGATACGACCGGTAGCCATCATATAAGGAAGGCGTGCAGAAATAGACGCGTTGGCCGTGGCATCCGGGTCATCATACACTTTGGGTTTCTGCGCAGTTTGGGCACCAAAGAATACCGAGTAATCCGTGTTCTTATAGTGGCACAACGGCAGGAAGCCCTGATTGCTGAGTTCCGCTTCACGTCGATCAGTGATACCGATTTCAGTTGGGCATTTCTGATCCACGTCACCATCATCACTTTTAAACAGATGTGATGGCAAGCCTTCTACTTTACCGCCACCTTCTGCACCACGAATGGCAGTACACCATCCATTTTCAGAGAAAGAGCGAGTCAGTGTAGTACCCATTACGTATGCAGCATTCATCCACGTGTATTGATCGTGGCCAACGGCTTTGTGCATGCCGGACTCATCTGCTTCGAATTCTTCGTAGTTGAATTCTTCCACTGGCTTGGTGTTGGCACCATATGGCAGACGGGACAGTACGCGGGGCATGACCAATGATACAAAACGGGAATCTTCGCTATCACGGAAGCTGCGCCATTTGATGTATTCCTGGGATGCAAAAATACCGGACAGGTCACGCGGTGTGGAAAGTTCGGTAAAGTCATCGAAGCCAAACATCTGAGCGCCCGCAGCACTGATGAATGGGCAGAACCCTGCAGCCGCTACGTTGGACATGTTGGACAGCAGGTCGATGTCTTCGGGGTGATTGGTAAACTCGTAGTCGCCGATCAAAGCACCATAGGGTTCGCCGCCAGCGGTACCAAATTCTGCTTCATAGATCTTTTTGAAGATTTGGCTTTGATCAAATTCAACAGCCTTATCCAGATCCTTAAACAGTTCACGCTTGCCGATGTTCAGCATGCGAATTTTCAAGCCGGTTCCCGTTTCGGAATTCATTACCAAGTGGTGCAGACCACGCCATGAACCTTCGACTTTCTGCAGCTTTTCGTTATGCATAATGGCAGCGAGCTGTTTGGAAATTGCAGCATCGATGGCGGTAATGGCATTACCAATGGTTTTGGTCAGGTTACGATCCCAGGTTACGGTACCGTCCAACACCTGCTTGGTGAGGTTGGCCATCAAATCCTGTGCTTCATCCCGTTCGGTTTGCTTGGTGGCGCCGATGGCCATTTCCAACAGACTGACGGAACCTTCCGCGGCTTCTGCGCCGCCTTCAGTTTGGGTTTCTTGTTCGGCCATTATTCTTCCCCTTCCTTACCGAGGCCCAGTTCTTGTGAAATGGAAGTCACCTTGTCAGTATTCTGCAGGATGTCTTCCAAAATGGTTTCCAGCTCTTCGGAGCGATCCGCCTTGCTCATCAGATCACGCAGCTTGTTGCGCGCTTCCAGCAACTGCTTTAACGGCTCTACCTGATTCACGATGGCGGTTGGATCAAAGTCATCCATATTTTTGAAGGATAGATCGACCGCCATTTCGCTGTCATCCCCCGCCAGTGTGTTTTCCACTTTCATGGAAACGGTAGGGTTTACGTTGCCCATAACCTGATTGAAGTTGTCACGGTCAATGCCCACGAACTTACGTTCTTTCAAGGATTTCTTGTTTGCCGTGTTGTCGCCGGAGTAATCCCCCATCACGCCCATCACAAAGGGCAACTCTTTGGTCTGCTCAGCGCCGCCGGTTTCTACATCATAAGTTATGTGAACGCGGGGTTTGCGCACACGTTTGAGTTTGTCGTGAATGCTATCAGCCATGGGTGGTTCCTCCGTTAAAATTCGTTGGTCTTGCTATGAGAGAAAGCATGTTCCGTTCCAGTTTTTATGCCACTTCCGTATGTTGTTACTATTTCCTATTTTATGATCTGGCCATAGAGGTTTGCTACCAACCTCCACCACTGTCTTCTTCGGTATTGGATGAAGTGGCTTGTGGCTGGCTGATGGTGCTCGCCGTCGCGGCATAGGTCGCACTCAAGTCCGCCTGATCATCACTTTCGTTGAGCTTAGCACCGGTAAGGTGCTGGTAGAAGGCGCGCGCGGTGGGATCCGGCACCAGTTCCAGTATCAATTCTGCCATCGGCATGCGACCCCAGCGTACCAAGCGCTCAATTCCTGTCACCAGGGGAGTATGAGGCTCGGTGGCGCGGAAATACTTGGCCACCTCATCCAGCCGACGCAGGGCATCTTCGCGACTGCTAATGGGGCCACTGGTGCCAGCGCTGGCTCCTGGAGCCACCGCCACTGGTGCTTCTCCTGCGGATGTTTCGGTCATAGCCTCTTCCTCAGGGGCAGCCACAGCCAATTTATCTTTGGCTAAAAAACGCACAGCGCGCAGTACTTCTTCTAATGTTTCCAGTATCAAAGAATACGGTGGTGCTTCGTGACCACAATGCTGACGCAGGACGTCATTCATGGCTTTGAAATCCGCCACGGCCCCTTCCAGGTCGTCTACCAGATTCTGATAGTATTCGTTGGATGCCTCGGCAACGGCGGTTTCTATCTGTCTCTGGGTGAATCCCAGTGTGGCTTCTTTTTCTTCACGTTTGTCTGGATCGGTGATTCTGGCAGCGTCCCTGGCCTGTTGATATTGCCAGAAACTGTAGGCTCCCACCGAGCTTTCGGTGGTTATTAGGGCGTTACGAATGGGCGCAAGTAAAGTGCCTTCGCCGCTGTCACCATTGAGGCCGGCCAGGGGTGCCACTTTGGTTTCTATGCCATCCTCATCCGGTTCCGGGTAGAGGTTTTCCCAGAAGTTATCCACCAGGCCTCTGGTAAGCTTGATGCCGTCACGGAGTCCGGGGAAATCATGGAAGCGGATCAGGGCTTCAATCAGCCAGCTGGCTACTTCCAGATCTTTGCTGTGTTCTTTTAGTATCGTCGGTGCCAGATCCAGTATCGGGCGCCAGGCATTCAGCACATTGGCGGCTTCATCCGGATCAAACAGGCTGGCCCGTTCTGCTGCACGGGCGGTATTGCGTGCGTCTTTTATTTGGTAATACAACGACGTGGAGGAAGAATCTTCACGAATATCGGAACCCTGGGGCTGGTTCTCAGAGATGGGCTGCAGCAGTTCGTCGATGTCGATGATGTGTGGAGATGCCATGCTGATCCTTTTCTAACGCTTGTACTGTATGGTTTTTGTCTGCGTACTGGCTCTTTCCTGATCCTTCATTCTAGCCAAGATACCCTGCCATGGTGTGTTATACACGGTGAAATATTCAAATTATCCAATCTGATTCCAGCCATAATCGGGCCACCGCCCGGTGAGCATGGATACATAGCCCACCGGATCGGGTAGAAATTCGCTGTTTAATTGTACATCCGGCACCTGCTCATCTCCCGCACTGTACCAAAGGCTGAAACTGGCGTAGTGCTGCCTTAACAAGGCCTCATTTTGTACAAGGCTTTGTCGGAGTGACACGTCACCATGCTCGGGTTTCACGTCACTACTTGCAACCAGTGACACGCAGTTGCCAACCGATCGCATCTGGCTGGGCTCGGCACGCCAGGGCACCAACACCGGGTCTGAAAGCGTTTCGAGCACATCGACAACCGCTTCGACGGTTGGGGATTCCTGCAAACAGGCCAAGCCTATCTCATGCAAACGTTTAAACCACGGAGCGTTGTGATACAGAGCCAAACTAAGATTAACACCGCTGCTCATGGGTAAGGCAATGGTAAGGGGAAAATAGCGCCCTACTCTGTCCACACTGGGCAACATGATCCCCAGCCAGGCGTGGCCATCGACACACCCGGATGACAGCGCGAAACGCCACACCGGGGAGGTAAGATAACTGTCGAGCCACTGCTCACCCAGCATTTGACGACTGCCCGCCATGGCCCGCTGCAACCATTGATCCCATACTTCAACAAAACTACGGGGCAGGTTGCGCTCAATAAAATCGCCGTAGCCAGGCAATTTGCCAAAGAAGCCTATTTCACTGGCCATCGCTGCGCTCTCCTCACAAACCTTGTGGGCAACGGTAATTGCGCAACAGAGATATATTCAAACCACTGATGCGACTGCTACTGGTCAACTCGTACTCTGCCTTACGTCCATCCTTGTTAAAGGTTGCCCGATAAGTAGTGTTGCCTACTTTACGAATTCCAGCGTCATCCAGCAGGCGATACCAAGCCCAGTTACCCGTATAGGTCTCACGGTGCGGGGTCTGGTTGAGATCCTCAAATAAAATACGAATACTGGTATCCCGTCCACTGCGCCAAGTGGCATTTTTGCCAATTTTCGGGCCGTGGGTATAAGTGTAACGCTGATCACCCAGTTGCAGTTCGAATTTACCCACCGCAGTATCGAGGCTTCTTGGTTTCAAAGTGAAATCAAACCCGGGCTCTTCACCGGCACGATACAGCGCCGTACGCAACGTATCAGCACCCCTTAGCTGACCCAGGCTGGCTTCGGTAAAGGCAACCGCCTGTCCGTCCAGTTGCGCGGGTTTCCAGTTACGATCCAGGAAAGGTTTAACGTTGGTCTTCACGAAAGTTGCTTCAACCCCGGCGGCAGAGAGGAATTGATTAAAGTCATCCACCGTGGCTTCGTTACGCACTTTACGCAGCGGATAACGATCCCCAAGAGTGCGCGCGTAAACTGAATAGACTTGCTGATTCCAGGCTGTATCCAAGTGTGCTTTGGTGCCTTGCAGAATCACGCCCCAACTGTGGTCTGCCAGCTCATTCAACCACACACTTACCGGCGCAGGTGTATTGCTGGCAAGAATACGCAACTTGCGAATTGCATCCGCACTGTTGGTGGAGTATCGGGCCTTGGCCGCTGCAAAGGCTGCCTGGTTCGGATTGGGTGACACCGCCATGTTGTTCAAGTAACCGTGCAGCTCTTTAATACCATTGAGCACATCGTTTATGGCAGCGGGCTGTTGCTCATTCTGCGTGGTTAGTTGGTTGATGTCTCTAAAAGCAACATCGACCAAAGTCGGCTTCACCACTTTGCCGATGATGGCCTCTGCCGCGCCAGCTGCCGTCGCCGATGTACCTGGCAATAACGCAGGCTTGGGCCAGCCCGGAGTCAGTGCTGTGTTTTCTTTGGCGACACGCAACACTGCAACAATAGGCGAATAGACTGGATCAGCCATTTGTTTCACAATCGCTGTTGCACTGGTCATGTCACTGAACTTGGCCACATGCAGCTGGTTCAACATACTCTGCCACTGGCTACTGTAATCGTTGAGGTATAATGTTTTCAGCTCGGTGGCTAATTTCTCTTTATCCGCCTCGGTGAAATCATCCACGTCTGAACTGCCGAAAATCCATCGATCCCGATCTAACTGTTGCAGCAACGGAGACTTAACACTGAAGTCCAGGGATTTAAAACCTGGTCGGCTGTACAGCGCTGACATCTGCAATGCACTCGCCGCATCGCCATAGCCAAATATCTCTGCCGATTTGCCACCGATCTGAGAGTATATATCCAGTTGTTGTTGCCCCAGATCGCTGGACTTCATTTGACTGTAGAGACGCTGACCTGCTGGAATCTGCTTCAGCTTTTGACGCGAGCCGGTCACGATAAATTCATTCAATTGCACATTGCCAAAGCCCTTCGCTAGCAGAACAGCCAAATGTTGATTCAGGTCGTTCTGTTTACCCGCTTCGCCCGGCAGACGCTGTTGCCATTGATCCTCTGCCCATCCGCTTATTACTTTGGGATCAAAGTGCTCACGATCCACCAGCATGAGATACGTACGGAAGGTATCTATCAGGTTTTCATCCGTAGCACTCATGGACTGTAACTTTTGCTCCATGTAATACTGGAAGCGGGGCAGGAAATCTTTGCGTAACGCATTCAGATACAGAGCATCTGCCGCTTTATCTACAGAAGCGTCATACAAACCCACACCGCTGAGCCATGGGTGCTCTTCTTGGTTGTATACCCGTGACGCCTGATACAGCGGCGCCAAAACCGGCAACGTATTAACCGGATCCTGATCAAACTGCCCCAGCTGGCTTTGTTGTGACTGATACTGAGCTATGTAGTTGTTTACCTCTGCCATAAAAGCGTTATTACGATTTACGGTAAACGCCCACATTACAACCAGCCCCACAAACAACACACCAAGCGCGCCAAAGTAACCACGGCGCAACCACAGTAAATTGGATTCCAGCTTTTTATTACTGCCAACCAGCTCCTCTTCAGGGAACACTACATCCTTGAACAAGCGGTTGATGAAAAAGCTTTTACCACTGCCTCCCTGATTACGCAGCGCATCGCGGCTTAAGCCAAAATTGGAGGACACCGCAGACATCATACGATCAATGGGCGTACCTTCTTGAGTGCCGCTGCAGAAATACACACCGCGCAACAGCGGCTGTTCGCTGTAACGATTCGACGCGAACGCTTCGCTCATGAATTCCACCAGCAACGGCTTCAGGTTCTCCATTTGCTGAGGAAAGGCTTGTATTAAGGCGCGCTTAGCAGGGTCTCGTTCATTGTGGACACGCCACAAAACACGATCATTCAATCGACCTATCAGCAAATCCATTTCATGGGGCATGCTGTTCAACTGCTGGTCGGACTCGATATTAAAGGTGGTGCCCCAAATCTGCTGCCTTTCAGGCTGAGTAAGATTGGCAAAGAACTCGGTAAAGCCTGCCACCAGGTCACATTTGGTCAGCATCACATAGATGGGAAACTTAACGCCAAAACTTTTCTGCAGCTCATCAATGCGCTCACGAATCAGTTTCGCGTTATGAGCCCGCTGCGCCGGTTGCTGTGTTAAAAGATCCTGGGCGCTGATTGCAATGAGAGCACCATTGATAGGGCGGCGTGGCCGATGCTTTTTCAGCAATGCAAGAAAACCTTGCCACGCGGAGCTGTCTACGGTTTTGTGGCTATCCTGGGTGGTAAAGCGCCCAGCGGTGTCTATCATCACCGCTTCATTGGTGAACCACCAATCACAATTGCGGGTACCACCCACTCCACCCAGCGCATTTTTTCCATGGCTCTCAGCCAAAGGAAATTCCAGGCCAGAATTAACCAAAGCTGTGGTTTTGCCAGAACCGGGTGGCCCGATGATGATGTACCAGGGCAGTTGATACAGCGCAACTTTGCCTTTGCTGGTATCAAATTTGGCGCGCTTTAAAATCGCCATGCCGTCAGTGAAGCGCTTATTCAGCGCTGCGACTTCTTCCCCGGCGCGGACGGCATCCTGATCAACTTCTTCGACTTCCATTTCCTTAAGCATACTGTTGTTTTTGCTATGGGATAGCCACATGCTTAACAGCTGGGCCAACAGCCAGATCAACAACACCCCGAGCATCAACAATAACCGAGCGGGATCAGAAAGCGTTGAATTGTCTTCGCCAAATTTTACGAAATCGGCACCAAACCAAATCACCAGTGACAGCGCGATGACGCCCAGCAACCCCAGAAAAATTTTATTTTTTAATATCTCTATGACGCGTTTCATGAACTATTCCGTTGGCATGAACTTGGACTACTGTTTCTTATCCGTTTTTAAAATTTCAGCACTCAGCGTGTTCAGCTGGGCAGCTGTTGATTCGGTGGCCTGAGACATCCAAATACTGAACCCGCTGTAAACCACCAGGATGAGCGCCAATACCACTGCCGAGACCACCCACAGCGGTAAAAACTCCATCAACCCGTGCTTGGCTCTTACGGTTGTATTGGCGTTGATCGACAGATCCGGCTGAAACTCACCACGCAGTTTTTCAATGGTGTTGTATAAATTGTCCCGCAGGGTTTCCAATTGATCGCGACCTCGGGGATCTATTCTGAATTTACCTTCAAAGCCCAGGCTCAGCAGAAGATAATCCAGTTCTATGATGTCCAGATTGGTGCTGGGTGCTTCCATCATTTTGGCGAGTATGGCAAAGAACTTTTCGCCGCCGGAGGTTTCTTTGTGGAACAGACTCAACAGGGAACGCTGTGCCCATCCGGCCTGGGCGCCCCAGGGTGTGTTCATGACGGCTTCATCCAGCGCAGCACAGATCTGATAGCGTGAAGCCAATGCAATTTCCGGACGGGTGTTCTGGCTTTTTAACTTACTATCAAACAGTTTGATTTCTTCAACCAAATTGCGATGCAAGCCAGCCACATCGGCATGCTGGGCTGTGTTTCGCAATTTGTTGGCCACCGCCAGCAGGGTGGTAGCAGCACTGATCACCGGGTTCAGGCCTCGTTCTACCTGCAACAGCTCTGTAGCCAGCATTGCCGGAGCCGATGACGCGGGGGCTGCGGCCGCTGGCGATGAGGGAGCGGGCGCAGCACGCTGGGCTCCGGGCTTGGGAATAAAAACGGTGCTGTCCATGTCCGCCTGCGACGGTTGTCGCTGACCCGGTGTAAATACGGTTTTATCGTCGTCGCTGCTCATGACTGATACCCAATCTGAATTCCGTCTGTGTTAGTGTTCCACGCTTCAATCACGAATTGTCCAAAGCTCCATGGACAAACCCGGGAAGTTCCCCCCCAGATGAATGGCAAACCCACCTGAGGTTTGCATCATTGCCCACAGCTCGCTGGATCGATCCAGTTCAAAATAGGTAAACCCGGCATGGTAGGGAATCTGACGCGGCGCTACCGGCAGCGCCTGTAAACCGATTCCCGGCAGTTGCGCACTGATGAATTCACGAATGCGTTCTACCGGCGCAATCTTCACCTGAGCAGGGAAACCGGTGCGCAACTGATTGCCGGGAACATCGGCCTTCACTGCCAATACGATACTGGCTTTGCCGATAATGGAATGGTCGCTTATGGGCGCTACGTGAATGCCGTATTTGCGCTCGGTGAGTTCCAGTGAAACCGCAGTTTGTTCCAGCACGGTGCTCAGGCACTGTCGCAAACTTATCAACACGGCATCAAAAATAGTCTGCAGATCTTCGTGCTGATAACGGGGAAACTCAGGTGGTCGTTTGGTGCGGGTGGTAAAGGTTGCAAGCTCGCCCGCCATTTGCAGCAATTCGGTGTAGCACGCCAGGGGATGCAGCTGATTGATCGTGCTGATATGGGCAATCAGTGGTTCTATTCGATTCAATGCCTGCAGTAACAGGTAGTCGGCAATTTCTGCCGATCCAGCCCGACCGCTGTCGGCCAAACGACCACTCAATGCCTCAGCGCGATGGTGAATCAATCCATGAATCTCTGTGAGATGGCTGGCGATAACCTGGGACTTTAAGCAATCCACCATGGGCGGGATGTAAGCGTTATCCAACTGCACGGCTTTATCGGCGATGTATTCTTGAATACGCGCGATGCCGATTTTGGCATAACCGCTCAAATCTTCAGACCCCAGTTTCAGTATGGCATTGAGCTGACCTACTGCGATATCAGTGGGCTCGCCTTGCTCGCCTACATTATTGCGGACTTCGATTTCTACGCTGTTGTGACGGGCCAGTGTATTTTGGCCGTCTTCCTGGGTGATTTCCATGGCACCGGCACGACGCAATGGCAAACACAGATACACCATCTCGTTATTGGTGTTCTCCGGCACACTTAATACCGGTGGCAGCTCATCTCCATCGGGAAAACTGAATGGGCTGCCGTCGGGAAACACACCGCGCGCGTAGCTGATGCCGATTTTACCCAGTTTAAGCAGTTCGCTATCGAGGGTGATATCCAGCAGCCCCCACAGGTAGCCACCGATGGCTTCGCAACGACCGTCAATGTAGCGTTCAAAATAGCGGTCTTGCTGCTGGAAATGCTGGGGGCGCAGAAACAACCCCTCGGACCAGACCACTTTATTACTGATTGTCATTGCGGGCTCCTGGTGCAAAACAATGTGCGGAGGGCTGTCAGTCTTCGATACGCACTTTTAGTTTTTCTATGCTGATGCGTGCTTTGTTGGTTGTGTGAGGCTCAATGGGTATTATCGCTTTGGCCTCGGCATCTTCATATTGGATGTATTCACCCAGTATGCCGATGAATTTTACGTCCGGCGTCAGGTTGAAGGTTTCCACCCGGCTCTCTCCCGGTGCAAACTCTTTCAGTCGGGTGATCTCAATTAAATCGTTGCCCAGTCGGCTCTGGGGATCTTCAAACAGGTTGAGGAAGTCTTCCTGCTTGAACTGGCGGGCATCCCGCAAGGTGATGACCTGCACCACGATGGGTGCGGCCTTGCCTGTGGCCGTAGTGGGGTTCACATCCATGCTGGCAACGAATTTGAACTCGGCGGAGGTTTCCAGATTGAGGGCTTTGCGGGTGGTTCCGCAGGCGGTCAGGCTGAAAATCAACAGCGCAGAGATGGTGATCTGTAACAGGTGACGAAGCGGCATCATCATATTCTGAATCTTAATATTAGTTATAGTGAATGGTTGCCAAGTGGGGTTACGACATCAACGATCCGGCTTACTGGATTTGATGTCATCCACTTGCGTTTCATACGCACTTGCAAACTCCTCGCCAAAAAGACGATTAAAGCTTGTCTCGGGATCTTGCTGAAGTTTATCAAAGTATTCCACATAGGCATCCCACAGTCGGGCTTTTTTGCTACTGAGTAGTCCTTTAGTAGCAGCATCGCCAAAGCGGGTCTCCAATGCTTCTGGTGAAAACTTAGCCAACATCTTCTCATACGCACTGCGCATACCCGCCAACAACGCCATTTGGTGGCCTGCGATGTCGTTGAACGCCTCTGCTACCGCCTTGCTACCGGACATGTAGGCACCGGAGTGCTCCCCAAACAGATATCGCTTGGCATCCTTGTCGGTCAGGGCGAATTTAAGGGGGTTGTTTTCCACGGGCTGAATCATGGTGCGATCCAATCGCAGTTCATTTTTTATACTACTGCGAGCACGCAACAACTCCAGCAGATGGCCGATGGTGGCGTTCAGCACAGCAACGACTTCGGGTGTCAGGGCATCGAGTTGGCCTTGATCCAGGTTTCCCAGCTCCAGTAATTGCGCCAACACCTGGGCGGTATCGGCAGCATCGGCGCTGGCCGCAGGTGAGGGTGTCGGCTCGGGCTGGGCAGGCTGCGCTCGCGAAGCCTTGGCAGCAGGTTCGACTTTGGGCTGCGGCTGGGGCACAGGCTCTGCCATGGCAGGAGGCTCGGTGAACTCCGCTGCAAACGGTGATGACATGTCACTTTGCGGCGTGACAGGTAGCAGGCTGGGCTCAGTTTGGTCAGGCACAGGGGTTGATGCCGGGGCTGGGGCACTGTCGAGGCCCAGCAGCGCGTCCAGATCATCCGCATCGTCTACCTCGGGAATAACGGCCGCTTGCTCTGGGATCGGTGGGGTCTGACTTTCTGGCGTGGGAATCTGAGGAACCGGTGTCGGCTCGGCAGCAAAATCTGGCGTCGGCACAGGCTTGGGTGCCTCGAATGCCTGACTCATTGGATCAACATTATCCTTTTGGGAGCCTTTCCACCAATCAGGATCTTCCTCCTCCGGCACCGAATCCAGAAATGAGCCCCCCATGGGCGACTCGGAGCGGCGCGCCTGATCAATCGCTGCCAGGGGATCGTTCTCTTCTTCAAAATCGGGGCTGGCCTGCACCACATTGGAGGCTCCCCACAAGGGCTGGGGCTGGGCAGGCTTGGATGCGGGCTCGAGCCATTGATCCAGGTCGTCGGCTCCGCCTGAGGCTGGGGCTTGCGCCGGTGTTGAGGCTGCCGGTGGCACCCCCAGATCATCCAGAAAGCTACCCGCAGTGGGCGCTGATGCAGGCTTATCGGCTACGCTGGCTGCGAGGCTTACGGTAAATAAGTACTTACCCATGGCAATGCAGTCCCCTTCTTTTAATGGGGCTGAATTGTTCGGCCCGATCGCGGTTGGGCTGTCATTGAGAAAGGTGCCATTGGTGCTGAGGTCGGTCACCACGTATTGACCCAGCTCGTGGGTAATGCTGGCGTGCTTGGACGACACAATGCGTTCGCCATCGGGCAATACACACTGATTGCCTGGGCCGCGCCCAAAGGTGGTGCCAGCTACGCTGATATCGATGGTTTTACCGCTTAACGTGCTGTCCGGCGGTGCGCTGGTCACGGTCAATCTGAGTGTCGTCATAGTAATTCTGTGGATGGTGACATCAATTTGTCGATCAAATCGGAAGTTGTGGAAGCTCGCCCTCGCCGGAGCGCCCTGCCATTTAGTATATCGCAAGCTCGAATTGTTAAAACTATTCAATGCATTAACTGCGCAGCTGCCAACATAGCGGAATTGCTTCCATTTGGCTACGGCCTTGCCGTTTGGAGCTCGGTATCGGGCTTTTCGATCTTTACGCTGCGCCAGAGACAGTGTAGCAAATTTATACTTGATCAAACTTTCACCAGGCCAGGTTTGTCTCCGGTGCTACTGCGTTAATTTCTCCTCTATACTGATGTCAGCAACGCTTACAGGAATATGTGTGACACGGATTTTTCCCAACTGTCTGTATTCGGTGATGTTGCTCTCCATATTCGTATGGTCGGCGGCCAGTGTGTTTGCAGAAGAAAGCAGGGCTCCAGTTGATTTGCTGGATCTTGACCTGCAAACCCTGCTGACCATTGACATCACCCCCAGCGCTGATGCTTCTGCAGCGGGCTTGAGCCTGCCCCAGCCCGGCGGTCAGACCGCCCAGGGCAGTCGTGTTGGTATACTCGGCAACCAGCCTGCAAGCGTTACGCCCTTTTCCGTCACCAGCTACACACAGGATTACATCGCTGATCAGCAGGCCAACGATGTGGGCAATGTTCTGCAATACGATTCCAGCGTGCGGGTGGCGCGAGGCTTCGGCAACTTCCAGCAGCTCTATGTTGTGCGCGGCTTGCCTATTTTTTCCGACGATATGACCTACAACGGTCTGTACGGCATGCTGCCACGGCAATACCTGGCTGCAGACCTGATCGAAAGGGTGGAAATCCTGCGTGGGCCAAACGGGTTTCTGAACGGTGCACCGCCCAGCGACAGCAGCCTGGGTGGTGCCATCAATGTCATGCCCAAACGTGCGCCGCTGCAGCCCCTTAACCGTGTCGTCATGGGAATTCAGTCCGACAATCAAGTGTCAGTTGCCACCGACATTGCACGTCGCTCAACTGACGGTCACTTTGGCATAAGACTCAACGCCATCAGCCGCAACGGTGACGCCGCCATGGATGGAGATTCGCGGCAGCTCGGATTAGCCACCGTCGGTCTCGACTACTCAGGTGAAAAGCTGCGCCTTTCTGCCGATCTGGGTTACCAGAATCATCAAATGGAGGCGACCCAGCCCAGCATCACCATTGGCAGCGGCCTGGACATACCCAGTGCACCGGATGCCAAAAACAGCATCGCTCCAGACTGGAGCTATTCCAGCGAGCAGGATCTGTTTGGCACCTTGCGGGCAGAATACGACTTCAACGCCAACTTAACCGGCTGGCTGGCCGGAGGCATGCGGGAAGGTGAAGAAGACGCCCGTTTCGCTGCTTTTCTCACCGTCACCAACGACCTGGGAGACTACAGCGCAAACCGTTTTGATGTTATCCACGAGGACTCCGTCGCGACGGGAGAGCTGGGCGCACGCTATCGGTTTGTTGTTGGCGCAGTCGAGCATCGACTCACCGTTGCCACCGCCACGTTCAGCAATCATGCCCACAACGCCTACGCAATTTACGATCCCTTCAATGGCAATATATACAATGCAAGCCCCATAGGGATGCCTGGCAGCCTGAGTTTTGCAGGTGGAAATCTGGACAACCCTCTTGTCACCTCGTACACCCACACCAAAAGCTATGCGGTGGCCGACGAAATCGCCCTGCTGGAACATCAACTGCTGTTGACTCTGGGAGCAAGATGGCAATCCATACACGACAAAACATACGACTACGACAGCGGCGATCTGATATCACATTATGACGGCGATCAAACTACGCCGACACTGGCTGCGCTGTATCGCGTAACACCTCAACTATCTATTTACGCAAACTATGTTGAGGGCCTGACTAAAGGCGGCAACGCTCCAGACAGCAACAGCAACGGCCCTGTCAGCAATGCAGGTGAATCGCTAGCGCCGGTTCGGGTTAAACAGATCGAAACCGGGCTTAAGTATTCTACCGACAATCTCGGTGGCAGCATCAGCTTGTTCAATATGGACAAACCGGTGCTGGGTTTCGATGAGGCTAACCGCTTTACCACAACCGAGGAACAAAGCCATCGCGGCATTGAATGGTCGATGTTTGGCAAGCCAACTGCCAATATTAAATTACTAGGAGGCATCAGCCTGCTGGATACCGACCTCGACGACAAGCACAGTATCGGCGCGCCGCAACAACTGGCCAACCTGAATTTGGATTGGAGCCTGGCCAACGTGAACGGCTTATCGTTGAACAGTCACCTGATGTACACCAGCGAACAATACGCCGATGCAGACAATCAACAACGGGCACCATCATGGTGGCGCTGGGATGTGGGCGTGCGTTACATCACCGAGGCTTGGCAAGGCAGCAACGCTGTGTTTCGTCTGCGCGCCACCAACATCACTAACCGACATTATTGGGCTTCGGTTGGCGGCTATCCAGGGGCTGGTTATTTAACACTCGGTGAACCCCGCGCCTTCATCGGTTCATTATCGATTGATTTCTAATCAGCTCATTTCTTGAGCTTATCTTTTTACTAACTCAAAAAAATATTACGCAACGTCTCCGCTTGATTAATATTTGCTCTGATTGTTTTTCGCACATGTCGTGACAGAAAAATGCTTTCGAAAATTTCACAAAAATTTGATGTGCAGCAACAATCAATTTCACTCAACATAAATCTTTTGCAGTGCCCACTGAATCCCCTTGCGGACAAAATCGCTTTGCTTTAGCCTGAATGTTCGATCGCTTCCGGCGATTCATTTTATCGTTGCACCTATCGCAGCAGTGCAGTTGTTTGTTGATTGAAAAACGCAGACGTTTTTTTAATCGATACGGTGACACTTTTATTATCGATGCGGCTTATGATCCTGTTTAACTTTGATTAAGTCGCAGCGCTTTTGTAGTGAATTGCACAGAAAAAAGAACAGCAGTAGAGAAGAATAATTACTCACAAAGCATGCTGTCGCGATAGGAGTGTGAATGGCTTCGTACAAAGGTGTACAAGGTGCGCTGATTGCTCTTGAAGATTTCTTCAAAAGCCGACTGCCTGCTGATCTCAGTGACGGCCCCACCAATGCCCGCGTTGCGCTGTTGGGCAGTTTCGATATCGCCAACAACCTCAGCGGCAATTTGCTGGGTATCTATTTGCACCGCATTACCATCGACGATCACGGGCGTGCCCGCTTTTTCAAACCCTTGGGCACCGACAACAGCGGCCCACGCCCCGAACTACCGGTTAATCTGCATTTTTTACTGATTGCCAACGCCACCAGTGCGGCCATTGAAGCAGATTTGATGAGCTGGGCCATTGTCGAACTGGCCAACCACAGCCAGCTGGATATTTCCCACGTACAAGACATCGATGATGAATGGGGTCAGGCAGAGGTATTGAACATTACCCCCGCCGACATGAGCACCGAAGATCTCATGCGCATTTGGGATGTGTTCGAATCCCCCTACACCAGCACCATGGCCTACACCGCAAAAACCGTACGCCTGCGTTTGAATCCGCAACGCAGCGAAGGCCCCGATGTGGTGACCCGTGTGTTTCCCGGAGGGCGTGTATGAGCAGCATTACCATTCTGGAAACCAACGTACTGCACGCCAGTGATATTTTATATTGGCTAAATGGCAGCAGCGCAGAAAACACTGCGGACATGCAACGCATTCCACATCCGCTGCAGCTACAGCTGTCGAATAAGCCTGCTGATTTACAGTTACGTCATGGTGCTGGCAAAACAGCGCTATGGCGCAAACCCACCACGCCTATCGTTAATGGCGTGGCCGACGATATCGACAAAACCTTTGTACCCGGAGCCGGTTTTTTATTAAGCGGTGTAGTCAGTGATCCCAAGGGGTTATTTAACCCTCGCACGTTTTCCACCACCGTTGGCAACAGTGATGTGCCTCTGCCGGGGCAGGCTCTGACTCTTTACCCAACACCACTGGGCACGCGATTTGGCAAAGCCGGTGGTTTGATCGCCACACTGCGCTACGCCGCCGACGGCAGCATTGTGCCCTGGGCATTGCTGACGGTGAATGTCACCGTTCCCGGTGGTGGCACCCAAACCTATCGCGCCCAGGCGGATCATCGTGGCGATGTGATGGTTTCATTACAACGTCTGCCGCCCCTGCCCGAAGGCATTACCGAATACAACGCACAAATCAGTGTACAGGCACTGTTAAGCGCCGATCCCCAGGTGCCACTTGCCACCGACGATCTGGTCGCCATGGAACTTGAAAGCCTGTCCACTCCTGCTTCGTTTTCCGACCCCATCGGATTTCAAGTCGTACCCGGTGAGATTCAATTAA
Organism: Ketobacter alkanivorans; assembly: GCF_002863865.1. NCBI lineage: Bacteria > Pseudomonadati > Pseudomonadota > Gammaproteobacteria > Pseudomonadales > Ketobacteraceae > Ketobacter > Ketobacter alkanivorans. The sequence continues at coordinate 2,825,073 of NZ_CP022684.1, read as the reverse complement.
TCCGATCCGCCAGCAAGGATCACTTAGCCGTGCAACCCAGTTGACCGCAACTGAAAGGAGATGACCATGCCTGAATACCTAGCGCCGGGTGTGTATGTAGAGGAAGTCAGTTTTCGTTCCAAATCCATTGAAGGAGTTGGCACCAGCGTGGCGGGCATAGTCGGCCCAACCCGCTACGGCCCCCTCCGTGGCAGACCCGAAGTGGTCACCAGTTTTGCAGAGTTCACCCGTATCTACGGCGACGTGCAAAACCTGTCTTTGGGTGGATCTGACGTTTTGAATCACACTGCCATTGCCGCCAAGGCTTTCTTCGACGGCGGCGGCAAGCAACTGTATGTATCGCGTGTTGCCAACTATGGCTTACCGACCGACGGCTTCGCTTCTGCTGCAGACAGCAACGACTTTGTCACCTTCCAAAGTCGGTTTCCGGGCGCCATGGGAGATGTGACACTGGAGGTGAACTGGCGCGACAGCGAGAACCTTATCCAGTCCACCGTTACCAGCGGCCCTCAGGATCAGGACATCGTCTTTATTGATGCCACCGGCCTGCCCCAGAACGCCATCGCCAATGGCGCTTTGCCCGCTTCCCATTTTCCTATGGACATTCGCGGTGTGGTGCAACGGGATGGCGATCACTTTGAAATTCTGGATGGGCTGTGTGTGATAACAGCCGACGACGCTGCGCCACTGGCCGCCGCCGATCTTGCCACCCCGGATGGCCACCTGGTGATTGCCAACTTGGTGAACGACGTCGATACCAGCATCACCTACACTCAGGTGGCGGCACGCCGCCCCACCAGTGGAGCACTGGCAGACGGCACCTCCGCGGTGTTGACTCTGAGTGAAGAAACCGATCTGTCGGACTTCTTTACCGGCAGCCACTGGGGCACCCTCACCACCTTGCGGGGCACCCTGAATGCCGCCGGTACGATCTTCACCGTGGATGGCAGTGGCTTGAACGCAGGGGTAGGCAGCGCCATCGATTTATACTTGTCGGCATTGGCTGCCGCACCGGGCAGCGTCCGCACGATGATGGTACAGCGCACGTTCGACATTAATGTGCGCAGCGGGGGCAGCAATGGCCCGGTGATTTACACCTATGGCAATGTGACGTCTGCACCCAGCGGCAGCAACAGCCTGGCCAGCGTTATGTCCGCAGCGCCGGAGAAACGCTACGACCAGCTCACCAGTCCGCTGCAATGCACTTTGGCCAACAGCGTTACCGGCGAGCAAATCATGGCCGCGCTGTACGAACTGTTCGATCCCGCAGCCATGAGCCCCGGCCCCAATTCGGTGGATGGAGCCCGCTACCTGATCAGCCTGAGTGGTGGCAGTGATGGTGCGGCACCGCAGGCAGTGCATTACGGCGGCGCCACCAATGAAGTTACCGGCAGCTCCGGTTTTGCCGCACTGGAAGACATTGAAGACATTTCCATCGTCATGACCCCGGCAGCGGCCGCCGATGCCACCAACCATCAAGGGGTGGTCGTGGAAATGCAGAAGCACTGTCGCAAGATGCGCTATCGCGTTGGCATTGTCGACAGCCGCGAAAGCATGTCCATTTCCGAAGTACGTGCGTTCCGCTCCCAGTTTGATGACTCCCGCCTAGCGTTATATTACCCCTGGGTGATCAGCTCCGATCCACGCGGCATCGCTACCACCATCAACGTACCGCCCGCCGGTTTTGTGGCCGGTGTTTATGCCAACACAGATGTGCAACGGGGCGTACACAAACCGCCTGCCAACGAGCCGGTGATCGGTGCGCTGGGCTTTGCACAGGACATTAATCGTTTCCAGCAGGAACTGTTAAATCCAGACGGGGTGAACTGCCTGCGTTCATTCCCCGGCCGTGGCCATCGGGTTTGGGGTGGTCGCACACTCTCTGGCACCGATCCAGAATGGAAATACGTTAACGTTCGCCGTTACTTCCTCTATCTGGAACGCTCGATCGAGAAGTCCACCCAATGGGTTGTGTTCGAGCCCAATGGCGAGCGCCTGTGGGATAACGTGCGCATCACCATTGAGAATTTCCTCTATAACGAATGGGTTAACGGCCGCCTCCTGGGCAGCGCCAAGACCGCCTATTTTGTGCGTTGCGATCGCAGCACCATGACCCAAAACGATCTGGACAACGGGCGACTGGTTTGTGAAATCGGTGTGGCAGCTTTGCAACCGGCGGAGTTTGTCATCTTCCGTATCGGTCAGAAAACCGCTGACAGCTAACCGGCCACTGGATGAATAAGAGGACATAAACATGGCAACTTTTCGCGATACACCCTACAGCGTTTTTAATTATCTGGTGAACCTGGATGATGGCACCGAAGGCGACATTGCCGGCGGTTTTTCTGAAGTCTCGGGTTTGAATGCCGAAATCACCGTGGCGGAATATCGCAACGGCAATGCCCCGGTGAATTACGTCACCAAGGTGCCTGCCATTCACAAGGCAGGGGATGTCACCTTGAAGCGTGGCGTGATCGGTGCAGATAACATCTACACCTGGCTGGATCAGGTGCGGGCCGGTGATGTCACCGCCAAACGCAACGTGGTCATCAAGCTCAAAAATGAAGACGCCACCAGCTCCAGTGCGGTGGTAACCTGGAAGCTCATCAATGCCATGCCCATTAAGTGGACAGGGCCAACGCTGACCGCTAAAGGTGGCAGTGACGTGGCCATTGAAGAGCTGGTGCTGGCCGTTGAGCACATTGAGCAGGAATAAGGGCTGACCTATGCAGCAACTGCTGGCATCCCGCATTGCTTTGACGCCACGGCCATTACCACGCCTTAATGTGGCGCTGGAAGTAGCCATGTTGGGCCATTGTCCGGGGCCGGTGCGCATCGAGCGTCTGCTTGCTCTGGGCAGTGCCGTGGCTGAAATGCGGCACGCCGGGTTTGGTGCGGCATTGGATGCGCTGCAGGCGGGTACCGCCGATGCCGAATTGCAGTTGCTGCATCATGTACCTGTTCCTGTGCGCTCCAGTGCCGAGTTTCACGATATTTTTCCTGCTGCACGCAGCACCGACACAACCTACATCAGCACTCTTGCCGGACGTCGCGCCTGGCTGCCCCGCTGTGTGGATGATTTCTTTGCCAACGGTGGTGAAAAACTGTGGGTGGTTTCTATTCCACAGCAGCAGGGGTTGAACGGCTTTTTACCGGCCGCCAATACGCAACTGCATGATGTCAGTACCCTACGAGGCATCGCCACGGCGCTGGTCATTGCATCGGTAGGCAGCCTGTCGCTACCGGATCTGGAACGACTGCAGATACCGGCTCGCTTGCCGGATATTCCCCGGGTGCGCCTGGACAACCCTGATCCACAATTTTTACCCTGCGGCACCAACACCGACGACGATCATCGAGAGCGACGCCACTCCTCTGAAGTGGCGCTAAGTGAAATGCCCGACCCGGCAGCGTTTAATGTTCTGCTGCAAGGTATTTTGCCCTTTATGGCGCAGTATCGCCCGGACGTGCAATGTTTGCTGACCTTGCCACTGGCCTACGCCGGAGAACTGGATAGCCCTGCCGTGGATCAGCAGGCACTGCAATGGCTGCGCGACATCCGCGACGGCGACAGTGGTCATCGCTTGCGTCAGATGCAGTTTTTGTTTCCCTATTTAAGAGGGGCGCAGTTTTCATTACACAGCCCGGCAGGTGTCATCGCAGGCAAGCAAAGTGCGCGCGCACAGCATGTCGGCCCCTGGCGCTCCATCGCAGCCCTTCCGCTGCAAACCGATGGCCTGCCCTATCCCCGTTTAGCGGTTGCTGAAACCGTCAGCCTGCGGGACAACCCCGGCGTATGCGTGCTGCAGCAACGCAGTGGCACTCTGCAACTAGATGATGAGCGATTGGTGGTGCCTGCCCTGCACCCGGAGGACTATGCCTACGCCAATAACCTGCAACGGTTTGATGGTTTCCGCTCGGCGGAGGTGATGCGTCTGTTGGGTTATTTGCAGCGTCAGCTCAATGCGCTGGGGGATCAACTGGTGTTTAACATCGATTACCGCGATCCCCGCCCACGTTTGTTACTGGAACGTTTTTTTCGGCATCTGCAACAACAGGGTGCTTTGCGAGGCGCCACGGCAGAGGAGGCGTTTCGCATTCGGGAAATCAGCTCTCGCGAAGGCGCTATGATTTACGAGATCATGATTGCACCGGCGTTTCCTATAGATCGCATTCAACTCACCTTTACCAATGTGGATGGGCAGTGGCAGGGAGGGATCGGCGGTGTCTGAGTTTGTTCCGTTTCGCTTTCGCGTCAACTTATACAACAGCAGCAGTAATCAATTGCTGTGCTCTGGCGCTTTCAGTGAGGTCACCGGTTTTGAACTCACCATGGAACCCAAGGCCATTCAGGAAGGTGGCCGCAACTGGGGTGAACTGCAACGCAGCGGCATCACCAAGTTCGCGCCCATGATTCTGAAACGGGGCGTCACCAGTGTGAATGATTTATGGAGTTGGTTTGACGCCAGCACCCGTGGCTCCAATTACGGCTATCGCCTGCATGGTGAAATTATTGTGTTGGGCAACCCTACCACCACGGTTGCAGCAGGTAACGGTAAAGATGCCCATCCTGATGTCACGGTGAATGAACATCACATGATGACATGGCGCTTACAAGGTGTGTTGCCCACCAAATTCAAAGGCCCGGATCTGAACGCCACCGGTAATCAGGTGGCTATCGAAGAGGTGCATCTGGTACACGAAGGCCTGGAGCTGGAACGACCACCGGCCAGCAGTAATAGCAGCGGCAGTCAGGGAGGGTAATTTGATATGAACCCCGAGCGCGGAAAACTGATTCCAGTCAGCGGCAACAACAACACGCCAGACATGAACAACGCGGTGGATGTTCAGTTCAACCCCACAACGTTAAAGGTGAGCCTGTCCAACACGCTGAAAGAGAATCAGCGCAACGGCAATAGCCGTTCTACCCAGTATGTGGATAAGAGCTCATCTTCACTGACGGTGGAGTTGATTTTTGATACCACCTATATAGAAGCCGCCCCCAGTCAGGGGGATGCAAATCAGGGTCAGGGGAATGCGCCAGCCTCCAGCAGCAGTGCCAATCGCATCGAGCAAGGCTCCGATGTGCGCGATCAGACCAAAAAGATCGCTGAACGGTTTTTGAAACCCATTGGCTCTGGCAGCCGCATGCAGGCGCCCAAGCGCTGTCTATTCCAGTGGGGCAGTTTTGAGTTTGTTGGGCTGGTGGAGAGTTACGAAGAGACTCTCGACTTTTTCTCCAAGGAAGGACGTCCACTGCGCGCAACGGTTTCCCTCAAGTTGAAAGAGGACCGTTATCAGTTCCGCCAGCGTACATCCGGGGTTGCCGCGGCGACTCAAGATACACCGACACTCAGCTCAACGGGCAACACCGATAACAATAACGCTGGCAACGGCGACAATAACCCGGACAGCAATGGCGCGCCACGACCCGACCAGAACACGGCACCGGTGCCCGGAGCCAGCGATAATCAACCGGGCAACTGGCGCGACACGGCCATGTACAACGGCGTCGAAAATCCTCGCCTGCCGTCGGCCTCCACTTTGGCGGTGCCCAACGTTTCCGCCAGCTCCGCCGTGGGTGCCAAGGCGGGGTTTGGCATGGGCGCCAGTGTTGGCGCTGGCGTTTCCATCAGCAGCTCGGTATCCGTAAGTTCATCTGCCACACCGGCATACCGTTTTGGTGCCTCCGCCAGTCTGGGCACCAAGGTAGAAGGCGCCTTCAGCGCAGGAGCCAGCACCGCATTAAATGCGGGCAACCTGGCCAACGGATCGGTGCAATTGCGCAGCAGCACCACAGGCAACCGAGCACAACTGAAACTAACAACCCCTGCAGTCAAGTTTGATGGTGGCGTGGGGTTTGATTAATGCCTATTTAGCAACAACCGCAAGACAGGAGAACACATCATGCCGGTGCTAATTGACGAGGTGATTGCCGATATTCAGGAACCGGTGACACAGGCACAGGAATCACAGCCAGCATCACAACAACAACCGCTTTCGGTGGCGGAAGTGGAGCTGGCCAAAACGCTGGAACGCATCCAGCAACGGCAACAACGTTTGAAAATTGATTAACCCGTTATCAGGAATCCGCAGCGCACTATGACCGAAGACGCCTTTATCAGCACCCGCCCCAGTTTCAAAATAGAGGGCGAGACCCGTGAGGATATGCAGGAAGCCATCACTGGCCTGGTGGTAAACCTGCCACTGCACGGCTGCGCTCACGCGGAGCTGACCCTCACCAACTGGGGTGTGCCCGAGGGCGGACAAGAGCCTGATTATGTATTTAATGACATCGGCCTGGGTGCGGAGGTGGAAATTGAAATGGGGCAACCCAACCCAACGCTGATTTTTAAAGGTGAAATCACCGCCATTGAAGAACAATACGGCGATGGCGCGCCGACCCTGGCGTTGCTGCTGCAGGATAAACTGCACTGGTTGGCCCGCGCGCGACAGAATCGCAGCTATGAAGAACAAAGCCCCGATGACATCGTACAGGCCATCGCCAGTGAAGCGGGCGTGCGCGCCGATGTGCAGGTATCCACCATCAACGATACCTGGCATCAGCTCAATGAAAGTGATCTGGCTTTTTTGATGCGCTTACTGGGGCGCTTTGACATTGCCCTGCGCATGGATGGCGACAATCTGCGTGCCAAACCCGAGCAACCTGACAACAACCCCGTTGAAATCAGCGCCCAAGACAGCGCCTTGCAAGTGCGGCTGATTGTGGATCTGAATCAGCAACCCCTGTCCTCCACCGTTCAAGGTTATAACGTGGGCACTGCAGACCCAGTGGATCACACCAGCGAACGCATCACACCTGCGCCCGCTGCCACCAGCGCCGTTGATACGCTTGGGCAACTGGGCTGGCCAGGAGAGGAGATCGTACCCCATCCCTTCGCCCGCAGTCAGGGTGAGGCCGATGTGTACGCCGATGCGCATTTTCGTCGTGCGGCAAAACGCTTTGTGCAAGGCGATATCGTCTGTCAGGGAGAACCGAGCCTGAAAAGCGGCCGTGAAATCGTACTTAGCGGTGTCTCCCCCCGCTTGCGCGGCACCTATCAAGTGGTGCATTGCAGCCATCGTTTTGATAACCAGACCGGTTTCGAAACCCATCTTAAAGTCAACAAAGCCGATTGGAGCCCAGCCTCATGAATTCCCACGTGCTCGGCCACTTACACAGCATGCAACTGGCACAGGTCACTGATAATGCCGACCCAGATAACCGAGGCCGCGTGAAGATTCGTTTGCAATCTGCCCCCATGGAAATGTGGGCCAGCGTGGTGGCTCCGTCGGCGGGCCAGGGTTACGGTGCCAGCTTTATTCCGCGGCTGGATGAGATCGTGGTGGTGGCCTTTATTAATCAGGATACACCGCTGGTGATGGGCAGTATCTGGTGCGGCAATGGCAGCCGCCCGGAAGATGCAGACCCACAGGAACAGCACTACGTGGTACGCACCCCCAACGACACCGTTTTGGAATTTGACGACAGCGATCCCAAAGTGGAATTACGTACCCGCAGTGGCTACCACATCACCATTACTGAAGGTGGCGGCGGTGAAGTAAAAATCGAACGCGGCAGCCAAAGCGTTACCATGACGGCCTCCGACATTACGGTAGACAGCGCAGGCCCGGTGAACATCAATGCCGCCACGGTGAATGTCTCTGCCAGCATGGTGCAGGTCGACGCTGGCATGTCCCGCTTCAGTGGCGTCGTGCAGTGCGACACCATCATCGCCACATCGGTAGTGGGCACCACATACACCCCCGGCGCGGGCAACATTTGGTAATGAGGAGGCTGACATGACCAGTGCACAACCCATTCACAGTGTTCGTCTGCGACCGCCGTTTTTCCAGAGGCTGTCTCAGTCCGGTGAACAGGCATCCCTGTTGCGGTATCTGGATCCCGATTTTGTTAACCGCTTTCAGCAGGATGTAAGCAAGCAGCGCTTTGCGCAAACCCAGTTTGCGGATTGGATTAAAGAAGAAACCCACAGCCAGTTTGATAGCAAACCGGTGTTGCGGTTGCCCACCCATCGCGCGTTTCATCTGGTGTGCTGCGAGGTGGTGTGCGAACGCTTTGGCCGCCCGGCACTGGATCCCGCCCGCATCACCTCGGCCGGTTTTGTGATTCGTCGCCAGCGCCAGGGGCAGGAACAGGCCTGGGTGTTGGAAGAAGGCGAAGCACTGGGCTGGCAGGATGCCAGCAACGAATTGCGTGACCCTGATTTGGATCGACGCCTGTGCCCCAACGGCCTGCTGCACCCACGCACCAATCAAGCTGCCTACAGTGGTGAACAGACGCATCCTTTGCATGTTCTTAACACCGTGGATGACAACGGCAAATGCCACACACTGCTGTTCGGCTACGTCCCCTTGGGGGGGTTCTATTATGAACGCCAGGCAGCCAAGCTGTTTGCCGCCGGTGATCGGCAGGAGATTGAAAACTTCGCCGCCAGCAGCCTGCCCTGGCCCTTTGGCTATCGAGAAGGCAAGCAACTGAGTTTTCTGCAACACCACGCCCTGCCGGTGCACGATGGTGTACCCAGCAAAGCCATGTTTGAACTGCTGCGCTTACTGGTAAATCGCTACCATCTGGGGGAAGCGGGCAGTGCGCAACACAGCCGTCAGAACGCCAGTTTGAATGCCGATCTGGAAGCACTCTGCTCATCGTTATGGTTTTACGATGATCGGCGTCTGCCTGCGAATCTACGCAATGGCCTGTTTAATGAGCACTCTCGTGAACTGGTGAAAGGCTATCGGCAATTTCATCTGACCCACTATCTGCAGCAATGTTTTGCCCAGCAGGAACACAATCCACTGGTGCAATGGATTATCCAGCAGGAGCAGGCGGCGGACAAAGTCGGCGGCCTGGATAACCTGCCAACACTGGCAGCCCTGCCCAACAGCAATGGCAACGGTTCGTTAACGTTTTCATTAAGAATCGTGGCCAGCGATGCGGAAGATATTCGTCATCAGCTGGGCCAACGTTTTCGAGAGCAAACCCTGGCTCAGGCAAAGGAAATTCCTCTGCCGAAGTTTGGCCAGGGGCAACAGGATGTGTATCAGATCGTGCCCTTTGTACGCTCCAAAAACGATCAGGGCAAAGAGCAGATTCAATGGGCCGATGAATACAGTCGATCCATGGAGTTTCGTGTAGCCGCACCCTTTGATCCCGAAGCCAGCCGCCCATCACTGATCCCCATGCCCAGCCTGCGGGACTTAAAAAGAGGATTAGCAAAAGGGGCCAGCGTGCTTACCCCCGGCGACACCTTTGATTTAATCAATGGCCTCAATCTGAAAAAGGGTGCCAGTGAGGATGTCATCGGCGATGGCCCCAAGCTGGGCATCCAATGGATCTGTTCGTTCAGCCTGCCGGTGATCACCTTGGTGGCCATGATTCTGCTGATGATCATGATTTCGCTGCTGAACATTGTGTTCTTCTGGCTGCCCTGGGTTCGGATCTGTCTGCCGTTCCCGAAAATTGAAAAGTAGCATTGAGCAATGAGGCGTTAAGCATGGCAACCCCGACCCCTAAGATTCAAAGCTGGCCACTGGGTAGCGTCAATGAAGACGGCGCGCTGACCTGGGCCAACGATGATCAGAGCGTGCGTGAAGTGATGTTGAATATTTTGCTGACCCGCCCCGGCGAACGCCTGCAACGGCCCGACTTTGGCGCGGGGCTGCTGAACTTTGTGCATCAACCCAATAACGAAACCACCCGTAACCTGATTGCTGGCGTGGTGCGTAAATCCCTGCAGCTGTGGGAAACACGGGTGACGATCGATGGCGTAGAGGTACAACCCAGCCCCGACAGTCTGGCGGAAGTGCACATCAATATCCGCTATCGAATGCGACATAACCCGGCCCCCGCCGAACTGGGCCTGACCCTGAACCTGGGTGTGTAAGGAGGAACTGAGACCATGCCATTACCGGTCCCCAATCTGGACGATCGCCGCTTCGACGACCTGGTAGCCGAGGCCAAAGCTCGTCTGGCTGCCCATTTGCCGGAGCTGACCCAGATTGCTCCCGGCGACCCAGTGCACAGTTTCATCGATCTGTTCGCCTGGCTTACCGAAACCATTCTGTATCGCGCCAATTTGATTCCCGAGCGTCAACGCCGGGTGTTCCTTAACTTGCTGCAGATTCCGGTGCGCCCGGCCCGCCCGGCCCGTGGAGTGATCTGCGTAGACGCTGGCCCCACCAGCGTGTTGCTGGCACCGTTGTTGAAAGATGGCAGCCAATTGCGCGGCGGCAAACAAACCCTCACCACCCAGGGTGAATTGCAGCCCACCTGCCTGAGCCTGCAGGTGTTGATCAAGCAAGCCTTGTCCACCGATGATCTGGATGCCCTGGGCATGACGTTGCAGGATTTACATGAGCAATTCGGCCTGCGCAAAGGCGAGAAACCCAATCCATTCCAGCCACGCCGCTTTGAGATTGGCCGCGAAAACATGAGCCTGGAAAAAAGCCTGGATCAGAGTTTCTATTTGGCCTGTATCGCCCCCAAACAACTGGACAGCCACATGGATCTGCTGCGGGATAACCTGGCCGGTGTGCGCTTGAGTGTAGCCATCGCCCCCGCCGATAATCTTGACGGCGATGCCATCAGCGACCTGGAAGCCCGTAATCTGAAATGGGATCTGGTGGCGCAAGGCCCCGATGGCAGCACCCGTTTTCTGCCTCTGGACATTCTTTCTGACACCTCCTTAGGGGGGCGTCAGACCGGGGTGGTGCGCCTGCGCCTGCCAAAGAATTCAGCCCTGTTTGAAGACTTCGCCAACGCCGACCCCATGTTCGATGGCAGCAAGAACCTGCCCCCGGCGCTGGATGATGCAGTAGCGGCGGCGCGGGTTGCACTGTGGATTCGCCTGCGTTGCCCGGACGATCCCGGCCTGCAATTGGGGTATCTGGGCCTAAACGGTGTGGATGTGGTGGCACAGGGCCTGCGTCGGGATCAGATCGTCGGCATGGGCACCGGCCTGCCGGATCAGGTGATTGCCCTGCCAGACCAACACATTGATGCCAGCACCGTGGTATTGCAGGTGGAGGATCAAGGCAGTTGGGTGGATTGGAGCCCGGTGGATTTTCTGGCGGGGCAAAGTGCGGATGCGCTGGTGTATCGCCTCAATCCTGAATCCGGTTTCGTCTACTTCGGTGATGGCCTTGCCAACGGTAAGCGGCCGCCCCAGGGTGCCCGCATTCGGGTGGCCCAATACCGCTATGGCGGCGGCCAGGGTGGCAACCTGGCCTGCGGCACCATCAAAGAGATCGTCGACGGCAGCCCCCGTTTCAAGCTGCGCCATGAGTGGCCCTTAAGCGGTGGCCGCGACGCCGAGACGGTGGAACAGGCCGAACAACGTATTCCCCAGTTTCTTACCCATCGCAATCGTGCGGTGACCGAAACCGACTTTGAGGCGCTGTGCCAGTCGAACCCCATCAACCCTGTGGCCCGCGCCGAGGTCATTAAAGGGTTCCTGCCCGGCAATACTCTGGATGCGGCCCGCGCCGATGTGCCCGGCGTGGTGAGCGTGTTTGTGCTGCCACCGGCAGAGCTGGGCATTGGCAACTGGCCCAAACCCAATAAAGGCCTGCTCAAGGACGTGTTTTCGTATCTGTTGAATCGAGTGTTGGTGGGCACCGAAATCTATGTGCTGAGCCCGCAGTTTATACCGGTGGCGGTGAGCATTGTGGTGCAGGTGCGCGACCCTCAAACCGAGCAGGACACCATACTGGCCGTGCAAAACGCTATTACCGAATATCTGTGGCCCTTGCAAAGCGGAGGTGCCAGCGGCCATGGCTGGCCCATGGGGGAGTCTGTGCGGGTCAACGAGCTGCTGACTCAGGCCGCCCGAGTAGACGGGGTGCAGGCGGTGAATGCCGTGGCGCTGTTTGAACACAGCCTGAAAAGTGGTGCCAAAAGCAGCGAAAAAGTCTGGCGCCGCCTACCTCAGACCGAGGAGCTGGATCTGAAGACCTATCAACTGCCGGAGCTGATGGGCGTGCGTGTTGAGATCGGCAAACCCGGTGACACCCCCAAACTGCCGCAGGGCATTGGCCCACTGGAAGGCAGCCCCAGCGACAGTCGGGATGGCATCGCCGTGCCCGTGATACCGGATCTGTGCTGATGAGGGTGGCCTATGGACGTTAACAATACCCCCTACTTTCTATTGCGCAGCGAGGCTGAACTCGATCACGCCTCCACCCGGCTGCAATGGCATGGCGCCAAGCAGGCATTAACCCTGGCGCAAAACCAGTCCCTGCGTTTGCCCGAAAGTGATGCGGTTGCGGCCCTGAACGCCTGGCAACTTGCCAGCCCCATGGCAGTGGACCCGTTTTATCAGGTGGCGCGCCTGAGTGCGGATGCCAGCCGCGTGGAATTCAACAGCGGACGAGGCTGGCTGACCCTTAAAGACGGCGAGCTGAATGATGTGGCCCTGCCCCCCGCTGCCCTCAGTGCCACACCTGCGGTCACCCTGAAAGATCTGAATCTTAACCGGGAGGGCCGCCTGGCCATTCCCTACAGCAATGATAGCGATCATCACGGCCTGCTGCTGTTCCATCTGGGCAAGCGCTGGCTCAGCCACTGCGAGTTGCCAGCGGCACCACGACGGGCCTGGGTGGACCACCAAAACCGGGTGTGGTGTGTGAGCGCCACTCAGCTCATGCTGTGTGAGGGCGAACCACTGCCCCTGCCCTATGCACCCCAAGACACCCGCTTTGAACCGGTAACCGTAAACCCCGATGCCCTGGGCCTGAGCTGGCAGCAGGATCTGCCCAGCGGCTGGGAGGCTCTGGCCATTACCGGCGATCAGACCCAACTCTGTATTTTGCTGCATGATAACGGCGGCAACCAGCGCATTGTGAGCCGCCCCCTCACCGACCTAAGTGATCGCCCACTTACCACCTATACCCTGCCAGCCGAGCTGCCCTTTGCGGTGGATTTGGCCGTTGCGGGCCCCGGCCGGCTGGCTGCCCTGGCCCCCCGGCAAAACGGTGATACCCAGTTCCGGCAACGGGACTGCCCGGTGCTGAGCCTGCATGGGGACACCGGCTCGGCCCGACTCATCGGCGAGCGTTACCCCATGCTGTCATTGGCGGTGCCCCGATTCGCCAGTTGCGCCGATGGCCAGCTGCGCTATCAGGCCGAGCTGGACCCCGACTACCCGGACTTTGACCCCCGCCCACGGGAACTGCATGCCCTGCGCCAGCCCCGCTATCACCTGGAAGCCAACGCCCTGCTGCATGAAGTTCTGGATTCCGGTGCCCCCAATACGGTTTGGCACCGCGTCTATCTGGACGCCTGCATTCCACCGGGTTGCAGCATCAAACTCTCGGCCCGCGTTTACAATTCACCCGAACAACGGGGCAGTGCCGCGCTGATCGACCAGCCCGACCCGGTGTGGAATCCACTGCCCTCTGAACTGGCGTTCCAGCCCGCGTTATCCCGCAGCGATGAAGGCGATAACCCCGGTCAACGAGGCCTGTTTGAGTTGTTGCTGCAACGGCCCCAGGGCCCGGTGCGACGCCTCACTGGCCGCTATCTGCAACTGCAGGTGCATTTTACCGGCAATGGCCGCACCACCCCGGCCCTGCATGCCATTCGGGTTTATCAACCGCGTTTTTCCTACCAGGAAGCCTACTTGCCGGAGCTGTTCCGACAGGAGGAATCCTTCGATCCGCAGAACCCGGCTCACCAGATCGGCCCCGCCAACGGCGCGGATACGCGGGAACGGCTGCTGGCCAGCTTCGAAGGCATGCTCACCCCCATTGAAGGCCGCATCGCCGCCAGTGATCAACTGGTTCACCCTGCTGCCGCCCCCGCCGACAACCTGCACTGGCTGGCGCAATCCATCGGGGTCGAACTGCCCCCTCACTGGCCGGTGCCGCGCCAGCGTCGCCTGCTGCAATGCGCCACCCTGATTCAGCAATACAAAGGCACCCTGCCCGGTGTAAACCTGGCACTGGACGTGGCCACCGACGGCGGCGTGCAGCGGGGCGAAGTGGTGCTGGTGGAGAACTTCCGCCTGCGCCGTACCCTGGCCACCATTTTGGGCCGCAATATGGACGACGCCACGCACCCTCTCACCCTGGGCACCGGCATGAGCGGCAACAGCATCATCGGCGACAGCCTGATTCTGTCGGATATGAATGCACAGGAGTTTCTGGCCCTGTTTGCGCCAGAACTGGCGGACGAAGAGGAAACCAAAGCGGTGAACGCGTTCTTCGACAAGTACGCCCACAAGCTCAGCGTGCTGCTGCACGGCCGCGCCCGCCAACAGAAAAACGCAGTCATGGAAACCCTGAGCGAACAGATCCCGGCACACCTGCAGTGGAGCATTATTGAAACCGAGCGACCCTTCATTTTGGGCACCTCACCCCTGCTGAGTGTGGACACCTATCTGGAGCAGCGGCCCGATCCTGAGCCGGTGATCCTTAACCAAACCCTGATCGGACAGGAAGGCCTGTTGAAGAACCCGGTGGCATTTTCACCGCGGGACATCAACGCCAGCCTGTGAGCATGGAGACGAGCACATGAGGAGGCCCCATGACTAATCTGGACGACCTGCCCACCCTGGAGCAGGACGACGAGCTGGCCCAACCCCTGCGCCGGGTGGCCTATGAAGCAGGCATGATGCTGGGGCTGGAAGCCACCCGCGACGAGCAGGCTTACCATCGCCGTCGCCTGACCCGTCACCAGTACTGGCTGCACGGTTTCGGCACCCTGGCGGGCATGGGGGTCAGCATGCAGCCGAACAGCCACAGCAACGATGTGGATGACATATTGGTACGCCTGCATGTGAGCGCGGGCCTGGGCATTGATGGTTTGGGGCGTGAGGTCATGATCCATGAAACCTACTGCATCGACCTGCGCCAATGGCTGGATGCACAAACCGAGGCGGATCTGCTGGAAGGTTTCGACGCCAGCAACGACCTGCTGTGGCTGAAAGTCACCGTGCGCCAGAAAGACTGCGCCGTGGCCAAACAGCCGGTACTGGCCCGCAAGCTCAACCTCAGCACCGACGCAGTGCAGCCCGCCCGTACCGCCGACAGCGTGCAACTGGAGCTGATCCCTGAACTGCCTCCGGCCAGCGCCGATGAGCGTTACGCCCCTTGGTCCAGTCACAGCCCTGTGGCCGATGCCATGCCCACGCTGACCGAAGCAGAACAACAGCAACTGGATGCCCTGGAGCTGAGCAACCCGGCCGCTGCCGCCCAACTGAGCCTGCACGCCAAACTGCTGCATGCCCTGGACGCCAGCGGCATCGCCACCCGCAACCTGGCGGATGAACTGGAAGACGGCGCGCGCCTGCTGCTGGCCCATATCAGCATCAGCACCAGCGACGTCAATAACATCGTGGTGAACCCGGAACGCATCAGCATCAACAATCTGGTGCGGCCGTTTTTGAGCACCGCCAGCCAGCTGGCCTGGCTCAACCGACAACCCTAATCCCCACGCAAGGTCACAGGAGCAACATCATGAGCGAGATACTGTTTCAACCCCTGGGGGACCCCATCGCCGCCGGTGAAAGCCTGGAGCACATCGCCGACATCGACCCGCGCATGACCCGCACCCACTACTTCGACGGCCGTCTGCTCACCGCCGAGGATCTGGAGCGGGATCAGATCTATCTGGATCAGCGCCTGCGGGAGATCGGCAAGGTGCTGGGCCACGGCATCATCAACGGCCTCGACCTGAATTTTGATCCTTTCTCTGGCCTGCTCACCCTGCAGCCCGGTCAGGCCATGACATCACTGGGCCGGGTGCTGCAACTGAATACCCAGCTTATGGTGAGCCTGGGAGACAGAGCGCTGATTTCGCAACTCAACGCCAGTCAATACCGCAAGTTCAACCGCGCCCTGTACGCCGTGGTGTTGCGCTATGTGGACGTGGCCACGGATCTGGCGGAAGTGTTCCCCACGGATCTGGCCAGCAAGCGGGGCGCGGATTACGCCCTGGTGACAGAATCGGTGCAAATGGGACTGGTGCCACTGCCGGTGCCACTGGTGCAGCAAAACCCGCTGCAACTGCGGGCCAGCCTGATGCGCGAGTTCCTGGGCAATGAACTGGCAGACGCGTTGATTCCCGAAGACAGCGTGGCGCTGGGTGTGATCGCCATCCAGAACGACACCCCCCAGTGGCTGGACAGCCAGTTGCTGCGCCAGCCTCTGCGCAAGGAGATAGGTGCTGCTGACCGACAGGCCGATCTGTCACGGCAATACGAAGCCCTGCTGGCGGACGTCTTTACCCATCGTGCCAGTGGCAGCCTCAACAACCAGTTTGCTGCGGCCGATTATTTCAGCCTGCTGCCACCGGTGGGCACGGTGCCCAAGGATGCGGTGGATGCCGTGAATGGTCATCAGGGCTATTTCCCCGAGCACTTCAATGTCCATATTGCCCCCATTCGCCTGTCCGATGTGGAATTGATCAAGGCCGAATCCCTGTTGCTGCCCAACATTGATTTAAGCAGCACAGAAAGCACCGACATCGTGGTGCTGGCACCGCTTTCCAACGCCGATTACGGCCGTTATGGTGCGCAACTGGAGCGGGGCTACAACCCGATCAACCGGCGTCTGCCACAGATGGATCTGCTGCGGCTGAAGTTGTATCCGGTGCATCCGGTGCACGCGCTGGATACCGATGCCAACGTCTGGCAAAACATTTGGGATACCCTGGCCGACGGCCAGCTGCTGTACGTGCGCCGCCCGGTGAGAGCCGCCGAAACCGCCGTCAGCGGTATCGTGCTGGCATTGGGCACCACGGTTCCTGAGCCAACCCCACCGGCACCTATTCCACCGCCCCCAACGGATAACACGGAAACGGATACCGAAACCGAACCGGTGCCCGTTCCGACACCCACCCCCACACCTTCTGATCCCGGCAGTCTGATCGAAAGTGAAGATAACGTGTTCCTGCGCTTTGTGAATTTCAAACGGCTGGCCGAGATTCGCCCGGCAGAAGACAACCTAAGCCGTGAGGCGTTGGAGCGGCTGATGAACCAGCACGGCGAGAACGCT
Organism: Ketobacter alkanivorans; assembly: GCF_002863865.1. NCBI lineage: Bacteria > Pseudomonadati > Pseudomonadota > Gammaproteobacteria > Pseudomonadales > Ketobacteraceae > Ketobacter > Ketobacter alkanivorans. The sequence continues at coordinate 2,808,054 of NZ_CP022684.1, read as the reverse complement.
CGCACGGTGCAGCAAATAACCGAGTTTCTGCTGTTAACGGATCGCCATTACAACCCGGTGATCTGGCCCACCGTGCAAATACTGGTGGAACGGGACGCCATGGCACCGCTGCTGGAACGGCTGCGGCAGGTGGAAGAGCACCCTGCCGCCGTGGGCAAAACCGTGCTGGATGCCGCCTCCCAACAGGGCCTGCCCAATGCACTGCAAGGTGATTGGGAAAGGTTGATCGAGCGGGTTAACAGTTGAGGAACCGAACATGACTTTCATCGTGCTGCATCGCCCCATCGCCAGCTCCGCCAAACTGGAGCGGGTTCATCTGTTCGCCGGTCGCCATTTGGGGGAAGAGGAATTTGATCGCCAGCAGGAATATGCGGATGCGCGCCTGCTGCCCCTGCTCAAAACCCACCACGCCGGAGTGGTATACGGCCTTAACCTCAACAGCAGCGGCGGCGGTGCGCTGGCAGATCATGAAAGTTTTATCGTCAATCCGGGGCTGGCGGTGACCGCTCAGGGGCAAACCCTGAATGTACAGATGCCGCTGCGGGCCCAATGGCAGGCGATCATTGCGCATTACCTGGCCAGCACCGCCAGTGCCGATGCCACCGGGGTGTATTACCTCACCCTACAGCAGGCTCAGCGCACTATCGACAGCCCCAGCGTTGAGCCGTGCCAGCGCGCCGAGTTCGATCCAACCCGCGATTCGCGGCTGGTTACGGTCACCAGTGTACAATTGCAACGGCTCGCCATCGCCCCGGCGCTGGTGGCCACTACCCCCGCCGAACAATTGCAAAACTGGGTGGCGGCCGACCGTGTCGATGGCAGCTTTTTGAGCGGCTTCAACCAAGCGGTGCCATTGGCTCTGGTGGCCATTACCACCAGTGGCGATACCCACACCGTTGCCTGGGTATCCGAGCCCGCCGGGCGTTATGATGCCAACCCCCAGGGCGGCTATCGCGCGCTGCTCAATCAAACCAGCGCGGCGTTGCGGGCGGTGATGCAGGCCCACAGTCTGCCTGCCAATAGCGCCACTCCTCTGGGTGATTTTTTAACCAGCAATCTGCATCTGGATTACCTGCCCGCCGCAGGCCAGCTGCCGGTGAACTGGTTGCAAAACCCCGACGCCATCAACCCCAACCTGCTGTGGCTGCCCAATCATCTGGGCATCGATATGGTGCCGGTGCCCGCAGACTCGGTGCAGGAGCTGCTTGACCGCCATATCGCCCGGCGGGTGATCGATCTACGGCAGCCTGCTGGCGACAAAATCCGTCTGTTACTGGCTTTGGATCGTCGTGACTACCGAACCGATCTACTGGATATTCCCCCCACGGATGCGCAACTGGAATCGGATCTGTATCGCTTTTATATGCGCACCTACAACGCCTGGTCACGCTGGCGTCAGCAGTTCGACAAGCTGTATTTTGTCGAGCCTTCCAACGAAGAGCCTTTAAGCGGCGAGCTTGCCACCCTCGAACACGCCGTGCTGGATCCGGAACAGTTCAAACATCTGGATCTGCCCAAACCAACTCAGCCACCGGTGACACCCGCCGCCCTGTTTCAAAGTGTGATTGAAAAGGCACTGAGTGAATTGCTGCCACCGGGCACCACCGCAGCCCCTTACCCGTACAGCAAAGGGGTGCCTGCACAACCCGATTTCTACCGCGACTGGCTGGTGAGCGTGGATGGCAGCCCGGTGCCACCGCCGCTGCCCACCCCGCAGGAGGACGGCCTGGTCATTCAATACGCCGTGGCGTTGGTGGAGCTGGAAGCCATCGAAAACCAGATTCGCGCCATTCGCACCCGGCTGGAGAAAACCCGCGACATCCTGCTGCTGAAACGGCAACAGCTGGATTCACAAACCGTTGCCCTGTCGTCTCTGGCGGGCGGTGTGGCGGGGGATGGTAATGGCCTGCAAGTGGCCCGTTGGCTGCCCTACGCCAGCCTCAACACCAACCTGATGCCCGAGGAATTGTCCGCAGCCACAAACCCGGCGCCCACCGCAACCGCCAGCATCGGCCCAGCACCTGCCAGCGCCTACAGCGGCATCCGCTATGCCAAAGCTAGCGCCCCGGCAACCTCCAGCACCTCCTCCAGCGGCTTCAACTTCAGCAACAACCTGCTGCTGTCTGCCCTCAACACCAGCACCAAAAGCACCCCCAGTTACCTGACCAGCAAACCCCAAAGCTACTCCGCCTTCGAACTGGGCATCAACACCAAGCGGCTGGATCTGTTGGCCAACCTGGCCAAAAGCGCGGTCAGCAAACCCGCCTACGAGGCCAAGGAATTCCGCTTTGGCGTGCTGGATCACATCAGCCCCGAGATCAACGAATACAACAAAGCCTACTACGGCATGAAAGATCTGATCGCCACCATCAGCGATGTATTCGACGCCACTGACGCGGCCTCCCTGCGCCAAAAACTCAAAGCCAGCGAACAGAACCTGGGGCTGGTGTCCCCCGCCGTGCTGGAAACCCAGATCGACACCCGCGCCCGCGAACTGGCTGGCAATGATGACACCAAATTCCAGCAACTGCGTGGGCTGGTGGCCAACCAAAAACGTTACGAGGCCCTGTTCAACGCCGGTAAAGTGCTCACCAAATGGATCGCCATCACCGAAACCCGCTACAACCAGATCGAGCGCAAATTGCAGGGTAAACTGCGGGAGCACACCCGCAAGCTGGCCCAGATCGAAAAGCTCAGCGGTTTGATTCGCGTCGCACGGGAAACACTGGAAAGCCTCGACCGGTTCTTTGATGAGCAACTGGGCGATTACGGTGTGGCGCAACGGCTACTGGAAGAGGACTGGAAACAAACCCACGATCGCTTTCTGGAACGCTCACGGGTTCTGACCACCGCAGTGCAGGGTTTGTATTATGTGCGGGTGCGCAGCACACCGGTGTCCATAGCGCTGCCGGACCCGTTAAGCCTGCGCCACAAAGATAAAAACGACATTGTGCCCGGCTGCGACTGGGACAACGACGCCGATCTGCCCGCTGAACTGGAGAGCTTCTTCGATGCGGTCACCGAAATCCCCATGGACGACTGGGCCGGTCTGCACCTGCTGCGGCCGAAACTGCCCGCGTTCGACAAATACGCTTACCTGAGCCAGTTGCGGGCGGCCCGTTTTAAGGCCAAACCGCAGCGAATGAGCCTCAAAACCGGCAACGATACCCTGCAGGCGCGCCTGCACACCGTGCAACTGCAAACCCAATCGGTGATCAAGCAGTGGTCGGCGTTAAGCCTGCCTACGTTCGTCGCCAGCAGCCTGCAAACCCAGCAGCAAGCCGCCAAAGTCTTTTCGCTGGAGGATTTGTCCCAGGGCAGCAACGGCTATTTGCGCAAGCAAGCGCAAACCCTGCGGGAGCGGCTGGAGCAATGTCAGGCCTGCCTGTTGGAGAAGCTGGCCCTGCTGCCCGGCTCCCTGCGTTTGCAATGGGGTCAGTTGGCAGAGGACGATCGCATTCGGGTGGAGAATGTCAGCTGGTGGCCAGGGCTGGATCAAGCGGAGCAGGATGACTTCAACACCACCCGTACCCTCTCCGAATTAATAGACTGGTGGTTCCGGCAACTGAAAGACGATGCCGATGCCGCCAGCCGTACCGCCATGCACAATATGATTCGAGCCACGCTCATCTTTGCATCACTGGGTGATCCCCAGGAAATCGTGCGCGGCAACGTATTTGTGCCGCCGCGCCTGCTGCTGCCGGGGGAGCGCTTTAGGGTGAAGCTCAATCGCGCCATCAGCCCCGGTATTCGCTTGCAGTTACTGGATCTGAATCAGCGGGTCGCGGCGGAGCTCACGGTGGAAGATCACAGCCCGGACAGTACCGAAGTGAGCATTGTCAACGTGGTACAGGCCAATGCGAAGATCAATACCCGCTTCGCGGTGGTGGGCAACCTGCGCAAGCAGCGGTAGGTGCCCATGCTAGCGCCTTCGGATATCCACATTCACCGCTTGCATCTGCGCGGCCCGGCAGAAGCTCAGCAACGGCTTGGCCGCGAATTGCAGCAGGCGCAGTGGCCCCACGCCCACGGCGATGAATACGTGTTGATACGGCAGGTGCGTGCCCGTGCCGAACCCCATCGCTTAAAGCAAACACTGTTGCAACAGGCGCGCCACTGCATCGAGCACGACCGCAACCCGGATAACGTGGTGCGCTTTGCCAATTTGCAGGCGCTGCTGGCCTCCCTGATTATCGATCTGACATTGGGGCAGGCTCCCCGGCGCTGGTATTGGCAACGTTGGGCACCACTGTTCAACCAGGCCGCGGGCCGGGCGGTGGCCAGTTTAATGGCCGATCATCTGCACCACCTGAATGGGGTGATCGCTGTGCTGGCGCAGCGGCAAATGCTGCGTACCCTGTGGCAAACCCTGCAACCGGAAGACGCCGCCCAACTGCTGCGGGAGCTGAACTGGAAACAGGGGTATCGCATTGCCGTGGGCGCTGAACTGCCCGCTTCCTCGGCACCGCCAACTGCAACTTTTGCTCTGCCTGCCGCCCTGAAACAGCGCTGGGCAAGCGCCATAGCGGATCTGCCAGCAACGGATCTGCGGGTGCGTCTGGCCTGTGTGCTGGCGGCGCAGGAATGGCTGCCCCTGATGCTGTGGCAGGCACCCCAGGCGGCACTGGCGGCGGTCTTCACTCAGATCGGCGGCGCAACCACACCACAGACAACCTCCAGCGCAACCGCCTTTGGGGATGGCCTTGACCATGCCGCTGCAGCGAACCACAGCCATCAATATCACACCCACGCGGCACCCGCGGCTTCCAACAATACAGCAGGCACCCAGCCAGACACCCGCACCGGGCCGGTTGATGGCAACGCTCAGCCAACGGTGAACGATCACGCCGATATGCCTGCGCCCACCCAAAGCCAGCCGCCGCAGCAACAGGCTGGCACGCAGCCACCCCCTGCCACAACGCTTGCCACCACCGGCGTCGACACCCAGCCATCCGATGGCCCTGAGGCATCCACACCGGGCCCGGCTCACAGCCAAACCCAAGCTCAAATCAAGCCCGAGCAAGCCGGGTCGCATCAACCTCAACACCCATTACAGCAGCTGCGCCTGCAACCACCGGCGCCCAAGCCGCTGCCAGATCAATTTGAGACCCAACAGGGCGGCGTGCTCTATCTATTGAATTTCCTGAACCGTTCCGAACTGCAAACCCTGATGGGGGATTACTGGCAGACCTTGCCCAACGGCTGGCTCTGGTTATATCGCGTGGCGCAGTTACTGGGTTTCGACGCGTCGGACCCATTGGCAGCATTCATAGCCAGGCAATTGGGATTGGAACACAGCGCCGATCTGGCCCGGCTGCCCCCATTGCCACAAGCTGATGACATCCAGCAATTGGCACAGCAATGGTATGGCCCACTGTGGCAACCCAGCCTGCTTACCCTGGCGGCCACCATTGGCCATAACCCCAGCCACGTGGATCTTTACACCAGCCCCGGCAACGTGCGCATTGAGGTGCGGCTGGCCGGGTTGGACATCAACCCCGGTTGGCTACCCTGGCTGGGTCGGGTGGTGAACTTTCACTATGAGCAACCGTCATGAACCAACCCCCACACCATACCGACCCTGCACGCCCTGCAACCATCCCCCTGTGGCAAGCTCTGGCGGGCTGGGTGCGGCTGGGATTGGTGCACTTCTGGCAACAGGCCCTGCCCAAAGACAACGGCTTACTGCGCCTGCTGCAAGATGAGGCACAATCCCTGCTGGGGGGCCAGCAATACACGGCGCACAGTCTGCAGCAGGCGCTGAAAAAGCAGTGGCGCACCTTTGATGAGCGCGCATCCAGCCAGGACAGCTCCGAACCCTTGCTGCGGCTGATCCACGAATACCGCCTCAACTTGATGGATACCTTTCTGCTGACACTGCTGGGAGAAACCCAGCGCAGCCATGTGATCTCGCTGGTGATCACTCAGCTACAGGCGCCCTCGCCATCCCCCCATCCCACACTGCATCTGTGCGCCGCCATTCTTGAAAGCCTGCAAACAGAGCCGGAGCAACCGTTCCAATTACTCAACCTGCCACAACACCCTTTGATCCGCGCCGGGCTGATCCAGCGGCAGGGCAATCACGACTCGCCTCAGACTGCCTTACCCTTGCCGCTGCAAAGCCTGTCACTGCCTGCCGCCTACTGGTCGGTGCTGTTGGGTCAGGCTAATGGCTGGGAGGACTGCGACCTGCTCAGGGATGGCGATCTCACGCTCCTGCCCGACGCCTTGCAGCAACAACTGCCGGTGCTGGCAGCATTGCTGCAACAGGGCAGCGCCCACACCCTGGTGTTACGGGGCCATCCCCACAGCGGCCGCCGCCAACTGGCCCAGGCGCTGGCCCGCGCGCTGAGCTTGCAGGCCATCGGCATCCCCCTGGCACGCTGGCAACAGGATCCGGCCCTGCCCCTGGCCTGTCGCTACGCCCATTGGCTGCCGGTGCTGGAGCCCAAACTGGGCCCCGGCGAAGTCTGGCACCCCAATGCACACACCCCGGCCTCCGCCACCAGGCCCCAGCCCCAGGTCATCCTGCTGGGCAGCGACGGCGCGGTAGAAGGTGCTGCAGATGGCCGTTTGGGCGACAGCCAATGTCTGGAACTGGTGATGCCCCTGCCGGATCAACGCCAGCGTCAGTCCATCTGGGCACAGCAAGCAGGCTGCCCCGAGCTGGCCGCCCACTGCGCCCGAAACGCCCTGCTCAGCGGCCCCACCATCGCAAGCCTCGCCGCCTCGGCCCAGCTGCTGGCCCAGCGCGACAACACCCCGCTGGCCCTACACCACGTTACCCAGGCCCGCCAGCAACTGGGGTCCGAACGGCTGCGCCTGCTGGCCCAGCCGGAGCCCCGGCAGGTGGATCGCGCCGCCATCGTGTTGCCGCCCCTGGTGGACACCGAACTGCAGCGCCTGATCCAGCGGGCGCAACAACGGGAATCCCTCTGGCAAGGGTTGGGGGCCACCCTGCAGCAAACCTTCACCGCCGGGGTGCGCGCCCTGTTCATCGGCGAAAGCGGCACCGGCAAGACCCTGGCCGCCAGCTACATCGCCACCCAGCTGGGCTCCCCCCTGTATCGGGTCGACCTCTCAGCGGTGATGAACAAATACATCGGAGAGTCGGAAAAGAACCTGTCCGCCGTGCTCGACATGGCCGCCGCCAGCGACGTGGTGCTGCTGTTCGACGAAGCGGATTCCCTGTTCGGCAAACGCAGCGAAGGCAAAGAAACCGGCGAGCGCTTCGCCAACATGCTCACCCACTTCCTGCTCACCCGCATCGAAAACCACCCCGGCATCGTCATCCTCACCTCCAACAACCGGGAGCGCATCGACGCGGCCTTCACCCGGCGGCTGGATCTGATTGTGGAGTTCCCCATCCCCGGCTTTGAAGAACGCCTGCAACTGTGGCGCAGCCATCTGGGGGAGCGCGGCCCCGGTGACGACATCTACCGCCTGCTGGCCAGTTACTGCGATTTCTGCGGCGGCCAACTGCGCAACGTGGTGTTGGCGGCGGCGGTCAATGCCAACCACAACCCCATCACCGCCGCCGACCTGCTGGTGGGCCTGCTGGCGGAATACCGCAAACTGGGGCGGGAGCTGCCGGGCAAACTCAACCTGCTGCGCAATTGGCATGCAAACGACACCCAACCCACCCCCAATCAACACCAACCGGAGCCAACCCCATGATGGATTACGAACTGGGTCAGACCCTGCTGGTGCAGCCCGACGTACCCTTCCAGCAGATCGCCTCCACCCTGCAGCACCTGGGCTGGCAGCCCGCCGAGACCGGCCAGAACCCGCTGCTGTCCGGGGAGCCTGAATTCGCCAGTTGGACCTGGGGCGGGCGCAAACCCGTGCTTATCTACAGCTTCAACCCCATCGCTCGCCTGCGGGTACTGGACGTGGCCACCCTGCCCCCCGCCATGCGTGGCTTACTGTCAGAAAGCCTGCCCCTGTTGCAGGAGCGGGATGTGGACGACCTGCTGTTCGCCAGCGAACCGCGCCAGCGCCTGCTGGGCATCTGGGCGGCCCGCGAAACCGAACGCCTCGACCTCATCCCCCAGGCCCATCGCCTGCGCCACGACCCCGACCACAGCGTGGCGCAGCAGGGCCGCAAACTGGATGAACGGCTGCAGAAAATCCTCGATTCGCGGGAATCCCTGCTCATCAATCTGCGCCTGCTGGCGGAAGTGGCCGAGGACATCATCCGCGAACTGGATAACCCCCTCTACACCCGCCAGCTCAAACCCAGCCCCCAGGATCTGCACAAACTGTTCGACCCCGCCATCGCCGCTGCCATGATCCCCGAGGTCGACCAGCTCTACGCCAGCGCCCCCACCGCCGACCCTGGAGCCGACTATGATCAGGTGGCCATCACCGCCGCCAACGCCGGGTTACTGCGCTGGCCCAACGAACTGAGCGACAAATTCCCCCGCGGCTACCGCAACATTGCAGGCTGGCTGCAACCCCAATGGATCTGGCTCACCTGGCGCTGCCACGACCAGCCCGGCCAACTGCTGCCCAAAGGCGGCGCTCATTACGATGGCCTGGTGTGGGTGGAAGACCACTGGATCTGGCTGCCCAAAGCCTATCGACTGGTGTCGGCGGCGCTGGAAAAGCAGACCTACGGCAGCAGCGTGCATTAACGCGTTAATCGAGCCTGATTCGTGAACGACCACACCCTCACCCGCCGCCGATCCAGCGCTGACGAACCCGGCAGCAGCGAATCCCTGCGTCGCAGTCGCCCCAGCGTCGAGCCCACCCAATCCTACTCGCGGGAGGAGTTGCCCCTGTGCTCGGTGCCCCGCTACATGAGCACCGATTACAGTCTGGATGATCCCACCCTGGACTACAGCAGCTGGAGCCACATCCAGGATGCCACCCCCAGCAGCGACGCTGCCATTGACCCCACAGCCACCCGCGACGCCAACCCCACAAGCCCCTCCGAAGGTGACAGCACAGCGGATGCCTCCACCGACACAGCCGGTGATAGCGGTGACGACAGCGCAACCGACAGTACCTCCGCTGATGGCAGCGCGCCCACCGGCGGGGCCAGCACCGATGGCGACGCCCTCATGTGTACGCCCGAACAAAGCGGCGATGAAAGCGGCGATCAATCCCAGGACACCGTGCAACAGCAAAATCGCGAGGGCGGCGCAGAAGAAAAAGAAACTCCTCTACCGGAGCCTGTCATCGCCCGCACCGGCTATATCGTAGCTCCGCGCGTACCCGCGCCGCCGAAAGAAGCCCTCAAACGCAGCGGCGACATTCGTCAGCGCACCGGCTCGCCCCCGGAGATGCACCACGCCAAAATCCAGCAGGCCGTACTGCGGGTGGTGGACGCCGCCCGCGACAGCCAGCGCCAAATCGTATGGCGCACCAATAACCTGGCCCGTGATACCCGCAGTTCATTCAACGAAATCGCCCGCGACATCCTCGCCTTCACCGGCGGCTGTATCCGCCGCATTCGCGACGCCGTCACCACCGCCAAACAGGAACTCACCGCCGCCATTGACGCGCAACTGGAGCACCTCTCCACCCACACCCTGCGCACCGGCGATGAACTCACCGAAGGCCGCAAACAGGGGGAGCAGGCCGTTCACGACGAACTGTTCAACAACCAACAGGAACTGGGACAATATCACCTGGAACTGCAACAGGAATTCACCCCCTACCTGCTGGCCGCCCAAACCAACATCCTCAACATCAACACCAACGGCGAGGCCTACCACATCACCCCCCCCGCCTACGGCCCCAACCCGCCGCCGGTGCCCGAAAGCAGTGGCGATGGCGAAGCCAACCAGTCCACCGTCCCCCCCGGCCCGCGCAAAAGCCTGGCCACGGCCCAAAGCGATCTCACCCGCCAGGTGCAGACCATGGCCAACAGCAATGCCCAAGGCTTCTACCACGCCGACCGCATCACCCCAGTGCTCACCGCCCAGCACCGGCAGACCAACACCAACATCGAGCGCAACCTCACCAGCCAGGCCCGCTCCCTGGACAGCTTTCGCGGCCAGTTCACCAACTACGCCCTGCGCCTCACCACCCCCATGGCCGATGGCTTTGCCGACCAGCGACGCCGCGCGCGGGAGGCCATGACCTTCCAGATCGAAGACGATCGCCACAACTTGGCCGAATCGCTAGGGGAGCACGGCAACACCCTGGTGGACAAATACGACGGCGTCATCAAACACCTTGAGGACGAACTGCAACCCAAGCTGGTGGAAGGCCTGCAAAAAGCCGGCAGCAAAGCCGCCAAAGGCTTTCGCGATCAGGGCGAACTGACCCAGCGCATGATGGACAACACCGCCGCCTCACTGGCCCTGGCCTACCCCGAGCTGGTGTCGCGGGTGGCCGCCCTGTTGCCCGTCGGACAATTCCTCAACCACGATGAACTGGGGCCACAACTGAAAGCCGCCTGGCAAAGCGCCCGCAACCTGCCGGATCAACAATACGCCGCCATGGCCGAGCAGGCCGCACAAACCCTGCAACAGGCACAAAACGCCAAGCGCAAACAAATGAATGCCCTGGGGGAGAGCACCGACAAAAGCCTGGAAAGCGTATCCGACGTGGTCACCGCCACCCGCTTCGATTTTGATATGTACAGCTATCAGGTCACCGGCGTCATGAGCGAAGGCGGCTGGGCCCGCATCCGGGGCACCCGCGACTACGCCACCCGCATGGCCGAACAAATTCTCGCCACCCGCGGCGACGGCAACGGTGCATTAGCCAATCTGCTGCGCAGCTTCTGCGGCTCGTTAAACAACGCCATCGACAGCGCCGGGCAAGGCTACTTCAGCGCCGTGGCCGACTACGAAGAGAACATGAGCAGCGGCCGTGGCAGCGTCTTCATGCAGATCACCAGCCGCCTCGACGATGATCTCAGCACCCGCTCACAAACCCTCGATGCCGAACTCACCAAACCCGACACCGACACCACCACCGGACTGGTGGTCTTGAACGTGCTCACCCTCGGGGCCACCACCCCCCTCACCGTGGGCTATCTGGTGTACTCTGATGCCGACGACGATGAAGTCTTCGCCGCCTTCGGTGACCTGCAATGGCCTGGCCAGCCGGCCCTGCGCTACTATTTTGAAAACGTCGCCCATAAAGGCGACCTGTTCGACCGCTTCGACGAATGCCTGAGCGAAACCCAGGCGCAACGGGCACGGGGCATGTTCAGCGCCAACGCCTCCACTCGAGCCGACGCACGGGAAAGCGCCCTGCGGGATACCCTCACCGTATTCGGCATGAACTCCTTCGCGCGGGAATCACTGGTTCAGGGCTGGCACCAGACCGAGCGCGATGCCGCTGGCAGCGAGCGCATCGACAGCCTGATTTCCGACATGAACAACAGCTGGACCACCCTGTTCACTCGCAGCACCACCGACCGTATGAACGAAGGCTACATTCGCGGCGACCTGGGCATGGTGCTGTCCGCCCGCATGGACGCCAGCCTGCGGGAAGCCCGTGGCCGCAGCAGCGACCACATCTACCAGTCGGTGCAGAACATCGAACAACTGGCGCGGGAAGAACTGATCCGCACCCAGGGCTCCACCTTCATCACCGATGAACAGGTACAGCAGCTCACCGACGACGCCATGCTGGACTTCGCCAGCCATCACCGACGCCCCACCGACACCGCCGATCCCAACGATCTGGAGGCCGCCCGCGAAATCTTCATACGCGAAGCCACCGCGCCAATTCTGCAACACCAACCCGGCCACGGCGGCCCCCACGGCGGTGGCGAACACCCGCGACTGGTGCCCGTAGATGAGGGCGTGCGCGACTACGTCCAACAAGTAGTGCGTGGCGGCTGGAAAAATGAAGACGCCCTCGCCGCCCAGCAAGCCTACGAATTCAGTCGCGCCAGTCGCGGCAGCCGCCCGTCCAGCGCCGATCAAGTGCGCTTCACCCGCACCTTTCAGGATCAGGAACTCAACCGGGTGGAACGGGAACTGCGGGAGCATCCCGAGCGTCGCGACCAGCTCATGCCCCAACTGTTGCGCCTGCGCCAACGGCAAGAAGAGCGCATGCAGCGGCTGGCCCAGCGGCTTGATCCCCCTGCCACCCAGGAGCAGATCGACACGGCCGGGGGTGCCACCCAATACATGGCCCAGCGCACCGCGCGCCTGTTCTCCGGAGGCGAGGATTACCAGACCGGGCTGGCCAGCGGCACCGAACGCAGCGCCGATCAAGAAGACGCCCAATACGGCTACGAACTCATCACCCAAGGCCGCGCCAGCCTCACCGCCGGGGTACGCTTGGCCACCCGCGGCACCGGCACCAACGACGACCTGCTGCGCATGTCGTTTCAGGATCGCACCAAAGCCGAAACCGCCCAGACCCGCGCCGACTGGGAATCCCGCTACGGCGAAAGCATGGATGCCATGCTTGGCATCGAGCGCCACCGGGGCATGTCCGGCGGCGAATTTGCCCTGGGGCTCGTCACCAATCCAGTGGGCACCCTCATGTTCGGCAACGTCACCGAAGTGTCCGGTGATCTCGCCAACGAAATCGAAGTCCTCGCCCGCGGCAACCCCGAAACCGATCAGGACTACATCGAACTGGCAGCCCTGCGCTTCCAGCATCAACGTCGCCAGGGCACCGGCTTCCTCGCCCGCCTCACCATGTCCAGCACCGATGAGGCCCGCACCATCGACGCCGAACAAACCGGCATGGCCGCCGAACTGCTGGCTGAGGCCCACCGCCAACGGGCCTTGCGCCTGCAACAGGATCCCAACGCCACGCCAGACGACTTCCCGCTACCCAGCTCACATGACGCCGTCTTCGGCAGTGACGGCCGCATCAACCCCCGCATTGCGGCCTTGGTGTTCCAAAAGCAAAACCGGGGCGACCGCCTCACCGAACCTCGTTACACCGGCGACCGCAACGGGCTACTCACCCGCTCCATGCGCGTGGAACAGGCCGCCACCCGCTACCAGATGGAGATCGACCGCCAGGAACAACTGTGGCTGGCGGGCATCACCGCACTGGCCATCGCCGCCACCCTCATCCTCATGGCCTTCGGGGTTGGCTTTGTACTGGCCAGCGTCATCGTCGCATTGGGCGCAGGCCTGCTCACCATCGCCGTCAAAAGCGGCATGCGCGGGGAACGCTACGGCTGGGAGGAATCCGCCACCGACATGGCCAACACCGCCATCGAAGTGGCCGCCGCCGGCGCTGGGGGTGCCATCGCCGGGGGCCTCGGCAAGAGCGGCATGGTGGTGGGCCGACTGGCGCGCTTTGGCGAAGCCATCAACAGCACCTTTGGCCGCGTCGGCGGTGCCATGGTACGGGAAGCCATCACCGGGGCCGCCAGCTCCGCCGCCCAGACCGCCATTCAGGATGGCACCTACGACGACGGCCCCGGTGCCGCCTTCGGCCGCATTCTAAGCGGTGGCTTAAAGGGTGCCGCCATCAGCGCCGTCAGTGCTGGCGTCTCCGAAAGCCTGGGCAACCGCCTCAACCGCAGCTTAGTGGGCCAACTGGATAACCCCGCCAGCACCAGCCGCCTGGCCCGACTGGGCAGCGGCCTCGGCCCCACCGGCCGCAACATGCTCAAAGAAGGCGTATCCGAAGGCCTGGGCGGCATCGCCGGTGAAGCCATGGGCATCTACATCGAAATCTCCAGCGGCCAGTACAAAGGCAGCCTCCACGATGCCCTGCAACGAATGGGACAGGCGGGCCTGAAAGACATGATCCGCTCCGGTGGCCGTGCCGGTCTCAGTGGCCGCCACCGCGCCCGCTATAACGAGCTGGCCGCCGCCGCCCGCGACAACCCCCACCTGACCCAGCAGGATCTGCAAGCCCTACGCGCTGCCTCCATGGCCGCGGGCGAACCACCCCGCTCCCTGGAGGAAATCCGCCAGCAGATCCGCCTCGACCAAGCCAACCTGGCCCTGCTGCCACCGGAGATGCAGCGTCTGGCCCGCGGCATGGACAGCAGCTCCCTCGCCAGACTGGCCGAGCTGCTGCACGGCGGCCGACTGGGGCAAGGGGGCGACACCCGCCTCGACCTGTTCGCCGACCTCAGCGAGAAAAACCCGCATCTGGATTTCGGTGCCCTGCGTCAGCAAATGGAACTCAACACCCAGCGCATGCGCAACGAACAGGATGACGCCAGCAGCCGCGCGTTCGAAGCCACCGCCAAACCCCTGCGCGATCAAATCACCGCCGACCTGCCCGGCCCGGTGCGCGATGCCCTCGCCGACATCCCCGTGCGCGGCCTGGAACACCTGCCCGCCAGCGAACTGCCCAAAGTCGCCCGCATGCTGGCCAAAGGCACCCTCAGCCACCGGGACGCCGAAGCCCTGGTGCGGGCCGCCCAAAAGCAAAACCCGGATCTGGACGCCATCGGCTTCCTCAAAAACCTCAACAGCGCCGTGCAAAGCGCCCGCATGGCCCAGGATGCCCACACCCGCCTCCTCGCCAAACAACGGGCCGCCGTACTGGAAGACGTACCCATGGCCGCCGTAGGTGTGTTTGCCCGTCTGCCGGAAGACGCCATCAGCACCGTGCGCGCCGCTATGGACGCAGGCACCCTGCCCGCCCCCCATCGCTTCGACGAACTGCTGCGCCAGGCCCAGGCCATCGACCCCTCACTGGATCGCAACCAGTTCAAACAGAACCTGCAACAGGCTGTGGATAACGCCCAGCAGCGCCAGCAAACCCAAAAGGCCGCCGACCGCGCCCAGCGCCAACTGCACATGACCAACGTGCCCGAACATCTGCGCGGCACCCTCTCCGTACTACCAGACGCCGCCCTGGTGGAACTGCACCTGCGCCAAATGGAAGGCTCCATCTCCCCCGCCGAACGCCTGCGACTGGAACAGGCCGCCCTGCGGGAAAACCCGGATCTGGATCTGAAGAGCTTCAACAAAGCCCTCGATGACGCCATCCAGCAAGGCACCCCCATCCGCCCCAGCGCCGACCAGGAACAACAACTGCGCCGTGAAATGCAGGCCGCCGTACCCGCCGAGCAACGCAGCAAAGTCGCCAACGTCCCCATCCTCATCCTGCCGGACGCCGCCTTCGCCCGCTACGCCCGTTCCGACAGCGGCAACGCCGTCACCGTCATCCTCCACGGCAAACCGGTGGTGATCCTGCGGCAGGGGGCCGACCCCAAAGTGCTGCGCGAAGAAGGCATCCACGCCCTGCAGGCCCAAGATCCCAAATGGGCCAAACACATCGGCAGCCTCGACGAAACCCGCCTCAGCCGCTGGGAAGACCTGCCCCTCGACATGCAGCTTGCCCTCTACCGCAACAAGCTCGAACTGGAGATCGATGCCCACGACCGCATGGTGGACGACCTGGCCAACCAACTGCTACGCAGCGACGACCCCACCCAGCAACAGCGCCTGCGGGTCGAACTGGAACTGGCCCAGCGCACCCTGAAAAACCTCGAAAACCGCCTCGGCGAAGTGGACGCCATTACCCCCCTGCAGCGACTGCAGATACGCGCAGGCCTGCGGCCCACGCCCCAGTACCTATTACAACCGGCGCGCTTGTTCAACAAAGCCCGCGATGACCTCAGCGCCCTCATCAAACAAGGGGTCAGCGACAACAACGCCGACGCCCGCCGTGCCCTGCGCCACTTAACCGGCCTCAGCAACCGCGAAGTCAATCGCCTGCTGGCACTGGGCCTCGATCCCGTACAACTGCGCAGCATCCTCAAATCCGGCGGCACCGATGCCAACGTCACCCGCGCCAACGTCCGCCAACTGCTGGCCCTGGCGCGACAACTGCCGGAAGCCCAACGCAGCGCCACCCTGTCCCAACTCATGAACAAACAGGACTACCTCAGCCTGCTGCCCAAACTGGGGGCCAGCGCCCGCCTCATGGGCAACGATCCCGTGGCCGCCCAAAAAATTGCTGATGCCATCCTCGGCCTGCCCGCCCACCGCAACACCCACGCCGACGCCCTGCACAACCTGCTGCACCGGGCCAGCCCCGATCAGCGCCAGCAAATCGCCGACCTGCTGGATAACCTCGGCCCCGGCAGCCGCAGCAGCCTGCTGCTGCAAAGCCAGCAACTGCTGCGCGCCCTGGAATCCATGCCCGCCACCGCCCAACGTCAGACCGTCATCGAGTACATACTCAGTGGATTCAGCAGCCGCGAACCGGCAGATCACGCCAAAGACATCCGCGCCGCCGTGCGCGCCGTGGACAGCGCTGGCGGCATGAGCCCCGCCCTCATCCAACGCTTTGCCGATTCCATCAGCAACAAACAACCCATGAGCGGGGGCGATGCCTACCGCATTCACCTGGAAGACAAACTGGGCCAATGGGGCGACTTCCGCACCGCCCCGGAAAGCAAACACTTTGCCCACCTGCTGGAACAGGAAATGGGCCACCTGCCCAAAGAACAAATGGCCGCGCTCGCAGATCTGCACCCCTGGTTCCGCCACATCGTCGCCAGCGAATTCTTCCAGAACCGCCTCAAACAAAGTGGCAACAGCGAGGCGGATGAACAAGCCCTGCTGTTGCGCGAACTGATCGGCATCGGCATCGGCAAACGCACCGACATCAGCACCCACGACGCCCTGCGCAGCATCCTGTCCGTCACCCGACAGTACGCCGCAGGCTCCGGCCGCGAGCCCGATTTCGATGCCCGAGTGGCCGCCGAGCTCACCCGCATGGGCATCGACCCCAGCAGCATCCGCCACGATCAGCACGATGTATCACCCCAACTGCATCTGGAAAACCTCATCCGCCAGCGCATCGAATACCAAGCCATGGTGGACATGGCCGACGACTTCGCCAAACGCCGCTTCCCCAACTGGGCAACCGACGACACCGCCAACAAAAACATGCGTGAATACCGCAACGAACTGCAGGCAGGCCTAAAACAGAAAGTCACCGAAACCAGCGGCGAAATCGCCGCCACCCACGCCCTCATGGGCGACCCACGCTTCCACGGCATGACCCTGTTACGGGGCTTCGAAGCAGGCACCGGCTTCGATCAAGTATGGGTGCGTAAACAAAACGGCATCATCGTCGACATCCTCATCGTCGAAGCCAAAGGCCACCGCGCCACCCTGGGCGACCCGCAGAAAGGCAAACAAATGGGGCCCGCCTGGATCATGAACACCGTACGCGAGATGCTGATGCGGGGCGACGACGGCACCGCCACCCTCATCCTCGAAGCCATCCGCACCGGCTACCCGCCCATCCGCGGCGTCGTCATCCAGGCCGACGAACACGGCAACCCCGGCACCATCAAAGCCGCCCCCGGAGCCGATGCCGACTCCTTCACCTATAAAAACGATGCCCTGTTCCGCGCCAACAGCGCAGCACCAGCAGGCACCCAGCCCCTGCGCACCCCGGCCGACCTCGCCGCAGGCATACAACAACGCATCAGCGCGCAAACCAACGCCGAATTCGAATTCCGCTACGACCAAGCTGAAGTCACCGACATCGTCAGCCACGGTCGCAGCCTGGGCCTCACCGACACCGATATCGGCGACCTCATGTTCACCGGCTCCCGCGTGAAAAAACCCATCGCATCCGCCGAACTGATGCAACAGATGAGCAACTACATCCACATCGTCCGCGCCCAGGGCTTCCCCTTCCGCTTCGACAGCATCACCGACTTCGTCAACTTCAGCACCGATCTCAAAACCCTGCTGCTGCGCTACGGCCTGCCAGTGGACGACCTGCGCGTACAAGGCTCCGCCCTGCGCTCACCCGATGCCAAAGACGTCGACATCGCCGTGTTCATCGACCCGGTGCGCTTTAAAGAACTCACCGACGCCATGCTCCAGGGCCTGCGCAGCCGCGCCAAACCCCACGTCGCCAGCTCAATGAGCGCCGAAATGCGAAAACAGATTGAACAAGGGCGCATCAATTCCTACTATTTCGACCGCATAGGCGATCGCACCTTCAACCAAGAACTACGGGATCTCGCCAAACACCTGTCCGGCAGCGACAGCATTGACCTCTCACTCATGCTCAAAGGCCGCGACTTCGACATCAGCCCGTTCCAGAAAATAAGCTGACAGGAACCCAAACAGCATGCAGCAGCAATATCGAATTGATCACCGTATCGTCAGCGAACAGGAAGCCAAACAAGAAGGCGTCTACAGCATCTACTGGCTCGATGACAACGGCCACACCCAACACATCCACATGCTCGACGGCGACCAACTCTACAAAATCATCTATTGCCATCAACAACCGCCGTTCGACACCCTCATCCAACAGCACCGCAACCAACACCCCGGCGTCGACTGCGAATGCTGGAGCACACCGGAGCACACCGCACAAGGCCCACAATTCCGCGCCACCCTCTACGACGGCCGCGGCCGCCCCCTCGGCAAAGCCCTGCGTCAAGAAGACAACGAAGGCCGCCTGCTGTGGGAAATCGAATACACCCGCGACGATCAATTCATCACCCACACCCGCTACCACTACACTGGTGATCGATTGACCAAAGTGCAGGAGCTGGACATTGACGGCAATCAAATATCAGAAATGGAACTGCAATAGTCCCAATAATTCACTTTCTTAGCCCAGTCAAAGGTGCTAGCTTAAATACCTAGAGCACTACTGCGGTGTGAAAGCCCCGCGCTCGATGACGGCTGGAACAACTAAGCAATCTGCGTGTCCAATAGAATTCGTAAGAAGCCGCGAAGAGGCATACCAAGCAGTCCCGTACAAGGGTCTGAGCCTCCAGGTAAAATTCCGGTTTCCCAAGGATTATCCCGTCAACGGCATCTGCGGTAGGCTGGTGGGAGTAAGCGGTTCTGCCACAGTGCAGTTCTGCACCCACCAGCGCGCTCGCATAACATTTCTGCCCAATCAGATACACATTGCCACCGCTTCGCGCATCAACCGACGCAGGTCGACAACAAGTGCCACAGAGCACCGATGCACGTATCACATCCACACCGATGTGAAAGGGGGCCGCATATCCAAACTGAGGCAGTCATCATGCAGTCGCTAACCTTACCCATACTTTCTTCCAGTAAATCATCCCTGCGTCAGCTCGAAAAACGCATGGCATCCTCCCACAGCTATCAACACTGGCTCGAACTGGCCAAAGAGCACGACACCCGCTCCGGCAGCACCCTCTGGCGAGAAGAAACCAAAAGCAGCCTCTACGATTACAACGAAATAAACGCCCGCCACAAAAAACTCAAAACCCTGCTCAACGCCGGCGCCCATCGTGAACTGCTCTACGCCCTCAACGAAGGCATCCACGGCAACATGGGAGGCATGGGCCGCGCCGTCCTGTACAACCGCGCCAAAGCGGGCACCAAAACCCTCATCGACAGCTACGTCATCACCATCGCCCAAGCCATGGATTGCATCCACAACAGCCCCAACAACGTCATCTCCTACCCCGACAAACTCGACTTCTTCCGCCGCGCCAGCCACTGCTACGGCCGCTCGGCGTTAATGTTAAGCGGCGGTGCCGGGCTTATCTATTTTCACCATGGCGTGGTGCAAGAACTTATCGATCACGACCTGTTACCCAACGTCATCTCCGGTGCCAGCGCCGGTTCCATCGTATCCGCCATGCTCGGCACCAAAACCCACGCCGAACTCAAAGCCGGATACTTCACCGGCAAACGTTACGAAGAAACCAACAACACCCGACTCATGGACGTCTTCATGGGCCGCACCACCGAACAGCAAGCCCGCGCCTCACGGGAACGCACCCTAGACGAAGTCATCGCCATGGATCTCACCTTCCAGGAAGCCTTCGAACACACCGGCCGCTACATCAACATCTCCATCTCACCGGCCGAAAAACACCAGTCATCCCGGCTCATGAACGCCATCACCTCCCCCAACGTATTCATACGCTCCGCCGTCGCCGCCTCCTGCAGCATCCCCGGCCTCATGCCCTCCGAGCGACTCTACGCCAAAGGCTTCGATGGCAAAGCCCGTCCCTACCTGGCCAGCCGCCGCTGGGTCGATGGCTCCGTCTCCGGCGATCTCCCCGCCAAACGCCTGATGCGCCTCTACGGCGTCAACCACTTCATCGTCAGCCTCATCAACCCCATGGTCGTGCCCTTCATCGAAGATGTAAAAACCACCCAAACCAAAGGCTTTCGCAACGCCCTCACCGAAGCCTTCATACGCGTGCTCAACGAAGGCCTATCCACCTCAGAAAAATTTTTCGATCGCCGTGGCGACATGGGCAGCCGCATCGCAGCGCAGCTGGCCTACCTCATACGCATGCTGGAACAAAACTACCTGGGCGACATCAACATCCTGTTAGAAAAGTCCGACTTCAAATGGCGTCACACCGTCTTCGAATTCAAAGATGGAGAAATCGAAAATCTTATCAACATCGGCAAACGCTCCACCTGGCCGAAAATCGCCATGATCAAAAATGCGGCCCTCATATCCAAAACACTGGATCGCATATTAGAGGAACTCAACCAACAGAACTTAAGCGAGCAGGCCAAAGGCAAACATCATATCTACACATAAACGGCAAATATCGCTTATCCTCTGCCTCTACTCACCGCCACGAGGACAGCCGCCATGAAAGCCGTAGCCTACCAAACCCCAGGCCCCATACACCGGGAAGATGCCCTGCAGGACATCACACTCGAACGGCCCCACCCAACAGGCCACGACCTGCTGGTGAAAATAGCTGCGGTATCGGTCAACCCGGTGGACACCAAAGTGCGAATGAACAGACCCCCACAAGGCTCCCAGTGGGGAGTGCTGGGATTCGATGCATCAGGAACCGTGGAAGCGGTGGGCGCCAACGTAAAACACTTCAAACCCGGCGACACCGTTTTCTACGCCGGTGCCATCGACCGACCAGGCACCAACAGCGAATATCACCTAGTGGATGAACGCATCGTTGGCCACAAACCCAACAGCCTGAACCATGCCCAAGCCGCTGCATTGCCACTGACCGCCATCACCGCCTGGGAAATGCTGTTCGATCGTCTTGATGTGCGCCGCCCCACTCCCCAGGGTGAAAACCTCATCCTGATCATCGGCGGGGCCGGTGGCGTAGGCTCCATTACCATTCAACTGCTGCGCGCACTCACCGACCTTACCGTCATCGCCACAGCCTCTCGCCCGGAAACACAAGACTGGGTACGTCAATGCGGTGCACACCATGTAATCGACCACCGCCAACCACTCGCACCACAGATAAAACAACTCGGCCTTGGCGCACCGGGATTTGTATTCTCCACCACCCAAACCGATCAACACCTGGCAGACATCGTCGAACTGATCGCACCACAGGGCCGCTTCGGCCTGATCGATGATCCCAAAGAACTGAACATCCTCCTGCTAAAACAAAAAGCCCTGTCCCTGCATTGGGAATTCATGTTCGCCCGACCACTGTTTGCGACACCCGACATCACCGAACAAGGCAACCTGTTAAACCAAGTAGCCACCCTGATCGACAAAGGCCAGCTACGAACCACCGTTACCGAAATCGCAGGCAAAATCAACGCAGCCACCCTGCGTAAAGTCCACGCCCACATCGAAAGCGGCACCGCGCGCGGCAAGATCGTACTTGAGGGGTTTGATACGTGATCAAAAAAGTAATTCTATTGGTTGATGTGCAGAACGTGTACTACACCACCCGACAAGCCTTTAAACGCAACTTTGATTACAACCAATTCTGGTCACAAGCCACCCAAGACCGACAAGTAATCAAAGCCATCGCCTACGCCATAGATCGAGGCGATCAAAAACAACGGGAATTTCAAAACATACTCAGAGCCATCGGTTTTGAAGTAAAACTAAAACCCTTTATCCAACGCTCCGATGGCTCCGCCAAAGGAGACTGGGATGTAGGCATCACCATTGACGCAATGGACCACGCAGACAGCGCCGACATCATCACCCTCGTATCCGGCGATGGCGACTTCGACCTTCTGGTAGACAAAATACGCAACAGAAAAGGCAAAGAGGTCGAAGTCTATGGCGTGGAATCATTAACATCCACATCACTAATGAAAGCCGCCAATAGATTCATTCCAATCGAAGGTAAGCTACTGTTAGGAGGCTAACGAACACATATACCTTGAATCTGAATATCACCAAACCTTCGGCTTTTACATGGTATAGGTAATAACTGTTAACCTAAAAAGTTACTTTAAAACAACAAATTACGGATGATAGCCTTAGATATACAGAGCGGTTCTCTTCATTACCTTGGCGTTATGAGTATTGAGCTAGTCTAAACAATGGAATGGTCGAAGCTATGCTGTAATTATATCTGATGAAATTATAGGCTTCCATGAAGTCAAAGTGTGGTGCAAGCCATTTCAATTAACGTAACTTTTAGAAATATTAAGGTGTAAAGGATGAAGTACATCATCGGCTCAGTAATAATAAGTTTTGGCATTCTATTTGTGGTTCTCGTTGTGTTGGTCGGAATACAGGTAAAAGCACCAGACAATGCTTTAGAGTATTTAGCTGTCGCTTGGTTTGTGCTCAGTCTTCTATGTTACCCATTGGCCCGAAAGTTGGTTCGTTAGAAGCCATTTTTTATAACTTTTATCATCACCCTAGGAACCACGTGCTCCTTATAGGCGTTGCCATTTAGAGATTCTCCTGCCAGAACATATTCATCCGGGATCAAAGGTGGCATAAGAAGTCTAGTATCGGAACTACCATATTCTTCCCACATTCCTTTCATTGCGTAAGCAGCTCTATGAAAGGCTCTATCTATCAATTCTTCTTGAGTAAATATATCAGACATGAGACTTCTCGCACTTAAATTCCAAATCCAATCGCACCGCTCTTTATCATAAATTGAATCAGAACGGTCAACTGCCTTATTCTTAAATGCGCCAACAATAAAAAACAAACTCAATGCCATGAAAGGTGTGACGTAGATATTGAGATCTACACCAAGCACGTGTTTTATATATTAGCTGTCCAATGATACGATTGTGTAGAACGTTGGCTCAGCAATATTTCCCCCTCTGGGGTTATACCTTCACTCTGATTTTGTTAAAGAAACCGAGCATCTTAAAGCCTACCTAATGAGCTAATGAGGCAAACAAAGTGTTATTGAAAGCTATTGTGATCGGCTTGCTGCTTGCCTTGGGTGAAGTTGTAAATGGCAATATTCGAGTGCGAGTATTACATCGTTTGTATGGTAAAAAAAGAGCCAAAACGATCAGTTTATTTTCAGGCTCAGCCATAATATTGGCTATTTCTTGGTTTGCTTTACCGTTCATATCTCCAAAAACCTACTTGGACTGTATCGCAATAGGCTTTGTTTGGTTAGTAATGCTGTTATGCCTAGACATCTATTTTGGTAGGCACGTATTCAAATTTGGGTGGAAAAAAATCAGAGATGATTTTAATCCGCTTAAGGGTAACTTACTTAGTATTGGCATGATGTTTCTGTTTTTAAGCCCTAGTATCGTATTTTGGCTGCAGCAATGAGTAAAAGGCTAACAAGGCTCTGGTATCTGTAACAATCACTTGCGCCAGTAACTCATCGTCTATTACTATCTTTGTACGCACAATGCACCCGCGTACATATTTACCAAATGAATACACAGCAAGCAGGCGCCGTCGCAACCATAGGACAAGCCCTGAATACCTCTAGTTATCCACTTTCAGTGGGTAACTCAGTTAGCCTATCTTTTAAAATAGCGAGTTTATAATGGATGAGTTAAAGCAAAAGATAGCCCTTTTCATTGATGCTGATAACGCACCAGCCAGTAAGTTTGAAGATGTTCTGAGCGAAGTAGCAAAGTATGGTTTAGTTACCATCCGTAAAGCCTACGGTAACTGGAAGTCACCGACCCTTAAAGGCTGGGAGGATTTACTCCACGAGTACGCCATTCAACCAGTTCAACAATACGATTTAACCAAAGGAAAAAACGCTTCAGACATTGCTCTGGTTATTGATGCAATGGACGTTATGTATACGAAAGAAATCGACGTGATGTGCTTTATTTCATCTGACTGTGACTTTACTCCAATGGTCACCAGAGCGCTGGCGGAAGGCAAAGTAGTGTTGGGTTTTGGGGAAAGAAAAACTCCAATGCCTTTTGTTAATGCCTGTTCAAAATTTCTGTTTCTGGATCGAACCGAGGCACTAGAGCAAGACAAGATCAAACCCAAAAATATAAAGTCAGATACCAAGTTAATTGCGCTTTTACGTCGAGCGATCGAGGTAACTGAAGACGATGACGGGTGGGCAGATCTCGGCGCAATTGGTTCGAATATATCAAATAAGACATCATTTGATTGTAGAAACTATGGATATAAGAATCTCAGCAGTTTGTTTAAGGCCATCGATCTATTTGAGGTCAAGCGCGGTCAAGGGACCTCCTACACGGTTAGAGATGCGAGAAAAAGTAAAAAGTAGGCACTAATTATCACGGGGCGATTGTCGTTGGGCGATTCCTGCCACGGCATCGCCCGGGGCAATGTTGGCAGTTAGACTCATTACTGATAATAGTGTTTACAATATTCAAGAACAGGTTGTTACATCCGCAACCATGTTAGCTGTCTTGATCGTTACTTTAGTATTGCTGCTCTTTTCAGGCGGCATTATCAGAATCATTGGGAACGGTGGAGCCTCTCTCCTAACAAGAATCATGGGTATGATACTGGCTGCTTTGTCTGTCGAGTTTATTATGGAAGCTATCGGCATCGGAAAATGGGTAGGGTCTTAAGAGTTGATTTCACAATTACCAAGATGGGTTGAAGTTGGTGCGTTTGTTTTAGCGTTGGTAGCAGGGTTCATTAACGCCATCGGTCTGCTTAGTTTTGAGCATCAATCTGTTTCCCATTTATCAGGTACAGCTACGCTTTTAGGCACAAGTTTGTTGAATGTGCCCCTTTATAACGTTACCCACTTGTTGGGCATTTTGTTGTCATTTTTATGCGGCTCAACCCTAGCAGGCTTTTTACTACATAGCTCATCGCTAAAACTTGGTAGGCACTATGATACAGCGTTATTTATAGAGTCCGCTTTGCTGTTGATATCCTTGTGGTGTTTGTCTATCGGTTCGTTTTATGGCCATTTTTTTGCGTCCGCTGCGTGTGGTCTGCAAAATGCCATGGCAACTACATACAGCGGCGCGGTAATAAGAACCACCCATGTAACGGGTATTTTCACAGATTTAGGTATCATGTTTGGCGAATACTTTAGGGGCAAAAAGCTTGATAAGCGCAAAGCTAAGCTGTTTTTAACGATCATTGTTGGCTTTATATTGGGCGGTGCATTAGGTGCCTTGTTGTATAAAATGTATAATTTCATGGCGCTGTTATTTCCAGCAAGCATTTGCCTTGTCATTGCCGTCGTTTATCGTGTGTACTCTAAACATCACAACTAAGCATCGGTCTTTCAGGCAAGCTCGATCCTCGAGTCATATCTTTTCCGTAAAATACCTCAAGTAATGCTGTCAGCGGCCGATAGGCACTATGAGCCATAATCTCCGCAGTGAGGTAATTCATGGAAACATCCGCCATCGCGAGCTTGGCGACAAGTCTGTCCAACTCCCGCGTCCAACAGACTGCGGAGCTGGCCGTGTTCAAAAAAGCCGTTGATTTACAAGCAGAAGGCGCACTGCAATTGCTGCAGGCCCTGCCTCCTTTGCCCACCTTGTCTTCCTCCGGTGGGGTGGCGGGTCAGATCATCAATGTAAAAGCCTGATCAATACCCGCTCACTTGGTGGCATGCCATATGACATGTCACTTCTCTCAGCTGCTCCATAATATTCTTTAAAATCAATGGTATAGCTCTTGGCACAGAAATTGACTGTATCGCCTATAGCGCCACTTGCGCCCAGATCGCTGTCATCAGCGATTTCTTGCCCATAATCTGAGAGATTACAATGGAACAGTTTAGAATCATTGGGGATATCCGCGAGTACATCAAAAGTTTTGATGCATTCTGCGCACGCTCTGTCCAACGAGGTGAACACCCCACTTTGTATATGGATGACAAGCAGGGCCAAACCTACAATAACATTCGCGAAAAGGATTATCTGTTTTCACAATGCCGTAATTGGGTTATACCCCACAATCAAATGGGCCTCTCTTTCTCTGCAAGGTGGCAACATCTTAAAGATAAATACAAACTCAAAAAGAAGTGGGCAGCCGGCAACCCAGTGGACGTATTTTGGGTTATCGAACAGTGTGATCTACCGCTTGGCCTGAAATTCGTTCAAGATGAAAAGGATAAAGAACACTATTTTTTAACAGTCACTGAACGAATGACCAGTGCTCAATTGAAAGTGAAACTAATTGCTGTTGCTGAGCGCATGTCTGTCATTAGAGAGGCCCAGGATACATTATGATTTCCTATCGATATGAAAAAGAACAACAGATCGCGCTGTATCTGGCCGAAGCACTTTGTGACGCCGAAGCGTTATCTATTATAAGGGCTGGCGTGGTTGAAAATTCCCAGCAAGCACTCCATCTCGCTCAATTCTTCTGGCGGGCGGTGGATGAACTGGTTAAGTGTTCTGAATCAAATACCGAGATTTGTGGCGAGACAAACCTGCAGGAGTGGAGTGAATTGCTTATGGCTACCTTCAGATCCTATTTAAGGAACAATGGCTATACTGAGGAATGGGATAAAGCATCCGACGATGCTTAACGAATCCAGCGTGGTGAATATGAACAGAGATTATTCTCAATTTCCAGATGATGCCAGCGGCGACGCCCTGTGGCATATGGTGCAGCAGGGCGATGATTTATCAAAAATCAGAGATGTGGAATTTATTGTGGCGTTCCCTACTGAGAATGAAGCGTTAAAGTTCGGTGAGATCCTGCTCTATAACCGGCAGAAAATTCTTCTCTGTGACAACCCAGAATCAGAAGCATACCCCTATGAGATCGCGGTGACAGTCACCATGAGTCCGAATTATCAGGAAATCACCGAATACGAAAACCTTCTGCTCCACCATGCATCCGAATTAAACGGCCGCAACGATGGCTGGGCTTGCAGTACCGAGCAGGCATAACTCATAGCCGTATGATCTGACATGAATAACATGCACAATTTATCGAATATTGTTTCAGCTGATATTTCAGATGCAGAACAGATATGCCAGCTGTTGAATTCGGCTTACCGATCTCACGGTGGCTGGACTTCAGAAGCTGATCTGGTTGCTGGAAATCGTTCATCTGTTGATGCAATCAGAGCCTCATTCACAAGCCCTGACAGTGTCTACTTCGTTTTAAAAGATGGTCACCGGCTACTTGGGTGTATCAACATTGAACTTCACGGGCATACTGCACATATAGGCAGCTTCGCTGTCGCTCCTGATACCCAAGGGTTAGGTGTCGGGTCAAAACTATTGCAACATGCAGAGTGTTATAGCCAGTCTTATTACAAAGTAGATGCATTCATCTTGTCCGTTCTCACCGCCAGAAAAGAGTTGATTTCGTATTACCAGCGTCGTGGCTATGCAGAAAATGGACTAACACATCCCTACCCTATCCACCTCAATGTAGGCACGCCAATAGTTGAGGGTATCGAACTGGTGGAACTGCACAAACCCGTGTCACGCAATATGCCCTTACCTAAACCGCTGCCCCAAGAAGATTGATAAACTGTGATCGCCTTCTTCCGTCACACCATAGCTTAAGTATGCAGGGCCCAGCGGTGTTCGCGCACCTACAAATACACTGCCTGCACCAATGGCGTTCTCCCACGAGATATTATCGCGACTAAGCCAGACATTTCCTCTCTCTAAAGACCCTCCCATATACACCGGCACACTCAAAGGCAGCGGCCCGCCCTTGTCTAAGCGACGATAATATACGCTACGCAATAACACCCGATGACGACCGAATCGGGAACGGGGCGGTAACCCTGAAAGCTCCAGAAATCCCCCGATAAAAGGAATATCAACAAATGTCGCCTCATCACTGTCACTTACTTCCGCGTCACCCTCTAACAGCAGGGTATTTGCCCCCCAATTTAATGTGAAAGTGCCATCGACTTCGACACGGGTAAAGTCATCTTCAGCTTTCAAATTCCTGCGATGTTGCTCACTTGTAATACTCCAACGCTGTCCGCTGCTGGGGAACCCAAGATCGTCCAGCGTATCCCAGCCGATTCTTCCAAAATAAAAGCCATCATCGTAATTATCGATATTATCGCCTTGGCTTTCCAAGTCCACTCCAGATCTGAAATCCAGCGAACCACGTTCACGTGCAGCACCAAACCTTACTTCTCCCGCGCCATCCCAAATTGTTCTACCGAAAGACAGCTCAACCCAACGATCCTGTTTCTGATATTCTGATATGGGTTCATCTTGGAATTCATCAACATAAACATCCAGGCGGTCTGCCTTGTAGCCTGCTGCCGGTTCCACAAAATACGCCAAGTTGGGCGTAAGAGGTTGGATATAACGCAATTCCAGCTCCGGGATGGTTCCCAATACCACCCTGCCAAACGCTGTGCCGCCATATTCGTTTAAGCCTGCAGATCGAACACTGGCCGCCAGGCCTACTACGCTGTTCCCTTTAAAGTCGTCCGCTAGTTCCAGGCCCAGTTTTAACCAGCTATTGCCCGTTTCGCGGCCAACACCAGTGACTTCCAAACCGGTTTTTCCGTCTTCATCAACAATTCTGTAACGCACTACGCTGAAGTAGTCCAAACCATACAAACGCGACAAGTCTCGTTCCATCTGCTTAATGTCAAATGCTTGACCTGGCTGTTGGTGGATCTGCGCCCTCATCACCTCGTCGCTGACTGCGCTGTCATTATTCACCCGAATAAATTCAATCACCGGCACTTCATCTACGGCAGAATGCGTGCCGTGTAAGAACTCCGGCAGCGAGTCTTCTTCCATCGTAAAGATGTCCAGAGCCGCTTTCTGTCCAGCCTCAATAATAGGGCCAAATTTATCAAAATCCGCCGACCCCAGACCTTCCAGTTCCGGCAAGATCAGCACTTCCTCCTTTCTAAGATTGCTGCGCTGATCTACCGTATTAAGGCGAACCAAAAACGCTGATGTTTGATTGGCGATGCTGAAAATTGAATCCAATTCATCCCGTGTTTTCAGGGGTGCCGTCACATCAACCGCGATGATAAACGTGGCACCCATTTTTCGTGCAAGATCAACGGGCATATTATTGGCGATGCCGCCATCCACCAGAATCATGCCATCCCGCTCGACTGGTGCCAGCGCCCCCGGTATAGACATACTGGCCCGCACAGCGCTGGCCAGATCACCAGTATTCATAACCACCTGATCCCCGGTTTCCAGGTTCGCGGCGATTGCTGCATAGCGGCGTGGCAGCTCCTCGAAGCGCAGGGGCTTGCCATCCTCTTGAAACAGCTCGCCCAATGTCTGCTCCAGATGCTGACCTTCGATTACCCCTTTGGGAAACGCTACGCCATCACCATTGATCGACATCCTCACATCCGTACTCATGCCCGCTTCCAACTCACGGAATGAATATGGTTGATCACGCCGAGGCGATGCATCACTGAGCGCAGTTTGCCAATTCATGGTTCTGGCTATGCGATCAATCTCGGCCGCACTTCGACCGCTGGCATAGAGCGCGCCGACGATGGAGCCCATACTGGTTCCTGTAACGACCTGGGCTTGAATACCTCTGGCCTCCAGCACTCGGATTACCCCCACATGAGCTAACCCACGGGCACCACCGCCACTCAAGACAAGTCCGACGGTAGCGCCCTCGGGAATGATGATCTCGGCCTGCACAGCATGGCAATTCAATATCAAAGCCATCATGCAAAATCTGTAAAAACGATGGTGCCAACGGTTATTCATGTGGATTCCATTAACTTTTGTGGTAGTGCTCGGTGTTAGAATAACGATCTGCTTATGCTCTAACAATAACAAAGGCGTTTCGCACACTCATGAATGAACCCAGGCTGATTGCACACTCCCTGC
Source organism: Ketobacter alkanivorans (assembly GCF_002863865.1). NCBI lineage: Bacteria > Pseudomonadati > Pseudomonadota > Gammaproteobacteria > Pseudomonadales > Ketobacteraceae > Ketobacter > Ketobacter alkanivorans. The sequence goes on along the minus strand of NZ_CP022684.1, from coordinate 2,778,223 downwards.
CCTCTTCCCACCTTTTGTGGGGAAATCTAAAGCCTTTCATGGCGGATATCCTGGGGTATCTCGAGAGCACAGCGAACTTCGGCCCGTTTATTCAGTTCAGGTTATTCAATACCCGCGTGTATCTGGTATCCGATCCCGAGCTGGTCAACACAGTGCTCACCAATAAATCACAATCATTTGTCCGCAATCGCAGTTTCGCCAAACGCCTGCGTCGCCTCTTCGGCCACGGGTTACTCACTTCTGAAGGTGATGAATGGAAACGGTTGCGTAAGCTTTCTGCACCCGCGTTTCAACCCAAATCCACCAACACCTATATTCCTATTATCAACGACGAAGTAAAAAAGCTTGCTAAAGACTGGGATGGATGTACCCAAGTTGATATAGCCCATGAAATGTCCAAGATTACCGCTCGCATCATTACACGCTGCATATTCGGTATGGAGCTTGAAGTCGATATGGCCGAGATGGAAGATACCATGGATCAGCTAATGAGCTCTTTAGGGCCCCGCTTGCGCTATCCGATCTACACGCCGGACTGGCTCCCGGTGGGGGGTAATGTTCTATATCGTAAGGCCGTTAAACGGGTGGATCGGTTTATATACAGCGGAATTCAGGCCAGGCTTGCAGATAATGGTGAACAACAACCCAGCCTGTTGGCGGATTTGATGGCTGCGTCTGGAAACGACGGAGACAGCCGTAAGTCTCATTTGCGAGATCAAATCGTTACCCTGTTTTTGGCAGGCCACGAAACCACCGCCAGCACGCTCACCTTTGCTTTTATATTGCTTTCCAAACACCCGCAACAATTCGCAAAACTGTGCGCAGAGGTACGATCTTGTAACCTGGATGCGTTCGATAACCTGAACGCCATACGTGAATCCCTGCCCGTGACTTACAACATCATTAGAGAGGTGATGCGTCTGTATCCGGCTGGTTATATCTTTGGTCGCACGGTGATTAATGATACTCAGCTGGGTGCTGAGACGTTGAAGAAGGGGTCACTGGTCATGGTCTCACCCTACGTGATCCATCGAAACCCCGATGTATTCCCTAACCCTGAGCAATTCGATCCTGATCGCTGGCTTAACCTGGACGTTTCGCGCTCCCAGTATTTACCGTTCTCCGCCGGGGCACGAACTTGTATCGGTGAGTATCTGGCAATGCTGGAAGCCTGTTTAATTCTAGCTGGCATCGTTGCCAGGTTCGACGTGACCTGTGGTACCGATCCCATCAGCATCATGCCCGCAATCACATTGCGGGCTACGAACAATACCAAAGCTACCATCGCTGTGGGTGAGTAATATTGTTGTTAACTGGAAGATCACTAAGCTGTAGATTCTATAGATGCAGCCATCGCTCAAAGGGAAATAAAGTTGTTAACAACTTATCTCGCTCAACACTGCGAAATATTTTGCCAAGCATTCTGAATGTTGCATTGCACCAGAAAGAGGACATTCGTTGTTGTGTTTTCGATGGCCCATAAGGGCGATAAGGAGATCTTGACTGTTAGACCTCTCTGCCTCATCCAATCGCGAAAAGTGGATATTCATCAACATCTGCACACGATGTTGGATAGCATGATGTAAATATTAAAAGGTTAAACCAGATCAGACTTTTACCCAAGTCAGCCCTTTTTCTTTTTCTGCCCTTTCTCATTCGCTTTCTTTTCAAGTCGTCTTTTGGTCAGGTCAATGGCGCTATTGCCAACTGCCACCCAGAAATTCGCGACATCTTCCACTAGGTCATCCAACGATACGTCCAGTTGCCCATCCAGCCAACTCACTATAATTTCGATGGTTCCACCGATGAGCAAGGCAGAACCCACCTTGGCGATCACATGGGGCTCATCTGCCTGATGATATTCAATACTAAACGCGGAAAGTGTCCTCGCAAATCTCCTGATGACATCCTGGCGATGCTGTAATGCGCGTGGATTGTCGCTCGCCATACTGAACAGCAATCGAGCCCGACGAGGATCATCTACCAACCATCCAATGCTGTGCTTAAGCGCATGACGGGCCAATGCCATCGTATCAAAACCTTGCTGCAATCCTGATTGAACAGCTGCCTGCCCTGCGGTAATCAGCTGTTCGGCCAAATCATCTATCAGCGCAGCACCCAGTTCATCTAGATCAGCAAAGCTCTCATAGAAATAACGCTTGTTAAGCCCAGCTTCCTGACAAAGCTGGTGAATGGACAAGCCTTTCCACCCGGATTCCGCAGCCATTTCGAAAGCTGTATCAAGAAGGGTCTGGCGACGGGAGCTGATACGCGATTCAGCGGATTCGCCAAGGAACGGACGTGTTGGTTGTGACATGAATGCGGCCTGCCTTGCTTTTGCTCCATCTTATAGAGAATTCGGTTGCCCATGGCAAGCCGCTATTGACTCCCTAGCTTAACTTACCATAACATTGGTACAGAGCAGTACCAAGTATGTGTTGTAAACATTTTGACTGGATTAATAGAGGGAGAACCCATATGCAAGCTACGTTGAAACAGGCATCCACTGTTCCTGCGCCAATATCAGAAGAGCAGCGCCTGAAGAATCTAAGGGTTCAAGCCCAGAGCAATCCTGATTTGGCGAAAGAAAATGCCTGGGAGCTGCTCAAAGAGCTCCAGCACGAATCGCAGTTCTATCGCTTGCCTTGGTTGTTTGCCCAGGGTAATGGTGACGCAGAAGCACCCGATGGTGACACTGAAGGCATGGTGATGAACCTGCACGGTTCGTTTCTGATGCGGACGATTAACAACGCCGTTTTTCTAGGGCAGCTTCTGTGGCGCATGGGTTGGACAGGCAAAACCTTCAATCAGAAAACCGGCACAGGCTACAACCGCATCACCGCTTCTGCTTATATCCCCGCCAAGCTTGCTATGCCTCACTACAAGCTGCAAAAGCAGGGTAATGAGTTACTTGGATTCGATTTCCATCATCGCATTGACACTTCACCGGTAGCACCCCACCTGAAAGTTCGCGCGATTACTTATGATGAACCGTCATTCAAGAACCCACTGATTCTTCCTAAGGTTCGGGACGAAATCGTGGAAATCGTGCCAGATGTATTTTTGGGACGGGTGGTGTACAAGGTGAAACACGGCTGGGATATTGTCGGTTACTTCGCCCTTCGTTATCCCTACGTTCGCTAAGAGGCTATCGTTTATGTCCATCAATTTGAATGGTGCTGTTGCCTGTGTCACAGGTGGCGGTAGAGGAATCGGTGAAGCAACGGTCAGAGCCCTGGTTGATCAAGGGGCTCGCGTGGTTGTCGGCGACATTGACGAGAAAGCTGCAGAGGCTGTAGCGGCATCACTCTCAGGTGTAAGAGCAGTAAAGTTGGATGTGGCCGACCCCGAGTCGTTCGAGAATTTTTTGAATGTGGCGCGCGAATTGGGGCCTGTAGATTTGCTGGTGAATAATGCCGGAATTATGCGTACCGGGAAGTTCGTCGACATCGATTTAGCAGCGTTGCACCGGGAAATGGCAATCAATACAGGCGGTGTGATCAATGGTATGCGTCTGGTTCTTCCGGACATGCTGCAACGAAGCCATGGGCATATCGTAAATGTGTCCTCCATGGCGGGAAAAATGACCTGCGCCGGGGCTTCCGTTTACACGGCAAGTAAATTTGCGGTGGCCGGTCTATCGCGCTCGGTGCGTGCCGAAATAGTGGGTTCGGGTGTGTCCATTACGACCATTATGCCTTCGGCAGTGGATACCGATCTGACAGCCGGGATGAATATTCGTGGAATTCCCAAGGCTAAGCCATCTGAAATCGCTGCCGAGGTTATTGCTTCATGCAAGCATGGTCAGCCAGAGGTTACCATGCCGAAATGGTTATATCCGGTTGGTACTATTGAACAGGCCTTGCCTGAACGCGTTGGCAATTGGATTAAGAGAATTGCAGGTGCACAAGAGCGAATAGCACCAGATAACGAAAAGACCCGAGAATATCAGGCGCGCGTTTCTCGATCCTAATCAGTGCCAAAGAGATAATTAAGTAATGAAACAAACCGTATTGATTACCGGCTGTTCCAGTGGCATCGGTCGTGAAACCGCTCTTCGATTTCAGCGTGAGGGTTGGAACGTTATCGCGACCATGCGCACGCCCGACAATGAACAGGAATTGGTTGGCCTGGCTAATGTCATTTGTCCAACTCTCGATGTAACGCAGGAAGCGACGATCAGGGAAGCCATTGCAGAGGGTTTAGCGGAATTCGGGCAAATCGATGTGGTTGTCAATAATGCCGGCTACGGTCTGATAGGTCCATTTGAGACCTTTAGCACCGATCAGATTAACCGGCAATTTCAGACCAACGTACTGGGCCTGATGTCTGTTACCCAGGAAATACTACCGCATTTTCGCAAGCAACGTTCCGGTCTTCTGATTAATGTAGCCAGCTTTGCAGGCCGCTCCATTTTTCCACTTTACAGTGTCTATCATGCCAGCAAATGGGCGGTAGAAGGCTTTTGTGATTCGCTGCAATACGAGGTTTCTTCATATGGTATACAGGTCAAGATTATTGAGCCTGGGTTGGTAAAAACCGAATTCTGGGGGCGCTCTACAGACCGCAAGAATTGTACCGGTGTCAACGACTATGACGAGAAATCACGTCCGGTGCTGGATCTAATTGATGACGCTGCGGGCTTATTCGCAACCAAACCTAGCGATGTTGCCGAAACAATCTGGAACGCAGTCAATGATGGCAGCAATAGACTTCGCTACATCGTTGGCGTTGATGCCCACGCGACGTTGCTGGCAAGAAAAGTACTCCCCGACGGACTTTATCGCGGCGTTATGAAAGCGGTTTTCTCCCGCTCATCTGTATCTATGCTTCAGAAGGTCTCAGTGAAAATTCAGAACGCCATGAATTAGCTTTTGAGTATGTGCCAACCGGAAAGTAGGCCCATTCAGCTTGATGTGCTCGATTAGCCAGTCAATCACGGACGTCCGCTATAGCCCGATTGCTACAGATCGTTCAGCAATGCCCCTTTGGCAATTGCTCATATTGTGATCTATCTCGGATTTTGGAGTTAACAACTCTATTACTTTGTTAACTCCTTTTCTACTCACCTACAACCGCTAGCAGTTAGCGTTATCCAGTTATTCTACCGTTACGCTTTTGGCTAAATTGCGCGGCTGATCCACATCGGTGCCTTTAATGATTGCCACGTGGTAACTCAAAAGCTGCAGCGGTATGGTGTACACAATAGGAGCGAGTTCTGCTGCCACCTTAGGGACATCCAACACGTGAACATCGTCCTGAGGCTCCATCGCTGCATCTGAATCCTGAAATACGAACAGCTCACCGCCTCGGGCACGCACTTCCTGTAGATTAGACTTTAACTTTTCCAGTAAGGTGTCCGATGGTGCCACGGTTACCACCGGCATATCAGCATCCACCAATGCCAGCGGGCCGTGCTTCAGCTCTCCGGCAGGATAAGCCTCGGCGTGGATATAGGATATTTCTTTTAGCTTTAACGCACCTTCCAGCGCGATCGGATACTGCACACCACGGCCGAGGAATAAAGCGTGGTGCTTCTCTGCAAATTTCTCAGCCATCACTTCAATAGGCTTGTTCAAACGTAGTGCTGACTGAATGACATCCGGTAGCTGCTGAAGCCCTTCCAGCAGGCGACGTTCTTCTTTCGCATCTATGTCGTGAAACTTGCCAATGGCGATGGTCATCAAATACAAGGCAACCAGCTGTGTGGTAAAAGCCTTCGTTGAAGCCACACCGATTTCCGGGCCAGCTTTGGTGAGGAACGACATGGCCGATTCCCGTACCAATGAGCTGGTTGCAACATTACAAATGGCAAGGCTTGATAAGTATCCCTTGGCATCACGCAGCGCGGCTAACGTGTCTGCCGTTTCACCGGACTGAGAAATAGTCACAAACAAAGTATTGGGGCGCACTACCGTTCTGCGGTAACGGAACTCGCTGGCCACTTCTACATTACACTGAACTCCGGCCAGACCCTCAAGCCAATATTTTGCAACCAGCCCTGCATGATACGAAGTCCCACATGCAATAATCTGAACACTTTCAATGTTCGGAAACAGTTTTTCCGCATCAGTGCCAAACAGTGCCGGATCGATTCCTTCTGGAGTCACCCGTCCGTCCAGCGTATTGCGTACAGCGGTAGGCTGCTCGAATATTTCCTTCAGCATGTAGTGCCGGTATTCACCTTTGTCCGCTGTGCTATCAGAGCCGGTGAATTGTTTTACCGTGCGTTCTACCGTATTGCCTTCACGATTCTCAATAACGAAGCTATCTTTTCTGACTTCGGCGATATCGCCTTCTTCTAAAAAGATAAACCGGGTGGTAACGGGCAGCAGCGCTAACTGGTCTGAAGCGATGAAGTTCTCCCCCAAACCCACACCCAACACCAACGGGCTGCCTTCGCGGGCGGCAATCAGCAGTTCCGGTTGTTCTTTGCAGATAACACCCAGAGCATAAGCGCCACGTAATTTACGGGTGGTTTTTTTTACTGCTTCCAATAATGTCGCACTGGTTTTCAGATTTTGATGTACCAAATGCGCAACTACTTCGGTATCGGTTTCCGAGGTGAATACGTAACCGTCTTTCTGTAGGGATGCACGTAGTTCTTCGTGATTTTCTATGATGCCGTTGTGAACCACAACGATGTTATCGGAAGACATGTGTGGATGCGCATTACTTTCTGATGGCACCCCGTGGGTGGCCCAGCGAGTATGAGCGATACCTATGGTACCTGCACCCTGACTCTCTGCAACGGCGGCTTCAAGTTCCTTCACTTTGCCAACACGCCGAATCCGTTCAATGTCAGATCCTGGATTAAATCTGGCGATACCGGCGGAATCATAACCCCGATATTCTAAGCGACGCAGACCCTCCAGCAGTATGGGCGTTACATCACGAGTTGAAATGACACCTACAATTCCACACATAACTTTTTCCTTACTGCTTATTTGGGCTTTTTCTCAGGACGCTTCCAACCGTCGATGCTGACCTGCTTAGCGCGGGTTACGGTTAATGTCTGTTCTTTTGCATCTTTACTGATGGTTGAACCGGCCCCGATGGTTGCACCTTTCCCAATTTCAACCGGTGCCACCAGTGAGCTGTTAGAGCCAATGAATGCGCCGTCCCCGATTTTGGTTTTATGCTTGTTAGCACCATCGTAATTACAGGTAATGGTGCCTGCGCCAATATTAACATCGGTTCCGATTTCACTGTCACCCAAATAGGTTAAGTGATTGGCTTTTGAGCCTGCACCCATCTTTATGTTTTTCGTTTCTACAAAGTTACCGATTTTCGCACCGTTGGCCAACTCGGTGCCGGGTCGCAGGCGGGCAAACGGACCCACATCACAATGCTCACCCAGTATCGCGTTTTCCAACACACTGTTGGCTTTGATAATGGTGTTATCACCGATAACCGAGTTTTCGATGACACAGTTTGGGCCAATCTTTACATTATTTCCCAGTGTATTGTTGCCTTCGAAAACTGCATTAATGTCTATAAAGCAGTCCTGACCGATGTTAACTTCACCACGGATATCAACTCGGGCAGGATCTGCCAGTGTCGCGCCCTGCACTAATAAGCGCTCAGCCAGGTGTTTTTGCAACATGCGCTCCAATCGTGCCAGTTGCTTTTTATCGTTCACCCCTTCGACTTCGATTGGGTCTTTAACACGACAACCAATAACCGGCACGTCATGATCATTGGAAATACGCACAAGATCGGTTAAGTAATATTCACCCTGCGCATTTTTATTTTCTATGGTGGGCAACCACTGCTGTAAGTCTATGGAGTCCGCCATCATTATGCCGGTATTCACTTCTTCGATTTTTCGAATTTCCTTACCGGCGTCCTTCTCTTCAACAATTTCTCTCACCACACCAGCATGGTCCCGCACAATACGGCCATACCCGGTAGGGTCGTTCAACTTGACTGTCAGCACTCCGCATTCGCCTGGCTGAACTTCGTTCAGAAAGCGGCTCAGGGTTGATTCTGATATCAGGGGTACATCACCATATAGAATCAGCGTCCGCGTGTTGGTTTCCAACAGAGTCATTGCTTGCTTGACCGCATGCCCAGTGCCCAGTTGTTCAGCCTGCTCAACCCATTCTATAGGCGCATCGGGAAAGTAACGGCTGATCTCGGATTTCACGCTGTCGCCGCCGTGACCATACACTACGATCACTTTATGGGCCTCCAGCTTAAAGCTGGTCTCGAGCACATGAGCAAGCATGGGCTTTTTAGCCAAAGGTTGCAGCACTTTAGGTAAGCGCGACTTCATGCGCGTGCCTTTGCCTGCAGCAAGGATGACAACGTTTAGATCCATCGAAACAATTCCATATCGGGTTTAAACGAAAAAAGGGTAGCTAGCGCTACCCTTTTTATCATGCTTTGTTGCGCGTTTCACGACAACCGGTGCTTATTTGCCCATTTTCTTCTTCAGGGCCTGTATCGTACGCAGTTGCGCTGCCGCTTCCGCCAACATCGCTGCCGCAGCAGAGTAGTTGATTTCGGAAGACTGGTTCGCCAACGCTCGACGGGCATCTTCAATAGCCTGTTGGGCTGCTGCTTCATCCACGTCATCAGCGCGCTGGGCGGTATCTGCCAGAATGGTAACCACTTTGGGCTGCACTTCCAGCATACCACCAGACACGTAGTACACTTCTTCTTCACCGTTTTGCTTGATGACACGAATCGGGCCAGGGCTCAATTGTGTCAACAAGGGAGCGTGACCCGGAGCAATACCCAGGTCACCCAGTGTGCCGTGAGCGACAACCATTTCCACCAAACCAGAGAATATGGATTTCTCGGCAGAAACGATATCACAGTGTACGGTTATCGCCATGGTGATTACTCCCTAGCTTAATTAAGCTTTAGCGCCTTTCTCGATAGCTTCTTCGATGGAACCAACCATGTAGAAAGCCTGCTCAGGCAGATGGTCAAGCTCACCGTCAAGAATCATCTTGAAGCCACGGATTGTATCCTTCAAGGATACGTATTTACCGGGCGAACCAGTGAATACTTCCGCAACGTGGAAAGGCTGTGACAGGAATCGTTCGATCTTACGAGCGCGCGATACCACCAGTTTGTCATCTTCAGACAACTCATCCATACCCAGGATGGCGATGATGTCTTTCAGTTCTTTGTAACGCTGCAGGTTAGTCTGCACGCCACGGGCAACTTCATAGTGCTCGGTGCCGATTACCAGAGGATCCAGCTGACGGGAGGTGGAGTCCAGTGGATCTACCGCAGGGTAGATACCCTTGGCGGCGATATCACGGCTCAGTACTACCGTTGAGTCAAGGTGCGAGAACGTGGTGGCTGGCGATGGATCAGTCAAGTCATCCGCAGGTACGTATACGGCCTGGATAGACGTGATAGAACCTGTCTTGGTAGAAGTGATACGTTCTTGCAGAACACCCATCTCTTCTGCCAGAGTTGGCTGGTAACCTACCGCTGAAGGCATACGACCCAACAGTGCAGATACTTCGGTTCCGGCCAGTGTGTAACGGTAGATGTTGTCTACGAACAACAGAACGTCACGACCGTCATCACGGAATTTTTCAGCCATGGTCAAACCAGTCAGTGCAACACGCAGACGGTTACCAGGTGGCTCGTTCATCTGACCGTAAACCATCGCTACTTTCGACTTGTCGAACTGCTCAACGTTTACAACGCCTGCTTCCTGCATTTCGTGGTAGAAGTCGTTACCCTCACGAGTACGCTCACCAACACCAGCGAATACGGACAGACCGCTGTGCTCGGTTGCGATGTTGTTGATCAGCTCCATCATGTTTACGGTTTTACCAACACCCGCACCACCGAACAGACCAACTTTACCACCTTTGGCGAATGGGCAGATCAGGTCGATAACTTTGATACCGGTTTCCAACAGATCCGTTGAGTTGGATTGTTCTGCATAAGTAGGCGGCTTACGGTGAATAGATGCACGCTGCTGTTCGCCGATAGGTCCGCATTCGTCGATGGGGTTACCCAGAACGTCCATAATACGGCCCAGGGTTTCGATACCAACTGGTACGTTGATCGGTGCGCCAGTGCTGTTAACACCTAAGCCACGTTTCAAACCTTCAGTGGAACCCATGGCGATGGTACGAACGATACCGTCACCCAACTGTTGCTGAACTTCAAGAACGGTCGGAGCGTTCTCCACGTTCAGTGCGTCGTACACGTTTGGTACAGAATCGCGCGGGAATTCTACGTCTATTACCGCGCCGATGATTTGTACGATACGTCCGCTACTCATGTTTGTATCCTCTTGAATCGTAACTGTTAAAATCTGTTGGTAAGAAACCTGATCGTTATACCGCTGCCGCGCCACCGCAGATTTCTGAAATCTCTTGGGTGATCGCTGCCTGACGCGCTTTGTTGTAAACCAACTGCAGATCGTTAATCAGGTTGCCCGCGTTATCGGTAGCAGACTTCATGGCGACCATTCGCGCTGCCTGTTCACAGGCGTTGTTTTCAACCACACCCTGATATACCTGGGATTCTACGAAGCGCACCAAAAGATAATCCAAAATCTCTTTGGCTTCAGGCTCGTATATGTAATCCCAATGGTGTTGGTAGTCGCCATCTTTCGATGCTTCCAAAGGCAGCAACTGTAAAGATGAAGGCACTTGGGTCATGGTATTTACGAAGTCGTTGTACATCAGATACAGGCGATCGATCTTGCCGGATTCAAATGCGTCCAACATCACTTTTACAGCGCCGATCAAGTCTTCGATTGAAGGCTGATCACCCAACCCGGTGCGAGTCGCTACCACGTTGCCACCCACCGATCGGAAAAAGCTGACTGCTTTGGTTCCAATCAGTGCCATATCCACTTCACAGCCTTTTTGCTTCCACTCTTTGGTAAGAGCGATGGTTTTTTTGAACAGGTTAATGTTCAAGCCACCACAAAGGCCACGATCGGAAGACACAACGATGACACCCACGCGCTTTACTTCGCGCTCGGTCATATAAGTGTGTTTATATTCCGGGTTGGAATTGGCTAGGTGACGTACGACCTGGCGAATTTTCTCCGCGTAGGGTTTGGACGCCGCCATACGTTCCTGCGCTTTACGCATCTTACTGGCCGCAACGAGTTCCATTGCGGAGGTAATTTTCTGCGTGTTTTTAACGCTGGCTATTTTGCCACGTATCTCTTTTGCGCCTGACATAGGTCTACCGTATTCAGGTTACGGGGCAAGTTATCTTGCCCCGGTTAATGATTACCAAGTCTGAGTGGACTTGAACTTCTCAACGAGTGCTTTGTACTCGCTTTCGATGTCGCTGTTCCAATCGCCCTTCTCATTGACTTTAGCAATCAATGCGGAGGCTTCAGAATTTGCGTAAGACAGCAGTGCTGCTTCGAAATCCAGAATCTTGGGTACTTCAATATCTTCCAGATAGCCTTCGTTGGCTACAAACAGAATCAGACCCATCTCAGCAACGGACAGAGGCGCGTATTGCTTCTGTTTCATCAGCTCGGTAACACGAGTACCGTGTTCCAACTGCTTACGTGTCGCTTCATCAAGGTCAGAAGCAAACTGAGCAAATGCTGCCAGTTCGCGATACTGAGCCAGTGCCAGACGAATACCACCACCCAGCTTTTTGATGATTTTGGTCTGTGCTGCACCACCTACACGAGAAACCGAGATACCTGCGTTCATCGCCGGACGAATACCGGAGTTGAACAGGTTGGTTTCAACGAAGATCTGACCATCGGTGATGGAGATTACGTTGGTCGGTACGAATGCGGATACGTCGCCAGCCTGAGTTTCGATGATGGGCAGAGCCGTCAACGAACCAGTTTGACCTTTCACTTCACCGTTGGTGAACTTTTCTACATAGTCAGCGCTAACGCGAGCAGAACGTTCCAGCAGGCGGGAGTGCAGATAGAATACGTCACCAGGATAAGCTTCACGACCCGGAGGACGACGCAGCAGCAAGGAGATCTGACGATAAGCCCAAGCTTGTTTGGTCAAATCATCATATACGATCAGTGCGTCTTCGCCGCGATCACGGAAATATTCGCCCATGGTGCAACCGGTAAAGGCTGCCAAGAACAGCATGGCTGCAGGATCGGCGGCTGCCGCTGCTACCACGATGGTGTTTTCCATGGCGCCGTGCTCTTCCAGCTTACGTACTACGTTAGCAATAGAAGACTGCTTCTGACCGATGGCCACGTACACACATTTAATACCAGAATCTTTCTGGTTGATGATGGTGTCGATGGCGATGGCCGTTTTACCGATCTGACGGTCACCGATGATCAGCTCACGCTGACCACGACCTACAGGTGTCATGGAGTCAATCGACTTCAAACCAGTCTGAACTGGCTGATCTACCGATTTACGTGCGATTACACCTGGTGCAACCTTTTCCACAACATCAGTTTCGGTAGTGCCCAGAGGACCTTTACCGTCAATTGGATTACCCAGAGCGTCAACAACGCGGCCCAGCAGTTCGCGCCCTACAGGCACTTCCAATACTTTACCGGTACATTTTGCTTTCTGGCCTTCAGCCAGACCCAGGTAATCACCTAGTACTACTGCACCTACGGAATCCTGCTCCAGGTTAAGAGCCATACCGAAAATGCCATTTTCAAATTCAACCATCTCACCGTACATTACGTCGGCCAGACCATGAATACGCACGATACCGTCAGATACACTAACGATAGTACCTTCGGTGCGCGCTTCGGATGTTGTATCCAGATTCGCGATGCGCTGTTTGATCAGCTCGCTTATTTCTGAAGGGTTGAGTTGCTGCATGCTTATGTCCTCAAACTCAAGAATTCAATTTTTCGGCCAGTTTAGCGAGCTTACCGCGCACAGAACCGTCAATCACTAAATCGCCGGCTCTGATGATGACGCCACCCACCAGAGATTTATCCTCTGCGGTAGTGACGTTGACTTCGCGGCCCAGTTTCTGCTTCAGGGAAGCGGCAAGTTTGCTTGCCTGCTCGTCGGACAAAGCGAATGCGGATGTAATTTCTACATCGACGCTTTGTTCTTTCTGTGACTTCAGTGTTTCATACAGCGCAGCGATTTCCGGCAATGCCGCTAATCGTTTGTTCTGCGCCAGCAAGGACACGAAGTTTTGACCCTGTTCATTCAGCTTATCCTTGCACAGTGCACCAAAGGCTTCTGCTTTTTGTGCAGAAGTGATCTTGGGGTTGTGCAAGTAACCGGACACTGCCTCGTCTGCTGAAACAGCCGCTGCAAAGGCTAGCATATCGGACCATTCAGCAAGTGCGCCGTTTTCGTCGGCGAACTGAAAAGCCGCTTTCGCGTAAGGCCGGGCAACTGTGATTAGTTCTGCCATAATCCGATACCGTTACAGTTCTGATGCAAGTTGCTCAAGCATTGCGTTGTGAGCGCCTTGATCTACTGCTGTGCCAAGAATTTTTTCCGCACCGGCGATAGACAGAACCGCAACCTGGCCACGCAATGATTCTTTAGCGCGGTTCAATTCCTGTTCTACTTCGGCCTGTGCAGCCGCTTTCAGACGCTCGCCTTCGGCGCGGGCCTGATCTTTTGCTTCTTCAACCAACTGGTTGGCACGCTTGTTAGCCTGCTCAATCAGCGCAGCAGCTTGCTGCTTGGCTTCGCGCAAGGTATCTGCGGCTTTCTCTTTAGCCAATTCAAGATCTTGCTCTGCCTGGTCTGCCGCCTGTAAACCGTGTGCTATTTTCTCTGAACGTTCCCGCATGGCGTTGATCAACGGTGGCCATACGAACTTCATACAGAAAAAAACGAATACGGCAAAGGCGATAGATTGTCCTAGGATGGTGGCGTTAATATCCATACCAAACCCTCTCGCTCGTTAAAGTAAATGTTTGACGCTACTTTCTACGAAGCGGTGGACTTAGGCCAATACGAAGATCATGTACATGCCGATACCAACACCGATCATTGGAACCGCGTCCAACAGACCCGCCATCAGGAACATTTTACCTTGCAGCATGGGAGCCATTTCTGGTTGACGAGCAGTACCTTCCAACAGACGGCCGCCCAGCAGACCGAAGCCAATCGCAGTACCCAACGCGCCCAGACCGATTACCAAACCAGCGGCGATCAATACAAGTGCAGATGCAGTTTCCATGTTATCTCCTGGTGTTACTTTTTAAAGTTAAGGTTAAGTGTAAAAGTTAAAACAAATTCTTAATGATCTTCGTGCGCAGTGCTCAAGTACACAATGGTGAGCACCATGAACAGGAAGGCCTGCAAGGTGATTACCAGTATGTGGAAGATCGCCCAGCCCAGTTGCAGTACGCCACCGAACGCAGCCATGATCAAGCCAGCATTGAACATCAGAGCAATAAGAATGAAGATCATTTCACCTGCATACATGTTTCCGAACAATCGCAGGCCCAGAGAGATGGGCTTGGCCAGCAGGTTTACGGTTTCCAAGAACAGGTTAATCGGGATCAGTATGATTTTCACAAACATATTGCTGCTGCTGAAAGGGTGCAGGGTTAATTCACCTGCAAAGCCGCCAATGCCTTTCACTTTGATGCTATAGAAAATAATCAGGAAGAATACCGAGAACGACATGCCCAAGGTGATGTTGGGGTCGGTAGACGGTACGATCTTCATATAATGAACACCGAACAGATTGAACAGGGCTGGCAGCCAATCGACTGGCACCAAGTCCATCAAGTTCATGAGAAATACCCAACAGAAAATAGTAAGACCCATCGGCGCAATCATGGCGTTACGACCGTGGAAGTTCTCTTTCACCTGGGTATCAACGAAATCCACCAGGATTTCGATAAAATTTTGGAATCCGGTAGGTACGTCAGTGGTCGCACGCTTAGCGGCCATTCCAAAAAGTGCCAGGAACAGTACACCCAAGCCGATAGACCAGCCCAGCGAGTCTACGTGAAATTTCCAGAAGCCCATTTCCGCCGCTTCCGCTGCACTGTGGGCGATACCCCAGCTACCGTCAGGGTGTTGACCATATACCAAGTTGGTCAAATGGTGCTTGATGTATTCTGAAGAATCTCCGCCTGCCATAGTATCCCAATACCTTAAAATCGAAGTCGGACTTTACCTTATTCATTGTGTCAATGCCGTTACCGGCCATGCTGCGCTATGTTTTACGCAACAGAAGAGGCGCCACCCAGGCGATCCCATACACTATAAAGAAGGCTGAAAATAAATATGCCGCGCTTTCACGAACACCCGGGAGCAGTTTGAACGCTGCGATGAACAGCAGCATGACAATGACGAATTTGCCGGCCTCACCCCGATAAAATGCCTGCACCATTTCTTGCGACGCGCGTGCGCCAGAAAAGCGAAATGCCTGTATTGCGAAGTAAAGGTTGGCGAGAACAGCTGTCCAGCCCCCTGCCAGCGCGGCTAACGCGGCTTCTTTACTTACTGCAAACAACACGAGCACAGGAATTAGAGTCGATACGAGCGCCTGCGAACCCACCACGTAAACAGCGATATACCCTTTGTTTAACGTGCTTGGCTTTGTCACAGTCTTTTTCCGTTTGCCCTCAACCAGCGGATTTCTCTCTTTTGACCTTTTGAACCTTTTGGGTCAGCTCAAACGCTGATTGCAGGTGCCTGTGTAAGGCGGTGCCGATTATAGAGACTTTCCTAACCACAGGCAACACGGGTTGCGGCGGGATCTAAGGCTTTTCGGTGACTTTTTGCTCAACCTATTTGATGTGGTCGAGAATACCATCCAGTTCGTCCAGGCTACTGTAGCGAATTACCAGTTTGCCCTTGCCTTTTGCGCTGTGCTGGATCATGACGGGTGCCCCCAGCTTGTCTGATAAATTATCTTGTAACAATTTTACATCGGGGTCGATTTTGGTGTCGCCGGTGGCGATTTCTTCTTGTTGCAGGCGACGCACCAGTGCTTCGGTCTGGCGCACCGATAGGCCTTTCGCAACAATGGTACGGGCTGCGTCAGTTTGCTTGACACTATCCAGGGTCAGTATGGCGCGGGCATGGCCCATCTCCAGATCACCGTGTTCTACCAGTTTACGAGTTTCTGCACTCAGGCTCATCAGCCTCAGCAGGTTGGTAACGGTGGTGCGTGACTTGCCCACTGCCTCAGCCACCTGCTGGTGGGTGAGTTCGAACTCATCCTGAAATCGTTGCAGGGCAGCGGCTTCTTCGATGGGGTTGAGGTCTTCGCGCTGGATGTTTTCAATCAGCGCCATGGCGATGGCGGCTTCGTCGGTTACTGCACGAATGACGCAGGGTACTTTATCCAGGCCCGCCAGTTGGCTTGCACGCCAACGGCGTTCACCGGCGATGATTTCGTATTGATTGGCTCCGGCCATGGGGCGCACCACGATGGGCTGCATGATGCCTTGGGCTTTGATGGAGTTAGACAGTTCTTCGAGGGCCTGGGGATCCATGTCGCGGCGTGGCTGGTAGCGGCCTCGCTGCAAAAATTCGATGGGCAGGTGTCGCAGCTCTCCGTCGAGGTCTTCTTTGCTGACGCTAACCGGCTTGGTGGCGTCGGTGGGCACCTCTTTTTGCGGTATGCTGGCGCTCCCCAATAGTGCGTCCAGTCCACGACCCAGTCCTTTCTTTTTGGCAGCCATGCATCGCCTTTATGGTGGTAGGTGAATTATGCGAAATTCAATTTTGTGTGTGGAACATTATAAGGGGCTTGGCCACCGACGCAATCAGGCCGGGGCGGTTTCTGCACTGGTGCCGCTTATTTTCTGCTCTGCACGGCGAATCAGTTCACCGGCCAGGGCCAGATAGGACACGGCACCACGGGACTTGCGATCGTATTCCAATACCGGCAGGCCGTGGCTGGGGGCTTCGGCCAGACGCACGTTGCGCGGAATGATGGTGCGATAGACTTTGTCGCCGAAGTGTTCCGTTAACTGGCTGGATACCTGGTTGGATAATGCGATGCGGGGGTCATACATGGTGCGCAGCAGACCATCGATTTCCAGTTTCGGGTTGAGGGCGCTTTGAATTTTTTCAATGGTATTGAGCAGAGCGGACAAACCCTCTAGCGCGTAATATTCACACTGCATGGGGATGATTACGGAGTCCGATGCCACCAGGGCATTAACGGTAAGCATGTTAAGTGAGGGCGGACAGTCAATCAGGACGTAATCGTATTGAGAGCGCACACCTTCCAAGGCCCGGTTGAGACGCTGCTCTTTGCCTTCCAGATCCAGCAACTCTACTTCGGCTGCGGTTAAGTCAGCATTGGAGCCGATCAGGTCATAACCGGGTTCGGTATGAATCACTGCCTGGGCGACGGTCATTTGATCCACCAGCACATCGTATATGGAGCTTTCCAGTTCGTGCTTGTTGACGCCACTGCCCATGGTGGCGTTGCCTTGGGGGTCGAGATCGATCATGAGCACTTTACGCTTGGTGGCAACCAGCGACGCAGCCAGGTTGACGGAGGTGGTGGTTTTACCTACACCGCCCTTTTGATTGGTCACCGAGATTACTTTGCCCACAATCGATCTCCCCGAATGGAATTATTCTGTCTGTGCTCTTTGTACCACAATCAGGTGCCGTTCTTCATGCAAATAGGGCACTTTCAGTGGTTCGATGTGAATATTGAGTTGTTGATCTTTTAGTAGTTCGATTTCTTCATGGGGGATTTGCCCCTTCATGGCCAGCAGTTCTCCGCCTTCTTGCAGTAGTGGTAAGCACACACTAACGAAGTCTTCCAGGGATGCAAATGCGCGACTGGTGATGGTGTCGTAGCGCTGGCTATTCGGCACGGATTCGATGCGTCCTTTAATGACGGTGACGTTATCCAGTTTCAATTCAGCTTTCATTTGCACCAGGAAACGGGTTTTCTTGCCGTTGCTGTCGATCAGGGTCCACTGACGATGTTCATCACAAATGGACGCCGGTACACCGGGCAGGCCGGGGCCTGTGCCGACATCCAGTATATTTTGCCCTTTTATATGAGGCACTATGGATAGGCTGTCCAGCAGGTGCTTGATCACCATGTCATCCGGATCGCGGATGGCGGTGAGGTTGTAAGCTTGGTTCCACTTCAGCAGATTTTCCAGATACCGGCGGATTTTCTGCAGCTGTTCTGAGTTTAGATTCAGGCCCAGCTGCTCGCAGCCCGCCGCCAGTCGCTGCGCTTGTTGTTCGGTCAATTGCACTGTGTGTTCCTAGGCTGCTTGGCTGGCGCCGATGAGCATTACGCGCTTTTTTTGTTCTGGGTAGAGCGCTTCTTCAGGTGTATCAGCAGCAGGGACACCGCCGCTGGAGTGACACCGGGAATGCGACTAGCCTGTCCTAATGTTTGTGGCCGCGCTTGACCCAGCTTGGATTTGATTTCATTGGAGAGCCCTGAGATGGACTCGTAATCGAAATCATCCGGCAGCAAGGTGCCTTCGCTGCGTCGTACTCGTTCGACTTCGTCCTGTTGCCGGGAAATATAACCGGCGTACTTGGCGATGATTTCTACCTGCTCGGCCACCGCTGCATCCACATTGAGTTCGGGGGTTAGGGCGGCGATGTCTTTGTAGTTCAGCTCCGGACGACGCAGTAAATCTTTAAGACTGTATTCTCGGGCCAGGGTGTTTTCCAATTTGGGCTGCAACTGTTTTGCCATGGCGGAGTCTGGTAATACCCAGGTGCTGCGCAGACGTTGCTCTTCTTGTTCTATGGCTTCTTTCTTTTCGCAGAACAATCGCCAGCGGTGATCGCCCACCAGACCCAGCTCGCGACCTTTTTCAGTAAGCCGCAGGTCGGCGTTGTCTTCTCGCAGCAGCAGGCGATGTTCGGCTCGGCTGGTGAACATGCGATAGGGCTCCAACGTGCCCATGCTGATGAGGTCGTCGACCAATACGCCGATGTAGGCTTCATCACGGCGCGGATGCCATGGGTCTTTTTCCTGGGCGCGCAGACCGGCGTTGAGCCCTGCCAGCAAGCCTTGGGCGCCGGCCTCTTCGTAGCCTGTCGTGCCGTTGATCTGTCCGGCGAAGAACAGGCCGTTGATGAATTTGGTTTCCAATGAATATTTCAGATCCCGAGGATCGAAGTAGTCGTATTCGATGGCGTAGCCGGGGCGCAGGATGTGGGCGTTTTCCATGCCACGGATGGAGTGCACCAGATCCAGCTGCACATCAAACGGCAAACTGGTGGAGATGCCGTTGGGGTATAACTCGTGGGTGGTGAGGCCCTCTGGTTCGATAAAGATCTGGTGGGAATCCTTATCGGCAAAGCGATGGATTTTGTCCTCGATGGACGGGCAGTAACGGGGGCCAATGCCTTCGATTACGCCGGTGTACATGGGGGAACGATCCAATCCGCCACGGATAATGTCGTGGGTGCGCGCGTTGGTATGAGTGATGTAGCAGCTGATCTGGCGGGGATGCTCAGCCAGCGATCCTATAAAGGACATCACCGGCAGGGGCGTGTCGCCGGGCTGCTCTGTCATCACCGAGAAGTCCACGCTTTTGGCATCGATGCGCGGTGGGGTGCCGGTTTTGAGGCGATCCACATTGAACGGCAGCTCTCGCAGGCGCTGGGCCAGGGCGATGGAAGGTGGATCACCGGCACGGCCACCGGAGTGGTTTTCCAACCCTATGTGGATTTTGCCCCCGAGGAAGGTGCCAGCGGTGAGTACCACGGATTGGGCAAAGAAGCTCACGCCCATGTTGGTGACTACACCTTTGACGGTGTCGCCTTCTATTACCAGGTCGTCGGCAGACTGCTGGAAGATGTCCAGATTGGGCTGGTTTTCGAGAATTTCACGTACGGCAGCTTTGTATAGAATACGATCGGCCTGGGCCCGGGTAGCACGCACGGCTGGGCCTTTACGGGAGTTCAGGATGCGGAACTGAATGCCACCTTTATCGGTGGCGCGAGCCATGGCGCCGTCGAGGGCGTCGATTTCTTTCACCAGATGGCTTTTGCCAATACCGCCAATGGCCGGGTTGCAGGACATTTGGCCGAGGGTTTCGATGTTGTGGGTCAGTAACAGGGTAGCAACACCCATGCGGGCACTGGCCAATGCGGCTTCGGTACCGGCGTGACCGCCACCAATGATGATGACTCCGTAATGCTTTGGATAATCCACGAAACTGCCCTCTAGGGCCTCTTGCAGAGGCCGATGATTACTGCTTTTTCTGTTTGGTGGCAGATGCCCGCAACCGACAGAAAAGGCCGCATATTATATGTCAGAGGACAGAAAAAGAAAAAAGCTTTACGGTTTTGCTTGTTGGGTTTCCGAAAACTAACCTAACTAGGTGAATGACTGGGGCAAAAACCAGTCAAGGTGCTGGTCGTGGTGGCCGGTTAGTTCGTTTCATTTTCAGCGTGAACCGATACGCTCAGGTTGCCTTCCGCATCTATCCCCACGTTGAAAGTGATTGGCCTGCAACACACCTGGCAGTCTTCGATGTATTGTTGACCTGCTTCCTGATGATCAATGAGCACATCCAGGGATTCTCCGCAGTATGGGCAAATCACGACTTCCTCTGATAAGAATTCCATCTTCTGCTCGTTAAGATTTAAGGCTGCACGGCTGGCATTTCAAATTGCCACTCGGTTAAGAGTTGCGATGCCAGATCCTGCTGGGCCAGCGTACCATACAGGTAGGGCTCATACTGCTGCTGTTGTTTCAGAAAGTAGTTCAACCACGCAGTAAAATAGCGGCGGGACAAACGCTGATGATGATCATAGGTATCGATTACCGACGGGCAATCAAATAACGAGCCACCAACGATCTCCGCCACGCTGTCGGCATCGTTAAAGCTGACATGGTTGCCGCCATTGATAGTGATCACCTGTTTTTGTGCGCTGCCCAGCAACTGATAATTGCTGATGGAACTGCTGGGAAAGGTGATGCAATCCTGAGTGGCTGCCTGAATTTGCGTAGGAGCGGTAATCGCCTGCAGTGCTTCGGCTTCAATCACGTAGGGCGCCAACGGCACGATGGCATCCACATCCATGTATGCG
This sequence comes from Ketobacter alkanivorans, assembly GCF_002863865.1. Classification (NCBI taxonomy): domain Bacteria; kingdom Pseudomonadati; phylum Pseudomonadota; class Gammaproteobacteria; order Pseudomonadales; family Ketobacteraceae; genus Ketobacter; species Ketobacter alkanivorans. The sequence goes on along the minus strand of NZ_CP022684.1, from coordinate 2,757,293 downwards.
CCTGCCCGCAAGCTCGCCATTGCCCCCAGCGAATGGCCCATGATGGCGCGGGTTTGCGGATCAACCATGCCATAGAGGGGGCTTTCAGGATCGTCATTCAACAGTTCGAGTCGCTCGAAGCCCAACCCAAAGCCCGCTTCCTGCTGATGGGTTTGCAACAACACCGGGAACGGCGCGGTGAAGATCAGTACAACGTAGCCGTGGCTGGCCAGATGATCTCCAACCCAGCGATTCAGGCCTTTGTTGGAAGCCAATCCTGGCGAAAATACCACCGCAGGAAACGCTGCACCGCCTTCTTGCGGATAATAGATGGTGGTGGGATAGCCGCCGTAGTCGTTCTCCATACGGGTGTTGAACTTAGCCACGGTGAAAACACCGGGCTCATCCAGTTCAGTGGGATCCGGGGTTACCGGCGGTGGCTCCGGCCGTTGGCAGGCAGCCAAGAATGTCATCAGAAGTAACGCGCCACAGCATCGGGTTATTGTTGTTATTGTCACGGCAGGCAGCCTTGTCGTTTTTTGTCATAGGGCCTACGACTGTAAGGGGACTGATCCTGCGCTGCATCGTTCAAAAGCATTAGTTGGCGGTGGTGATGAACGTTAGCGCTTAACGCCTGTTTAGAATGGAACCCCTGCTGATAGATATGTCAACCACATTTGCAATTTCACACATAAAAATGACGTTTTAGGCCATATCCAGAGAAAGTGTCCGTGGCATACTGGCTGTCTACTAATAAGTAGCACACTTGTGCAAGGTGCGCGCTGCTTACAATAAAAACAAAAACGGAAATAGGAGCACATGCATGGAAAGGTCTGCGCTGCAGCGGCCCCCTGTGGGCAAATTACACCTGATTTTGATTACCCTGTTGCTGGCAGCCCTATCCGCCTGCGGTGGTGGCTCATCCGGTGGAGACTCCTCTTCAACTGACGGCTCTCGCAGCCTCGACAGCGCTACCACCGAGGATTCCACCGATACGGAAAATTCCACGCCGGGCACCACTGGTGCACCTGACGATGGAGAAACCGGCTCCGATGCATCAAACGCGGATACGCCTCGCACCGGTGCCTACACCCGTGATGCTGACTACCCAAGAATAAAAGTTGGCGGCCTGCAATACATACCTTCCACCAGCGGCCACAACATTGGCTTACGCGTGACCTTGCCTGCCGACGCTGATGGTAACCCGGCCCCAGGCCCTTTCCCGGTGATTCTGGTACAAAGTGCTTATAACATTAACCTGATGTCATTCCTGGCCCTGCCCGGAGCGGTCGTGCTGGGTGCCCCGGACCCATTTTTGGTGCGCAGGGGTTACGCAATTGTGGGTGTGGATGTTATCGGCGGCGGCGTATCGGAAGGTGGCTGGGAAATGCTCGGTGCCGAGGAGCAATCAGGCTACGGCGACGTGGTGGACTGGATCAAACAGCAGCCCTGGTATGACGGCAACCTGGGCGTGGCGGGTGCCTCTTATATGGCCATTACCGGCTTGTTCACAGCGCAACAACGCCCCGACGACATCAAAGCCATCTTTGCCAGCGTACCCATGGGGGATTCCCAGCGTGGCACAGTGGGTACAGGCGGAATGTTGAACGCCGTGTTTATGAGCGAATGGATGACGCTGACTCATCTGACCTCAACCCAAAACGTCACCACCATGCTGCAGTTCCCCAAGCATATGGAGCAAATCGCCAAAGCCACCAGCGATCACATTGCGCAAATCGACAATTACTACCTGCCACTGGTTGATAGGGTGTTGGACGGCGATCCTGAAATCACCTATGACAGCGAGTTCTGGCGCACTCGATCCCCCATCGAGAATATGGATAAAATCACTGCACCTACCATCATCCTCGGTGCCCTCAACGATATCTTCCAGCGGGATGCGCCGCTTTTGTACGAATCATTGAAAGACCGCGTTGACACTCGCCTGGTGATTTACAACGGCAGCCATATCAGTAACTTCCTCCAGGCTATGCCGGGTACTGAAAGTACCGACCCCTCTCTTAACCTGCTGCTGCAATGGTTTGATAAGTACCTGAAGGGCATGGACACCCAAACCGAAAGCATTCCCCCGGTGACCCAGTATGTGAAGAATTACAAACACGGAATATGGCAGGGATTCGCCACCACCACCGATTGGCCACACCCTGCGGCAATGCCACAGCGCTGGTACTTGCGAGGCGATATGAGCCTGCGTCAGGAACCAGCACTGGAGACGGAAACTACCCACAGCATGGAAGCCTCACCGTCGGCGGACTACGTTTTCGGCAAATCCGACAACGGCGGACTGCTGCGGGTTAACCTGACATTGAACGACGGCACCGAGTGTTCCCCCAGTTACGAACAGTGGACCCTGGGAGCCGCCGGCATTGCGACTCTGGATTCCTGCTTTTGGGATAACCGCGAGCTGGAACAAACGGCGCTGAATTATGAAACCGCCCCCATGACTGAGGACTACTACATTAACGGGCCGATCCAGGCCGATCTGTGGATATCAAGTACCCACGAAGACGCTGTGATTTCGGTACGTATTGATGAGGTCACCCAAAGTGGCCGAGTTGCTCCCATTACCAATGGATTGTTGTTGGCTTCCGCCCGCCAGGTCAATGTAAGCCGCTCGCGCTTCCTTGATGGAGAAATGATTCAGCCTTATCACTACTTCACCCAAGAGGCCGAAACGTTTCTGGTGCCCGGTGAAGTCACCAAGGTACAGGTGGAAATATTCTCCACCTCGGCACTGATCCGTGAAGGCAACCGCCTGCGAGTCTCCATCAGCCCCAGCAATCAGGCCCAGGGCATGTTGAACCTGCCCCGTCGTGCCATGGTGGAAGGCGGAACCACCACCATCCACAACAGTTCAGAGCACCCCTCCAGCGTGGTATTGCCTATCGTCCCCACCTCAGAATTGAACTGATACCAACCCACCAGGCCTGCCTGTTACTGGCTTTGAAATAGGCAGGCTTGGTGAAATCCACACCTCCATTTTCCCTTTCATAGTTCGTTCTATACTGACTTATAACCCTTTACTGCATATAAACTTATTGAGTTAGGATCAGGTTAGTATGGACACTTCAAAAGGCAAAGGATCCCTGTCACTTCTCTCCAAAGGCGTTGCTTTAGGATTCCTGTTGGTTTCTCTAATTTGTGTGAGTGTGATCGGATATCAATACACCATATTGAAGGATTTTGAGCGGTTGGTGGTTGAAGATCTGGATCATGCCAACTCCGTTCAAACCATGAACTATCTGTTCAAAGTTCAAGTACAGGAATGGAAGAACGTACTCCTGCGGGGACACGATAAAGACAAGCTGGACAAATACTGGGGATCGTTTCAAAAGCGCGAGGCTGAGATTCAAGACGTTGGCAAAACATTGCTGACGCATCTTAGCGATGAATCCAGTAAAAACAAAGTGGTCAGTTTCCTGACAGCCCACCAGAAAATGGCCGCCGCTTACCGGGCCGGTTTAGAGCAATTCAAGCAATCCGGTTTTGATCACAAAGCCGGGGATCAGGCGGTGAGTGGTATCGACCGTGAGCCTGCCCAGCTACTGGCAGAAGCCGTCGAGATGATCATTACTCAATCCCAAAATATGGCGCAGCGCAATACTCAACGCAGCAGCACTATGGCTGCGGTGGTGATCCCCTTGGTACTAGTAACGGTGTTGATCATTGTCGGTGGCGTGATCTATGCCATGAATAATCTAGTGATCAGCCCCTTAAACTCTCTTATGACCGGGATCAAACGCATGACCCAGGGCGACTACACTCAGCCGGTGAGTACCAAGGCCAAGGGTGAGCTGGCGCAACTGGCCAATGATGTGAACATCATGCAACATGGGCTGCGCAACATGATTGAAGATATGAAAAGCAGCGCAACCGTATTGGATGACAACTCCCAACGCCTGCAAAGCATGATGGCCGGTATGCTGCGACAAAGTGATGAGGTACAAACTCGAACCGAACTATTAGCCACGGCGACCAATGAGATGACGGCCGCTTCCCAGGAAGTGGCAGGCAATGCTTCCGGTGCAGCTGAAGCTGCCATGCAAGCAGATCATAGTGCGCAAGATGGTATCAAGGTGATGAACAACACCATTGGCTCGATTAATCAGCTGGCAGACGATGTACAAAACGTTGCGAGTGTCATGAACAAACTGGCATCTGACACCTCCAAAATCGGCAGCGTGCTGGATGTCATCAAGGGTATCGCTGAGCAAACTAATTTACTGGCACTGAATGCCGCCATTGAGGCCGCCCGCGCCGGGGAACAGGGGCGAGGTTTTGCGGTGGTGGCCGATGAAGTTCGTACTCTGGCCCAACGCACACAAGAATCCACTGAGGAAATTCATCAAATCATCAGTACCGTTCACAATGGAACCAAGGATGCTGTCCAAGCCATGCAAGTCAGTCAGGATCGCACGGCTCAATGCGTAACATTGTCACAACAGGCAGGAGAAACCATCAGCAGTGTCACTGCGGCGGTTGAAACCATTAAAGGCATGAACACACAGATTGCAACGGCAGCCGAAGAGCAAAGTTCGGTAGCAGATGAAATTAACGCCAACATTAATGGCGTTGCAGCATTGGCGCAGGAAACCCACGAATCGGTGGAAAATAGTCGGGAAATAAGCCAAAAACTCTCGTCGTTGGCCAGCAGCTTTCGGCAACTCTCCAGTCAATACAAAGTCTGATGGCGGCCTGCTACAGAATTACTTACCAATACAGAAACTGGAAAAAATTCGTCCTAATAGATCATCAGGAGTAAATCGTCCGGTGATCTCACCGAGATGTTCCTGGGCCAAGCGCAAATCTTCCGCCAATAATTCACCGGCACCGGCTTCCACCAGCTGGCTTCTGCCTTGCTCCAGGGCATCTTGTGCTTTTTTCAGAGCATCAATGTGGCGTTGACGCGCGGTGAAGCTACCCTGCCCTTCACCTGCATAGCCCATTGCAGACTTCAGGTATTCACGCAACGCATCCACGCCTGTACCGGTTTTAGCCGATAGGCAGATAACCTTATTATTTGTTTCAGCTTCAGGCAGTGAACCCACAAGATCAATTTTATTCAATACCACCGTCAATGGAATATGTGCCGGCAGTTGCTGCACAAACTCGGGCCATAGCGCATTGGGTGCATATTGTTGACCGGTCACTTCGCTGGCATCCACCAACATAATGACATGATCCGCCTGCTGAATTTCTTGCCAGGCTCGGCGAATACCTTCCTGCTCAACCTCATCCGGGCTTTCGCGCAGGCCTGCCGTATCGGTGATATGCAGTGGCATGCCATCCAGATGAATGTGTTCGCGCAGCACATCACGAGTGGTACCGGCGATGGCCGTTACGATGGCAGAATCACGGCCCGACAGAGCATTCAGTAAACTGGACTTGCCTGCATTCGGCTTACCCGCCAGCACCACCTTCATGCCCTCTTTCATCAGCACGCCACGATTGGCTTCTTGGAACACCTGGTGTAGCTGCTGACGGATGTTATCCACATCCGTCAGCACTTTTCCATCGGCGAGAAAATCGATTTCTTCTTCCGGAAAATCAATGGCCGCTTCCACATACATGCGCAGCGCAATCAGTTGCTCTACCAGTACGTTAACCCGATCAGAAAATGCCCCTTGTAGTGAACGCAACGCGCTGCGGGCTGCCTGCTCGGACGCGGAATCAATTAAATCAGCAATCGCCTCTGCCTGTGCCAGATCAATCTTATCGTTCAAAAAAGCCCGCTCGGAGAATTCACCGGGTCGCGCCACCCGCGCGCCCAACTCCACCACTTGATTCAGCAGACTGGCCATCACCACCGGGCCACCATGACCTTGCAGCTCGACTACTTCTTCTCCGGTAAATGAATTGGGTGCAGGGAAATACAACACCAAACCCTCGTCAATTACCTGGCCATCGGCATTGTGAAAGCGGGCAAAGTGGGCATAACGGGGCTGCAGATTACTTTTCTTACACAGGGTGCGGGCGATCAGGCAGGCTTTGGGGCCGGAGATACGAACAATACCGACACCACCCCTGCCAGGTGGTGTTGCCTGGGCAGCGATGGTGTCGGTATCGAGAGTGCGAATGCTGTCAGGCATCGGTACGGGTGTTAACTGCTGGCACCGGATTCGATGCGCTTGGTGATAAAGTACTGCTGGGCAATGGACAGGATGTTGTTGGTCACCCAGTACAGTACCAGTCCCGCCGGGAACCACAGGAACATTACCGTGAACAGTATCGGCATCATCTTCATGACCTTGGCCTGCATCGGATCCGGTGGTGCCGGGTTCAACGTCATCTGGATAAACATACTGCCACCCATTATTAATGGCAGCACAAAATAGGGATCCATTACCGACAGATCGTTAATCCACAACAGGAACGGAGCCTGACGCAATTCAACGCTTTCCAACAGCGCCCAGTACAGTGCCAAAAACACGGGCATCTGGATTAATATGGGCAAGCAACCGCCTAATGGATTGATCTTCTCTTTTTTGTAGAGATTCATCATCTCCTGAGACAGTTTCTGTCGATCTTCACCGAACTGTTCGCGCAAGCGAGTCAGTTCCGGCGCGACCTTGCGCATCTTCGCCATGGAGCGATAACTCAACGCCGAAGGATAGAAGAACACAGCTTTCACCATCATGGTCAGCATGATAATGGCGAAGCCCCAGTTACCGGTCCAGCCGTGGAACAACTGAAGGAACCAGAACAGTATTTCTGAGATAAAGAACAATGGCCCGAAGTCGATGGCCAGATCCATGCCTTTACCTGGCAACAGTGCTTTCAATGTGTCTTGAATTTTCGGGCCAGCGTAAAAACGTGCACTGAAGGTGTGACTTTGCTGTGGAGCCAATGCAACCTTGGGCGTGGTAAAGCCAATGATATTGTTGCCTTTGGCTACCCGGGTGGTGTACTGATGCGTTTGCTCCTGATCAGGAATCCAGGCACTCATGAAGTAGTGCTGAATCATGGCTAACCAGCCACCGGGAATCTTTTTGTTGAGTGGCGCTTCCGCCATGTCATCAAAATCGATCTTGTTATAGGTTTTTTCCTGATCCCAGTACGCGCCACCCAGGAAGGTTGGCAAACCAAACCCGACTGCCGTGTTTAACCCCGGATCAGCACTGCCATCGCGCTTGATCTGACCATACATCAGGCCCTGCCAAGTTTCAGTGCCACGGTTATTCACTGTAAACGCCACATCCACTACGTAACTTTCCGCCGTAAATGTGAATGTTTTACTGATCAGTGCGCCGTTTTCCTGCTGATAGCGCAGCGTAACCTGCAACGTATCGCCATCCAGAGTGTAGTGAGTCTGAGCACTGGAATACTGCGGGCGGCCATCTTTCGACCCGTCCGGCCCATTAGGACCAATCAATCCACTCTGAGCTATATAGGTAAAGCTGTCGGTGGAATCCAATAGCGTGATGGGGATGTTTGGCGTTTTCAGGGAAGCAGGATATTGCTTCAACCCTACGTACACAATATCGCCACCCACGGGGTTGATCTTCACCGACAAAACATCGGTATCCACCGTAATGATGCTCTGCGTCGGCTCCAAGGTCACCGCTTGCGGTACATCATTGACCGTAGCTGGATCCATGGGAACGTCGGCGGCAACATCAACTGCCGCCACGGGGACATCCCCTGCACCGTCTTGTGGATAACTTTGTGAATAAGTTTCAGCCTGCTGAGCCAGCGGTGCTTCTACGTAATCTTTCTGCCATTGCAGGATCATCATATATGAGATCACTGCCAGGGCTGCAATCAATAGGGTTCGTTGCCAGTCCATCTTCACTTACTGTCTTTTGGATGTAGGTTCGGTTGCGTCATGATCGCAACACTCGTTATCCGGCACAGGATCGTATCCGCCGGGGTGCCACGGGTGACATTTTGATAGCCGCCGCAAGGTTAACAGGCTGCCACGTGCAAAGCCATAGCGTTGAATGGCTTCTTGGCTGTAACTTGAGCATGTAGGCTCGAAGCGACAATGTGGTGGCAGCAAAGGGCTAAGGGCCAGTTTGTATAGCTTAAGAAGGAACAGCGCGATGGTTTTCAGAATCAGCCTCCTTCCGTTACTGGGTAGATCGGGGTTTGCCTTTAGCGGGTTGATCCGGGGAGGGATTATGGCATCTGCGCACCAGCTTGGGCCAGTATTTCTCTATCTCTGCGGCTAATTGGCGGGAGTCCAGCTCTCGGCACCCGGGGCGTGCCAATACCACGATATCGAGCCCCACCAGGCTGTGCTGGGCTAATCGAAATTGGGTTCTGACTACGCGTTTGAAGCCATTACGATCGACGGCTCTTTTGAGGTGTTTTTTAGCCACGATTAAACCCAGCCGGGCGGGTTGCTCAGGCTGGGTTTTAGTAGCTAGCAGAAGAAAGGCAGAATGGCTGACTCGTCCATCGGCACCGTCGAATACGGATTTATATTGCGATGGGGTCAGCAGGCGCTGGTGGCGTTGAAAGGAGTATAGGCTCACGCCACCGCTTCAGCTGTGTACTATGCAGACAGACGCTGACGACCTTTGGCGCGACGACGAGCCAGTACCTGGCGGCCGCCTTTGGTAGCCATACGGGCACGGAAACCGTGATTGCGCTTACGCTTCAAGTTACTTGGTTGGAAAGTTCTTTTCATGATACGACCGCTCTGGTGTGTTCATCCGCTGGGGGACCAATATGGCTTGCCCATGCAGGAGTGGAAAAAAGAGGCGCAATTCTAAGGCCCCTTGGGGTGACTGTCAATGCGTTGTTGTCAGGGGTTTTCCGGCAGCGGTTTTCCACAATCCACAGGTCGTAATAATAAATAAAGAATATATAAAGAAAAGATTATGTTTGTTATTACTAGGTAGAGCTGTTTCTGTGGATAACTGATTATTTATCTATTAATACAAGAAGTTAGCGTAATAATAACCCAGTGCTCTTAATCGGTATTAGCTGATAGGAACCTGATGACAGGAATGTGGATAACTGAGTGTTTGGGGTTATTCACAATTCTGTACCCACTCAGTACCGGTTTCGTGCAGGAGTTGTCCACAAGATCCATTGCTATTCACAGTCAAGGAGTTAGCGCGTAAAAAACTGAGTTTCTTCTGTGGATAAGTCCTGTTCCGGGGTATATCATTCTGGGTTCAATTTGTCTGACATCGTGACATCACAGGGGGCTGGCCAGGTGGTAAGTTCGCTATGGCATCAATGCCTTGATCGACTACAAGAAGAATTACCCTCGCAACAATTCAATATGTGGATCAGACCTCTTCAAGCCGAAGTGGATGGTGTGCAGTTACGTTTATTAGCACCCAACCGTTTTGTATTGGATTGGGTCAACGAGAAGTTTCTTGGCCGCATTTCAGAGCTGATGAAAGAGCTGTCCTTGGATGATGAGCCGTTGAGTGTTGCGCTTGCCATCGGTTCCAGACAGGCAAAGCCAACGCCTTCTAACGTTGATACCTCCAAAGGGCGTTCCGGTCGTACCGTGACGGTGGTGGAGCATGCGTTGGATCAACAAGATCCAGCCGCAAACCAGGGTTCATCTGCCGACGCTTCTATTAATAGAGGAAGCAATAGAAAAGACGCTCGTTCCCGCGAAGTGGATATGGGGGGCACCGTCAAGCATAAAACCAATCTTAACCCTGCCTTTACCTTCACCAGCTTTGTTGAGGGTAAGTCCAACCAATTGGCGCGCGCTGCGGCTACTCAGGTGGCGGAGAATCCAGGTCAAGCTTATAACCCGCTGTTTTTATACGGTGGCGTCGGTCTGGGTAAAACTCACTTGATGCACGCGGTGGGTAACTTCATGATGGTTCAGAATCCCAATGCCAAGGTGGTTTATTTGCATTCTGAGCGCTTTGTGGCGGATATGGTTAAGGCACTACAGATTAATGCGATCAATGAATTCAAGCGCTTCTATCGCTCTGTGGATGCTTTGTTGATTGATGATATTCAGTTTTTTGCAGGCAAAGAGCGCTCTCAGGAAGAGTTCTTCCATACCTTTAATGCGTTGCTTGAAGGTGGTCAGCAGATGATACTGACCAGTGATCGCTATCCCAAAGAGATCAGCGGGGTAGAAGAACGGTTGAAGAGCCGGTTTGGTTGGGGCCTTACGGTGGCGGTGGAGCCCCCAGAGCTGGAAACCCGCGTTGCTATATTAATGAAGAAAGCCGAAGAGGCGAAAATCATTTTGCCAGATGAGGCGGCGTTCTTTGTTGCGCAGCGTGTGCGTTCGAATGTGAGGGAATTGGAAGGGGCGCTGAAGCGTGTGATCGCCAACGCTCATTTTACCGGTAAACCGATCTCCCTTGAATTTGTTAAGGAATCGCTGAAAGATTTGCTGGCGCTTCAGGATAAACAGGTCAGTATCGACAATATCCAGAAAATCGTCGCAGAGTATTTCAAAATCAAGTTGGCGGATATACTGTCCAAACGTCGTAGCCGCTCTGTGGCCAGGCCCAGACAGATCGCCATGGCCCTGGCCAAGGAACTGACCAATCACAGCTTGCCGGAAATAGGGGATGCCTTCGGCGGGCGTGATCACACTACGGTTTTGCATGCTTGCCGTAAGATTAAAGAGCTGCGGGAAACCAGCTCTGATGTACGGGAAGATTATTCAAATTTACTAAGATCACTGACTTCGTGAGTTAGCACTAACTAACTTTAGGACTGCCTATGAACTTTACCATTGAGCGGGAAAAACTATTACGACCCTTGCAACAGGTGGCCGGTGTGGTAGAACGTCGCCAGACTTTGCCGGTGCTTTCCAATGTGTTGATGGTGGTGGATGGCGACACTTTGTCGCTGACCGGCACTGATCTGGAAGTGGAGCTGGTTGCCCATGTGCAATTGGAATCTCAGCATGATCACGCCGAGATTACTGTACCGGCCAAGAAGCTGTTGGATATCTGTAAATCATTGCCTGATGACAGTACTATTCAATTTGTCACCGATGAGCAAAAGCTGTCGGTGAAGGCAGGTCGTAGCCGTTTCAGCCTGGCTACCCTACCCTCCAATGAATTTCCCAATCTTGATGAAGCCACAGGCAACGTCAGTTTCTCTATTAATCAGGGTTATCTGAAGTCGGTAATCGATCGTACCGGTTTTGCCATGGCGCAGCAGGATGTTCGGTTTTATCTCAATGGTATGTTGTTTGAGGTGTCCACTAATTTGCTGCGCGCGGTGTCCACTGACGGTCATCGTCTGGCGGTTTGCAATGCCGAGATCCAGGTTGAGGTGGAATCCCCGGTTCAGGCTATCGTGCCTCGCAAAGGGGTGTTAGAGCTGTCCAAGTTGTTCGCGGATATGGACTCGGATGTGTCGGTGTCCCTAAGCGCTAATCATATTCGGGTGGAAAGCCCTGATCTGCGCTTCACCTCCAAGCTTATTGATGGCAAGTTCCCTGATTACGAACGCGTCTTACCGAAGAACAGCGACAAAACCGTACTCAGTGACAAGAATGAGATGAAGCAGTGTTTCTCACGGGTATCGATTTTATCTAACGAAAAGTACCGTGGCGTGCGCTTGCGGCTTGAGTCCGGCAGCCTTACCACGGTTGCTAATAACCCAGAGCAGGAAGAAGCCGAAGAAACCATTAACGTCGATTACAACGGCGGTGAGTTAGAAATTGGTTTTAACGTCAACTATCTGCTGGACGTGATGAACGTTATTCGCAGCGAAACGGTTAAGATCCTGTTGGCAGATTCCAATAGCAGTGCGTTGATTACGGATGCAGGTGATGACTCTGCATCCTATGTTGTTATGCCCATGCGACTCTAGTCTATGCGTCTTACCTCCCTGGAGGTTACCAATGTGCGTAACCTCCAGAGTGTCTCTCTTAATCCTCATTCCCGAACCAACTTTATTGTTGGGCCTAATGGCAGCGGTAAGACCAGTCTGCTGGAATCCATTTCGCTGCTCTCCAATGGCCGTTCCTTTCGTTCTGCCGATTCCAAGAAATTGATTGCCCAGGGTAGCGACCAGCTCGTGGTGTTTGGCAAAGTCTGCGCTGAGTCTCTTAAGGAGTCGCGGCTGGGCATTTCTAAGGATTCAATGGGTAATACCAATGCCCGTTTGGATGGCGAACGCCTTAGCAAAGTGTCGGTGCTAGCAAAGATGTTACCCTCAATTGCCATAGATACATCGTCTGTAGAATTGATAGAGGGCGGGCCCTCTCTACGGCGAAGCATGCTAGATTGGGGATTGTTCCACGTGGAACATAGCTATCTTGATGCGTGGAGCCAGTATCGGGCAGCACTTAGACAGAAGAATGCCCTGCTTAAGTCTACGGCCAGTGTGACAGCCCACCAGGTCAATTATTGGAATGCTGTGCTGGAGCGCTACGGTGAGAGGCTTGATACTGAGCGTATGCAGTACGTTGATGCGTTGATTGTTTATACCCAGCGCATATTCAAGCATTACTTTGGCAGCGATGTGGATATTCAATTCAGATACCGCGCTGGCTGGAACCGGCACGAATATCCCAAATTTGCTGATTGCCTCAATTCCAAGGTCGAAAGTGAGATAGAGCGTAGGAGCTGCGTATACGGCCCTCACAGGGCGGAGCTGGATATACTGTGGGGAGGTACATTAGCTAAAGATATATGCTCCAGAGGACAGAAAAAACTGGTATTATATGGTGTCCGGCTGGCTCAGATATCCCTCATGCTGGATCGCACAGGTGTATCCCCGGTATTGTTGCTGGATGATTTACCTGCCGAAATGGATAAAAAGAATATAGAGAACGTGACCCAATTTTTAACTGAGTTTCCGTGCCAAACATTTATCACTGCCATTAATGAGCAGTCTATCGACGATACCCTCCTAGCTGGGTTGATGGACCATACAATGTTTCACGTGGAACATGGAACTCTACGCTAAACACCCCGATACAGAACCCGGAGCAAACGACACTTATGTCTGATGATTCAAATAAAACCTACGATTCCTCCAATATCAAGGTACTCAAAGGGCTAGACGCAGTACGTAAGCGCCCAGGCATGTACATAGGTGATACGGATGATGGCACAGGTCTGCACCACATGGTGTTTGAGGTGGTGGATAACTCAATAGACGAGGCGCTCGCTGGCCATTGCTCTGAAGTGAGAGTTGTCATCCATCCAGATGAATCAATATCAGTATCCGACAATGGCCGTGGTATCCCGGTGGATATCCACCCCGAGGAAGGCAGATCCGCCGCAGAAGTCATCATGACGGTGCTGCACGCCGGTGGTAAGTTCGATGATAACTCCTATAAAGTATCAGGCGGCCTGCATGGTGTGGGGGTTTCAGTTGTAAACGCGCTATCCACCAAGTTAAAAATCACCATTCGCCGTGAAGGCAAGGTATGGGAACAAAACTATACCCATGGCGTGCCAGACGCGCCGTTAGCGGCTGTGGGGGATTCCGACAAAACCGGTACAGAACTGCACTTCTGGCCATCGGAAGAGACCTTTACCAACATTAAGTTTTCCCACGATATATTAGCCAAACGCCTGCGTGAACTGTCATTCCTGAACTCTGGTGTACGCATCGTATTAAAAGATGAACGCAGTGGTGAGGAAAACGTATTCCAATACGAAGGCGGACTGAGTGCCTTCGTGTCGTACCTGAATCAGAATAAGACACCGCTTAACCAGGTATTCTATTTTGATGGCCACAGAGAAGACGAAGGCATATCCGTTGAAGTGGCGCTGCAGTGGAATGACTCCTATCAAGAGAACATCTACTGCTACACCAATAACATCCCCCAGCGTGACGGTGGCGCCCACTTGGCGGGGTTTAGAGCGGCGTTGACCCGTTGCTTGAACACCTATATCGAAAAAGAAGGCCTACAGAAGAAGCACAAAGTAAGTACCAGTGGCGATGATGCCCGTGAAGGCCTGACAGCCATTGTGTCGGTGAAAGTGCCAGACCCGAAGTTCTCATCACAGACCAAAGACAAGCTGGTGTCATCTGAGGTTAAGGGCGTTGTTGAGCAGCATATGATGGAAAAACTGCAGGAATACCTGTTGGAAAATCCAAACGATGCGAAGAATATCTGTAATAAGATCATTGATGCAGCAAGAGCCCGAGACGCCGCCCGCCGCGCTCGTGAGATGACCCGCCGTAAAGGGGTTCTGGATATCGCAGGCTTGCCAGGAAAACTGGCCGATTGCCAGGAGAAGGATCCAGCATTGTCCGAACTCTACCTGGTGGAGGGTGATTCTGCGGGGGGATCGGCAAAGCAAGGTCGCAACCGTAAGACTCAGGCAATACTGCCGCTGAAGGGTAAGATCCTCAACGTTGAAAAGGCACGATTTGATAAAATGTTGTCATCGGCTGAAGTAGGAACCCTGATCACTGCAATGGGTTGTGGCATCGGCAAAGATGAATACAACCCAGACAAATCCAGATATCACTCCATCATTATAATGACGGATGCGGACGTGGATGGCTCGCACATCCGAACACTGCTACTGACATTCTTTTTCAGGCAGATGCCAGAGCTGATTGAGCGTGGCTATATCTATATCGCCCAACCGCCCTTGTACAAAATCAAAAAAGGTAAACAAGAACAATACCTTAAGGACGATCTGGCGTTGGAAAGCTATCTTACGCAAGCCGCGCTGGATGGATCATCACTGCATGTAAATGCCGAGGCGCCAGGCATCAGTGGATCAGCATTGGAAAGCTTGGTGCAGGAATATCGCAGCACTCACAAACGCATCGATCGCCTGTCCAGGGTCTACCCTGCGTTCGTGCTGCAACAACTGGTATATGTTCCCAGGTTGCAAGAACAGGATCTGACGGACGCCAGTAAGGTCGAAAGCTGGTGTGCTGAGCTTCATGCACATTTAGTTGCGACAACACCGGCTACCGAACGCTATGAAGTAACGCTCTATGAAGATACCGAGCGTCATATATTCCTACCCAGAATTCTACAGGTGTATCACGGCGTTCCGACAGAGCATATATTGTCCCGTGAATTTGTGGTTTCCGATGACTACAACTCAATCGCTACGTTGGGTGAGAAAATGGCGACCTTGATAGAAGAAGGTGCGTTCATTAAGAGAGGCGAGCGCAATTACCCTGTGGATAGCTTTGATCAGGCACTGGAATGGCTGATGACTGAGTCGAAAAAAGGTCACACCATACAACGCTACAAAGGGCTAGGTGAAATGAATCCAAGCCAGCTGTGGGAAACCACAATGGATCCTGAAACTCGCAGAATGCTTCAGGTTACGATTCATGATGCCATAGCGGCGGATCAGATATTTACCACCCTGATGGGCGATCACGTAGAGCCAAGGCGCGACTTTATCGAGACCAATGCGCTGAACGTGTCCAACCTGGACGTGTAGTTCACATAAGCAGCAACAACGCTAAAAAAGGCCGCTTACAGCGGCCTTTTTTTATGCTGAATAAATGTGCAATAAAGAAACGAGCTTGTGGATAACTTTGTGGAATAAATCAGTGGGCGTGAAGCTGAAAAGGGTAAGCAGTAAACTGTAAGTAAGCGCTAACTACAATAATTAATATGAATACAAAATGTTCAGTTCGATTTTATTGATACTAATCAATAGCTTATGTTAAACCGTTAAAAGACTGTAAAGTAATATGATGGAATAAGTAGTTATCCACTGAGACGAAGATCTTCCCATCCTCACAATCAAAATCTGTGGATAACTGTGTTACCTACTGAAACAGAGGTAACAAGAATGTTACCCATTCGCCCCAAAATTAAGCATTTCCTTCTGTTCATTAATCCATGCTTCAGCCGTTGCATTGAGACTCTTGGCTGTATGGCCTTCCGGGGAAATGGGGGGCCCAATACGAACAATGACCTCACCGGGGATCTTGGCTACCTGATGGGCTGGCCAATGTTGACCGGCATTGTGCACAACAGGCAGTATTTCCACCCCGCTTTTGACAGCAAGCATGGCTCCACCAGGCATATGAGGCTTGGTTTCACCAGGGGCGACACGTGTGCCCTCGGGAAAGATTAATACTGAAAACCCCGATTTAAGTCTGTTTTGCCCTTGTCGCAAAATCTCTTTGAGCGCCGTGGCCTTTTTACTGCGGTCGATCACAATGGGGCGGGACCACAAAAGCAGCCACCCAAATACAGGAATATAGGTAAGCTCTTTTTTCAAAACGGTGCAGATGGGAAAAAGCAGGTTGTAAAAAGCGAATGTCTCCCAGGTGCTTTGATGGTTGGCGACCACTACCACGGGTCGATCAGGTACATTCTCTCTGCCGATGACTTTGACACGAATTCCGCAGATAACCTTTAACAACCACAGAATGCTTTGTGTCCAAAGTACGAACAGCCGGGCTCTACCGCGAAGGCCGAGAAAAGGCCCAATCATAATAACGGGGATACTGAGTAGCACCACGCTCAGACTATAAAAGAGGTTAAATACCAAACCACGAAGGATATACATCAATTTTCTGGATCAACCCATAGCAATGCAACATTAAGGAAATTACAACACACCACTCCGAAGTTACTGCAACTCGGCAATATCCGCGATATCCAGAAACAGGTCATGCAACTGTTTCAACAAGGCCAGTCGGTTATTACGAACAGCGATGTCTTCAACGTTGACCATAACCTTTTCGAAAAACGCATCCACCGGCTCCCGTAAGGCAGCCAGCGACTGCAGGCGATCAGGGTAATCCATGCGTTGGTCGCTCATGTGCAATGCAACAGCGCTGGCCAGTGTTTGCTCTTCCTGATCCTGCAACAGCTGCTGGTTGAGTTCAGGAAGCGGTTCGCTCTGATCTCGCTTGGACAGAATGTTACCCACACGTTTATTGGCAGCGGCAAGCGCTTCTGCCTGGGGAAGCTGTTTGAATGCCTGAACGGCCTTAGCGCGTTTATAAAAATCCAATGGTTGTGTTCGGTTAACGGCCAGCACAGCTTTAATGATATCAATGCTGATACCCTCTTCCACAAACCAGGTTTGATAACGCCCGTTCATAAAATTGAGGAAGTCCGTTTGCACATCGGCGTTGGTAAGTTTACCGCCATAGGCTGCGATAGCTTCAGATGCCAGCTCAACCAAATCCAGCGCTAATTCTTTGCCAACGATAATGCGCAATGCGCCTAATGCAGCACGACGTAACGCAAAGGGATCTTTATCACCGGTAGGGTGTTTGCCAATACCCAATATACCAATCAGTGTATCAACTTTCTCGGCAACGGCGACGGCTTGACCGGTAACAGTTGAAGGCAGTGCATCACCTGCAAAGCGAGGTTGGTACTGCTCGTTCAATGCCAATGCCACTTCATCGTGCTCGCCATCGTGACGCGCATAATAAGTTCCCATGATGCCCTGCAGTTCGGGGAACTCACCCACCATCTCAGTGGATAAATCACATTTTGAAAGCAAGCCCGCCCTTTCTGCCAATTGAGCATCCGAGCCCAGCGTTCTGGCAATGTAGCCGGCAAGCTTGGCAACACGGGCGGCCTTATCATAGACACTGCCCAACTCGGCTTGAAACACCACATTTTGTAAACGTTGATTGTGAGATTCCAATGTGTTCTTTTTGTCCTGCTTGAAAAAGAATTCAGCATCATTCAAGCGGGGGCGAACCACCTTTTCATTACCTTCAACAATGAATTCAGGCTGGGTACTTTCCAAGTTGGCTACAGTAATAAAGCGTGGCAACAGTTTTTGATTGGCATCCAGTAAACAGAAATACTTTTGATTATCCTGCATGGTTAAAATCAATGCTTCCTGCGGCACCGCCAAAAAACGCTCCTCAAAGGAACACACCAACGGTACAGGCCATTCCACCAACGCGGTTACTTCATCCAGCAGCTCGTCGGGAACAATGGCAATGCCATTTTCCTTGGCTGCCAATTCGTGTACGCGTTTTTGAATTAACGTTCGGCGCTCTTCAAAATCGGCAATAACCCAGGCGGCCCGCATATCTTCGAGATAATTGGCAGGCGCACTGATGCGTACTTTTTCTGGATGATGAAAGCGATGGCCCCGTGATTCGTGACCAGCCTTCTGCGCGAGTATTTCGCACTCTACAACGTCGTTGCCTAACAGCATCACCAGCCACTGTGTGGGCCGAACAAACTCAACCCGGGATGCACCCCAACGCATACGCTTTGGAATAGGCAAATCATTCAATGATTGTGCAACGATGTCGGGTAACAAATCTTTCGCCGGGTTACCTTTTACTTCCTGAACGTAGCGAAGCTTGGCACCGGAGCGATCCAGCTGATCAACCTCGACACCATTCTTTCTGGCAAAGCCCAAGGCCGCTTTGGTGGGTTGACCGTCTGCGTCAAACGCCGCTTTTACCGGCGGGCCATCAATATTCTGTATGCAATCCGGCTGTTGTGTAGACAGTGCCTTGACCAGCACGGCCAATCGCCGTGGCGCGGCGTAGGCATGTACATCGCCGTGGGGCAAACCCGCGCTGGCCAGACCTTTTACAATGCCGTCACAGAAACTCTGTGAAAGTTTTTTCAGTGCTTTGGGTGGCAGCTCTTCAGTGCCCAACTCTACCAGAAAATCCTGAGTGCTCATGCTGCGTCCTCCTGGGCCAGTTTGGCCAACACTTCATCCCGCAGTGTGGCGGGGGCCATGGGGAAGCCGAGTTTGGCACGTGCCTTCAGATAGCTCTTGGCGATATTGCGTGCCAGGGTGCGTACTCGCAAAATATACCGTTGGCGCTCGGTGACCGAGATGGCGCGGCGGGCATCCAGCAGGTTGAAGGTATGAGACGCTTTAACCACCATTTCATAAGCGGGCAGCGGCAGTTCTTTTTCCATCAGGTTCAGGGATTCCGCTTCATAGTAATCGAACAATTCAAACAGCTTGGCTACGTTGGCGTGTTCAAAGTTGTAGGTGGACATCTCCACCTCATTTTGATGAAACACGTCGCCGTAGGTTACTTTACCGAAGGGGCCGTCGGTCCAGACCAGATCGTAAACAGAGTCTACCCCTTGCAGGTACATGCACAGCCGCTCAAGACCGTAGGTGATCTCACCGGTGACGGGATAACACTCTACCCCACCCACCTGTTGAAAATAGGTGAACTGAGTGACCTCCATCCCGTTGAGCCAAACCTCCCAACCCAAGCCCCAGGCACCCAAGGTGGGGGATTCCCAGTTATCTTCCACAAAGCGCACGTCATGGGCGTTGGTGTCGATCCCCAGCAGTCGCAGGGATTCCAGATACAGATCCTGGATGTTGGAAGGAGATGGTTTCAGCACCACCTGGAACTGATAATAGTGCTGTAATCGATTCGGGTTCTCACCATAGCGACCATCGGTGGGACGGCGGCTGGGCTGTACATAGGCGGCGTTCCAGGTTTCCGGCCCGATGGCCCGCAGGAAGGTGGCGGTATGAAAGGTGCCGGCCCCCATCTCCATATCATAGGGCTGAATCACCACGCAGCCCTGGGAAGCCCAGAAGTTCTGCAGGGTGAGGATCAATTCCTGAAAAGTCAGGGCCTGTTTGGGGCCGGATGCGTTCTGTTCGCTCATGGAAAACCTTGATCGTGAAGTGCTCGAATTCAAAAGGCGCCTATTATAGCCTGATTAGCGTTAAAGCTTCGATACTTGCATTGTCTGCGATGGAACAGCCGCAGCCTTTGCGTGAGTACGGCCTGTAAATCCAGAAATACCAAAAACTACTGCAACTTTTATGGCGCTTGCTGCGTATTTAAAGGTAACAACCCATAAAATTAAGGTATTCATCATGACCGCCCAACTATTTGGCTTAAATTCGTATCAAAATCATACAAGAAAAGAAATGGGCTTTACTAATTTTCAATGGACACTCAACGGTGCTGTAGCACGGGCTTCGCAGCCTGGTTATACGTCGAATGACAGCAAGCATGCCCTGGGGCCCGTAGAAATCACCTATCTGAAGTCCAAGGGCATCAATTGTGTCATCAGTGCTAACCATTACGATATTCCCAAGGTTGGAAGAACGTTGCTGAATAACGCGAATATCAGTCATCATCATTACCAGGTTGGCGATTACCAACCACCTAGTGTTTTTCAGCTACAGAATGCGGCGAACGTAATCGATGCAGCGATCAATGCCGGGGGCGCTGTGTTGGTTTATTGCGGCTATGGCCAAGGCCGAACCGGAACCTTTGTGGCTGGTTGGGCAATGCAAAAATACCTGACTGCACACCCGGCTGCCGATATAAACGGTATGTGTAATATGGCCTTTTTAAGAGACAATTTTGGAGTGGAGAACTTCTTACAAGTGAATGCGGTCAGGGCATCGGCTGCGTTAGCACCGGCAACTGCTCCTGCTCCCGCCCCGATGTTCGGTAGCGGGCCGATAAACCTTGGTATGCCAGACAACATGAGCTCTGGGCCCAAGTTCTCCAGCTTCGGCAGCGACATTAGCTGGTAACGCCATTAACCTACTGCGGTAGAAACAGACTGACGCAGGCGCCGGACAGACGATCACTTTTACCCAGTTCGACCCGGCCCTGCTTTTCCCCTTCCTGATGCTGACTGATCAGGCGCTGGGCGAAAAACAAACCCAGTCCAGTAGATTGACTATCGCTTTTGATTTGCCCTTGCGAGAAATCTGTTTCCAGCATGGATGCCGGAAAGCCGGGGCCATCGTCGTGAACCTGTATCCGTAGATAATAGTCATCCACATAATCAGCGCTCAGAAGAATAGTTTTGGCGCCCTCTTTCACCGCATTGTAGATTGTCGTATCCAGCACGATATTGACGACACCGGCGTCGAAAAAACCATCCAATTCCTCATCACTGTCGTAGCTTAAATTCAGGTGGTGGGCGCGAATGGTGTTGGCATGGCGGGCCACTTTCTCTTCCAGAAAATCAACCAGAAACTGCTGATCCTGATTGATCAGGTTATCGCCCTCCAGGGTTTTATAACTGGCCAACACCCGTACCAATTCAGCGCCGATGAATTCTGCCTCGCTCTTAATCTGCTCTGCGCTTTGATTCAGGCTTTCATCCAAAGGCAATGCTGCCAGCAACTGATCCAGTTGCGAAAACACCAGCCCAAAGCGATTTTTGATTTCGTGGATAGAAGCAGCGAGTAGCTGATCAGCCAGTTGCGGATTGTTCGTCATCAGGTTGTTGCTCGGCCCATTGCAGTCGGAGTTTTTCCAGCGAGGGGTAACGGGGATCGCCACTGTCCATGTTCTGCAGCAGATTAAACAGCTCGTTGGCCTGACCCAGGTAATCAGACGAACGCTCCCCCTGCTTGTATAAATTGACAATGGCTTTCAGCGCGTCCAGTTGGCAGTCAACGTCGGCACAGGGCAGGCGTGTGGCTTTGTACAACACTTCCCAGGCCTCTTCATATTCCTTAATACTCAGCAGTTCACTGCCACGCCGTTTCAGCAATTCCAGCCGAGCTTCCGGTATCTTCGACAGATGAAAATCAAGAATGCCATAGTACTTTGTTTGCAGACGCCGATTACCGCCGATTTTTTTCAAAATATCATCGCCATAGGCTTGGGCCTCTGGCTCATCTTCGAACTGTAGCTTGGCCACCAGTACATCCAGCTGATCATCCAACGACAGAGCGCTGCTGTCTTTGATCATGGTACTAACCGCACGGTAGGCCATCTTGCCTTCCAGCGTTTTACCGCTGTTAAATAGAGTTTGAGCTTCCACCAATCCACATTTCACCATTTGGGAAAGGCTCAGATGGAATTCTGTTTTGGCGGATTCCACCAAACCAAAGGCTTCGCTGATGGCGATCTTTTGATCACGCATACTGCCATGCTTGATCTTGGGTTGAAGCGCCTTAGCATATCGAATCAGGTTATCGGCATTTTTGAATACCGAGTTCTTCGACAAACCGGTGGCTTTGCGGCAACCTTTGTACATGGCTTCCATATCACCATTCAGCTCCGCCAACCTGGCCAGTTCCTGCTGCCGTAATACGGATTTAGGGGATTCTGCGATGGCTTGTTCCAGCACTTTTTGAGCGGCTTTGAATTTACCCTGGGATTCCAATACTTTGGAAAGCCAGTCAAAGGCTTCGACATACTTGGAACGGGTTTGGGCCAGACTCTCCAACAATTTTTGGGCTTCATCGTAGTTGCCCTGAAAATATTCCACCTTACCCATGCCCAGCACCGCCCAGGCGACGCGCTTGATGCCCAGTACGGTGTCGTAAATGTCCTTGGCTTCGTCGAAGCGCTTTTCGCTGATCAGTAGTTTGCCCTTAATGCGGTAGGCCGGAAGCGCGAACTTAGGTTTCTCCACCGCCAAGCGGTTACAGGCCTCTAACGCGCCATTGATGTCTTTCTTATCAATGGCAAGATTGATTTCCCGGTACACATCTTTGGTGCGAATGATCCGATTCAAGCGGGTGCGCAGGATTTCCAACGTAACCGGTTTGGTGATGTAGCCATCGGGCTCATATTCCAAGGCGCCCATTACCATTTCGACGGTCTGGGCTGCGGTAACCATAATATAAACAGTGGAGGCGGGGATAAGCCCGGAGTGACGAACCTCTTCCAGAATCTGCTGGCCATCCTTACCCCGGCCCAATTCATAATCAGAGAACACGATGTGATAGCGATTCATTGCCAACTTGGCGAGCGCATCTTCACCGTTATTCACAGTCTCCATGGACTGGACACCCATATTGGCCAACATGGATTTCATGGAGGAACGCATCTCTGCCAGATCTTCAATGATCAGCACGTTCTTCTTATGGTAGGGGATAAGATCCAACGCCATGGGATTACCAGTACACCATCCTGTGTTTTAAGCTTATACACTAAGTGTAGGAGTTTTGGCGCGGTGTGCCAGCAGGAGTCGTAACAGTAAATATAGCTATATAAAACAGTAGGTTAACTTGTATATAAGGTAATGAAATAGTTGCAGCACACCGATAGAAGTGTGCTGCAGTGGGTTAAAAGCTGATCTGGATGGATACACTACTCTGCTAATAGCAAATATACATCGCCGTCTTGGGTAACTTGCACTTCACACTGGGGAATCCCTGGCACGGACTGTGATATGGCGTCCCAGGCATCGCGAATAGCCGATTCCACCTGGCCATCCACATAGTTGACCAGGCTGAGGCTGAGTATTTCCTGCGCCAGGACGGAATCTGCAGATACAGAGAAGTTTTCCGTGCTGATGATTAACTCGTTGGTACCGCATTCCACCAGCAAATCAAAATTGATGTCTACGTTAGGGTGTAGATTGCCTAAATCCAGAATACTGACATCGGCTAACAGGTTCAGATCCACATTCAGGCGATCACATTGATTAGCGCTGTTGCAGACAGGGGTAATAGAGATGGGGGTATCATAATAACCGTCGCGCCAGCTAAGTTCATTGAAATACATTTTATGGCCGATCATGCCAGACAGGCGGGATACCAGCTCAGTATTTCTAATGCCGAAGGTACCCAACAGACTCAGAGCAATATCCTCGTCATAGCTATGCCATGCGTTGGCAGTACGCAGCGTTGAGCGGTCAAAACTCAACATATCAAAACCGGGAAATAAACTCGGCATTATCTGGCAGTCTGAACTGGCGCTGGAGTAATCTTTCACAAACACCTCAATACCGTTCACCAGCAGCTTAACGGATTTGATACACCAGTCGTCAGTGCCTTGTTTGTAAAGGGATAGAGTATTGATGTCACTCATTTGTGACAGGCCGGTCAGGTTAAGATCAACGGTATGCGTCGTAACACGGCTAAAATCCGAAAATGGATAATCCACCACTGTGAGATTGCCGTGTGGATATTCGTTCACAGACGAGGAATTCATGCGCACCCACACCTGGTCGTTGGTACCGCTATGCACACCGGCACCGGTTTCAACCGCCAGCTGCACTCGCCATACCGAATTTTCATTACCATCATAGGTATAGGCGCATTTGATTTTTGAATAGCTATTGCCCATTGCGTTAAACGCAGCGCCACGGAAGCAATAGCGAGTATCCGGTTTCAGCCCCCAACGGGTATCAGAGATGGACTGGTATGAGTGCAAAGGTCCGCTACTGCGAACGGTGACCCATTGATTACTGGAGTTGCGCATCTGGATAAAGTAACCGTCTTCTTCGTTTGAGCTGTCCTTCATGCTCAAGCTCAGCGATATAGAACTGCGTGATACGGAAAGGGTGGGTGCTGCCGGTAGCCCCAAGTCGGGTGGTGTGGTGGGATCTGTATTGACCGGAGCAAGGGCATGGCTATTAGTAGTCAAGCCGATGGATGCGCAAAGCATCGCGCCGGTTATGCATTTAATGAAGTTGAAATGAACAAATTTCATGTTTTGCCTCCATGAAAGAATAAAGCGTAGGAAGTGTCATCAAGAGTCGATACTGGTGATTCGCTTTGATGGAGGCATGATAGGGGGGCAGGGATTAAGGTTCTAATCCCAAAACCGTAGTAACCAACTACGGTTTGAGTAGTAGTTAACTACGTAATCAGTAGTAACGATGCAGGTGTTAAAAATCGATGGTTTTAGCAATGCGCTCGGTTTGTTTCGCCATAAAAAGATCG
This sequence comes from Ketobacter alkanivorans, assembly GCF_002863865.1. NCBI lineage: Bacteria > Pseudomonadati > Pseudomonadota > Gammaproteobacteria > Pseudomonadales > Ketobacteraceae > Ketobacter > Ketobacter alkanivorans. Next base: position 2,732,826 of record NZ_CP022684.1, on the reverse strand, counting down.
ATCTCAGCCTGCCGATTGTTAGAAGGCATTTCGCCTTCGTTGTAGCGACACATTTCCATGGCTAATCGTTTGGCGCGCTCAGCCTGATCGCCTTCCTCCAGACGGGATGCAATACGATAGAGCTGTAAAGCGCAGAGTTCATATTGGGAGCGGGCGTCTTCGGTGTTCACCCCTTCCTCCCAAAACTTTTGCTCAATTTGCAACATGGGCCGGAAGCGTTTGGCACTGCGGGCGCTTTCGTAACCATCCTGCCAGGCGTTAGCCAAAATGGATTCATCGAAGGGGTTATCGCGATCAGCGTCGGGATCGTATTCAGAATCCCCCAGATCATAGGCGATGTGCTCCGCTTTGAGCCGGGCGATTTTCATTTCATCCACGTTGTCGGATTGGTATTTGGCCAGCATCAACTGCGCTTGGGCGTTGCAGACTTGCAGGGCACGATGGGCGGAGTTGGCGATGGTTTGATTGAGGCGCACAGTGTTAAATGTTTTGGTATCGGCCGCATTAAACAGATCACCCTGATCGGAAAACAGGCTCAAGTCCTCAATTTCAATGACCGATTCCGGCTCATTCAGCGCTTGTGCTTCCACGTGATCTGCTCCCATCTGCTGATCGTTTCATTAATACTACCAATGATACCTGAATAATGCAGGTAACGATTACGTTGGCTACCGTGGCAGTTCCAGAATCACCTTCCCGATGGTCTGGTTACTGGCCACCAATGCGAAGGCAGCGTCGGCTTCCTCTATGGGGAAGCGGCTGTGGATTATAGGTTTGATTGCGCCCGAGTCAAACAGTGGCCAAATCCGCTGTTTCAGCTGGGTAATGATCTCTGCTTTGCTGGAGTCGTCTCGGCTGCGCAGGGTCGACCCCACCACGCGAATCCGTTTCACCAGCAAACGGCCAATATCCAGCGGTGCGCTGCGGCCCCCCATCAGGCCTATGATCACCAAACTGCCATCGGTATCCAGGCATCTTACGTTTTGCTCAAGATAGTTGCCGCCAACTGGATCAAGTATTGCCGAGACACCGGACTTGCCCGCCCAGGTCTTGACTGCATTTTCAAATTCACCATCGCTGCGTACATGGCCGCCATCGGCACCCAGTTGCAGGCAGGTATCGAGCTTGGTTTGATCTCCTACTGTGACGAATACCGGGTTGCCCATGGCTTTGCACAATTGAATGGCAGCAGTACCGACACCACTGGCGCCTGCGTGCAGCAGCGCTTTTTGGCCTGGTTTTAGCTCTGCTAGCATAAACAGGTTGAGCCAGGCGGTGGCGAATACTTCAGGCAGTGCAGCAGCATCGCTAAAGCTGAATCCAGCAGGAATGGGCAATACATGATCAGCGTGACAGACCACAGTTTCTGCATAGCCGCCCCCGGCCAGCAGAGCGCAAACCCGATCGCCCACCTGCCATTGAGTTACGGCATCGCCCACGGCGCTGATTTCACCGGCGCATTCCAGCCCTAATACAGCGCTGGCTCCCGGTGGTGGTGGATACAAACCGGCCCGTTGCATCAGATCGGCTCGATTAACCGCCGTGGCGTGCACTTTGATGGCTACCTGGCTTGGGCCTGGCGCGGGTTCTGAATCCAGCTGCTGCCAGCTCAGTGATTTGTCTGCTCCGATAACAATGGCTTTCATGATCAGCTTGCCTCCAACTTCAATTTTTCCTGTCGCTCTTTCTCATAGCGCACGTATTTCAACCACTGTTGAGCCTGATCGGCTCGCTGTTCATCCAGTGCGGCCTGTTCAAATGCTGCAATAGCATCGTCGTATTGTTTCAAATTCAGCAGGCTCTGACCCAGTAACAGCCACGCTGTGGTGGTGTGCTTCACCTCGCCCTTCTCCAGGCCTTTGGCTAACGCGGCGCTTGCTTCCTGCCAGCGGCCCAGTTGATACAAGGCATTACCGAGCATAATGTCCAGTTCGCCGTCTTCGGAGAGGGCGGCTGCCTGCCGCAATGGAATCAGCGCAGCCTGAAATTCACGGGCCATACTGTAGGCAGAGGCCAGAAAGCGCAAATTGCGCACATTGCGTTGCACCAATTGTTTGTGCATGCCCTCTTCGAGCATCTCGGTGGCCTTTTGCGGGGCCCCCTGGGCAAAGTAAACACTGGCTAATGACACATACTGGGATTCGCTGGTGAGTAATTCCTTGCGCTGAGCCAGAGCCAGAATGGCCAGGTAGTTATCCATTTTTTCGAGCTGGGCGTAGCTGCTGGCTAATGCCAACCAGTATTCGGGTTTAGGATACCAGGCCAACAGCAACTTAATGGTATCAATACGGTGTTTGACATCATCCATTTGCGCCAAGCTGGCTTGCAACAGGTTGAGCCAAGGCTCTAGAGGTGCTTTGCCCATGACGCGGTAGCTATCAATGGCCGTTTGCAAGTGAGAAACAGCGGATTTGAACTGCTTGATTTCATACAGGCAATGGGCGATCAGCACATGCACTTCTTCTTGATCACGGTCGGCATGCTCTAACCAGTTGCGTAAATGAGGCAATGCCTCTTTATACCGATCCATCGCCATATAGGTTTGCGCCAGAATCTTATGATTGCTTTGACTCAGGCTTTGCGGAACATCAAACTCAAACACACGCTCAAACGCTTCGGCGGCAGATTTAAGGTCGCCCTGCTCATAATGGATGTAACCTAGCATGTGCCAGATCATGGCGTTATCGTAGGGTGTATTCTCTACGTTGTTGGCAATGCCCTGAAGAATCGCCATCGAGCTATCCAGTTTTTTATCACGAAGTGCTTGTTGAGATTCAACCAGTTTTTTATAGACCAACGCGGTGAGAGTGGGCGTGTTTTCAGCCATCGCAACGCCGCCGATGCTACACGCAACAGACAACAGCAATGAGTTGAATAACCTGCGCCAAGTCATCATTTTTTCAACTTGAATCGAATGCGGTTTTGAATGCCAGATACTTCCACGGGCGTGCCTCCGATGGTGCGGGCTTTAAAGCGAAACCGCTTTACGGCATCAAGAGCAGCCTGGTCAAAAATACCCCTGGGTTCGGATTTGACCACTCTTGGATTTTTAACTTCCCCCTGGGTACCAATAGTAAATTCCACAACCACCCAGCCTTCTACCCGATCAAATAAAGCCTTGCGCGGGTATTGCGGTGGCACTCGATAAATGGGTAAGTATTCTCCATCACCCTCACCCATCGAAAACCCAGGCTCAACTGAAAAACTGTCCGTAACCGGTTGCTCAGAAATCGTAAAAGATTCCCCCGCTATATTGCTTACGGATTCCATTTGCAATTCAGCCGGTGGAGGTGGCTTAGCAGGCTGTGGTGGCGGCTCCGGTTTTGCTTGCTCCAGTTCCAAATCGCGATCTTTTTTGGAGCGAATAAAATCCACCATGTTCAGCGCACCGTTACTGCTTACGGGTACTTCACTGGTTTTAATTAACGTGATCATCAGCGCGAACAGAAACGTTACCACGCCAAACGCTATAAAAAACGCAATTATGTAGCGTCTGACGATCATTACTGATCCACTGCTGCAATGGAAATAGAATTAATACCTGCCTGCCGTGCAGCGTCCATAACCCGCACCAACTTATCATTAGTAGACTTGCGATCAGCCTGCACAATAAGCGCCCCTTGGGGGTTTTCAATATGCATTCTTTCCAGCATTGGTTTTACACTGCGATCATCGATTTGGCGGCGATCAATCCAGATCACGTCATTAGCATCGATGGCGATTTTTATGTTGGCGGTCTCCTTGGTGATGGCAGTCTTGGCTTGTGGGCGGTTTACATCAATACCGGTTTCCTTAACAAAGGAGGCAGTCACCACAAAAAATATCAGTAGGATAAATACAATATCCAGCATAGGGGTCATATCGATGCCGGTATCTTCATCTTCAGTAACGCGATAAAACGGCCGTCTCATGAGGTGATTCCTCGAGTGGACAGGGAAAGTTGATCAGCAATGGCCTGCACTTGCTTTTCGTAATAACGCAACAAGGTTCGGTATGCCATCAAACCAAAAATGGCAGATCCCATGCCTGCCATGGTGGGTAAGGTAGCCTTGGAAATACCCGATGCCATGGAGCGCGTGTTGTTCATGCCAAAGGCATTCATAACATCAAAAATTTCGATCATACCGGTTACCGTGCCCAGCAAACCAAACAATGGGCACAGGGTGATCAGGGTTTTGATAACGGGCAAGGAAAAATGCGCGTGAATACTGATGTCGGCCACCAGACGCTGACGAATTTGCTGTGCATACCAAGAGCTGCGATCATCGCGGGAAAACCACGCGTGAGTAACTCGATTGACATCTTTGGGCAGGGCAAAGCGATAATACAGAACTCGCTCACAGATCATCGTCCACATCAGCAGGGTATTGATGCCGATGGTCCACAGCACAATACCACCGGCAAAGTGGAAATCCCGCACAATGGCAAAGGCTTCCAGCACCGCCCACATTATGTGTGCTCCTGCTCCGCCCGTTCTGCTACCAAACCGGTACTCTGTTCTTCTAATACCGAGATGATGGCCTTGCTGCGGGTGCTGGCCAAGGTGTGGAAAAACACCACAGGAATAGCAACCGATAAGCCCAGTACCGTGGTGACCAACGCTTGTGAAATGCCTCCGGCCATTAATTTTGGATCACCGGTTCCGAACAGTGTAATGGTTTGAAAGGTGTTGATCATACCGGTGACGGTACCCAACAAGCCCAGCAACGGCGCGATCACGGATACGATTTTTATCAAAGTAAGGTGTTTTTCGAGAGGGCCGCGTTCCCGCAAAATGGCCTCTCCCAATTTCAGTTCCAGTGATTCCAACGGCAGGGATTTGTTCTGTTCATAGGTCAGCACAACGCGGCCCAGCGGGTTATCCCGGCGCACCTCTTTCAGGCGCATCTGATCGGCCACCTTACGGGTTGTGATGATCAAAAACATAATGCGTTCCAGCGCCAGGATCACACCGATGGCACCGATGATCAAAATGACATAACCGATAAAGCCACCCTGTTCCACCCGATCAACAAAATCTGGCGCATCCAGCAGCATATTCAACAAAGCGCCGCGGGTTGGATCAATGGCCACCGCGTTAAACCCTTCCGTACTTTGCGTGAAGTCTTCGGCGTAACCCAGCATATAACGGGCAGGTTGCCGATTCAGATCGATGACTTTACCGGTTTCGGGAATAAACTGCAGATAGCGATCACCCGACAGAAGGTTAAAGGCACCGATGCGTACTACATCTGCCATAACCGGTTGTCCTTCGGTGGTGATTACTTCCAGGTTCAGGTGTTTGATTTTGCCGGATTCGATCATCTCCCGTTGCATCTGGAACCACAGTTGTTCGATGTCGTTGATGCGCGGCAGCGTGCGGCTACTGCCTAAATGATCAGACAGTTCCTCCAGCTCCAGAAACCGGGAAGGAAACTCCACCGAGGTGATGGATTGCTGTAACTGGCCTGATACTTCTGAAGTGGAAGTTTGCAGATGTGCGAACAGTTCTTTTAATGATCCCAAACGATCTGTAAGTCGCAGGCTCAATACATCTAATTTCTTTTTGTTCTCATCGTAAGTGGCCTCTAACAGCTCACTGCGACGTTCGAGTTTTTTTCGTTCTTTAATCGCATCATCTAGCAGCGATTGCTGTTTGGATTGATCTTGCTTAAAACGCTGTTCGCGGGCGTTGTTCTCTTTGGATTGTTCGATGCGCCCTTCTTTCACCAAATCCAGTAACTCGTCAAGGGATTCGATTTCTGGTTTGGGCTGCCAGGGTGATGCAGCCTGCACAGGGGCAATCAAACCCAGGATCAGGGAACCAATCAAAGCAGAGCAGAATATAAACGCAGGTAATCGAGGGCGGCGTGAACAGAAACGTATCATCATGATCCTGCCTCCGGTGCCAAAATCGGCAACGTAAGCAGCTCCGGTGCAGCCTGTTTCTTAGCAACCTTTAAGCCCTGGCGTATATCGCGGGAATAAGCTGCACCCAGCTGTTGCCACTGTTTGGTTTCGCTATTCCAGGCACCGATTCTTTTGCCATCCAGCGATTGATACATCAACGCCACGCGGCCAACTCTTAAGAACTCAACCTCACTGGAATGATCCGCCAGCTTGAGAGTGCCACGATAGCTTTCAATAGTGTTGCCGTAATCGACTTCTACGTTATAGGCATCGATCACTTGGCGAAACTTTTCCGATAGATCCACATCGGTGCGGCCCAACGTGTGTTTAAGAAAGGCAATGCGTTCAAAACGCTCATCCAACAGAAACGGCACATCCAAACGGATAAAGGTCTCCAGTGATTTCACCATGCGGTTCAGCAAAGGGGAAAGTTGGCGCTCGATGATGGCTACATCCTGAATGGATTGCTCGGTTTCCAGCATGCTTTGTTGCTGGCGACGGATTTGCTGTTCTAGCTGTGTGTTGTAGGCGGTCAAATCCTCAATACGTTTCAGCTCCAGTTGAAAATCCTGAAACAGTTGCTGGGTTTTGCCGCTGATGGTATTGACCCGTTCCTGAGAGGCAACGGCAGATTGGATATTGGCTTTTTCACCCTCGATGATGCGATCGGTTTTATCTGCGAAAGCAAACGCCCCCGCAAACATCAGCAGGCCGGCCACCATCAGTTTGACAGAAAGTCTCATCATGATGCGTAGTACAACTCAGTTTGTGTAACTTACCTTGGCCCGCGTTTAAAAATAGCTTTTATAGGCAGGGCGATTGTTTTTGTTGTTCCCGAAGTTCCTGGGATTTCATCCATTGCAGGATGCGGCCTCCTAATTGTTGCCCAGTGGCCAACTCTGCGGCGCTCACCGCTGATCTCAATTTTTGAATATCAATACCGGTATCAAACCCGGCTTGTTCTAACATATACACTAAATCTTCTGTGGCGACGTTACCAGAGGCACCTGGTGCAAACGGGCAGCCACCCAAGCCGCCAATGGAGCTATCAAAGCGACGCACGCCCTGTGTAATGCCAGCCCATGCCATCGCCAAAGCCTGGCCTCGGGTATCATGTAAGTGCAGATTAAAGCATTCACTCCCGAATTGTTGCACAAGTGGCCCCAGAATATCATTGATCTGTTGCGGGTTTCCTGCGCCAATTGTATCGCCGATGGAAATTTCGTTGGCACCGAATTCAATCATCTCCGCTGCCAGTTGATGCACAACATCCACCGGAGTCGTGCCATCGTAAGGGCAGGCACAAGCGCCAGACACATAAGCCCGCACCTTGATATTATCTGCGTTGGCCTGGGCAATCACCTGTTGGCAGGTTTCCTTGGCTTGCAACAAACTCATGTTCAAATTGCGCATATTAAAAGTATCAGTAGAGGACAACACCACCGCCACCGATGTTACTCCATGCTCAATGGCCCGCTGATACCCCTTCATATTGGGTACCAATGCAGACACCTCCACCGCAGATTGGCTGACCAATGGGCCCAATCCTGCCAGCACATCCACAGCATCTGCCATTTGCGGTACCGCTTTCGGGTGAACAAACGCCACTGCTTCCAGATAGCTCACCCCGGCATCCAGCAGCGTCTGGGCCATCTTGAGTTTGGCGGCAGTGGAGACAGGGTTCGGCTGATTTTGCAGGCCATCCCGCAGGCCTACCTCATTTATAAAGACTTGTTCACGCATGATGTTGTTATCGCAGCTGCTATGAATGGATTTATCAGTCGATTATACGGCAAGCAGCCAAGGGGTGATCAAGCGATAACCCCTGCACGGCGTAATTCTTCGATCTGGGCATGGGTCATATGGAGTACATCCCCCAGAATCTCACCGGTGTGCTGGCCCAGGGTTGGCGGAGGCGTAAAGGTTTGCGGCCCCGCGCCAGACAGCTTCACCGGGTTACCCGGCTGTTTTACTGTCTCGCCATTACCCAGCGGCACCTCCACCACCATATCCCGCGCCTGAATCTGCGGATCATTAAAGGCATGGGCAAAATCGTTCACCGGCGCAGCAGGAATACGGTGTTCCTTAAGCTGATCCAGCCAATATTCACAGCTTTCCTTCTCAATATGAGACTGCACCCGCTGATTGATGAAATCACGATGCTCCCAGCGCACCGGTTGAGTGACAAATTTCGGATCCATAAGCTCAGGATCGCCGAACATAGCCGCAAGTTTGTGGTAAAAGCCATCCCCCATACAAGCCAGAATCAAATAACGGGTTGTGGTTTTAAAGGTACCATAAGGTACGTGCACAAAGTGACTATTGCCCACTGCTGGGGGCTGCACCCCACTCATTAAATACATAGTGGCCATATAATTGAGCATCGACACCTGACAATCCTGCATCGATATATCCACATGCTGGCCCACGCCCTGCCCAGGCCCGGCCTGATCGCGTTGATTCAGCGCCGCCAAAATACCAATAGTGGCAAACAAACCACCACCCAGATCGCCAATGGGAATCCCCGCCCGCAGTGGCGGCGCGCCCTGCTCACCGGTGATCGACATCCCGCCCCCCATGCCCTGCGCCACCAGATCAAAGGCAGCACGATTACGATCCGGCCCGGTCTCGCCAAAGCCGGTGATAGAGCACGTAATAATCCTCGGGTTATGCTGTTTCAGCGTGTCGTAATCAATCCCCAGGCGCTTGGGCACGCCCTCACCAAAATTATTGATCACCACATCGGCCTGCTTCACCAGCTCATAGAACAGCGCCAGCCCCTGTGGGCTCTTCAGATCAATGCCCACACTCTTCTTATTGCGGCTAAGAGTAAGAAAGTAAGCGCCAACTCCGTCTATAGAGTAGTTTTCATCGTCGGCCAGCAGCTTGCGGGTGCCTTCTCCCTGCCCCGGCGGCTCCACCTTGATGCAGTTGGCCCCCATATCCGCCAACAACTGGCTGGAATAGGGTCCCGACAACATGTGGGTCAGATCCAAAATCGTAACGTGAGACAAAGCACCCATGGCATAACCTTCTAATTCGTGTTTGTTTGTATGCAATTGCCCCGAGGAAGGCGCTCCTCAGGGCAAAAATGCGCAGGCTGACCCGCGCATTCATCATAATTGTATACAATCTAGAAAGTAGACCCATAAGTCAAGGGATCAGCGTGACAGAATCACCCGCTCGCCGGTCAGTGCATCCACCACCAGGATTTGATCCAGATCCACGTCCACCACAATGGCGATTTGCTTATCTGCATCGAACACCATGGTTTCAGGGTCATCCAGTACGTTGGCACTATTGGGGAACGTGTTATCGGAGATCACCGTGCGGCTGCCATCGGTCAGATCCACCGCCAGGATGGCTTCCAGGTCATCATCCCCCACCAGCACCCGGTTGTTGGCCAAATCCAGCACCACCGATTCCGGATCGCCAAAGGGGTTGGCGTCATTGGGGGCTTCGTTGCTCGACAGGACGGTACGTGCACCGGTGGTGAGATCGACGGCGATCAATTGGGCAACGCCCTCATCCACCACCAGAATACGGTTGTTCGTGGTATCCAGCACCATGCCCGCGGGGATGCTGAAAGGATTGTCCCCATTGGGTACATCGTTGCTGGAAAGCACCGTGCGTGAACCGTCCAGGGCATCCACCGCAATCAATGCGTCCAAAGTCGTATCGAGCACGATGATGCGATTCTGGCGCGCGTCGAACACCATGCGGGCTGGGCGACCGAAGGCATTGTCGGTATTCGGGGTAATCGCGTCCGACAGCAGCGTACTGAAACCATCCACCAGATCCACCGTCAGCAGGGCATCCAGGCTGGTATCGGCCACGATCGCGCGGTTGTTGGCGAGATCCAGCATGATACCCTCGGGATTTTCCAGCAGACTGCCCACGGGCGTGCTCCCATCGGCTACCAGTTGGCGCGCCCCGTCCACCAGAGATACGGCGATCACTGCATCGGCGCCCCTGTCCGCCACCAGTACGCGCTGGTTGGCGAGATCCAGAGCGATATCCGAGGGGAAAACCAAAGGTACGTCTGCGTTGGGCGTGTTGTTGGACTCGGTCAGCAGGGTGTGGCTGCCATTACTCAAATCCACCGCCACGGTGGCCTCAAGCCCCCGATCCAGCACCAGCAAACGGTTGTTGGTGCGGTCGAAATCGATGCGGCGCGGGTCGTCAAAGCCTTCGGAAACCACCCGGCGCTCTGCCGTGACCAAATCCACCACAATCACCATATCCTGATTGCGATCCACCACCCACGCCAGCCGAGAACCCGTATCGAGCACCATATCCACCGGGTTGATGAACGTTGGATCGCCAGCCGGTGCGTTATTGGCGGACACAATCGAGCGGGCCCCGGTGGCAAGATCCACTGCCATCATCGCATCCACGCCGCTGTCCACAATCAACACCTGATTGTTGACGAAATCCGCCACCAGCCCACGGGGCGAGCCAAAGGCATTTCTGCCATTGGGGGTACTGTTATTGGAAATGATACTGCGCGCGCCCGTGGCAAGATCCACTGCCATCAACACCTTGCTACCCGGATCCAATACCAACACCCGGTTGTTGGCCTCATCCAGCACCATGTGCTCCGGAGCCCCAAACGGCCTGTTGGCATCGGGAATCGAATTGTTGGACACCACCGTACGGGCCCCAGTGGTTAAATCCACCGCAATCAACGCCCTAAGGGAGGCATCGATCACCAGCACGCGGTTATTGGCGACATCCAGTGCCAAGTCAGAGGGAAACGAAAACCCATTCACCGCATCCGGCGTGGTGCTATCGGAAATGACACGCAGAACACCGGTAGTGAGGTCTTGCTCAAACAGCGCTTCCAGGCCCCGATCCAGCACCAACGCCCGGTTGTTGGCCGCATCGATGATCAGATTTTCGATGGAATTCGTGCGCGGACCCAGCGCATTAATGGTGGCCGTCGCAGCAGTGCGATTGGCATTCCCGGCGGTATCTTCCGCTTCCACCGTGATTGAATTCAGCCCCAGCTCCAGAGGGATGGTGGCTTGCCACGTGCCAAAGCCATTGCTGCTGGTGGCCTCGATGCCGTTCACCCGCACCCGTGCCACGCCGCTGGCATCCGAGGCGCTGCCGCGCACGATCAGGCTGTTGCCATCGGTGGCCGAAAACGGGGTGGGAAACGCAATCACCGCATTAGGGGCTGCGGTATCGGCTACGTTGTCGCCACCGCCACCGCCTCCCCCACCGCAGGCGGTCAACGCCGACAGCAGGCACAGGCCGCCAAGGCTCATCAGGGATTTAGTAGTAAAGAGGGGTTTAGTGTGTGCAGTGTTGAAAGTGGTCATGGTTCATCTCCAGTATTGGCTTAATCAAATCGACTTACTGGAAATACGAACCGGGCCCTCACAAAGTTGCACCGATATGTGATTTTTTTTGATCAAATAAACCCTTATAGATCTATTTGTATGCAATCAGGCAAACAAGAACCCTGTGGAGGGCATAAATTAACGGTTGAAACCGCCCAGTCATTATGATTGTATACAATCCATAATCATGACCCATAAGTCGAACGCCAAAAAATTAAGACCAACGAGTGCCGAGAGAAGCATCATGAGCCAGACAGACAAGCCCACCATCGAACGCAAAGCCGTTCACAACATGCACCACACCGCCTTCCGTTGCCGGGATGCCGAACAAACCCGCTGGTTCTATGAAGACGTACTGGGATTCAAACTGGCCGCCGCCATGGTGTTTGACGAAGAACCAGGCCGCGCCCAAAAGCGTGAATACATGCACCTGTTTTTTCAAACCACAGATGGCAACTTCATCGCCTTCTTTGACGTGCCCGATGACGTAGACGAAAAAATGTTCATCGCCCGTCACGGATTCGACCAGCACATCGCCTTCGAAGTCGAAACCATGGAACAACTCAAAGCCTGGCGCCGCCACATCAACAAAATGGGCCGCCCCTGCTTTGGCGCCATCGATCACGGCTTTGTGCACTCCATTTACATGTACGATCCCAACGGCGTACAGGTCGAACTCACCGTAAAAGACAAAAACTACGATGCCATCCTCGCCGAAGACAGCGCCAAAGCACACCAAACCCTCAAAGATTGGACCACCCGCACCCGCCCCATGAAACTGGAACGCATCAGCGCCGACCTGCTGGATCAGCGCGGCATCGACACCAGCAAAGCGGATTTCTCCAAAGTGAAAAAAGAAGAGGCAAACTGATGAGCCAGAAATACGAATACGACCGCATCCCCTACCTGCTGGCCTTTGCCGAACAATCCAGTTTTAAAGACACCTACGGCGGCAGCGCCGATTTTGTGGCCCTGGAATCCTACTGGCTCAAACCCAAAGACAAACCCAGCGACACCGTCATCATCTTTATGCACCCCATCGGCGGTGGTGCCTACCTGCCCATGGTATCGGCCCTGGCCAAAAAGGGCTGCCACGTTATCTATTGCAACAGCCGCTACCGTGGCACAGACAGCGCCCTTATCATGGAAAAAGTCGTGCTGGACATGGCCGCCTGCGTGCGCGATGCCAAAGAAAAGAAAGGCTACAAAAAAGTCGTACTGGCGGGATGGAGCGGCGGTGGCTCGCTTTCATTGTTTTATCAGGCCCAGGCCGAAAACCCCACCATAACCGAAACCCCAGCAGGCGATCCTTTAGACCTGGTAAAAGCCAACCTGATCCCCGCCGACGGCATGATGCTGCTGGCTGCCCACATCAGCCGCGCTGGCACCATGACCGAATGGCTGGATGCCTCCATACTGGATGAAAACGACCCAACCAAACGTGATGTGGAACTGGATCTGTACGATCCCAACAACCCCAACCAGCCACCTTACAGCGAAGCATTCGTAGCGCGATACCGCCAAGCGCAAATTGCCCGCAACCGCAAAATCACCGCCTGGGTAAAACAAAAACTGGCACAACTGCGCAACGATGGCCTCACCACCGAAGAATTCGCCTTTGTGGTACACGGCACCATGGCCGACCCGCGCTTTATCGACCCAACGCTCGACCCCAACGACCGCCCCGCCAACTGGTGCTATCTGGGCAACCCAAAAACGGTGAACAACGGCCCAGTAGGCCTGGCGCGATTCAACACCCTGCGCGGCTGGCTATCCCAATGGAGCTACGATGATTCCAATGCCAACGGTATAACCTGCGCAGAACAAATCACCGTGCCCACCTTAGTGATCGGCAACACCGCCGATGATGCCTGCACACCCAGCCATACCCACCGACTGTATGAAGCCGTAGGGCACAACAACAAAGAAATGTATGAAGTAAAAGGCGCCAATCATTACTACTTTGGCCAGCCTGATAAACTGAACGAAGCCACTGGCAAATGTATGGAGTGGTTGCAACAAAACGGCTTTGCAGACGCCTAAAAAACAAACAGAAAAGCAACACAACATCAAGCGGCTGACGGTGGTAACCTCAGCCGCTTTTTTGTGCATTTAATTGACTTGGTTTGCGATGCTGCGGTAGAAAGATAATATGTTTACGAAAAGATCTGGACAGGTAAATGCAATAAATTGCCAGATCTAGGCTTAGGCCCAATTTATTCAATACTGAACAGGCAAATATGAATTGTTCTCCATTTGGGAATTTGTGGCCAAATGAAGGGATCTGTGCTTTGGGTAATGGCGGGGTTATTTGGGTTGGGTTTGGATAGTGTGATGTTATGTTTCCGGTAATAGGTAATGCTTAAGATTGCAAAAATTGCTGTTTCAATTATAGGGATTGTGGTCATTCTTGGAGTTTCGTACGGTTTGGGTGCGTGGTTCACATGGTTCAATGCGAACATGTGCTACTCAAGCGTCATTGACTTCGTTTCTGATGAGGCCGTACGAGTGGCAAAATCCAATGATTCAGAGGCCGCTACCAAGTTTCAAGATATGATCAAATCGTTACCTATTCATGGATACGAAACTGAGTGCAACGCAGTAAAAGAAGCAATTTCAAAATACAAGGAGGCTACCAATGTGCAATAGTCCCAAACATAACAATCCGATGCACGCGGAGCCAGCTACGTTCCACAATTTTTGTGGTATCGCTTCGCTCTTATACCACAAAAATAGTTCCACTACGCTGCCCGGTGATCGGGGCGTTATGAAAATCATGCACCGTGCAACTAGTAGTGGCTTTGATGAGTATTGAAAAGCAGGCACAGGACTATTATGCAAGGGCACCGCTCATAGTTCTAGGAAGCGGTGCCTCAGCAGCCTATGGTATGTCCGGCATGGGGAAATTGGCCAATTATTTAATTGAACATACCGATGTATCGGATCTTCCTGAAAAAGACCAAAGTAATTGGGTTAGCTTTTGTGAAGCTTTGAATTCGGGAGTCGGCTTAGAAACAGCTTTGCATCAGGTGCAAGTGTCCGAAGCACTAACAGGAAAAATCATTAACCACACATGGACTCTTATAAACCGAGAAGATCTGGAAATTTTCAAAAGAAGTCTTGAAGGTAATGACCGTTATAGTTTGGGTATACTTCTTTCGCATATGTTCAGATCAAGCATCTCTACTATTAACATCATTACAACGAATTATGACAGGCTTGCCGAATACGCTTGTGACAAAGAAAATATCCACCATTACACAGGCTTTACTCATGGCTATTTTCGCCAGCTATCTCAACCGTCTGAGGTTAAAGTTTCACGTAAAGCTAATATATGGAAAGTGCACGGGTCGCTCGATTGGTTTGAATCACCATTAAAAGACGTTATTGGATTATCGCACCTAGAAGAAATCCCGGCCGGATATTTACCTCAGATTGTGACGCCTGGAACTCAGAAATACCAAAGAACTCACCTAGAGCCATATCGTTCAATTATAAACAACGCAGACCTTGCCATTACTAATGCAGCATCATATCTGTGTGTTGGCTATGGATTTAATGATGAGCATATACAACCAAAACTTATGAGAAAATGTGCACGGCAAGGAGCGCCAATTACTATCGTGACATACGCACTTTCCGAGGCTACTAAAAAGCATGTTATCAATGGCGGTGTAAATAACTACCTAGCAATTGAACGGGGTGCACATGACGACCAGTCAGTGATTTACAGTTCCCTTGAAAAGGAGCCAGTAGTAGTTGAAAAGAATTTATGGAGCCTCCAAGGCTATCTGACATTAATAATGTAGGGGTTATAGAGATGCCAATTTTCAATTTTATGGACAATGATGCATTAGGGAAAGTGGCATCTGTTGATACGGCTACAGTAGTTGTAGATGTAGACAATGTGGATCAACTGAAAAGGTTACAGGTAAATCATTTAGCTGTTTTGCAAAGCAGCAGGCCTGGGCAGCACCTCATAGGACTAATAGTTCAAGTTACAAGAAAGAAGGCTATCTCTGAGATAATCGATGAGGGTATTGTTGACCAGTCCCCCGAGCTAAACCTCTGTAAAATCGCACTCATTGG